>CAVOSA010000038.1:0-48534 GCA_963698735.1 uncultured Gammaproteobacteria bacterium | reverse complement strand
GAACGTCCGCTTACTCAGGTAATCGCCCCTGCGGCAAGAGATCCCATCACAACGAAGCCAAGTACCAACTTGATTCGTTCACTGCACGAAGATGCTTGTCACTAGCCAGTCGCCGCAAAGACGGCGGCTGAGAGGTCACGTTGCAACGAGCTTCCTACTAACCCCTATCCCCTTCCATCACTCTTCCGACTGACGGAAATCGACTCCCAGCGACCTGAGCTTGCGGTACAGGTGCGTGCGTTCCATCCCGACGCGCTTCGCCAGCAGGCCTACCTTGCCGTTGCAGAGCTGCAGCTGCTGCGTGAGGTAGGCACGCTCGAAATGCTCGCGTGCTTCGCGCAAGGGCAGCGAGAGCAGGTCCTGCTTCACCAGCGGCTCGTCTGCCGGCGAGAGCGACGAAATCTCGCGCTCGATCTCGTCGAGCCCGATTTCCTCCGTGCCGCCCTGGATCAGCAGGCGCTGGACCAGGTTCTTGAGCTCGCGGATGTTGCCCGGCCACGGGTAGTTGCGCAGCCGGTTCTGGGCCGCGACGCCGAAACGCCGGAACGGCAGCCGCTCGTCGTCGACCAGGCGGTCGACGTAGTAGCGCAGCAACTCAGGCACGTCCTCAGCGTACTCCCGCAACGGCGGAATGCGCAGCGTCAGCACGTTGAGGTTCGACAGCAGGTCGAGGCGGAACGGCACCGGACCGCGCGTCTCGAACCCCGGCTGGGCCGACGACAGGATGCGCGCGTCGAAACGCAGCGGCGTGCGTCCGCCCCTGCGCTGATACGTTCCGGATTCGAGCACCGCGAGCAACAGCCGCTGCGCACCAGGCGCAAGATCCTCGAGGCCGTTGATGAACAGCGCGCCACCCTGCGCCTGTTCGAGGGCGCCGGCCGAAACACCATTGGCATTCTCAACTCCGAGCAGGACATCTTCCGCGTTGGCTTCAGTGATGGCGCCTGCAACCACGGTGATGAAAGCGCCGGCAGCGCGCGAACTCAGCGCGTGGATGTAGCGTGCAAAAGCCTCGCGTCCGGTGCCCGTTTCGCCGAGCACCAGCACCGGCGCTTCGTGCGGCGCGATCTGCTTCACTTTCTCGCGCAGGTCGCGCATCAGACGGCTGCGGCCCACCGGCGCGATCAGCGGCGGCACCAGCGTCCGGGTCGCGCGCTGCCGGCGCTTGCCCTCTTCCAGTGCCCGCTCCACCGTGCGCAGAAGCTTGGCCAGCGAGAGCGGCTTCTCGACGTAGTCGATCGCACCGAGCCGGGTAGCTTCGACTGCGGTCTCAACCGTGCCGTGACCGGACATCATGACGACGGGCGCCGTGAGCGTCTGCGACTGCTGCCATTCACGCAGCAGGCTGATGCCGTCGGTGTCGGGCATCCAGATGTCCAGCAGCACCAGGTCGGGCACCTGCTGCGCGCAGGCGGCGCGCGCCTCGGCGGCGTTCCCGGCAGTTTCAACAGCGTATCCCTCCTCCGAGAGGATCTCCCGGACGAGTTCACGGATGTCGTTCTCGTCGTCGACGACGAGTATCCGCGCGTTGGTCATGCGCGTTCTCTCCTTTGTTCTGTTTGCCCGCGCCCACGCGCATTCTCCGCCCCTGCTTCGCCCAGCGGCAGATCGATGCGAACCTGTGCGCCGCCCCCGGCGCGATTGGCGGCCTCGATGTGGCCGCCGTGCTCTTCCACGATCTTGCGCACGATGGCGAGACCGAGGCCCGTGCCCTTGGCCTTGGTCGTGACGTACGGGTCGAACACCTGGCCGATCAGCTCGCGCTGAAACCCGGGCCCGTTGTCGTCGACGGTGATGCGCGCCACGTCAGTCTCGCCGCGGACGAAGCGTCGTGTCGAGACGGCGATCGCGCCGTCCGTCTGCCCCTCGAGCGCCTCGACCGCGTTCGTGAGCAGGTTGTTGAGCAATTGCCGCAGGCGGCCGGGGTCCGCCACCACGGTATCGATCGTGGGGTCGAGATCGACCTTGAGCCGCACGCCGCGGACCGCGCCTTGCGCACGGTACAGGTCGCTGACCTCGATCACCATCTTGTTCAGCGCGACGGTCGCCATCTCGAGTCGCGGTGCGCGTGCGTACTCGCTGAAGGCGTTGACCATTTCCTTCATGGCCTCGACCTGCTGCACGATCGTCTCGGTGGCGCGCTCGAGCATCTGTGCGTCCTTCGGATCGGTCATCGCCGGCATCAGCTTCTGCCGCATGCGCTCGGCGGAAAGCCGGATCGGCGTGAGCGGGTTCTTGATCTCGTGCGCCAGGCGGCGGGCGACTTCGCCCCACGCGGCCTCGCGCTGCGCCTGCAGCATCACGGTGATGTCGTCGAACACGAGCACGCAGCCGCCCGGCGCTTCGCCCTCGACCGGCAACGGCGTGCAGGCGCACATGAGGATGCGGCGGCCGGCGCCGGTCTGGAACGTGAACTGCTCGCGCCATTCGGTCGCACCCGAGGCGAAACGCTGGTGGCAGGCTTCCGCGAACTGCGACGCAAGGCTTTGCGGATCGCCGTCGGCCGCATCGAGTGCGACGCCGACGCGCGCTTCCAGGTTCTCGCCGAGGATCATGCTCGCAGCGCGGTTTACCGTGCGCACTCGCCAGTCGCGTTCCAGCGAGATCACGCCCGTCGACAAGCGGGCAAGAATCACGGCCAGGTTCGCCCGTTCGGTTTCGGCGGCCAGCTGCGCGCGGCGCTGCTCCTCACGCGCGGTGCGCAGGCGCTTGATCATGTCGTTGAACGAGTGCACGAGGAAACCCATTTCGTCGTGCGACGTCAGCGGCAGCTTGGTGTCGAGGTCACCCTTAGCGACCGCGCGCGTACCCTGCACCAGGTCCTGGATCGGCTGCACCAGCCGCTGCGCCGTGAAGATCGCGCCGTACCATGCCGCGAGCAGCGAGAGCAGCAGCACGACCGTCAGTGTCAGGATGAAGCTCGCCTTGAGCGGCCTGCGCAGGTAGTCCTTCTCGCCGAACTGCTGGTACGCGGCCTGCACCGTGTCGGCGAGCGCGCCCAAGCGCTCGGCGACCGGATACATGGACTGCAGCACGAGGCGCTCCTGGCCCGGCACCGGCGTGCCACCCATGGGCACTGCAGTGCGGATCAGGTAGCCGCCTTCCTGCTGCGGCTCGAGGCTGACGAACGGCTGGCCCTGGCGCACCTGCAGCAGCACCTCGTCCGGCACGTCCTCCGGCACGATGTCCGACGACAGGCCCTTGCTGACTGCGATGACCGAGCCGGATTCGGTGGCGACCGTGAGTTCGATGGCGCCCACCTGGCGGCGCATCGACTCGAGCAGGCCAGGCATCGAGGCGCCCGCCAGGCCGATCTCGTCGGCGATCAACTGCGTGTCCGCCAGGTGCTCGCGCATGCGCACTTCCAGTGCGGACCGCGACAACACCAGGGCGTCGTCCAGGCTCTTGCGGATCTCGACGTTGAACCAGCTGTCGATGCCACGGTTCAGGAACTGCACCGCGAAGAAGTACACGAGCAGGATCGGCAGCGTGGCGAGCACGCCGAAAATCCAGACCATGCGCGCCTTCAGCCGCGAGCCGATGACGTGGCCGCGCCAGTCGCGGATGAGTTGCGTCAGCTTCGTGGCGAGCAGGCCAAGCAGCACCACGAGGCCGGCAATGTTGATCGCGAGGATCCATGGATGCAGCCGGCTGAACTGTTCCGAGTTCTGCGCGGTCTGCGCCATGAACAGGATGGCCGCAAGCCACAGCAGGCCGCCGAGGCCCATGGTCACCGCCGAGGCGGCACGCTTCAGGGTCGGAGCGTCCATTTCTTCCACTCGCTCTCGGCGCTCCAGTCGTCGGTCCAGAACAGCAGCCATCCGAGCACGTCGGGTGCCGTGTTGAGCCCCAGCACGGCGCGGATGCGCCCCTCGTAGGCCGGCCCGTCAGAGATGAGCGCGGTGTCGAGAACCGGCAGTCCGCGGAGTTCAGAAACACGGTCGAGCGCGCCTTGCAGCGAACCGAAATCCTGCTGCTCGCCAGTGTTCAGGTTCTTGACCAGGTAGCGCTGGCTCAGCGCGTGGTAGCTCACCTCGTAGCGCTGCTCGAGCGCAGCGACGCCGTCGTCCGGCATGTAGCGGCGGACACGGTCGACGGTAATCTCGTACGTCAGCCGCAGCGTGAGGCCCGACTCGATCGCCTTGCGCGCGCCCTCGGGCAAGGTGAGATCCAGTTTCGCGTCGAGTTCGTAGACGCCCTCGTCAATCGCGGCCTGCACCTCGCGCAGCTTGAGCTTCGACTCATCCGCCGCGTCCGCGACGGGCGCGATCGTTGCAATAAAGCACAGCGCCATCCATAGGGCGCAGCGCGCCAAATACGGCGGTTTGCGGGCAACGGAGGAGACCCTGTAGCTCATTCCCAACAATCATAGCGGCTTGCTCAGGCAAGCATAATAGAAGCCGTCCATGCCGGCCTCGCCGGGGAGGACCTGGTACCCCGGACCGGCGCCGGGGGGGCGGGCCGGCCAGTCGCGCGTGAGTTCCGGCGTCAGGTCACGGGCCCCGGGGGTGCGGGCCAGGAACCCCGCGACGACGCGCTCGTTTTCGGCAGCCAGCACCGAGCAGCTGGTATAGAGGAGACGCCCGCCCGGCTTGAGCAGCCCCCAGGCCGCGGCCAGCAGCCCCGCCTGCTGCCGAGCCAGGGCTGGAATGTCCCGGGCCCGCCGCAGCACCTTGATGTCGGGGTGGCGACGAATCACGCCGGTGGCGGAACAGGGCACGTCGAGCAGCACCCGATCGTAGGGCCGGCCGTCCCACCAGCCCGCCGCGCTGGCCACGTCGGCCGCAAGCAACTGGGCGTGCAGGCCTAGGCGCTCGAGGTTCTCCCGGATGCGCGTAAGTCGGTGTTCGGCAATGTCGACGGCGGTGACCTGGGCTTGTCCTCCGGTGCGCTCCAGGATGTGGCAGGTCTTGCCGCCGGGGGCCGCACAGGCATCGAGGATGCGCTCGCCTGCCTGCGGTTCGAGCAGGTCCACCGCCAGCTGCGCCGCGGCGTCCTGCACGGAGAGTCGACCCTCGACGAACCCCGGGAGCGAACGCACGTCGGCGGGCGGCGAGACCTGCAGCGCGTTGCGCGCGAACGGATGCGCGGCGACGGTGAACCCCGCGGCCTCCAGTTCGGTCGTGGCCCGGGCGACATCGCCGCGCATCGTGTTTACCCGCAACCACAACGGCGGATGGGCGTTGTTGGCGTCCAGTGCGGCGAGCGCCGCCTCGCCCCGATCGCCGCGCAGGGCGTCGACGAACCAGCGCGGATGCGCGGTGCGCAGGGCAACGTCGCGGTCGATCGCGTGCAGGATGTCGGCCTGCTCGCGCTGGAACCGGCGCAGGATCGCGTTGACGAACCCGGCCGCCTTCTCGAACCCGAGCACCCGCGCAGCGCTGACGGTCTCCGACACCGCGGCATGTGCCGCCGTTTCGCCGGACACCAGCTGGAACAGGCCGATCTCGAGCAGCGCGCGCAGGCGCGGCGCCAGCTGGTCGGGTGACCGCGTGGCGAGCGCGTTCAGTATCGCGGCGAGCCGCACGTGCCAACGCAGCGTGCCGTAGCACAGCGAGCGCTTCAGGCCTCGCGCGGAGCCTGCGTCATCTTCCGCTGCGAGCAGGTCGTCGAGCGAACGGCCCTCGTCGATGACCGCAGCGACGATCTTCGCGGCCGACGCGCGCACCTCGGCCGGGCCGGTGGCAACACTCATGCCGATTCCTCGCCAAAGCAGCTACCCGCCAGTGCGCGTGAATTGAGCACGTCACGCGCCTTGAGCGGCTTGCGGCCCGGAAACTGCAACGTCAGCAGCTCGAGCAGTCCCTGCCCGGTCGCGACGACGATGCGACCCTCCGTAGCGGTCACAATCTCTCCCGGCGCAGCCTGCGGCAACGAAGTCGCAGCATCTGCCAAGGGCTGTGCGTCCCAGATCCGCACTTGCTCGCCAGCCAGGCGGGTTTCCGCGACGGGCCACGGATTGAAGGCCCGGACCTGCCGGTCGATCTCGACGGCGGAACGCGACCAGTCGATTCGCGCTTCGTCCTTCCGGATCTTGGCAGCATATGTCGCACCGGATGCGGCCTGCGGTGTGGCGCGCAGCGTCCCCGACGCCCAGCCCTGCACGGCCTCGACGATGGCCTGCGCACCAAGCGGAGCCAGGCGGTCGTGCAGTTCGCCGCCGGTCTCACGCGGTCCGATCGCAAGCTCGCGACGCAGCAGTTCCGGTCCGGTGTCGAGGCCGGCGTCCATCTTCATGATCGAGATGCCGGTGCGCTCGTCGCCCGCGAGCACGGCGCGCTGAATCGGCGCCGCCCCGCGCCACCGCGGCAACAACGACGCGTGAATGTTGAGACAACCAAGGCGCGGAATATCGAGCACGGCCTGCGGCAGAATCAGCCCGTAGGCCACGACGACCAGCAGGTCTGGTGCATAGGACGCGAGGCGCTGCTGTGCGTCCGGCGACTTCAGCGTCGGCGGCTGTTCTACGGTGAGGCCGAGTGACAACGCGCGCAGCTTCACCGGGCCGGATGCCAGTTCGCGTCCGCGCCCCGCCGGCCGGTCGGGCTGCGTGTAGACCGCGACGATCGCGTGCCCCGCGTCGTGCAATGCCTGCAGCGCCGGCACCGAAAACTCTGGCGTGCCGGCAAATACGATGCGGAGTGCGGGCATCAGATCGCGGGAGTGCGGAGGCGTTCGGGCGTCGCCGGCCGGCTGCGCTTTTCTTTCTCGAGCTTCTTGCGAATGCGGTTGCGCTTTAGTTCGGAGAGGTAGTCGACGAACAGCCTGCCTTCGAGATGGTCGAGCTCGTGCTGGATACAGATCGCGAGCAGCCCGTCAGCATCGAGCTCGAAAGGCTTGCCGTTGCGATCCAGCGCGCGCACGCGAACCCTCTCGGAGCGCGCGGTCGGGGTGTCGAATATACCGGGCACCGACAGGCAGCCTTCTTCGACTTCGAGCGAGCCGGAGCGTTCGATGATCTCGGGATTGACGAGCGCCATGGGCCGGGTCTTGTCCTCGCTCACGTCCACGACCACGAGCCGCTGGTGGACGTCGACCTGCGTGGCCGCCAGGCCGATCCCCGGTGCGGCGTACATCGTCTCCAGCATGTCGTCGATCAGCCGCCGGAGCTCGTCGTCCACGCGCTCGACGGGCGTCGCTTTGGTACGCAGTCGAGGGTCTGGATATTCAAGGATGGTGAGCTTCGCCATTCTTTTGAAAATACTGCTAAAGTTAAGCCACGCTTGAAGTTAATGACCGACAACCGGCCGTTGGACACCCGTCGCCGTCCAACGGCATGACACGACTGAGACGTGGTCGGCAGCGGCCGCCGGGCAGCCCGGATTATAAGGCGACGGTCGCGACCCCGATACCCGATGGAGAGAGGGATGGATCGTAACCTTCGACCTGAGTCGTCCACGTCGCTGCAGCCGCGGCGCTGGATGCATGCACTGTTGCTCGCTGCTGCCGTGGCCGGCATGGGGGCGGGCATCGCCGTCCCGCCGGCGGCAATGGCGCAGGCCGAATCCGGCCGCTCGATGTCGGTGCCGATCTCCCCGAACGCGCCCGAGCGTTATGTCGTGAAGCAAGGCGACACGCTGTGGGACATCTCGGCGATGTACCTCAACGATCCCTGGTACTGGCCGGAGATCTGGTACGTCAACCCATCGATCCGCAACCCGCACCTGATCTTTCCGGGCGACGTGCTGAATTTCAGCTACGTCGACGGCAAGCCGCGCGTTTCGCTCGAAGCTGCGAGCACCATGCGACTGTCCCCTGAGATGCGCACCTCCGATCTCAGTGGCGCGATCCGCGCGATCCCTTACGACCTGCTGATGGACTTCGTCGGCCGCCCGAGCCTGCTCGATCGGGACGAGGTCCGGAACTCGCCGTACATCGTCGGCATGCGCGACCGGCACATCGTCGGCTCGACGACCAACGAGGTTTACAGCCGCGGGCTCGACAATCCGCCGGCAGGCATGCGCTACAACATCATCAACGTCGGCGAGCAACTGCGTGACCCGGACGACGGCGACCTGCTCGGCTACATCGGGCATTTCGCGGGCCTCGGCGAAGTCATCCAGTCCTCGGGCGCCGTGGTGCCGGGCGATCAGTCTATTTTCAAGATGCAGCGCGAGGAGCCGCTCACGCACATGCGCGTCGTCGAGACCGGCCGCGAGATCCTGCAGGGCGACAGGGTCTTCCCGGCGCAGGCGGAGTTCGGCGCGGACTTCGTGCTGACGGCGCCGTCGAACGACGCGATCCTCGGCCAGATCATCGCCATCGTCGACGGCGTGTACGTCGCCGGTAAGTACCAGGTGGTCGCGGTCAATCGTGGCAAGCGTCATGGCCTCGCCCCCGGCAACCTGCTGGGCGTGTTCTACCGCGGCGAACTGGTCCGCGACCGTTTTGACCGCCAGAACTGGTCGGCCTACACGGCGAACTACGATCGGGTGCGCCTGCCGGACGAGCGCAGCGCCACGGTCCTGCTGTTCACGGTGAAGGACCGCATGAGCTACGGCCTCGTGGTGCAGTCGTCGCAGGTGATCCGTCGCGGCGACTTCATCGCGAGCCCGAGGTACGGCCACAAGGAAGGCGGCAGCACCGACTTCGCGCACTGACGCCAAGGCCGGACGCAGTTCTCTGCGTTCACCGCAGATATGCAGGAGCCTGCCGGGAATGATGCCCGGTAGGCTCTTTGCTTATGGACGATCCCGAACGCTGGTTGACTCTTGCGCGCGCGCCGGGCCTGCACGCGGGGCAATTGCAGGACTGGCTGGGGCTGGGTGCCTCGCCGGTCGACCTGACAGCTGAACCGCCAACCGCACTCGCCTCGCTCGGGCTGGGCAAGGCCTTGATCAGTGCATTGCGGCATCCGGATGCAGCCGGCATTGCAGCAGACCTGGCGTGGCTGCAGGCCGCGGCCAATCGAACGCTCGTCACCTGGGGCTCGGCCGACTATCCACCTTTGCTCGCGCAGATCCAGGACGCGCCGCTGGTGCTATATGTCGAAGGCAACGTCACCGCGCTGTCGCTGCCGCAGCTGGCCATCGTCGGCAGCCGCAATCCGACCGCACTCGGTCGCGATACCGCGGTGCAGTTCGCGGCGCACCTGGCGCAGGCAGGGTTCGTGATCACCAGCGGACTCGCACTCGGCATCGATGCAGCCGCACACCGTGGCTCGCTCAACGCCGGATCCTGCACGGTGGCGGTCGTCGGCCGCGGCCTCGACGCCATCTATCCCCGCGAGAATGAACCGCTGGCACGGGAAATCGTCGCGCGGCAGGGAGCGCTGGTGACGGACCTTCCGGCAGGCACGCCGCCCTTGAAGCAGAACTTCCCAAGACGCAACCGGATCCTGAGCGGGCTTTCCGTCGGGACCCTGGTGGTCGAGGCGGCCCTGCAGAGCGGGTCGCTGATCACGGCCCGCCTCGCCTCCGAGCAAGGGCGCGAGGTGTTTGCCATTCCGGGCTCCATCCACAACCCGATGGCCCGCGGCTGCCACCGCCTGTTGCGCCAGGGCGCCCGGCTGGTCGAGACTACAGACGATATCTTCGCCGAAATATGGCCTATAATCGGCGAAATAAAGCGAAAAATGGTCGAAAATGATGCTGTTCTGCCGGTTTCCGGCCCCCCGTTGTTGGACAAGGACTATGAAATCCTGTTAGATGCGCTCGGCTTCGAGCCGGCCGGCCTCGACTCACTCGTGGTCCGGACGGGCCTGGAAGCCGGTGCGGTCGCCTCGATGCTGCTCATCCTCGAGCTCGATGGCCGGGTACAACAGCAGCCGGGCGGGCGCTTCAGCCGCCGGTTGCCGGGGAAGGTGTAATGAAGGAAGGCGTTCTCGACATTCTCATATACCTGTTCGAGAACTACTTCGACGCCGAGACGGAAGATGGCTTTGAACCCGACCGCGAGACGCTGAAGCTCGAACTCGAAAAGGCCGGGTTCCCGGGATCGGAAGTGGAACGCGCGCTCTGCTGGCTCGAGGAACTGGCGGCCGATCCGGACCGCCTGCACCCGACGCCCACGACGCGAGCCATCCGGGTGTTTGCCGCGCTGGAACAGGCGCGGCTCGACACGGACTGCCGGGGTTACCTGGTCCACCTCGAGCAAGTGGGCATCCTGTCGCCGACGCAGCGCGAGCTGGTCATCGACCGCCTGATGGCGCTCGAAGGCGACGAGATCGACATCGACAAGCTGAAGTGGGTCGTGCTGATGGTGCTCTTCAGCCAGCCCGGGCAGGAGACCGCGTTCTCCCGCATGGAAGACCTGGTGTTCGAGGACCGCAGCGGAGCGATCCACTAGAGCCCTCGTCACCTCTCCCAGCTCAATGGGAGAGGTCGCGCATGGCGCGGGCGAGGGCGTCGGAACAACGTCTTACAGACCTGCCGCGGACTGCCGCGGCATGTTTTTTTGAGGGACATGACCAAGAATCTCGTCATCGTCGAGTCGCCGGCCAAGGCCAAGACCATCAAGAAGTACCTGGGCAAGGACTTCGAGGTGATGGCGTCCTATGGCCACGTGCGCGATCTCGTGCCCAAGGAGGGCGCCGTCGACCCCACGCGCCAGTTCGCGATGCGCTGGGAACTCATCGAAAAGAACAAGAAGCACGTCGACGCGATCACGCGCGCCGTGAAAAAAGCCGACGCGCTGTACCTGTCGACCGACCCCGACCGCGAAGGAGAGGCGATCTCCTGGCACCTGCAGCAGCTGCTGACAGAAGCGGGAGCGCTCGAGGGCAAGACCGTCCACCGCAGCGTGTTCTACGAGATCACGAAGAACGCGGTGCAGGAAGCCGTCGATCACCCGCGCGAGATCGCGGACGAGCTGGTGAAGGCCTACCTCGCGCGCCGCGCGCTCGATTTCCTGGTCGGCTTCAACCTGTCGCCGCTGCTGTGGAAAAAGGCAGGACTGTCGGGCGCGTCGGCTGGCCGGGTGCAGAGCCCGGCGCTGCGCATGATCTGCGAGCGCGAGGAAGAAATCCTCGCGTTCAAGCCGCGCGAGTACTGGTCGATCGACGCGCAGGCCGCCAAGGATTCCGCGAATTTCACGGCCAAGCTCACGCAGCTCGGCGGCCAGAAGGTCGAACAGTTCACCGTTACCGATGCCGGCGGCGCCGACGCCGCGAAGCAGAAGCTCGAGCGCGATGCGAACGGCACGCTGCTGGTCGCGAACGTCGAGAAGAAGCAGCGCAGGCGCAACCCTTCCCCGCCGTTCACGACCTCGACGCTGCAGCAGGAAGCCGCTCGCAAGCTCGGCTTCGGGGCACAGCGCACGATGCGCATCGCGCAGCGCCTTTACGAGGGCATCGATTTCGGCGAAGGCCCGGTCGGCCTGATCACCTACATGCGCACGGACTCCGTGAGCCTTGGCATGGAGGCGATCGGTGAGATCCGCAGCGTGATCGGCAAGCTGTACGGTTCCGCCGCCCTGCCCGACTCGCCGCGCGTCTACAAGACGAAGTCGAAGAACGCGCAGGAAGCGCACGAAGGCGTGCGACCCACGTCCGCCGCGCGCACGCCCGAAGAACTCGCCGGCAAGATCGAAGCCGACGAGCACAAGCTCTACACGCTGATCTGGCGCCGCGCCGTCGCCAGCCAGATGGAAGCCGCCGTTTTCGACACCGTGGCGGTGGATCTCGCCGCGGGGCCAGGCAACATGTTCCGCGCGAATGGCTCCACGCTGCTGTCCCCGGGCTTCCTCGCCGTGTATCGCGAGAGCTTCGACGACGTCGCGCTGAACCCCGACGACGACGAGAACCGGCTGCTGCCAGCCCTCGAGAAGGGCGACAAGGTGCGCCTGCTCGCGATCGACACCGAGCAGCATTTCACCGAGCCGCCTCCGCGTTACTCCGAAGCGAGCCTGGTCAAGGCCCTCGAGGAACACGGCATCGGCCGGCCTTCGACGTATGCGAGCATCATCCAGACGCTGCTCTACAAGAAATACTGCGAGCTGGTGAACAAGCGTTTCATCCCGACCGACCTCGGCAAGATCGTCAGCCGGTTCCTCACCGGCAATTTCGAGCGCTACGTCGATTACGGCTTCACCGCCGCGATGGAAGACGAGCTCGACAACATTTCGCGCGGCGAGGAAGACTGGCTGCCGATGCTCGAGCGCTTCTGGGAAGACCTCAAGAAGCAGGTCGACGACGTGTCGGAGAACGTCACCCGCTCCGACGTCGCGATGGAGCGCCCGCTCGGCGTCGATCCGGTCTCCGGCCGGCCGGTGAGCGTGCGTTACGGCCGCTTCGGTGCGTTTGCGCAGATCGGCACGCGCGACGACGAGGAAAAGCCGAAGTTCGCGAGCCTGAAGCCAGGCCAGCGCATGGACGACCTTACGCTCGAACTGGCTCTCGAGTTGTTCCAGCTGCCGCGCACGCTCGGTAACTGGGAAGACGGCTACCCGATCAAGGTGGCGGTCGGCCGCTTTGGTCCGTACGTGCAGTACGGCGCCAAGAAGTATGCGTCGCTCAAGAAGGAAGACGACCCGTACACGGTCACGCTCGAGCGCGCGCTCGAGATCATCCGCGACAAGCAGACGATCGAGGCGAACCGCATCATCACGGAGTTCGGCGACGCCGGCGTGCAGGTGCTGAACGGCCGCTACGGCCCGTACATCACCGACGGCAAAAAGAACGGCAAGATCCCGAAGGACCGGGATCCGAAGACACTGACGCTCGAGGAATGCCAGGCGCTGCTCGCCGTGGCCCCGGAGCGCGGCACAAATCGCTGGGGTCGCAAGACGGCCGCGAAGACCACCGCAAAGCCGGCGGACGCCGCTGCCGTTGCGGCGCCGAAGAAGGTCGTGAAGAAGAAGGCTGCGGCGAAGAAGAAGTCGGCGGCGAAGAAAAAGGCGCCTGCAAAGAAATCAGCCTGACTCTCACCTCTCCCATGTCGATGGGAGAGGTCGGCCGCAGGCCGGGTGAGGGCTCTGGCTCGCCGAGGTAGCAAGGGGAACAGGGGATGAGCACCGGCACACCGTCGACGTCCGTCGTCATCGCGTATCTGCGCGACCTCCACGACCGCATCACGAGTGCGCTGGAGCAAGCCGATGGCGGCGCGAGCTTCCGTCGCGACACGTGGCAGCGACCGGAAGGCGGCGGCGGCGAGTCCCGCGTGCTGCGCGATGGCGCCGTGTTCGAACAGGCCGGCATCAACTTCTCGCACGTGATGGGCGGCTCGCTGCCCGCCTCAGCCACCGCCCAGCGCCCCGAACTTGCTGGTGCAAGTTTCGAAGCGACCGGCGTGTCGCTGGTGATCCACCCGCGCAATCCCTACGTGCCGACCTCGCACGCGAACGTGCGCTTCTTCATGGCGCTCAAGGACGGACAGCCCGCGGCCTGGTGGTTCGGCGGCGGCTTCGACCTCACGCCGTACTACCCGTTCGACGAAGACGTGCTGCACTGGCATCGCACGTCGAAAGCCGCGTGCGACGCATTTGGTCCCGACGTCTACGCGAAGTACAAGGACTGGTGCGATCGCTACTTCTACCTGAAGCACCGCAATGAGACGCGCGGCGCGGGCGGACTGTTCTTCGACGACCTCAACGAGTGGGGTTTCGAAAAGTCGTTCGCCTTCATGCGCAGCGTGGGCGATCACTACGTGCCCGCGTACCTGCCGATCGTCGCGAGACGCAAGGACACGCCGTACGGCGAGCGCGAGCGCAACTTCCAGTTGTACCGCCGGGGGCGCTACGTCGAATTCAACCTCGTCTACGACCGTGGCACGATCTTCGGGCTGCAGACCGGCGGACGCATCGAATCGATCCTGATGTCGCTGCCGCCGCTGGTGCGCTGGGAGTACGACTACAAGCCCGTCCCCGGGACGCCGGAGGCCCGCTTGTACGAGGAGTTCCTGCGGCCACGGAACTGGCTGGCGGAACTCGGAAGCTGACATTTCTCGCCGCCCGTCGCGAGGCGGCGCCGTGGCCACACCGGCCGCCGCGGGTCAGAGCGCAGGCCTGTCATGGGCCGGCACCGGCGGCACCACCCGGCTCGCCGGACAGAACACCGGCCTGCCGCGGGACATCGCGTGATAATTCAACGCCTGATCTCCGGCCTGCAGCACGATGCGATACCCGGGCACCAATGCCTGCGTGTACATCATCCCGGGCTGTGGGCACCCGAGCGAGCCGTCCGGCCAGGTCACCGCAGACGCACTGGCAACCTTGATGTCGGCTTTCGCTGTCGTCGAGCGATTCTGGGCGTCTGCGAGCGCGGCCTCGATCATCTCGGGCGGTGCGTCCCACTTGGTTTCCGGCTGCGCGGGCTGGGCCGGACCTGCCGAACCCTGGGCATTCACGCCGCCTGCGGCCATCGCGCAGGCCAGCCATGCCGCCGCAGCCAGCCTCCGATCGTGCGTCCCGCAACGTGTCCAGTGCAGTACTCTTGACGTCATTTCGCGTATCTCCGTTGCGTGACCCGGAACCCCGGATCGGTCAGACATGAATTACCGCCACGCGTTCCATGCCGGCAACTTCGCGGACGTGCTGAAACACGTCGTGCTGATGATGCTCGTCGAGCACCTGAAGAAGAAGCCAGCGCCGTTCTTTTTCCTCGACACGCACGCGGGCGGCGGCGCCTATGACCTGAGCCTCGGCGAAGCGCAGCGCAGTGGCGAGTACAAGAACGGCATCGGTCGCCTGCTCGAGTTCCCGGAGGCCGCCTTGCCTGCTGAAGTCGCCGAGTATGTCCGGCTCGTCAAAGCGTGCGCCGGTCCCGGCCGCAGCGCCATCACCGCGTATCCGGGCTCTCCGGCCATCGTCGCGCAGCTGCGGCGCGCCAATGACCGCCTGGTGCTGGCCGAAACGCACGCTCGGGAGGCGCAGTCGCTGCGGGCGCTGCTCGGCCGGCAGAAACTCGTGTCGGTCCTGGAGAGCGACGGCTACGCGGCCGTCAAGGCACAGTTGCCGCCACGGGAAAACCGCGGTCTCGTGCTGATCGATCCGCCGTACGAGTCGGACCTGGAGTTCGACCGTGTCCTCGCCGCGGTGGAAACCGGGCATGAGCGCTGGCCGACCGGGACGTTCTGCATCTGGTACCCGCTCACCGAGCGGGCGGCGCCGCTCAGGTTTCGACGCAACCTGGAGCGCTCGGGCATTCGCAAGGTGCTCGATTGCACGCTGAGCGTGATGCCCGCGGACACGCCGGTCGCCATGCACGGGTCGGGCCTGGTAGTCGTCAATCCGCCGTGGCTGCTGGACGAACGGCTCGCAGAGCTGCTGCCTGACCTGCACCGGCTGCTCGCGCCCGACGGCGCGGGCGGCACCAGCGTGGAATGGTGGGTGGGAGAATAGTCCCTAGCCGCCGCATTCCTTGTGCCTGAAGCAGGTCACGACATGGTCATTGACCATCCCGGTTGCCTGCATGTGGGCGTACATGATCGTCGAGCCGACGAACTTGAACCCGCGCCGCTGCAGATCCTTGCTGAAGGCGTTCGACTCGGCTGTCTTGGCCGGCACCTGCCCCATCTCGCGCCAGCGATTGACGATCGGCTTGCCGCCCACGAACGCCCAGCTGTACCGAGCGAAGCTGCCGAATTCTTCCTGCACCTCGAGGAAGCGCCGCGCGTTGGTGATCGCCGACTCCACCTTGAGCCGGTTGCGCACGATGCCCGGGAACTGCAGCAGCTTCTCGACCTTGCGCGAGTCGAATCGCGCGACCTTCCCGGGATCGAACCCTGCGAACGACTCGCGGTAGCCCTCGCGCTTGCGCAGGATCGTGGACCAGCTGAGGCCGGCCTGTGCACCCTCGAGCACGAGGAACTCGAACAACCGGACGTCGTCATGCACCGGAACTCCCCACTCCAGGTCGTGATAGGCGACGTACTCCGGGCTCATTCCGGCATAAGACCAGCCGCAGCGCGGCCGGGAATCCGGGGCGAACGTGGGTGTTTCAGCCCTGACCGGCTGCGGACGGTGCGGTGCCGGGCGCGAGCGGACCGGAGCTGGCGGCTTCGGGTGGCGGGGATGCGTGCTCATGGGCCGATTCTGCCCGTCCGGTTGCGGCTTTTGCGTTCTTTTCGCGACCGGTCCGCGTCGGGTATAAAGTCTGGATTCTCTTCGAAAAAGCGCCATCCATGACCCGCCACGACGACCCCGGCCAGTTCCCTCGCGTCCGCATGCGCCGCATGCGCCGCGACGACTTCTCCCGCCGCATGATGCGGGAGACGAAGCTGACGCCGGACGACTTCATCTATCCGATGTTCGTCATGGAAGGCACGAAGCAGCGCGTGGCGATTCCGTCGATGCCCGGCATCGAGCGCGTCAGCATCGACGAACTCGTGCGCGAGGCCGAAGCCGTCGCGAAGCTCGGCATTCCGGCACTGGCACTGTTCCCCGTCACGCCGCCCGAAGCCAAGAGTCTGGACGGCCGCGAGGCGTGGAACCCTGAAGGCCTGGCGCAACGCGCCGTGCGTGCGATCAAGAAAGCCGTGCCCGGGCTCGGCGTCGTCACCGACGTCGCGCTCGATCCGTTCACTACTCACGGCCAGGACGGCATCATCGACGAGGCCGGCTACGTGATGAACGACGTTACGGTCGCGGCGCTCGTGAAGCAGGGTGTGTCGCATGCCGAGGCGGGCGCCGACGTGGTCGCACCGTCGGACATGATGGACGGACGGATCGGCGCCCTGCGCGATGCGCTCGAGGCCGCAGGCCACATCCACACACGCATCCTCGCCTATTCCGCCAAGTACGCGTCGAGCTACTATGGCCCGTTCCGCGACGCGGTGGGTTCGGCCGGCAACCTTGGCAAGGGCAACAAGTACAATTACCAGATGGACCCCGGCAACTCCGACGAGGCGCTGCGCGAAGTCGAACTCGACCTCGCCGAAGGGGCCGACATGGTGATGGTGAAACCCGGCATGCCGTATCTCGACATCGTTCGCCGCGTCAAGGAGCGCTTCGGCGCGCCGACGTTCGTCTACCAGGTCAGCGGCGAATACGCGATGCACATGGCCGCCGCACAGCACGGCTGGCTCGACGAGCGGGCCGTTGCCCTCGAATCGCTCACCTGCATCAAGCGCGCTGGTGCGGATGGAATTCTTACCTACTTCGCCAAGCGCGCGGCGAGCTGGCTCAAGGAAATGGGCTAGGGGACAGGGGATAGTCGGGCGCGCAAGCGACGCGGTCCTGTCCGACTTACTACCCCCACGCCCCCATCCCCTGCGACGCATGCCCGACACCTACGCCCTCTTCGGATATCCGGTACACCACAGCTGGTCGCCATTCATCCACGGCCTGTTCGCGCGACAGACCGGGCAGGATATGGTGTACCGACTGCATGAGTCGGCCCCGGAGCATTTCCGCCGCGACATGCTCGAGTTCTTTCTCGAACAGGGGGGCTGCGGCGCGAATGTCACGCTGCCGCACAAGCGCGCCGCAACCGACCTGGTGAACGAACTGACGCCGCGTGCGCAACTCGCGGATGCGGTCAACACGATCATCCGGCGTGAGGGCGAGCTGATCGGCGACAACACCGACGGCGTCGGACTCCTCACGGACCTGACGCAGAACCTCGGTCTGCGGCTCGCCTCGCCGCGTATCCTGATGCTCGGCGCCGGCGGCGCCGCCCGAGGCACGCTCGGCCCGCTGCTCGAGCTGAAGCCATCGACGCTCGTCATCGCCAACCGCACTGCCGAACGGGCAATGAGCCTGGCCGCGGAGTTCGCCGATCGTGGCGCGGTCAGCGGCGCTGCCTTCGACGGCATCGAACCGCTGGAGCCGTTCGACCTGATCATCAACGCGACGTCCGCGAGCCTGAAGGGCGAAGTGCCGCCGATCCCATTGCGTGCCGTGGACAGGAACACGACCTGCTACGACATGGCCTATGGCATCGGCGAAACGCCGTTCACGCAGTGGGCTCACGACCACGGCGCCGCCGTCGTAGCGCAGGGCTGGGGCATGCTGGTCGAGCAGGCAGCGGAAGCGTTTCGCGTCTGGCGCGGGGTGCGGCCATCGACTCCGCCGGTGCTCGAAGCGCTGCGCGCGCGGGCTACGTCGCTGGCAGCTGCGCGTACTCGTTCTTGAGCGTCACGTAGTCGCGCGCCATCTTCGGGATGCGCGCAATTTCCGCAGGCTCGAGTTCGCGCCGACGGCGCGCCGGATTCCCGAGATACAGGTATCCCGACTCCAGCTTCTTGCCCGGCGTCACCACGCTGCCGGCGCCGATGATCACGTCGCTGCCGACCTCGACGCCGTCCAGCACGATGGCGCCGATCCCGACCAGCACCCGGTCCGCTATCGTGCAGCCATGCAGTGCGACCTGGTGGCCGACCACGACGTCCTCGCCCAGGATCGTGGGCCAGCCCAGGCCGTTGCCCGGGTACGGCCGCGAAACGTGGATGATGCTGCCGTCCTGGACGTTGCTGCGCGCGCCGATGCGGACGTGGTTCACGTCGCCGCGGATCAGCACCAGCGGCCAGACCGAGACGTCGTCGCCGAGTACGACGTCGCCGATGACGACCGCCGCCGGATCGACCCAGGCACCGGGGCCGAGGGTGGGTGCAATGCCGCAAAAGGTTCGGATCGCCATGCAGGAGCGCTCGAAATCGGCTGAAATGAGACGCACAGTCTAGACGCTGCCGGCCGCCGACCGGCAATCTCTCAGGCCGCGGGAGCCGACCCGCCCAGGAATCCCGACCAGGAGCCGCCCCGATGATGGTGATGTTGCTGTTGTTCCTCGCACTGCTGTTCGTCGCAGCGGTCTACGTCGTCCGCATCTACAACGGGCTCGTCGCGCTGCGTGAAAACGTGCGCAAGGCCTGGGCCAACATCGACGTCTTGCTCACGCAGCGCCACGACGAGCTGCCGAAGCTGGTCGAGACCTGCAAGCGCTACATGCAATACGAACAGGACACGCTCGAGCGGGTGATGCAGGCGCGCTCTGCGGTGTTCAAGGCGCAGGGCAGCGGCGACGTCGCCGCCCTCGGCGTCGCCGAAGACCAGTTGCGGGCCGGACTCGGCAGGTTGTTCGCGGTCGCGGAGAACTATCCGGACCTCAAGGCGGACAACGGCTTCCGGCACCTGCAGACGCGCATCACCGAGCTCGAGGAAGCCATCGCGGACCGCCGCGAGCTCTACAACGAGTCGGTGAACCTCAACAACATCCGCATCCAGACGTTCCCCGACCTGGTGGTCGCACGCATGTTCGAGTTCAAGCCCGCGCAGCTGCTCGAGTTCTCGGAAGAACAGAAGCGCGACGTGGACCTGGGCAAGTTGTTTGGCTGACGACGACCTGTGGTTCTGGCTGCTGACGCTGGGCGTCGCCGTCATCGCAGGCGGTGCTGCGGCGCTGCGCTGGCTGCGGATCGCACGCCTCATCGAAGACACGCCGACGTCGCGCATCCGGTCCGCGGCGCAGGGATACGTCGAACTGGCGGGCAGCGGCCTGCCATTGCCGGGAACCCAGAACCCGTCGCCGCTCACGCAGCGTCCTTGCGTGTGGTGGAGCTACAGGATTTCCAAGCGCACGGAACGCGGCGCGGGCAACAGCAGGCGTGAGGGGTGGCAGACGGTCGCCTCGGGCAAGTCGTCGGTCGCGTTCCTGCTCGATGACGATACCGGGCAGTGCATCGTGCAGCCCGACGGCGCCGAGGTCATCCCGACCGAGTCGACGACCTGGTACGGCGATACGCCCTGGCCGAAGTCGGGGCCCGACCGAAAGCTCGCCCTGACCGGTGGTCGCAACTATCGTTATGTCGAGGAGCGTATCTACGAGCACGAGCGGCTCTACGCGCTCGGCGACTTCCGGTCCAGCGCTGCAGCCGCCGAATCTGACCACCCGGCCGACATCGCCGCATTGCTCGCGGAATGGAAGCAGGACCAGCCTGCGTTGCTCAACCGATTCGACCACGACGGCGACGGCCGCATTAGCCTGACCGAGTGGGAAGCGGCGCGACAGGCGGCCCGGCACACCGTGCTGGAGCGAGCCGCGGAGCGCCCCGCAAGACAGAACTTCCACGTGCTCTGCCGCCCGGATGGCGCACGCCTGTTCCTGCTCGCCGCGCTGCCGCCGGGCGACCTGGCACGTCGCTACCGGCGGCGGGCCGCCATCGCCTTCGTCGGCTTCGTCGCGGGGGTGTACGCGCTGGGCTGGCTGTTGCAGGGCGCGTTCGGCTGAGCCACGGGCACGCCGCGCCGCTAGTAGAATGTGGCGCCATGGATAACCCGCTGCTGCACGACGCATCCCTCCCCGCCTTTCTCTCGATCCGACCAGAGCACGTCGAACCCGCCATCCGGCAGGTGCTGGACGAGAACCGGCACGACCTGCAGCAGTTGCTTGGGTCCGGAGCGTCCGGCTGGGATGGCATCGTCGTGCCGATCGAGCGCATGCAGCACCGGCTCGCACGCACCTGGTCGCCGGTCGGGCACCTCAACGGCGTGGCCAACGGCGACGAATTGCGAGCGGCATACAACGCATGCCTGCCGCTGCTCACTGCGTATCACACCGAGCTCGCGCAGAACCCTGGGCTCTGCGCGGCCTACCAGCAGGTCAAGGACACGCAGTACGCGCAGCTGCAGCCCGAGCAGCGCAAGCTCGTGGACAATGCGCTGCGCGACTTCCGGCTGTCCGGCGTCGCGCTCGATCCTGCGCGCAAGCAGCGATTCCGCGAATTGATGGAGCGGCTCGCCACCACGCAGGCAAAGTTCGACGAAAACGTCCTCGACGCAACCAACGCCTGGACACGCGCGGTGGACGACGAATCCGAACTCGCGGGCCTGCCCGTCGCCGTGATCGCGCGTGCCCGTGCCGAGGCCGAAAAGAACGGCCGCGCCGGCTGGGTGTTCACGCTCGACGCGCCCAATTACCAGGCCGTGCTCACGCATGCGGAGAACCGTGGCCTGCGGCAGGATTTCTATACCGCCTGGATGACGCGCGCCTCGGAGCAGGGAGCCGCGCAGTGGGACAATACGGCTCTGATCGAGGAAATCCTGGGGTTGCGGCACGAAGCCGCGCAGCTCGTCGGCTTCAGCAACTTCGCGGAGTACTCGCTGGCGACCAAGATGGCGCGCGACCCGTCCGAGGTCCTGCAGTTCCTGCGCCGGCTCGCGCAGCTCTGCCGGCCCGCGGCCCAGCGTGAGTTCGCCGAACTCGAGGCCTTCGCAGGCACGAAGCTCGAGGCCTGGGACGTCGCGTTCCACTCCGAGCGGCTCAAACACGTACGGCTCGCGGTTTCGGAAGAAGAACTCCGGCCCTATTTCCCGCTGCCGCGCGTGCTGCAGGGACTGTTCGCCGTGGCGCAACGGCTGTACGGGATCCGGATCGAACCGCGCACGGGGATCGAGGTGTATCACCCCGACGTCACGTACTACGACATCGTCGACGCGAACGGCGATCGCCGCGGCGGGTTCTTCCTCGACCTCTATGCGCGCCCGAAGAAGCGCGGCGGGGCCTGGATGGACGAGTGCGTAGGCCGCATCCGGCTGGGGACCGACGCGGCACTGCCGGTGGCGTATCTCGTCTGCAATTTCACGCCGCCGAGCGGCCAGCGTCCGTCCCTGCTCACGCACTACGAGGTGCTGACGCTGTTCCACGAGTTCGGCCACGGCCTGCACCACATGCTGACGCAGGTGGATTTCCCGAGCGTGGCCGGCATCAACGGCGTGCCCTGGGACGCGGTCGAATTGCCGAGCCAGTTCATGGAGAACTTCGCGTGGCGCGAGGAAGTGCTGCCGCTGGTCTCGGGACACGTCGACACGGGTGAGCCGCTGCCGCTCGAGACGCTGACCAAGCTGCAGGCGACGCGCTCTTTCCAGGCGGGGATGCAGTCGGTGCGGCAACTCGAGTTCGCGCTGTTCGACTTCCGTCTCCACGCGGAGTTCGCACCCGCGCGCGGCTCACGACTTGCGGCAACGATGGCCGAGGTGCGCGCCGAGGTCGCAGTCGTGCGGCCTCCGGCGTTCAACCGCTTCGCCCACAGTTTCCAGCACATTTTTTCCGGCGGCTACGCCGCGGGTTACTACAGCTACAAGTGGGCCGAAGTGCTGTCGGCCGACGCGTTCGGCGCGTTCGAGGAATCCGGCATCTTCGACGCGGCGACGGCCCGGCGCTTCCTGCGGTCGATACTGGAACGGGGCGGCAGCCGCGATGCGATGGAAGCGTTCGTCGAGTTCCGCGGCCGCCAGCCGGAACTCGAGCCGCTGCTGCGGCAACTCGGGCTCGCGGCCTGACGCACGAGAGCCGCATGAAGATCGCCACCTGGAACGTCAATTCGCTGCGCGTGCGCCTGCCACACTTGACGGACTGGCTTGCCGCCAATCCGCTCGACGCGATCGCGCTGCAGGAGACGAAACTGCCCGACGCGGATTTCCCCGTCGCGGACCTGCAGGCACTGGGCTGGAATGCGGTCTGCAGCGGCCAGCGCACGTACAACGGGGTCGCGATCCTGAGCCGCGGGCCCGCCACGGACGTCGTCGCCGGCATTCCGGGCTTCGAGGACGAGCAGCGGCGCGTGCTCGCGGCATCGATTGGCGGAGTGCGCGTCGTCGACGTCTACGTCCCCAACGGGCAGACCGTCGGCTCAGACAAGTTCGAGTACAAGCTGCGCTGGTTTGCCGCGCTGCGGGACTACGTCGCCGCCGAACTCGCGCGCCATCCGCGCCTCGTCGTGCTTGGCGACTTCAACGTCGCGCCCGAAGACCGCGACGTGCACGACCCCAAGGCCTGGGAAGGCTCCGTGCACGTAAGCCCGCCTGAGCGCGCCGCGCTGCAGGCATTGCTCGGCACCGGGCTTGCCGACTGCTTCCGCCTGTTCGAACAGCCCGAGAAGTCCTATTCGTGGTGGGACTACCGCATGATGGCTTTCCGCCGCAATGCCGGGTTGCGCATCGACTTGATCCTCGCCTCGACCGCGCTCGCTCAGAAATGTGGCGGAATGTCACATCGACAAGGCACCACGCAAGCTGGAGCGGCCGTCGGACCACACTCCGGTCGTTGCGAGTTTTGACATATAGGCGGCTAACCGGGCCGTTATTGCCATTTTCCTGCGACTGTCGGTTTTTTTGACTCTGGTGTTTGCAGCCGAACGGACTAGACTCGGCTCGAATTCAGGTCGCACCTGGCCGTTTCTTCCACCGACGCACCATGCAGTTCCGCCGCAGCGATTTCGACGTCACCAACACCGTGCAGGTCAGTTCGGTCGCGTCCGTCCTCAAGGCGGTCGAAGAACTCTTCCAGCAGACGTGGCCTGGCGCAAACAGCGATCGCCTCACCCAGGCCTTCGGTGACTTCGAGCGGCTGTTTTCCGGACAGTTCCCCGGATACTTCGGCTGCGACACCGTCTACCACGACATGCAGCATTCGCTCGACGACACGCTCGCGATGGCGCGGCTGCTCGCCGGCCACGATCGCTCGCAGGCACCGGACCAGCGGCTGGGCGCCGATCGCGCCCTGCTGGGCGTCGTCGTCGGGCTGTTCCACGATGCCGGCTACATTCGCCAGACCGACGACACCCTCCATCGCAACGGCGCGGAGTTCACGCGCACGCACGTCGGTCGCGGCGCAAACTTCCTGGCACGCTACCTGCCTACCATCGGTCTCGCCAACTGGGTGCCGGTCGCGACACAGGTGATTCACTTCACGGGCTATGAAGTGCCCTTCAGCGATATCCGGCTCGATGACGCGCGCGACCGCCGCGTCGGCCACCTGCTCGGCACGGCCGACATGCTGGCGCAGATGTCGGATCGCTGCTACCTCGAGAAGTGCCGCGACCGCCTGTATCCCGAGTTCGTGCTCGGCGGCGTCGCGATGTCGCGCGCGGCCGATGGTGGACTCAAGGTGCTGTACGGATCGGGACTGGACGTGCTGCGCCAGACACCCCAGTTCTTCGAGCAGACGATGCGCACCCGCCTCGACGGCGAATTCGGCTCCGCCTACCGCTACCTGGAAGCGCTGTACGGCGGTCGCAACCCGTACATGGAAGCCATCGAACGCAACCTCAGTCATCTCGACAAGGTCCTCGAATCGGGCAACTGGAGCCTGCTGCGCCGTTCGCCGCCGGTGTTCACCTGGGAAAAAAACCCGCTCGAGACCATGCGCTCGCTGGTGATCAGGCACATCCGCGACGCCGTCGAAACGAGTTGATTGCGCGCTGCCCGTTGCTTTGGCCGGCGGGCCGGCGGCACGCTGCAGCAAGACGCGACGCAGGCTAGCTGAGATGGGCAACCTGGCGGTGGATCGCGTCGAGCAAGGCGGCAACGTCGTTCCCGACGAGCAGCAGGTCGCGGCTCTTCTGCTTCACGAACCCGTCGGTCCCGGCACGGTCGAGGAAGGCGACCAGGCCATCGTAGTAGCCGGCCGCGTTGAGCAGGCCGCTCGGCTTGTCCTGCAGCCTGGCATGGGTCCAGCTCCACGCCTCGAACAACTCGTCCATCGTGCCGACGCCACCCGGCAGCGACAGGAATGCGTCGGAGAGCTCACCCATGCGCTGCTTGCGCTCGGCAAACGTCTCGACAACCTCGAGCGACCTGAGGCCGGGGTGGGCAACCTCAAGCTCGAACAGGAAGCGCGGGATCACGCCCACGACCGGCGCGCCCGCGGCGATGGCTGCATCTGCCAGCACCCCCATCAGACCGACGCGGCCGCCGCCGTACACCAGAGTCCAGCCGCGGCGACCGATTTCCGTGCCCACTGCACGCGCGGCATCGGCGTATTCGGGGCGTGTGCCCAGCGCCGACCCGCAGAACACGCAGAGCGCAAACGACATGCGTCAGGACTTGAGGCCGCGCAGAAACTTCGCCGGATCTTCGCCGCGCTCGAGCACTTCGACCAGCGCCGAGCCAACGACGACGCCGTCGACGTGACCCTGCATGCGCGTGACCTGCTCGGCCGTGCGAATGCCGAATCCAGCGCACACCGGGACTGGTGACATCGACTTCACGCGATCCATGTAGTCCAGCACCTGGTCCGGCACGGCCACCGACTTGCCCGTGGTCCCGGTCATGGTCACTGCGTACACGAAGCCCTGGCTCGCTGCGCACAGCATCCTGAGTCGCGTATCCGGCGTCACCGGCGTCACCATCTGCACCAGCGCGATGCCGACGCGGTCGAGCGCTGCGCGCATGTCGGCGCTCTCCTCGTACGGCAGGTCGGGGATGATGAATCCCGACACGCCCGCTGCCTCTGCAACCTCGGGTAACCGCTCGAGCCCGAAGGCCAGCAACGGGTTCAGGTAGCTCATGAGCAGCAGGGGCGCCTGCGGGCGCGGCTGCATGGCGGTGAGTTCGTCGAGCAGCCAAGTCAGCGTGAAGCCACCTTGCAGCGACGCGAAGCTTGCGCGCTGGATCGTGGCGCCATCGGCCATCGGGTCGCTGAACGGCACGCCGATTTCGACGACGTCGGCCTCGGTCGCGATCTCGCGCAGGTGCTTGGCGAAATGCGCGCGATCGGGGAACCCCGCCGTCATGAATCCGACGAGAGCAGGCCGGCCGCCGGTCGCAGCCGCCTTGATCGCCGTGCTGATGCTGTCGCGCGGTTGCGCAGTGCTGGTCGTCATCAGATCTGCCCCTTCAGCAACGTGCGCTGCAACGTCGGCATGTCCTTGTCGCCGCGGCCGGACAAGCCGATCAGGATGCGGCAACCAGGATTCTTCTGCGCGTACTTGCGAGCACCGGCGAATGCGTGCGCAGTCTCGATGGCCGGCAGGATGCCTTCGTACCGGCTGCACTCCGACAGCGCCTCGAGCGACTCATCGTCTTCGGACGCGGCGAAGCCGAGGCGACCGATGCTCGCGAGCAGCGCGTGCTCCGGCCCGACGCCCGGGTAATCGAGTCCGGCCGAGACCGACTGCGTTTCCTGGATCTGGCCGTGCTCGTCCTGCAGCAGCAGCGAGTAGCAGCCCTGCAGCACGCCCGGCGTGCCGTACGCGAGCGAAGCGGCGTTCTGTCCGAGACCCGGGCCGATGCCGCCGGCCTCGAAGCCGAGCAGCTTTACCTCGGTGTCCGGCACGAACGGGTGGAACAGACCGATGGCGTTCGAGCCGCCGCCGACACAGGCCACCACGACGTCCGGCAGCGCGCCCGCCTGGGCGAGCATCTGTGCGCGCGCCTCGACGCCGATCACGCGCTGGAATTCGCGGACCATGTAGGGATACGGATGCGGGCCCACGGCCGAGCCGAGAATGTAGAACGTACCGTTCGGGTCCGAGACCCAGTCACGCAAGGCCTCGTCGATGGCGGCACGGAGCGTCTTGTCGCCACCCGTGACGGGCACGACTTCGGCGCCAAGCAGCTTCATTCGACCGACATTCGGCGCCTGCCGCTCCATGTCGATCGAACCCATGTAGACCGTGCACGGCATGCCGAGTCGGGCGCACGCGGCGGCGGTAGCCACGCCGTGCTGGCCGGCGCCCGTTTCCGCGACGATGCGCTTGGCGCCGAGGCGCTTGGCCAGAAGGCCCTGCCCGATCGCGTTGTTGATCTTGTGCGCGCCGGTGTGTGCGAGGTCTTCACGCTTCAGCCACACTTCCGCGCCCCAGCGCTGCGACAACGTCGCAGCGTACGTGAGCGGCGTGGGCCGCCCGACCCAGGTGCGCAGCTGCATGTCGAGCTCGGCCTTGAACGCGGGATCCGGCAGGATGTCGCGAATGCCTTGCTCGAGACGATCGAGCGCGGGCACCAGCGTCTCGGGCACGTAACGTCCACCGAACGGGCCGAAGCGGCCGCGGGCGTCCGGGAACTCGCCCCTGAGCGTCTGCGCCAGCAGCGCTTCGCGGTCGATTTTGAGGGCCTGGGTCTTCATTGCTGCATTACTCCCAAAGTCTGTGACGCGACCCGCGCATGCGCTGCACGCGCCGCGTTCACGAAATTCCGGATCAGCGCGGCGTCCTTGACGCCGCGCGTGGATTCGACGCCCGAGCTCACGTCGATGCCGAACGGTCGCACGGCCGCGATGGCGTCGGCGATGTTCTCCGCATCGAGGCCGCCGGCGAGCACGAGCTCGCCCGCGTCAGCCAGGAGCGCGGCTTCGTTCCAGTCAGCGCGCTCGCCTGCTCCGCTGCGCCCGCTCTCGAGCAGGAAGCGGCGCGGCAGCTCTTGCGGCGATGGCAACGGCCGGCCCGTGCGATACACGGGCAGCACTCGCTGCCCTGCCGGGAGTCGGAGTGCAGCCAGGTCCGCGGCATCGGCCTGCACCCAGTCGGGATGCACGGCGTCGATGGCGGCGTCCACCTCCGCTTGCGACGGATGCAGGAACACCGCAACCTTCTCGATGCCCTGCGGCACTGCCGCTGCGATGGCGCGCGCTTCGGTCGCCGCGAGATGACGAGGCGAAGCCGCGTGGAACACGAAGCCGACCGCATCCGCGCCTGCTTCCACGGCAGCCGCCAATGCGTCCGTCGTTCGCAAGCCGCACACCTTGATCCACAGGCGACTCATCGCGCGGCCCCTCGCCCGGCCGCAAGCAATTCGCGCACGGCCTCTTCCGGATCGGCCCGCTGCATGAGCGTGGTGCCGACGAGTGCCAGCCGATAACCGAGGCCCGCAACGATCGCCGCGTCGCCCGGAGTAACGATGCCGCTCTCGGCCACCGCGGGCCACTCGCTCGGCAGCCGGTCCCGCAGCCGCTCGAAACGGGCAAAGTCGATCTGCAGCGTCTGCAGGTCGCGGCAGTTAAGTCCCATCAGCACCTGTTCGTCGCGGCCGCGCCGCTTGGCGGCGAGGTCTGCAGCGATGGCGAGATCGTCGGCGTCGAACGCCTCGAGCAGGACAAACAGGCCCTGCTCCGCCGCGGCATCGAGCATCGCTGCGAGGCGCTCGCGCTCGACCATCCGCACGATCAGCAGCACGCCGCCGGCTCCGTTTGCCCGCGCTTCGAGCACCTGGTACGGATCGACGAGAAAGTCCTTGCGCATCGCCGGCACGCCGTAAGGCGCGAGCGTCGTTGCGGCCTGCTGCAGGTGCGCGAGGTCGCCGTCGAACCGCGAGGGCTCGGTCAGGATCGAGCAGATCGCTGCGCCCGCCTCCGCGTAGGCGCGCAGCCGTGCCACGGGATCCATCGTCCGCGCGGACAGGTCGCCGAGCGCCGGCGACCGCAACTTGAGTTCCGCGATCAGGTCGAAGCCGGTCGCGGACAGCGCAAGCCTCGCGGGACGCGGCAGCAGCGCGCACTGCTCCCGCAGGGCCGTTTCGCTCACAGCCGCACGCGCGGCGAGCAGGCGCTGCTCGCTGACGGCTGCCATGTCGGACAGCAAGCCCATCAACCTGTCCCGCCGATGGAGCGGCCAAAGCTGGCGAGGCGCTGCAGGAAGTTGGCTCCGTCGCCGCGGTCGAGCGCGTCCTGCGCAGCGCGCACACCGGCAACAGGATCCGCGACCGCACCCGTCACTTCGAGAGCGAGCGCGGCATTCAGCACCAGCGCGTCACGGTGCGGGCCTCGATCCTGTCCGGTGAAGACGGCCTTCAACTCGAGAGCGTTGTGCGCGGCATCGCCGCCCGCAAGCGCCGTGGGTGAACACCTCGTAAGGCCAAGGTCCTGCGGATCGCGCTCGGTGCGTTCAACACGCCCGGGGCTGACGTCGTACAACTCGAAGGGACCACAGGGCGTCGGCTCATCCCAGCCCGGTTCGCCGTGCACGACGAAGACGCGCTGGATCGGCATGCCGGCGAGCGTCTCCGCCATCAGTCGAGCCGCGTCTCGGCTGTACGCGCCGATGAGGCCGAACGGGGGCTCGGCCGGGTTCGTGAGCGGCCCAAGCAGGTTGAAGACCGTGCGCACGCCGAGTGCGCGCCGGACCGGTGCGATCTCCTTCATGGCCGGGTGATAGTGCGGTGCGAACAGGAACGTGAAGCCCGTTGCCGCAAGGCACTCACCGGCGCGCTTTTCGTCGAGCGGCAGTGGCAGACCGAGACACTCGAGCAGGTCCGCACTGCCGGAGCGGCTGGAGACCGAACGGTTGCCGTGCTTCACGACGCGCACGCCCATTGCGGCCGTCAGCAACGAAGCACCCGTCGAGATGTTGAAGCTGCCGGACGCATCGCCGCCGGTGCCGACGATGTCGACGGCGGGCGGGCCCGGCGGCAGCGATGGCCGCCGCGCAAGTTTGCGCATCGCAGAAGCAAAGCCGCGCACTTCGCCGGCGGTGAGGCCTTTGCTGCGCAGCGCAGCGAGCAGCGCGCCGGCCATCGCGGGCGCCATCGACGCGTCCGTGAGCGCGACCAGCAGCGCCGACGCTTCGGACTCGGGCAGGTCCTCGCGGTTGAGCAGGCGTTCGAGCGTGTCGCGCAGTTCGGCCATCGTGCCTCAGGCCTCGCGTCGTCCGCCGGCGAATTTCAGGAAGTTGCCCATCAGCAGCGGACCTGCCGGAGTCAGCACGCTTTCCGGGTGGAACTGCACGCCTTCGACGTTCAACTCGCGATGACGCACGCCCATGATCTCGCCCTCGGCAGTGCGGGCCGTGACTTCGAGCGCGGCCGGCAGTGTCTCGGGCCTGGCGATCAGCGAGTGATAGCGGCCCACCTCAAGCGGCTGCGGCGCTCCGGCGAACACACCTTTGGCGTCATGGTGCACCGGCGAGACCTTGCCGTGCATCAGCCGTCCTGCGCGCACGACGTCGCCGCCGAAGGCCTCGACGATCGACTGGTGGCCGAGGCACACGCCCAGCACGGGAATGGACCCGGCAAAGGCGCGGATCATGTCCATCGACACGCCGGCGTCACGCGGCGTGCCCGGGCCCGGCGAAATGCAGAGATGCGTGGGCTGCAAGGCCCTGGCCTGCTCGACGGTGATCGCGTCGTTGCGGTGCACGAGCACTTCCGCCCCGAGCACCAGGAACGCCTGCACCAGGTTGTAGGTGAAGCTGTCGTAATTGTCGACGAGCAGCAGTCGCGGAACCGGCTGGTGCATCACAGGCCCTCCCGCGCGATCTCGAGCGCCCGCCGCAGGACGTCGCTCTTGGCGAAGACTTCGCGGTATTCGTTGATCGGCACGCTGTCGGCGACGATGCCGGCGCCCGCCTGGAAGCTGTACGTGTCGCCGTGGAACACCATCGTGCGGATCGTGATCGCGTGATTCATGTCGCCGCCGAGGCCGAAGTAGCCGACCGTGCCGCCGTAGAGTCCGCGACGCACAGGCTCGAGTTCATCGATGATCTCCATGGCGCGCACCTTGGGCGCGCCGACCAGCGTGCCGGCTGGAAAGGCTGCGGCAAACAGGTCGAACTGGTCCTTGCCCGGCGCGAGCCGGCCATTGACGCCGCTGACGATGTGCATGACATGGCTGTAGCGCTCGATCGAACGGTAGGGATCGACGTGCACGCTGCCCGCTTCGGCGACGCGACCGAGATCGTTGCGCGCAAGGTCCACGAGCATGACGTGCTCGGCGTTCTCCTTCGGATCGGCGAGCAGCCTGGCTTCATTCGCGAGGTCCTGCTCCGCGTCGGTGCCGCGCGGCAGCGTGCCCGCGATCGGGCGCAGGTGCGCAACGCCGCCTTCCAGCTTGACCAGCGCCTCGGGCGAAGAACCCACGATGACGCGGTCACCCAGTTCGCAGAAATACATGTACGGCGACGGGTTCAGCAGCCTGAGCGCCCGATACGCCTCGAACGGGTCCATGTCGCAACGGCCCGAGAAGCACACCGACAGCACGAGCTGGTAGACGTCGCCGGACGCGATGTATTCCTTGGTGCGGGCAACGTTCTGCAGAAACGCAGCCTCCGACAAGCTGGCTGCGGCCGGTCCGAACTTCGTCGCACGCACCGGACCGGGCAACCCGCCCCGCAACGCCTGGATCACCTCGCGACGCAGTGCCAGCCGCTCCTGCTCGGGACCCGCGTGGAGCAATGCCGCGCGGCGCGTGAGGTGGTCGAACGCCAGCACCGAGCGCGGCGCGAGGTAATGCGCGTCCGGCACGTCCCCGTCGATTCGCGCCCTGGACGGCAGCCGCTCGAAATAACGCACCAGGTCGTAGCTGGCCGCCCCGACCAGGCCGCCGAGCAGCGGGAATCCCGCCTGCGTCACGTCGGGCCGGGGTGACCGCGCCAGGGCCTGACGCAACGAGGCCAGCAACTCGGCCTGGCCAGCTGGCCGGGGCTCGCGGACGCCGTTGACCACCAGGCCGCCGGCATCGAGCCGGTACTCCATGCAGTCACCGAAGCCGATGAACGAGTAACGGGCAAGACGTTCGCCGCCTTCGACGCTCTCCAGCAGGAAGCGCGGGCGAAAAGGTTTCAATTTGAGATAGGCCGACACCGGTGTGTCGAGGTCGGCTGCAATGTCGAACAAGGTCGTCGTCACCTGCGGCTCCTCTGTCGCGGGGGCCCGGGGGACGGACAACAAAAAACCCATCCCACGGTGCTTCGCGGAGATGGGTCCTGGAATCCTGCGAAAGAGACTGACGCGGCCGGCCCCACTCCTAGCAGTGGCGCCACCACCAACGGGTATTCAGCGTGTTTGGCGCGGTTACGTTCATCTCGCGTTGCAGTATCCATGGGCGGGTGCGGACCGTCAAGAAAGGGGTGGGAAACGCGTCAGGGGTTAGCGGTCCGGGGCTAGTCGGAACAGGACGCGGTGCCGACTAACCCCTAACCCCTATCCCCTGATCAATCTGCCCTAGAATTCCGCACCTGCAGGTTCCAGGAGTTCCCCATCGTGGCATCGGCCTCCCTCGGCGGCGTGACGCTCCAGCGCATCGGCGAGCTGTTTGAAATCGAAAAGCGCCGCTACATCGATGCCCACCCGCGGTCGCTGCAGCGCACGGGCCACGGCATCGCCGGGTTTTACGACGGCGTCCCGATGCATTGGATGAAGGACTGGTCGATGCCCTTCCCGTTTCTGGTCGAATCGGCGCTGGGCTCCAGCCTGCGCGACATCGACGGCAACGAGTACGCGGACTTCTGCCTCGGCGACACGGGATCGATGTTCGGACATTCACCCGCGCCCGTTGCGGCAGCCATAGCGCGCCAGGCCGGCAAGGGCCTGACGTACATGCTGCCGACCGAAGACGCGATCGCGGTCGGCCAGCTGCTGGCCGAGCGCTTCGGGCTGCCGCACTGGCAGATCGCGACGACCGCGACCGACGCGAACCGCTTTGCGTTGCGCGTGGCCCGCGCCGTGACGGGACGGCCGAAGATCCTGGTGTTCAACGGCTGCTATCACGGCTCGGTGGACGAGACCTACGTGCGCCTGATCGACCGGCGCGCGGTCAATCGGCCGGGCTTGCTCGGGCAGATGACCGACCTGACACAGTTCACCCGCGTGGTGGAGTTCAACGACCTGGCCGCGCTGGAAGCGGCACTGGCACATGGCGACGTCGCCTGCGTGATCACGGAGCCCGTGTTGACCAATTCGTGCATGGTGCTGCCCGAGCCGGGTTACCTCGACGGCGTCAGGCAGCTGACGCGCGCAGCCGGCACGCTGCTCCTGATCGACGAGACGCACACGATCTCAACCGGTCCCGGCGGTTACGCGCGCGCCCACAGCCTCGAACCCGATCTGTTCGTGCTCGGCAAGCCCATCGCCGGCGGCGTACCGGCAAGCGCCTGGGGCTTCACCGAGGACGTTGCGCGGCGACTGACAGCGGTGCGTGAGCAAACCCCGCCCGGTCATTCGGGCATGGGCACTACATTGTCGGCCAACGCGCTGTCGCTCGCGGCGATGCGGGCAACCCTCGAGCAGGTCATGACCACCGGGGCGTATCAGCACATGGAACGGCTGGCCGAGAGGCTCGCGGCAGGCCTGCAGGCAACCGTCGATTCACGCCGGCTGCCCTGGCACGTCGTGCGGGTCGGCGCGCGGGTCGAGTTCATCTGCGCCCCGGGCCCGCTGCGCAACGGCACGCAGGCCGAGGCAGCGCACGCGCCTGCGCTGGAGCAGGCGATCCACCTGGCCTTGCTGAATCGAGGTTGCCTGATCGCCCCGTTTCACAACATGATGCTGACCTGTCCGGCGACTACGGAACCGCAGGTCGCGCGGTTGCAGGAAGCATTCGCCGCAGTGGCGGCCGCGTTGAGCGACTGACGGCGGCGCATCGGCCCGGGGGTGGGGTGTTGGACTACACGTTCGTCTCGACGGCGCTGCTGCCGCTGGCAATCGGCGTCATCATGTTCGGTCTTGGCCTTGCGCTCACGCTCGGGGATTTTGCCCGCGTAGTGCAATACCCGCGCGCAGTCGTCGTCGGGCTGGTGGTGCAGACGGTCGTGCTGGTGCCCGTCGCCTTCGCGATCGCCAAGCTGCTGGCCCTGCCGCCACTGCTCGCCATCGGACTCATGCTGCTGGCGGCGGCCCCCGGCGGCGCGATGGCCAACGTCTTCAGTCACCTGGCACATGGCGACGTCGCGCTCAACGTCACGCTGACGGCGATCAACAGCCTGCTGGCCCTGGCCTGGCTGCCGCTGGTCATGAACTGGTCGCTCGCGCATTTTCTCGGGGCGGAGCAGTACGTGCCGCCGCCTACGCAGAAGATCATCGATGTGGCGACGTTCATCGTGTTGCCGGTGATCGTCGGCATGGTCGTGCGGCAACTCTGGCCGGCGCTGGCACGCCGCGCCGAGAGTCCCGTCCGACTGGCGTCCGTGCTGCTGCTGGCCTGCGTCGTCGCGCTGACGATCGTGACCTCACACGAGACGCTCGCTGCCAGTTTCGCCGCAGTCGGCGTCGCGTGCATCGTCCTGAACCTGGTTTCAATGGGACTCGGGTACGCCATTCCGCGACTGGCCGGCCTGCCGATGCCGCAGGTGATTTCGATCTCGTTCGAGATCGGCGTTCACAACGCCGCGGTCGCGATTTTCATGGCGATGCAGGTGCTGAACGAAGACGTTGCAGCCGTGCCGGCCGCGCTCTACGGACTAGTGATGATCGCGACTGCGTCCATCGCGGTCACGTGGTTACGGCACCGGCACGCACGCAACACCGTCGCGATCGGCCAGGTTCAGGGATAACACCATGTTGCTCGACACGCTCGGGGCGATGGTCGGCGCCGGCAACGTCCTCACCGGCGACCAGGTCAGTTCCCGTTCCGTGAGCTGGGCCGATCACAGCCCGTGCCGCGCACGGGCGATCGTACGCCCAGGAAACACGGACGAAGTCTCGCGCGTACTCGCCGCCTGCCATGCGGCGGACCAGCCGGTCGTCACGCTGGGTGGACTCACCGGGCTCGTGCAGGGCTGCGTGCCTGCGGAGCACGAGATCGCGCTCTCGCTGGAGCGCATGCACCGTATCGAATCGGTCGACGCGGTCGGGCGCACCATGTCGGTCGAAGCCGGCGTGGCCGTGCAACGCATCCAGGAAGAAGCCGAGAAGCACGGCCTGCTGTACCCGGTGGATTTTGGCGCGCGCGGCTCGGCGCACATCGGCGGCAGCGTCGCCACCAATGCGGGCGGCAATGGCGTGATCCGCTACGGCATGACGCGCGATTCCGTGCTCGGCCTCGAGGCGGTGCTCGCGGACGGCACGGTCATCCCCGCCATGAACCGCATGCTCAAGAACAACGCGGCCTACGACGTGAAGCAGTTGTTCATCGGCACGGAAGGCACGCTCGGCGTCATCACGCGGGTGGTGCTGCGTTTACGCGAAAGGCCGCGCAGCACGCAGACAGCGCTGGTCGCCTGTCCCGGCTTCGGCGACGTGACGCGGTTCCTGAAACACGTCGACGGTGCGCTTGGCGGCTCGCTCGCCGCGTTCGAACTGATGTGGAACGAGTTCTACCGGATGGTGACCACACCGCCGTCCAAGGGAACTCCGCCGCTGCCGCAGACCTACGACTACTACGTGCTGGTCGAAAGCGCGGGTGGCAACCCGACTCGGGACCAGGCGCAGTTCGAGGAAGCGATCTCCGCCGCGATCGAAGCGGGACTCGTCGTCGATGCCGTGGTGTGCTCGTCCGAAGCCCAGCGCGATGCATTGTGGGCGCTGCGCGACGACGTCGAAGGGATCTTCCGTCTTGGCATGCCGGTTGCGTTCGACGTCAGCCTGCCGCTCGCAGAGATGGAGGGGTACGTCACCGAAGTCGTGGGCCGTCTCGAGCGCGAATGGCCGCAATACCGCCGGTTCGTGTTCGGTCACCTCGGCGACGGCAACCTGCACATCATCGCGGCGGGACCGGCCAGCACCGAGGCGCGCCACGGCATCGAGCGCTGCGTCTACGAGCCGCTGGCGTCGCGGGGCGGCTCGGTTTCGGCGGAACACGGCATCGGCCGCGAGAAGCAGCCGTGGCTGGCACTGTGTCGCAGCCCTGCCGAACTCGCGCTGATGCAGAAACTGAAGCGGACCCTCGATCCGAAAGGCATCCTGAACCCGGGGCGCGTGCTGCCAGGTTAGCAGGCCGCGACGCCGCGTATGAGTGACCGACAGATTCCTGGAGTTCGACCGACCATGCAGCGGGACTGGCAGGTGTTGATTCGCGGCGCCCGCGTGTTCGACGGCACCGGCGGCGCTGCGGTCGTCGAGGACGTCGCCATTGCCGATGGCCGGATCGCCGCGCGCGGGCAGGACCTGCCGGTCGAGAGGTCGGAACGGATCGTCGATGCCACGGGGCGATGGCTCATGCCGGGTCTCCTCGACATCCACACGCACCTCGACCTCGAAGTCGAACTCGCACCCGGCCTGCCGGAATCGGTCCGGCACGGCACGACGACGGTCGTCGTCGGCAACTGCAGCCTCGGCACGGCCTTTGGCGCGCAGCGCCGCAACGGGGACGACCCGATCCTCGACTGTTTCACGCGCGTCGAGAACATGCCGAAGCCGGTGCTGCGCAAGGTCGTCGACCGCATCGACTGGCACACGACGGGCGACTATTTCCTGCACCTCGACCGCTTGCCGCTCGGCCCGAATGTCGTGCCGCTGCTGCCGCACTCGATGCTGCGCATCGAAGCAATGGGCAGCACGGACGCGGCCGTTACGCGCGAACCCACTGCCGCGGAGCGTGACCGCATGCAGGCGCTGCTCCAGGAAGCGATGGCGCAGGGGTATGCGGGGCTGTCCACCGATTCGATCCCGTTCCATTACCTGGCCAACGATCCGCACAAGAGCGAGCGCATCCCGGCGCAGCATGCGTCCTGGTCGGAACTGAAGCAGCTGCTGGACGTCGTGCGCAATCACGACCGCGTCTGGCAGTGCACGCCGGACGCCGCCAACCGGGCGAAGACGTTCCTGCGTTTTTTCCTGACCAGCGGCACGCTGTTCGGCAAGCCGCTCAAGACCAGTGCACTGACCGCGGTGGACCTCACGCACGAACGCAACACCTACAAGCTGTTCCCGCTCATCGCCAACGTGCTGAATTCCAGGCTCGTGAACGGCCGGTTCCACTTCCAGGTGCTCGGCACTCCGTTCCGCATGTTCGCCGAAGGCGCGATCTGCCCGATTTTCGAGGAGTTCGAGTCGTCGCGGCGGCTGATGTCGCTGGAGATAGAAGACGCGGCGGGCCGGCAGCGCGAAATGGACACGGCGGACTTCGGTGCGCTGTTCGTGCGCGAATGGCACGACTCCGGCGCGGTCTCGACGTTCAATCGCGACCTGGACACGCTGCACATCGAACGCGCACCGGTGCCCGAGTGGTGCGGCGAGACCCTCGGTGCAGTGCGGCGACGCCTGCTGCAGTTCCAGACAGGGGATCGCTCCGTGTCGCGCAGCGCCACGGAATCCGACGCGTTCGATTCGTTCCCGAGCCCGTTGCGCAAGGAAGGAGAATTCCTGCTGCACCTGTTCCGCCGCTACGATCGCGGCCTGCGCTGGTGGTTCACCGTCGCCAACGACCGGCCGGAGATCCTGCGTGACCTGCTGTTCCACAAGCACCTGCTGCCGGGGTTCAACGACAGCGGCGCGCACCTGATCAACCTGGCTTTTTTCGACGGCAACCTGCTCACGCTGCAGGTCGCGGCCCGCGAATCGCTGGCAATGGTCGCGAAGGCAGTGCATCGGCTGACGCGCGAGCCCGCGGAGTTCTTCGGCGTGGATGCGGGGCGGCTCGACGTCGGCGCCCAGGCGGACGTGGTGTTGATCGACCCGGAAGCACTGCGCACCTACGACACCGACGCGAACCGGCGCATGGTGTACCGCGACATCTTCGAGCACGAGCAGCTGGTCAACCGTTCCGACGGCGTCGTCACCGCGGTGTTCATCGCCGGTGAGCAAGTCTGGGACGGCGCGCACTTCACGCCGGCGCTCGGGCAGAAGCGTCTCGGTCGCGCGTTGCGGGCAGGCTGAGAGCGCGGTCTGACTGGAGCTTCCTCGGGCAGAGATCGGCTGGGCCGGGACTTCCTGCCCGCCCCAAGGTCTCACGCGCTTCGTGCATCGCCCAGAGGAACTGTGCGATGCACGGCGAGCCTTGCTCGAGCGGGTGCGAAGCGATGGTGCCAGCGGAGTAGCGACAGAACGGCGGTGCCGCTTCGCGCCTGCGCTCGAGCTGCGGCGTTCGACATGGGGCGGCCAGGAAGTCCCGACCCGCCGATCCCTGCCCTATCCGTTGCTCGCTGACCCGTTGCTTCAGAGCGCCCCGACGGCGCGAGCGAGCCGCAGTTGCGCGAGTCCGGCATCCAGCGTGGCGTCGTCCCGGTTCGTGAGCGCCTGCACCCGCAGCGTCTCCGCTTCGAGCAGCTGAGTCTGCGTGCCGAGCCCCGCCGTGTAGCGTTCGCGGGCGATGCGGAGATTCTCGTCCGCCTGCTCCGCCGCCTGCGCCGTCACTGCTACCCGCTGGCGCGATTCCTGGATGCCTAGGTAGGCCTGCCGCACCTGCAACTCGATCTGGCTGGACGCGTCCGCGCGCTGCTGCTCCGTCGCGCGACGGTTACGATCGAGCGCCGCCGCCCGCTTGCGTGACTGGCCGCCGTCGAACATCGCCCACTGCACGCCGATGCCAGCCATGCCGACTGTCTCGTCATCGAGGAACTGGTTCTCGAGGTACTGGTATCCGCCGCTCAAGGCGATTTGGGGCAGTACTCGCGAGCGCTCGGTGCGTGCCAGCTGGCCGTAGGCTTCTGCCTGCGCATCGAACGCGGCAAGCTCCGCGCGTCGCGAGTTCGCCTGCTCCACCAGCGCCGGCAGATCCTTTGACAGCTCGGCGGGCACGGCGAGCGTCTCGCTCAACTCCACCGGCCGATCCAGCGGCGCGCCAAGGCGCCGGTTGTAGGCGGCGGCGGCCACTTCTGCGACATTCGCCGCGCGCAATTCATTCTGGCGCGCATCGGCCAGCGCGACCTGAACCGCGAGCAACTCGTTCTTCGGCACCAGCTCGCGCTCGAACATGCTGGTGGTATCGCGGGTCAGCGCCTCCAGCGTCTGCACGTTGCTGCTCGCGACACCGTGCGCCTTGCGGGCACGCAGCACGCCGACGTAGGCGTCGGCCACGGCCAGTTTGACGTCCGACGTCGCAGCCGTGACCTGGGCGCCGACGCCGCGCTCGCGTGCCTCGGCTGCGGCAATGCTCGAGGAGATGCGTCCACCGGTGAACAGCGGCACCGTGAGGGTTGCCGAACCCATCATGAAGTTGTCGTCCGCGAACAGTTCGGGGGGCGTGAGCGGCAGCCCGGTGAACGTGAAATCGAACGCGGGCGAATCGTCGAGCTGCGTGTAGGAGCCACCCACGGCGATCGTCGGCCAGCGCTGCGCGCGCGCCGCCTGCGCCTCGAAGCCCGCGGCCTCGGCCTGGTTGCGCGCCGCAGCGAGCGAATGATCCTGCTGCAGGGCCAGCGCCCACGCTTCATCCAGTGTCTCGCCATGGCCGACGTGGCACGTGAGCATCGCCGCCAAAGCGGCGGCGATGGCTGCACAGCGAGGTTGCATCATTTCTTGAGGGCCTCGATACCCAGCGTACTCAGCACGTATTTCTCGTAGATCGGCGCGACCGATCCCGTCTTCACCTTGCGCAGGAAATACTTCTCGAAAGCCACCTTTGCCAGGTGCACCCATTTGCCTTCCTTCGCCCACGTGACGTTGCGCGGCGGAATCTGCGGCAGCGCGACGAACGCGGCGCCGGTGTCGCCGAAGTCCGCCAGGCAGATCGCATTCCACGTGCCGCGCGCGACCGTCGGCTGGCCGTTCAATTCCGCGGCGATGTTCTCGCAGATCGCGCTCACCATCGACTCGATCATGTAGCCGGTCTTCGGCGCGCCGGTAGGCACCGGAGTCACCTCGACGGGTGGGATGGCGACGCAGACGCCGGCCGAGAAGATGTTGCGGTATTTCTTCGAGCGCTGGTGCTCGTCGATCAGGACGAAGCCGCGTGGATTGCAGAGCTCCGGCACCGCAGCGACGGCATCGACGCCCGTGAACGCCGGCAGGATCATCGCGAACTTGAACGGCAGCTTGTGCTCTTTGCGCACCGTGCCGTCGTCGTTGAACTCAGTGGCGTTGACCGTACCGGGCTCGACCGATGTCACCTTCGAGTTCGTGACCCACTGGATGTGCCGCTGGCGCAGCGTCGACTCCATGAGCCCCTTGCTGTCACCCACGCCGCCGAGCCCCATGTGGCCGATGTACGGCTCCGGTGTCACGTAGGTCATCGGCACCTTGTCGCGGATCTTGCGCCGGCGCAGGTCCGTGTCGAGGATCATCGCCATCTCGTAAGCGGGACCGAAGCAGCTCGCGCTGCCTGCGGCGCCCACGACGATCGGGCCCGGGTTCTTCACGAACTCCTGGTACTGCTCCCAGCCTGCGAGTGCATGCGCCTGCGTGCAGATCGAGACGGTGTGCCCGTTCGGACCGAGACCAGGCACTTCGTCGAAGGCGAGCTTTGGACCGGTCGTGATGGCGAGGTAGTCGTAGGGCTCCTCCGCGCCGTCCTGCAGCACGAGCTTCGAGTTGGCTGCATCGATGGCCTGCACGAACTTCGGCAGCCAGCGCACGTCCTTGTCTGCCAGCGGCCCCGCAAGTTCGACCCGCGTCTGCTCGGGCTTACGCCAACCGACGGCCACCCAGGGATTCGACGGCGTGAACTCGAAGTACGGCGAACTGCCGACCAGCGTCACCTGGTGCGCGGCGCCGAGCTTCTTCTTCATCTCGTAGGCACAGGCGACACCACCGAGACCAGCACCCAGAATTACGACTTTTGCCATGACTGCATTGCCCCCGGCCGTCACGCGGCCTTGATCGTGCGGTTGCGATAGCTGAAGTAGAGGATCGGGATCAGCACCAGCGTCAGCACTGTCGAGACGAGGATGCCGAAGATCAGCGACACGGCGAGCCCGTTGAAGATGGGATCGTCGAGGATGAAGAACGCCCCGATCATGGCGGCCACCGCGGTAAGCGCGATGGGCCGCGCGCGCACGGACGCCGCACCGATGACGGCATCGTCCAGCGGCTGCCCCCGCGCGACTTCGATGTTGATGAAGTCGACCAGCAGGATCGAATTGCGCACGATGATGCCGGCCAGCGCGATCATGCCGATCATGGACGTCGCGGTGAACTGCGCGCCGAGCAGCGCGTGCCCCGGCATGACGCCGATGATCGTCAGCGGAATCGGCGCCATGATCACGAGCGGCACGACGTAGGATCCGAACTGCGCCACGACCAGCAGGTAGATCAGGATCAGGCCCACCGAGTACGCGAGACCCATGTCACGGAACGTCTCGAACGTGATCTGCCACTCGCCGTCCCATTTCACGCTGGGGACGTAAGGATCGTCGGGCTGGTTGAAGAAGAACTGGCGGACCGCGGGCATCTCGTCCTTCAGCGTGCCGACCATGGAGAACATGCCATACAGCGGGCTGTCCGTGGCACCGACCGAATCCGCGGTGACCCACGACAACTGCAACAGGTCCTTGTGGTAGATCGCGTTGTCCCAGGGGCGTCGCTCGACCGTGACGATCTCAGCCAGCGGCACGCGCGCACCCGAGCTTGATCGAACCTGGAGCGCGAGCACGCTCGCGAGGTCGGCCTTGGCCGGCACGTCAAGTTCCAGCCGCACCGGGATCGGATAGGTTTCGCGGCCGATCCGCGCGTAGGTCGCGTCCAACCCGCCGAGCCCGGCGGCGAGCGTCTGCGCTGCGTCAGCCTGACTGACGCCGAGCAGCGCGGCCTTCTGCCGGTCGATCGAAACGACGAGCCGCGGATTCGGCGCCTCGATGCTGTCGTCCACGTCCACGACGCCGGGAGTCGAGTCGAAGACCTTGCGCACGTCGCGCGCGAGCTGCTGCTGCGCCGTCTGGAACGGCCCGTAGATCTCGGCGACGAGCGGCGCCTGCACGGGCGGTCCCGGCGGCACCTCGACGACCTTGACCGAGCCGCCGTACTTGCGGCCGATCTCGGCGAGTGCCGGGCGCACCTCGAGCGCGATGTCGTGGCTCTTCTTGTCGCGATGATGCTTGTCGACGAGGTTGACCTGGATGTCGCCGACTTCGGGACCGCTGCGGAGGTAGTACTGGCGCACGAGCCCGTTGAAATTGATCGGCGCGGACGTCCCTGCGTAGACCTGGTAGTCGGTGACTTCCGGGCGCCTGGCGACCTCTGCCGCCAGCGCGTCGAGCACGCGGGCGGTCTCCTCGACGGGCGTGCCTTCCGGCATGTCGAGGACGACCTGGAATTCGGACTTGTTGTCGAACGGCAGCATCTTCATCACGACCCACTGCACGACGGCCAGCGAGACCGCGATGCCGATCGCGAGCAGCGTGCCGAGGTAGAGCTTGTGCCGGTGCGGACGCGCATCGTCGCCCCGCAGGAACGGCGACATCAGGCGGTTGAAAAAGCGGTGCAGGCGGGTCTCGGAATGGTCCCGCGGTTCGTGCCCGCCGTGCCCGTGCACCAGCAGCTTTTTCGACAGCCACGGCGTGAACGCCAGCGCGATCGCCAGCGAGATCACCATGCCCATGCTGGCGTTGATCGGGATGGGACTCATGTAGGGGCCCATCAGCCCGCTCACGAACGCCATCGGCAGCAGCGCCGCGATCACGGTGAACGTCGCAAGGATCGTCGGGCCGCCCACTTCGTCCACAGCCCTGGGGATCAGCTCGTCCAGGGACTCTCCGGGATGCAGGCCCATGTGACGGTGAATGTTCTCCACGACGACGATCGCGTCGTCTACGAGAATGCCGATTGAGAAGATCAGGGCGAAGAGCGAGACGCGGTTGATCGTGAAGCCCCAGGCCCAGGAGGCGAACAGCGTCGCCGCGAGCGTGATGACGACTGCCGCGCCGACCACCACGGCTTCGCGCCAACCGACGGTCAGCCAGACCAGCAGCACGACCGACGCCGTGGCGAACATCAGCTTCTGGATCAGCTTGACGGCCTTGTCGTTGGCCGTCTCGCCATAGTTGCGCGTGACGGTAAACTCGACGCCATCCGGGATGAAGGTGCCGCGCAGGTGCTCCATGCGCGCGAGCACGGCACTGGTCACGTCGATGGCATTTTCGCCGGGCTTCTTCGAGATCGCGATCGTGACCGCCGGCGACACGCCGTTGAAGTCGATGCCTTGCCGCGACGCGGCCGGGCCGGCGCCGAAAGTAACGTACTGATCGGGCTGGTCGGCACCGAACTTCACGTCGGCGACATCCTGCAGGTAGACCGGCCGGCCGTCGCGCACCGCGACGATGAGCTGAGCCACGTCCTCGCGCGATGCCAGGAACTGCCCGGCCTGCAGCGGCAATACGCCTTCCGCAGTCACGAGTGAACCCGCGTGCTGCACGACGTTCGCTGCCTGCAGGGAACCCACCAGGTCCGGGATGGTCAGGCCGTGGCCGGCGAGACGCTGTGCGTCGAGCGACACCTGCACTGTCTCGTCGGGACCGCCGATCGTGTAGACGTTGCGCGTGCCTGGGACGCGCTTCAGCTCCGACTCGACGGCGTGGGCGACCTGCTTGAGTTCGTGGGCACCCCGCGACTCGTCCTTCGTCCAGAGCGTGAGAGCCATGACGGGCACGTCGTCGATACCCTTCGGCTTCACGAGCGGCTGACCGACGCCGACACCAGGCGGTCGCCAGTCCTGATTCGAATAGATCGCGTTCCAGAGCCGCACGATCGCGGATGTGCGGTCCTCGCCAACCTCGAACTGCACCGTGATGACGGCGGCGCCGGGCCGCGAAACTGAGTAGATGTGCTTTACGCCCGAGATCTCGGCGAGCACTTTTTCCATGGGCGTGGCGACGAGGCTCTCGACCTGCTGCGCGCTTGCGCCCGGAAAAGGCACGATGACGTTCGCCATCGTGACGTTGATCTGCGGTTCTTCCTCGCGCGGCGTGACCAGCACGGCGAACAGCCCGAGCAGCAGTGCCGTGAGGCCGAGCAGCGGCGTGAGCGAACTGTCGAGGAACAGTCGCGAGACGCGCCCGCTGAATCCCAGTCGTTCACTCATGGCGGATGGCTGGCGCGACTGCTCGCGCCGCGAGCCCGGCCGCGGCAGGATCCATGGCGACCTTCTCACCCGGCGCCAGGCCTGCGATCACTTCGATCCTGTCGCCGAGGGGACGGCCAAGGCGAACCTGTCGCAGCGCGACGCGACCGTCCGGCATGACGACATACACGGCGCGCAGTTCGCTGCGATCGACGACCGCCGAGACGGGCACCAGCACTCGGCTGGTCTCGCCGGTCACGAACCCGACCTTCGCATACGTGCCGGGCGCCAGCCGCGTCCCGGCCTGCGGCAATTCGACGCGAGCGCGGAACGTCCCGGACGCCGGCTCAGCGGAGGGATAGAGAGTGACCTTGGTTGCGGCAATCCGCTCGTCGCCGACATACACGACGGCCCGCGGGGATGCCTGCACCGCGTTGGCCGAGGTCTGCGGCACCTCCGCCAGGACTCGCATCGCATCAAGCGCCGCCACGGTCAGCAGGGGCATTCCGGGGGCGACGGCCTCGCCGACCTGAGCACGCTTTGCCGTCACCACGCCGTCGTAGGGCGCTCGCAACTCAGTGTAGGAAACGCCTTCACGCGCGGCTTCCAGTCCGGCACGCGTCGCGGCCAGGTTCGCCGCGGCGGTATCGCGCGCAGCGATCGCGTCGTCGTACGTGGTCCGGGCCACGACCTTGCGTTCGTACATGTCGCGGATGCGGTCGTGCTGCGCCAGGGCCTGGGCGTCCTGGGCCATCGCCGCTTGCAACGCCGCCTGCGCCTGGCCGAGCCCCGCGACCTGCTCCGTCGCGCGCAGGCGCATCAGGAGTTCGCCCTGCTTGACGCTATCGTTGACCTCGACGTTCACCTCGGTGACCCGTCCTGCGGTCTGCGCCGACAATGTCGCCTGGTTCACGGCCTCGACGATGCCGTCGAGCAGCAATTCGGCGGGTGCCGCTTCGGCGCCAACGGTCATCGTGGCCAGGTTCGACGTCGCTGCCGGTGATGCTGCAGGACTGGGCTCATTGCCATTGCATGCTGCGAGCGCAAGAGCGCTGATCGCAACGATCGCGGCCAGTGGACGGGGCCAGCCTGCAACGTAACGCATGCGAGTGTTTCCCTGGTCGCGGATCAGAACGCCGCGCCCGGTTTCACGCCGAGCTTGCGCAGGATGATCGCGAGCGGACAGAACCCGGTGAACGAAGACTGCAGCAGATTGGCCCCGACAAATGCGGTCAGCCAGAACCAGTTGGGATGCACGTAGATGCCGAGCAGCAGGCTCGCGAGAATCATGGTGCCGGCGAATGCCATTACGATGCGGTCGATACCCATGTCCGTTCTCCTCCAGTGTCGTTCCGGTCAGCAGCGGCCGTGTTCGACGACCTGGCCCGATGCCGGGTCGATCCGGATCAATGGCAGGCCGGCTGTTTTCCATGCGTTGATCCCGCCTTCGAGGTTGACGACGAGCGCGTGGCCCGCAGCGACCAGCGCCTGCGCGGCGCGCATCGAACGACCGCCGGCAGCGCACTGCACCACCAGCTTGCGGTCCCCGGCCGGCACGGCCTTCGGATCGAACGTCGACAACGGATAGAGCAGCGCGCCGGGAATGCGCTCGAAGGCGTATTCATTCGGCTCGCGCACGTCGACGAGCAGGATTTCGCCGCTCGCGAGACCATCGCGGACTTCGGCAGGGCTGGCCTGGGTGATCGGGGTCATGGCTGTCTTCCTCGCGATTGATTGCTTGCGTGCTTACTTTCTCGGCTTGCCGAACACGTCGACCGGGACGCGCAGGTAGCTGACGCCGTCGATCTCGGGCGGGGGCAACCGGCCGGCACGGATGTTCACCTGCACGGACGGGATGATCAGGTTCGGCACGTCGAGCGTCGCGTCACGGTCGGTGCGCAACTTCACGAAAGCGGCCTCATCCACGCCGTCGCGGATGTGGATGTTGCCGCGACGTTGCTCGTCGATCGTCGTCTCGCACAGCGGCGCGCGGCCGCCCGGCGAGTAGTCGTGACAGACGAACACGCGCGTTCCGGCGGGCAGCGAAAAGAGGCGCTGCACTGACCGGTACAACTCCGCGGCGTCGCCTCCCGGAAAGTCGCAGCGCGCCGAACCGCTGTCGGGCATGAACAGCGTGTCGCCGATGAAGACCGCATTGCCCACGAGGTAGCTCACGCTGTCGTTGGTATGGCCCGGCGTGGGAATGACGTGGATCGACGCGTTGCCGAGCGGCAGCGTGACGTCGTCGTCGAGCAGGCGGTCGAACTGGGTCCCGTCGGGTTGGAAATCCGGGCCAAGACCGAAGATCCGCTTGAACGTGCGCTGCACGTTCCGGACGCCCTGCCCGATCGCGACCTCGCCACCGAGCTGCTGCTTCAGGTGCTGGGCGGCAGACAGGTGGTCGGCATGGGCATGCGTCTCGAGGATCCAGAGCACGCTGGCACCCGCGGCGCGGCAGTGCTCGACGACCCGGTCCGCGCTCGCGGTGTCCGTGCGGCCGGACCGCCAGTCGAAGTCGAGCACGGGGTCGATGACGGCCGCACTGCGCGTGGCCGGGTCCATCACGACGTACGTACACGAGCCCGTGGGGGGGTGGTGAAACGCGGTGACTGCAGGATTCATGGCCGGATGTCCTCGGATTATCAGCAGAATATTAGATATTGCTAAATTAGTCAATGTTGATCTAAAATGCAGTGGGTTCAACCGGAGACCTGCTGCATGCCACGCGCCGCCCGACGCACGACCGCACCACCGGAGGTTCCGGACTCGATGCAAATCGAAGAGATGCGTGCGCACGCGGGTGACGCAGCCCAACTGCTGAAGGCACTGAGCAATGAGCAGCGACTACTCATCCTCTGCCACCTCCTCGCAAAGCCGCTGTCAGTCGGTGAACTGAACGACCGGCTCGAACTCAGTCAATCGGCCCTCTCCCAGCACCTTGCGCTGCTGCGCGAGGCCGGGCTGGTGGATACGCGGCGTGAAGCACAGTCGATCTTTTACTCGCTGCCGGCAGGCCCCGTCACCCGCATCATGGCGCTGCTGCAGGACATCTACTGCGACGTCCGCTGCGGCGCCGGCGGGCTCCGAGCCGGCGTCCCGCGGTCGGCGTCCGCGCTGACGGCGGCGGCGCCATCGCCCACGACTCCAGGTCGCTGACTTTGCTTGCCGCTCTCCTCGGTGCACTTGCAATCGGCCTCAGCCTGGGGCTGCTCGGGTCAGGCGGGTCGATCCTGACAGTGCCGGTCCTGCACTACCTGTTGCGCCAGCCGGAACAGGAGGCGATCGGCGGCTCGCTGCTGGTGGTGGGCTTGATCGCAGCGGTCGCCTGCGTCCCTTACGCGACGGCCCGACAGGTGGACTGGCGCAAGGTGCTGTGGTTCGGGCTGCCCGGCATGCTGGGTGCGTGGCTGGGTGCGTCGCTGGCGCGCTGGGTGCCTGGCCCTGCGCAACTCGCGTTGTTCGCGGTCGTCATGCTCGTGGCCGCGTGGCGAATGTTGCAGAGCGCTCCGCTCGCTGCAGGCGAACACAAGCAGCACCCATTCGCCACCATTGCCGGCGGCGCCGCCGTCGGGGCGCTGAGTGGCCTTGTTGGAGTGGGCGGCGGATTCCTGATCGTGCCCGCACTGGTGCTGCTCGCGGGCGTGCCCATGTCGAGTGCAGTCGGCACCAGTCTCGCGGTCATCGCGATGAATTCGTTCGCGGGCTTTGGCAAGTACCTGCAGGTATTGGAGGCCAAGGGAATCGCGCTCGACTGGCACATGCTGCTGTTGATCGCTGCCATCGGAATGGTCGGCAGCCTCGCGGGCAATCGCCTCGGGCGGCGACTCCCGCAGTCCACGTTGCGCAGGTTGTTTGGATTCTTTCTCGTCGTCATGGGGCTCTTCGTCGCCGCTGACGTCGCGCCCGAGTTGCTGCGTTGACCTTGCAAGCGGTACGACTCTCGTCGTCGTTCCGGATCGGTGCGGAATGTCAGACCGGATCGCTCAATACAGCGCCCTGACAAGCGCGAGGCTGATCGCCCCGACGATCAGAGCCGAGAGCAGCCCGAGTCCAAGAGGCTTCAGCCCGATCGAGCGCAGGCCCCTGACGCTCGTGCCAAGACCGACCCCTGCCATGGCAATGGCGAGGCAGTAGCTCGCGGCGGCGGACGCCAGCGACAAAAGGCCCGCCCACTGCTCTGTATCCAGCAGGCCGAACGGACGCTCGCCCAGATCACCAATCGAGCGGATTACGCTCATCGCGGCGAAACCCAGGACGAACAGGGGAACCAGTGACCACCACGGCGGCGGCGCTGTCCCCTCCGACGAACGACGGTGATGGAGAATGGACATCAGGGGGATGACGACGAGCATCGACAGGTTGCGCTCGAGCTTCGCCACGGTCGCGACATCGAGCGCCTGCGGCGCGTCGAAGTACTGCTGGTACACCATGCCGGCGCCGGCCACCTGCGAGGTGTCGTGAACGGCCGTGCCCAGGAACAGGCCCGCACTGAACGCGTCACCGCCGAACAGCCAGTGCGCCGCGAATGGGTACGCGATCATCGCCACCAGGCCGAACATGGTAATGCAGGCGACCGCGTAGCTGGTCTCCTCGTCCGTCGCGCCGATCGTGGGTGCGACGGCAACGATGGCCGTATTGCCGCAGATGCTGGTTCCCACTGCGATCAGCGTCACGAGGCGATCCGGCAACTGGATGCGGCGACCAAGGATCGTCACAATCACGATGGCCGCGGGAATGGTCGCCAGCACCACCGGCAAGGTCTTGAGACCGATACTGCCCACCGCGCCGATGCTGAGACGCAAGCCGAGCAGCACGATGCCGAGGCGCAGGACGCGCGCCACCGCGAACGAGATTCCGGCGTCGAGCGACGCCGACAGCCTTGTCAGGTTTCCCAGCAGCAAGCCGAGCAGGATTGCCATCATGATGCCGCTGATGGCGCCGTGCCCGAAGCCGAGTGCGGCGGCGAGACTGTCCGCGAGGAAATTGCCAAGCACCGCCAAAGCAACGGCGAGCAGCAGTCCTGGAAGGATTCTCATGGAGTCTGCTCGCTGTGTCGTCGCACTCGGTGTGACGCTTCGATCAACGCTTCCAGCGGCCGCTCGCCTCACGCTTGAGCCTTGGATCGTCGTCGAAGAAGTGTGGATCGTCAACTGCCAGGCGGTTGTGGTCGGCACTCGGAGCGCGGGGACGCGCGACGCAACGGGTCATTGAGGCGCCTGCCCACTGCGCGTGCTCGACCCGAAGCGTGACGTGCGCACGACGGTGCGTGTTCGCTGAGCGAAATCACCCGGTAGCCGAGGCAGCCGGCCGGACCTCAGGCGGGTTTTCCGGCTTCCAGCTCCGCTAGCCGCTGCTCGAGCGCGGCG
>CAVOSA010000037.1:0-236526 GCA_963698735.1 uncultured Gammaproteobacteria bacterium | reverse complement strand
TTTCGCGCATACCAGTCATTCGCTCGCGCCATCGCAGGTGCTGGAAACCTTCCGGCGCGTCACCGGCAGCGAGCCGCCGCCGGCGCTGCTGTTCGGGGTGCGAGCGCAGTACTTCGAACTCGGCGCCGGGCTGTCACCCGGCACCGAACAGGCCTGCGCCGCCGCGTGGCCGCGGTTGCTGGAACTCTGCTCGCGCTGAGTTCGGCCTCTGCCGTCAGTTCGGCGCGAACTCCAGGCGGACCTGCTGCGTCTGCGTCGAGTACGTGCAGTTGACCCAGCGGTTCTCTCCGGTCTGCATGCGGACCCGCATCTGCACGCGGTACCCGCCCGGCAGCGACGTCGTTGCGTTCTGCTGCACGACCCGCCCGCCGCGACGCTGGATTTCGCTGGTGCAGGCCTGTTCGGCCTGGCCGGGTCCGAAGCCGCCGCCCGAGCCGTCGCGGACACGCTCGAACTGGGCCATGCAGCCGTTGGTCACCCACACGCTGCCGTCGCGCACGCCCCAGGTGGCCTGCGGACGGCAGCGCCCCGACGAATACTCGCGCACGATCCTGGCCGTATAGCCACGGCCGATGCTGCACTCCTGCAGGCGGCCGTCCGTGGAGCGGCAGTCGAAAAGGTTCTGGCCACTCCCACCGCCACCGCCGCTGTTGCCGCGGACCCGCTCGAATCGCCCGCGGCAGCCGTCGGTCACCCAGATCACGCCGTTGCGCGTGCCCCAGGTGGAGTTTTCACGGCAGCGACCGTTGCTGTTGTCCCGCACCAGCCGGCCGAAATAGCCCGGGCCAATCGGGCATTCGCGGTAACGCCCGCCGTCGGACGAGCAATCGACCAGGTTTGAACCGCCGCTGCCGCCGCCGGTGCGCGTGACTTCGAACCTGGCGCGGCAGCCCTGGTCAACCCAGATGCGGTCGCCGCGCTGGCCCCAGGACTGGCCTTCGACGCAACGCGCGTCGGACAGTCGCTTCACGAGCACCACCCGACCCTTCACCGGCAACTGGCACTCACGGTACTTCAGGTCGACCGAGGCGCAGTTGAACTGCATGCGGTCGTCGCCTTCGTCGTCGTAACCCCAGCCGAAACCGTACAGGTTCACGTCGCCGGTGCGGGTCTCGACGAAGCAGGAGCCGTTCGTTACCTGCCCGCGCTGGTTGCGCACGCGCAGTTCGATCGACCACCCGTCCCGCAATTGCTGGAAGTTGTACGTCTCCAGGACCGTGAAGCCGCGACGATTCGCCTCGCGCACACAGTCACCCTGGGCCGAACGGCTCTGCGGTGCAGTGGACTGCTTGAGCGACGGCTGCTGGACGGGAGGCCGCACCACGGGTGCCCCCTCCTGAGCAAAGGCAGGCATCGGCGCCACCGCGGCCAACAAGCTGAGCAAGCCGAGCGCGAGGCGGGGTATGAGTCGCATCCTGTTCTCCCAGTCGTTTCGGGACGTCCAGTCCAATCAACGGGCGGACGCGCACATGGTTGACCAAGAAATCAAGGTACCGCAATCGGAACCGGCTGCACTGCGGGTTGCGTCCATGCTGCGGCGCCGCAGGCAGACAAGTAGCACCCGGAGTCGTTTTCTTGCTGCAGAGCACAGTTGAGATTGCTTACGGATCATAGAGTTGAAACTATCCAAGCGTCCAAACGGGGCGACCGTTAAACTGTACGATTATTGGCCAGAATATTCCGGCCGAATGGAACTCCCTTGATGCACAACGACACCGAAGCCGTCGCCCGTCCGCCCGAGCATGCGCCGATCAACTGGGTTACGACGATCCTGTTCACGGCGCTGCCGCTGGCAGCAGTGACGGTAGTGCCCTGGTACGGCGTTACGCGCGGTTTCAGCGCGTCAGCCTGGGTGCTGATGCTGGTATCCCTGTGGGCCTGTGGTATCGCGATCACGGCGGGGTATCACCGCCTGTGGGCGCACCGCACTTACAGCGCGCACTGGTCCGTGCGCACCTTCCTGATGCTGTTCGGCGCGATGGCGCTGCAGAACAGCATCCTGGTCTGGGGTTCGCAGCACCGCACCCACCACCGGTTCGTCGACGACTGGGACAAGGACCCCTACAGCGCGAAGCGCGGGTTCTGGTTCTCGCACATGGGCTGGATCCTGCGCGACTACCCGAGCGGCATCAATGACTTCTCGAACGCGCGCGACCTCGAGCGCGACCCGATCGTCATGTTCCAGCACCGGTTCTACCTGCCGCTCACCATCTTCATGAACGTGGGCCTGCCGCTGCTCGCAGGCTGGGCGGTCGGTGACGTCTGGGGCGTCTTCCTGCTCGCCGGCATCGTGCGCCTGGTGATCAACCACCACTTCACCTGGTTCATCAACTCGCTGGCACACATGTGGGGCACGCAGCCGTACACCGACGAGAACTCCGCGCGTGACAACCCCGCGCTCGCGTTCCTGACGTATGGCGAGGGTTATCACAACTTCCACCACATCTTCCAGAACGACTACCGCAACGGCGTGAAGTGGTGGCAGTACGACCCGACCAAGTGGCTCATCGCGAGCCTGTCGTTCTTCGGCCTCGCCGACAACCTGAAGCGCGTCCCGGACCTCTGGATTCAACGCGCGCAGGTGGCAATGCAGTTCAAGCGCGTCGAGCGGGCGCTCGAGGCGCGCCGCAATCGCCCCGGCGACGAACAGGTGGAACGTCTCAAGGCACGCGTTGCGGAAGAGTACGCGGCCTTCCGCAAGTCGCTCGACGAGTGGGCCAAGATCCGCGACCAGTGGGTGGCCGACCGCAAGCAGCGCCTGCTGCTGCGCTGGGAGGAGACAAACTTCCGTCTGCAGCTGAAGCAGATCGAGCAGGGGCTGCACCTGCAACGCCGCAGGCTGCGTGCGATGAGCAAGGCCTCGCTCGCCTGACGGCAGGGGGCAGGCTGGTGGTCCGTGGCTCTCGGCGCAACGATGTATGTGTTCGAAGTGCGCCTGGCCGATGCCGATCGGGGCGTCTACGAGACGCTGACGATCCGGGCGGCACGGCACCCGTCGGAGACGGCCGAATACCTGGTCACACGCCTGCTCGCCTACTGTCTCGAGTACACCGAGGGCATCGCGTTTTCGAAGGGGCTGTCCGATCCGGATGAGCCGGCGATCGGCGTGCGCGACCTGACGGGCGTATTGCAGGCATGGATCGACGTCGGCGCGCCGGATGCGGGCCGGCTGCACAAGGCGGCGAAGGCTGCACCGGACGTGGCCGTGTACGTGCACCGCGACCCTGAACAGCTGCTGTCGCGCCTCGCCGGCGAGCGCATACACCGTGCCGAAACGCTGCGAATCTGCGTGGTGGACCTTGAACTGATGGCAGCACTCGTCGCGCGGCTGGACCGGCGCATGGATTTCGACCTGGCCGTCTCCGACCGGACGATCTACCTGTCGCTCGGCGAGGACACGCTCACCGGCTCGGTGCACGAGAGGCGCATCGTCGCCTGACCTCGGCCGTTCCGTTGTGCCCTAGAACCTGACCTCGAATCCGGCCTGCACCAGGCGCGGCATGCCGGGGATCAATCCCCGGCTCATGTCGGCAACGTAGAGTTCGTCGGCGAGGTTCTTCGCGGTCGCGAACACGGTGCAGTCGCAGAACGACAGCGCGTAGTTCGCCGTCAGGTTCCACACCGTGTAACCCGGCATCTCGCCGCGCTGGCCGTTGGCTACGACGTCTACGGTGTTGAGGTCGTCGGTGAACGCGGCGCTCGTGTACACGCTTTCCAGCGCGACCTCGAGTCCGAAGCCGGTTCGCACGCCGAGCGTGCCCGCAAACAGGTGCTCGGGCGCGTACGGCAACCGGTTGCCCGTGACCAGGACGCTGCCGAATCCGGTCACGTTGCTGTAGCGCTCGCCAACGTATTCCGCGTCCGCGACCCACGTGTAAGCAACGCGGGCGAAGACCTCGATCGGCCACTCGACGAAAGCCGTGCTGTCGAGCTGCCCGGAAAGCTCGAGTCCCTGCTGCAGGGTTTCGCCGGCGCTGGTGAGCGTCGCGCCGGTGCCGCCGGCTACGCTCGCGGGCACGATCTGGTTCTCGAAATCCATGCGGAACAACGTCGCCTCGTAGGACAGGCCATTGCTCGGTGCGGCGCGCACGCCGAGCTCGTAGTTCCACGAGAGTTCGGCGTCGAGGTCCACACTGCCGCCCGAAGCGTTGACGATGTCGGCAACGCCGGGGGGGCCGAAGCCGCGGTGAACGCCGGCGAAGACGACCGTTTCCGGCCGCACTTCGAAGGTGGCGCCGATGCCGGGCACGAACTGGTCGATGCTCGACTCGCCGGACGTGCCGAGCAGGTTGTCGACGCGCTCGTAATCGATGTGCTCGAAGCGCACGCCGGGCGTGACTGTCCAGCGGCCGAAGTCGAAACGGTTCTGCGCGAAAGCCGACAACGCCTCGACCGAGCGGTCGCTGTCTTCCTTGAGGCCCGCATTCCGCCCGGTGCCAGGCACGCGGGAGTTCGGCAGGTCACCGTTCGCCTGGATCCGGTACTGGTCCTCGAAGTGGTACCGCATGCCGGCCTCGGTCACGTTGTCGACGCCGAACAGCCCGTGCTCGACAGACAAGCGCGGCTCCAGGCCCGCGGTCCAGAACTGGCGCAACCGGCCCTCGTTGCCGCAGGTCTCGTAGAGGTTCGCCATGCCGCCGCAGGCCGGATCGCTGGCGTCGTTCGGGCGCTGCGCCGAGTTGCTCGACTGCCGCCACCAGTCGCGGTTGAAGTAGGTGTAGTAGGCGTTGGTCGTTAACGTGACGGCGGGACTCAGCTCGAACCGGTGCGTCGCGGAGGTGCCGAAGCGCTGCGCGTCCATCTCGTCGTACTTGAACGGATTCTGGTAGGGGTCATCCTCCCACTCGGCGAGCGTGAGGCCCGAGTACGTGACCTGGGAAGACTCGTCATAGTAGCTCGCTCGGAACGTCATGGCCTGGCGCTCGCTGAACTCATGCACGACCTTGAGGTTCACGTCGCCGACCTCGAAGTGCATGTTCTCGCGGGCGCCGTCGGTCTCCTTGTAGGTGCCGTGGGCAATGAACCCGGTGTCGCCAAACCGGTCGCCGACCTGGCCGTGGACGTCCGCGAAATTCCTGTTGCCGAACGAGGCCACGAGCCGGCCCTCGAGCTGGTCCGGCACGGCCGGGGTGATGTAGTTGATGACGGCGCCGACCGTGTGCGGGCCGTACGCAATCTGGCCGGAGCCTTTCAGGATCTCGATCCGCTCGAAACGTTCGACCGGGGGGTGGTAATAAGAGGCGTTGTCCCCGTACGGCGCGTACGCGATCGGAATGCCGTCTTCCAGCAACAGCACCTTGCTGGAGCGGGTCGGGTTCAGGCCGCGGATCCCCAGGTTCGGGCGCAGCCCGAGGCCTTCCTCGTCGCGCGCGAAGACACCGGGCACCTTGCGCATCGCTTCGTTGACCGTGAACACGCGGGATTCCGTCAGCACCTCGCCGCTCAGCACCTCGGCCGAGCCGGGGATCGAGTCGAGCCGGATGCGGTCCCCGATCACCGTGATCACGGGTTCCAGGTCGTCGAGGGTCGCGGACGGTGCGTCGTCGGCCCGGGCATTGATCGAGGCGGCGAGCAGGATTGCGGAAACCGCGAGCTGGGGCATGGACGGACGGGCGGAGCGGCTTGAGCAAACGGTGTGCATCGCGAACCTGGAGTCTGGAAGCCGGAACTGCGCGCAACTCTGCTAGCCCCCTGTCTTGATGTCAATGCAAATCATTCGTATTCGTATTAAGTACTTCCCGCAAAGGCACTGGCTTCAGGCCTGTCTTGCGGGGTGCCCGGCACGGTAGGCTTGCTGCCACGTCCGCAGGCTTGAGCAACCCAAATGCCATCGTTCGACATCGTTTCCGAAATCCCCATGAATGAAGTGATCAATGCCGTCGACCAGGCCTCGCGCGAGGTCGGGCAACGCTTCGACTTCAAGGGGACGAATGCCAAGTTTGAATTGAAAGAGCACGTCATAACGCTTTCGGCACCTGCCGATTTTCAACTCAAGCAAATGATTGAGATCCTGAAGCTCAAGCTGGCCAAGCGCGGTATCGACGTTCAGTGCATGAAGATCGACGAGCCCGTGGTAACGGGCCAGACGGCGAAGCAGATCGTCACGCTGCGCGAAGGCATCGAGACCGAGCTGGGCAAGAAGATTCAGCGGCAGATCAAGGACTCGAAGCTTAAGGTCCAGGCGGCGCTGCAGGATAAGCAGGTGCGGGTGTCCGGCAAGAGCCGCGACGATCTGCAGGATGCGATCGCGCTGGTGAAGAAGGGCGAGTACGACCTGCCGTTGCAGTTCACCAACTTCAGGGACTGACCGCGTCCGCAGCCGGAGGCTCCGCCTCGGGCGAAGAAACCGGCACCGCTGCGGCTGCGTCGGGTGTCGCTGCCGCGTCTTCGGCAAGCAGCGCTTCGATCATGGCAGTTAACTCAGCCAGCAGCAGATCGTGCTGCACGCCGGTCGCTGGTCCTGCGAATCCGGTGTGGATCTTGCGCACGCGTCCCGTGCGGTCGATGAAGATCGCTGTCGGGTAGGCGACCACGGCATCCAGCTGCGGCAGCGCCGCGGAGGCCTTGGTCTTGTCGGCAACCCCGGCGATCAGCGTCGGGTAGGCGATGCCTTGCGCGTCGCGGAAACGACGCACGGCGGCGACCGCGCGCTCGAATTCCGCATGTTGCTCGAACATGAGGCTGACGATCTCGAGCCCGCGTGAACGGTATTGGCGGTCGAACTGCACCAGCATCACTGCCTCGTCGTGGCTGTTCGGGCACCAGCTGCCGGCGAGGGTGACCAGCAACACTTTGCCCGCGAGTCGTGGGTCGGTCGACGAGACGGTCCTGCCATCGACATCCCTGAACGAGAACGTGAAGCCGGCGTCCGGGTTGCGCAGTTGCGTCGCGAGCGCCGATGCATCGATCGAGGCGTCCGGGTCGCGGGTCGCCACGAAACGCTGTGACCTGCCTCGGTCAGACCAGGTTTCACCGACGAGTTCGCCCTGTGCGTTGAGTTTGCCTTCGTAGAGCACGACGGCCCCGCCGTCGAACCGGGACAGGCGCAGCTCCTCATCATGGGCCTCGCCGGCGAGAAAGCGCTGGTCGTCCGCCGGCATCTGGAATGTGCCTGTCACGCGCTCGAAGTTCTGGTCCAGGAGTGCCAGGGCGGTGGACGTCCGCCCCTCGGCGTCCGTGAACGTCACGTTCCAGCGCCCCTCGAAATCGGCATTGTTGGCCAGCGCTTGCGGATAGAAGCGCCAGGTCTCGCCGAGCCTGGCCGTGAACGGCAGCGTCACGGCCTTGCCGTCCGCATGCATCAGCGATACGTCTCCCGTCAGCTCGTCGCCGGCGACCGCCGCCGTGAGCGTGGTTTCGTACCCGGGCACCCGTGCCGTGAGCTGGCCCCGCGCGGACGTCACTTCCGTGAGTCGCACGCGCTCGTCGCCGTTGATGAGGTAGAGCACCGGACCCGATTCTTCCAACGCGACGTCGAGACCGAACGGCACGAGCTTCTTGCCGGGTAACTCGACGGTTGCCCGGTAGCTGCCGGCCTGCAACTCGTGGCTCGGCTTCCTGGAGCAAGCCGCGACCGACAGCGTTGCCGCGACGGCCAGCAGGCCAAGCGCGACCGCTGAAGATCGACCCGCAACGGGCAGGTTCGGGCGGTTCATGCGGCGGAATCCGGCGCCGGCGCCGTCAGATCTTGAGGGCGACGCGGATCTTGTCGACCAGGTCTTCGCCGCCGTGCTCGCGCACGTGTTCGATCACGATCGGGCCGAATTTCTTGGCCGTGTCGATATCCACGCCCAGTTCCGCGAAAGACGCTGCAAGCCCGGCCCAGCGGCCCGCGGCCGAGCGACCTCCGAACAGCGACCCGATGCCACCGGCGAGCGAACTCAACGCGCTCGGAGGAGGTGCATTCTTGAGCAGCTTGTCGGCGCCGGGAACGTCGTTGACGAAGGCCTGGAAGTCCTTCGCGCTCAGGTTCTGCTGGCCGGCCCGCAGCAGGGCCACGACGCCGCCACGGGCCTGGTCCCTGGAGACGCCCAGGTTCTTGGTGAGCTTGCGGAGCAGGTCATCCATCGCTGTCACTCGGTGTATGCACGAACCGCCGCGATTCTACGTCAAGCCGGCTGCCAGACCAGTGCGAGATCAGTGACCTCGGTGTCGGACTTGCGTGCCTTGATCTCCGCGACCTCCACCGGGATCGACGCGGCGTCGAACCCGGATTCGAGTTCCGCGATTTCCTGCGTCAGTTCGGCCTCCAGCGCGGCGTGCTGCTGTTGCAGCGCAACGACGTCCGCTTCCGCGTGGGCCACGTCGGTCCGTTCCTTGCCGATGCGCCCCATGCTGCGGGCGGCCGACGATGCCTTGCCGAATGCGCTGCCGCGGCGGCCGCCGAACAGCGCGCCGAGCAGGCTCCCGCCCACGTTGAGCGCGGACGACACGGTCTGCTGGCTGGCCTGTTCCTTTTCGCGCGCCACCTTCTGCTCGGCCTTGCGCGCGCGGTCCTCGAGTGCGCCGAGCTTCGACGCGTACTTCTTGCGCAGGGCGTCGACGGCCTGGTCGCGCTTCTCCCGCATGACCAGCGCCAGGTGCGCGCGGAACTCGCCCTCGGTACCGCCCGGCGCCGAGGTCAGCTTGAGGTCCGGGCAGCGGAACACCTTGAGCGTAGCAGTGCGGTAGACGTGGTCTGCCAGCGACTTCGCGTGCTGCGTGAACGCCTTGGTGGTCACGACGCCACCGGGCACGTCGCTGAAATCTGCGCCCGGCGCGGGCGCGTCGAGCAGCTGGATCGCGTCCGCATTGCAGACGTCGGCGGCGTCCCAGTCGGGTCCCTGCGCGCCGACTGGCGCGAGGTAATACCAGCTTTCCCAGGCATCGAGACCCGCCTTCGCGTCGACGAAGTGCGCACGCACCTTCGCGCCGATGCGCGGTTCGTACGCTACGCCCTGGTTGCCCGCGGCGGCGAGGAACTTCTCGTGTACGCCTGCGGGGACGATCGGGCGCGAGCTGGACGTTGCCGCCGTCACGCGTGGGGTGGCCGGCTGCGCTGGAGCGGCGGGCTGCGCCGTTGCAGGCGCGCTCGAGCCGTCGGCCGCAGACGCGGCCAACTTCGTGATCTCTGCCGACGTGAGCGGACCGCGCAGGTAGGACAATGCCCAGCGCGTGCGCAGCATCATCGGCGCGTCCTCGTGCACGTTACGCATGAGGAACGTGCGTTGCGGCAGGCCCGACATCGCCGCTTCCAGTTGCGCCTTGTCCATGCCGCCGGCCGCGTCGCTGCCGAGCAGGCCCTCGATGACCCGCGCCTTGTCACGTTCGGTCTGCAGCCGGCCGATGAACCAGGTGCCGGCGTTGCCGAGTCCCTTGTAATCGAGATCCACCGGGTTCTGCGTGGCCAGCACGACGCCGAGGCCGAACGCCCGCGCCTGCTTCATGAGCGTGAGCAGCGGTGTCTTCGAGGGCGGCATCGCGCTCGGCGGGAAGAAACCGAACACTTCGTCCATGTAGAAGAGCGCGCGCAGGCTGGTCGTGCCCGACTGGCGCCGCATCCATGCGACGAGTTCGTTGGCGACCAGCGTCACCACGAACATGCGCTCGGCGTCGTTCAGGTGCGCGATAGAGATGATCGCGATGCGCGGCTTGCCGTTCGCATCGAAGAGCAACGACTGGATGTCGAGCGGCTCGCCGGCGAGCCATGCCTCGAAGCCGGGCGAGGCGAGCAGGCCGTTGATCCGCAGGGCGAGGTCCGTGCGGTCCTTGGCGGGAAAGAAGCTCTCGACGTCGAAGACACCGACCTTGTCGAAGGGCGGCTTCTGCACGGCACGGATCAGCGCCGCGAGGTCGAGACTCTCGCCCTTGCGCCAGGCGGCATCAAGCAAGGCCGAGAGCAGGATGAATTCCCTGCTGCGGATCGGGTCGGCGTCGATGCCGAGCAGCCCGAGCAGGCCCGCGACCGCGGAGCTGACACGCTCCTTGAGAGCCGTTGCGTCGCTGGCCGCCGCCGGGTCGGGCGCCGCGAACGAGCGCAGGATCGAAAGCGGACGGCCCGCGTGGGAGCCCGGCGTGTAGATGTCGACCGCCGCGGCATCGCGCAACCGCTGGATGCGCGCTCCATCCTGGCCCCAGTCTTCGAGTCCCTTGCGCCAGGCAGCGGCCGTCGCGGCCGCGTAGTCATCGACGCTCTGGCCCTTGCGCGAGGCTTCGCCCGCGTCGACCCAGGGCTTGAAGTCTTCCGGCCGCAGCTGCGGGAACGCGAGTGCGAGGTTGGCGATGTCACCCTTCGGGTCGATCGCAATCGCCGGGATGCCGTCGATCGCTGCCTCCTCGAGCAGCGACACGCAGAGCCCCGTCTTGCCGCTACCGGTCATGCCAATGCAGACCGCGTGGGTTGTCAGGTCGCGTGAGTCGTACAGGACGTCAGCGCCAAGCTTCTGCGTCGCGGGGTCGTACTCGCGGCCGAGATAGAACACGCCGAGCTTTTCATAGGAGGGGAGCGACATGCGGGTTACCTGGGTGCGGGGAGCGCCAGCCGTGGCCGGATGGACCGGATGTTACCGAAATGTCACCCCGGGGCGACTGACGGCGTAACCTCGCTGCCCTAGGATGGTGTGAAAACTTCAATCAACTCCGTGGCCTGCGCATGTCCATCGCTCTCGACCAGGTAACCAAGCGGTACCAAGGCGTCCCGGTCGTCAACGACGTGTCGTTGAACGTCCGCCAGGGCGAGTTCCTCGTGCTGCTCGGCCCGAGCGGCAGCGGCAAGAGCACCCTGCTGCGTGCCATCGCGGGCCTCACCGAGATCGACCACGGCCGCGTCGCACTGCACGGCCGCGACGTGACCCACGTGAACGCGCGCGAGCGCCAGGTGGGGTTCGTCTTCCAGCACTATGCACTGTTCCGGCACATGTCCATCGGCGAGAACATCGAGTTCGCGCTGCGGGTGCGCAAAGTGAAAGGCGCGGAGCGTCGCGCCCGCCGCAAGGAACTGCTCAAGCTCGTGGCCCTCGAGGGCATGGACGACCGGCTGCCGGCGCAACTCTCGGGCGGCCAGCAGCAGCGCGTCGCCGTGGCGCGGGCACTGGCGCACCGGCCCGAAGTGCTGCTGATGGACGAGCCGTTCGGCGCGCTCGACGCCAAGATCCGCGAGGAACTGCGCCGCACCATCCGTCAGATCCAGCGCGAGCTGGACATGACGACGATCCTCGTCACCCACGACCAGGAAGAGGCCTTTGCGCTCGCCGACCGCATCGGCGTGATGCACCAGGGCCGCCTGCTCGAGTGCGGCAAGCCCGACGACCTGTACACGCGCCCGGCCACGCGCTTCGTCTCGACGTTCCTCGGCGCTGCCAACCTGCTGCTCGGCTACCGGACGCCGCGCGGCGTGCGCTTCAGTTCGGCGCCGATGGCCAGTGGCGACGTGCCCCGCGAAGTGGTTGCGGTGCTGCGACCGGAAGAGGTCGAACTCTGCGCCGGCGAGACGGAGGTCAGGTCGAATTTCGTCAGCCACGGCGAGATCGAGGAAGTCCTGTTTGGTGGCGCGGTCGAACGGTTGCGCGTGCGCATGGCAAGCGACGGTCCCGTGCCGGTGGCGCCAGGCCGCGACGGATCCACGGACCTCAGTTCGCTGCTCGAGGTGTCGCGCACGTTGCCCGAGCAGCGCGATTTTCCGGTCACGGTCGGTCAGCGTGTCGCCGTCGGCGCGCGCCGCATCCACGTGCTGCCGACCCCGATTTCCAGTTTCACCGCCGTGGCGGCGGATGCAGGCGCCGCTGCCGAACTGCGCGATTCGCCGCTGCTCTCGACACTCGGCACCCGCATGCAGACGCGAGTTGCGACCCGGATCGGCCGTTTCGAGCGCGCGCCACCCGGCATGCCCGCGATCGCGACCGGACCCGACTGCGCAAGGGAAGCCGAATGGCACCTGGCGCACGGCGCCGTGCAGCTGCTCTGCGTCCCCCCAACGGCGCCGCTGCCGAATCACGTCGTGATCCACACGCTCGATGCGGAATCGCGTCGTGCGACGCTTGCGGTGGCCGCCAGTCTGCTGCGCCACGTCGCGGCGGAAGCCATTTACCTCGGCATTCAGCCGCCGGCCTCTGCCGAGGGCGAGCGCGGCGCCCACATGCGTGAATTGCTCGACGCGCGTTCTGCGGCGCTGGCGGACCACGGACTCGACATGCGGACCGAGCTGCGGCCAGGCGCCGCGGCCGATGAACTGCAGAAGGAACTCGCCGCCTACGAGCACAGCATGCTCGTGCTTGGCACTTCGAACCCGGCCGCGATCCAGTGGGACTGGCTCAAGTCGCTGTTCGAGGGGACGCCTCCGCGCGCCGTGCTGATCGTCAATGCCACGCGTGCCGAGCCGGCGGCGGACGGCTGAGATGGCCGCGTCCTGGTTCCGCCAGCCCAGCATCCTTCCGGGCTTCGGGCTCACGCTCGGGTTTACGACGTTCTTCCTGAGCGCGCTGGTGCTGCTGCCGCTCGCGGCACTGATCTTCAAGACCACGTCGCTGACGTGGTCCGAGTTCCTCGACGTAGTGTTCGACGAACGCGCGCTGGCGTCCTACCGTCTGAGCTTCGGCGCGGCCCTTATCGCCGCGACCATCAATGCCATCTTCGGCTTCATCGTCGCCTGGTCCCTGGTGCGCTACGAGTTCCCGGGCCGCCGCCTCGTCGACGCGCTGATAGACCTGCCGTTCGCGCTGCCCACGGCCGTGTCGGGCATCGCGCTCGCCACTGTTTTCGCGCCGACGGGCTGGCTGGGCGTGAGGCTGCAGGAAACGTTCGGCATCCAGGTGGCCTACACCTGGCTCGGCGTCGTCGTGGCGCTGATCCTCATCGGCCTGCCTTTCGTCGTGCGCTCGGTGCAGCCCGCGCTCGTCGAGGCACAGCGCGACCTCGAGGAGGCCGCCGAGACGCTCGGCGCGAGTCCCTTCACGGTGTTCCGCCGCATCATCCTGCCGGCCGTGCTGCCAGCGCTGGTCACCGGATTCACCATGGCCTTTGCGCGTGGCATCGGCGAGTACGGCTCGGTCGTATTCATTTCGGGCAACCTGCCGATGAAGACGGAGATCACGCCGCTGCTGATCGTGATCAAGCTCGAGCAGTTCGACTACAACGGCGCGGCTGCGCTGGGTTTCATGATGCTGCTCGTGTCGTTCCTGACGCTGTTCGCGATCAACCTCGTGCAGGGCTGGAGCCGCCGTCGCTACGTGCGGGCGGACCACTGACATGGCTGGCACCGCAACACGCTACGAGAAGCGCAGCAACGTGTCGCCAGCCTTGCGGGCGGGCCGTGCCGCGCTGATCGCGATCTCGATCGCATTCCTGGGGTTGCTGCTGCTGGCGCCGCTCGGCGCCGTGCTGGCCCAGGCGTTCGCGGAAGGCTGGCGCGTGTATCTGGAGTCGTTTGACAACCCGGATACGCTCGCGGCCATCAGGCTCACTCTGTTCACCGCCGCGATCGTCGTGCCGCTCAACACTCTGTTCGGCATTGCGGCGGCCTGGGCGATCGCCAAGTTCGAGTTCAAGGGCAAGAGCCTGCTGATCACGCTGATCGACCTGCCGTTCGCAATCTCACCCGTCATCGCGGGCCTGGTGTTCGTGATGCTGTTCGGCGCGCACGGCTGGTGGGGTGAATGGCTGCAGGACCGCGACATCCAGGTCATCTTCGCGGTCCCGGGCATCGTGCTCGCCACCATGTTCGTGACGTTTCCCTACGTCGCGCGCGAGCTCATCCCGCTCATGCAGCAGCAGGGCAGCGAGGAAGAAGAGGCCGCGATCACGCTCGGCGCCGGAGCGTGGACGACTTTCCTGCGGGTCACGCTGCCCAAAATCCGGTGGGGCCTGATCTACGGCGTTATTCTCTGCAACGCCCGCGCGATGGGCGAGTTCGGCGCCGTGTCCGTCGTCTCGGGCCACATCCGCGGGTTGACGAACACGATGCCGCTGCAGGTCGAGATCCTCTATAACGAGTACCTGTTCGTGGCGGCCTTCGCGGTGGCCTCGGTGCTCGCGATGCTCGCTATCGTGACGCTGGTGATCAAGACTCTCGTCGAATGGCGGGCGGATCGGCGGACCGGCTGATGCACAGGATTGCTGCACTGCTGCGCGAGTGGATGGCGAGCCTCAGGCGGCTCGTGGCCGGGCCGGCGACGCTCGAGCGCACGCTCACGCTGACCCTCGGCGGGCTCGTGCTGGCTGCAATCCTCGTCCTGGCCATCAGCGCCGTTGGCCTGCTGCGCAAGCAGGCTGAGCAACAGGCGGTTGCCCGCGTGCAACTCGCCGGCGTGGCCGCGCGCGAGGAACTGCGCCGCCTGAGCGAGGACACTCTTACGACCACGCGCGTGCTGGCGTCGCGGCAACCACTGCAGCGGCTGATCCGGGCTGGCAATCGCGAGCAGACCGAGCTGTTCCTGCGCCGCACCTGTTCCGCGCTCAATCTGGAGGCCTGTGCGGTGCTCGTGGGATCCAACGTCATCGCCGGCACCCGCGTGGGCGTCAACTGGAGCGAGACGCTCGAGGCGGCCTCCGACCAGGGCGAGCGCTTCATGCTCGCACCGGCATGGCAGCCTGACGGCCTGATCGGGGCGACCGCGCTGGTCCCGAACTTTGTCGAGACTCGCGTCGTCGCCTTGCGTTACTTCGACAGCCGGCTCGCTGTTGCCTTGTCGCAGCAGGCCGGTATGCCGGTCCGGCTCGTCCGCATGTCGAACTGGCTCGACAACGTCGAGCCCGATTTCAAGGAACTGCACTCGACCGCGCTGTCGCGCGCCGAGAGCGTGGCGCGGCGGATCGAGCCGCGCGACCTGTACGCTTCCAGCACGCCGATCTTCGCCTCGACCGGTGAAGGCATCGCGCTGCTCGAGGCGCGCCTGCCCGCATCGGAGAGCGACTCCGAGGTGGCTGGATTCGTCCGTCGCCTCGCGTGGACCGCCTTCCTGCTCAGCCTTGGCGCGGTGGCTGCGGCGCTGCTGCTCGCCCGGCGCATCGTGCGGCCGCTGCAGACCGTGGCTGAATCCGCAACGCGCCTCGGTCGTGGCGATTTTTCCGCATCGATTCCGGTGGCGGGCGGTGGCCCCGAAGTCGTGGCGCTCGCGCGAACGCTCGAGGACATGCGCCGCCACCTGGTCGAGCTCACGGCCACCTTGCGGCGTCGCGAGGCCGACGCGCAGGCGTTGCTGCGGGGCGTGGTCGAGGGCGTGTACGCAGTCGACTTCAACCGGAACGTCAAGTACCTGAACCCGCAGGCAGAACGCATGCTCGGCGTCGAGTCCGGCACTGCGGTCGGCAGGTTCTGCGGCGAAGTGCTGAAGCCCTGCGCAATGCCCGATGGCGCGCGTCCGTGCGACACGGCGTGCCCGATCGTTGCCTCCCGCGAACATGGCCAGGCGCAGGCCACGGAGTTCCTGCAGCGTGCGGATGGCGCCAGGCGCACGGTGATCATCACCAGCGCCGGCATGGTCGACGGCCTGCAGGTGCAGGTCATGCGCGACGAGACCGATCTCGAGGCGGCCCGCCGCGCGCGCGACACGATCCTGGCCAACATCTCGCACGAGTTCCGCACGCCGCTCGCGGCCCAGCTCGCGTCGATTGAGTTGCTGCAGCAGAATCTGCACGACCTGCCCCGCGAGCAGCTCGAGGAACTGGTCAATTCATTGAACCGGGGTTCGCTGCGGCTGACGCGGCTCATCGACAACCTGCTCGAGAGCGTGCGCATCGAGTCCGGGCAGCTCACCATCCGGCAGCAACACCTGCAGTTGCACGACGTCGTGCAGGATGCGGTCGAACTGGTCGGCAGCCTGTTCGCGCAACGCGGTCAGAGCCTTGGCATCGACGTGCCGGAAGACCTGCCGTCGCTCGTCGGGGATGCGCCCCGCCTGACACAGGTGTTCGTCAACCTGCTCGCGAACGCGAACAAGTTCAGCCCGGAGGGCAGCACGGTCAGCGTCACCGCGCGTCGCGTGGGCGGCACGATCGAAGCGACGGTGGACGACGCCGGCCCCGGCGTCACCGAGGACGAGCGCGGCTCGATCTTCGAACGGTTCCATCGCGCGACCGAACAGGAGCCCGAGCCCCGCGGCCTCGGCCTCGGCTTGTGGATCGTGAAGTCGATCGTGGAGCGCCACGGGGGTACGGTCGCGGCCACGCGCAGCGAGCAAGGCCTCACGCGCTTCGTTGTCCGGCTGCCGGCGGGCGCGGCGGAAGCGACATGAAGATCCTGATAGTCGACGACGATCTCGACCTGTTGTCGCTGGTGGGCTTCGCGCTGTCGCAAGCGGGCTTCGTCGTCGTCAAGGCCACGGACGTACCGTCGGCGCTGAAGGTGTTCGCAGCCGAATCGCCCGACCTGGCGATCCTCGACATCAACCTGCCCGGCGGCAGCGGTTTCGACATCTGCGAAGGCATCCGCAGGCAGTCGCGCATTCCGGTAATGATGCTGACGGCGCGAGGCGAGGAAGAAGATCTGGTGCGTGCGCTCGACCTCGGCGCGGACGACTACCTGACCAAGCCGTTCAGTCCGCGCACGCTGCTGGCGCGGGTGCGTGCGCTGCTGCGACGTGCCGGGCTCGAAACCGGCGGCGCGATGTCCGCGGGTTCGCTGCGTCTCGATCTCGAGTCGCACGCACTGCACGTCGGCGACGCGGCTCCCGTGAAGCTCACCAAGCTCGAGACCCGGCTGCTGCAGATCCTGATCGCGAATGCCGGACACGTCGTCGGCACCGAGCGACTGCTGACGCATGTGTGGGGTCATCGCGGCAGCGGCGACCGGCAGTTGCTCAAGCAGCTCGTGCATCGGTTGCGGCACAAGATCGAGGACGACCCGGCGGCGCCGAAGGTGCTGCGGACTGAGGCGGGGGCCGGGTACCGGCTGGAGGAAAGGGGTTAGGGGTCAGGCGGAGGAGCGGTCGATGCGGATCGGTCTGCAGCACGCCCCGGGGAAAGCAGAACAGTGTCACAGCGGGAAGAATTGGAAGCCATTGCAGCAAAGCTTGCGGCGCACCCGGATTACCGGGTGCTGCGACGGCTCGACACGGCCAGGCAGCGCCCGGCGCTCGCAGGGCCAACGGTGCGGCGGGCGGCCATCGTCGACACGGAAACGACGGGCACGGACCCCGCGACCGACAAGATCATCGAACTCGCGCTGGTGGTGTTCGAATACTGCCACGCGACCGGCACCGTCGGACGCGTGCTCGATGCGTACGACGGCCTCGAAGATCCGGGAATCCCCATACCGCCATCGTCCACCGCGATTCACGGCATCACCGACGCGATGGTCGCCGGTCACCGCATCGACGACGCGCGCGTGGCCAGCGTGCTCGAATCGGTGGGTCTCGTGATCGCGCACAACGCCGGTTTCGACCGCAAGTTCCTCGAGCCCCGTCTGCCGGTCTTCGCCGGGCTGCCCTGGGGTTGTTCCTGGCTGGAAGTGCCGTGGGGCGACGCCGGCATCGCGAGTTCGAAGCTCGAGTACCTCGCGTATCGCCACGGCTTCTTCTATGACGGCCATCGTGCGGAAGTCGATTGCCGCGCACTGCTCGAGGTGTTGTCGCAGCCGTTCGGCGACACGGGTGCCACTGCGCTCAAGGTGCTGCTGGACTCCGCGCGCGCACCGTCGTACCGGCTGTGGGCAACCAACTCGCCGTTCGAAACCAAGGACGTGCTCAGGAAACGCGGGTACTGGTGGGACGCCGGCCGGCGCTGCTGGTCCGTCGAGGTGCGGTCGCACGAGAGGGTGCAGGAGGAACTGGCGTGGCTGCGCGATGCGGTCTATGCCGGCAAGAGCGTCGAGGTCGAACTCGACGAGTTCGACGCGAAGTCACGGTACTGCGCACGCGAAGGCAAGCGGACGAAGTTGCGCACCAAGTGACCCGAGTCCATCCTTGCGGGCCGCTTAGGCAGGAAGTTTCGACATGACCGTGAAAGACAGCAACGGCAACACGCTCGCGGCAGGCGATTCGGTGCAGGTGATCAAGGACCTCAAGGTCAAGGGATCCTCCGAGACGCTGAAGCGCGGCACCGTCTTCAAGAACATCCGGCTCACCGACGACGAGGAAGCGATCGAGTGCGGGCAGGGCCGCAATACCGTCGTCCTGAAGACCTGCTTCCTGAAGAAGGCCTAGCGGTAGCCCCGCGCCTGCAGCGCGAACAACCCCGCGTAGTGGCCACCGAGCTGCATCAGCTGCTCGTGGCTGCCGCGTTCGAGGATGCGGCCGCCCTCGATGACGAGGATCTGGTCGGCCATGCGCACCGTCGAGAAGCGGTGCGAGATCAGGATCACCATGCGTTTGCGCGCGAGTTCCTGGAACTGCTCGAAGACCTGCGCCTCCGCCCGCGCGTCCATCGCCGCCGTCGGTTCGTCGAGCACGAGGATGTCGGCGTTCTCGCGCATGAACGCGCGTGACAACGCGACTTTCTGCCATTGCCCGCCCGAGAGTTCGCGACCGTCCTTGAACCACTTGCCGAGCTGCGTCGCGTAACCGCCAGGCAGTTCCTCGATGAATGGCGCGGCCATGCCGAGCCCCGCGGCCTCGCGCCAGCGGGCTTCGTCCTCGAAATGCGTGACGTCGCCCGCGCCGATGTTCTCGCCGACCTTGAGCTGGTAGCGCGCGAAATCCTGGAAGATCACGCCGACGCGCCGGCGCAACGCAGACGGCTGCCAGTCCGCGAGGTCGGTGCCGTCGAGCACGATGCGACCGGAGTCCGGCGCGTAGAGCCGCGTGAGGAGCTTGATCAGCGTGGTCTTGCCCGAGCCATTCTCGCCGACCAGCGCCAGGCTTTCGCCGGGCCGCAGCGTGAAGCTCACGTCGCTCACGGCGGGCTCGGCTGCGCCAGGGTAGGTGAAGCTCACCTGCTCGAAGCGCAGGCCCGTACCGGGAGCCGAACCTTGCTCGACCGTGCCCGTGGCGGCGGCCACTGGAGTGTCGAGATATTCGTAGAGCGTCGAAAGGTAGAGGTTGTCCTCGTACATGCCGCCGATGGCGGACAGAATCGCGGACACGGCCGACTGGCCCTGGCGGAACAGCAACACATACATCGTCATCTGGCCCAGCGTGATCTGGCCGCGCACCGCGCTCACGGCGACCCACGCATACGCCGCATAGAACGCGCCGGTGCTGACCAGTCCCAGGAAAAAGCCCCACGTGTCGCGCCGTATGGTGAGCGCGCGGTCTTCGCGAAAGACTTTCCGGAAGATCTGGCGGTAGCGGTCGAGCAGGCGCGGTCCGAGCTCGAAGAGCTTCACTTCCTTGGCGTGATCTTCGCGCGCGATGACCGTCTCGAGGTACATCTGCATGCGCGTCTCGGGTGAACGCCAGCGGAAGAGACGGAACGCGTCGCCCGAGAACTTTGCCTCGGCTATGAACGACGGCAAGCCCGCGAGCAGCAGTACCGCCACGGCCCACGGCGAGAACTGCGCGAGCAGCGTGCCGAAGCTGAGCAGCGCGATCGCGTTCTGCACCAGACCGAAGCTGCTCATGACTAGCGCCAGCGGTCGCGTCGAGGCCTCGCGGCGCGCGCGCGTGAGCTTGTCGTAGAACTCGGAGTCCTCGAAGTGGCGGAGGTCGAGCGTGAGCGCCTTCTCGAGGATCATCTCGTTGACGCGCTGGCCGAGCTGCGCGCGCAGCAGCGACTGGCAGGTCGAGAGTCCGCGCTGCACGGCCGCGAGCGCCGCGACGAGCACGCCTTCGAGCACGACGTACCCGAGAACGGTGGACAGGTCCGCCGCGCCGGACGCCTGGTGCACCCCGACGGCGGTTACGACTGCATCGACGATCTTCGCGCCGACAAAGGCGATGCCCGCGGGCAGCATGCCAGCCAGCAGCGTGAGCATGGCCAGCGCGACCGTAAGCCGTCGGCTGGTGGACCAGACGAGTTGCAGCGCGTGTCGCGTATAGCGGAACACGTCGCCCAACCCTTTCAGGCTGGCAAGGACGCCTTCGGCGGAGGGAGCCGCGCGGGCCCCGGGGCTGGGGGGAGTGTTCAGTCTACGGCCGGCAACCATGTGGACGGCAGCTTGCCACAAAAGGCGGTCGCGTCACTTGCGCGAATAGATCCGGTCGAACTCCGCGCCCTCGGCGAAGTGCGTGACGTTCGCCTTCGCCCAGCCGCCGAAATCCGCGATCGTCAGCAGGCGGATCTGCGGAAACTCCGCCGCATGCTTCGCCGCGACCCCCGGATCGCGTGGTCGATAGTGATGTCGCGCGGCGATCTCCTGCGCCTCCTTCGAATACAGGTGCTCGACATAGGCGCGGGCGACTTCGACCGTGCCGCGGCGCACGGCGACCTTGTCCACGACCGCGACCGGAGGCTCGGCCAGGATGCTGATCGACGGCACGACCACTTCGAGCTGCTGCTTCTGCAAGCGGTGCGAAGCCATGTAGGCCTCGTTCTCCCAGGTGATGATGACGTCGCCGATGCCGCGTTGCGCGAACGTGGTCAGCGCGGCGCGTGCGCCCGTATCGAGCACCGGCACGTTGCGGTACAGCTTGCCGAGGAAATCCGCCGCGGTTGCCGGGCTGCCGCCTGGCTGGTGCGTGGCCCAGGCCCACGCGGCCAGGTAGTTCCAGCGCGCGCCGCCCGACGTCTTTGGATTCGGCGTGATTACCGATACGCCCGGCTTGATCAGGTCGCCCCAGTCGCGGATGCCCTTGGGGTTGCCCTTGCGCACCAGGAACACGATCGTCGAGGTGTAGGGCGAACTGTTGTACGGCAGGCGGCTCTGCCAGTTCGCGGGCAGCAGCTTGCCCTTCGACGCCAGTGCGTCGATGTCGTAGGCGAGCGCCAGGGTGACTACGTCGGCGGGCAGGCCGTCGATGACCATGCGCGCCTGCTTGCCGGAACCGCCGTGCGACTGCCGGATCGCGACGTCATCGCCCGTCTTCTGCCTCCAGTACTGCGCGAACAGGCGGTTGTACTCGTCGTAGAACTCACGCGTGGGGTCGTACGAGACGTTAAGCAGCGTGACCTCTGCGCGCGCGGCGGGGCCGAACAGCGTGAGGAACGTGATGCAGGCCAGGCTGGCCAGCCGCGCGGGGGAACCGGGAATCTTCATGCGCATGTCTCCAGGACAGGAGACATGGTAGCGCGGTCGCGGGTAGCGCCGACGGCGACTCTTCCGTGAGTCGCCGCCGACACTCCCTCGAGGGGATCAGCGTGCGTAGATCCTGTCGAACGTGCCGCCGTCCGCGAAGTGCGTGGCCTGCGCCTTGGCCCAGCCGCCGAAGTCGGCGATGGTGACCAGGTTGATCTTGGGGAAGGTGCTCGCGTATTTCGCAGCGATTGCCGGGTCGCGCGGGCGGTAATAGTGCTTCGCGACGATTTCCTGACCTTCCTTCGAATACAGGTATTCGAGGTAGGCGCGCGCCTCGGTCGTGGTGCCGCGACGGATCGCCACCTTGTCGACGACCGCGACCGGCGGCTCGGCGAGGATGCTGAGCGACGGCACGACGACCTCGAACTTGTCCTTGCCTAGCTGCTTCGTCGCCAGGAACGCCTCGTTTTCCCAGGAGATCATGACGTCGCCGATGCCGCGCTGCGCGAATGTCGTGAGCGAGCCGCGTGCGCCCGTGTCGAGCACCGGAACGTTCTTGTACAACTTGCCGATGAAGTCCTCGGCTGAGGCAGCGCTTCCGCCCGGCTGCTTCAGCGCCCATGCCCAGGCCGCGAGGTAATTCCAGCGCGCGCCCCCCGAGGTTTTCGGATTCGGCGTAATCACGGCGATGCCCGGCTTCGCCAGGTCGGCCCAGTCCTTGATCTGCTTGGGGTTACCCTTGCGCACGAGGAACACGATCGTCGAGGTGTAGGGTGAGCTGTTGTGCGGCAGGCGCGACTGCCAGTTGGCGGGCAGCAGCTTGCCCTGCGTCGCGAGCGCATCGATGTCGTAGGCCAGCGCCAGCGTGACGACGTCCGCGGGCAGGCCGTCGATGACGGTGCGCGCCTGCTTGCCGGAGCCGCCGTGCGACTGGCGGATCGCAATGTCCTTGCCCGTCTTCGTCTTCCAGTACTGAGCGAATGCCTTGTTGTAGTCGTCGTACAGCTCGCGCGTCGGGTCGTAGGACACGTTCAGCAGCGTCGTGGTTTCGGCGCGCAGCGCGGGTCCTGCCAGCAGCGTCGCAGCGACGAGCGCCGAGGTGGCGAGAGCCTTCAAGAATCGATCGATCGACATGTTCCGTCCTCCGTTCAGAATCCGAGCGCGAAGCGGGTCAGGAACACCTTCTCGTCGTCCCTGTCCGCGCCAGCCGGTGCGCCGCCGTCGAAGCTGGTCTGCTCGTAATTGATCACCCACTTCAGGTTTTCGTTGAGGTACCAGTTGAGCCCCAGGCCGTACGCCGTGGCTTTGCGGGCTGAGACGGCTGGATCCGCGAAAGAGGCCGCGCCGCCCACGAAGGCATCGTCGTCGGGGTCGAGTTCATGGTAGCGCGCGACCAGCTCGAAAGCGCCCCAGGTATTGTTGGCCAGCGAGAAAACGTTGTTCGGCTTGAAACCACGGAAGCTCTCCTCCTCACCGGTCAGGAACCAGGCCGCCTGCAGCTGCCAGGCGGTCGTGTCGAGCGAATCCTCACGCAGGCTCGTGGCCGAGATCCGGCGCGACACGTCCTGCGACACCGTCGTGTACTCGCCCAGCAGGCCGAAGCGTCCGACGTAGTAGTAGAACTGCGGCGCGATGCGCGTGCGCTCGCCGTCGGCCAGCGTGGGCGTCGTGCCCGTGCGGAAGCGGAAGAACGGGGACTGTGCCGGCGTGCGGTAGGTTGGCAGCAGCGTCTGGGCCGACGTGCCTGTCTGCGACGTGTAGGTGCCGGCGATGCCGAGGCCGAGGCCGCGCAGCGCGAAGTTCTCGCTTTCACCGAACGGCAGGGCGAACACGCGCCCCGACCATTCCTTGTCGTCGTTGACGTCGACGTCCGCGAACGTTTCGCTGCTGCTGCCGTCGTTCGACCCGTTGCCCCAGGCCACGGCGTAATTGACGCGATCGCCCAGCACATTTCCCCCGACCTGCAGGCCGATGTCGCGGTTGGGCGCGAGCGAGGTGGGAAATGCGCGCGCGACGAAGCGGATGTCGTTGGCCGACTGCAGCCGCTCGAGGCCGACCGGAGCCTTGAACTTGCCCGCAGTCACCTGGAACGCGGGCTTGAAGCGCGCAGTGACGTAAGCGTCCTGGATGACCGTGCGGCCCTGGCCGAAGTCTGGCGTGAAGCGGAAGTCGTAGATGCCGCCCAGCGTGCCTTCGACGATGGGTCGCACGCGCGTGGCCTGCCAGGTGTCCTTCAGGCCTTCCGGGTCCTCGCTTTCGAAGAAGCGGCCGTCGACGTGCAACACGCCGCGCAGCTTGATCTGGTTCTGGCTGTCCGCCGAGGCGATGCTGAAGCCACGCGGGCTGGCCTTGACCACGGGCGCGGTGGTGACCGCTGCCTTGGTCGCCTCGTCCTGCACCTCGAGCTTGCGTTCGAGCACCAGCACCTTCTGGCTGAGCTCCTCGATCTTCTGCAGCAGTTCCTCGCTGGTCGGGTCGGCCTGCGCGATCGCCGGCAGCAGCGCTGCGGTCACGGCAGCTGCAAGGGCCCCGTGTCTCGAACGAAAGGAATTCATCACTCGCTCTCCCTGGAAAGGTTGGGAGTGATGCTAGGAAGCGGCGGTTACACCGTCAGTCGAATGCCGGTTAGGAAATGGTGACAATGCAGAACCACTGGCGCTGACGCCATGACGCGACGACGGCGCGCCGGACGCCATTCACGGTCGGTACTCCATCTCCCGCGTAGCGGGAGAGGCTGGGGTGAGGGCTCCGAACGTCAGCGCAGCGGCAGTTCCAGCCCCGCGGTGAGCTGCTCGACGTCGGCTTGCGTCGAGGCACCGGCCGCGCGTTCGATGAGACGGCGCGTGAGGTGCGGCGCGAAGAGCTGGATGAAGTCGAGCTGGTACTTGCGCAGCAGACCGCCGCGGCGGAAGCCGACCCACGTGGTGTGTGCCGGGAAGAGGTCCGACGTGTCGATGTGGACGAGGTCCTCGTCGTCCTTCTGCTCGACCGCCATGCTGGCGACGATGCCCACGCCGAGCCCGAGCCGCACGTAGGTCTTGATGACGTCGGCGTCGCGGGCGGTCAGCACGACGTTCGGCACCAGGCCCTCCTTCGCGAAGATGCCGTGCAGCGAGGACGGCCCCGTGAAGCTGAAGACGTACGTCACGATCGGATACGACGCGAGCTGCTTGAGCGTCAGGCCTTTCTTCAGACGTGCGAGCGGATGGTTGCGCGGCACGACGACGTGCCGGTGCCAGCGGTAGCACGGCAGCAGCGTGTAGCCGTCGAAGAGGGACTCAGAGCCCGTGGCAATGGCGAAATCGATGCGGTCGAGCGCCGCCATCTCCGCGATCTGTTCGGAGGTGCCCTGGTGCAGGTGCAGGCGCACTTCCGGGTACTGTTCGCGAAACTGCTTGATGACGGCGGGCAGCACGTAGCGCGCCTGCGTGTGCGTGGTGGCGATCGAGAGCGATCCGCGCTCCTCGTCCTTGAGGTCGTCCGACAACCGCTTGATGTTCTGCACTTCGCGCAGGATCTTCACCGCGCGGTCGATGACCTGCTGGCCCGCTGGCGTCACTCGAGTGAGGTTGCGGCCGTCGCGCACGAAGATCTGGAAGCCGAGTTCGTCCTCGAGCAGCTTGATCTGCTTGCTCACGCCCGGTTGCGACGTGTGCAGTTTCTCCGCGGCGGCCGTGATGTTGAGGCCGGTCTGGGCAACCGCGGCGAGGTAGCGCAACTGGTGCAGTTTCATCCCGGCATTCTATGCGAAAGGGAACGATTCGCAGCTTGAGCGCGCCATGCCGTCGCGGCATATCGACAGCACCGTTGGTCGCAGTTGAATCCGCATGACGCTCGCCACCCTCCTGAGTCGCACGCCACAGGGCCTGGAGGCGCCGCTGGTGCGCGTCGAAGTCGATGTGGGCGCGGGGCTGCCCGCGTTCTCCGTCGTCGGACTGCTCGAAACCGCCGTCAAGGAAAGCAAGGACCGCGTCCGTGCCGCGCTGGCCAATTGCGGCTACGAGTTTCCGGCCGGTCGCGTGACGGTCAACCTTGCGCCCGCGGACCTGCCCAAGGAAGGAGGCAGGTTCGACCTGGCCATTGCCGTCGGCATCCTCGTCGCGTCCGGGCAGTTGCCGCCCGGGCCTTTCACCGGTGTCGAGTTGTACGGCGAGCTGTCGCTCGGCGGCGACCTGCACGGGACGCGTGGCCTGCTGCCGAGCGCGCTGCAGGCGGAACGCGCGGGTCACGCCATGATCGTGCCCTCGACGAATGGCGCGGAGGCTGCGCTCGCGCGTGACCTTCGCGTCCACGTCGCGGCGCACCTCCGTGACGTCTGCCGTCACGCCGCGGGGCAGCAGGCGCTCGCGCTGGAGGCTCGCAACCTCGCGCTGACCAGGATGACTGCATCCGGCCAACGCGGCCCGGACCTCGGCGACGTCAAAGGCCAGCCCGGTGCACGCCGGGCGCTCGAGATCGCGGCTGCCGGCGAGCACAGCCTGCTGTTGATCGGTCCGCCGGGCAGCGGCAAGAGCATGCTCGCGCAACGCCTGCCCGGGTTGCTGCCCGACCTCGACGAGGACGAGGCCATCCAGGTCGCGGCGATCCGCTCGCTCTCGCTGCAGGGTTTCCGGCTGGACGGCTGGCGACGGCGGCCTTTTCGCGCGCCGCACCACACCGCGTCCGCGGCGGCGCTGGTCGGAGGTGGCGGCCGTCCCCGGCCTGGCGAGATTTCGCTGGCCCACCATGGCGTGCTCTTCCTCGACGAGTTGCCCGAGTTCGACCGTGCCGTGCTCGAAGTCCTGCGCGAGCCGCTCGAAAGCGGGCACATCGTGATCTCGCGCGCGGCGCGGCAGGCCGAGTTCCCGGCGCGGTTCCAGCTCGTGGCCGCGATGAACCCATGTCCCTGCGGCCACCTCGGGGACACGCGCGGCCGCTGCCGCTGTCCTCCCGAACGGGTCACCGCGTATCGCAGTCGCGTATCCGGCCCGCTGCTCGATCGCATCGACCTGCACGTCGAGGTGGGGCGGGTCGCGCTCGAGGAAATCGCGGACGACGCCCGCCCGGAAAGCTCCGCAGCCGTGGCGGAGCGGGTCGCGGCCGCGCGATCACGGCAGTTGCAGCGCCAGTCCCGCACCAATGCCCGGCTCGAGGGCAATGACCTGGCGGCGGCCTGCGCCGCCGATCCGCAGGCCCTCGAGGTGCTGGCCCGCGCAATGCGGCAGCTGGACCTCTCCGCGCGCGCCTATCACCGGGTACTGCGGGTCGCCCGCACCATCGCGGACCTGGCTCAAAGCCCCTGCGTGCGTGTCGAGCACGTCGCCGAGGCCATCATGCTGCGGCAGCTCGATCGCCGCGCTGGCGACGCGGTGGCGGCGAACACGGTTTCTACGTGATCGCGCCGGAAATGGCGGGCGAACCTGCGTCCCAACGGGCCGAGGATGTCTCCGGGAGCCGGCACCGGACGGTACGCAGCAAGGCAAGCTGCCATGAAGAAGCTGGAGCAAGGACGCATCAGGGCGCGGTCTGGGTGCTGGCTCCCACCGGGCTAATGCGGCGTTGGCGGCAGGAACAATCGCGGCGCTGCAGCGACTGTCGGCAAATCTTACAAACCGGTAACGACCGGCCACCCGGGTGCCTCATGGAAAGCGTGTCCCGGATTTGCGCCAAATCAGGTCAGAAGCGGCTCGCATGTTCGCTTTACGCCGTCGCGGCATCAGTCGGTGACGTCGATCCCGGGAGGTTTGTGCTGCGCGCGTCCGCAGCCGATTGCCGGATGACTTTCCAATTCCCCTGCGTCAAGAGCAGTTGAATAATCTAAGTCATTGAAAATAAAAGAGAACATAAGTTGGCACACGCGTTGCATTAACTTCTACGCGAGCCACCCATGGCTCAATGTCTCTGCAACAAGGAACGGCTTGAACATGAAGAACATCATCAAATTTGCGGTCCTGCCCTGCGTTGCCGCGCTCACTTTCGCGGCGGGCACCGCCAACGCCGTCACGATGTCGTCCAGCTCGTCGTCGGCCTCGACGTTGACGTCGGCCAGTTCGGCAACTTCCGCGACGCTGAGCAAGCAGCAGATCAAGGCAACAGCGCAAGAAGGCGAAGGCGTGCGCCAAGCTCGCGCGCAAGATGAACAAGGGCAAGAGCGCAAGCAAGCGTGCCAGCTTCGCGTCTGCCTACAAGTCGCAGTGCACCACGGCTGCGGTCGTCACTGAAGAAATCAGCAAGCCCTCGGTGCCGGCGTCCAGCGGCGACACCAGCGGTAACAGTGCTGCTGCGGCCGTGATCGCCGCCTCGGCTCCGGTCTTCGTCGCGTCCCCCTCGGGCAACGAGAAGGCCGCCGAATCGAGCCAGCCGACGGGTCCGTCGGTCAGCCGGTTCGTGACCGAGACGCCGAATGCGGTGCCGGAGCCGGGTTCGCTCGCGCTGTTCGGCCTGAGCCTGCTGGGCCTTGGCCTCGCACGTCGCCGCAGCTCGAAGTAACCAGAACCACGAACTACAAGAACCAGGACACTGGTCTGCAGTCTCGCGGGCCCCGATGGAAACATCGGGGCCCGTTTTCTTTGGGCCCGGCCATTCCCGGTGAGCGGTCAAACCGCGTCCGCGTCAGGGGAGCGGTGAGTCCTCGGCAGGGGTCACCGCCGTTGCCGTGATCTCGGCTTCACGCAGCTTGGCCTGGATCACGCGCAGTTCCTCGACTGTCGCGATCGGGCCGATGCGCACCCGGTACCAGGTTTCGTCGTCGACCGATGCGCGCTGGATTTTCGCCGCGATACCCACCAGCGCGAGCTGTGCCTGCATCTTCTCGGCTTCGGTCGATTGCTTGAACGATCCCGCCTGCAGCACGGCATCGCCCGTCGGCAAAGGCGTCCTGGGCTTGGTCGAGGCTGCCTGAGGCGGCTGGCCCGGCACTTCCACCTCCTGCTTGGGCAGCATGTCGTAGAAGTCGAGATCCGGTTCCGCCGTTGCGCCAGTGCCGCCGATGGCGCCATCGTCCGATGCGGCAGCGGAGGCCGGCGCCTTGACAGCCGCAGGCACGGGCTCGGTTGCATCCGGCATGCGGTTACGGTGGTACAGGTGCACGGCCAGCGCAACGGACAGCCCGAGGCCGAGCCCGAGGCCAAAGCCGCCCCAGCCGCTGAACGGCTGACCCGGAGCGCCAGGCGCATGGCGCCGGACGTCCTTGAAGTCACGGTTGAGCGTGCGGCTGCCCCGGGACTCTGCCATCACATGGCCTCCGGCGCTGACACGCCGAGCAGGCAGAGCCCGTTGCAGATGACCTGGCGGACGCCGCGGATCAGCGTGACCCGCGCATCACGCACTGATTCGTCGGCGACCAGGAACTGGTGCGCGTTGTAGTAGGCATGGAAATCCGTTGCCAGCTCCCGCAGGTAGTGCACCAGCGCATGAGGGGCCCGCTGCTGCGCCGCCATCTCGATCACTTCCGGGTAGCGGCTCATCGTCGCGAGCAAGGCCTGCTCGTGCGGCTCGGACAGCCGGTCGAGGCTGGCGTGTCCGCGCGCCTCGTCGTGCTCGAAGCCCTTCTCGCGCATCTGCCGCAGCACGCTGCAGACGCGCGCGTGCGCATACTGGATGTAGTACACGGGGTTCTCGTTCGAACGCGACGTCGCGAGCTGCATGTCGAAGTCGAGGTGCTGGTCGTTGCTGCGCAGGACGTAGAAGAAACGCGCGGCATCGTTGCCGACTTCGCGACGCAGCTCGCGCAGCGTGATGAACTCGCCCGAGCGGGTCGACATCTGCACCTTCTCGCCGCCGCGATACAGCGTGACGAACTGCATGAGCCGGACGTCGAGGCAATCACCCGGTTGCCCCATGGCCACGAGACCTGCGCGCACGCGGGCGATGTAACCGTGGTGGTCGGAACCCAGTACGTCGATCAGCTGCTCGAAGCCGCGCTCGCGCTTGTTCAGGTGATAGGCGATGTCCGACGCGAAGTACGTCCTGATGCCGTTCTCGCGCACGACGACGCGGTCTTTCTCGTCGCCGAAGTCGGTGGCGCGAAACCACTCGGCGCCTTCCTTGTCGTACACGACGCCGTTCCTGCGCAGCAGGTCGAGCGCGTGATCGATCGCGCCGTCGTCGGCGAGGCTGCGTTCGCTGAACCAGCTGTCGTAGCGCACGCCGAATTCTTCGAGGTCGTCGCGGATGTCCGCCAGGATGTCGTCGAGGGCCAGGTCGAACGCCTGGCGAAAGCCGGCCGCGCCGAGCAGCGACTTCGCGCGCTCGATGACGGCGTCGATGTACAGGTCCTTGTCGCCGACCGGGGCATCCGGCGGCAGTTTCGAGAACACCGCGGCTGCGGGCTGCAACAGCGAGCGGCCGGCGCGCTCTACCAGCTTGTCGGCGATCGGCCGGATGTAGTCGCCGCGATACCCGTTCGACGGGAAAGGGAACTGCTCGCCGAAGCTCTCGAGGTAGCGCAGCCAGACGCTGGCGGCGAGGATTTCCATCTGCCGTCCCGCGTCGTTGATGTAGTACTCGCGGTAGACGCTGTAACCCGCCGCGTCGAGGATGTTCGACAGCGATGCGCCGAATGCTGCGTGACGGCCGTGACCGACGTGCAGCGGCCCGGTCGGGTTCGCCGAGACGAACTCCACCATGACTTTCCTGCCGCCACCCAGCGACGAGCGGCCGTAGCCGCGTCCGCCGTCGACCACCCGCAGCAGTTCGGCCTGGTACGCTGCCGGCGCCAGGAAAAAGTTGATGAAGCCCGGTCCCGCGATCTCGACACGGGCGACCAGCGCGCTCGCCGGCAGCGCGTCGACGACAGCCTGCGCGAGGTCGCGCGGCTTGCGCTTCGCCGCCTTGGCGAGTTGCAGCGCCACGTTGGTCGCAAAGTCGCCGTGGGTCGAGTCGCGCGTGCGCTCGACCACGATGCCAGTCGCCGGCCCTGGCGGACGCAGTTCTTCCGGCAGGGCGCCCAGAGCGTCCTGCACGAGCTTTTCTATCAGGTATTTCAAGGTGTTGCCGTCAGCGAGCGGAGGCTGCCGAGAGTCTAGGGAATTCCGGGAGCCGAAGCGAGGTCAAAGTGTGAAGCGCGCACGCCGGCATTCTGCCGTTTTGGCTAGTTTTCTCCCACCTGCGTCGCTTGCCAGAGAGGTTTGACCCATGACTCATTCCAATTTCCGGGTGGCGTCCTGCGCCGCGCTGGTGGCAGCGGTCGCGGCACTCGCGGGTTGCGGTGGCGGTGGCAGCGACGGCATGCAATCGAATACCGGCACCCTGCGCTTAGGGATCACCGACGCTCCCGTCGATCAGGCCGATGCGGTCGTAGTTCAGTTCACCGGCGTGGAGCTGAAGCCCATCGGTGGTGCGCCGTTCTCGCGCGACTTCCCGGCTCCGAAAACGCTCGATGTGCTGGCCCTGCAAGGCACAGCGCGCGCCCTGTTGCTCGACGGCGAGTCCGTCCCCGCCGGTGAGTACGAATGGATGCGGCTCAAGGTCAATGCCGACCCGGCAATCCGCGACTCTTTCGTCACGATCGGCGGCCAGGAATGCGAGATGCGCATCCCGAGCGGCGCCGAGACCGGCCTGAAGCTGGTTCGTGGCTTCACCGTCGGCGTCGGCACCGTCACGGATTTCACTATCGACTTCAACCTGCGCAAGTCGGTGGTGCAGCCCCCCGGTCAGCGCGCGGACGCTGCCACCTGCAATGGCCAGGTCTACCTGCTGAAGCCCGCGCTGCGCCTCGTCGACAACCTGCAGGTGGGCACGATCAGCGGCACGATCGACAGCAGCCTGCTGTCCGCTCCGAGCTGCGTCGCCTCGACGGCCAAGCCCGGCAGCGTCTACCTGTTCGGACCCGTCACGGCGACGGATACCGCACCGACCGTGCCGGATGATGTCGATGGCAACCCGGCCGACGGCACCGATCCGATCACGAGCGCGCTGGTAAGCCCGGACACATTCAAATACGCGATAGGTTTCATCCCGGTCGGCAGATACGTCGTTGCCTACACCTGCGATGCCGACGACTCCACGATCGACGCCGATGCGGTGCCGACACCACCGGCGGCGGGTGAGGTCGTCACCTTTTCCCCGGTGAATGGCACGACGGTCGACGTGAACGCGAACCAGGTCGTGACGGTCAACTTTGCGTTGCCACCCGCGACCTGACGCGACTCGCTAGAACAGCTCCAGCGGATCCACGTCGAGCGCCCAGCGGACCTTGCGTGCACCGGGCGCATCCTCCAGCAGCGGCACCCACCGTGCCAGCAGCCGCTGCAGCGGCGAGTGTGACGCCGCGTGCAGCATCAGTTGCGCACGGTAATGACCGGCACGCCGCTCCATCGGCGCAGCGGCGGGCCCGAGGATTTCGACGCCCGTCACGCCGCAGGATTCCGCCAGCGTCTTCGCGTAATCCAGGAACGCGACTGGCGCCTCGCGCCCGGGCGCTTCGGCACGCAGCACCGCGACGCGCGCGAACGGTGGCCAGCACGCCTGCTCGCGCTCGACGAGCGCAGCGGCAGCGAATGCGTCGTACCCGCCGCTGACCAGCTGCTGCAGCAGCGGGTGCTCGGGGTATTCGGTCTGGATCAACACCTCGCCCGGCCTTTCGGCCCGGCCCGCGCGCCCGGACACCTGCACGATCGTTTGCGCGAGTCGTTCGGCCGCGCGGAAGTCGGTCCCGAACAGGCCCTGGTCTGCGTTCAGCACGACGACCAGCGTCACCAGCGGGAAGTGATGCCCCTTGGTCAGCATCTGCGTGCCAACCAGCAGTCTCACTTCGCCGCTGTGGACGCGTTGCAGCGTGTCCTCGAGCGAGCCCCGTTTGCGCATGGCATCGCGGTCGATGCGCGCCAGCGTGAATCCCGGAAAAAGTGTCGACAGCGTCTCCTCGATCCGCTCCGTGCCCTGACCGACCGGCTTCACCGCCGTGCCGCAATCGGGACAAAGCTCCGGGATCGGGCGATGCGTGCCGCAGTGGTGGCAGTCGAGCGAGCGCTCCCGCAGGTGCACGGTGAGTCTCGCGTCGCATCGCGGGCAGGGCGCGACCCAGCCGCAGCTCGGACAGAAGAGCGTCGGCGCGTAGCCCCGTCGATTGAGATAGACAAGTACCTGTCCGCCCGCCTCGAGGTGCCGGTGAATCGCGAGCACCGTGGGAGTTGCAATGCCCTGCGTTTCCGCGTGCGCACGCAGGTCGACCAGGTGCAGGCTCGGCGGCTTCGCGCCCGCGGTGCGATTTGGCAGGTCGAGAAGCTGCGCGCGTCCGGCGCGGACACGCTCCAGGCTTTCGAGCGAGGGTGTCGCCGACCCGAGCACCACCGGAATGCCGTGCCGCTGCGCGCGGGCCAGCGCGAGGTCGCGCGCGGAGTAGCGGAACCCTTCCTGCTGCTTGTAGGAAGGATCGTGTTCTTCGTCGACGACGATGAGTCCCGGTCGCGCGAGTGGCGCAAAGACCGCAGAACGCGTGCCGATCACGACCGGCGCCGTACCCTCCCGCGCTGCACGCCACGCCAGCAGGCGATCCGTGTCGGTGAGGCCGGAATGCAGCACAGCGAGCGGCCCGGGGAAGCGGGCCGCGAAGCGCGACACGAGCTGCGGCGTAAGCGAAATTTCCGGCACCAGCACCAGTGCTTGCTCGCCCCGCGCAACGACCTCCGCGATCGCGCGCAGGTAGACCTCCGTCTTGCCGCTGCCGGTCACGCCGTGCAGCACGAATGGCGCAAAGCGGCCGCGAGCGGCTTCGATCGCGGCGACCGCGGTCTGCTGCTCGGGTGTCAGCTCGGGTCCGCACTCGGCGGCGGCGGACGTGGTCGATGGCATCGCGGCCGCGACGTCCTCGCGCACGCGAATGACCCAGCCACGTTTCTCCAGTTCGCGCAGGTGGTCGCGCCAGCGCGCCGAGAGCGCGCCGAGCTCGGCGGCGCCCGCGGGTCCGTGTGATTCAAGGAAGTCCGCGACCTCGCGCAGCTTGCTCGCCCGCGCGCTGATCGGTTCGGCCTGGCCGGTGCGTGCAGCGGCGCTCAGGGTCCACCGTTCTGCGGTCGCCACGGCATCCGCGCCAGTGCGCAGCGCGACCGGCAGCGCCGCGGCGATGACCTCGCCGGGAGGATGGCGGTAGTACTCGGCCGACCAGCGCAGCAGGTCGAGCAGCGTCGCATCGAGCACGGGCTCTGCGTCGATCAATGCCAGCGCGTGCTTGAGCCGCGCCTCCGGCAACTCCGAGCGGTCGCGGATCTCCACGATCACGCCGACCGCTCTGCGGCGCCCGAACGGCACCCAAACCCGTTGTCCCGGAAGGAGTTTTCCGGCGTCCACCTGGGGTGGCGCGCGGTAGTCGAAAAGGCGGCGCAGCGGCGCGTCGATGGCCACGCCGAGGATGGGTTCAGTCATCCCGGCCAGCCCCCGCAGTTGTCCACAAACCCTGTGGAAAACTCTGTGGATGACTTGCGTGAATGTCGCCCAAGTGCCGAATCCGCCGGGGAGTTTTTCGAAATGACTACAAAATCGCCGCAGCGATAAATAACAAACAAATACAATCAGTTACAGACCTTTACGACAGTCTGGACCCGGTCTGACCGGTCCGCATCAAGCCTCCCGGGAGCAACGCCCGGTCGGCCTGCGCCGGTGGTGCACATCTGCTGCAACACGCCACGTCAACCGATTGCCCCGCAAGGCGTTGATTGCACAGGACGATGATGGAGCCGCGGGGATCGCGAGTCTACGGCATGCGGGGCTTTGCTAGTCTCGAAGCAGGCGCCGGCCGGGCGGCGGACGCCGCATGCAGTGAGCGCGGGGAGGATCGACTGGACGCAGTGCAGGCACGCGAGCTTGACCGATTCCTGGCCGGGGTCGAGCGACGCGCATTCCGGGTCGCGCAGCTTGCGCTGCGCGACACCGACGACGCGCATGACGTCGTGCAGGTCGCGATGCTGCAACTGGCACAGAAGTATGCGTCGCGGCCCGCCGCGGAGTGGCAGCCGTTGTTCTATCGGATTCTCTACAACGGCATCCGTGACCTGCAGCGGCGCCATGGAGTCCGGCGGCGATTTTTCGGACTGCTGCCCGGGGCCGCGCGACATGACGAAGAAGATCGCGAGGATCCGCTCGAGCAGGTGCCCGACGCCGATCCAGGGCCCTTGCAGCGGCTGGCGACGGCAGAAGCCATGCGGCAGCTCGAGCAGGCGCTGCGCCGGTTGCCTGCGCGGCAACTCGAAGCGTTCTCGCTGCGCTGCCTCGAAGGCCTCGACGTGGCGTCGACGGCCGCTGCGATGGGCTGCACCGAGGGCAGCGTCAAGACACACTACTTCCGGGCGCTGCAGGCACTGCGCACGGAACTGGCCGAGGTATGGACATGAGTGAAGAACCGCAGGACCGCCGCGACGCAGAGTTCGAACGACGCGCGCGGGACGCTTTCCGGGTCAGTGTCGACGACCTCGACGCGGCGACCCTTTCGCGCCTCAAGCGGTCGCGACAGAAGGCGCTCGCGGCGGCGCAGGGCAGCAGCCATGGCCACAACCGCTGGCTGGCATGGGCGCCTGCCGGTGCGCTCGCCGCGGGCGTGCTGGCCGCAGTGCTGTTGTGGCGCGCGCCGCCGGATGCGAACGCGCCGCCGACTGTCGCCTCCAGTTCGCCTGCCGACATGCAGCAGGATTCCCTCGAACTGCTCGCGGCAGGCGAAGACCTGGATCTCGCGACTGAAGCCGATCTCGACTTCTATGTGTGGGTGGAACTCGCCACCGCCGACGACGGGGTGAGTTGAGATGGTCGGACGCAACCTCGCGACGCGGCACGCATTCCTGCTGGCTGCCATGGCCGCCGGCGGACCGGTGGGTGCGGCCGACGCACCACCGGTGCCAGAGGATTTCCTCGAGTACCTGGGCAGTTGGGAGACCGACGATGCCGACTGGCTCGTCGCCAGCGCGCAGGCCGCAGCGGTTGCCCCGAAAAGCAGCAATCCGGCGCCTGCCCAGGCGTCATCGACGACTGTGCAACGGGACGGCGCACAACCGCCCGCGACGATGGAGCGCAAGCCATGAATACTCGCCCCATGTTGATCACCGCGGCGGCGTTCGCCTCCGCGTGGCTGCTGCTCGCCGCGCCGTCGAGCTACGCTGGCGAAAGTACGCCCGCGCCGCAACCCGGTCAGTCGGCAGGTGTGCCGTGGTCGCAGCTCAGCCCGGAGCAGCAGCGCGCGCTCGAACCATATCGCGAGCGCTGGAACCAGTTGCCGCCGGGGCGGCAGCAGGCGATTGCGCGCGGCGCCCAGCGCTGGGAACAGATGACGCCGGAGCAGAAAGCCCAGGCACAACAGCGGTTCCAGCAGTGGCAGGCAATGCCGCCGGCCGCACGCAAGCAGGCGCGCGAACGTTACCAGCAGTTTCGCGAGCTGCCCCCCGAGGACCAGCAGCGCCTGCGCGAGGCCTATCGCAAGTACCAGTCGCTGCCGCCGGAGCGGCGCGAGGAGCTGCGCGAACGCTGGCAGGACATGACGCCCGAGCAGCGCGAGCGGATGAAGGAGCGCTGGCAGAATGCGACGCCTGAACAGCGCGAGAAGATGAAACGGCGCTGGAAGGAAAAACAGGCGCGCGGCGCAAGCTGAACTGCTCCCTCTCCCACGCCAGTGGGAGAGGGCTGGGGTGAGGGCGATTCAGCTCTTCAGCGCAACGAGCACTTCGTCGAGCATCTTCTTCGCGTCGCCGAACAGCATCCGGTTGTTCTCCTTGTAGAACAGCGGATTGTCGACGCCGGCGTAGCCCGAGGCCATCGAACGCTTCATCACGATCGAGGTCTTTGACTTCCACACCTGCAGCACCGGCATGCCCGCGATCGGGCTGGTCGGATCGTCCTCGGCCGCGGGGTTCACGATGTCGTTGGCGCCGATCACCATCGAGACGTCGGTGTCCGGGAAGTCGTCGTTGAGCTCATCCATCTCCATCACGATGTCGTACGGCACCTTGGCCTCGGCGAGCAGCACGTTCATGTGCCCCGGCATGCGGCCCGCGACCGGGTGGATGCCGAAGCGCACGTTCACGCCTTTCTCGCGCAGCAACTTCGTGATTTCGTACACGGTGTGCTGCGCCTGGGCGACCGCCATGCCGTAGCCCGGCACGATGATCACGTTCTTGGCGTCGCGCAGCAGCTCCGCGGTCTCGACCGCGCTGATGGCCGTGACCTCGCCCGCCGGCTGCGCGCCTGCGGCGGCCGGTGCCGTGCCGCCGCCCGTGCCGAAGCCGCCGGCGATGACGCTCAGGAAGTTGCGATTCATCGCGCGGCACATGATGTAGGACAGGATCGCGCCCGAAGAGCCGACCAGCGCGCCGACGACGATCAGGAGGTCGTTGGAGAGCATGAAGCCCGTGGCGGCCGCAGCCCAGCCCGAGTAGCTGTTGAGCATCGACACCACGACCGGCATGTCCGCGCCGCCGATCGCCATCACCATGTGCACGCCGAAGAGCAGAGCGATCACCGTCATCACCGCGAGCGGCATCAAACCAGACTGGATGTCGTGTGCCTGCAGGAATTGCCAGCCGAACCAGATCACCCCGAGCAGCCCCGCGAGATTGAGCCAGTGCCGCGCGGGCAGCAGCATCGGCTTGCCGCTGATCTTGCCGGACAGCTTGCCGAAGGCGATGACCGAACCCGAAAACGTGACCGCACCGATGAGGATGCCGATGTAGATCTCGACTTCGTGGATGGTCTTTTCCGCGCCGGTGAACGCGATCGAGGTGTCGACGTAGCTCGCGTAGCCGACGAGGCACGCCGCGAGACCGACGAGACTGTGCATGATGGCGACCAGCTCAGGCATCTGCGTCATCTGCACCTTGCGGGCCGCGTACAGGCCGATGGCGCCGCCCACGGCCAGCGAACCGACGATCCAGGGCAGGCCGGCTGCGGTGACTCGCGGTCCGAACACAGTCGCGAGCACGGCAATTGCCATGCCGACGATGCCGAAGACGTTGCCGCGCCGCGAGGTCTCGGGATTCGACAGGCCGCCCAGGCTCAGGATGAACAGGATGATGGCGGCGATGTAGGCCATCGTTGCGATATTTGTGGACATGCTTGCGCCCCTTACTTCCTGAACATCGCCAGCATGCGACGGGTGACGGCAAAGCCGCCGAACATGTTGATCGCGGTGAGCGCAAGTGCGGCGACCGCAAGACCCAGGATCAGCGTATCGGGCCGCCCCTCCGTTCCGGCAACCAGCGGCGGCGCCACCTGGATCAGTGCGCCGACCGCGATGATGCTGGAGATGGCGTTGGTGACGCTCATCAGTGGCGTGTGCAACGCCGGCGTGACGTTCCAGATCACCATGTAGCCGATGAAGCAGGCCAGCACGAAGACGGTGAAATGCGCGAGGAACGAGGCCGGCGCGAAGGCTCCGACCAGCCAGAACAGCAGCGCGCCTACGCCGAAGATCATGGCCAGGCTCTTCGCCGAGGCCGGCTCGCCGGCGCCATGGCCGTGGCCGGATTTCTTCGCCGGCGCGGCCGTTACTGCGGCAGGCTTGGCCTGCGGCGGGGCGGCCGGCAACTTCGGCGCCGGTGGCGGCCAGGTGATGCCGCCGTCCTTGATGACGGTCAGGCCGCGGATAGCGTCGTCGTCCATGTTGACGTTGATGACGCCGTCCTTGGTCTTGCAGAGCTCCTCGGTCACGCGCAGCAGGTTGGTCGAGTACAGGGTCGACGACTGCTTGGCCAGGCGGCTGACCAGATCGGTGTAGCCGATGATGGTGACACCGTGCCGGACCACCGCTTCGCCAGGAACGGTGAGTTCGCAGTTGCCGCCCTGCTCGGCAGCCATGTCGACGATGACGCTGCCCGGCTTCATGCTCTGCACCATCTCGGCGGTGATGAGCTTCGGCGCGGGCTTGCCCGGGATCAGCGCGGTCGTGATGATGATGTCCGCGTCCTTGGCCTGCTGGGCATACATCTCGCGCTGGGCCTGCTGAAAGCCCTCGCTCATCACCTTCGCGTAGCCGCCGCCGCCGGAGCCCTCTTCCTCAAAGTCGACCTTGACGAATTCGCCGCCCAGCGACACGACCTGGTCGGCGACCTCGGCGCGCGTGTCGTTGGCGCGCACGATGGCGCCCAGGTTGGCGGCCGTGCCGATGGCGGCCAGGCCGGCGACGCCGGCACCGGCGACGAAAACCTTGGCCGGCGGAATCTTGCCGGCGGCGGTGACCTGACCGTTGAAGAAGCGGCCGAAGGCGTTGGCGGCTTCGATCACCGCGCGGTAACCGCTGATGCTGGCCATGGAAGTGAGCGCGTCCATTTTCTGGGCGCGGGAGAGCTGGCGCGGCAAGGAGTCGATGGCCAGCACGGTGAGCTTGCGGTCCGCCAGCTGCTGCATGAGCTGGGGGTTCTGTGCCGGCCAGATGAAGCTGACCAGCGTGCTGCCCGGCTTCATGAGCGCAACTTCGTCGGCCGTCGGGGCGCGCACCTTGAAGATGATGTCGGCGCTGCCCATCAGTTCGGCGGCACTGCCCGCAATCCTGGCGCCGGCGGCCTGGTAGGTGTCGTCGGCGAAGTTCGCAGCGGCTCCCGCTCCGTTCTCCACGGCGACGGTAAAGCCCAGCTTGACCAGTTTCTCGACCACCTCGGGCACGGCGGCAACACGCTTCTCGCCCGCAAAAGTCTCGCGGGGAACTCCGATCGTCAACGACATGGTGACCTCACTGCTGCTTGGGAGAGCGGGACGGCCGGTTCGTGGCGCACATTTCGTGGCCAGCCTCCGCGTGCCCGGTCGCGGCTAACGCGTTGCCGCTCAAGGAATATTCTGGATTGTCACGGTTACGAAACAGCCGTGGATTATTGCACAGCAGTGCCGTATCTTCACGACATGCGCGCGCTTTCGCAGTACGCACTTTCGCAGGAGGTCCTGCGGACGGACGTCTCGGGCATGCCCCTCGAGTGGATCGATTACCGGGACGCGGTCCGGCTCCACTTCATGGGCCAGGTTGCCTATGCGTTCGGCCAGACTCTGTTTTGCCTGCGGGGCGGCACCAACGCCCGCACGGGCGACCGCACCATCGTGCAGGTCAGTTCGATCGTGGCGACGATCGGCCACAGCCACAATCCAGGCAACCGGCACCATGGCTACGTGCCACCGCTCAACAACGAGACGCTGTTCAGGCGCGACGCGCACCTCTGCCTCTACTGCGGGCAGCGGTTCCCGACTGGCCAGCTCTCCCGCGACCACGTCACGCCGTTGTCGCGTGGCGGCGCCGACTCCTGGAACAACGTCGTGACGGCTTGCCGCCGCTGCAACAACATCAAGGCGTGGCGCACCCCTGAACAGGCGAAACTCCAGCTGATCGCCGTGCCGTTCACGCCGAGCTACGCGGAATACATCTACCTGAAGGGTCGGCGGGTGCTGGCCGACCAGATGGAATACCTGCTCGCGCACTTCCCGCGATCGAGTCCGCTGCACGAGCGACTGCGTCAGGGTGCGGCCGCCAGGGGTTAATTGAGGTGCGAGCACGCAAGCCTGCGGTCACGAAGGTAGCGCTGCCCTGTTCTTGTCCGGCGAGCGTGTCTGCCTTGCCGCTCGTCGGACAAGAACAGGGCAGCGCTACCTGGTGCGCTTAGCGGCGGGCGGCACTGAGCTGCGCCGCGTTCAGGGTGAGGGCAGGCTGCGGCTCGAACGGGCAGGGAGCTTTACATTCTCTCTGCAGCCTGCTCGATGGCTTCCAGCAGATTCGTATCCAGCTCGGGAATCTCCGCCAGGCTCTTCGCATCCTCGACCAGCGGCTGGAGCTGGTCATGCAGCTTCAGCGACAGCGCGTGCAGGTCGCGATAACGGCTCACCAAGGTCGCGCCATTACGAAGAACGTCCGCCAACCTCTGATCCTGCTGGCGCTTCTCGGTGCGAAGCGTATTCAGCGCGGACTCGACCTGGCGGCGCGCATCCGCTTCTTCCTGCTTCTGCTTCTTGAGCGTGTTCATTTTCTTCAGGACGTTTGCGGGCGTGTCGGCCAGCGCCGTGTTGATCGCCTTGAGCGACATTTCGCGCTCGGTCAGGCGGTCCTTGACCTTCTGCAGGTCCGTCGCCGCGGCAGCGCGCTGGTTGGCCATCTGCTGAAGCGCGCTGTCGTGCGCGGCTTTCGCCTCGGTAGCGGCCTCCTGCGCAATGGCCAGGCACTGCTCGCCCTCGGCTAACTTCTTCTCGAGCGCAGTGATGGCGACCGTCGCCTCTTTCTTCGCGTTGACGAGTTCGGTATCCGCCCTGGCGACCTTCTTCAGCGCGGCTTCGAGTGCTTCCTTCAGCTCGTCCTGCGTGCACTCCGGGTCGAGCTTGAGCGCGTCCGCGGCCGCTCGCATCAGGATCTGCTTGCTGATGGCGAGCTCTTTCCAAACTTTCAATTGAATGTCTTGCTGCGCTTGACTCACATCGTTCCTCGCGGGCCATGGAATGGATAAATCGGGGTAGCGCATTGTAATCCGCCACGCGCTCCGGTTCATAGTTCGCTCCATGCCTCAGCATCGCCCAGGCGACCCGGGCGGTCTTGTTGGCGAGCGCCGTCACAGCGACGTTCGGATGTGAGCGCTCCGCGAGCGCCAAGGCCCAGCGACTGATCCGATCCGTCCTGCTTGGCGCCGTGCGCAACGCCGAGCGTGCGCCGTGGATCAGCAGCGTGCGCACGTACTTGTCGCCGCGTTTGCTGATGCCCAGCAGCCTTTCCTTGCTCCCGGAGCTGTGTTGGCGCGGCGTCAGCCCGAGTGCCACCGCCAGTTCGCGGCCATTGCGATACTGCCTCGCGTCGCCGAACAGCGCCTACAGCGCCGACGCGGTCAGCGCGCCGATGCCGTGCAGCTGCTCGAGACGACCGACCGCCTCATGCTCGCGAGCGATTGCAGCGATCTCCTGATCGAGTTCTCGCACTCGTTCGTCGAGCCGCTGCAGATCACGATACAAGCCGGCCAGTAGCGCTCGGAAGCGAGCGGTCAGGCCATTCTCGGCGTCCTCCAGTCACTCCGGCACCGCACGGCGCAAGGAGACGAGCTCTCGAGGCGCCACCAGACCGTACTCATAGACGAGCCCGCGCAACTGGTTGGCCTTGGCAGTCCGCTCCCGGATCAGGCTCGATCGCTTCGCAGATCGCCTCGGCGTCGTTCGCACCGGTCTTGTTCGTCTTCACGTAGGGCTTTACGAACTGCGGCGCGATCAGCTTCACACGGTAACCTTTGGACTGCAGCAATCGCGCCCAGTGATGTGCGCTCCCACAGGCCTCCATGCCGATCTCGGCACCTGGGTCGGCCGCACGCTCCAGATCCGCAATCCACCGGTTGCGCTTCAGACGCTGGCACCAGACCGGGCGTTCAGCCCGATCCACGCCATGTACTTGAAAGACCTGCTTGGCCAAATCCACACCCGCGCGAGCAAGCTTCATGACGACCCCTCCTCATTCCGTGACTGGTTACTGCACAGCTCCAGTCTGGCGCTCGATGCCGTAGGTGTGGGGAGGGGTCCATCCCATTGCTTTCGGCAGACGAAACGCGTCAGGGCGATGCGCCACCAACGCGAACAGGTGGGAGAGTCATGAAAATTGTCGGACGCTACCTTTTCGCCCCGGTTTATCCGATCTGGCCTTGCTGAGGTTGCTTGCGCCGTGCGAATTCTCGCCCCTACAGCGTCCTCGGCTAACCGACGCGACCCGGCGACCGAGCCAAAAAAAAGGGCGCCAAAGGCGCCCTTTTCATCGAAGAAAAACTTGCCGAGATGGACTGGGGGGAGCAGGGGGAGTGCGTCCCAGGCCACCTCGACAAGTTCCGGCGGGCTGGACGAGGCGGGGGTCGCAGGGGGAGTGCACCCCGGGCCACGTCGCTGATGCCGCTGGACGGTTCGAGACTACGTCTGATGCTGCAGTGCGACAAACGAAGTCTCATCAATCGATGAATGACCTTTCGTCACCCGACCGCTTCTGGAGTCAGTCGGCAACCTGAAACTGCTCGACGGCCCAGTCGACCAACGCCCGGACTTCGGGCCGCTCTGCGTCGTCGCGGCGGGACACCAGGTAATAGGCGTCAGTGCCGTGCAGGTCGAAGCCTTCGAGGTGCACCAGCGCCCCGCGTTCAAACCAGGGCTTGCAGACCAGCGCGGGCACGAGAGCGACGCCACCGTCGCGTTCAGCTGCGCGGGCGACCGCCACCATGCTGTCGAACTCCACCACGTTGCGCACGTGGCGCAGGTCAAGCCCGAGCTGGTTGACCCAGAGGTCCCAGACGTCGTTGCGGAAATTGCGGTGCGAGATCAGCGTCTGGCCGTCGAACGCGTGCGCACCGTGCTTTCCGGCCATTGAGTCTGCGACCTTGCGCGATGCGGCCGCGACCAGCCGCAGCGGCATCAGGCGCACCGCCTCGATGCCCGGGTCGGACGGCGCCTGGGCCGCGAGCACGATCGACACGTCGCTGAATCCTGAATGCTGCCCCGGGCGCGGGTCGTGGGTGTCCACCTGGATGTCGATGCCGGGATGCCGGGCGTGGAAGGCGGGGAGCAGCGGCGCGAACATTTCGCTGGCGAAGAAAGGCGGCATCACCACCGTGAGCTGGCGGCGGGCGCCAGAGCCGGAACGCGTTCGTTCGATCGCCGCGCCGAGCGCTGCGAGCGCAGGTTCGAGGTCTTCGAGCAGTTGCCTGCCAACGGGAGTGAGCACGACCGAGCGGGTACGCCGCTCGAACAGCGTGACGCCGAGTTGTTCCTCGAGTTCCTTCACCTGATGGCTGACGGCCGAGGGCGTCAGCGCCAACCGGTCGGCCGCATCCTTGAAGCTCGAGTGGCGTGCGGCGAGGCAGAAGGCCCGCAGCAGCCGCAGCGGCGGCGTCTTGATCTGGGCAACCATGTCCATTCTTGCGCTCGTTTCGACCAGGACCGGCAAGTTACGTGCCAGTCCGCACGAATCGGGATGAAAATCGTTCTGGAACAGAGAGATGCGCGGCGATGGCGGGCCGCCGCATGGCGCGGCCCGGCCGCCGCATGCACGATTATAGCGCCGCGCCGCGCGCGTCCTGCACCGAAGGGGGCTGGCTCAGCGATTGGTTGCCGGCTCCAGTCGCGCCATGAGCAGCGCATCGAAGTCCACGCCGTCGACGCGCAGGTACTGGCGGCAGGTGCCTTCGACCGTGAAACCGAACCGGCGATAGAGCGCGATGGCGGGTGCGTTGTCGGCACGCACAATCAGCTCTGCGCGGTGGATGCCACGGTCACGGGCGAGGTCGAGGCATGCGGCGAGCATGCGGCTGCCAATCCCGCGGCCGCGGTGTTCCGCGACGACACCCATGCCGAGTACGGCGCTGTGGCGCAAGCTTGGGGCCGTCTTCGGCCGCAGGTCGCACCAGCCGACGACCTCGTCCCCGCGGACCGCCACGACGTGCGCGGCGCCACCCTTGAGACTGTCGAAGACGAAACGGCGGGTACGCGCAAGCGTCGGCGCCTGCAGCATCGCCAGGTAACGGCGTTCGCGGGCGACGCTGTCGACGGCCACGTGGAATCCGGCGACATGCCGCCGGCTGATCGGTAGCACCTGGATCTCGGCAGGCTGAGTGTCGCCCGCCGTCCCGGGAACATTGCTCATGCAACCATCCTCGCACGGGCGGCTGGACTTCGTCGTCGACGACCTGCCAACGTACCGCCCGATCTCTTATCCTTCACGCACCATGAATGTACCTGCCAACGACGGCCCGGCGCTCGCGCGCGCGGCAGCCGATGCCTTGCGTCGCGGCGACCCCCGCAGCGCCCGTGACCTGTTCCTGCAAGCCGCCCGGGCCGGCCAGGCCGACGTGCCGGTGTTCCTGGGCCTCGCTTACTCCTGCCGCGCGCTGCAGGACTGGCAGGGCATGACGGCCTCCGTCGACCGCGTCCTCCAGCTCGATTCGCGCAACCTGCGGGCGCTGGTGATGAAGGGCGACGGCTGCCAGCATGCCGGAGACACACGTGCCGCCTCGGCCTATTACCGCGCTGCGCTGCGCGCGGCCCCGCCCGCGGACAAGCTGCCGCCCGACCTGCTGCAGGAATTGCGGCGTGTGCAGCAGGTCAGCAACGAGTTTGCGAAGCGCTACGAGGAGCACATGCGCTCGTGGCTCAAGGAGCGTGGCTTCGACGAGGCCCAGGCCAACACGCGCTTCGGCCAGTCGCTCGACATCCTGCTCGGCCGCAAGCGTGTCTATGTGCAGGAGCCGCGTTACTACTACCTGCCGCAGTTGCCGCAGAAGCAGTTCTACGATCGCGCCGACTTCCCGTGGCTCGACCAGGTCGAAGCCGCGACGGAAGAGATCCGGGCGGAGCTGCTCGAGGTGCTGCAGGACTCCGCGGCGTTCACGCCGTACGTGAAGAGCGATCCGTCTCGCCCGCGCTCCGACCAGCAGGGGATGACCGACAACACCGACTGGACGGCGTTCTATCTCTGGCATAACGGCACGCTGGTGGAGGAGAACGCTGCGCGGTGCCCGAAGACTCTGGCCGCGCTGGCGGGTGCGCCGCTCGCGCAGATCCCGGGCCGCACGCCGTCGGTGCTGTTCTCGCAGTTGCGGCCCGGCGCACACATTCCGCCGCACAATGGCCTGATCAACACGCGGCTGATCGTCCACCTGCCGCTGATCGTGCCGGGCAAGTGCCGCTTCCGCGTCGGCAACGACGTGCGCGAATGGCAGCAAGGCAAGGCCTGGGTGTTCGACGACACGATCGACCACGAAGCCTGGAACGACAGCGACCGCACCCGCGTGATCCTGCTGTTCGACATCGCGCGGCCGGAACTGACCGAGGAAGAGAACCGCCTTGTCGCCATGCTCTTCGAGGGCATCGACGCCTTCACGGGCCAGAAGCCCGAATGGGAGATCTAGGCCGCCGGCCTGCGCGATGCTCTACCTCGTCGATGCCAGTGTCTTCATTTTCCGCGCGTGGTTCTCGGTGCCGGTGGACGTCGCCGATCGGGACGGCAACCCGGTCAACGCGGTCCTCGGCTTCTCGCGGTTCCTGGCCGAGCTGCTCGAGAAGGAATCACCGCGACACATCGCCGTCGCCTTTGACGAGAGCCTCGAACAGGGTTATCGCAACGAGATCTATCCGGCGTACAAGGCCAACCGCGAGCCCGCGCCGATGGAACTCAAGCGGCAGTTTGCGCTGTGCCGCGAGATCTGCACCGCGCTCGGCGTGCCGCAGTACGGCAGCTCACGCTACGAGGCCGACGACATCATCGGCACGCTCACGACGCGGGCTCGCGCGGCCGGATTGCCGGTGACGATCGTTAGCCGAGACAAGGATCTGACGCAGCTGCTGTCGTCCGTCGATACCTATTGGGATGCGGTTGCCGACGTGCGCTACGGCTACGACGACATCGCCGAGCGCTTCGGCGTGGTGCCCGAGCGCATGGCGGACTTCCTTGCGCTGATGGGTGATGCGGTGGACAACATCCCGGGCGTGCCCGGCGTCGGGCGCAAGACTGCACAGACGCTGCTCAAGCATTTCGACACGCTCGAAGGCGTGCTCGAGAACATCGACCAGATCGCCAGGCTGAAATTCCGCAATGCCACGTTCGTCGCGGAGAGCCTGCGCGAGCATCGCGAGACGGCCATGCTGTCGCGCAGGCTCACCGGGATCGCCTGCGACATGCCGCTGCCAATCAGCCGCATCAGCGAGTTGCGGTTGATGGCGCCGGATCTCGCCACGCTCGACACGTTCTGCGAGACCCAGGGATTCGGACGCCTGCTGCGCGACCAGGCCCGGCGCCTGCATTCGCGGCACTCAGCCTGATTCGCGCCGAACTCCCCCATGAGCGCCGATGCATCCATCTCGCAGTGGTTGACGGACCTCGCGTCGCGTCGCTTCGCAGCGAAGCCGTCTGGCGCTGTGCAGGGTGGCAGCGTCAGCCGGTGCGTGCGTTGGCCCGGCGAAGGCGGCGATGCATTCGTGAAGCTCGCACCCCCTGACCGGCTCGACGTTTTCCAGGCGGAAGCCGACGGATTGCGGGCCCTGGCAGGCGCTGACGCATTGCGTGTTCCGGTCCTGCTCGGCGTCGGTGCGGCGGGCGGGCAGGCGGTGCTGGCGCTCGAATGGATGGATCTTGCGGCGGCGGCTGAGGGCGACTCAGCGGTGCAGTCGCAGCTCGGCGAGAAGCTCGCGATGCAGCACCGCGTGACGGCTGCGCGCTTCGGCTGGCACCGCGACAACACGATTGGCATGACACCCCAGCCCAATGCATGGGACGACGACTGGGTGCGCTTCTTTCGCGAGCAACGTCTCGGGTTTCAGCTCGACCTGGCGGCGCGCAACGGCCTGGACCCGCGCGTCGTCGAGCGTGGGCGCGAACTGCTCAACCGCTGCGGCGCGTTCTTCTGGAGTCACCGTCCCGTGCCTTCGCTGCTGCACGGCGATCTATGGGGTGGCAATTGGGGCGTGTCGTCCGCTGCGCGCGAGCCGACGATCTTCGATCCGGCGGTGTATTACGGCGACCGTGAAGCCGACCTGGCGATGACGCGACTGTTCGGTGGCTTCGGACCGCGATTCTATGCGGCCTATCAGTCAGCGTGGCCACTCGACCAGGCGGCGGGCACCCGTCGCACCCTCTACAACCTGTACCACGTGTTGAATCACTTCAACCTGTTTGGCGGCGGGTATGGCCGGCAGGCGGAGGGGATGATCGAGAAGCTGCTGGCGGAACTTGGCTGAAAAAAAGCCGGAGCAGGAGGGGAATTCCTGCCCCGGCGTTCGGTTGGGCTTTGAGGACTTAGCGCATCCGTCCTTGCTGCCTTATGTCGGCTGATGCTGCCTCGCTGCCGTCGTCTGGCTTGCCGCGGGGGTCGGCTTGCTCGACGGTGGCAGAGTGCGCCGCCAGTCTGGTCAGTGTTGTGACGGAATCATGAATCTCCGATGGCAACTGCTGTCACATTGATGCGGATTCCGCAGCAAGTGACTGTCCTGCCTCGCGATTCAGAGTTTCGCCATCACGTGGCGCACGACCGTGTAATCCTCGAGCGCATAGGCTGAAAGATCCTTGCCGTACCCGGAGCGCTTGAGGCCGCCATGCGGCATCTCGCTCACCAGCATGAAGTGCGTGTTGATCCAGGTGCAGCCGTACTGCAGGCGCGACGCCACGGTCATCGCCTTGCCGACGTCCTGCGTCCACACCGACGAGGCAAGCCCGTACTCCGAGTCGTTGGCCCATTTCACGGCGTCGTCGGTGTCCTTGAAGCGCGTGACCGACACTACCGGCCCGAAAACTTCACGCTGCACGATCTCGTCGGTCTGCCGCGCGTTGGCGATGACCGTCGGTTCGAAGAAGAAACCGCCCCCGGCGCCGGCACTGCCGCCCGCCGTGATCTCGATGTGCTTCTGCCTCTTCGCGCGCTTGACGAAGCCCGCAACGCGATCGCGCTGTTCCGCGCTGATCAACGGGCCCATCTCGACGCCCTTCGCCGTCTGCAGGCCCGTCTTGATCGTGCTGACCGCGCTGGAGAGATCGGCGACGAGCCTGTCGTACACCTTCGCGCCGGCGTATATGCGGCACGCGGCCGTGCAGTCCTGGCCGGCGTTGTAGTAACCGAAAGTGCGCACGCCTTCCACGACGCTCTGGATATCCGCGTCGTCGAACACGATCACTGGAGCCTTGCCGCCGAGTTCGAGATGCGTGCGCTTGATGCCGTCCGCCGCCTGCGACAGGATCCTGCCGCCGGTCGCGACGTCGCCCGTCAGCGAGATCATGCGTACCTTCGGGTGCCTCGTCAGCGGCGCGCCGACGCTGCGGCCGCGGCCGCAGACGATGTTCACCACGCCGGCCGGGAAGATCTCAGCGAGCAACTCGCCGAGCTTCAACGCCGTGAGCGGCGTCTGCTCGGACGGCTTGAGCACCACGGTATTGCCTGCAGCAAGCGCCGGGCCGAGCTTCCACGCGGCCATCATCAGCGGGTAGTTCCACGGCGCGATCGACGCGACGACGCCGATCGGGTCGCGACGGATCATGCTGGTGAAGCCCGCGAGGTATTCACCGGCGACGGCGCCCGTCATCGTGCGACACGCGCCGGCGAAAAAGCGGAACACGTCCGCGATCGCGGGAATCTCGTCGTTGAGCGCGGCCGAAAGCGGCTTGCCGCAATTCTGCGACTCGACCCTGGCGAACGCGGCGCCGTCCGCCTCGATGCGATCTGCCAGCTTCAGCAGCAGGTACGCGCGATCCTTGGGCGCCGTGCGGGCCCAGCCTTCGAACGCGGCATCGGCGGCCTTGACGGCCGCGTCGATCTGGCCGCGCGAGGCCTCCGGCACGCGCGCCAGCACCTTGCCGGTCGCCGGGTTCAGCACCTCCTCGACCTTGCCTTCGCCTGCGACGAGCTTGCCGTTGATCAGGAGCCTGGTTTGCATGGGTCCGCCTCTCTGGGATGTTGAATGGCCGTGCCGTGGATCAGTTGCCCTGCGACTGCTCGTCCGGCCGCGTCAGGTAGTACGCGAGCAGGATGGGCACGAGCGTCACGAGGATCACGATGACCGCGACGACGTTGGTGACGGGCCGCTCGCGCGGCCGGAACAACTCGTTGTAGAACCAGATCGGCAGCGTGCGCTGGTGCCCGGCCGTGAACAGCGTGACGATGATCTCGTCGAACGATAACGCAAAGGCGAGCATGCCGCCCGCCAGCAGCGCGGTGGCGATCTGCGGCAACAGCACGTAGCGGAACGTCTGGTGGCCGCGCGCACCGAGGTCCATCGAGGCCTCGACCCAGTTCGGCGGGATGCGCCGCAGGCGCGCGACGACATTGTTGTAGACGATGACCAGGCAGAACGTCGCGTGGCCCGCGACTATCGTCCAGAAGCCCGGCTCGAGGCCCACGGTGCGAATGCCGGCGAGCAGCGCGAGACCCGTAAGGATGCCTGGCAGTGCAATGGGCAGCACGAACAGCAGCGTGATCGATTCCTTGCCGCGGAACGTGCGCCGCGCGAGCGCAAACGCGGCGAGCGTGCCGAGAATAATCGCCAGCAGCGTGGCGGCCGACGCGACCAGCAGCGACAACCGCATCGACTCCCAGATGTCGTTGCGCGCGAACGCGACTTCGAACCAGTGCAGGGTCAGTCCCGGCGGCGGGAACTGGTAGGTCCGGTCCTCCGTGGTGAATGCATACAGCGCGATCACCCAGACCGGGGCGTGCAGAAACACCAGGCCGGCTGCCGCCATTACTTTCGTGAACAGCGAAGGACGTTCCCACGACGGACGGCGGCTCTCAGAGCGCATCGAACGCTCCGAGCCGCTTGGCCAGCATCAGGTACAGGCCGATCAGCACGATCGGCACGACGGAGAAGGCCGCGGCCAGGGGCAGGTTTCCCGCCGTGCCCTGCTGCTGGTAGACCATCATGCCGATGAAGTAGCCCGGCGCACCGACCACACTTGGAATGATGTAGTCGCCGAGCGTCAGCGAGAACGTGAATATGGAACCCGCGGCCAGACCCGGCAGCGCGAGCGGCAGCACGACGTTGCGGAAGGTCTGCCCCGGTCTGGCGCCGAGGTCGGCCGACGCCTGCAACAGCGACGCGGGCACACGCTCGAGCGCGGCCGCAAGCGGCAGGATCATGAATGGCAGCCACATGTAGACGAACACGACGAACATGCCGAGGTACGACGACGCCAGCGACGGTCCGCCGACGACCGGCACCTCGAGCGCCTTGTCGAGCGCGCCCATGAGCCCGAGGTGTGCGAAGCCCCAGCTCGCGATGCCCTGCTTGGCAAGGATGAGGCGCCACGCATAGACCTTCACCAGGTAGCTGGTCCACATCGGCAGCATCACGCCGACGTAGAACAGTGCCTTCATCCTTGGCCCCGCGTAGCGCGCCATGTACAGCGCCACGGGAAACGCGATGACCGCAGCGGCGATCGTGACGGCCACGGCCATCAGCAGCGTGCGCAGGATGATGTCGATGTGCGCGGGTTGTGTCAGCAGCTGCCGGTACGTCGCGAGCGTGAACTCCGGCACGATGCGCGCCGTGAACTCGTCGATCGCGTAGAAACTCTGCAGCAGCAGCGTGAACAGCGAACCGAGGTAGACGATGCCGAGCCAGAGCAGCGGCGGGGCGAGCAGCAGCGCAAAGTAGAACGACCGACGTCCCTGCAGCGAGAAACCCGCGCGACTGGCCATGGTGCTCAGTCCTGCAGCGGGACGGCGTGTTCGGGACGCCAGGCCAGGCGCACGCGTGCGCCCGTCGTCAGGCCTTCGACACCACCGGCAGCGGTCTCGGCCCGCGCCACGGCCAGCGTCGTGCGCTCATCGACCTGCACGCGCAGGCGGCTGCTGGCGCCGTGGTAAAGCACGTCGATCACTTCGCCGGAGCAATGCACGCATCCATCCGGCGCTCGCTCGCTGGCTTCGAGCAACTCGATCAGTTCGGGCCGGATCGCAAACGCTTGTGCGTTGCCCGTCAGGCGCTGCGCGGCTGCACGCTCGACCACGTTGGCGCTGCCGACGAAGCTCGCGACGAACGCAGTTTGCGGCCGGTTGTAGAGTTCGCGCGGCGTGTCGAGCTGTTCGATGCGGCCCTGGCTGAACACGGCGACGCGGTCGGCCATGCTGAGCGCCTCGCCCTGGTCGTGTGTCACGAACACGAAGGTGATGCCGAGCCGTTGCTGCAGGCCCTTGAGTTCGGCCTGCATCTCCTCGCGCAGCTTCAGGTCGAGCGCGCCGAGCGGCTCGTCGAGCAGCAGCACCTTGGGACGGTTGATCAGCGCGCGGGCCAGCGCGACGCGTTGCCGCTGGCCGCCCGAGAGCTGGTGCGGCCGGCGCGCGCCGAACTCGCCGAGCTGCACGAGCTCGAGCATCTCGTGTGCCTGCCTGCTGCGGTCTGCAGCCGCAATACCGCGAACCCTGGGCCCGTACGCGACGTTCTCCGCGACGGTCATGTGCGGGAACAGCGCGTAGTCCTGGAACACCGTGTTGACGTTGCGCGCGAACGGTGGCGAGTTCGTGACGTCTTCGCCGTCGAGCAGGATGGTGCCGCTGTCCGGCTGGTCGAAGCCCGCGATCAGGCGCAGGCAGGTGGTCTTGCCTGAGCCCGACGGGCCGAGCAGGGCGAAGAATTCACCGGGCGCGATTGTCAGGGAGACAGCATCGAGCGCGACGACGGAGCCGAAGGCACGGCGTGTCGCGCGCAGTTCGATCGCAGGCGTCATGTCGGCTGCGAGGCAGGCGCGCGGTGCCCGGCATGGGACGCCGCGCGCTCTGGACCTCGCCCTCCGGTCAGCGGCCGCCCATCACCGCGACGTAGTCCGTCGCCCAGCGGCTGTAGGGCACGCAGGTGCCGGTGCTGCACGCGGCTTCCGGCGTGCGCCAGAAGTGGATCTTGTCGAAGTTGTCGAAGCCGTTGGCGGCGCAGCCCGTGTCGGTCAGCAGGGCATTGCCCTTGCAGGCCGCAGGCACAGCCGGCACCGAGCCGAACCAGGCCGCGACGTCGCCCTGCACCTTGGCGTTGAGCGACCACTCCATCCACTTGTACGCGCAGTTCGGGTGCTTGGCGTTTGCGGCGAGCATGGTGGTGTCGGCCCAGCCCGTCGCGCCTTCGTCGGGGATGACGCTCGCGATCGGCTGCTTGTTGGCGACCAGCGTGTTGACCTGGAACGGCCACGAACCCGAGGCCACCACGCCCTCATTCGTGAAGTCCTGCACGGCGACGTTGGCGTCGTGCCAGTAGCGGTGCACCAGCGGGTGCTGCTGGCGCAGCAGTTCCAGCGCGGCGGCGTACTGTGCCTCGTTCAACTCGTACGGGTCCTTGATGCCCAGCTCCGGCTTCTTCGTCATCAGGTAGAGCGCGGCGTCCGCGATGTAGATCGGGCCGTCGTAGGCCTGCACGCGGCCCTTGTTGCTCTTGCCGTCGCCGAGCTTCTGCTCCTCGAACACGACCGACCACGACTTCGGCGCGGTGGGGAACGCCTGCGTGTTGTACATCAGCACGTTCGGGCCCCACTGGTACGGCGTGCCGTAATGCTTGCCGTCCACGAAATGCCAGGTGCCCTGCTTGAGGCGCTCGTCCACGTTGACAAAGCTCGGGACGCGCGCGACGTCGATCGGCTGCACGGTGCCGCCACGGATCAGGCGCAGCGACGCGTCGCCCGAGGCGGTGACGAGGTCGTAGCCGCCCTGCGTCATCAGCGAAACCATTTCGTCGGAGGTGCCAGCAGTCTTCACGTTGACCTTGCAGCCGGTGTACTTTTCGAACGGGGTCACCCAGTCGTAACCCTTGTCGGTCTCGCCGCGCTCGATGTAGCCCGGCCACGCGACGATATCGACCTGGCCTTCGAGCGCCTCGGCGACGGCCGCTGCAGGGGCGGCGGCGTCCGGAGACGGCGCAGCAGCCTGCTCTTCCTTTTTCTTCTGGCATCCGGCGAGCGCGAGCCCGATGGCGAGCACAAGCGCCAGGCGCGCATCAACCGAAGTGGAATGGAAAGACATATTGGGACACCCCCGTCTGGTGTGGTGATGGAACGCTGCATCTTCCGCAGCGAGCAGGAATTCTATGCCCGTTTCCGCCATGCCGCATGCAAAGCGCGCTGCCTATGGCTGGTACGCAACTGCCTCAATGTGGCGCGCGCAGTGCCAGCGAGAACTCGACACGGACGTCGTCGGCCAGCCATTCGGTGCCGCGCCAGTCGCCCTGGCCGACGCCGAAGTCGAGCCGCTTGACTGTGGTCGAGCCTGTCAGCTTCGCCAACCCGCCGGCAGCCGCGGGCGGATCGAAGCGCAGCGCGAGCCGGATGTCGCGGGTGGCGTCGCGCAGCGTCAGCTTGCCCGTCGCTTGGTACTTGTTGCCGCCGAGCGCCTTGATGGCGGTACTGGCAAACCGGGCCTGCGGCCAGCGACTGGTCAGGAAGAAATCCTGTCCCTGCAGCGCAGCGTCGCGCTCGGGTTCGCCGGTCCGGGCGGCCAGCAGGTCGACGACGACCAGCAGGCTCGAGTGCGCGAGGTCGGCAGGGTCGAAGCGGATCGTCGCCTCGAACTGCTCGAACCGTCCTGCGAACTCGCCGCCGGCCAGCGTCGGATGGAACGTCAGCGAGCTCTGCGCAGGATCCACGGCCCATGCCGTCGCGGCATGTGCAGGCACCACCACGGGTGCCAGCAGCATGGCAGCCAGTGCCGCGATGCAGGCCCGGCGATGCCGGTTCACGCCGACGGCTTGGAGAACGGCAGCATGCGTCGCAGGACGCCGTCCTTGAGCATGAAATGATGGTAGAGCGCCGCGGCCACGTGCACCACGGTCACGACCAGCAGCGCGTTGAACAGCACTTCATGCACTTCCTCCAGGGTCTCGTGCAGGTCGTGGTTCTCACCGATGAGCGCCGGGAACTGGAACCACCCGAACAGCGTGACGGGATAGTTCGCCGCCGACGACATGAGCCAGCCCGAGATCGGCTGCGCGAGGATCAACAGGTAGAGCAGGCCGTGGCCTGCTGCAGCCGCCTTGCGTTGCCAGGGCTCGCCGAGCGGCCGTGGCGTGCCGCGATTCATGACCTTCCAGGCGATTCGGGCGAGCACCAGCAGCAGCACGACCATGCCGAAGGACTTGTGCCACGTGATGAGTTGCAGCTTCTCGAGGCCGTCTGGGAGCTCTTCGGCCGACTCTGCCAGGAAGTACTGCGCGATGATCAGCAGCACGATGGACCAGTGCAGGAATTTCGCGAGGCTGCCGTAGGCTTCCGTGGTGTTGCGCAGGGGCATGGGACGACGTCCTGTGGGATGATTCCTTCATGGTAGCAAACGCACGGAAGATCGCTGCGTGGACGGTGTGCGCCGCGGCCTTCCCGGCACTCCTGTCCTCCTCCGGTTGCCGTCCGTCCGCGGTGCGGTCCTCAACCGAGCTGCCTGCGAATGCATCGCAGACGCAGTCACCGTCTCCCGCCGCCGTCAACCGACCTGCGGGCGCACAGGTCTTGCGCATCGATCCCGCCGGCACCGTCGTCACCGTGATCGTGCGCCGTGCGGGTCCGCTCGCGCGCCTGGGCCATGATCACGTGATCACCTCGGCGGACGAGACCGGGACGGTGTGGCTGGGAGCCACGCCGGCCGAGTCGTCGTTCGAGTTGCAACTGCCGGTCGACCGCTTTGCAGTCGACCTGCCCGAGGCGCGCGCCGCGGTCGGCGCGGAGTTTGCAACGCCGGTGCCGGACGACGCGAGGGAGGGCACACGTCGCAACATGCTGCGAACGGAGGTGCTGGATGCCGCGCAATACCCCGCAATCGTGATTCGTTCCGTCGCCACGGCCGGCGACTGGTTGCAGGCCAACGTGCGTGTCGTGGTGGTCGTGAAAGGCGTCGAACGAGAGCAGGAGATTCCCGTCGCCATCGAGCGCGGGGACGGCCGCGTCGTTGCCAGCGGTTCGCTGCAGCTCAACCAGACCGATTTCGGCATGACGCCGTTCTCCGTCGGCGGCGGCGCGATCCAGGTGGCCGACACCCTCGAGATTCGCTTCGAGATCGTCGCGGACAGGCCCTGAAGGCGATCAGGCGTCGCCAGGCTCCGCCAGCAGCAGCAACTGTGTCCCTTCGGGCGCCTCGAGCACTGCGGCGTCAATGGCAGCGAGTGCCCGCGGCAGCCGTTTCGAGAATCTGAAGCCCCGGTCGCGCAGGTTCGCAACGCGCGCCGGCATGTCCGCAGCGGAGAACACCAGTGTGGGCGCATGCAGGTCCACGGCGTAAAGACCCACGTTGAGGTCGCGGCTGGACGCGACGACCCTGACAAAGGGTTCCGTGACCGGTTCGAAAGCGACGAACCCGAGGCGTTCCCAGAAGGCGCTCGCGTCGGGGAGGCTCGTGGTCGCGATGGCAAGCTCCTCGAAATAGCCGAGCTCGGTGGCATGGCCGGCCGGCAGGTCGGGCGACGAGAACGTCCGTGCCTCCAGCAGTCGCATGAGTTGGCCCGACGGATCGCGGAAACGAGCCTCGTGCAGCGAGAGATCGTCGAGCTGCGCGTCCTCGATCTCGATGCCGAATGCGGCCAGTGCGTCGAGACGCTCGCGCAGGGAAGGCGCGACCCACGTCGGCAAAGGGCTTTCGAACTCCGTGCCGTGCAGGCCGATGCTCAACCGTCCGTCCGTGACGACGGCGTACGGATGCCGCCAGGCCTCACCGACGGATGCCTGCACGAAACCAAGCGCCTCGTAGAACGCCAGCGACTCCGCGACGTCGACGGCGGCCAGGCTGATTTCGAGGAATCTTCCGAGCGGCATGGCGGGCCGGCCGGGGCGGGCCGTCAGCGCTGCGCGCCGCGGGCGAGCGCGCGCTCGCGCATGGCGGCGAGGGCCGCTGCGTCCGGTCGGTCGGCCGTCAGCTCGGGCCAGCCGGCCGTGTGCTGCAGCACGATGTCTTCCATCACCTCGACGTGCGCCGCGCTTGAGTTGAGGCAGGGTGCGTAGTCGAACGCCTCTCCCCCCTTGGCAAGGAACAACTCGCGGTTCTGCATGCTGATTTCCTCGAGCGTCTCGAGGCAGTCGGTCGCGAAGCCGGGGCAGACCACGGTGACGCGCCTTGGTCCGGTGCTGGCGTACTCCTGCAGCAGCACGTCCACGTACGGCTTGAGCCACTCCTCACGGCCGAATCGCGACTGGAAGCCGACCGACCATTCGTCCGCCGCGAGGCCGAGCCGCTGCGCGACGCCGCGCGCCGTGCCGAGGCAGAAGCAGTGGTACGGGTCGCCCGCGAGGAAGTACCGCTTCGGGATCGAATGGAAGGAGAACAGCAGGTGCTTGCGACCGTGCGTGCGCCAGTGCCCGGTGACGCTGTCGGCGACGGCTGACAGGTAGCTGTCGCGCTGCCAGTACTGGTTGACGAAGCGCAGCTCGGGCATCCAGCGCCACTTCGACAGTTCGCGCGTGACGAACTCGAAAATGCTGCCGGTCGTCGTCGAGGAATACTGCGGATAGAGCGGCAGCACCAGCAGACGCTGCACGTTCTGTTCGCGGAACCGCTCGAGCACCGACCGGATCGACGGCTCGCCGTAGGTCATGGCGAGATCGACGAGCGCGTTGTCGCCCCAGCGCTGCTGCAGGCGGTTGGCCAGGCCTTGCGTGAGCTTGCGCGACTCGATCAGCAGCGGCGAACCCTCGGGCGTCCAGATCTTCTGGTAGGCGTGCGCGCTGCGCTTCGGGCGCGTGCGCAGGATGACGCCATGCAGGACCAGCCACCAGAGCAGGCGGGGCGCCTCGATGACGCGCGGGTCCGACAGGAATTCGGCCAGGTACCTGCGCACCGCCTGCGGCGACGGATCCGACGGCGTGCCGAGGTTGACGAGCAGGATGCCGACGCGGGCCTGCGAACCGTGCGCGAAGTCTGGGGTGCCGAGGTAGGTCATGCTGGGGAACGCGGGGCGGGCCGTGCCGCGAAAGATAGCACGCTGTCCCGTTTCGGCCGGGTTGGCCGGGCAGATTCCCGCGGCCGACGGCCGGCCGTCACTCGGTTCGACCCCTGGTTTCCAGGCGCGGCGAAAACCGGATCACGGCCAGCTGGAACAAAGCTGCGACCGCGCAGAACAGCAGCATCGGCATCGCGGTTTCGGCCCCGACCAGGCCCATGGCCTGCACGCACACGGCCGAGGCGAACTGGTTGAGGAAGCCCAGCGTGCTCGAGCCGACTCCCGTCGCGTGGGATGGGGCCATGTTCACCGCGATCGCTGTCAGGTGCGGCATGAACAGCCCCTGGCCGAAATACAGGACGCCCATGGGCACGAAGATCCACAACGGGTGATGGAGACCGAGCGCCACGAAGGCGACGGCTGCCAGCGCCGCGAGCATCTGCACGCTCGCGCCGAATACGATCATCCAGTGCTGGCCGCGTGAGGAGAACCGGCCCAGCGCCCAGTTGCCCAGGATGTAGCCCAGCGAGATGAGCGGGTAATACAGGCCGTATTCGGTCGCCGAGCGGCCCATGGCCGTGACCATCACGTAGGGCGCCAGCGAGATGAACACCACGAACATCGAGTACGCGGCGGAGGACTGCAGCACGCAGCTCAGGTACAGCGGCTTGTTCACGAGGCTGTGCGCAACCCGCACCATCTCGAGCACTGCCGGCGGCTGCGTCGTGGCCGGCCGCGTTTCCGGCAGGTGCTTCCACGTGAGCCACGCCACCACCACTGCCATGACGATCTGGGCGCCGAAGACCGAACGCCAGCCGAGCCACGAGGTCAGGAAGCCACCAATGACCGGCGCGGACGCGCTCGTCACGACGGCTACGATGGCGAGCTGGGCCAGGGTCCTGGCCATGCGGTCCGGAAAGAGGTCGCTGACCACGGTCCGCGCCACCGCGATGCCCGTCGCCGTGCCAAAGGCCAGCACTCCGCGTCCGAGGATCAGCCAGCTCAGGTTGGTGGCGAACAGGCAGGCCACGGAGCCTGCCGCCATCAATCCCACCCCGGCCAGGATGGCCTCGCGACGGCCGTAGCGATCGGCGAACGGTCCCCAGAAGAGCATTCCGATCGCGAACGTGAGCAGCGCAACCGAAAACGTGGTCTGCGCCTCGGCGATCGTGGCGTCGAAATACTCGCGGACGGCCGGCAGCGCCGGGATGTAGATGTTGGTCGAGACCGACGCGATCGTGACGATGATTGCCAGCAGGAAAATAAGCGAGCGCTGGTTCAACCCTCGATGCCGCCGATGCAGAGGTACTTGAGTTCCGTGTAATCGAGGATGCCGTACTTCGAGCCCTCGCGGCCGAAGCCGGACTCCTTGACGCCGCCGAACGGCGCGACCTCGGTCGAGATCAGGCCGGTGTTGAGGCCGACGATGCCGTACTCGAGCGCTTCAGCGACGCGCAGTGACCGCGCGAGGTCGCGCGTGAAGAAGTACGACGCGAGGCCGAACTCGGTGTCGTTCGCCATGCGGATCGCTTCCTTCTCGTCCTTGAACGAGAACACCGGCGCGACGGGGCCGAAGGTTTCCTCGCGCGCGACCAGCATGCTCGGCTTGACGTGCGTGATGATCGTCGGCTCGAAGAACGTGCCGCCGAGCGCATGGCGCTTGCCGCCGAGCGCGATCCTGCCGCCCTTGCCGAGCGCATCCGCGACGTGCTCCTCGACCTTCGCCACCGCCTTGTCGTCGATCAGCGGGCCCTGTTCCGTCGCGCCCTTGAGGCCGTCGCCGATGCGCAGCTTGCGCACTGCGTCCACCAGCTTCGCGACGAACGCGTCGTACACGCCTTCCTGCACCAGCAGGCGGTTGGCACAGACGCAGGTCTGGCCCGTGTTGCGGTACTTGCTGGCGATGGCGCCCTGCACGGCCAGGTCGAGGTCCGCGTCGTCGAACACGATGAATGGCGCGTTGCCGCCGAGTTCCAGCGACAGCTTCTTGAGCGTGCCGGCGCACTGCTGCATGAGCTTCTTGCCGATTTCGGTCGAGCCCGTGAACGTGACCTTGCGCACGATGGGGTTCGACGTCATTTCGCCGCCGATCTCCGTGGCGGACCCGGTGATGACGCTGAACACGCCCTTGGGGATGCCGGCACGATGCGCGAGTTCGGCCATCGCGAGCGCGGAGTACGGCGTCTGCATCGCCGGCTTGCAGACGAAGGTGCAGCCCGCTGCCAGCGCCGGCCCGGCCTTGCGCGTGATCATTGCCGCGGGGAAATTCCACGGCGTGATGGCGGCCACGACGCCGACGGGCTGGCGCAGCACGAAGATGCGCTTGTCGGGCTGGTGGCCGGGGATGACGTCGCCGTAGACGCGCTTGCCTTCCTCGGCGAACCACTCGATGAACGACGCCGCGTAGTTGATTTCGCCTTTCGCTTCGGCGAGCGGCTTGCCCTGCTCGGCGGTCATCAGCGTCGCGAGGTCGTCGGCGTGCGCCAGCATGAGGTCGTGCCAGCGGCGCAGCAGCGTGGCCCGATCCTTGGCCGTGCGCGCGGCCCACGCCGGGAATGCAGCCGCGGCCGCCTCAATGGCGACGCGGGTTTCTGCGGTGCCCATGTCGGGCACCGTGCCGATGACTGCGCCGGTCGCGGGATTCGTGACCTGGCGGGTGCCGCCCGTGCGCGCATCGAGCCACTGGCCGTCGACGTAGCACTGTTGCCGCAGCAGCGAAGGGTCCTTGAGGTTCAGCGTCATGGCGGTGTTCTCTCTTTCTGGCTCCCTCTCCCACGCCTGTGGGAGAGGGTTGGGGTGAGGGCAACGGGGTGAGGGCGTGGGCGTTTACCCGAGGTGCTGCCTGAAGAACCCGCGCGCGTGTCCAAACGCCTCGTGCGCGGCTGCGGCATTGAAGCTGGCGCGGTCCGTGCAGTTGAAGCCGTGCCCGGCGGCGTACGTGTGGTACTCGCCTTGCGGAAAGGCAGCGCGGATCTTCTCGACGTCGCTCAATGGGATGTGGCTGTCCTGTGCGCCGAAATGGAACTGCATCGGGCAACGCGGCACGGGCTCCAGCATCCGTGCGATCCCGCCGCCGTAGTACGCAATGCCAGCCGCGATGCCCGTGCGGCTGCCGGCCAGGTACGTGACCAGGCCGCCCCAGCAGTAGCCGACCATGCCGACCGCGCCGGCGTGCGCGACGGCATCGATTGCCGCCTTGAGGTCGGCCATGACCTGCCCGAAGTCCGCCTGCTGCATGTAACCGACACCCTGCGCGATGCCCGCGTCGTCGTACGCGAGGTTGACGCCGCGTTGCTGGCGGTCGAAGAGGGCGGGTGCGATGGCGAGATAGCCCTCGGCCGCGAACTGGTCCGCGACGCGCTCGATGTGGCCCGTCACGCCGAAGATCTCCTGGACGACGACGACTCCGCCACGGGCAGGGCCTTCCGGCCTGGAAGTCCAAGCCGAAAAGGTGTGGCCGTCAGCCGCGCGAAGCTGCAGGTGGCTCATGGTGACGTCCGCGCCTGGCGAGGCGGGCCTTTTTCGATGGGGGAAGACCCCAAGGATATCAGGGCCTACCCCGCGGGGTGAGGATCGGACCACTAACGGGTACCCTGAGCTCCCTTCAGGCCTGCCAGGGACCTCATATGCTCGTCGGAACCGCCGCTCGCCGCGTCGCCATCGTCGGTGGCGCCCGGATTCCCTTCGCTCGCTCCATGGGCGCCTACGCCGAATGCAGCAACCAGGAGATGCTGACCGCGGCCCTGCAGGCGCTGACGGACAAGTACCGGCTCGCGGGCGAGCGCCTCGGCGACGTCGGCGCCGGCGCCGTGCTGAAGAGCCCCCGCGACTTCAACCTGACGCGCGAAGCCGCGCTCGGCACCACTCTCGATCCGCACACGCCGGCGTTCGACCTGCAACGTGCGTGCGGCACGAGCCTCGAAACCGCAATCCTGCTGGGCCTCAAGATCGCCGCCGGCCAGATCGACAGCGCGATAGCGGCGGGCGTCGACACGGCGAGCGATGCGCCGATCGGCATCAACGACAACCTGCGGCGGATCCTGCTGCGGAGCGCGCGCGGGCGCTCGCTGGGGGAACGCCTCGCGCCGTGGGGTTCGCTGCGGCCGGGCCACTGGAAACCCAGCTTTCCCGCAGTCGCCGAGCCACGGACGGGCCTGAACATGGGGCAGAGCTGCGAGCTGATGGCCCGGCGCTGGGGCATCCGCCGTGAGGCACAGGACGAACTCGCCCTCGAGAGCCATCGCCGCGCGGCGGCTGCCTACGACGCGGGTTTCTACGACGACCTGGTGTTCGAGTTTCGCGGTCTGCAGCGCGACGACAACCTGCGCCGCGACACCACGCTGGAAAAGCTTGCGCGCCTGAAGCCCGCGTTTCCCGTGGAGGGCAGCGCGACGTTGACCGCCGGCAATTCAACGCCGATGACCGACGGCGCTGCGGCCGTCCTGCTCGCGAGCGAGCAGTGGGCGCAGGCGCGCGGGCTGCCGATCCAGGCCTATCTGACATTCGGCAAGGTTGCTGCGGTCGATTTCCTCAAGGACGAAGGCCTGCTGATGGCGCCGGCCTACGCGGTGCCGCGCATGCTCGGGGATGCCGGTGTCACGCTGCAGGATTTCGATTTCTACGAGATCCACGAGGCGTTCGCCGCGCAGGTGCTCTGCACGCTCGCGGCCTGGGAATCCGCGGAGTTCTGCCGCGACCGGCTCGGGCTGGAGCGTCCGCTCGGAGCGATCGACCGCGCGCGCCTGAACGTCAACGGCAGCAGCCTCGCACTGGGACACCCTTTCGCCGCCACTGGCGCCCGCATCATCGCGACGCTCGCCAAGCAGATCGAGCGGCGCGGCGGCGGCCGCGGGCTGATTTCGATCTGCACGGCGGGTGGCATGGGCGTCACGGCGATCGTGGAACGCTGAACCCCTATAATCGCGGCCTCGCACGCGCAAGGATCACCATTGATGTCGCTCCGCACCGTCACCACGCTTCTCGGCATCGCCATCGCGTTCACGCTGCAGGGATGCGTAACCGCACCTTCCAGGCCGGCGGAGACGTCTCCTGTCGCCGGGACCGCCGCCGCGAGCACCGACACCAGGCAGCAGCTCGACGCGCTCTTCGAAAGTTATTTCGAGGACAACCTGCGCGCGAATCCGGTGCTGGCAACCTACATCGGCGACCATCGCTACGACGACCAGCTGCCCAATTCGATCGGGCCCGAGTACCTCGCCGCTGCGCGCGCGATGAACCAACGGTATCTCGCTGCGATCCGCGCCATCGACCCGGATGTACTCGCGCCGTCCGACCGCATTTCCTACGACATCTTCCTGTACGAGCGCGAGCGCGAAGTGCGCGCCGAGCGCTTCCCGTTCCACCTGCTGCCGATCAACCAGGCGGGCGGCCTGCTCACGGTCATGCCGGCACTCGGCTCAGGCACGAATGCGCAGCCGTTCGAAACCGTGCAGGACTACGAGCACTGGCTGAAGCGGCTGGATGGACTCGCCGTGTGGATGGACCAGGCCATCGTCAACATGCGCGAAGGCGCGGCGAAGGGCGTCGTGCAGCCGCGCCCGGTGATGGAAAAGGTCCTCGCGCAGCTCGACGCGATGGTCGTGCCGCAGGCGAAGGACAGCCAGTACTTCACGCCGGTCACGCAGTTTCCGGCTGGCTTCTCCGCCGCAGACCGCGATCGCTTGACGGCGGAATTCACGCGCACGATCGACACGAGAGTGCTGCCCGCCTACCGGCGGCTGCGAGACTTCGTGCGCGACGAGTACCTGCCGCAGACGCGCACAAGCGTCGGCTGGACCGCGCTGCCGGACGGCCAGGCGTGGTACGGCTACTACGTCCAGGAGCACACCACGACGAACATGACACCCGACGAGATCCACGCGCTGGGTCTCAGCGAGGTCAAGCGCATCCTCGGCGAAATGGACAAGGTGCGGCAGCAGGTTGGATTCAAGGGCGACCTCGAGGCGTTCTTCACGTTCCTTGAAACCGATCCGCAGTTCTACTTCACGCAGGGCTCGGACCTGCTCGCCGGCTATCGCACGCTCAAGGCGCGCATCGATGCCGCGCTGCCCAGGCTGTTCTCGGTGTTCCCGAAGGCCGACTACGAAGTGCGCGAGGTCGAGGCCTTCCGCGCCGAATCCGCCGCGGGCGCCTATTACCAGCAGCCATCGGCGGACGGCTCGCGGCCCGGGATCTTCTACGTCAACACGTTCAACCTGAAGGCACAGCCGAAGTTCGGCATGGAGACGCTGTCGCTGCACGAAGCGTCCCCCGGCCACCACTTCCAGGTGTCGATCCAGCAGGAACTCGACGGCGTGCCGCGATTCCGCCGCTTCGGCGGCGACTACACGGCATACGTCGAAGGCTGGGCGCTGTATGCGGAGTCGCTCGGCAAGGAACTCGGCCTCTTCACCGACCCGTACCAGTGGTACGGCCGTCTCAACGACGAGCAGCTGCGTGCGATGCGCCTCGTGGTCGACACGGGGCTGCATGCGAAGGGCTGGTCACGCGAGCAGGCGATCAAGTTCATGCTCGACAACTCGACGATGGCCGAATCCGACGTCGTGTCCGAAGTCGAGCGCTACATCGCGTGGCCGGGCCAGGCGCTCGGGTACAAGGTCGGTGACCTGCGCATCCAGGGCTTGCGGCGCAAGGCCGAGCAGGCGCTCGGGCCGAAGTTCGACCTGCGCGACTTCCACCGCGAAGTGCTGTCCGACGGCGCCGTCCCGATGGACGTGCTCGAAGCGAAGGTCGAGCGCTGGATCGCGGCGCAGCGTTGACCCGGTGCCGATGAAACGCCCCACTTTCCTGCTGCTGGCAGGCGCGCTCGCGCTGGCGGGCTGCGATTTCGCCCCCGAGCCGCCAACGCGCGCGGAGGAGCAGCCCTCGGAGCTCTCTGCGCCGCTGCGGGCTTCGAACGCGGATACCGTCAAGCTCTACCGCGTCGTCGAGACCTACTTCGACCAGTACCTCGCGCTGAACCCGATCTACGCGACCGGACTCGGCGACCACCGGTTCGACGACCGCTTCGGCGACTACGCGAGCATGAGCTGGATGGCGGACTCGCTCGGTGTCGAGCAGGAATCGCTCGAGAAGCTGCAGGCGGTCGATCCGCAGCAGCTTGCCGGCGAAGATCTCGTCACGTACGAGGCGTTCAAGCTCCAGCGCGAACTGAACATCGGCGGCTACCGGTATCCGAGCGAACTGCTCGCGATCAACCAGCTCGACAGCTGGCCGAACACCTTCGCGCAGCTGGGGTCCGGCAAGGGCGCGCACCCGTTCCGCACGACGCGCGACTACGACAATTTCCTGTCGCGCATGGACGGCTTCGTGGCGTGGGTGGACCAGGCCATCAACAACCTGCGCGCCGGCGTGGGCAAGGGCGTGGTGCTGCCGCAAGACGTGGTCGAGCGCACGCTGCCGCAGCTCGAAGCCTTCGGCCGACTCGAGGATCCGAAGCAGACGGTGTTCTGGCAGCCGCTGCTCAATTTCCCGGCGGGACCGACCGTGGCCGACCGCAACCGGTTGCTGCGGGCTTACGACGAGAAGCTGCGCACGAAAGTGCTGCCAGCGTATCGACGACTGCACGATTACCTCGCGCAGGAATACCTGCCGAAGGCACGCGCCACCGCTGGGTGGTCGGACCTGCCGAGCGGCGATCTCTGGTACGCCCATCTCGTCCGGTATCACACGACCACCGAGCTCACCCCTGGCGAAGTGCACGAACTCGGGCTGCGCGAAGTGGCGCGGCTACGTGCGAACCTGGTGGGACTGCAGGGCGCACTCGGGGTCGGTGGCGAGCCGCGCGCCGTGTTCGACACGATGCGGGCCGATCCGAAGTTTCAGTTCCGTGAGCCACAGACGCTGCTGGCGGGGTACGAGTCGTTGCGCGCGCGCGTCGATGCAGGCCTGCCGGCGCTGTTCCTGCGTCGGCCCAGGGCTGCATTCGAGATCCGGCCCGTCGAGGGTTTTCGCGCCGCGTCCGCGGCTGCGGCTTCCTACCAGCCGCCGAGCGCCGATGGCGCGCGTCCCGGCGTCTTTTACGTCAACACCTACGACCTTGGCTCGCGGCCGTCCTATGCGATGGAGGCGCTGTACCTGCACGAGGCCGTGCCGGGCCATCACTACCAGATAGCCCTGGCGCAGGAGACGCCCAACCTGCCGCGCTTCCGCCGGTTCGGCTGGGACACGGCCTACGGTGAAGGCTGGGCGTTGTATGCGGAATCGCTGGGCAGCGAACTCGGTCTCTATGCCGATCCGTACAGCCAGTTTGGCGCGCTGACGCTGGAACTGTGGCGGGCCGCGCGCCTGGTCGTGGATACGGGACTGCATGCGAAGGGCTGGGAGCGCCAGCGCGCCATCGAATACCTGCGTGCCAACACCGCGCTTGGCGACGCGGACATTGCCGCCGAGGTGGATCGCTACATGGCGTGGCCGGGCCAGGCCCTGGCGTACAAGGTCGGGCAGCTCAAGATCCTGGAACTGCGCCGCGAGGCACAGGCGAAACTCGGCGAGCGATTCGACGTGCGTGAGTTCCACGAGCAGGTCGTGGGCCGCGGGTCACTGCCGCTGCCGGTGCTCGAGGCGAAAGTCAGGCGGTGGATCAGCGCCGTGGCCGAGGCCCGTCAGTAGCCGTAGCCGTCGGTCCGGATTTCCTCGAGTTCGTCGCCGACGAAGCGCAGCTTGCGCAGCAGCTTGTGGGAGCCGAGGTTGTAGGTCCACACCTCGACGGTCATGTCGACCCAGCCCGGTCCGTAGTACTCGTAGCGGTTGTAGCCGTAGCCGTACTCATAGCGCGGTGCACGCCGCACGATGCCCTCCATGGAGACGTCGGTGGGTTCGCCGCAGAGCGTGCGCACCTTGTCCTTGCCGTCCCCCTTGCTGACCAGCCGGCTGCCGCAGCGCATGGAGTCTTCGGCGTGGGCCGGCGCGGCAAGCGTGACCGCCAGCAAGGCGGTCGCGGCGAGCATCGAGGTTCTGCGGTGACGGGCGTCCATGGCGGCAGCATAGCCGAAAATGTGCTTCATATCAGATGCTTACATTCACATCGCCCGCTGCTGCAGGGGCCAGGTCCAGGCGCGATCGGCGTGGCCGGCCGGTTCTCTGGACCCAATCGACCGTCATAAGAGCCACCCGGGCGTCGCGGTAGGCTCTGCTAACCTTACCGCCCATTTTTTCGCACGACGGCCGCACCCCCAGCCATGTCCCTCGACCGCGCCTTCGAAAAACGCCTCGCCGGCGTCATCAACAGCCGCGCCCGGGGTGTGCTGCAGGGTGGGCTCAAGGGAGTGGAGCGCGAATCGCTGCGAGTCACGCCAGCTGGCCGGATCTCGACCGCGCCGCACCCGCGGGCGCTTGGCTCGGCCCTGACCAACGAACACGTCACGACGGATTACTCCGAAGCGCTGATCGAGCTGGTGACGCCCCCGTTCGCCCACACCTGGGAACTGGTGCAGTACCTCGTGGACCTGCACCGGTTCGTCTACACGAACCTGCCCGACGACGAACTGCTCTGGGCCACGAGCATGCCGTGCGCGATCAAGGGCGACGAAAGCATCCCGATCGCCCTGTTCGGCTCGTCGAACGTCGGCCGCATGAAGACCGTCTACCGGCACGGCCTCGGCCACCGCTACGGCCGGGTCATGCAGGCGATTGCCGGCGTGCACTTCAACTATTCGTTCCCGGAGCACTTCTGGCCGGTGCTCGCGGAGGTCCTGCAGTCGCAAGACCCGGGACAGGCTTTCCGTTCGGAAGCGTACTTCTCGCTGTTGCGCAATTACCGGCGCCACGGCTGGATCGTGCTGTATCTGTTCGGCAACTCGCCCGCCTTGTGCCCGTCGTTCCTGCAGGGCCGCAAGGTCGCCGGCCTCGAGCCGCTGGAACCCGGCAGCCTGTACGCGCCGCACGCGACCTCGCTGCGCATGAGCGACCTCGGCTACCGCAACAAGAGCCAGGCAGGGCTCAACGTCTCGGTCAACAGCCTCGAGCACTACGTGCGCGACCTGACGGCTGCCATATCCACGCCGAACCCCGAGTACCAGAAGATCGGCGTCAAGGTGGACGGTGAGTATCGCCAGCTGAACGCCAACATCCTGCAGATCGAGAACGAGTACTACAGCTTCATCCGTCCCAAGCGCGTCACCCGCAGCGGCGAGCGTCCGACCAGGGCGTTGCAGCGCGGCGGCGTCCAGTACGTCGAAATGCGGTCGCTGGACGTGAGCATGTTCGACCCGGTCGGGGTCAACCAGAACAAGCTGCGGTTCCTAGAAGCGTTCGCTGCATTCTGCGTGCTGCGGGAGAGCCGCCCGATCGAGACCTCCGAGCAGGACGAACTCGACGGCAACCACGCGATCGTCGCCCGGGAGGGGCGCCGGCCCGGACTTATGTTAAGGCGCGAAGGGCGCGACGTGGCGCTGGGTGACTGGGCGGCTGAAATAATCGATTCAATGCGCGGCTTGTGCGAGCTGCTGGACGAGGGCGACGCGCAACGCCCGTACCTCACTGCACTGGAGTTGCAGGAAGAAAAAATACGCGATGTGTCGCGGACTCCGGCGGCGCGTTCGTTGCATGAAATGCGGGTAAACGAGGAATCGTTCTTCAACTTCGCGCTGCGCATGTCGAAGGTGCACCAGTCGTACTTCAGGGAACTGCTGCCGACCAGTCCCTCGCGGCAGGATGAATTTGCCGCCGAAGCGGCCGAGTCGATCGAGCAGCAGGCGCGGATCGAGGCAGCGGACAAGGTTTCGTTCGACGACTACCTCGCCCGGTATTTTTCCGCGTGAAGCACGATGGACTTGCTGCAACGCTTTTTGCCGGTAGACTGAACGACCCGAGGTCCGATGATGGGCCCGGGTAACCCGGGGGGTGTTCCGGGTGAGGCGGCCGTCACGGCTGTGTCACGAATTCGGCGCAGGCTATGGTTCATGGTCGGGTCGAATACGCAGCGGCCTCGTCATCGAGAGACGAGGTCGTGATCGAGGGAGCGATGTCGATGACTACTGGTTCTAATTTGCAGCAGCGGCTGGAAGCCGCGGCGCCCGCACGTCCGGACGGCGCGCTCGCCGGTGCGGAACCTGCAGCGAAGACGCCGTCGTTCGTCACCGCCGTGCAGAACGCGAAGACGCAGGCCTGGGATCCGCACGAGGTCTGGCTGAATCGCGTCAAGAGGCCGCGCGAGCAGCGTTCGGACCGCTGAGCGGCCCGAGCCCCGAAGAGCAACCCTCTCCCGCTGCAGCAGGAGGGGTGCAAGTCCGCAGCAGGGCAGGCGCTACACGATCCCGGTCGTCAGACGACCCTGCGCGTCGATCGAGCCCCGCAGCATCCCCCTGGAATTGAACGGCATCGCGATGGTTCCATCGCGTCCGACCGCGATCACGCCGCCTTCACCTCCCATCCGCCGCAACTGCCCGTGGACGACGGTGTCCGCTGCTTCCTGCACTTGTTGACCAGCGTAGCGCATGAGCGACGCAATTTCGTGCGCGACCGTCGCGCGAATGAAGAATTCACCATGACCCGTCGCGGACACCGCGCAGCAATCGTTCGCGGCGTAGGTGCCTGCACCGATCACCGGTGAATCGCCCACGCGACCCCAGCGCTTGCCCGTCATGCCGCCGGTCGACGTCGCGGCCGCCAGGTTGCCGCCGGCGTCGAGCGCCACGGCTCCGACCGTGCCCATCAGCGCTTCGCGATACCCGGTGGAATCCGTGGCGTTGAGAGCGGCCGCGAGCTCGCGCTGCCGTCGCTCCGTGACGAAATAGCGGTTCGCCACCGGCTCGAGGCCCTGTTCGAGCGCAAACTCCTCGGCGCCCTGGCCCGCGAGCATGACGTGCGGCGACCTGTCCATGACCAGCCGCGCGAGACCGATCGGGCTCTTCACGTGCCGCAGACCGGTTACGGCACCCGCGCGCAGGTCGCGCCCGTCCATGAGCGACGCGTCGAGTTCGCAAATGCCGTTGGCGGCAATCACGGCGCCACGGCCGGCATTGAACAGCGGGTTGTCCTCGAGCACCTGCACCGCGGCGACCACCGCATCCAGGCTCGGCCCGCCCGCATCGAGGATCGCCTGGCCCGCGCGCAGGGCCTGCTCCAATCCGGTGCGGTAGGCGGCTTCGCGTTCCGGCGTGAGTTCGGCGGGCGGGATGTCCCCGGCGCCGCCGTGGACGGCAATGGCTGGCATGGCATTCCTTCGAGGCAGGGCCGTGGCGGTAAACGAACCATACCAGAGCGCTGCGCCACGTATTATTTTGGGCGTCGCCCGCAGTGTGCAGCGCACGAATTCGGCATCACGACGGTGTCAATCTACTCGCAGGAAGACCGCTTCTCGGGGCACCGCGTGAAGGCGGGCGCCAGGGATCTGCTGGTCGAATTCAAACCCGCCGTGGCCTGACTGAAATCCATGACTGCCGCTGCTGTCTCGCAAGAACTGCAATCACTCTACCCTGCGCTGCACGGGCTGGACCCGCGCGAGCTTGCCGAGGCACTGTCAGGTGCGCAGCTCGTGGAACTTGCCGCGGGCACGGCGCTCTTCGGGGCAGGCTCGCCGTGCCGGCAATTTCCTTTCGTACTGCGCGGCTCGATCCGTGTCTCGAAGGTGGGCGAAGGCCGCGAGCTTCAGCTCTATCGAGTCGGTCCGGGCGAAAGCTGCGTCCTGACCAGCAGCTGCCTCGTCGGCGGCAGCGACTATCCCGCTTCGGGCGTGGTCGAGTCCGATGCGCGGCTGGTCGTGCTGTCGCGCGACGCGTTCGACGCGCTGATGTCACGGCATGCGCCGTTCCGCCGCTACGTGTTCAGTCTCTTCGCCGAGCGCCTGGCCGACCTCATGGGTCTGGTCGAAGCGGTCGCGTTCCACAAGCTGGACCGCCGTCTTGCCGCGGCACTGCTCGGCCGCGGCAAGACGGTGTCGCTGACGCACCAGCAGCTGGCTGACGAGGTCGGCAGCGTGCGCGAGATCGTCACGCGCGTGCTGAAGGGCTTCGCCGATGCGGGCTGGGTGCATCTCGGCCGTGGGTCGATCGAGATCGTCGACGCCAGCGCACTCCGCCGGGCAGCGTCAGGCACCGGCTGACCCAGCCCTGGCTGGGTGACTTTGGTTACTGACAAGGCCCCCGCCGGCTCCTAGGATGTGCAACAAGGCCCGAGCCGGCGCTGAGCCGCCGCCGGGCCAGGATCGAATCAACCACAAGATGAGGAGACAGCCATGACACCGAACGTAGGCGGCATCGACCGGACATTGCGCATCGTGGCGGGCCTCGCCCTGCTTTCGCTTTTCTTCCTGCTGGAAGGCAATGCGCGCTACTGGGGCTTGATCGGCATCGTGCCGATCCTGACCGGCTTCTTCCGTTTCTGCCCGGTCTATCCGCTGCTGGGCATCAACACCTGCCCGATGAAGAAGGGCTGACCCCCTGGCCTCCGACCCCGGCGTTGGCGCCCAGCCAGCGCCGCAGGGTCGCGGCATCCAAGGCGCCGGCCTGGCGCGCAACCTCGCGTCCGTCCTTGAACACCATCAGCGTTGGGATGCTGCGGATCCCATAACGGCCCGCGATGTCCTGCGCCTCGTCAGTATTGAGCTTGGCGAACCGGGCAGCGGGCTCGGTCTCGGCCGCCACGCGCTCGAATGCGGGCGCCATCGACCGGCACGGACCACACCACGGCGCCCAGAAATCCACGACCACCGGCACGCCTGACTGTCCCACGTGACGGTCGAAATTGGCCGAGTTCAGCGTGATCGGGTGACCCTCGAACAACGCGTCGTGGCAGCGAGGACACTTCGGTCGATCCTGCAGCCGGTCCGCGGGAATGCGCACGATCCCGTCGCATCGATGGCAGACCACCTGGGTGGCTGCAGGGGTGGCGCTGGCAGTGCTCATGTCGATTCCGTGGTGGTTCGGTGGTCGGGACGGCCTCTATGGGGCCGGCCCCGGCGGAAGCAAGCACCCCGACCGCCGCCCGGCCCATCGGGGACTTGCATCGGGGAGCCCCGGCACCACATCGTGTGACAGACGGAGGCAGTGCCGGCCATGCGATTCAAGGACTACTACGAAGTCATGGGCGTGCCGCGAGGCGCGACCCAGGATGAGATCAAGCGCGCGTACCGCAAACTCGCGCGCAAGTTCCATCCGGACGTCAGCAAGGAAAAGGACGCCGAGGAGCGGTTCAAGGAACTGCAGGAGGCCAACGAGGTCCTCAAGGACCCCGAGAAGCGCGCTGCCTACGACCAGCTCGGGGCCGACTGGCGGCAGGGCCAGGAATTCCGGCCGCCGCCGGACTGGGGCAAGGGCTTCGAATTTACCCGCGGTGGTCGCGCACGCGGACCCTCGCCGGGCGCTACGGGCGCCGGCGGTGCCGATTTCAGCGACTTCTTCTCGGAGCTCTTCGGCTCGCGCAGCCCCTTCGGCGGCGCCCAGGGTTTCGAATCGGCCGCAGGTCGCGGCGGTCGCGGCTTCGCGGCTGCCGGGCAGGATCACGTCGCGCGCATTGAGATCGACCTCGAGGATGCTTATCGCGGTGGCACGCGCACCCTGGACCTGCGCACACCGGAACTCACGCCTGACGGCCACGTGGTCTCGAAACCGCGCACGTTGCGGGTGTCGATCCCGGCCGGTGTCGTGGAGGGGCAGCAGATCCGCCTTGCGGGGCAGGGCAGCGCCGGAACCGGTGGCGGGCCACCAGGCGACCTGTACCTCGAAATCAGTTACCGGGCGCACCCGCTGTTCAAGGTCGAAGGTCGCGACGTCACCGTGCAGCTGCCAGTCGCACCGTGGGAGGCTGCGCTCGGTGAGAGCGTTTCCGTGCCGACGCTGGGCGGTCCCGTGGACATGAAGCTTCCGGTCGGAGCCCGCGGCGGCCAACGCCTGCGGCTGCGTGGGCGCGGCCTGCCCGGCCCCACGCCGGGCGACCAGTACGTCACGTTGTCGATCGCGTTGCCGCCCGACAGCCCGCAGGCACGCGAATTCTTTGCGCGCATGAAGCAGGAACTGCCTTTCGACCCGCGCGCCGGCCTCGTCACCGCGGGGACGTCAGCATGAACACGCGCAACGAAGACATCCTGCAGGCCCAGCTGCTCGACGAGAACGACTGGCTGCGCCTCGAAGAGATCTGCACGCGGCTGCGCGTGGAGCGACAGTGGATCGTCGAGCTGGTGGAACTTGGCGCGCTCGAACCGCGCGGCGGCGTCGATCCGTCGGCCTGGACATTCCCGCGAGCGGAACTCCCGCGCGTACTGGCGATGAGCCGCCTCGTTGTCGATCTCGGCGTCAACCTCACGGGTGCCGCGATCATCGTGGAATTGGTGGAAGAGCGGCGGAAGCTGCTGGCGCAGCTCAGGCGATAGCCGCACCCAGCAGCGAGCCGATCAACCAGGTCGCGACGCCGGCGCCGCCACCGATCAGCACCATCCGCAGGCCGCCTGCGATCGCACTGCGTCCAGTGAACAGGCTCAGCGCCGCGCCCACGCCGAACAGCGAAATCCCGGCCATCACCGCCGCGATCGTGACCGCCCGCTGCAGCGGCATTCCGAACAGGAACGGCACGAGCGGCACGATGGCGCCGACGGAAAACGCGAGGAACGAATAGATCGCCGCACCCCACGGCGAGCCGAGGTCGTCGGGATTGAGGCCGAGCTCTTCGCGCGCCAGCGCGTCGAGCGCCGAAGTCTCATTCTTTACCAGCTCGCGGCTCACGCGGCGTGCCTCCTCGAGCTGCATGCCGCGCGCCTGGTAGATCAGCGCCAGCTCTTCGGCTTCTTCCTCGGGGTACTCATGTAACTCGTCGCGCTCGAGACCGATCTGGTACTCGAACATTTCGCGCTGCGAGCGCATCGAGACGTACTCACCGGCGGCCATCGACAGCGCGCCGGCCAGCAGGCCTGCAACGCCGCTGGTCATGACGAATTCCACGCTCGCCGCCGCACCCGCCACGCCCATGATCAGGCTCGTGTTCGAGACCAGCCCGTCGTTGATGCCGAACACCGCCGCACGCAGGTTGCCGCCGCCGTAGCCCTTGTGCCTGGCTCCGACGTCCGACACCGAGGTCGGCATCAGGTGGCCGGCGAGCGAGCGCTGGGAATCGTATGCGGAGAGTCCGCGCACCTTCATCGCCGCGAGCATGTGACGCACGCGACGCGGACCCAGTGCGCGAGCCAGTGTTGCGGTGATCCTGGCGCGAACGGAAGGCGAGAACGCCGGCGGCTGGGCCTGCCCGGACGTGGCGAGCCACTTGCCGGCCTGGAAATCAGCGGCGGATGCGAGCGCGCGGAACAGGTCGGCGATCCTCGGGTCGCTTTCACAACCCGCGAGTTCACGATACAGCCACGCGGACTGCTTTTCTTCGTGCCAGCTGTCGATGGAACTCATGGGGCGGTGGCCCCGCTCGTCACGTGAGCGGCTCGCCGTCGGCCTGTCCGTGCAGCAGCTTCTGCACCTGCCTCAGGACCGCAGCGTCGACGTAGGGTTTTTCGATGAAGTCGGTCGCGCCTTCGCGCATTGCCGCCACCGCGGTGGGGACGTCCGATTCGTCGGCGAGCAGTATGACCGGCACGTCGCTGCCGTTGCTGCGCAGCCGCCGCAGCAGTTCGAGGCCGGACATCCCCGGCAGCAGCAGGTCGACGATCAGGCATGCGAAGTTGCGTGCCGATCCCGACAACAGATACGACTCGGCGCTGTCGAATCCCACCACGCCGACCCCCGTCGGCGACAGCATGGATGCCATCGCTGAGCGGGCAACCGCGTCGGAGTCGATGACCCCGACCACGGGCGGAATGTCCTGTGCGGCAGAGCTGACGGGTGACATCGGGGGGAGCGCGACCACAGAGCCCGGCCAGCTCACGAGGAGCCGCAGGGAGGATCAATCACGGCGAACTGCGCTGCGCAATGTGGTCGCATGAGGCGCAGTTTTCACGGCGGCCTCGCCCGCGGCAATTGCGGGTTTATACGTAAATCTTAGCGATTCTCAGTAATTCTGCTGCAACGCAACAGGGCTCACTCTTCGGCGCGCTCGACCTCGAGGACCATGCGCACGAGGTGCGCGAGCGAGTGGGCTTCCATCTTTTCCATCACCCGCGCCCTGTGGATTTCCACGGTCCGCTGGCTCAGGTTCAGGTCGCCTGCGATCACCTTGTTCGCCTTGCCAGCCACCACCAGGTCGAGCACTTCCTTCTCGCGCGGCGTGAGTGATTCCAGCCGCTTCCGGATCATGTTGCGTTCGGCCAGCATGCGGCGGCTGCCAGCGTCCTTTTCCAAAGCCTGGTTGATGCGATCGAGCAGGTCCTGGTCGCGGAACGGCTTCTGGATGAAGTCGACGGCGCCGGCCTGCATCGCTTCGACCGCCATCGGCACGTCGCCGTGACCGGTGATGAAGATGATCGGCAGGATCGAGTGACGCTCGTTGAGCTTGACCTGCAGTTCGAGCCCGCTCATCCCGGGCATGCGGATGTCTAGCACCAGGCAGCCGGGCCGGTCGTCGCGATCCGCGTCGAGGAATTCCTGGCCGGATTCGAACACCTCGACCGGCAGGCCGACCGACTTGAGCAGCATGCGCAGGGAGTCACGTACGGCCGCGTCGTCGTCGACAACGAACACCGTCGGCTTGATTTCCTTGATCACTCGCAGTTACTCCCCTTTTGACGCCGGCGCGGCCGGCAGCGTGAAGTGAAAACGCGCACCGGTCCCCTCGTTCGGAGTGTGCCACAGCCGTCCGCCATGGGCGCGTACGATCGAGCGGCTGATCGCAAGGCCAAGCCCGGTGCCGCCGGACTTGGTCGTGAAGAACGGGTTGAACAGGTGTTCTGCCGCTTCGGGTGCCAGCCCGCTGCCGTGATCCGCGACCATGAATTCAATCTCGCCCTCGGGCTGCCGGCGCGTGCTCAGGAGCACCTCACGCCTCGACTCCGGGCACTCTGCCATCGCGTCGATCGCGTTGCGCACGAGGTTCAGGATCACCTGCTGCAGCTGGATCGGGTCCGCGGATACCGTTGGCAAGCCGGGTTCGGCTTCGATGCGCAGCCGCACGTTGTGCAGGCGGGCGTCCGTCTCGGCGAGCGTGCGCAGGTCGTCGAGCAGGCGGTTGCACTCCACAGGCTCGCGCTTGACCTCGCGGTTCTTGACGAAATTGCGGAGGCGGCGGATGACCTCACCCGCGCGCAGCGCCTGCGCATTGATCTGCTCGAGCGCCTCGAGCACGTCCGCATCGTCGCGGTTCGGCGAGCGCAGGAAACGCTGGCAGGCCTGGGCATAGGTCGCGATGGCCGACAACGGCTGGTTGATTTCGTGGGCGAGGCCGGCGGCCATCTCGCCCATGGTGGACAGCCGGCTGAAGTGAGTCAGCCTATCCTGGAGCTGCCGGGATTCGTCTTCGGACTGGCGACGGTCGGTGACGTCGTGGATCGTGCCGACGTGCTTCAGCAGGTTGCCGTTCGCATCGTGTGCAATCTGGGCGAGGTGGTGCAGGTGTCGCGTCGTGCCGTCGTCGAGCACGATGCGATACTCGACGTCGCACTCCGCCTTGTCCGAGTTGAGGTCTGCGAACGCCTCGTCCAGCTTCTCGCGGTCGCCGGGGTGCACCCAGCGCTGGAGCAGCGCAGTGAGAGGCACGTCCCTGTCGGTCGCGCCGATGCCGAGGATGCGGCAAAGCTGCGCCGAGTGGTAGTCGGGCTCGGACCGGTCGAGGTGCACGACGTAGTTGCCGAGGTTTGCGAGTCCCTGCGCCAGGCGCAGTTCGGACTCGCTGCGTCGCAGTCGCTCGTCCGCGAGCTTGCGCAGAGTGATGTCGCGGATGAAGCCGATGAAGCGCGGTGGCACGGCGCCCTGCACCTTGCCGACCGCCAGGTCGCAGGGGAACTCGGTGCCGTCTTTGCGCAGCGCACGCACCTCGCGCCCGATGCCGATGATGCGTGCCTCGCCGGTGGATTGGTAACGATTAAGGTAGCCGTCGTGCTCGGCATGGTAGGGCGCCGGCATCAGCACGTGCACGTTGCGACCAACCACCTCCGCAGCCGCATAGCCGAAGATCCGCTCAGCGGCCAGGTTGAATTGCTCGACGTGGCCGCGGTGATCGATGACGATGATTGCGTCGACCGCCGCATCCAGTAACGAGCGGAGCTCGAGCTCGGCATCCTTCGCGGGTCGCGGGTTGCCACTGGCGGCAGGGGTTTCGGGTCTGGGACGGCGATCTTTGGGCAAGGTTCGGCTGCGGCTGTTGCAAGAGGGCGAATGCTAAAAGAACCTGGAGCGCGACACTAGGTATTGCTGGAACCTGCCTAGGCAACGCTGCGAATCGCGCGCCCGGGGGTCGCTGTCCCACAATGTACCCGAGGCCGGTCGGGGAGGCAGCCGGTCCGTCGGTTCTTCTGGCAAGGGGACACCCAAGGAGGGCGCCATGAGATTGATGAGATGGGAACCGTTCCGTGAAATGGACGACCTGCTGAAGGGGTTCAGCCCGGTGTTCGGTCGGCTGCCGAACGTGGCCCGGCCGGTGGAAGGCGGGTATGAGTTCGTGCCGCCAGCGGACGTGATCGAGCGGGAGAAGGAGTACCTGATCAAGGTCGACCTGCCCGACGTCCGCAAGGAGGACGTGAAGGTCCTGTTCGACGAAGGCGTGCTCACGATCAAGGGTGAGCGCAAGGTGGAGAAGGAAACGAAGGGCGAGACCATGCATCGCACCGAGCGTTTCTACGGCATGTTCGAGCGCAGCTTCGCGCTGCCCGAGGACGTCGATCCGAAGGGAATCCATGCCGAATCCAAGGATGGCGTGCTGATGGTCAGCCTGCCGCGCGTCGCGGTGCAGAAGCCGCGCCCGCTGGCGATCACGATCCAGTGATCGGCTGATTCAGCCTCGAGGCGGGTGGTCGGGTGTCCGCGGCAAGGCCCCGCACCTCCTGGCCATCTGCCTCGACTCTCTCCGAGACTGCTATTGCTGGTGATGGTGCGCGTGCGGGTCCTCCGCAGGCGCATTGGCGTCCGGCTGCATGGCGTCGCCTTCGTTCTGCGGTGTGGCGTGGGCGCCGTGCCCGCCGTGCGCGAGGCCGTGATACAGGGCGTTGCCTGCCGTCCACGCGCCGAAGGCCAGCAGCAGCGCACCGGCCACGTTGCGCAGCGTGGCCCGGCTGGCCAGCGCACGGGCCGCGCGCTCGAAGGCGACTGTGGCCGCTACCATGGTCGGCAGGGTGCCCAGTCCGAACGCGGCCATGACCAGCGCGCCGTTCGTCACGCTGGCGGTCGTCGCGGCCAGCAGCAGCATCGAGTACGTCAGGCCGCAGGGCAGCCAGCCCCATGCGAGGCCCAGACCGATCGCGCCGGCGAGCCCCTTGCGCTGCAGCCCGCGCCCGGCCGCCGGCATGATCCTGCGCCAGAGGCCCGAACCCGCGGCTTCGAGCGGATCCAGCAGCCGCCAGCCGAACAGCAGGCGACCGGCCGCCGCGACCATGATCGCGCCGGCCAGCACGCGCAGCGCGATCGATAGCGGTGCGACGTCGACGGCGCGCAGCAACGTGCGGCCGAGCAGTCCGGCCAGGGCGCCGGCGAGCGTGTAACTGGCCACGCGTGCAAGGTTGTAGGCCAGGGCAAGCGCGAGGCGCGAGGGCCCGCCTTGTTCGGCGCTGCCGCGCATTGCGAGCGCCCCGGCGATGCCGCCGCACATGGCGAGGCAATGACCGCTGCCCGCCAGTCCGGCGATCAGTGCGGCACCGAGGCTCAGCGAGCCAGCATCCAGGCCATTCATGGTTTCGGTCCTTCCTTCGTATCGTCCTTTCGGCTGGGGTCGCCCGACGACGCGGTTTCGTCAAGCGCTGTCTTCTTCCTCTCGTCGTCGAGCACGGACCAGCCAGGGCTGTCGAGATCGTCGAACTGTCCGCTGCCCACCGCCCAGAAGAACGCCCAGAGCCCGAGTGCGACCAGTACCAGGCCGAGCGGCACCATCAGGTAGAGGATTTCCATTCAGGCTGCTCCGGCCGGGCTGACGCCGGTCCAGTGCGGCGGCCGAGTGCCGGTCGTCCGCCGCGCCACACGCATCGCGTTCAGCACGACCAGCACGGAACTCAGCGACATGCCGATGGCCGCGAGCCATGCCGGCACCAGTCCGAGCGCCGCGAGCGGCAGCGCGGCGAGGTTGTAGCCGATCGACCACGCGAGGTTCTGCTTCACGATGCGCTGTGCGCGCCGCGCGACCTGCACGATCCCGGGCAACTGGTCGAGCGAATCGCGCACCAGGATCAGGTCGGCGCTGGTCTGCGCCAGGGCGGAGCCGCGACCCATCGCGACACCGATGTCGGCGCCCTGCAGCAGTGGCGCGTCGTTGATGCCGTCGCCGATGGCCATGACGACGGCACCTTCATTCTGCAGCGCCTGCAGTCGCGAGACCTTGGCGTGCGGTGTAAGTCGCGCCTCGTAACGCGCGATGCCGCTGCGCGCGGCGATTCGTGCAACCGCCGACGCGCCGTCGCCGCTGACGATCGCGGAACCGAGACCAAGGCCCGCCAGCTGTTGCACGCAGGCGGCGGCTTCGGGGCGCATGGGGTCGGTCAGGCGGAAACGGGCCAGCAGCCCGTCCGCGTCGCCCAGGAATACCCAGCTTTCGTGCGCCTCATCCTGCGCCCCTGCCGCGGTCGCGTCTGCGCCAGGCCTGCCGCAAATTCGCGTGTGCCGATCCGGACTCGGCGGCCAGCGACGCTGCCTTCGAGGCCCGCGCCCGCCGTGACCGCAACCTCGGTAGCGGTGGCTGCGACAACACCCGAGGCCAGGAATGCCTTGGCGATGGGATGCTCGGACATGCGCTCGAGCGACGCAGCCAGGGCGAGGCATTCTTCTTCGCTGTGGCCGCGCAACGGCTGGACTTCCTCGACGCGCACCAGCCCGCGAGTCAGCGTACCGGTCTTGTCCCACAGCACCTGCGTCGCCCGCGCGAGCGCTTCGAAAGCGTCGGAATGCGCGACCAGCACGCCTCGCTTCGCAAGGTCGGCGGTCGCTGCGGCCAGCACGGCAGGCGTCGCGAGCGACAGCGCGCACGGGCACGTGACGACCAGCACGGCCAGCATCGCGGGGAACGCCTTCGACGGATCGACGAACCACCAGGCCACGAAGACGATGGCGGAACCGATCAGGATGCGGCTCAGGAACCAGGCAGCGGCGCGATCGGCAGCCTTGGCCAGTCGCGGCCGCTCGGCCTGCGCTCGTTCCAGCAGCGCGACGATGCCGGCGAGGACCGTGTTGCCCGCCACGGCCGAGACTCGCACGCGCAGCGGTGCGCCGAGGTTCTGCGTGCCCGCGTGCACCGTCGAACCGCGGTCCTTGGCGATGGCTGTCGATTCACCGGTCAGCATCGATTCGTCGACGCGTCCGTCGGCCGCATCGACCACGGTGCCGTCGGCAGCGAACACTTCTCCCGTGCGCACGAGGATGTCGTCACCCGGCTGCAATTCGATTGCCTGCACGTCCTCGACCTGGGCGTCCCGCACGCGTCGCGCGGTCACGGGCGCAAGCCGGGCGAGCGCATCGGCGACGCTGCCGGCGCGATGCCGCGCGACCATCTCTACGTAGCGGCCGAGCGAGAGGAAGAACACGAACATGGTGACCGAGTCGAAATAGACCTCGCCCTGGCCGGTCAGCGCGTTCCACACGCTGGCGACGAACGCGGCGACGATGCCAAGTGTCACCGGCACGTCCATGCTCACGCTGCGCGCCTTGAGCGCGTGCCAGGCGCCCTGGTAGAAGGGCCACCCGGAGTAGAGCGCCACCGGGATCGACACCAGCATGCTCACGAGCCGGAAGAACTCGCGCATGCCCGGTTCCATGCCGGACGTGTGCGCCACGTACAGCGGCAGTGCGAACATCATCACCTGCATCATGCCGAACCCCGCAACGGCGAGGCGCTTCAGCGCGGTGCGACGCTCGAGCAGGGCGAGTTGTTCCGCGGGCTCGCCCGCGAGCGGGTGCGGCCTGAGCCCGACATGCTCCAGCACTCGCAACAGGTCGCCCAGACGGACCTTCGCCGGGTCCCACACCAGTCGCGCCCGCGCGGTGGCAGGATTCACGCTGACGTCGAGCACGCCGCTCTGCAGGTGCAGCGCCTTGTCGGCGAGCCAGCTGCAGGCGGAGCAGCGCAGGCCTTCGAGCAGGACCGTGATCGAGCGCGCGCCGTCGGCTTCGGCGCGTGTCAGCCGTTCGACGAGCTCGGGCCGGTCGTACGCCGACCAGCGATCGGGGCGTGGCGGCTCGTCTGCGCGCGCACTGGTCTGGTCACGGTACTTGTAGTAGTCGTCGAGCCCGGCACCGGTGATGAACTCCGCCACGGCCTTGCAGCCATGGCAGCACACGGGTTCTTCGCGGGATTCGATGCGTGCGTGGATGCGCACGCCCGATGGAATGGGCTCGCCGCAATGAAAGCAAGCTGAGCCCGCCCCAGGCGTCATGGGCTCCGCGGAGCGTCCTCGCCGCAGACCATGGTGGCGCCGTCACGCACGCAGTCCTTGCGGACCAGCACGTCGGGACGGGAAATCGCGAGATACAGCGTGATGAAGCCGCCGATCACCGCGCATGCGGGCAGCGCGATCAGCAGCCAGGGATAGAACTGGCGGTACCAGGGGCGTTCGATCTCGGTGCTCATGGTCCAGAGCCTATCAGTTCGTGGGGGCCAGGAAGCGGGCCTTGCCGGACGCCTCGAGTGCGTGTTCGCCCTCGGTGCGGATCGTGAAACGGATGTCCGCCCCGCCCTTCAGTTCGCCGCGCGGTACGCGCAGCCGGACCGCTACGCTCCGCACATCACCGGGTCCGACTTCGACCTCGTCGTCGCCGTAATCGACCTGCAGGCCGGGCAGACCGTCCGCGGTGATCGAGAATTCGTGCTCCTGGTCGTCCTTGTTCAGGATCTTCACGTTGTAGACGTTCTCGATCAGCCCGTCAGGCCGTTCGCGGAACAGTGCGTTCCTGTCGCGCAGCACGTCGACACCGACCACGTTGCGATGGGTGATCGTCCAGGCAAAGCCCGCGATCAGCAGCGCAATCAGCGTCCCGTACACGATGGTGCGCGGACGCAGGACATGCTTCGCCTTGCCCTCGAGGCCGTGCTGCGTGTCGTAGCGGATCAGGCCTTTCGGGTAGCCGACCTTCTCCATGACTTCGTCGCACGCGTCGATGCAGGCGGCGCAGGCGATGCACTCGTACTGCAGGCCCTTGCGGATGTCGATGCCCGTCGGGCAGACCTGCACGCACAAGGTGCAGTCGACGCAGTCACCGAGGCCTTTCGCCCTGGGGTCCGTGCCCTTCTTGCGTGCGCCGCGCGGCTCGCCGCGCGTCTCGTCGTACGTGATGATCAGCGTGTCCTTGTCGAACATCGCGCTCTGGAAGCGCGCGTACGGACACATGTACTTGCAGACCTGCTCGCGCATGAAGCCCGCGTTGACGTAAGTGGCGCCGCCGTAGAACAGCACCCAGAACGTCTCCCAGGGGCCGGTCGAGAACGTCGCGATCTTGCCGGCGAGCTCGGTGATCGGCGTGAAGTAGCCGACGAACGTGAAGCCGGTCCACAGCGCGAAGGCGAACCAGAGGAAGTACTTCGTTCCCTTGCGCAGCACCTTGGCGGCGCTCAAGGGCGCCTTGGCGAGCTTCATCTGCTGCGTGCGGCTGCCCTCGACCCAGCGCTCGATCCAGACGAACGTCTCGGTCCAGACGGTCTGCGGGCACGCGTAGCCGCAGAACAGCCGGCCGGCAAGGGCAGTGAAGAAGAAGAGCGCCAGCGCCGCGATGATCAGCAGCCAGGTCAGGAAGTAAAAATCCTGCGGCCACAGCGTCATGCCGAAGATGTGGAACTTGCGCGCCGGCAGGTCGAACAGCACGGCCTGGCGTCCGCCCCAGCGGATCCACGGCAGCACGTAATAGATGCCGAGCAGCGCGAACACGGCGTAGACGCGCAGCTTCTGGAAGCGGCCTTCGATCTCGCGGGGATAGATCTTCTGGCGGGCCGCGTACAGCTCGCCGTCGACGGGGGCTTGGATGTCGGTCATTCGGGACTCCGCGTCCCGTCGCCAGTCCCCTCGTCTGCCGGTTCGGGATGCGCTGTTCGCACCAGGTACAAGGTCATCAGGCTCGACAGGGCGGCGATCAGCCAGAAGAAGAAAAAGCCGACCGCGTAGCCCATCATTCGCGTCTGGAAAGCCGGAGGCGGGTAATCGTCATTGCCCACCAGCACCGGGTCGATGAACCCGAAGCACACCATCGTGGCCACGCTCGCGACCAGGAACGAGGGCCAGGCGACGATGGCCACGTCTTGTCCGAGACGCGGCCACCGCAGCTTGCCCGTGTATTCCTCAGGCGCGCGCCACATGGCGGCCTACTGGCCTGCGGCGAGCTTCGTGACGTAGGCGGCCAGCAGCTTCACGCGCTGCTCGCCCAGCTTGTCGCCCCATGCCGGCATCTGGCCGTTGCGGCCGTTCACCACCGTCTGCTTGATGGTCGCGGCGTCGCTGCCGTACAGCCAGATCTGGTCGGTCAGGTTCGGCGCGCCGAGCAACGGGTTGCCCTTGCCGTCCATGCCGTGGCACGCGGAGCAGACCTGCTGGAAGCGCGTCTCGCCCGCCGCCGCCAGCGTCGCGTCGGCCTGCTGGCCGCTCAGCTTCTGCACGTACGCCACCACTTCGGTCACGCCCTGGTCGCCCAGCACCGCGCCCCACGGCGGCATCGCGGCGATGCGGCCGCCGGTGATGGTCGCGACCACGGAGTCCGCGTCGCTGCCCCACTGCCAGTTGGCATCGCGCAGGTTCGGGAAGCCGACGGCGCCGCCGCCGTCCGAGCCGTGGCACTGCGCGCAGTTCTGCTGGAAAAGGTTATGCGCGGTCGACATCGCCTGCTGGTTGTTGACGAGCTCTGCGACCGGCAATGCGGCAAGCGGCGCGAGCAGCTGGGCGGCCCGCGCTTCCACGGCGGCCCTTTCCTGCTGGTACTGCCCCGACTGGGTCCAGCCCTTGACGCCGCCGAAGTTGCCGAGTCCCGGATAGAGCGCGAGGTAGATCAGGCCGAACGCGACGGTGATGTAGAACACCCACAGCCACCACCTTGGCAGCGGATTGTTGTACTCACGGAGGTCCTTGTCCCAGACATGGCCCGTGTCGGCGCCGCCGCCGATCTTCTCGTTGGCCGTGCGCGGCTTCGAGGTCCAGCGCAGCAGCCACAGGCAGGCCAGGATGTTGAGGACCGTCAGGATGATGACGAACAGGCTCCAACCAGTAGTCATGGGGTCTTGCTCCCTGGATTTCTTGCGGGCGGATCGTCCTCGAGCGGCATGCGCGCCAGCTCGTCGAACTCCGCCTTACGACGCTTGCTGTAGGCCCAGAACACCAGCGCGAGAAACGCGATGAACAGCGCAAGTGTGATCAGTCCGCGTACCGTGCCGATGTCCATCCGTCAGCTTCCGGCCTTGAGGTTTGTGCCGAGGCCCTGCAGGTAAGCCACGAGCGCATCGAGCTCGGACTTGCCTTCGACTGCCGCGGCGGCGCCGGCGATGTCGGTGTCCGTGTACGGCACGCCGATCTTCCGCAGGGCTTCCATTTTCTTGGCCGTCAGCGCGCCGTCGACCTTGCCGTCGGCGAGCCACGGGAAGCGCGGCATGTTCGATTCCGGCACGACGTCGCGCGGGTTGAGCAGGTGCACGCGGTGCCAGTCGTCCGAGTAGCGGCCACCGACGCGCGCGAGGTCGGGCCCCGTGCGCTTCGAGCCGAACTGGAACGGATGGTCGTACACCGACTCGCCTGGCAGCGAGTACGGCCCGTAGCGCTCGGTCTCCGAGCGGAACGGACGGATCATCTGCGAATGGCAGAGGTAGCAGCCCTCGCGGATGTAGACGTCGCGGCCCGCGAGCCGCAGTGCCTCATACGGCTTGATCCCCGGGGCCGGCTCGGTAACCGACGCCTGGAAGTACAGGGGGACGATTTCGACGAGACCGCCGATGCTGATCACCAGGGCGATCAGCACGCCGAGCACGCCGACTTTCTTTTCTACTGCATCGTGGTTCATGCGTGATTACCTTCAGGCGGGCTGCACGACGGGCGAGTCCGCGGTGGTCGTCCGCGCCGCAATCGTCTTCCAGACGTTGTAGGCCATGATCAACATGCCCGCGAACACCAGCGTGCCGCCCGCGAGGCGGACCGCGTAGTACGGGTAGGTCGACTTGATCGACTCGATGAACGCGTAGGTCAGGGTGCCGTCCGCGTTGGTGGCGCGCCACATCAGGCCCTGCATCACGCCGGCGATCCACATCGAGGTGATGTAGAGCACCACGCCGATGGTGGTCGTCCAGAAGTGCACGTCGATGAGTCTCGTGCTGTACATCTGCTCGCGCCCGAACAGCTTCGGGATCAGCGCGTACATCGTGCCGATCGAGATCATCGCCACCCAGCCGAGGGCGCCGGAGTGCACGTGGCCGATCGTCCAGTCGGTGTAGTGCGAGAGCGAGTTGACGGTCTTGATCGACATCATCGGACCTTCGAAGGTCGACATGCCGTAGAACGAGAGCGACACGATCATGAACTTGAGGATCGGGTCGGTGCGCAGCTTATGCCACGCTCCCGAGAGGGTCATGATGCCGTTGATCATGCCGCCCCACGACGGCGCAAGCAGGATCAGCGAGAACACCATGCCGAGCGACTGCGCCCAGTCGGGCAGCGTCGTGTAGTGCAGGTGGTGCGGGCCGGCCCACATGTACGTGGAGATCAGGGCCCAGAAGTGCACCACGGAGAGCCGGTAGGAATAGACCGGGCGGCCCGCCTGCTTCGGCACGAAGTAATACATCATGCCGAGGAAGGCGGCGGTCAGGAAGAAGCCCACCGCGTTGTGGCCGTACCACCACTGCACCATCGCATCCACCACGCCGGGGTAGATGCTGTACGACTTGGTCAGCGTCACCGGGATGGCCAGGCTGTTGGTGATGTGCAGCACCGCGATGGTGATGATGTAGGCGGCGAAGAACCAGTTCGCGACGTAGATGTGCTTCACCTTGCGCAGCGCCAGCGTGCCGAAGAAGACGACCGCGTACGCCACCCACACGATGGCGATCAGGATGTCGATCGGCCACTCGAGCTCCGCGTACTCCTTGGACGTGGTGATCCCAAGTGGCAGCGTGATCGCCGCCGACAGGATGACCAGTTGCCAGCCCCAGAACGTAAACGCCGCGAGCTTGTCCAGGAACAGCCGCGTGTGGCAGGTGCGCTGCACGATGTAGTACGAGGTGGCGAAGAGCGCCGAGCCGCCGAACGCGAAGATCACAGCGTTGGTGTGCAGCGGGCGCAGCCGCGAGTAGGACAGGAAAGACCAGGGGGGCAGCAGGTCGGGCCACAGCAGTTGCGCCGCGATCAGGACGCCGACGAGCATGCCGACGATTCCCCAGACCACGGTCATGATTGCGAACTGCCGGACCACCTTGTCGTTGTAGTGAGTGGCCGTCATTTTCTTCGGTCGCCTCGGAGAGGATAGGAATGATTTTCGTTTGCGTGCGGGCGCAAAGCAGCAGGTGAATGCTAAAGACCAAACATGCCGCAGTGCAGTGGGATTGCGGTCGGGAGCCCTAAGTACTTTCCGAAGTGACTTCCCCGGATTGCAGGCCCAGTGCAGTCGCTGCAAATTGGAAACGCGGCAACGGTCATACCGCCGCGGAGGCTCATCATGCAACGCCTCGATCGTATCCTGGCCGTGATCGACCCAACGGTGGACGTCCAGGTCGGCGCCGCCAAGGCCGTCCGGCTCGCCCGGCTGTCCGGGGCCTCGCTGGAATTGTTCGCCTGCGACTTCGACCCGGCCCTGACGGGGCAGCCCTTCTTCGACACCGACGCGCTGCGCCGGCTGCGCGAAGACTTCATCGCGGAACGGGCCGAATACCTCGAGGACCTCGCGGAGGAACTGCGGGCAGGCGGCCTGGACGTGACGACCCACGTGCACTGGGACAACCCGCTCTACGAGGGCATCCTGCGCCGGGTCGCCGAGTTCACGCCCGACCTGCTGGTCAAGGACACGCACTACCATTCGGTGCTGCGCCGCGCGCTGTTCACGAACACCGACTGGAACCTGATCCGTCGCTGCCCGGTGCCGTTGCTGCTCAGCCGGACGGCCGAATGGGCGGCGCAACCACTGATCCTTGCGGCACTGGATCCTGGCCATCACGGCGACAAGCCGGCCGCGCTCGATCACGACATCCTCGATGCGGCGCAGCTGCTGGCCCGGTACCTCGACGGGACCGTCGAGGTCGTTCACGCCTTCTTCCCGGCGGCACTGCTCGCCGCGACGACCGGCATGGCCGGCATGCCGCTGGCGCCGGAGCTTGGCGTGACCGAGCTTCTCGAGGCCGCGCGCGCGCGCGTGACCGCGGCGATACGCGAGATCGCGCGGGCCCATGCGCTCGACGAGAGGGCCATGAAGGTCCTGCAGGGTTCCGCGGCAGAGGTCCTGCCGCGTCACGCGGCCGAACGGCACGCTGACCTGTTGATCATGGGCGCAGTGTCCCGCAGCCGGCTGCGCGAGATCTTCATCGGCAGCACGGCCGAGCGGGTGCTCGATCACCTGCCGTGCGACGTGCTGGTCGTGAAATCGGCCGACTTCCGCGAGCAGCTTCCTTTCTAGGACCCGGTCGCAGTTCGGGCCGGTTGCGGCCACCGCAAGGCGGGCGGACTTCACATTTTCCGGCGCAGTACGGGCCGTATACTCGGCAGCGCCATGTCCTCTGCCACCGCCCTGTTGATCAGCGCCCAGCCGGCCGACAAGGCGCGTCTTGCCGATGCGCTGGCAGCGATCCGTGGCCAGCCCTACCGGCTCGAGGTCGCCTCGACGCTGGCCGAGGCGCTCAACCGCCTCAAGCACGGGCGCATCGACGCCATCCTGCTCGATCTCGCGCTGCCCGACAGCAGCGGCCTGACCACGTTCCTCCGCATCCAGCCCAAGGCCACGCATGTCCCGATCGTGGTCATTGTCGGCGAAGGCGAGGAGGAACTCGGCGCTGACGCAGTCGCGCGCGGCGCGCTGGACTTCCTGCTGCGCGACCACATCACGACGCAACTCGTGGAACGCGTCCTGCGTTATGCCACCGAGCGCACGCACACGCTGCTGGCGTTGAAGGCGTCGGAGCAGCGTTACCGCGAACTGTTCCAGAACGTGACTGCTGGCGTGTTCCAGACGACCGTGGACGGCAAGTTCATGGCCGCGAACCCGGCGCTCGTGCGCATGCTCGGGTACGACTCGGAGGACGAGCTGCTCGAACTCGACGTTGCGCGGGACATCTACATGGATCCGGGCCATCGCGACAACTGGGTCAAGGCGATGCAGGACAGCGGCGAGGTCCGCAACGCCGAACTGGTGCTCAAGCGCAAGGACGGCGGCAAGATCGTGGTGCTCGAGAACTCGCGTGCCGTGCACGATGCCGACGGCCGAGTCCTGTTCTATGAAGGCACGTTGACTGACATCACCGCTGCCCACGAGCTTTCGCAGCAGCTGTCCTACGAGGCCAGCCACGATGCGATGACAGGTCTCGCGAACCGTCGCGAGTTCGAGCTGCGGCTGCAGCGCGCGCTCGAGATCACGCAGGCCACCGGGGTGGAGCACGCGATGCTCTACCTCGATCTCGACCGCTTCAAGACCGTCAATGACACGTGCGGCCACGTCGCGGGCGACGAACTGCTGCGCCAGCTCGGCGAGATACTGCAGCAGCGCGTGCGTGCGAACGACGTCGTCGCCAGGCTCGGCGGCGATGAGTTCGCGTTTCTGCTGCACAACTGCCGTTCGCAGGACGCGCAACAGGTTGCGACCACGCTGCTCAAGACCGTCGACGACTTCGAGTTCATCTGGGGCACGCACAAGTTCGCGCTCGGCGTCAGCATCGGCATCGTGGCAATCGATGCGCACTTCAAGCGCATAGCGCAGGTGCTGAACGCGGCCGATTCCGCCTGCTATGCCGCCAAGGACGCCGGCCGTCACCGGTTTGCGGTGTACCAGGAGGATTCACTGCTGCTCGAGCAGCGGCACGGCGAGATGGAGTGGGTGGCCCGGGCGAAGCGGGCGCTGGTGGAAAACCGGCTCTTTCTCGAGGCCCAGGAGATCCGGCCGCTCAGCCAGCCACCCGGGGGTGCCCCGCGGCTGCCGCATTACGAACTGCTGCTGCGAATGCGTGACGAATCCGGGCGCGTCGTCCCGCCCGGTGCGTTCCTGCCGGCGGTGGAGCGTTACAACCTGTCGGTACGCTACGACCGCTGGGTGATCGCAACCGCGCTGCAGTGGGCGAGCAGCCACGCGGACGCGTTCAAGCGGATCTCGCGGATCTTCATCAATCTGTCGCGCGACAGCGTGGCGGACCCCGAGACCGCTGAATTCATCCGGCAGAGCCTGGCGTCGAGCGGACTGGACCCGCGGCACTTCGGCTTTGAAACGGCCGAGAGTGTCGCGGTAGGCAACCTGGGCAAGGCGAACAACCTGATCGTGGCCCTGCGGCGCATCGGGTGTTCGTTTGCGCTCGACGATTTCGGCAGCGGCATCTCGTCGTTCGCCTACCTGAAGGCGCTGGGCGTCGATTACCTGAAGATCGACGGCGCGTTCGTCGGCAACCTGTCGCAGGACCGGGTCGATTACGCGATGGTCCGCTCGATCAAGGAGATCGGGCATGTCATGGGCAAGGTGATCGTGGCCGAGTCGGTCGAAAGCGAGTCGGCGCTCGAAGCCCTGCGAGAAATCGGCGTGGACTACGCACAGGGCTTCGCCGTCAGCATGCCGAAGCCTCTCGAGGAGATCGGAACCGTAAGTGTGGCCGATCTGCTGGCGTAACTGGCGGCAGGGGTTGCGGGGCAGGGGTTGAACATCAGGGGTTCGTCGGAGCAGGAGGCCGCAGTGCGGCCATTTTCTTGCTTATTGTATTAATCAAATGTTTGATTAATATAGTCGACATGACGTCGAGCTATCCGCTGCCTCCGAAGGTATCCGCCCGCAGGCCCGGCCGACCCGTCGGCGGCGACGCGGCGGTGCGGGAGAAGTTGCTGTCCCATGCCCGCGACCTGTTCCTGCGGCACGGCTTCGGCAACGTGAGCACGCGACGGATTGCCACGGCAGCCGGCACGACGCCGGCGATGATCCATTACTACTTTGGCGACAAGCCTGGCCTGTACAAGGCCATGATCGAGACAGCGGTGCAGCCGCTCATCGAGAACGTGCAGCGCCTCGGGCGGGGGCCTGGCAACGAGGTGCCCGACCTCGAGGCGGTCATGGGTGCCTACATGCGGATGGTCGCCGCCAATCCCTGGTTCCCGGCACTGATCATCCAGGAAGTGCTGTCCCAGAACGGCCGGATGCGCGAGCAGTTCATAGAGCAGTTCGCCAGCCGGACGGCGCCAGCGCTGGTCGCCGTCCTGCATCGCGAACGCGAGGAGGGCAAGTTGCGGGCCGACGTCGATCCGAAGCTGGCCGCGGTCTCGATGCTGAGCCTGTGCGTCTTTCCGTTCGTTTCGCTGCCGATCACGGGGCCGGTGCTCGGGTTCCGACCCGAGGGGAGCGAACTAGACCGGTTCATCAGCCACACCACGCGCCTCTTTCGCGAAGGCATCGCAGCGCGTCCGGAGAGCGGGCATGAGTAGATTCTTCGTCGTCGCCCTGCCGGTGCTGGCGCTGGTTGCCGGCTGCGCGCGGGAACAACCCGTCGAGGTGCACGGCACAGTCGAGCGTGACCGGCTCGAACTGATCGCGGAGTCGAACGAACGCATCGTCGAGATTGCCGTGCACGAGGGTGACCGCGTGACCGCCGGCACGATGCTCGTGCGGCAGGAAGCCGGCACGGCCCAGCCGAGGATCGACCAGTCACGTGCCGCGTTGAACGAGACTCAACGTCGTCTCGCCGACCTCGAGCAGGGTCCGCGCGCACGCGAGATCGAAGAAGCTCGCGCAGCGCTCGGCGGCGCCGAGAGCGAGTCACAGGCGGCGCAGAATGAGTTTGCGCGCGTGCAGACGCTGGTGCAGCAGAAGCTGCTGAGCCAGTCGAATCTCGACCAGGCGCGCGCGACGCGCGACGCCACACGCGCCTCGCGGGACGCGGCCCGTGCGCGCTACGAGCTGCTGCGGCAGGGAACGCGCACCGAGCAGGTCGCCGAAGCGCGCGCTGCCGTCCAGCGTGCGTCGGCTGCGCTCGCCGAAGTGGAAACCGTGGCATCGCGTCATACGGTCACTGCGCCGCGCGATGGAATCGTCGAGGCGCTGCCGTACAAGCTGGGAGAACGTCCGGCTGCGGGACGGCCGGTCGCAATCCTGCTCGCAGACGGCGTTCCCTACGCGCGGGTCTACGTGCCCGAACCGCTGCGGGCGGAGTTCGTTGCCGGCACGCGCGTCGAGGCTGCGGTCGATGGGCGCGAAGAACGCCTGCATGGCACGGTGCGTTACATTTCGGCCGAGGCCGCCTTCACGCCGTACTACTCGTTGACACAGAAGGACCGCTCGCGGCTCGCGTACCTCGCCGAGATCACGCTTGACGATGCGGCCGCGCTACCCGCCGGCATGCCCGTGCAGGTGTTCCTGCCGGTAACGCGACCATGAGTGTCGCCGCCGCTGCAACCAGCGACGAAACCGGCGAAGCGATCAGTGCCCGTGGGCTGACGCGACGATTCGGACCCGTCACCGCCGTCGATGGCATCGACCTCGACATTCCACGCGCCCGCATCTACGGGTTTCTCGGGCCAAACGGCTCAGGCAAGTCGACCACGATCCGCATGCTCTGCGGCCTGATGCAGCCGAGCGCCGGGACCGTGACCGTGCTGGGTCACGAGATGCCGCGCGACGCGGAGGAACTGCGCACGCGGCTCGGCTACATGACACAGAAATTCTCGCTGTGGGACGACCTGACCGTGCGCGAGAACCTCGAGTTCATGGCGCAGGTTTTCGGGCTGGCCGCGCTGCGCCGCCGACAGCGTGTCGCCGCGGTGGCGGAAGAGTTCGACCTCCAGGCGCTGTACAAGCAACGCGCCGGCACCTTGAGCGGAGGCCAGCGCCAGCGGCTCGCCCTGGGGGCCGCGACGCTGCACGAACCCGAACTGCTGCTGCTGGACGAGCCCACCAGCGCCGTCGACCCGCAGAGCCGGCGTGATTTCTGGGAGAGTCTGTTCTCGCTGGTTGCGCGCGGCGTCACGATCCTGGTGTCGACACACTACATGGACGAAGCCGAGCGCTGCCACGAACTCGCGATCCTGGCGGAGGGCAAGATCGTGGCGCAGGGTGCGCCGCAGCAGCTGATGACCGACATCCCCGCCAAAGTGGTCGAGGTCGAGGCGTCGGACACGATCGCCGCGCGCCGTGCGTTGCTGGAGGACACGGCAGTCCTGAGCGTCGCGCAACTCGGCACGCGGCTGCACGTGCTGCTCGACCCCGCAACCAGCGAACCCGCCGCACGCACGATGCAACGATTGCGCGCTGCGTCCGTCGTCGCCAGCACGGAACTCGTGCGGGCCAGCCTCGAGGACGTCTTCGTCGCGGCAACCGGGTTCGGCCGCGCCCAACGAACGTCCCGAGCGGCGCTGGCCTGAGGCGCTGCGAACGTGCTCCTGCGCATCTTCGCGGTCATGTCCAAGGAAGTGCGCCAGCTGGCGCGCGACCGGCTGACGTTCGGCATGATCATCGGCATTCCGCTGATGCAGATCCTGCTGTTCGGCTATGCCATCAACTTCGATGTGCGCAACCTGCGGGCCGCCGTCGTCGACGAGGCGCGCACCACGCATTCGCGCGCGCTGGCCGCCGACCTCGAGGCCACGGGCGCCATCAGGCTTCTGGCGCCCAGTCCCAGCGTCGCCGACCTGCGTCGACGCATGAACCACGGCGAAATCAGTGTCGGCATCGTCATTCCGCACGATTTTGAGCGCCGTCGCATGGGCAACGACCGCGCCGTCGCCCAGCTCCTCATCGACGGCTCGGAGCCGATGATCGACACCGTTGCGCGCAGTCTCGCGTCGGTACCACTGCCGGCCCGGGCAGGAGAGTATTTCCGCACGCGTGCGCCGGTCTTCGAGGTCCGCACGGAGTACAACCCGGAGCGCCGGACCGCCGTGCAGATCGTGCCCGCGCTGATCGGCGTGATCCTCAACATGACGATGGTGATCTTCACGGCGGCTGCGATCGTGCGCGAACGCGAACGCGGCAACCTCGAGCTGCTGATCGCCACGCCGGTGCGCTCATGGGAGCTGATGGCCGGCAAGCTGATTCCCTACGTGCTGATCGGGCTGATCCAGACCACGCTGATCCTGACCGTCGGCGCAAAAATCTTCGACGTGCCGATCAACGGCAGCCTGGTCGATCTCTACCTCGCCGCAGCGCTGTTCATCGCGGCCACGCTGACGCTTGGGCTCGTGATCTCGACCTTCGCCCGGACGCAGTTCCAGGCGTTCCAGATGTCGTTCCTGACGCTGCTGCCGTCGATCCTGCTCTCCGGGTTCGTGTTCCCGTTCGACGGCATGCCGCGGCTTGCGCAGTTGATCGCCCAGATCCTGCCGCTGACGCACTTCGTCGAGATCATCCGCGGCATCCTGCTGCGCGGAGCGCCGCTCGCCGAGATGTACGTGCCGGCGGCGAAGCTCGGCGTGTTCCTGGTCGTGACGCTGGCGATCGCGACGCTGCGGTTCCACAAGCGGCTCGACTGATCCCTGCGGTCGCGTTCGAGTTAACCTTGGCGACGGACGGCTGCGCGCAGCTTGCGGGACCTTGGCAGGAGCGACCATGAAGAACTGGCATTGGCTCTGGATGGCGCTGGCGTCGATGGCGACGGCAGCTTCGGCGTGGGCAGCCGACACTCTGCCGTCACCGGCTCCGACGCCGCGAGCAGTGGCGCCGGACGTCTGGATGATCCTGGGCGGCATGCGGCGCGACCGACAACCCGACGGAAACTCGGTCGTGCTCGATGCCCCCGCAGGATTGATCGTCGTGGACAGTGGACGCCATGCGTGGCACCGCGACGCCATCCTGGACCTGGCGCGCGCGCAGAAGAAGAAGGTCATCGCCATCGTCAACACTCACTGGCACCTGGATCATGTCAGTGGCAATCCGGCCTTGCGTGCGGCCTACCCGGACCTGCGTGTCTACGCGAGCGACGCCATCGACGGGGCTCTCAGGGGGTTCCTGGCAAAGAGCGTCAGCGATTCGGCCGCATATCTCGAGGATTCGACGATTGCCGCGGACATGCGCGACGACATTCGGGGCGATGTGGCGACGGTCCAGGCGGGGCAGGCGCTGAGGCCGGACACGGTGATCGCAGCGTCCGGTCCGGTGATGCTGGGCGGTCGTGAATTGACGATCAACCTGGCTCGCGACGCGGTGACGGCGGGTGACGTCTGGGCTTATGACGAAAAGAATCGTCTGGCCGTGCTCGGCGATCTGGTCACCTTGCCGGCCCCGTTCTTGGATACCGCCTGCCCGGCTGGCTGGAAGTCGGCGTTGCAGCAAGTCGCAGCAACGAACTTCGAGGTGGCCATTCCCGGACATGGCGATCCTATGAACCGCGCACAGTTCCTGCTCTACCAGGACGCGTTCGACGCGTTCATCGGATGCGCGAACTCGGCCCGTCCGCAGGAGGAGTGTGCGACGCACTGGGCGGACTCGATCCAGTCGCTGCTGTCACGGGAGCCGCGAGAGCGCCAGCTGGCCGTGGGTCTCGCCAACTATTACGTCGGCATGCTGAGGGATCATGGCGGGCGCAGCCAATACTGTGAGTCGGCGGCGAAAGTGCCCTAGGCCACATCGAATGCGATCGAGTTTCAGGGCAAACCGCGAATTCTTCTGAGCGACAGCCGCCATTCGAAAGAGCGGTCGCTCTGGTCTACCGCTAGCGGAGCACGCCCCGCACGGACATGAACCATGAGTACCAGCTGAAGAACACCAGCAGCCCCGCGATGACTGCGCTCGTGATTGCCATCTGCTGACCCATGATGGCGCCACCATCCGTGAGCACGTAGGTGTAAAGCAGGCTAGTCAGAAATGCCGCCAGCGCCAGGACAAAAATGGGAAGCGCCAGCTTTCTGCGCACCAGCAAGAGGATCGACGCCAGCAACGCCCCAAAGACGCCGACGGCCCAGACGACCGTCATCCAACCTGGCATCTCTTGATAATGGGCGATCTGATCCGGCGTCATGCCCGCACTGGCCTGGTACTCGGCGCCCTGCGCCATGCTCATCACGAAGTCGAACACCCCGATGGAGTTGAATAGAACGGCGATGATGCCGATCAGCCAAACGTGCCAGGGCGATTTCACTTTCACATCTGTCATCGTAATCCCCGGAAGTCGACCCTTCTTGCGGCACGCTATCACAGGCAGCACTGAGCAAGCTCGTGATCAAACCTGGTCGTCCCCCTGCGCCGAGAGAAGCGGACGGACGGGAGCAGTTACAATGACCTCGCAATGTCCATTGATAATCTGCTGCTGACCGCGGTCGGTCTGCTGCTCGTCCTGCTGAACGGATTCTTCGTCGCGGCCGAGTTCGCGATCGTCAAACTGCGGCGTACACAAGCCGAGGAACTCGCCAAGACCCATGGACTCCGCGGTCGCGTGCTGCGCACCGTCCGTACCCACCTGGATGCCTACCTCTCGGCCTGCCAGCTCGGTATCACGCTTGCTTCTCTCGGTCTCGGCTGGATCGGTGAACCCGCTTTCGCCCGACTCATCGAACCCGTGCTGGCGCACGTCGAGATCACCGACCCGAAGGTCGTCCACAGCATTTCCTTTGCCTTCGCATTTTCGCTCATCTCGTTCCTGCACATCGTCATCGGCGAGCTGGCGCCGAAGTCGCTGGCGATCCGTCGCGCCGAAACTGTGTCGTTGAACACTGCGCTGCCTCTGTATGCCTTCTACTGGGTGATGTACCCATTCATCCACCTGCTGAACGGCGCTGCGAACATAATTCTGCGCGGCCTGGGCATCGAGCTGGCAACGGAGGGCGATGATGCGCATTCGATCGATGAGTTGCGCACCGTATTGCGCGCGAGCCATCGCCACGGCGAGCTCGGCGCGGTCGAAACCCAGATCATCACGCGTGGCCTTGACCTCGGCGACCTTGTGGTCGGCGATGTGATGCGCCCGCTCGCCGAGCTGGTCTGGATCGGGCTCGACGCGACGATCGACGAGGTGCTCACTGAGGTCCGTACCTCACGCTTTACCCGCTATCCGGTTCGCGACCCGGAGACGCAGGGCTTCGTCGGCCTGCTGCACATCAAGGACCTGCTCACCGCTGCGGAGCGCCTGCGGGACATTCGCGACTTGCGCCCGTACCTGCGCAAGCTGCCGCATGTCGATGAGCATCAGCAGCTCGAGTCGGCACTGGTGGCGTTCCGACGTGGCGATCCGCACTTTGCGATCGTCACCGGCACGCTCGGTACGGAAATCGGCTTCCTCACGTTCGAGCACATCGTGGAAGCCTTGTTCGGGTCGGTGGAGGACGAGTTCTCAAAGGCGGGCCCCGCCTGGCAGCGTGCGGAAGATGGCAGCCTGACCGGCGCAGGCAGTCTGTCGCTGCTGAGCCTGGAAGAGGCGCTCGGGGTTTTGGCACCCGAGGTGGATGCAAACAGTGTCGGCGGCCTGGTTACCGAAACGCTCGGGCGCATCCCTGTCGCAGGCGAGCGGATTGCATTCCCCGAATTCGAGATCGAAGTGCTGTCAACGGATGGTCCGCGCATCGATACGGTGAGGGTTTCGCATCGCACTGCAGTCGGTCACGGCGACATCTAGCGAGCGAGCACGTACTCACCCGGCGCATCGCCCACCGGCTTGTATCCCGCCGCGCCCATCTTCGGCGGCGCCACCTTGGTCTTCGTCGAATGCCCGGCGAGCCACGCAGCGAACGTCGGCCACCACGATCCCTGCGCGGGTTCGACTCTCTTCAGGTACTGCTCGGGCGACGGCACGCGAGCGCCGGCCTTCATCGTCAGCACACGATGGCGACGCCTGGGATGCGCCGGACCGCTGATGATGCCCGCGTTGTGGCCGCCGCTCGTCAGGCAGAACGTGTAGTCCTTCGAGCGCACGAGCCTGCCGACCTTGTAGACCGACTTCCACGGCGCGACGTGGTCCGTCTCCGTGCCGACGACGAACATCGGCGCATCGATTGCGGCGAGGTCGAGGGTTTCGCCCAGCGCGACGTAGCGACCCTCGGCGAGATCGTTGTTGAGGTACAGCTGGTGCAGGTAGTCGGTGTGCATGCGGTACGCCATGCGCGTGCCGTCAGCGTTCCATGACATCAGGTCGTTGACGCCAGTACGCTCGCCCTTGAGGTACGTCGCGACCGAGGGGCTCCACAGCAGGTCATACGTGCGCAGCATCTGGAACGCGCCGCCCATCTGCCTGCTCTCGAGCACGCCCTTCTTCCACATCATCGCCTCGAGCATCGCGAGTTGCGCCGGGCTGATGAACACGGACAGTTCGCCCGGTTCGCTGAAGTCGGTCTGCGCAGCGAACATGGTGACCGTGGCGAGCCGGGCATCTTCCTTCTGCGCCATCGTCGCCGCGGCGATCGCGAGCAGCGTGCCGCCGATACAGTAGCCGACGCCGTGCACCTTGCGCTTCGGCACTACCTTGTTGACCGCGTCGAGCGCAGCCAGCACACCGAGCGACAGGTAGTCGTCCATCGTGACGTCGCGGTCCTCGGCCGTCGGGTTCTTCCAGGAGATCATGAACACCGTGTGACCCATGTCGGTCAGGTACTTCACCAGCGAGTTCTTCGGCGACAGGTCGAGGATGTAGTACTTCATGATCCACGCCGGGACGACCAGGACCGGCTCGGCATAGACCTTGGGTGTCGCGGGCGAGTACTGGATCAGCTCCATCAGCGAGTTGCGCAGGATGACCTTGCCCTTGCTCGCCGCGATCTGCTCGCCGACCTGGTAGTTCTCGACGCCGACGGGACCGAGTCCCTTCACCATCCTCCGCACGTCCTCGGCGAGGTACTTCACGCCCCGCACGAGGTTCCTGCCGCTCTCCGCGCGCGTCTGCTCGAGCAGCTGCGGGTTGGTCGGCAGGTAATTGTCCGGGGCCAGCAGTTCCAGCCCTTCGCGGACCGTGAAATCCACGACGTTCTCGGCGGCGGCAGCGGTACCGGGCACGCCCTGCACGGCCGTGCGCGCCAGTTCCGAGGCCGTGATGAACGATTGCGCGAGCACGTTGAAGGGAAACCTGGCCCACGCGGGATCGCCGAAGCGATTCGCATAGGGCGTGCCTTCGGCCTGCGGCGCGACCGGTTCACCCTGTCCCTTGAGGGCGCCGCCCGTGAACTGGGCGAGGGCGATGGCCTTCTGGATGGCCGTCTGCGCGATCTGCGCCTGGCGACCGGGCGCCACGGCGAGGCGCGAAAGCACGTTCCACCATGCGCCGCCAAGTGCCTGGGGCGACATGCCGCCGGTCCACTGGGCCAGCGCGGCAAGCAGTTCTCGCGACGCGTCGTCCGAAATCAGCGACGTTCCCTTCTCGCCCTTGTCAGCGCTCATGAAATTCTCCCCGGATGCACGGTCTTACCGCACTGCAAAAAGTCGGCCGAAAGTACCTTGAAGGGGGTCTTCCCGCAAGTTCGGGCTGACGCAAACCGCGGGTCAGAGCGTCTTGAGGTCGACCGTCAGGTCCGCAAGTTTCACGGGATCCGGATGCTTCCTCTCGGCGATCCACTTCTTGCCGGTCATGAAGTCCTTGGGGCTGTTGATCGCGTCGACCGCGATCAGTTCACCCTGCGCAAAGTAATAGAGCGCGAACTTGCTGGTGTCCGGATCGCCGCGCAGGACCGTCTGGTCGTAGCCCTGGGACAGTCCGGCGATCTGCAGCTTCAGGTCGTACTGGTCCGACCAGAACCAGGGCACGTGTGCGTGTACGGCCGCCTTGCCGCAGATATTCGACGCGGCGGTCCTGGCTTGCTCGACGGCGTTGTCCACCGACTCGAGCCGCAGGCGACGCCCATAGCGCACGCTTTGGTGGAACGTGCAGTCGCCTGCCGCGTAAATGTTCGGGTCGGACGTCTGGCACTGCTCGTCCACCCAGATGCCGTTTTCGCAACGCAGTCCAGCTGCTGCTGCCAGCGGCGTCTCGGGCAGGATGCCCACTCCGACGATGACGAAGTCCGCCGCGAACTCACGCTCGCCGCAGACCACGCCGGTCACCCGGCCGTATGCATTACCCGCGAACGAAGTCACCGACATGCCGCACAGGACGTGTACGCCTTCCTGCGCGTGACGGCGCATGTAGAACGAGGACATCTCGGGCGCCGTGACGCGATTGAGCGGGCGGTCCGCCATCTCGAGCACCGTGACCTCGAGCCCCAGTTGCCGTGCCGAGGCAGCGGCCTCGAGCCCGATGTAACCCGCGCCCACGACCACGAGATTCTTCGCGGCACCGAGCTCCGCCCGGATCCCGTCCACGTCGGCAATCGTGCGCAGGTAGTGAATGCCCTTGAGGTCGTAGCCCGGCACCTCCAGCAGGCGGTTGCGGCTGCCGAGGCACAGGATCAGCTTGTCGTAGCGCAGTTCGGTGCCGTCGCTCAGGCGCAGGCGCTGGTCCGTGCGATCGATCGCCGTGACCCGCAGGCCGAGTTTCACGTCCACGTGCGCCTGCTCGTAGAACTGGGCGCTGCGCAGCAGCAGCCGTTCGCGCTCCATCTCGCCCGACAGGTACTTCTTCGAGAGGGGCGGCCGGTTGTACGGCAGATAGGGCTCGTCGCCGACCAGGACGATGCGCCCGGTGTGTCCCTCACGGCGCAGCGTGTCGATCGCCTGCACCGCCGCGTGGCTCGCGCCGACGATCACGACCGTCTGTTCCGTCATGCCAACCTCTACGGACCCTGCTGATGACCTATGATGCCGCAAAGCAACAAAGCCGGGGGAGCCGGTGCTCGCTGGCGGGACGCGTGCGACCAAGGGCGCGCCCCTGGACGACTGGATGATGCGCCGCGCGTTGCGCGTGGCTATCCTTGCCGCACCAGCCATGAGCAGGCGGACAGGCCGTCGCTCCAAGGTGGTGCGCGGCAACGATGAGATGCCGGAGAATTCGGCTTGCCTCGTGGTAGGCACGGATTCTGCATAAGCAGTCCGAGGTCCCCAGCGGGGGAGGCGGCGCGGTGAGGGTCGTTTCGGTTTCCACGGGCGTGGAACGTCGACCGGCCGCCTGACAATGAACACGAGAACCGAGGAGCCCGAGCCCATGAAGCTGATCAGCGCAATCATCAAACCCTTCAAGCTGGACGACGTCCGCGCCGCCCTGTCCGAACTCGGCGTGTCCGGCATGACGGTCACTGAAGTGAAGGGCTTCGGGCGCCAGCGCGGTCACACCGAGCTGTACCGCGGCGCCGAGTATGTCGTCGATTTCGTGCCGAAGACGCGCATCGAAGTCGCGGTCAAGGAATCGCTGGTGGACCAGGTCGTTGAGGCGATCGTCGCCGCGGCGCGCACCGGTAAGGTGGGCGACGGCAAGATCTTCATCTCCGACCTCGAGCGCGCCATTCGCATCCGTACCGGCGAGGCCGACGACCAAGCCCTGTGATGGCTGTGTGACGCGGCATCCGGCCGCGCGGTAGCATCGGTTCCGCACCGCCGGAACCGAGGCTGCCATGTCCGAACCATCGCTCGAAGAGGCGCTCTCCAGCGCCGTTGCCAGGCTGCACCTCGACAGCCAGCGCAGGCACATCTTTCTGTGTGTGGCGGGCGGCAAGTGCGCGACCGTCGCGCGCTCTGAGGAGAGCTGGGACTTCCTCAAGCGCCGGCTCAAGGAACTGGGCCTGCACGACGTCGACGGCGGCGTGATGCGCACCAAGGCGCATTGCCTGCGCGTCTGCGTGGACGGGCCGATTGCCGTCATCTATCCGGACGGCACGTGGTATCGGAAATGCACGCCCCAGAATCTCGAGCGGATCGTGCAGTCCCATCTCGTCGATGGCCATCCCGTGGCCGATCTCGTCATCGCCGACGCTCCGCTGCCGCCGTCCTGACGCAGGCGCGATTGATTCCCGCGGCCGGCGGCGTCTAACGCCAGGGGTGACACGCCTGCGGGAAAATCTACTTCCTGACGGGCAGGCTGGCGGTCATCATCTGAGCCTCATTCCAGCACGCGCGGTGTATCCATGCCCCATGCCATTCGAATCCACGCTTACGGCGGACCCGAAGCGATGCGCTGGGAAGCCGTCGAGTCGCAGGCACCCGGTCGTGGCGAGGTGCTGGTCCGGCAAACAGCCGTCGGACTCAATTTCATCGACATCTACGAACGCACCGGACTTTACGGCGGGCAACTGCCGACCGGGCTTGGTCGCGAAGCCGCCGGCGTGGTCGAGGCCGTCGGCCCCGGCGTGCGCGACATCAAGGTGGGCGATCGCGTTGCATACGCCTCACCGGCGCCGGGTGCTTACACAGACGAGCGGGTGATGCCCGCCACCCACCTTGTCCCGGTGCCCGAGGGCGTCAGTGACCGGCTCGCAGCCGCGGCCCTGCTCAAGGGGATGACGGCACAAGTCCTGCTGCGCCGGACGTACAAGGTGCGCAAGGGCACGGTCGTCGTCGTGCATGCTGCTGCGGGCGGTGTCGGCAGCATCCTCGTGCAGTGGGCGCTGCACCTCGGCGCGAAGGTGATCGCCGTGGTCGGCAGCGATGCCAAGGCGGTCACCGTGCGCGCGATGGGCTGCCGCGACCTACTGATCCAGGGACGCGACGATCTCGCGGCGCGCGTGAAGGAGCTCTCGGGCGGGCAGGGCGCCCACGTCGTCTACGACTCCGTCGGCAAGGACACGTTCTTCGCTTCGCTTGATTCCCTGCGCCCGCTCGGACTCATGGTCACCTACGGCAATGCGTCAGGACCCGTGCCGCCCATTGCGCCGCTGGAACTCGCTCGCCGTGGCTCGCTGTTCCTCACGCGACCCGTGCTGTTTTCGTACGTGTCGAAGCGCGCGGACCTGCTGCGGTCGGCTGCGGAGCTCTTCGACGTGATCGGACGCGGCATCGTGCGCATCGAGATCGGACAGACGTATCCGATGCGCGACGTGCAGCAGGCGCATCGCGACCTGCAGGACCGGCGCACGATCGGCTCCACGGTACTGCTGCCCTGAGAGTCCTGTCTCGCCGCCGCGCACTCCCGCTCCTGCTGCTGGTGGCCCTTGCTGCGCCGCCGGCGCGTGCGGAAAAGGAAGTCATGCACGCCTGGCCGGCCGGGATCCCGTCCGGTCCCGAACTCGAGGCGGCTGGAGCGACTATCGGCGAGATCCGCGTCATCATCGGCGACATCTTCGATCCGTCGATTCCGTCGGAAGACAAGTGGCTCTACCGTACAGCCAACCGGCTGCACATCAACACGCGACAGCCCGTTATCCGGCGCCAGCTGCTCTTCAAGACCGGAGAGCCGTACGTGGACCGCGTGGTGCAGGAGACCGAGCGCATCCTGCGCGCCAACGACTACCTGTACGATGCCTGGATTCGCCCGATCGCCTACGACGGCCAGACCGTCGACCTTGAAGTCCGCACGCGCGACACGTGGACACTGAACCCAGGCATCAATTTCAGCCGCCAGGGCGGCGCGAACACGTCGTCCATCGAGCTCGAGGAGAAGAATTTGCTCGGCAACGGGCAGCGGCTGTCCTTCGGCTGGGACAACGACGTCGATCGCGAATCGCTCAACTTCGAGTTCTTCGACCCGCATTTCCACTCGACGTGGACGCGGCTCGGGCTGGTCTACAGCGACGCCGACGACGGCAGCACCAAGGCGATCCGCGTCGACCGTCCATTCTTTTCGCTCGACACGAAGAACGCCGGCGGCGTGTACCTCTACGACTCGATTCGCAACGAGCCGCGCTACGCCTACGGCGAGAACGTCGGCGAGTACGAGCAGGACGAACAGTTTGCGGAAGCCTACGGCGGCTGGTCGCAAGGCTGGACCAACGGCTGGGTCCGGCGGTGGACCGCAGGCGCGACCTATCGCCAGAAGCAGTTCGCCGAAGTCGAGGGCTCGTCCCTCGGCGGGCCGCTGCCGGAGGACATCGAACTCGTCTATCCGTGGCTGGGGTTCGACGTGGTCGAGGACGTGTACCAGGAGCGCACGAACCAGGACCAGATCGAGCGCACGGAGGATGTGCTGCTCGGGTTGCGGGCCGGCGGACGCATTGGTTACGCGTCGGAATCGCTTGGATCCGATCGCGACGCGCTGATGCTGAGCGCCTACGCACAAAACGGCTGGGATTTCGGGCGCGAGCGCTCCATGTTCGTCACCACGATCGCGTCAGGTCGCGTCGAAAACGAGGGACTGCGCAACGCCATTCTCTCAGCCGAGGCGCGCTACTACGCCCGCACCTCCGAGAAAACCAAGTTCTTTGCGACGGTCAACGGCACCGTGACCGAGGAGCTCGACGCGGACCAGCAGTTGCTGCTCGGCGGCGAGGAGGGCCTGCGCGGCTATCCGCTGCGCTACCAGGCCGGCACGTCACGTGCGCTGCTGACGCTCGAGGAGCGCTACTACACGGACTGGTACCCGTTCCGGCTGTTCCACGTGGCCGGCGCCGCGTTCTTCGACATGGGGCGCACGTGGGGCACGGACGTCACCGGCGCGACGAGCGATGGGCTGTTGAAGGACGTCGGTATCGGCGTGCGACTCGGCTCCAGCCGCTCGGCGTTCGGCAACGTCATCCATATCGACCTGGCGTTTCCGCTCGACGGCGGCGACGACATCGACAGCGTGCAGCTCGTCGTCGAGACCAAGGTCCGCTTCTGATCTTCTCCTCACCTCTCCCCGGTCAGCGGGAGAGGTCGGGCGCAGCCCGGGTGAGGGCAACGTCGATCCAGTCCACCAGCAATTCGAACGGCCCCGCCTGCTTGTCACTGATCATCAGCCCGAGCTGGCGGACATGCGCGGGATCGAGCGGCTGCGCACCGGGCACCGGGCGCCCGCGAAAGCTCGCGGCGAACTCCGTCACCGGGATGACGACCGTCGTCCATTCGCTCCTTGGCGGAGCGAAGCGTCCCTGGTACTGCACGCCGTCGAAACCGTCGTCCGCGCGCACCGTGAACTTGTACTGTCGGCCATCGCCACGACAGCGCAGCATGAAGGATTCCGCGCCGCCCGTTGCCCACGCCTGCGGTTTCGTGCGCACCGACGCGAAGCCGCCGCCGTAATCGAGAGAGACCAGGCCGCTGAAGCTGGCGATGCCATGCGACGCCTGCTTGAACGTGCTGCGCGACACGCCACCCATCACCACGTCGTCGATCGGCTGCCACGCCGCAAAATCGGCTGCGTCGTCGAAATCGACCAGCCGGCGTACCTCACCCAATTTCGATCACCTGCCGGATCGACACGCCCGCGGCGAGCCGGTCGAACGCGCCGTTGATGTCGTCGAGCCGGATGCGCTCGGTCAGCAGCTTGTCCACCGGCAAGCGCCCGGCACGATACCACTCGATGTACTGCGGGATGTCGCGCTCCGGCACGCAGCTGCCGAGGTAGCTGCCCTTGAGCGTACGTTCTTCGGCAACGAGGCTCACGTGCGAGAACGACACCTGCTGCTGCGGATGCGGCAGTCCGGCCGACACCGTAGTGCCCCCGCGCCGCGTGACGCGATAGGCGAGTTCCAGCGCGCGAGCGGATCCGGCCATTTCGAAGGCATAGGCCACGCCCCCGCCGCTCGTCTCGCGCACACGATCCGCGCAGTCGGGGTCGGCTGCATTGAACGCGTGCGTGGCGCCGAGTTCACGCGCCTTGGCCAGCTTGGCTTCGTGCAGGTCGATCGCCACGATCGGGCTCGAGTCGAGCATGCATCCCGCCAGCAATGCCGCAAGCCCAACGCCGCCGAGGCCGATCACGGCCAGCGACGAATGCTTTGGCATCGCCGCAGTGTTGACCACGGCGCCGACGCCGGTGATCACTGCGCAGCCGAACAGCGCGGCTTCCGCGAAAGGCAGCGTCGGATCCACGCGCACGAGCGACCGACGCGATACCGTTGCCCATTCGGCGAAACCCGACACGCCGAGATGATGATTGACCGGCTCGCCGTGCTGGCACAGCCGGCGCTCGCCAGAGAGCAGCGTGCCGGCCGTATTCGACGCGAGTCCGGGCTCGCACAGGGCAGGCCGGCCCGCGACGCACGGCCCGCACACGCCGCAGCTCGGCACGAACGAGGCCACGACGTGATCGCCGCGCTGCAGGTCGGCGACGCCATGCCCGACCTCCTCGACGACCCCCGCCATCTCATGTCCCAGCACCATCGGCAGCGGCCGCGGCCGGTTGCCGTCGATCACCGAAAGGTCGGAGTGGCAGAGCCCCGCGGCGCGCACACGGATGAGCACCTCGCCCGGGCCGGGTGGCGCGAGGTCGAACTCCTCGATCGCGAGCGGCCTCGATTCGACATACGGGCCGGGTCGGCCCAGCTCGCGCAGCACGGCGGCCTTGGTTTTCATGGATCCGAGCGTAGCCCAAGCGCGCCGCACCGCTCCACTGCAATAATGCGTGCGCCGGCGACAGGGCGCGGCATCGGAGTACGGCACTCATGACAACACCGATGACGGACGAGGCGCGGCTACCGCAGCGGCGAGAGGAGTTTCGCGTCCTGCGTGCCATCACGACACGCTGGATGGACAACGACCAGTACGGTCACGTCAACAACGTCGTCTACTACTCGTACTTCGACACGGCCGTGAACGGCTACCTGATCGAAGCGAGCGGTTGCGACGTGCGGCTGTTGCCGCAGATCGGCATCGTCGCGGAGACCAGCTGCCGGTTCATGAGCGAACTGAGCTTCCCGGACACGGTCTACGCCGGGCTCGCTATCGAGCGGCTCGGCAACTCAAGCGTCGTTTATCGCATCGGGCTGTTTCGCAACCAGGACGTCGAGCCCGCGGCCATCGGTCGTTTCGTGCACGTATACGTGGACAGCGAGACGCGCAGGCCGGTGCCGATTCCACCGCAAGTGCGCGCGGCGTTGAAGACGCTGGACGAGGGTTACGCGGGGTTTGGGGCGTTGCCGTAAGGAGTCGATTGCGACAGCGCTGCAGCCTTTTACGGCTGCCACCGTGGTCTTGCCCGGGGCGCGGGGCCGCCTGGCATCGGGTCAACCGGCAAGTGGTACGCCTGCCGGCGGCGAATCCCGCAGCGTGCACATCACGCGATACAGCCGGCCCTGCGCGTTGCCGTGCAGCGCATCGACGATCATGCCTTCGGGATCGCATCCCGCGGCGCTGCGCAGCAGCCGCTCGAAGCTGCGGATGTAGTTCTCGCAGTGCTGCTTGCGGATCGGCGTCCCGTAGAACAGCGCCCAGCCGTCCCGCGAATCGGCCAGTCGCACGTGCAGCAGGATCAGGCGTCGACTGAAGACTGACGACTCGCCGGAGCTCAGGCGCGCGAACATCAAGTCGGCCTCCTCGTCCGACACGACGCCGTCGCCGATCGAGCCCTGGCTCGAAATGAACAACATCCCGGCAATGACCTCGAGCTGGTTCATCACCAGTTGGGCCACGTCGATGAACGTGTCCTGTCGCGCGTGCAACTCGTTGGCGGCAATGGCGCGAGTCTGGATCTCGGCGTGCTCTGCCGTGCGCTGCATGACCTCGAACTGGCGCTGGATCGCCAGGTTGTTCGCGGCGAGTTCGCGTTGCTGCAGAAACAGCCCGAGCACCAGCCAGAGAAAGGCGAGTGGCGCAAAAGCACCGTCCAGGAAATCGCCGAGGTCGCCGAGTGGCAGGCGCAGGAAGGCGGTCCAGCCCATGGACACGGCGACGTACAGCACGCCTGCTCCCAGCCAGAGTGCCGTGAGTATCAGGCCAAGCCGGACTTGCCGATCGCGCTGCGAGGCAAGGCTTGCCGGGTTCTGCTCGTTGGCCATGTCGTGTCCCTCAGTGTGGTCTGCTCGTAGGTCCTGCGATCGGACTCAATCCGCTGCGTGCGACGCGACTCTTTCGATTCGCCGGTCCGGAACCAGCCAGATCAGTGCGACCAGCACGTAGATCGCAAGCGACAGCCATCCCACGCGCAACGCGACGGCAATCGCCAGTGCATACAGCGCCAGCGAGAGCTTGCCTTTCCAGTCTGCCCGGACGGCTTGCGCGAGCCTTGAGTCCGGCCCCTCGGCGCGGATGATCAGCGTCTGCAGCCAGGTGTAGCTGAGTGCAGCCATGAGCAGTACGACGCCATACAGCGCGGTCGGCCAGGCCGCGAAGTGATTCTCGCCCATCCAGCCGGTCGCGAAGGGTACCAGCGACAACCAGAACAGCAGCGCCAGGTTCGCCCACAGCATTGCGCCCGTCACGCGGTTGCAGAGCTGCAGCAGGTGATGGTGGTTATTCCAGTAGATGCCGAGATAGACGAAGCTCAGCACGTAGGTCAGGAATACCGGGATCAGCGGCGCGAGGGACGCGATCTCCGTGCCATGCGGCACCTTGAGTTCCAGCACCAGTATCGTGATCAGGATGGCGAGCACGCCGTCGCTGAACGCCTCCAGCCGATGCTTTCCCATTCGTCTGCTCCCTGGTGCGGTGCATGCAGGGCATTGCCGTCAGCCATGCCGTGCAACCTTAACCAGATGATCGCCGCCAGTGCAGCGCGGCACCGGCAGTCTAGCGGCTACGACTCCAGGACGTGCCGTCCCTTCTGGATCGCCAGCGCGCCGCTGCGCACCACTTCGAGCACTTCCCCGAAGTTCGCGACCTCCGCCATGAAGCGGTTGATGTCGGCCTCGCTGCTGGTGAGCTCAATCGTGAAACTGTCCGCTGCATCCCACAGCACGCGGCCGCCCGCGCGCTGAGTTGCCGACCACAGCGAGCCCACCTGCGTCGCCTTGGCCTTGACCTTGATCAGCAGCAGTTCGCGCTCGAAGTGCTCTTCGCGCGTCACGTCCTCGACGTCGACCACGTCCACGAGTTTCAGCGACTGCTGCGTGATCTGGTGAATCACGGCGTCGCTGCCGGTGGTGACCAGGGTGAGGCGGGAGACCGCCGGGTCGTCCGTGGCGGCCACGTTGAGCGACTCGATGTTGTAGCCGCGGGTCGAGAACAGGCCCGCCACGCGGGTCAGCGCACCGGACTCGTTCTGCAGCGTGATGGCGATGATGTGGCGCTGGCTTGGCACGGCGGGCTCCAGGGCAATTATAACTATTTGATTTTAAACGGAGTAAGGCGTTTCGTGGGCGCCCGGTCCCGGACTCAAGAATAGGGGATCGGGGGGGTGCCGCCTAGATGGACGCGCGGCCGCGACGACTGTTAGTCTCGTTTGCATTGCAACATGATCCGCCATTGCCACCCGCAACGAGCCCGCCCGTGAGCAGTATCGCCGCCAACGTTCCGCCGACCCCCCAGTCCGCGCACCCGCGGGCAGGCCAGTCCATGACCGGTGCGGAGATCATCGTGCAGGTCCTGGTCGACGAGGGCGTGGACACCATATTCGGGTACAGCGGCGGTGCGATCCTGCCAACGTACGACGCAATCTTCCGGCACAACGACGAGCAGTCGAAGCTGGCCGCAGGCGCCCATCCGATGCCATTGATCGTGCCGGCCAACGAGCAGGGCGCGGGATTCATGGCGGCCGGCTATGCGCGCGCGAGCGGCAAGGTCGGCGTCTGCGTGGTCACCTCGGGACCAGGCGCCACCAACACGGTGACGCCCGTGCGCGACTGCGCGGCTGACTCGATTCCCATCGTGGTCATCTGCGGCCAGGTGGGGACGTCAGCGATCGGCACGGACGCGTTCCAGGAAGCGCCGGTCGCCAACATCATGGGTGCGGTCGCGAAGCACTGCTTCCTGGTCACCGATCCCGCGAAGCTCGAGGCGACGATCCGCACTGCGTTCGAGATCGCGCGCTCGGGTCGCCCGGGTCCGGTCGTGATCGACATCCCGAAGGACGTCCAGAACTGGGCCGGGTCGTTCCAGGGTGGCGGCCTGCTGCCGGTGCGCGGCTACCACGCGCGCATGCAGGCGCTGCGCGCCCGCACGCTCGAAGACGAGCATGCGGCGAAGTTCTTCCAGATGCTCGGCGAAGCCGAACGTCCGCTGATCTACGCCGGTGGCGGCGTCATCCACAGCGAGGCGGCTGCGGAACTGCGCGCCTTCGCGCGCGAATTCGGCGTTCCAGTCGTCACCACGCTGATGGGCATCGGCACGTACGACACGACCGAGCCGCTCTCGCTGCACATGCTCGGGATGCACGGCACGGCGTTCGCGAACTACGCGGTGGACGATTGCGACTTCCTGCTCTGCCTCGGCGCCCGCTTCGACGACCGAGTCGCAGCCGTGCCGACGAAGTTCGCGCGCAACGCGAAGCGCATCGCGCACATGGACGTGGACGCGTCCGAGATCAACAAGGTCAAGCGTGTGCAGTGGAGTCATGTCGGCCTGCTGCGCCCGGCACTCGAAAGGCTGCGCCTGCAGGGCATGGCCGCGGGTTTCAAGCGCGACTGGTCGCCGTGGCACGCGCATGTCGCCGAACTGAAGCGCCGTTACGCGATGAATTACGACCGCGACAGCGAGCTGATCCAGCCGTACTACGTGATCGAGGAGATCAACCGGCTGACACGTGGTGAAGCCGTCATTGCCACCGGCGTCGGCCAGCACCAGATGTGGGCTGCGCAGTACTTCGACTTCCGCGAGCCGAGACTGTGGCTCACGTCGGGCAGCATGGGCACGATGGGATTCGGCCTGCCGGCGGCCATCGGTGCGCAGTTCGCCCGGCGCGACAAGCTCGTCATCGACATCGACGGCGACGCCAGCATCCGCATGAACCTGGGCGAGCTCGAAACCGTCACCACCTACGACCTGCCGATCAAGGTCGTCGTGCTGAACAACTTCGGCGACGGCATGGTCAAGCAGTGGCAGAAGCTGTTCTTCAAGGGCCGCCTGTCGGCGAGCGACAAGTCGCTGCACAAGAAGGACTTCGTGAAGGCCGCGCAAGCCGACGGCTACCAGTTTGCCGTGCGCCTCGACCGCAAGGCCGACGTGCCGCGGGTCGTGCGGGAATTCATCGAGTTCAAGGGCCCGGCGTTCCTCGAGGTGATCATCGACCCGGACGCGGGCGTCTATCCGATGGTCGGTCCCGGCCAGGCGTATGACGAGATGATCACCGGTGACTTCATCGAGTCGCGCAACGAGCCGCGTTCGACCGCCGAACCCGGCGCGTCGGAGATGTTCTGACCCCGACCTTCGCCGCAGCCGCGCGCTTCTGGGCGAGGCTGGGTTTCGTCTCGTTCGGCGGCCCTGCCGGCCAGATCGCCATCCTCCATCGCGAGGTCGTCGGGCGGCACGGCTGGCTCGATGAGCGCGAGTTCACGCGGGCGCTGAATTTCTGCATGCTGCTCCCGGGCCCGGAGGCCCTGCAGCTCGCGATCTACCTCGGCTGGAAGCTGCACGGCATTCGCGGCGGGATCGTCGCCGGCCTCGGCTTCATCCTGCCGGCGGTGCTGCTGCTGTTCGCGCTCTCCTACGTCTACGTCGCGCACGGCTCAAGCCCATGGATCTCCGGCCTGCTCTTCGGATTGCAGGCCGCCGTCATCGCCCTGGTACTGCAAGCCATCGTGCGGATCGGGCGCCGCGCGTTGCGAACACCGCTGCACCTCGCGCTCGCACTCGCGTCGTTCCTTGCCCTCGAGGTCGCCGGTGCCCCGTTCCCGGTCGTGCTGCTGATTGCGGCAATCGTCGGCGCCTTCAGCAGCCGGACGGCGCCCGGCCTGCCCCCTGTCACGACCACGAGCCCGACGCATACCGCGCAATCGCGCAAGGTCGCCGCGGCAGGATTGGCACTGTGGCTGCTCCCACTGCTGCTGGTGGCCGCCACGCTGGGTATCGATTCCCTCTGGAGCAGTGTCTACCTGTTCTTCACCAAGGCGGCGCTCATCACCTTCGGGGGCGCGTACGCCGTGCTCGGCTACGTGACGACGCAGCTCGTCGACAATCTGGCCCTGGTGACCGCCGAGCAATCCGCGGCCGGGCTCGCGCTCGCGGAAACCACGCCGGGACCGCTGGTGATCGTGCTGCAGTTCATGGGGTTCATGGCCGGCTGGAACCAGCCGGGCCAGTTCACCCCGCTTGGATCCGCGTTGCTTGCGGGCGCGCTGGCGACCTGGGCCACGTTCCTGCCTTCTTTCATCTTCATCCTGCTCGGTGCGCCGCACGTCGAGCGCCTGACGCGCAACGCCCGCATCGAAGCCGTGCTCGGCGCGATTACTGCTGCGGTCGTCGGCGTGATCGCGACGCTCGCGCTGCTGCTCGCGCAAGTCGTCCTGTTTCCGGAAGGGTGGCAGTCTGCGCCGGACTGGCGCGCGATCCTGCTCGCGGGGGCGTCGTGGTTCGCGCTCGAACGCGCGCGCTGGCCGCTGCCCTGGGTGCTCGTTGCAGCGGCGCTGGCCGGGCTATTGCTGAGCCTGTTGCAGCAGTGAGTCGATGCGCTGCTGGAACACCTCGAACGGTTTCGCGCCCGAGATCACCTCGCCTTCGAACTCGCCATTGATCACGCGGCCGATCACGAACGAAGGCGTCGATTCGATGTCGCTCGATGCAGCCAGCGCGATGTCGGCGCGCACCGACTGCAGCACGGCCGGGTCTGCGCGGCAGCGTGCGAAGCGCTCGGCATCCAGGCCGAACGTGCCTGCAAGTTCCGCATACGGTTCGGTGCCGAGACGCGACTGTTCGCGGAACAGGGCTTCGCGGTATTCCCAGTACTTTCCCTGCTGGCCTGCACAACGCGCCGCAATTGCCGCGGGCACCGCGAACGAATGCATCGGCAGCGGCAGGTCACGCGTCGCAAACCGCACCTTGCCGGTATCGACGTAGGTCGCCTTCAACCTCGGCCAGGTCTGCGAGGCGAAACGCGCGCAGTACGGGCACTGCAGGTCGGTGAACTCGATGATCATCACCGGCGCCGAAGCGGAGCCCAGCATGCGCTGGTCCGCAGCTGCGGGAGCGGCTGTAGCTGGCGCGGCCGCTGCGGCCGGCGCCTGGGCCGCCTGGTCAGCGGTTGCGCAGCCGCCGGTCGACGCAAGGATTGCAATGAGCGGCGCGAGCAGCGTGCGGGCGATAGAAGAAGTGTGAGTCCTGTCCATGGCTGCGAGCGTGCGGGGGGCGGCCCGGATTCGCAAGTCCCGCTGCCAGGATTGCGACACCCGCGGTACCATCGGCGCATGAAGTACCTGCACACGATGGTCCGCGTCACCGACCTCGACGCCTCGCTGAAGTTCTACTGCGATGCGCTCGGCCTGCACGAGCTGCGCCGCAAGGATTACCCGCAAGGCCGGTTTACGCTGGTGTTCCTCGCCGCGCCCGGCGACGACGAGGCGCAGGTCGAACTCACCCACAACTGGGATCCCGAGACGTACGGCATCGGCCGCGCGTTCGGGCACCTGGCGTACGAGGTCGATGACATCTATGCGACCTGCCGCCGGCTGCAGGAACACGGCGTGACCATCAACCGGCCGCCACGCGACGGTCGCATGGCGTTCGTGCGTTCACCCGACAACATCTCGGTGGAGCTGCTGCAGAAAGGCGGGGCGCAGTCGCCGGCCGAACCGTGGGTCAGCATGCCCAACACCGGTGCCTGGTAGCCAGGTCAGGTGTCCGGCAGGGTACCCTCAGCCGACTGACGGCGCGCTGGTCCTGAAACCAGGCGTCGAACGCTCGCTATGGCTCGAACGTCGCGCCGACGATGCGCGGCTCGGGCTCGAGCTGGACGCCGAACGTCTCCCGGACCGACGCGGCCACTCGCTGCGCAAGCGCCAGCAACTGCGGCCCGGTCGCCCGGCCGAGATTCACCAGCACCAGCGCGTGTTGCGCCGACACGCCGGCATCGCCGTCCCGGAAACCACGCCAGCCGGCGCGCTCGATGAGCCAGGCCGCCGAAAGCTTGCGCTCGGCAGCGCTGGCGGCCGGAAAGACGGGCAGTCCATCAAGACGGGACTGCAGTTCCAGCGCCAGCTCGCGCGGGACGATCGGGTTCTTGAAGAAGCTGCCGGCGTTGCCCGCCATGGCTGGATCGGGCAGCTTGCGGCGCCGGATGCGCCGAACCGCAGCCGCGACGTTCCGCGGCGAGGGTTCGAGGCCGCCCATGTTTGCCAGCTCTTCGCGCAGGCCGGCATAGGCGAGGTTGGTTGCGCCGCCGCGCTGGAGCCGCAACTCGAGTGCGGTCACGATCCAGCGACCAGGCTCGCGCTTGAAGACGCTGTCGCGATAACTGAAGCCACATTGCGACGCCGTGAGCCGCCCGAACGCAGCGGTCGTCCGGTCGTACGCGTGAACGGCTGACACGGACTCGCCGACTTCGACGCCGTACGCGCCGATGTTCTGGATTGGCGCGGCGCCCGCCTGGCCCGGGATCAGTGCGAGGTTCTCCAGGCCCTGCAGCGCCTGGTCGAGCGTCCAGTCCACCAGCGCGTCCCATTCGAATCCCGCGTCGACGTGCACCAGCGCGTGTCCCGCATCCTGCTGCAGGATGCGGGCCGAGTTGCATGCCAGGTGAACGATCACGCCTTCGTAGCGCTCGGTCGCGAACAGCACGTTGCTGCCCGAGCCGAGCACCATCGACGGCAGGCCCTGCAGCGCGGGTTCGGCGAGGAGCGCGGGCAGCGCCGCCGCATCGTGCACGGTGGCGAAGTACCGCGCACTCGCCGCGAGATGGAACGTATTCCACGCGTGCAGCGGGACGTCACGGGCGATCGAATACGCGGCGGCCATCGCGAAGTGCCCTCCCGGGCGTGCGGCGAAGGGCGGTGAGCTTGCCACTCCGCGAGTGCATCCGTCACTATGCAGCGCAGCCCGCGGCAGCACAGGGCCACCAATCACCATGAATTCACAGGACAGCAGCCTGCGCGGCGTCGGCACCCTCGCGGAAGCCCAGGCGTTCCTCGACGCGAATCCCGACATCGAGGCCGTGCAGCTGGTCATCACCGATTCGTGCGGCGTCGGGCGCGGCAAGAACGTCGCGCGCGAGGAACTCACTGCGCTGTATTCGAGCGGCCGCAACGTGGCCGGCTCGATCCTCGGGCTGGACATCACCGGCGAGGACGTTGACGGCACCGGCCTGGTCTGGGACGTCGGCGACGCCGACCAGTGCTGCCGGCCCATAGCGGGCTCGCTCGGCCGCGCGCCCTGGCTCAATCGACCGACCGCCCAGGTGCTGGGCAGCATGTACGAACTGGATGGCCGTCCGGCCAAGGCCGATCCCCGGCACGTACTCGCAGACGTCGTGCGCCGCTGCGCAGCCGCGGGATTCACGCCGGTCGTGGCGGTGGAACTCGAGTTCTACCTGCTCGAGCGGGACCCGGACGGCCGGCTCGTCCCGTCGGCGGGGCTGCTCACCGGCGAGCGCCGCACCCGCATCGACGCGTATGGACTCGCCCGGCTCGACGACATGGCGCCTGTGTTCGACGATCTCTACGCTGCCGCGCGCTCGCTGGGATTGCCCGTGCGCACGCTGATGTCCGAATACGCGCCAGGGCAGTTCGAGATCACGCTCGAACATCGGGCCGACGCGCTGCGCGCCGTGGACGAAGCGATCCTGTTCAAGCGGGCCGTGCGTGGCGTAGCGGCCCGGCATGGTCGCGTCGCCTGCTTCATGGCGAAGCCGTTCGCGCACCAGGCGGGTTCCGGCATGCACCTGCACGCGAGCCTTGCCGACAGCAGCGGACGGAACGTCTGCGCCGCGGAAGATCCGGGCGGCAGCCCAGTGCTGCGACACGCGATCGGCGGGCTGCGCGAGACGCTCGCAGACGGCATGGCGGTCTATGCGCCGAACGCCAATTCCTACCGGCGGTTCCGCTCGCGGAGCTACGCGCCCGTTGCCGCCACCTGGGGCATCAACAACCGCTCGGTGAGCCTGCGCGTGCCGGCCGGACCAGCGTCCAGCCGCCACGTCGAGCATCGTGTGGCTGGCGCCGATGCCAATCCTTATCTCGTCGCGGCGCTGGTGCTCGGCGGCATGCTGCACGGCATCGAACGCAGGCTCGATCCGGGCCCGCCGGTGCAGGGCAACGGTTACGCGCAGGCGCCGCAGGGTGCGCTGCCCACGCACTGGCACGTCGCGCTCGAGAACGCTGCGTCATCGGCTTTCATGCGCGACACGCTCGGCGGCGGCTTCCTGGAGACTTACCTCGCGATCAAGCGGCACGAAGCGGAGAAGTTCGGCGCGCTGGTCACGGATCGGGATTACGAGTGGTATCTCGACACCGCTTGAGCGCGAGACGACATAATTTCGGCACCGATCGAGTGGACTCGCGCCGCGCACCCGGCGCAGCATTAAGTCATGCCGATCGGGGTTGGAGTGAGAGCTGAATCAACGTGAGTCGCGGTGTGCGCGCGGAGAATGCCCCGCACGACCGACGACCGCTCACCGAGGATCAGCACGTGACCCGCATTTCCGCCCGCACGATTGCCCGCAGCGCCGCACTTTCCAGCAGGAGTTCGCCACCCGTGACCATCCACCTGCGCAAGATGTACGTCGACTGCCGCTTTGGCCAGTTGCACCTGCATACGTCGTTCCCGTCCAGCGGTGGATTCGACGAACTGGCCCCGCTGCTGTGCGTCGCGCCGCCAAGCCAGACGGGCCGCATCTTCCGCCCGGTGCTGCGCGATCTCGGTCGCGACCGCAGCGTCTACGCGCCTGACTTGCCGGGATCTGGCGAGTCCGAAGCGCCGGATCACGCGCCCACGGTGGCCGATCACGCAGCGGTCTTCGTCGATCTCATCGATTCGTTGCGGCTCAAGCAGGTCGACGTGATCGGTTACCAGGCCGGTTCGATGGCCGCGATAGAGCTTGCGCTGGCCAGGCCGGAGCAGGTGCGCCGTCTCGTGCTGATCGGCGTGCCGTCGTCGGACGGCAGCTACCAGGTGGGTGAGCGCCTGCCTCTGCTCAAGCTGCCGGTGATGATCCTGCGGGCGCGGGACGAATTATGGGAACCGACGGGCCGCACGGAAGCGCTGTTGCGGGACGCGCGCCGCGTCGAACTCGCGAACCCGACCGGCAACGTGCTCGATGCGGACGCCGAGGAAGTGGTGCGCCTGACGCGGGACTTCCTCGACCGCTGAAGCGTCTCGATCACGCCGTACGCTCAGTCGTCCTGCTTCAGCAGCGAGGCCAGCCCTGCGAAGGGCGTGTGGGTGGCGGTCGCGCTGCGTTCGCCGCGGATGTCGGCGCTGCCGGAGTGCTCGAGCTGACGCTGGTGCTCGTTGTCGTGGCAGTACAGGCAGAGCAGTTCCCAGTTACTGCCGTCCGGCGGGTTGTGATCGTGGTTGTGGTTCTTGTGGTGAACGGTCAGTTCCTGGACGTTGGTGTGGTCGAACTCCCGCGCGCAGCGGCCGCAGATCCAGGGGAACAGCTTCAGTGCCTGGCCACGGTAGCTCTGCTCGCGCTCGTCGCGGGCACGACGCGCGTCGGCCACGACGCGGTCGAGTCGCGCGAGGTCGGGCTCCACTTTCTTCCGGGTAGTCATCCGTGGATTGTGCGACGGGACAGCCCGTGCGGGGAAGGCATTCGCGCCTTGGTCGTCCGTGACTGCAGCCCTGGATTCGGTCTGGCGGGCCGCATGCGTGCGGTCACTCGTGCCGCAGTGCGTCGATCGGGTTGAGCTGCGCAGCCCGGCGCGCCGGGAAATAGCCGAAGATCACGCCGATCAGCGCCGAGAACACGAAGGCGATGACGTTGATACGGACGTCGAACATGAACGGTACCTGGAGCAGCGGCGCGACCGCCCAGCTCGCAAGCAACGCGAGCAGCAAGCCGATCACTCCGCCGAGACAGGCCAGCACGATGGCTTCCACCAGGAATTGCAGCAGCACCTCCCGCCCGACCGCGCCGATGGCGAGCCGGATGCCGATCTCGCGCGTTCGCTCGGTCACGGACACCAGCATGATGTTCATGATGCCGATGCCGCCGACCAGCAGGCTGACCGCGGCTACTGCGCCCAGCAGGGCCGTGAGAATGCGGGTGGTGCCCTGCAGCGTCTGCGAGATCTGCGCAGTGTCGAAGATGTTGAAGTCGTCCTGCTTCGCGCCGCGGATGTTGCGACGCTCGCGCAGCAGGGACTGGATCGAGGCGGTAACGGCTGTCGTGTCGTAGGCCGGGTCCACCTTCACCATCATCAGTCGCACGTTGCGATTGCCGGTCATACGCCGCTGCACGGTCTTGATCGGCATCAGCACGACGTCGTCCTGGTCGTTGCCGAAGCCGCCCTGGCCCCGCGTCACCAGCGTGCCGATCACCTCGCACGACAGGTCGCGCAGGCGGAAGCGTTGTCCGAGCGGGTCTTCGGATCGGAACAGGTTGCGCTGGACCGTCGAACCGATCACGCACACGGCCTTGCCGGCCTGCTCTTCGGCTACCGAGAACGTGCGACCTGACGAGGTGTCCCATTGCTGTGCCGTGAAATAGTCGGACGTCGTGCCATTGACGGTCGTCGACCAGTTGGCAGCGTTGCGCACTGCCGTGCCCGAGGACTGCGAGAGGGGCGCAACGACGACGACGCCGGCGACCTGGTCGCGGATGGCCGCGACGTCGTCCATGTCGAAGTCCGCCGGTGCCGGGCCGCCGCCGCCACGTCCGAAGCCCTGTCCGGGTCGGACCTGCAGTATGTTCACGCCCAGTCCGGAGATCTGCTCGCGAACGGCTGCGGTGGCGCCATTGCCGAGCGTCACCATCGTGACGACGGCCGCGACGCCGATCACGATGCCGAGGACGGTCAGGAACGAACGCAGCAGGTGGCGCCGGATCTCCCGCAGGGCGAGGAGCAGCGTGGGCCCGAGCATGCTCATGGCGCGCGCGCCTCGACCTGGTCCACGAGCCCGTCGCGGACGTGCGCCACCGTATGTGCGTATGCGGCCATCTCGGCTTCGTGGGTCACCATGAGGATGGTGATTCCGGTCCGGTTGAAGCGGGTCAGCAGTTCCATGATCTCGAGCGACCGCGCGGTGTCGAGGTTGCCCGTGGGCTCGTCGGCGAGCAGCACCTGCGGCGACGTGACGATCGCCCGTGCGATGGCCACGCGCTGTTGCTGGCCGCCCGAGAGTTCGGCAGGAGTGTGATCCCACCAGTCGGCGAGGCCCACTTGCGCGAGCGCTCCCATCGCGGCTTCACGCCGCGCGCGCGGCTTTTCGCCGCGGTAGAGCAGGGGCAGTTCGACGTTCTCGAGGGCATTGGTCCGCGCCAGCAGGTTGAAGCCCTGGAACACGAAGCCGAGGTACCGACGGCGCAGCAGCGCCCGTTCGTCGCGGGTCAGCTGCTCGACGTGGAAGCCCTTGAACAGGAACTCCCCCGCCGTGGGCACGTCGAGGCACCCGAGGATATTCATCATCGTCGACTTGCCGGATCCCGACGGCCCCATCACCGCAACGAAGTCACCGGCCGTGACCTCGAAATCCACGCCTCGCAGTGCCTGGAAACTGGCGGCACCGGAGCCGAAGGTCTTGGTCACGCCCCGCAACTGGATCAGGGGATCGCCCAGGGCGGGACGCGCGGCACCGGGATCATCGCCCACTGGTGCCCTCCGCTGCGAGCCGTCCGGTTATCACGGCAGCTCCTTCGCGCAATGAATCTCCGGTGACTTCCGTCAGCGTGCCGTTGGTATCGCCCGTCGTGACCGCCACAGGTTCCGGCTCGCCTTGCGCATTGAGAACGTAGACTTTCTGGGCGCTGCCACGTCCGATCTGGACCTCCCGGGCTTTATTGCCCGCGGTTCCGCGAGGCGGGCCCGGCATCAATACCTTGGTGACGCCGCTGCGTTCGCGGCTGGCGGCGCTGGCGTCTGGTGAGAAGCGCAACGCGGCGTTTGGCACGAGCAGTACATTGCGCTTCTCGCTCGTGACGATCTCTGCTGTAGCCGTCATGCCTGGACGAAGCGTCGAATCCTTGTTGTCCACCGTGAGCACGGCCGTGTACGAAACCACCGTGTTCGACGCAGCGCTCGAGGCCGTCGACGTGGTCGAGCTGGTGCCGGCATTCGCACCGACATCCACGCGCTGGACCCGGGCGGGGAACGTGCGGCCCGGGAATGCATCGACCTGGAAGGTGGCGGACTGCCCGGCCGCGACCTGCCCCACGTCGGCCTCGTCCACCTTGACCTCCAGCTGCATCGCGCTCAAGTCCTCGGCGATCAGGAACAGCACCGGTGCATTGAACGAGGCCGCCACGGTCTGGCCCGGATCGATCTGGCGCGAGAGCACGACGCCGGTCACCGGCGAAAGGATGAGGGCCTTCGAAAACTGCGTCTGGTCCGATGACAGCTGTGCCCGCGCCTGCGCCACGCCGGCCTCTGCAGTGCGTACGCCCGCGACCGCTCGCGCGTGCTCAGCCTTCGCGGTGTCGAGCTCCGCGGCCGACGGCACCTTGCCGCCGGACAGCGCGTGCACTTCCTCGAAGCGCGCCAGCGAAGCCTTCGTCTGCTGCGCCGTGGCTTCGGCCTGCGCGACGTTGGCGATGGCCGACTGCAGCGACGCCCGGCTCTGCACGATGGTGTCCTGCAGGCGAGCAGTGTCTATTCGCGCCAGGATCTGGCCGCGCGTCACGCGGTCGTTGTTGTCGACGTTCACTTCGGTCACGAGGCCGGACAGTTCCGAACCGACCTCGACTTCGTTCGTCGGCTGCAGGTTGCCCGTCGCCGACACCGTGACGCGCAGGTCGCCGCGTTGCACCGGCGTGGTAGCAAAGCCGGGTTGGTCGCTCTCGCGTCCGGCGAAATAGAGCAGGGCGAGTCCTGCCAGCAGCAGCACTCCGATGACGGGCGCCGCCTTGCGCAGCAGCCGCATGCGCGGCGAGGACGGCTGCCGGCCCAGGAATTCGTCGAGCGTCGAACGCTCCGGACTGGTGCTTGCCTGCGGTTCCATGGGGTCCTTCAGGGAAAGGTGGACGTCAGCGAGCGCGGGGCGGGTGCGTTTTCCCAGCCGCCACCGAGCGCCTTGTAGAGCTGCACGGTTGCCGCTGCGCGGTCGGCGTGGGCGCCAGCGCGGCTGGTCTCGGTCGTGAGCAGGCTGCGCTCCGCATCGAGCAGCGTGGAGAAATCGATGATGCCGGCCTGGTATTGGCTGCGTGCCAGGACGGTGGCGTTGCGTGCGGCCTCCTCTGCGATGATGAGTTCACGCTCACGCCGCTCGGTCACCGAGATCGCGACCAGTGCGTTCTCCGATTCCTCGAGCGCCACCAGCACCGTGTCGCGGTAAACGGCGAGGGCCTGAATCGCCGCGGCCCGCTGCTGCTCCACGGCCGCGCGCAGCCGGCCACCCTGGAAGAGCGGCGCGGTCAGGCCGGCCGCCAGGCTGCCGATCGACGCGTTGGTGAGGTCGCCCCAGTTCGAGTCGTTGCCGCTCAGCGAGCCGGACAACCCCAGCGATGGATACAGGTCCGCCTGGCGCACGCCGATGCGCGCGGTCTCGGCGGCCAGCGAGCGCTCGGCGGCCGTTACGTCCGGGCGCCGCCGCAGCATTTCCGCCGGGACCGAGACGTCGGCGGCGATGGCCATCGGGATCGGAGTGACGGGTTCGAACAGCGTGTCGACGGTTCCCGGGGCCGAGCCCGTCAGCACCGAGAGCCGGTTCAGCGCCGAAGACAACGCCTGCTCGCGTAGCGGGACCGTCGCGGCAGTCTGCGCGCGGAGCTGTCGCGCCTGCTCGAGGTCGAGCGCGCCGACGAGCCCGGCCTGAACGCGCCAAACGACGATCTGCAGCGTCTCGTCCTGCGATCCAAGGTTCGCTCGCGCGATCGCCAGCTGGCGTTGCGCCAGCCGGGCATCGATGTAGTTGAGCGCGACCTCCGCGGCGATCGTGAGCTGCGTCGAGTGCAGGCTGGCTTCGACGGCGGCCAGGTCTGCTGCGGAGGCCTGTTCCGCGCGACGCTGCCCCCCGAACAAGTCCAGTTCGTAACGGGCGTCAAAACCGGCGTCGTAGGTGGTTCGGTCGGGTATCCGTGCGTCGGAGCCGACGCCCGTGAGACGCGTCGCGGACACGCCGGCATCCAGTGTCGGCCATGATCCCGCGCGCGTACTCTTCAGTGCAGCCCGCGCCTGCCTGACCCGTGCGCCCGCGGCATCGATGTTCGTGTTGGCGGCAAGGGCCTGCTCGACGAGTCGAGTGAGCACCGGATCTTCGAACGTACCCCACCAGTCCGCGAGGTCCGCGGCGTGCGAACCCGGTTGCGCTGCCGGCGACTGGTAGCGGGCGGGCACGCCGAGCGATTCCGGGGATGGCGTCCTCGGCTCGGGCCCGACCGTGCATCCGGACAGCGCCAGCAACGACAGCAGCGACAGATGGAGGCGCGAGTTCAAGGTCCGCTTCGGGCGTAACTTCGTGGGCCGGGTGCAGGTGCGATGGCTGGCCTGCAAACAGTATTCTGCAGGTCGTGCGGGGCGTTCTGGGCTGTATTTGCCGTCATTTTCGCTGCGTGATCCATGGTGCAGTGGCAGGGCCCGCATCCCAATTGGACGTTCCGGGTGTTCAGGCAACGTTCGGCCGTGAGATTCCTGGCCCGGTGCATGCGGCCCGATCCAGAAGACCATGTCCAGTCTGCGCGCCGCTGACGCGTCAGCCGAAAATCCGCTTCATCACCGGCATCATGCGCCGCACGCCGGCGATGGACGTCGCCGACGCCATGCCGCCCATCATGGCCCCCGCCACGCCACAGGACATGACGTCCTGCCCCGTGAGCCAGAGTCCGGGAATGCGCGTGCGCGGCCGCAGCCAGCCCTGCCGCAGCCGCTCCGGGTCGTGATCGAGGCCATACAACTCGCCGCGACCGTAGCCGCAGAAGTGCTGCATGGACAGCGGCGTCGACACTTCCCAGTAATCCACCCGGCCCCGCAGCTGCGGCAGCTTGTCGTACAGATGCTCGAGCAGCCGCTCGCCGAACGACCGCTTCAGCGCTTCGTAGTCGTCGCCGCGCTTGCCCCAGGTGCTGGCGGCCCAGCGCTCGAAAATTTCGTAGGGAGCGGGCGCGACGATCTCGATCGTCGAGCGGCCCGGGTGACGGCGCTCGAAGTCGGGGTCTTTCGCCGACGGGAACGACAGGTAGACGACCGGAAAGGGGCCGTGCGGGTTCGCGAGAAAACGGTCGAGGTCGCCGTCGTAGTCGTTACCGGGATAGATCCAGTAGTTGGTCTTCGGCAGCCCGAGTTCCTGTGCGGAGCCCTTGAGTCCGATGTACACGCCGAGGTGGCCGATACTCGGCTTCACGGTGCTCAGCAGGCGCTCGTAGCCGTGCTCGCGTGCAATGCCCTCGGGCAGCAGGCGCGTGAAGGTATTGATTGCACCGGCATCCGAGATCACGAGCGGTGACTCGATCTCGTGGCTGTCAGCCATGCGCACGCCGCGCGCTCGGCCTTCGCGCACCAGCACTTCCTCGACCCGTGCGTAGGTGAAGACCTCGCCACCGGTTGCACGGATGCGCGGCAGGATCGATTCGGCAATGCGCCAGGCGCCGCCGGTCGGGTAGAAGCCGCCGTGCAGGTAATGCTTGGTGATCAGGGCCTGGACCACAAATGACGAGCGCTTTGGCGGCAGGCCGAGATCGCCCCATTGGCCGGTGAGCACCGCGATCAGCTCGGGATCGCTGGTCAGCTCCGACAGCACTTCCCACGTCGTGCGATTGAAGCTCCGCGGCAGGCGCCGGCGCAGTATCGGTCCGGCCAGGGCTGCGGCCCAGGGTGGCAGCGTCCGGTCCAGCGTGAACGTGCGCATGCCGCGCGACACTTCGCCGAGCAGTTCGAGGTAGCGGTCGATGGCTGCTGCTTCGCGCGGGAAGTGCGCGAGCAGGTTCTCGCGGTAGGCCTCGCGGCCGGCGACGGCATCGTAGACGCGATCGCCGATGAAGAAGCGATCGTAATGTGCATCCATCGGCGCCCATTTCACGCCGCCCTGCGTCAGGAAATCCATCAGTCGGCGCGTCGTGGTCTGCGCGCCCATGTCACCGATGTAGTGAACGCCGACGTCCCACTCGTAGCCGTTGCGCTCGTAGCTGTGCGTGGCGCCACCCGCGGTGTAGTGCTGCTCCAGCACCGCCACCCGCCACCCGAGTTCGGAGAGCAAGGCGGCGGTCGTGAGCCCGCCGATGCCGGAGCCGATGACGAGCGCATCGTACGGGCCTTGCAGGCGGCCCGGCCGATAGCGGCGGCCGATCCGCAGCGTGCTCGGTTCGCGACTGTGTGACAGGCTCGTCATCCTCCGGCTGTGATCAGAGCCTGATCGCGCCCTGCGGCAGGCTGTGGAACAGCGACTTCTTGTCCTTGCGCTTGCGCGTCGAGAGCCAGTGCGCGTTCGACGAGCTGATGCCCGCGTCGGCCAGCGCCGGCACTTTCGGCGGCACGGCGATCGCCGGTTGACCGACGGCCTGCAGTGCCTGGTTCACGCCGGGCAGGTCCGATGCCGTCAAGCCCTCGAACTGTCTTTCGATGTCGGCGAGTTCTGCCTCGAGCACGCCGATGCGCTCGACCTGGTATGCAGCCGGCGCGCCTTCGTAACTCATGATCGCGCCGTAGAGCAGGTCCGTGTGTTCGCGCAGGCGCTCCTCACCCGTGATCGCTCCGCCTTCCTTCGTCGCCACGATCCGCTTGCGCACGTCGTCCAGCTTTCGCGTCGAACGCCGTCAGCTTCGCCTTCGTGGCCGCGTCCACCGCCGTATTGGCTCCGGCCGCTGCCACACCCGCGCGGAGCTGCTGGATACGGTCGAGCACCGCGCTCTCTTCGCCGAACAGCTTGTGCACCCGCATCGCTGAGTCGTACTGCTGCCTGCGTTGTTCGACGGTAAAGGTCGACCGCCGGTCGAGTCCGACGTCGAACTTCTGCTCATACACCTGTCCGCCCTTGGTCATGCGTGCGGTGTAGGTGCCCGGCAGCACTCGTGGACCCTGCGTACCGGCGAATGCCAGCTGCACCGCCGGCGGTACGCGCGGCGGCTTTTCGCGCATTGACCACTCGACGCGGTTCAGGCCCCGGCGCTTGCTGGCCGGCAGTTCGTCGACCACTCGGCCTTCGGCGTCGAGGATCTCGAGCTTGAGTTTGCCGAACAGGTGCCGTGTGCGCTGGTAGTACGTGATCACTGCGCCACCCGGGGGGTTCTCGCCGACGAACACGGCCGCGCCGTTCGCCCAGCCGCCCGGTCCGCTGATGCGCTGCTGCACCGGGCGCGCCGACACGAATGCGGCGTCTTTCGTCATCAGGTCGGTGCTCAAGGCGCGCAGCGGCGTGATGTCGTCGATGATCCAGATGCCGCGCCCGTGGGTGGCGATGACGAGATCGTTGTCGCGCGGCTGGATGACGAGGTCGCGCACCGCAACCGCCGGGAACTTGTCGCCCTTGAATGCGGCCCAGGACTTGCCGCCGTCGATCGAGATCCAGAGCCCGAATTCGGTGCCGAGGAACAGCAGGTTCGGTGTCTTGATGTCTTCCTTGATCACGTGCGCGTAACCGCGGATGCCGCGGGCATCCTGCGGTGTGACGAGCGGCTGCCAGCTCTTGCCGTAGTCGCGCGTGACGTAGAGCCATGGGTCGTGGTCGCCGAACGTGTGGCGGTCGAACGTGGCGTAAGCGGTGGCCGCATCGTGCTGGCTCGCCTCGACCCAGCTCACCCACGAGGCCTTCGGCAGGCCTTTGAGGTTGCCGGTGACGTTCGTCCAGTTCTTGCCGCCGTCGCGCGTGATCTGCACGTTGCCGTCGTCGGTGCCGACCCAGATCGTGCCAGCCGCCTTCGGCGACTCGCTGATCGAGTAGATCGTCGTGTGCATCTCGGCAGCTGAATTGTCCACGGTGACGCCGCCCGTCTCTTCCTGGCGCTGCTTCTGCGGGTCGTTGGTCGTGAGGTCAGGCGAGATACGGTCCCAGGTCTGGCCGTGGTCGCGGGTGCGGAACAGGAACTGCGAGCCCATGTAGAGCGCGCCTTTCTCGTGCGGGGAGAGGTGCAGCGGCGTGTTCCAGTTGAAGCGCAGCTTCTCGCCCGCACGGGCCTTGGGCTGGATGTCGCGGGCCTCGTGCGTGTGCTTGTGCACGCGCGCGATGGAGCCGCCCTGGTATTCGGCGTAGAGATAGTCCGGGTCGGCCGGGTCGGAGAACATCCAGAAACCGTCGCCGCCGTACATGTTTTCCCAGCGGCTGTTGGTGATGCCGCCCGGATACGCGGAATCCCCGATCCAGCTGCTGTTGTCCTGCAGGCCGCCATAGACGTGGTACGGATCTTCGTCGTCGACGCTCACGTGATAGAACTGCGAGATCGGCAGGTTTTCGCCCTTCCACCATTTGCTGCCGCCGTCGTGGCTTTGCCACAAGCCACCGTCGTCGCCCGAGATCACATGCTTCGAGTTCTTCGGGTTGACCCAGACGTCGTGGATGTCGCCGTGCATGCCGTCGAAACCGCCGACCACGCTGAAGCTGCGACCCGCGTCTTCCGACAGGATCAGGTTGCCGTCGTCCTTGAATACGCGGTCGGCGTTGTTCGGGTCGACCGTCATGCGCGCGAAGTAGAACGGTCGCCAGACCATCCACTGGCTGCGGTCACGCGCTTCCCAGGTGGCGCCGCCGTCGTCGCTGACGTACAGGGCGCTCTGCGGCGATTCGACGAAAGCATAGACGCGCTTCGAATCGCTCGGCGCGACGTTGACCGCAATGCGGCCGTAAGGCTTCTGCGCGAAGCCCTTGTTCTTCTCCGGCGTGATTTCGGTCCAGGACCTGCCGCCGTCGCGCGTCATCATCAGGGCGCTCGCCGAAGTTGCCGTCGGCGATTCGCCGCCGGAGCGGAACGTCCAGCCCTTGCGGCGGAAGTCCCAGAGCGCGGCGTAGAGCACGTCCGGGTTCTTCTCGTCGAGGCTCAGGCTGGCGCAACCCGTCGAGGCATTGGGTGCCTTGAGCACCTGCTGCCAGGTCTTGCCGCCGTCGGTGGTCTTGTAGACGCCGCGCTCCAGCGAGTCGCTCCACAACCGGCCGGTGACGCAGGCGAACACCGTATCGCTCGCGCGCGGGTCGATGCGGATGTCGACGATGCGCTCCGAGCCCGGCAGGCCCAGGTTCTGCCAGGTGTCGCCGCCGTCGGTGGTCTTGTAGATGCCGTCGCCGATCGAGACACTGTTGCGCGTCCACGCTTCACCGCTGCCGACCCACACCGTCTCGGGGTTGCGCTTGTCGATCTCGACGGCGCCGATCGATTGCACGGGCTGGTCGTCGAACACCGGCGTGAAGGTGGTGCCGCCGTCGAGGGACTTCCAGACGCCGCCGCTTGCGGCGCCCACCCAGAGGTTCAGTTTGCCGTCAGCCGCCGTGATCGCATCGAGCGAGGAAATGCGTCCGCTCATGGCCGCGGAGCCGATGTTGCGTGCGCCGAGGCCGGAGATGATCGACGAGTCGAACGTCGGCGCCGTGTTCTGCGCCGGTGCAGCGATGAGCGCTGCCGGAAGCAGCGCAGACGTCAGCAGGGAGATGCGGAGAAAATTCATGGTCGACACTCCCTTCACTTCTTCGCGGCCACGGGGAACGAGAAATAGTCCGGTGCGATCTGCGGGTTGACCGCCGCGGATTCGTATTCGAACTTCGCCGGGTCGCCGCCGCCCTTGATGCCGGATTCAATCGAGAGCGGCCAGAACACGCCGCCGACCTTCTCGTAGTTGCCGTAGTCGGTGACCGACGTGCGCTTCACGCCGCGTACCGTGCGCTGGCTCTCGACGCGGATCTCGAGGAAATAGTCCGGGTCGAGGTAGACGTACTGCACGCCGCCTTCCTTGCGCGTGACTTTGAGCTTGTGCGCGGGGGTGCCGTCGATGTCCTCGGTGCCGAGGTACTCGATGCGGTCACCGGCAGCCGCGGCGTCGGGCAGGACGCCGTCGATGCTCGCGTCCTCGATGAATTCCTTCACGTCGTCCGCCGGCATGCGCTCGGGGTCCTTGCGCCCGCCGAACGGGTCGATGCGCCAGCCGTCCTTGCCGTCGTAGGACTGCACCTGCGACAGGCCCTGCATGCTGACTTCAGCACGGATCGAGTCGGGACGCTGCTTGGTCTCGGCGAGCTCGAGCACGAACTGGCCGCCGTTGACGATGAGCCGCCCTTCGCGACGCAGGGACTGGACCGACTGCAGCGCCGCAGCCCCGCCCTTGGCTTCGATGTTCTTGGCCACGAGTTCCGAGGCCGTGAGCGCGTGCGCCGCGGTTCCGGCGAGCAGCAGGGCGAGGCCGAGCGCGGCGCGGTGGTACATGTACATGCAAATCCCCCCAGGGATGGGTCGAACGAACGAAAGCGGCGGATTCTACGCCGCGCGGTGCCAGACGTAAGCGCAAAGGAGGCCGACCGCGGCGGCGGCGACCAGTGCCTCGACCGCCATGACCAGGGCGGCGCTGCGGAGGGCGGGTACGCGGGCCGTCAGCAGCAGCAGTGCCGGGAGCGCCGAGGCCAGCCACAACAGCGCGCCGTACGTTGCGCCGACGACGAACCAGGGCACCGCGGCGAAGGCCACGAGGCCCCAGCCGAGCCAGAACAGGAGGCCGGCCGCCGCGCCGCAGACACCGTAAAGCGCGGCCGTGTGCAGCACGCGCCAGCCCGTGTCCGGCACCCAGCCGGCCGCCCGGAGTTCCGGCCTGCCCGCCAGCAGCGCGGACGAGACGACGCTGCCCCAGAGCGTTCCGGCCAGCCCGCCGGCGAACCCGGCCAGCACGGTCATGATCAGTTCGATGCGCAAGAGGGGATTACCGCTCGGGGCGAAGGGAGGGTTCCGGGGGCGAAGAATGTTAACGTACGAGACGGACCTGCAAGCCACCGCCATGCAAGAAAGTTACATCGAACGCATCCTCAAGGCGCGCGTCTACGACGTTGCGATCGAATCGCCGCTCGAACCAGCCCGCCGCCTGACCCGCCGCCTCGGCAATACCGTCCTCTTCAAGCGCGAGGACCTGCAGCCGGTCTTTTCGTTCAAGCTGCGCGGCGCGTACAACAAGATCGCCGGGCTCGACGACGCGACGGCCCGCCGCGGCGTGATCTGCGCCTCGGCTGGCAATCATGCGCAGGGCGTTGCGCTCGCCGCCAGGCGGCGCGGCATCACCGCCGTCATCGTGATGCCGCGGACGACGCCGCACATCAAGGTGCAGGCCGTGCTCGACCTCGGCGGCGACGTCGTGCTCGAAGGCGACGACTTCGACCATGCCTTCGAGCACGCGATGGGTCTCGCCCGCGAGCGGGGCCTCGCGTTCATCCATCCCTTCGACGATCCGGACGTGATCGCGGGGCAGGGCACGATCGGCATGGAGATCGTCCGGCAGTGTTCCGCGCCGCCCGACGCGATTTTCGTGCCGATCGGCGGCGGTGGACTCATCGCGGGCATCGCGACCTACGTCAAGTCGCTGTACCCGCAGGTGCGCATCGTCGGGGTCGAGCCGGAGGACGCGGCGAGCATGCACGACTCGCTGCGCGCTGGCGAGCGCGTGACGCTCGAGCGCGTCGGCATTTTCGCCGACGGTGTCGCCGTGCGCCGCGTGGGCGAGGAAACGTTCCGTCTCGCGCGCAAGTACGTCGACGAAGTGCTGCTGGTCACCACCGACGAAATCTGCGCCGCAATCCAGGACATCTTCGAGGATAACCGCACGATCGCGGAGCCGGCGGGCGCGCTCGCCGTGGCGGGCATCAAGCGGTACGTCGCGCGGGAACAGTGCCGCGACCAGACCTTCGTGGCGCTGAACTGCGGCGCCAACGTCAATTTCGACCGGCTGCGCCACATCGCGGAGCGGGCCGACATCGGCGCGCAGCGCGAGGCCTTGCTGGCGGTGGAGATCCCGGAAGAGCCGGGCAGCTTCCTGCGCTTCTGCCGGCTGCTCGGGCGCCGCAGCGTCACCGAGTTCAATTACCGCTACGACGATGCCCACTCCGCGCGTATCTTCGCCGGCATCTCGCTGGCCGAGGGACGGCGCGAGAAAGAAGCGCTGCTCGCGCTGGTCGCCGATGCGGGCTACCGCGTCATCGACATGAGCGACGACGAGATGGCGAAGCTGCACGTGCGCTACATGGTCGGCGGCCATGCGCACGGGCTCCAGCACGAGCGGCTGTTCCGGTTTGAATTCCCGGAACGGCCGGGCGCGCTGCTGCGGTTCCTCGAAGCCGTCGGTGCGCACTGGAACATCAGCCTGTTCCACTACCGCAACCACGGCTCCGACTACGGTCGCGTGCTTGCGGGCGTGCAGGTGCCGCCGGCGGACGCCGCGCGTTTCGCGGAACATCTCGGGGACCTCGGGTACGTCTACACTGAGGAGACCGGGAACCCGGCCTATCGCATGTTCCTGGGGGAGTAAGGCCGTGACCACGCCGCACTCGATCACTGCCGAAATGCACGGGTAGGTATAGCCGCGAATTTCGCCCGGCGCGTGCGGTGCGTACGATTTGTACTGTTCTTTCGCGACATGCAAAAACAGAGTGACTGTGAGCCTCACCGGCTGGGTCAACACCGTCCGCGACAAGCTTCACCCAGAGCAGTACGTCGCTTTCACGGCTGTCCCGGGCCCGCCGGCTGGGCCCTATCGGGCGCGCATCGTCGAATCCCACCCTCACGACACCGTGTCGGGCTTCGTCGTCCGTGAACGCGAGGTCGTGAACGGTGAATTGCAGGTGCTCTACGTGACCCGTTGCCCCTGCGGTCGCCGCTGGATGGCGCCGCACTTCGAGCGCATGAGCGTCTGCCCCAGGTGCGGTCGGGCCGTGCTGGTCGATGAGCCCGGCGCTACCACCGGTTAGCCTGCCTCCTCGCACTCGCAAATCGCTGCAGTGCGATCCGATTCACGAAATCGCCCGCGGCGTCAGCGCGATGGCAGGTGCGCGTAGCGTCGCGGCGAGAACAGCCGGATGAATTCGCCGAACACACGCTCGCTGAGCGGCGCCGCGACCGGCAGATGACGCTGTGTCGCCGCCTGGATGCGCGGGATGCGTCCGGCGTTCCAGTGACGCTCGATCTCGTTGCGTCCGCTCGGCATGTGCAGCCAGCGCTCGATCAGCGCGGCATCCGCTTCGAGGTGGAACTGCAGGCCCCAGGCGTGATCGCCCAGGCGGTAGGCCTGCTGCCGGCAGCTGCGGGTCCAGGCCAGCGGGACAGCGCCGGGCGGCGGCTCGAATGCATAGGCGTGCCACTGGAAGACGTAGCGCGGCGTCCGTTCAAAGTGGCGGAACAACCGGTCTGCGTGCGCATGAGGTCGCGTGTGGAGCCGGTACCAGCCGATCTCGGGCACGGGGTTGGGCCGCACGTGGCCGCCCATGGCCTCGGCGAGCAACTGGCCCCCGAGACAGATGCCGAGCACGGGTTTATCCGCCGTCACGGCCTCGCGGATCGCGTCCAGCTCGGTCCGCAGGTGCGGGAACCGGTCTGCCTGGTCGACGTTCATCGGGCCGCCCAGCACGACGAGCCCGTCGTAGCGACGGATGTCCGGCTGCGCGTCCGGTTCGCGGCCGAAGTTGACGTAACGGATGCGGAAGCCGGACGCCCGCAGCAGCGGATCGAGGTGGCCGAGCGGCTCGGAGGCGACGTGCTGGAAAACGAGCAGCTTGGGCATGACCGGGTCGAGGAGTGGGGCGGGGCCCACCGTGGGCCCTGGATGACCCAGGCATTCTGGTGTCAATCCAGTCTGTCACTCAATAGCTCGTGCAGTTCGTGCAGTATGAGCGGTCATGACCGTTCACTACCTGCCCCGGCGAGTACCTGAACTGCTGCAGCATGACGTCTGCGGCACCCGTCATCACTTCACGCAATGGGCCGGGCAGGCGCAGGACCCGCCCGTCCTGCTGCTGCACGGCTTCATGGATTGCGGCGCCACCTACCAGTTCGTCGCGGACGAACTGGCGCCGTCACGCGCGCTGATCGCGCCCGACTGGCGCGGCTTCGGGCAGTCCGCCTGGAGTCCGCATGGCTACTGGTTTCCCGATTACTTCGCGGATCTCGACGCCATCGTCGGCTGGCTTTCGCCCGGCGCGCCCGTGGACATCGTCGGGCACAGCATGGGCGGCAACATCGCGATGATCTACGCGGGCCTGCGCCCGGAACGCGTGCGACGCGTGGTGTCGCTCGAAGGGTTCGGCATGCCGGGCGCGCCTGCTGAGCTGGCCCCGCGCCGCTATCGCGACTGGCTCGACCAGCGACGCGATCCGGAGCCCGCCTCGGTGTTCCCGAGCCTCGAGGTGTTCGCCGGCGTGCTGCGCAAGCGCAATCCGCGCCTGCCGGCCGAGCGCGCGGACTTCGTGGCGCGGGCGTGGAGCGAGGTGCTGCCGGACGGACGCGTCAGGCCGCGTTTCGATCCGGCACACAAACGCGTGAACCCGATCCTGTACCGGCGCGCGGAAGCGGAGGCTTGCTGGGCGGAAATGCGTGCCCCGCTGTTGTACGTCGCAGGTGCGGAATCCGACTTTCTCGCGCGGCTCAGGGGCGCGGGCGATCCCGACCAGGTGCGTGCGCTGATTCCGCAACTCGAGCCGCGCGTCGTCGCGGCGGCCGGGCACATGCTGCACCACGACCAGCCGGCAGCGGTCGCCCGGCTGGTCCAGGAGTTCCTCGACCGCTAGGGCCCTATAATCGGCGGCATGATTGAGACAAAGGCCGACCTGCGGCTGCCCCTGGTCCTGCTCGCCATCGTGCTGCTCGGACTCGTGTGGTCCGGCATCGGTCCATACGACCGGCTGACGTGGTTCCTCGAAGTCGTGCCGGTGCTGATTGCAGTGCCGCTGCTGGTGTGGACGGCGCGCAGCTTTCCGCTGACGCCGCTCGCTTACGGGCTGATCGCCGTGCACGCGCTGATCCTGATGTATGGCGGCCACTACACGTATGCGTTGACGCCGTTCGGCAACTGGATGCAGGACGTGTTTGGATTCACGCGCAATCACTACGACCGCATCGGCCACCTGATGCAGGGTTTCGGTCCCGCGATCATCGCGCGGGAGCTGCTGCTGCGGACCTCGCCGCTCCGGCCCGGCAAGTGGCTGTTCACGCTGGTCACGCTCAGCATTCTCGGCATCAGCGCCTGCTACGAGTTCACCGAGTGGTGGGCCGCAATCGCGGGCGGCGACGCGGCGGGCGCCTTCCTTGGCACGCAGGGCGACGTCTGGGACACGCAGTGGGACATGTTCCTCGCAGGCTGCGGCGCCATTGCGGCTCAGTTCCTGCTGGCGCGGATTCACGACCGCCAGCTGCTCGCTCTGGATCCCGCAGCTGTCGGGGAAAAGCTCCACGGCTGAAGCACCGGCTCCTGCCGGGTGAAGTCCCGGTCGATCCCGCTTCCGATCGGCACGCAGCCCGCGGTTGTGCCGGTGCCGTGGGACCATGGCCGGATTACGAGCAACGGGTCACATAATTTTGCCCGGTGGTCCGTCGTGACCAATCGAGAAGGTGAGCTGCGTCGCTTCAACAGGCGGCGGCAGCTCCTAACATCGCACGTGACGCAGTCGTCGTGTCGCCAAGCCAGCCCGGTGAACCTCAGCTCGAAAGTCGTCCTGCTGCTGTGCGGATTGTTCGCGGCCTACGGTGCGGCCGACTACATCGTGCAGCGCGAGGTCATCCTGCCAAGTTTCGAGGCGCTTGAAGCGGACCTTGCGCGCACGGACATGGAGCGCGTGACGCGCGCCATCGACAGTGAGCTGACGCAGCTGCAGACATTCGGGGCCGACTGGGGCAACTGGCTCGAGACCTACGACTACATGGCGGGCAATGAGCCCGACTTCATCGTCAACAACATGAACAAGCCGACGATCGAGGGTGCCGGGCTCGAGCTGGTGGCATACGTCGACGCCGATGCCCGCTTCGTCTGGCGCAAGGGATTCGATCCGGACACGCACGACGATCTCGAGTTCAGGATGCTGGCCGCCGACAGCCTGGCGACCGGACACCCGTTCCGCGATGCGATCAGGAACGGCCAGCCGGCGAAGGGCCTCATCGTGACCGAGCACGGCCCGGCCATGCTGGTTGCAGCACCTATCCTGGATGGCGCCGGCAACGGCCCGCATCGGGGCTCCGTGCTGCTGGCACGCCTGATCACGCCAGACGTCGCGGCACGGCTCGCCGAGCAGGCGCAAGTCAAGCTGCAGGTCAGCACGCTGGACCATTCCGCATCGGGCCCGGCAGCGAAGGATGGCGCGAACTCGCCCCGCATCGTGCAGCGCGAGACGATGAACGAGGTCTATCGCAACCTATCCGACATCTTCGGCCAGCCCGCTGTCACGCTGCGGATCGATGTCCCGCGCTCGGTGAGCGCACAGGGTCGCGACGCCATCGGTTACGCGTTGCTGTCGCTGTTCGCGGCCGGCGTCATCGTGCTGCTGGTCCTGATCGTGGCATTGCGTCGCCTGGTGCTGGCGCCGGTCAGCAGGATGACTCAATACGCCGTTGCCATCGGCGAGGGTGACGACCTCACGTTGCGCATGGTGGTCAAGCGTCCCGACGAACTCGGGGTGCTGGCGCGCGAGTTCAACGGCATGGTGGACAAGCTGGCCGACGCGCGTCGCCGGCTCGTCGACCATTCGTTCGAGGCCGGCGCCGCGCAGGCCGCGAGCGGCGTCCTGCACAACATCGGCAACGCGATGACACCGGTCGGGGTGACGATCGCCGGCCTGCAGGAGCGCCTGCGGGGTGCGCCCGCCGGCGAGGTCGAAATGGTCCTGGCCGAACTCCAAAGCGGCGTCAGCGACCCGGAACGCAAGGCGGACCTGGAGCAGTTCCTGCGGCTCGCCAGTCGCGAGCTGGCACGCGTGATCGCGAGCGCGGGTGAGGACGTCGAGTCCGTCGCGCGCCAGGCCGAAGTCATCCAGCGGACGCTGGTCCAGGAACAGCGCTCGTCGCAGGCGAGCCCGGTCGTCGAGTCGGTGCGGCTCACGGAACTCGTCGACCGCAGCGTCGAGATGGTTGCTCCCACGCTGCGCCAATGCCTGACGGTCGAACTCGATTCGTCCATGCCCGGGACCGAGGCGCTGCGACTGCCCCGCATCACGTTGCAGCAGGTCTTCCAGAACCTGATCCAGAACGCCGCTGAGTCGGTGCGGCAAGCCGGGCGTGAGCACGGCACTTTGCGCATCTCGTGCTCGGTCGTGGCTGGCGCCGAGGGCCGGCATCTGCTGCTGCGATTCACGGATGACGGCATCGGTATCCCTCCCGGGCACCTGCCGCGCATTTTCGAGAAGGGCTTTTCCACGAAATCGCGGGAAACGAACTTCGGCATCGGCCTGCACTGGTGCGCCAACGCGCTCAACGCCCTCGGCGGCAGCATCAAGGCCGAGAGCGGCGGGCCGGCGGGTGCCACGCTGCAGGTCGTCGTGCCGCTGCGTGAAGTGTCCGCCACGGCCGTTGCACATGCAGCTTGAGGACTCCAGTGAAAACATCCACCCAGCGTGAGCCCATCCGTGTGCTGGTCGTGGACGACGAGCAGGCCGTGCTGGACGCCTATCGCCAGGTGCTCGGCAGGCCCCGTCGCAGTTCCGACCGCGAGGCGATGGACGAGTTGCGGGCAAAGATCTTCCTCGCCAGCGCCGGTGCTGCGGTCGCCGCGGGTTCCGCGCCGCAGGCGCCGCAGTTCGAGCCCGTGTTCTGCAGTGGCGCGGAAGCTGCTGTCGCGGCCGTGCGCGAGGCCTGCGGCGCAGACCGTCCCTTCGCCGTCGTCTTTCTCGACATGCGCATGCCGCCCGGGCCGGACGGAGCGTGGGCGGCAGGCAGGATTCGCGAGATCGACCCACAGGTCGAGATCGTCATCTGTACCGCTTACTCGGATGTCGATCCCGTGGAGATCGGCCAGCGGGTTCCGCCCGAGGACAAGCTTTTCTACCTGCAGAAGCCGTTTCATCCGCACGAGGTTCGCCAGATGGCGCTGGCCCTCGGCGAGAAGCGGGCGAACGAGGAGCGTCGCCTCACGGAAGTCACGGATTTCGATCCCCTCACCGGGCTGGCCAATCGCACTCGCTTCCTCAGGCACCTGAAGCAGGCAGTGGGTACGGCGCAGCAGCGTCAGCGCATGCTGTCGGTGCTGTACGTCGACCTCGACAACTTCCGGCGCGTCAACGACGTGCTCGGGCACATCGTCGGCGACGAGATGATGCGCAGCGTGGCGCAGCGGCTGCAGGAAATCCTGCGCCGCGATGCACGCGCGGCAGGGGCAGTCCTGCCTGACATCGCCGCGGACGACATTGCGCGGCTCGGTGGCGACCAGTTCATGGTCCTGCTGCACGACATCGGCGATCCGCAGCAAGCGAGTGCCGTCGCCGCTCTGCTGACGCGCCCGCTCACGTCGCCCGCGCCGGTCGAGCAGTCGCCCGTGACGCTCACCGCGAGTGTCGGCATATCGATCTACCCGAACGACAGCGCGGACGAAGAAGAACTGTTCCGGCACTCCGGCATTGCGATGTACAACGCGAAGCGCCAGGGCCGCGGCCAGTTTGCGTTCTTCGGTCATGCGATGAGCGACGGCGCGCAGACACGCTTCAGCCTCGAGCGCCAGCTCGAAGCGGCCCTCTCCAGGAATGAATTCTCGCTGCACTACCAGCCCCAGTTCGACCTCGGCACGGGACGCATCTCCGGCATGGAGGCCCTGCTGCGCTGGTCCAACGCCGAGCTCGGCGTGATCTCACCGGACGAGTTCATTCCACTCGCCGAGGAAACCGGCCTGATCGAGCCCATCGGTGAATGGGTGCTGCGGACCGCGTGCCGGCAATTCAAGGAATGGCAGGACCTGGGCCTGGCCCCGGGGCGCATCGCGGTGAATGTCTCTGCACGGCAGTTCTCCGGCGACCACTTCCTCACGCTGGTGCAGGGGGCGCTGCGCGACAGCCGTCTTGCTCCCAGCTACCTCGAGCTCGAGATCACGGAATCCCTCATGATGAAGGACGAGGACCACACCCGGCAGATGCTGTCCGGGTTGCGGCACATCGGTGTTTCGATCGCCATCGACGACTTCGGCATGGGCTATTCGAGCCTGGGGCGCCTGAGCGAGTTTGCCGTCAACCGCCTGAAGATCGACCGGTCCTTCGTGCAGAGCGCCGACAGCCTCGGGCGCAACGCGACCATCGTCACGGCCATCGTCGCGATGGCCAGGGCGCTTGGCGTGGAGGTCGTCGCCGAGGGGGTCGAGAATTTCAGCCAGCTGCTGCACCTGCAGGACCAGAAATGCAACGAGGCGCAGGGCTTCCTGCTGAGCAGGCCGCTGCATGCAGCCGAAGCCACCGAGCTGCTCGAGCGGCTTGAAGCCAGCACGGCCACCAGCCGGACGATGCGCCTGCGCAGCCTCGCCGGGTAACGGGACGCCTGCCGGCTCGGCCAGCGCCGTTCACAGCGCGCCACTCTGAATGTGCATTCGCCGCAATCGACCGACGTTTTCCGAAACGCGGCCGGCCCTGCATGGCGCGATACTGGCCGCGCCGGAAGGAGGCCGCCATGCGCAATTGGACCCGACGCAGCGTCATCGCTGCGGGGCTCGCCGCAGCAGGCTGTGCCGTCGTCGACCGGCCGCGTCTCGGAGTCATGTACGGCGGCGTCACGCGACCAGCCGACCAGCCGCCGCTGATCCTGATTCCTGGCGCCTTCGGGTCCAGCCTGCGCGAGAAGCGCACGGGCAATGAAATCTGGCCGGTTTCCACTGCCAGGCTGCTGCTCGGCAACTACCGCGAGCTCGAACTGCCAATCGACGCGGCGACGCTCGAACCCGACGCTGATTCAGCCGAGGCCTACGCCGTGTTCCGCGAGGGTCTCGGGCGCGATTTCTACGGCCAGGTCATCGACACGCTGCAGCGCGTGGGGGGTTACCAGCGCTGTCGCAAAGGGCAGCCGCCGCAGGACGGCACCTCCTGCAGCCTGTACACCTATGTCTACGACTTTCGCCTCGACAACGTTCGCGCCGCCCGGGGCCTTGCGGAGCTGATCCAGCAGGTTCGGGCTGAGCATGGCGATCCCAGGCTCAAGGTCGACATCCTCGCGCATTCGAATGGCGGCATGGTCGCGCGCTACTTCGTGCGTCACGGAACCCGGGACCTGCCGCCGGAAGGAGCGATCGAGCCGACCTACGAAGGTGCCGCAGCGATCCGCCGCCTGCTGCTCATCGGCACGCCGAACCTCGGCACGGTGCAGCCCGTGCTGTCATTGTTGCGCGGCGAAGAAGTCGGACTGCGCCGGATTCCGCCGGAAGTCATCGCGACGGCTCCGGGCGTGCCGCAGATGCTGCCGCACCCGGTCGTGCCCTGGCTCGTCGATCTGGATGGGCGAAACATCGACGCGGACCTGTACGACATCGCTACGTGGCGCGATCGCCAATGGTCGCTGTTCGACCCGCTCATCGCCGAACGCACGATCGCGACGCACGGCGGAGGCGCTGCCGGAAAGCGCTACCTTGAGATGTTGCGTGAGTTCCTGGCGCGTAACCTGAGCACCGGACGGCGCTTCGCCGATTCGTTCTGTAACTGCCCAGATCCGCGTGACGTGCCGACGTGGGTGTTCGGCGGCGACTGCGAGCCGACGCTGGCGCGGCTCGTCGTCGAGGAGGTGCATGGGCAGCTCCTGGCGCGTGAGCGGGTGGGCGACATCCTTGCGCCGGTCCCCGGCGTCGACTATGAAAGACTGATGCACGAGCCCGGGGATACGGTCGTCACTCGTTCGTCGCTGCTCGGGCGCCGCACGCTCGACGTAGCCGTTCCGCGCGCAGCGGAGGAGTCGCTGCGCATTGCACACACCGTGTTCCTGTGCGAAAAGCATCAGCAACTGACCGGGAATGCGACCCTCCTGGACAACCTGCTGCACGCGCTGTTCAGCGTCGATGCCGGTTGAGAGGGCGTCGCAACCGACTGGGGAGAAATTGGACGTGTACGAAGCCGGGCACCAGCCGTTGCTGACACGAGCACGCTTTCTGCAGCGCGTCGCGAGACATTTCGGCATTGCCGTCGCCGTCCTTGCCGCGTCACTCCTGGGCGGCATGCTGGGTTACCATGCCCTCGAAAGCCTGCCCTGGATCGACGCGTTCCTGAATTCAGCGATGCTGCTGGGCGGCATGGGTCCGGTGAATCCACCGCTGACCGCGGCAGGAAAACTGTTCGCCGGCATCTATGCGCTCTACGCCGGACTGGTTTTCATCGTCACGGCCGCACTCGTCGTCACGCCGATCCTGCACCGGATGCTGCATCGCCTGCACCTGAACGAGAAGGCTTGAGGCCAGTCCCGCCCACGCAGGCGGGCCTCAGCGGATCGGTTCGTCGAACACCAGCGCGCGCACCAGCCGTACCGGCGGCGAACCGTATGACAACACCTGGTCGTGGTACGCCTTGAGGTCGAATTTTGCACCCTGGCGACGCTCCGCTTCGGCGCGCATGTCCGAGTGTTCCTGGTAGCCGACGAAGTAGGTCGACAGCTGCGCTGACGTAAGCTGGGCGCGAACCCACTTGCCCGCGGCCTCGCGCTCTTCCTGGAAGCCGGTCTCGACCATCAGCTTCATCGCTTCGTCCCTGGTCATGCCGTCGACGTGGATGGCCGAGTCCATGATCGCGTTGGTGATCGAGCGCAGGTACCACTTGAGCTGCACCAGCTGCATGAGCGGGTCGCCGCCGCGGAAACCCTGTTCCTGCATCACGCGCTCGGTGTAGACGGCCCAGCCTTCGACGAAGGGCCCCGAGCCGAGCATCGCGCGCAGGGTCGACGGGTAGCGGTTGGAGTGCGCGATCTGCAGGTAGTGGCCCGGCATGGCTTCGTGGATCGTCAGGTTCGCGATCGAGCGCGTGTTGTACTCGCGCAGGAACGAGTCGACCTGCGCCTCGGTCCAGTCGTCGGGAATCGGCGACACGGCATAGAACGTGCGCTGGCCCTTGTCGAGCGGGCCCGGTGAGTCGCAGTACGCGACCGCAACGCCGCGCTGGAACTCGGGCATCAGGATGATCTCGAGCGGTTCGTCGGGCACCGTCACGAAGTTCTTCGCGCGGACGAAGTCGGTCGTCTCGCGCAGCGTCTGGCGTGCGAAGTCCACGACGCCGTCGCGCGGCGTGCGCTCAGAGCCCGCGATGTCGAGCGCGGCCCTGATCGCGGCCTGCTGCTCGGCGGGCGTCGGCTCGGCGGGTGTCGGAGGCGCGTCGGCGCGTCCTGCCAGCACCTTGCGCGACACTTCGTACATCCTCGCGCGGGTGACGATGGCCTCGCTTTCGGCGCGGCGGCGGATCTCGGCCCGGTCGAGCGGCGACATCAGCGCGAAGTTGAGCTTTTCGTCGTACAGCTGGCGACCGATGCGGAAATCGCCCTGCGCCTGCGGCACGAGCTGCTTCTCGAGCCATTCCTGGTGGGTTTTCACGGCGGCGCGCGCGTTCGCGATCGCCTGCTCGAGGCGCTCGCGATCCGCGGCGGGCAACTGGCCGAGGTTCGGTACCACGAGTTCATCCACCAGGCTCAGCACGCCCGGGTTCTGTTTCACCGCGGTCTCGGCGTGGATCGCCGTTACGCGTGCGGGCACGATGTTGGCGCGCATCTGTTCCAGCATTCCCGGCAGCCTCTCGAGCCGGCTGGTCACCGAGCGCAGGCGTTCGGGCAGCGGCGCAAAGTCACGCGCGAGCAGTCCGTACAGCGACTGTCCGGCCAGCTGCGTGTAGACGAGGGGGTCCCACGACCAGTCGCGGTACTTTTCTTCCGACCAGATCGAGTAGCGCAGCTGGTTGTCGAGCATCGCGGCGTCGACCTGGTTCGCGCGCGAGAGCTGCGAGTGGTCGATCGCCTGCAGTTCGGCCAGGACGCCCCTGGTCCAGGCCAGGGTGCGGGCACGGCCGGCTGCGCTCAGGTCGTCGAGTTCACCGTCGAAGCGGTGATCGCCGAGCTGCGTGGCCGAGACCGGCGCATAGCGCCCGAACTCATCGACGAAGCGCTTGCTGAGTGTGTCGAATTGCGCGTCGGCATTCCCGGTGGCGGCCACGGCGGGTTGCTGCGGGACGCAGAGCGCGAGCAGCATGAATACGAAGATCGACCGGGCGACAGTGGGCAGTGGCATGCAGGAATGCTCCGGCGAAGGGCGCGCAGTCCGGGCGGGGCCGCTGCCGTGATGCGAAGGGAGAACAGGGTGGCGGATTGTCTCGTGAATGCCGTCCAGTTGCCACCGCCGGCACGTGGCCATCGGCTATCCTGCGCCTGGACCATGCTCATCCCGATCTCTTTGTGCCATCCGCGCGTCACGGCATGAGCGATGCGCGCTTCGAACTGCTGCGTAACGCGGATTTCACGCGCTACATTGCTGCCCGTTTCCTGGGCTCGATCGCGGTGCAGATGCAGACCGTGGCCGTCGGCTGGCAGATCTACGAAGTCACACGGCGTCCGCTCGACCTCGGCCTGATCGGCCTGTCGCAGTTCCTGCCGTTCGTGTTGCTGATCCTGCCGGCGGGGCACTTCGCCGACACCCGCGACCGGCGCCGGATCCTCGTGGCGTGCTACGTGCTGCTGCTGCTGTGTGCGCTTTTGCTGCTGGCGTTCGCGTGGCGCGGCCTGCACAGCGCGTGGCCGGTCTTTGGCGCCATGACGCTGTTCGGCGTCGCGCGCGCCTTCGCCATGCCGGCCAGCCAGGCGCTGTTGCCGAATCTTGTGGACCGGCAGCATTTCGGCAAGGCTGTCGCGCTGAACTCGTCGCTGTGGCAGGTGTCGACGATCGTAGGCCCCGCGCTCGGCGGCCTGCTGTACCTCGCCGGCGCGACGACCGTGTACGCGACCGTCGCGACCCTGCTGGCGATTTCGCTGGTGATGCTCGCCACGTTGCGCAGGGGCGCCGCCAACGATGCAGCATCGGCCGCACCGCTCGATCGCAACGCGCTGCTGGAGGGGCTGCGGTTCGTGCGGGGTCGTCGCCCTGTGCTCGGCGCGATCTCGCTCGATCTTTTCGCCGTACTTTTTGGCGGCGCTACGGCCCTGTTGCCGGTGTATGCGGCAGACGTGCTGCACGTCGGGCCCAGCGGTCTCGGCTGGTTGCGTGCCGCGCCGGGAGTCGGTGCGGCGTTGACGGGACTCGTGCTGAGCGTGCACCCCGTGACGCAGCGCGTCGGCCGCTGGATGTTCGGCGGCGTGATCCTCTTCGGCCTGGCGACACTCGTGTTCGGCGTGTCGACCAGCTTCTGGATCTCGCTCGCGGCGCTCACCGTGCTCGGCGCCGGTGACATGGTCAGCGTCTACATCCGTCACCTGCTCGTGCAGCTGGAAACGCCCGACGACATCCGCGGCCGCGTCAGCGCCGTAAACGCCGTTTTCATCGGCGCCTCGAACGAGCTGGGAGAGTTTGAGTCGGGCCTCGTGGCCGCCCTGCTTGGGGCGGTGCCCGCCGTCATCGTCGGTGGCAGCGCGACATTGCTCGTCGCCGTGGCCTGGACTCGCCTGTTTCCTGAACTCTGGCGCATGGACCGCTTCCCAGAACCGAGGTGACAACTGTATATGCATACAGTAGTCTCCGTGCATGCGGCGGGCAGACCGACATCAGGTGGAGAAAGGCCGGGGTGCGGTCACGAACCCCGCCGGCAGGTTCGAATCGACCATGCTCGAACCGGCCGATGACGGTTGGGGCAACCTCGAGGAGCCGGTCCCGAATCCAGCGACCGTCCTGATCGCCGAATTCCCGAAGCGCGCGATCACCACCAATCGATCGCCCGACGTCCCCTTCGACCAGTCGCTCAACCCGTACCAGGGGTGCGAGCACGGCTGCATCTATTGCTTTGCGCGCCCCGCGCACGCGTATCTCAACCTCAGTCCCGGTCTCGACTTCGAGACACGCATCTTTCACAAGCCTGGTCTCGCCGCATTGCTGGAAAAGGAAATCTCGACACCGCGTTACACCTGCAGGGTGCTGCACATCGGCGGCAACACCGATCCCTACCAGCCCGCCGAACGCGCGCTGCGCTCGACACGCGCGGCGTTGGAACTGCTGCTCGAGCGGCGACACCCGTTGTCGATCATCACCAAGGGCGCGTTGATCCTGCGCGACCTCGACCTGTTGCGCGCACTGGCCGAAAAGCAGCTGGTCTCTGTGTTCATCAGCATCACCAGCCTGGATGACGCGCTGAAGCGCTCGCTCGAGCCGCGCGCCGCATCGCCGCAGGCGCGTCTGCGCGTCGTCCGCGAACTCACGGCAGCGGGCGTTCCGGTCGGCGTGATGGTGGCGCCGGTGATTCCAGCGCTGACCGACCATGAAATCGAGCGGCTGCTGGCCGCGGCCGCTGAGGCGGGCGCACGCCGGGCAGCGTTCCTGATGTTGCGGCTGCCGCTCGAAGTAGCGTCGCTGTTTGCAAGCTGGCTGCGCGAGCACTACCCCGACCGCGCCGACCGGGTCCTGAACCTGCTGCGCGACATGCGCGGCGGCAATCTCAACGACCCGCGTTTTGGCCATCGGATGCGCGGGCAGGGCGCCTATGCCGCGCTCATCTCCGCACGATTTGCCGGTGCCTGCCGCCGGTTGGGCCTCAACACCGATGCCGCTCCTGCGCTCGACACCAGACAGTTCATCCGCTGCCCAGGCATGCCCCAACAGGCGGGATTGTTCGATCAAACTTGACTCCGATGCGCCGACATCCCGCGGCGAAGCCTTGACGTATACTCGGACGTCCCCACGACCGCCGCAGCAGGCGGGCGCACAGCCGCAGGAGGACCGTGATGCATCACCCAGTGTTCGATCGCCGTCCCCCGGCGTCTGCCCACGCGGGTATGCGCGTTGGGGCTGTGGGCATCGTGCTCGCGTTGCTCGCGTCCGGGTGCATGACGTCGAAAGTCGATGAAACAAGGCAGGTCGCCTCGCCGATCCAGGCCAACGAATCGATCGTGCTGCTGAAGAAGCCGCAGCTCGAAGGCGTGGGCACGGAAGAAGGGTTCCTCGACTGCATCCAGGAGCGCGTCGGCGGGCAGCTCGTGCATCCCGAAGAAGGACAGAGCGCGCGCGCAAGAAGCACGGCGCGCACGGCGTTCAAGATTTACGGCGAGCAGGAATTCACTGACGCGCTGTTTCCCTGGTTCGAGCCCAGCACGGCGCCTGCCAATGCCGCCGGACTGCGCGTCCTGTTGCAGCGTCCGGGCGTTACCGAACGGCTGCAGGAGATTCACGTCCGTTACGTCATCTGGATCGATGGCAATACCCGCAAGACCGACGGCGGTGGCAGCGTTGCCTGCGCGGTGGGACCGGGCGGCGGCGGTTGTTTCGGCGTCGGCTGGTGGGAGAAAGAGTCCGGCTACGTCGCGTCCATCTGGGACATGCAGACCGCGACCGAAATCGGCACCGTCAGCGCGGACGTCAGCGGCACCTCGGTGCTCATCGGCGCCATTGTTCCCATCCCGATCATCACGCCCGTGCGCAAGACGGCCTGCGACCGGTTGAGCGAACAGCTGCGCTCGTTCCTGGTCGGCGATGACCTGGTGCCCGGGGCGACTGGGCCCGCGGCCGCCGGCGTAGCCGTCGGCGCCGCCAGTTCGGCCGGCGCGGCGGGATCACGCTGACGGTTGAACCGCAGGCCTCCGGACGCATCCAAGCAGGTTAGGAGTGGAGCCGCGGGATCTTCCACGCCGGCTATCGTCCAGGGGCTAAAGGCATGCAACGCATTTCGGGACTCACGACAGCGCTGGCAGTGGCGGCGGCCACGCTCTCGACCAGCGGCTGTCTCACGACCAGCTCCAGTTCGATGCCGAGCGGCATGCCGAGCTCGATGCCGTCGTCGTCACCGTCCTCGTCGGGCAGTTCATCGCCTTCGAGCCCCAGTTCCGGCTCCGGCGGCAGCTCCGGGCAGCAATCACCCTCGGGCAGTTCCGGCTCTCCATCGTCGTCACCTTCCCAGTCACCATCGTCAGGTGGCGGGGGGCAACCAGGATCGCAGTCCCCAACGCAGGGCAGTCCGGGCTCGAGCGGTGGCTCACCGTCGAGCAGTGGCTCCAGCCCGGGCGGGTCGGGTCCGCCGCCGCCGCCGCAACCCGAAGGCTGGCCGACGCCGCCGTCGGCAGGCAGCCCCTCTGCGGGCAGCCAGCCATCCTCGCGCGGGTCGCCTGCGGGCGGTGGACAATCCGGTGGGGCCCCGAACACGCAGTCCGGGCAACCCAGCAGCGGCGGGCCAACCGGGAGCGGCGGTCAACAGGGCACCGCCGGCCAGCAAGGGTCATCGGTGGGCACCCAGGGCGGGGCTGGCCAGCCTGGCCCCGCGGGCACTCAGGGATCCACGGCGGGCCAGGGTGGCTCAGCGGGTACTCAGGGATCCACGACGGGTCAGGGCGGTTCCGCGGGCACGGCGGGCGCATCGGGCTCGAGCGGTAGCCGGGGAACGTCCGCCAGCGATGGATCGTCCGGCACAGGCGGCGCACAAGGTTCCGCCGGCAGTCCCGGACAGGGTCCGAACGCGGGCAGCAGCGGCGCCGGTGGCCGGGCAGGCGGCTCGTCGTCGGCGGGCGGCGGGGGCGGGGGTTCCGGCAGTGGCCCGGCAACGGCCGAGGACAAGCGAGCTGAGATCGACCGGCGCTTCGACGAAACCTTCGCCGTCTTCGACGCGCGCATGCAGAAGGAACAGGAAACGATTTCGCAGGAGCGCGCCGGGCGCGCGGGTTCCAGCGGCAGCGGCGGACAAGGCGACGGCACCGAAGGCGGCGAGGGCGACAGCGCGGCGGGCGGCCAAGGTGCGGGCGGCGAAGGTGAAGGCGAAGGCGACGAGCGCGCAGGAACCGGTTCCGAGACCGGTGACGCGTCCGGCACTGGCTCAGCGGGCGGTGTGGGCGGCGACGTCGCCGCGGGTTCTGGCACGCAAGGTGGCGGTGGTGGCGTGGGTGGCGGCGCGAAAGGCGGTTCAGGCCCGCGCGACATCCCAGCCGACATTCCCGACGGCCGCGATGACGACATCGTGGCACGCCAGTTGCGCGAGGCCGCGATGAAGGAAACGGACCCGGAGCTGCGTGAGCGGCTCTGGGAGGAATATCGCAAGTACAAGCAGAGCACGCAGTGACGTCTTCGATTCGACAGCGGTCTTCAGCGCACGCGTGGCGTGCAGTGTTCGTCGGGTTCGTGCTGGCCGCGGGCACGGCGGGGTGCGTGGTGCAGGACCAGCGGCCGATCGCGCCGGTGTTCGCGCAGAAGGCGACGGCGGAGATTCCACAGGACGAACTGCTCGATGTCGGCGTCCGCATCTTCGACCCGTCTATTCCCGCTGACGTGGCCGAGCAGGAAAAGCGCCGGATCTACCCCGACGTGCGCAAGGCCGAATCACGCTTCATGCCGGTGCTGCTGCGGGACACGCTCGAGAGCACCGGGCAGTGGGGCCAGGTGCGGGTGCTGCCGAACGAAAGCTCGAGCAGTGACGTCAACATCGATGGCCGCATCCTCGAGTCGGATGGCCGCGAGCTCAGCCTCGCGATCAAGGTGACCGACGCGACCGGTCGCGTCTGGCTGCACAAGGTGTACGAAGCCGGGGCCGACATCCGCGCCTACAAGGACATCGCGGCCAAGCCACGCGATCCGTTCGACAACGTCTACGCCACGATCGCGAACGACCTGCTGGCGGCCCGCAATGAGCTGACGCGCGAGCAGCGTGTGCAGGTGCACCAGGTGGCGAGCCTGCGCTTCGCCGCCGACCTCGCCCCGTATGCCTTCGAGCCATACCTCTTCCACGACCCGAAGCGCGGCACCTTCGCGATCGCGCGGCTGCCCGCGCAGGAAGACCCGGTCGTGCAACGCATGGATCGCGTGCGCGAACGAGACTACGCGCTCGTCGACACGCTCAACGAGCACTACACGAATTTCGGCGAGAGCATCGACGACGCCTACCTGAACTGGCGCAAGTACGCGTACGAGGAACTCGAGGCCGAAGCCCAGGCGAAGCGCGAGGCGCTCACGCGGCAGTTGCTCGGCGCGGCGGCGATCATCGGCGGCGTGCTCGCTGCCGAGGGCACTAACAGCAGCGCGGGTTCGGCGGCATCGACGGCCGCCGTCATCGGCGGCATGTACGCGTTCAAGAGCGGCATGGACATGCGATCCGAGGTCAAGATGCACGGCGAGTCGTTGAAGCAGCTCGGCAGCTCGTTCCAGAACGAAGTGCAGCCGAGCGTCATCGACATCGAAGGCCGGACGCTCGAACTCAAGGGTTCCGCGGAGCAGCAGTACGCCGAGTGGCGCCGCCTGCTGCGCGAACTCTACGAGAACGAGACTGGCCTGCCGGCGACGGCGGCGGCGGATTCCGCCAAGCCGGCGGCAAGCCGGCCCTGAGTCCCGCCGGATGACGAACATGACGACGCTCGCGAGCGGGCAGGTCATCGCTGCGCAGTACGAACTCGTGCGACCGCTGGCCTCCGGCCGCGATGGCACGACCTGGCTCGCGCGCGACGTGCAGCACGGGCGCGACGTCGTGCTGCAGTTCCGCTCCGCCGGCGACGCGGCCGGCGAACGTGTGCGCAACATCGTCCAGCACCCGGCGTTGCTCGCGCCGATCGCAACGCAGGATGAGTCCGGCAGTGTCCTGGACGTCTTTGAATACCTGCCTGGCGGTGAGATCGGCCGCCTGCGCGGACAGCCGTGGACGTTGATCGCGCGCCGTCTGCTGCCGGTCGTCGAGGCGCTCGACCAGCTGCACGTCGCGGGCTGGGTCCACGGCGACCTCAAATCCGCGAACGTGCTGCTCGACAGCGACGGCCTCGCGCATCTCATCGATCTGGGCAGCGCGCGAGAACTCGGTGCAACGCAGCCCGCTGGCGCGTCACCGTATTCCACCAGCCCTGAACGTCTCGACGGCGCGCCAGCCGCGGCGACAGACGACATCTATGCGCTCGGCGTCCTGCTGTACGAACTCGTGAGTGGGCACCCGCCATTTTATCCCGACGTTACGCCCGGACGCGTCCGCGGCGAAGTGCCGCCGCCGCTCTCCGGCCGACCCGACCCGCCGGATTCCCTGCGCTCGCTCGTGGCACGGTGCCTTGCCAAGCGGCCGGAGCAACGGCCTGCGTCGATGCAGGTCGTGCGCGCAGAACTCGGGCACATCCTGGAGACAGCCGCTCCTGTTGCAACCGCGCCCGCCGCTTCGGTGCGGGGCGCCCCCTGGCAGCCGCGCCCGCCCGCCGATGCACTGCCGGTGCAGCCGCAATGGCGGCGCACGACGACTGCACCGCCTTCGGCACAGGCACTGCGCAGCGAAGGCTTCCGGCGCGGCCTTCTCGTCGGCGCAATGGCGCTCGCCGCCGCCGCCGCGGGGTTCACGTTCTTCGTGCTCCCGGACCTCGTTGCGTCGCGCAAGCCGTCGGCCGCGCCAGCGGCAGTTCCTGCGGCGGTGCAGGCCGCGCCAGAGCCTGCTGTGGACCTGCAGCAGCTCGCCGACCTGAAAAAGCGGGCCGAGGATCGACGCGCACCGTTGCCGCAGCGCTTGCAGCGCCTCGAGCAGCGCGACGTGGCGACCTGGGGCGGCGGTGCCTACGGCAAGGTCCGCAACGACCTGGCCGCCGGCGATGCTGCGCTGACGGAACGTGACTACAAGGCGGCGCTGGCACGTTTCGACGCCGCCGGCGGCGGTCTGGATGCGCTCGAGAAGCGGTTGCCCGAAGTGCTGCGCGAGCGGCTTGCCCAGGCACAGGCTGCGTTCGATGCGGGCCGGGCGACGGACGCGCAGGAGAAGTACTCGGCGGCGCTGAAGCTTGCGCCTGACGACGCGAGGGCAAAGAGCGGGCTCGCGCGTTCGCGCGTGCTCGACGACGTGCTGCGGGAGACCGCGGCTGGTGCACGCGCGGAACAGGCGGGCGATTCAAAGGAAGCAATTGCGGCCTACACGCGGGCACTCAAGCTCGATCCGGCGACGACTGTCGCGCGCGAAGGAATCGCACGCCTGGGCATGCGCGAGACCAGCGACGCCTACTCCGCGGTGATGGCGCAGGCGATGGCCGCGCTCGCACGGCGCGATTACGCGGCTGCACAGTCTGCGTTCGAGAAAGCCGAGCGCATCCGCCCTGGCACGACGGAAGTGGCGGAAGGGATGCAGCAGATTCGCCGTGCGACCGAGACGCGTACGCTGGTCGCGACCGTGGATCGCGCAGCTGCGGCGGAGCGCGCAGAGCAATGGTCAGAAGCTCTCGCGCTGTATCGTGAGGCGCTCAAGACGGAACCGGCGCTGCGTGCGGCGCAGGACGGTGTCGAGCGCGCCGAACCGCGCGCGATGATCGACGCCGAACTCCAGTCCTTCCTGAACAAGCCGGAACGCCTCTACAGCCCCTCGGGGCGCGACGTCGCCCGCAACGTGCTGGAGCGCGCGGCCCGTGTTGCAGCGACCGGTCCGCGCCTGCAGGGCCAGCAGGCCCGGCTGTCTGAACTCCTGCGCCAGGCCGAATCCCCGATCCGGGTGGTGCTGGCGTCCGACAACGCGACGGACGTGCAGATCTACCGGATTGGTAAGCTCGGGCTCTTTGAACACCGGGACCTCGAGCTGATGCCGGGCCGCTACACGATCGTCGGTACGCGCCAGGGGTATCGTGACGTGCGCAAGGAACTCAACCTGCTGCCCGGCACGCCGCCTCCCACGCTCGTCGTCCGCTGCGAGGAGCCGATTTGAGCCCGATCGAACTGATCCTGCGCGATCCCCTCGGCGAACGCGCGCTGTCGGCTGCGGATTTTCCCGTCAGTCTCGGCGGGCCCGGTCACACCGTCGTGCTGCCGGGCGCCGGGTCGGGCACGTTGGCCTGGATCGCGCTGCACGACGGTCAGTTGTTCCTGCAGCCGGCCGAGGGCCGCGACTCACCGCTCTGCAACGGTGTGCCGGTCTCGCGGCCAGCGTGGCTGCGCGAAGGCGACGTCATCGATGTAGCGGGTGGCCGGCTGCGTGTCGGCGCGCACGACGGTCGGCGCCTGCTGGCAGTGGAAGACGGCAGCGGCGGCAACCTGACCGTTCCGCCCGAAGCACCGCTCGTCGAAGTCGTGAGCGGCGGGGGCGATGACGCCGACGAGCGCATCGACACCGTCGCGTTCCGGCGTCCAGAGGCACGCGCCGCGACCCGCCGACGCATCGGGCCGCTGCTGCTGGGGGGCTTGCTGGTTGCCGCGCTCGGTCTCGCGACATGGTTCTTCGCCACGGGCCGCGCCGTCACCATCGTCACGGACCCTGCCGACAGCTCGGTCGCAGTGCGCGGCGGTCTTGCGCTGCCGGTGCGCGGCAATCACTTTGCGCGCCCCGGGCGCTACGAGGTGGAGATTCGCCGCCAGGGGTACGCGACGCTGCGCGCACCGCTGCAGGTCGGCGATGCGCCCAACCAGTCGTTCCGCTTCAAGCTCGAAAAGCTGCCAGGCTTCGTCGACGTGCAGAGTTCGGTCGCGGCGCGGGTCACGGTCGAGGGCAAGGAGTTCGGCACCGCACCGGGCGCAATCAAGCTGCCTGCCGGGCGCCACGAGATCCTCGTGACTGCTCCGCGTCACCTGCCGTTCAAGGCAACGGTGGAGGTCAAGGGGCTGGGCGAACACCAGCCGCTCGTCGTCAAGCTCGTGCCCGCCTGGGCGCCTGTCACCGTGCTGACCGAACCGGCCGGCGCCACCGTGCTGGTCGATGGTGCCCCGCGCGGCGCTACGCCTGCAAAGCTCGAACTGGATGCGGGCACGCACCGCGTCGAGTTGCGGCAGGCAGGGTTCAAGAACTGGATCACCGACGTCCAGGTGGTCGCGAACCAGGCACAGACGCTCGGCCCTGTCCGCCTGGGATTGCCCGACGGCACGCTCGTCGTGCGCACCGACCCGGCGGATGCGAGCGTCAGCGTCGGCGGCGCGTTCCGCGGTCGCGCGCCGGTTACCCTCGATGTGCGGCCGGACGTGCCGCTGGCGCTCGTCGCGTCGCGGGATGGTTACGAGCCGGCCATGAGCCAACTGACCGTCGGTGCAGGAGAGCGGCGCGAGGTCCAGTTGACGCTCGCGCCGATCTTTGGCGAGATCACCGTAATCGCGGAACCTGCTGCGGCCGAGGTGTTCGCGAACGGCCGGTCCGTCGGCAAGGCGGGGCAGGCGATCAGGCTGCCCGCGACACGCACCGAGATCGAGGTGCGGCGTGCGGGGTTCCGACCCCATCGAACGGCCGTTACGCCGCGGCCGGGCTTGCCGCAGGTCATCAACGTCAGGCTCGAAGAGGGGCGCGGCTCGCCTGAGTCGATCACGGTTCCGGCCGGGACAGCGGGCGCCGCCGCAGTCGCGTCGAGCAGTGGAGGCGCGGCCGCCGGGCCCGCCAAGGCAGTCAGCGCGTCGACTCGCACGAAGTCAGGTGCCGAGCTGCGTCTGCTCGGGCCCGCCAGTTACACGATGGGCAGTCCGCGGCGCGAGTCGGGTCGCCGCGCGAACGAGTCCCAGCGCGCGGTCGAGCTGCGCCGCCGCTTCTACCTCGGTGAGCGCGAAGTCACCAACGGCGAGTTCAAGCAGTTCCGCGCGCAGCACCGTTCCGGCTTCGTCGGCCAGAATTCGCTCGAACTCGAACGCCAGCCCGTGGTCAACGTCACCTGGCAGGAGGCCGCCGAGTACTGCAACTGGCTCAGCCAGCAGGAAGGCCTGCCGCCTGCCTATCAGTCGCAGGGTGGCCGACTCGCGCCGGTGCAGCCTGCGACCACGGGCTATCGGTTGCCGACGGAAGCAGAATGGGAGTGGGCGGCGCGCGCCAACCGCGACGGCACGCTGCGCAAGTATCCGTGGGGCGATGCGTTGCCGGTTCCGGCCGGCGCTGGCAACTTCGGTGACCGCAGCGCGCAGCCTCTGCTGCAGACTTTCCTCGCGGACCTCGACGACGGCTATCCCGCCACGGCCAACACCGGGTCGTTCGCGGCGAATCCGCTGGGATTCCACGACCTCGGCGGCAACGTCTCGGAATGGACGACGGACCTCTACACGGTGCAACCTGCGAGCACTGCCGTGGCTGTCGACCCGCTGTCGGCCGCGCCGGGCAACATGCACGTCATCCGCGGTTCCAGCTGGCGTCACGCGACGGTGACGGAACTGCGGGCCGCCTTTCGTGACTCTGGAGACGGCCGGCGCGACGACGTCGGCTTGAGGATTGCACGCTATGCCGAATAGAAGAGAACGACGCTCACAACCCATTTCGCTGACGCCGGTGATCGCATTGACGATCCTGGCCGCCGGCATCGCGTTCGCGCAGCAAAACGTGCCCACGCCCGCCGCAACGGCTCCCGCCGCGGAACCGGCCGCCGGAAGCGAAGGCACGGGTGCCGATGCCGCCGACTCGGGCAACGCCAGCCCGGCCGCCGCGGCGCCTGACGCAAAGCCCGCCGCCGCGAAGGGTTCGCCGCAGCGTTTCGAGCCCACCGAAAAAGTCCGTCCCGACTTCGACGTCGCGTTTCCCGTCGACATCTGAACAGCAGGCCGAATGCACCATGAAGAAGTTCAAGATCAGTGAGTTCATGTTCGAGGTCTTTTCGCTGATCGTCATCGTGATCATCGTGCAGGGCTTCTATGCCACGGTGGTCCGCCCGCAGGCCGACGCAGTCGCCGCCAGCGATGCAGCGAAGATGGCCAAGGACCCGAACTACGCGCCGGCGCGCAACTTCTACGTCATCATCAAGGACTACGAGCAGGAAGTGTGCTTCATGCTCGCGCTCTGGTCGGTGGCGATCATGGGTTACAAGGGTTTCTCGCTGCGGCGCGGCCAGAAGCTGCTGGGTGCGGACCTTATGCGCCTGCCGCAGGGGATGAAGATCCTGCCGGAGGACTCGCGCGATTACGCGCGGCAGGTCGAGGCCCTGCCCGACGACATGCGTGCCGAACTCCTGCCGCGTGCATTGATGAGCGGGCTGCACCGGTTTGGCGCCACGCGCAACATCCAGGACGTTTCATCGGCGATCCACGACACCTGTGAACTCGAGTTCGGCCGGCTCGACGCGGAACTGTCGATGGTGCGCTACGTCGCCTGGGCTATCCCCGCCATCGGCTTCATCGGCACCGTGCGCGGCATCGGCGAAGCGCTGCAGCAGGCGCACAAGGCGGTCCAGGGCGACGTGTCGGGCGTGGTCGCGGGCCTGGGTATCGCCTTCAATTCGACGCTGGTTGCGCTGGGGCTGAGCATCCTCGTGATGTTCATGCTGCACCAGATCCAGCTGCGCCAGGAGCGCGCCGTGCTCGACACCGAGGCCTTCCTCGACCAGCACGTCGTACGCCAGATGATGGTGAGGTGAGCGACCGCGCCATGAATCTGCTCGCGGTCGAACTGAATGACGCCGGCCTGTTGCTCGCGCGCCCGGGCGCGGACGGCGCACCGGTGCTGGTCGGGGACGAGAGTCCCGGCCTCGCCGTGTTGCACGAGGGCCGCGTCCACGTGGGTGGCGACGCGGTGCGGCGTTACCGCCTCGCGCCGCTGCATGCACAGAACCGGTTCTGGCAGGCGCTGAGCGTCGATGCCCTGCCATGGTCGGCCGGCGGCATCGCGACTGCTGCGGATCTTGCCCACGCGCATCTCTCCGTCGTGCTGGCGTCCGCGGCCCGCGGCGACGCCAATGAGCTGCTGGTCGCGGTTCCACCCGGCTACACGCGTGAGCAGCTCGGCCTGCTGGTGGGGGTCGCGAGCGAATGCGGCGTCACCGTGCGTGGCCTCGTGGATGCCGGGCTCGCTGCCTGCTCCACCGTCGCACCCGCCCTGCACATGCTCCACCTCGACCTGCAGCTGCACCAGGCGACGGCCACGCTGCTCGAGACGTCGCGTGGTGACGGCACACTGCGCCGGGCACGGTATGAACTGATGCCAGGCGCCGGCGTGTTCGCCCTGCGCCAGGCCATGGCGGCCGACATCGCGACGGCGTTCGTGCGCGAAACCCGCTTCGATCCGCTGCACCAGGCGGCCACGGAGCAGAAGCTGCACGACCTGCTGCCCGCCTGGTTGCAGGCGCTGGCGACGCAGGACGAAATCGACGCCGAAATCGAGTTCGGCGCGACCATGCACCGCATTCCGGTCACGCGCACGCAGCTTACGGCGGCGGTAGTGACGCTCTGCGACGACATACTCAGGCTCGTGCAGGCCGCGCGTCCGCCGGGTGTGGCGCTGCACGTGTGCTTCTCGCCGCGCGTCGCCGCCATCCCCGGCCTTGTCACCAGGCTCGCCACGTTGCGCGACTGCGTAATGGTCGAGTTGCCGCAGGGCGCGGCGGCGCTGGGCGCGTTGCGTGCGGCGGACGCCATTGTGCGGCCGGCAGGCGCCCTCGCGCTGGTGCATCGATTGCCACTGGCCGGTGCGCAGGCTCCGGTGCACGAGCCCGCCGCCTCCTCGCTCGCGGTGCCGATGGACGCCGTGCCGACGCACGTGCTGTTCCGTGGGCGGGCCTGGCCGATCACCGCCGTACCGCTGACGCTCGGGTGGTCGGTGGCAGCGGTGCCGCGCGCCCTGGCGCTGCCAGCCGGTGTCGCGGGGGTGTCGCGCTCGCACTGCACGCTCGAGAGCCAGGGCGGGCAGGTTTTCGTCGTCGATCACAGCACCTACGGCACGTTCGTCAATGACGAACGCGTCGGCGGGCGGCTCCAGCTCAAGGTCGGCGACGTCCTGCGTCTCGGTGCGCCGGGAGTGTCGCTCGAACTGATCCGCGTGTTGCCGGACCATGGCGCGTCGTAGAAGAAAATTCGACATCTTCAGCATGTCCTTCCTGGACACGATCTGCTGCGCGTTCGGCGCGATCGTGCTGCTGTACATGATCCTCAACGCTGCAGGCAGCAGGGCGTTCCAGAACGAGACCTCGGAGCTGAGCGCAGAGGTCAACAAGCTCGAGGAGGAAGTGCTGCGGGGACTGTCCGACCTCGTCGTCCTGCGCAACAGCCTGAAGACGACGACGACCGAGGCCGAGCGCGCGGAAGGCCTGTCGGACCGCGTGCTCGACGAGACGGCCAAGCTCACGGAGCAATTGGCCGATTCCGACAAGTCCGCGGTGTCGCGGCGCGAGGCGATCGAGAAGCTCAAGGCCGACCTCAGGCAGCTCGAGGAGAGCCAGAAGCGCCTTGTCGCCGGCACGCCGGCCCCAGGCAAGCCCGGCAATCGGGTGAAGGGATTCGTCGGCACCGGTGACCGCCAGTACCTGAGCGGACTGAAACTCGGCGGCGAACGCATCGTCATCCTCGTCGACGTGTCGGCGAGCATGCTCGACGAAACCGTCGTCAACGTGATCCGCCTGCGCAACATGTCCGAGTCGCGGCGCCTGCTGTCGGAGAAGTGGCGGCGCACGGTCGCGACGGTCGACTGGCTCACCGCGCAGATTCCGGCCAAATCCAAGTTCCAGGTCATCGCCTTCAACGTGAAAGCGTGGCCGATCGTGCCGAACAGCACCGGGCGCTGGCTCGACGGCAGCGATGCCCAGGCGCTCACGGACGTGGTCGTCAACCTGCGTCGCACGGTTCCGGCCGACGGCACCAGCCTCGAGAACGCGTTCGCGCTCATGAACACGCTGAGTCCGGCGCCGGACAATGTCTTCATCATCACCGACGGCCTGCCCACCCAGGGGGCGACGCCGCCAGCGATCAAGAAGACCATCGACGGCGACGGGCGGCTGCGGCTCTTCGAGCGCGCGCTCGGCAAGTACCCGAACCGCGTCCCCGCGAACATCATCCTGATGCCGATGGAAGGCGACCCGGCCGCGCCTGGCGCGTTCTGGACGATGGCGCGCCGCACCAACGGCTCGTTCCTGATGCCGGCCAAGGACTGGCCATGAGCCGCCGCCGCTCGCGCGACTTCGAAGTGTTCAGCATGTCCTTCCTGGACACGATCTGCTGCGCGTTCGGCGCGATCATCCTGCTGTTCATGCTGAGCAAGTTCGGCGAGCCCAAGGCGCTCGAGAAATCGCGCCTCGACCTCGAAGGCCGCCTGCTCGCGCTGCAGGAAGAAAAGGCGGAGCTGCGTGGCCAGACCGAGATACTCAATCGCGATCTCACCGAACGGGAGCGGCAACTGTCCGAGGTCAAGCAGAAGCTCGCGCGCCTGCGCGGCGACCTGAGCGAAGTGCGCGGGCAGTACAAGGCCAGCAACCAGGATGCGGAGGTCGCGAACAAGCTCGAGGGGCAACTGGTCTCCGCGCAGCAGCAGCTGACCGAGGAAATGAAGAAAGTCCTCGGGGCCGGGCACCGGCGCGCCCCGGACGACGCAATCGCCGGCCTGCCCGTCGACAGCGAGTACATCATCTTCATCATCGACACCTCGGGCTCGATGGCCAACTACGCGTGGCCGCTGATGCTGCGCAAGATGCAGGAAGTGCTCGACGCCTACCCGCAGGTGAAGGGCTGGCAGGTCATGAGCGACGAAGGCACCTACATGTTCCCGTCGTATCGTGGCCGCTGGCTGCCCGACACGCCGGCGCAGCGCAAACTCGTGGTCGATCGCCTGCGCGACTGGTTTCCGTTCAGCAATTCGAGCCCCGTCGAAGGCATCGTCGAGGCGATCCGCACGTACTACAGTTCGGGCCGCCGCATCAGTCTCTACGTGCTCGGCGACGAGTTCACGGGATCGTCGGTGGATTCCGTCGTGCGTGCGGTCGACCTGATCAATCGCGAGGACCGCACCGGCCAGCGCCGGGTCCGCATCCACGCGCTTGCATTCCCGGTCCGGCCCGACGCGCCGCAATTCACGAGCGTGCGTTTCGCGACGCTGATGCGCGCGCTCTGCGCCCGCAACGGCGGCACGTTCGTCGGGCTGAACGAGCCTGCCAGTTACCGGCGTTGAGGTGTATCTTGGGCCACATGCACAGCCGCCGGCATTCACTGCGTCTCCATGGCGCGACGCGACGCGTGCTGGCGTCGCTCGCGGCGACCGTCGCGCTGGCCGCCTGCGCGCCGACGCGCTTCGAAACCCAGACCGACATCCCGCAGCCGCTGATCGAGAAGATTCCGGTCGTCGTCGGCGTGCACATGCCGCGTGAGTTCAGCGAAAAGGTTTACGAGGAAAAGCGGGAGAACGGCGGGGGCGAGTACAGCATCGGCCTCGGCAAGGCGCAGTCGGCGGGTTTCATGCGCGTCCTGAACGCCATGTTCAACCGCGTGGTGCCGGTATCTTCGCCGGCGGCCGGCGCGGCCACCGATCCGGAGATCCGCGGCGTGCTGGAGCCCGTGCTCGTCGACTTTTCGTTCGTCACGCCCATCGATTCCGGCAGCCCGATGTACGCCGCGAGCCTGCGCTACACGATCAAGCTGTATTCGCCCACGGGCGAACTGGCCGAAAGCTGGACTTTCACGGGCTACGGGTCGCAGCCGGCCAGCCAGTTTCCCGGCAAGGGTGACGAGGCGCTGGCCGTGGCCACGAGGCTCGCGATGCGCGATGCCGGCGCAAAACTCGCGGCCGAATTCCGCGAGCAGGCCATTGCGCGCGGATTACTGCCTTCGGCACAACCTGCCGTGCCGGCTGAAGTAGAGGCTCCGCCTCCGCCCCGCAGGTGAGCGGCAAGTCCTCCGGCGACGAACTGCAGGTCATCGGCGCGGGCTTCGGCCGCTCCGGAACGACTTCAATCCGCCAGGCGCTGCACCTGCTCGGTTACGCGCCTTGCTATCACATGCAGACGGCCCTGACGCGTTACTCGCACATGAAGTTCTGGATCCGCGCCAGGGCCGGAGAGCCAGTCGATTTCCGTCAGTTCTTTCGAGCGACGCGGGCCACGGTGGACTGGCCGGCGTGCGAGTTCTACCAGGAGTTGATGGCGCTCTATCCGGACGCAAGGGTGTTGCTGAACGTGCGCGATCCCGACGCCTGGTACGACAGCATGATCGACACCCTGTGGGTCATCCAGCGCGTGCTCCCCTGGTGGTTTCCGCGGGTCGCACGGCAGATGCACGACGACATCATCTGGAACTCGCGCTTCAAGGGCCGGTTCACGGACCGCAGGCAGTCCATCGCCGTCTACCAGGCGCACCTGGAAGAGGTCAGGCGCACCGTGCCCGCGGAGCGGCTCCTGGTGTTCGACGTCAAGGAGGGCTGGGAGCCCCTGTGCCGGTTTCTCGGCAGGCCGGTGCCGGAGGACGTTCCGTTTCCACGGCTGAACGACCGGTTGTTTTTCAGGCGCGTGATACGCGGCCTGCGCATTATCGAGTGGCTGGCGCCGTTGCTCGTGCTGGCCAGCCTGATCGCGGTGGCGTACGCACTGGCGTAGCCTCGCGCGCCGCCGCGCAGTTCAGCCTTGGGGATCCTTCTTCGCTGCATCGGCCGCCGGCTCGCCCGGCGTCGCCGTGGCCTTTGCGTCATTCGCCGGCGTCGGCGTCGGCAGCAACAGAATCCACGGTTGCGAGAAGGTGACGCCCGGCGTCGCGACCGGCTCGCCATTCTCGAATCGCGGCCGGTAGCGCGCAGTGCTTACCAGCGCCGCGACCGTCCTCTCGCCGCGCTTCGGGTCGCCGGAATCATCGACAACCTTCGGGGCCTCGACGCGCCCCAGCGGGTTGACCGTGATTTCGAGGACGACGTTGCGTACTTCGACTTCGTCCGGCGGCCGTTCGCCGTAACGGTTCCAGTGATCCGGCCTGATCATGTGCAACAGCACGGGCTGGCCGAACAGTGCTTCGGTGTAGGATTTGCCGTTCAGCTGCTCGGTGACCCGCGCGGCCGCCTGCCACGCCTGCTGGTAATGCGGGCGAGCGCGCACGTGCTGGGCCCGGAGCTGGTACCAGTCGCCAAGCTGCGTGCGCACGTTGACCACCTGCGCCGGCGCTGCCTCCACTTGCCCGTCGATGATCGCTGCGGCGCGCAGCAGCGCTGCCTCTCCCTCGGCCGCCATCATCCCCGGTGAATAGCCGGCCGGCACCATCGCGCTGGGGTCATGGAACATGCTGGCGCGCTCCTGATCCGGCGTCGACAGCGGCTGCTGTGTGGGATCGAGCAGCTGGCGACGGTTGCAGGCCGCCAGCGCAAGCAACGGCCCGACCAGTCGCGGCGACATCTTGCCCTCGGCCTCTTCGACGATTTCGATGGCCTGCTTGAGCGTGCGTCGCGACTGGTCATAGGCGCCGATCGAGGTGTACCACCGCCCGATCTGCTCGAGCGTGGACGCAACAGCGACGCCATTCTCGCCGTGCGCCCGGGTCGCAATGCGCAGCACGTACTTCTGCGCCTTCAACGCGTCCTGGTAGCGGCCGAGTTCGGTCAGCGAGTCGATGTATTTCTCGATCAGCGGCACCTGCTGCTCGGTCAGCAAGCCCTCCTGCCGGCGCACCAGCGCGATGGCCTGGTCAAAGCTCTTCGCCGCAAGGTCGTGCCGCTTGGCGTCGTGGTAGGCCGAACCGAGACCCGCGTAGGCGCGCGCGAGCCGTGTCTGCAGCGGACGGCCCGAGCTCTCGGCCAGGCCGATGACGCGGAGGTAGGTCGATTCGGCGCCGACGAAGTCGCCGGACAGGTTCTGCACCATGCCGAGGTTCATGAGCGCCACCTGGACTTCCTCGGCCGTCGGCTGCGCGGCCTGCTTTTCGGCCAGTTCGAGGACCCGCTCGGCGTAGGGCACGGCTTCGGCATAACGGCCGGCGTCGAACTCCGCGCGGAAGCCCGTGTAGGCATCGGTCGCGCTGGCAGTCGCAGCTGTCGTGGATGTCGCCGCTGCGGCCGGTGGCGTGTTCGCCGCCTGTGCAGCCGCCGCGGATTCGCCAAATTGCTGTGCCACGGAACGCGCAGGTCCTGCCATCGCCGCCAGTAACGTGCCGACGAGCACGACGACGAGGCCGCTCCGCGCGGCGGAATCAACAGCCCATGGACGAAAGCGTTCGCTCACCTTGCCAGACTGACACGCAGGCGGCGCAGCTTGCAATCGGTCAGCGGCGCCGCTGGAACAGGTAGTGCGAGACCAGCCATTCCTCGCCGCCCCCGTAGCCCCACAGCTCCGCGCAGGACATGAAGAACACTCGCCAGTAGACCCACCACTTGCGTGCTTCGCCCTTGCCGTAGGTGGCTTCGAACAGCGGCATGATCTCGGCCCGCCGCCGGTCCATGTTCGCGAGCCAGGCTTCCGACGTCTTCTGGTAGTGCACGCCCGGCACGTGCCAGTGCTCCCGCAGCTGCAGGTCGGACTGGAAATACAGCAGCAGGTCGTCGCTGGGCATGATGCCGCCCGTGAAGAAGTGACGCGACATCCAGTCGCCGGGCCCGTCCCCCGAGCCCTTCACCTCGAACGGATAGGCGAATTCCCTGTGCGTGAAGATGTGCACGAACAGCGTGGCATCCTCGCGCATCCAGCCCGCGATCCGGCGCAGCAGGGTCTCGTAGTTTCGCATGTGCTCGAACATCTCCACCGAGACCACGCGATCGAAGCGCCGGTCCGCTGGGAAATCGAGCACGTTCGCGTCGCAGGTGATGACCTCGACGTTGCGCAGCCCGCGTTCGGCCGCGCGCGCGTCGATGAACTGCTTCTGCGTGCGTGAATTGGAGACGGCCGTGATGCGGGCAGCGGGATAGTGCGCCGCCATCCAGAGCGTCAACGAGCCCCAGCCGCAGCCGAGTTCGAGGATGTCCTCGCCGTCCCGCAGGCGTGCCCGCGCGCAGGTGAGCTCGAGCATCGCCGCTTCCGCCTGGTCGAGGCCCGTGACGTCCTGACGGTAGTAGCACGAGGAGTACTTGAGGTGCCGGCCGAGAACCTTTTCGAAGAACGCGCTGGGCACTTCGTAGTGCTGCTCGTTGGCCTCGCGCGTGGCGATCGCGACCGGGCTCTCGCGCAGGCGTGTCGACCAGGCGCATCAGGTGCGCCTGCTGCGCCTCGGCGTTGTCCTTGCGCTCCTCGCGCAGGCGTTCGGCGAGCAGCCGGCGGATGCCGAAGCGGATCAGGAAGTCGGGCAGCAGGTCCCGCTCGAGCAGGTTCAGCGCAAGCGACGGCATGGCGTAGTCTCAGCGGCGGGCATTAACGGGTGCGCGCAACAACATGTGCTCGAGTGGTTCGTCGTCGCGGAGCTTCGACAACTGCAGCAGCACGTACGTGGCCATCGCCAAGTTGCCGAGCAGCATGATCGCGGCAAACCAGGCGATGCGGCGACCCCAGCCGCGCTCCTTGTAGAACACCCAGGCGTAGAACGTCAGGAAGCCACAGTAGGCGTCCGCGAGCGTTGCGAGCGTCCACCAGCGATCTGGCTCGCTGGCAAGGCCGCCCCAGTCCCAGACAGCCTGGTGCAGGCTGGCCTGCACGGTGACGACGAGCATTACGACGAGGATTGCCGAGAACAGCAGTTTGAGGATGGTGCGGCCGGTCATGCACCACGGTTCGACTGCCCGGCCGGGCCGGATTCGGCGGCCGTCAGCCAGGCGCGAAGAGCGCGAAGCTCGCGTACCCCACGACGCGCTGGCTGTCGCCGGCGGTATCGCCCGAGGTCCGACGATCGAGCAACTGCACGTCGAGGCCGCGGTGACGTGCGACTTCCATCAGCCCGTTGATGCTGTCCGCGCCGCAGGCCTGCGCTGCCGACAGGTCGCTGCGACGCTCCAGGATCAGGCGTGAGGTCTGCAGGTCGAGCCCCTGCGCCTCGGCGTGGGTGTGGTGATGACTGAGGTCGGAGCTCACGACGATCAGCGTCTCCGGTCCGCCCCAGACGGCCTCCAGGGCGCGGCCGACCTGCTCGGGCGGCGCGAGTCCCACGGCGATCGGCAGCAGGTCGAAATCATCCAGGACGACCTGCAGGAACGGAACCTGCACCTCGAGCGAGTGCTCGAGCGCGTGCGGAGGGTCGGCGATGCCGGCAAGGCCGAGTTCCCGCAACCGCTGGCGCGCCGCGTCGTTGATGCGCACCTCGCCGAATGGCGTGGCGAAGTGGCTGCACGAGGGCATCGCCAGTCCCCGCGTCTTCACGCGGTGGCTCGGGCCCAGCAGCACGACGTGGCGGATCGACGCGGCCGCTTCGCCTGCGAGCATCCGGAACGCGGAAGCCGCAATCTCGCCCGAGTACGCGTAACCTGCGTGCGGCACGATGAGCGCCTTGGGCAGCCGGGGCATCGCCTGCACGCCGCTGCCGAGCAGGGTCGCGAGCGCGCGACGCAGGCCCGCCACATCCTTGGGGTAATAGAGTCCCGCCGCCGAAGACGGACGGACGCTGTCTTGATCCTTGCCGGGAGCCAGCACGACACTACCCTGCGCGCACGACGCGCGCGTGCAGGGACTATCCCGCCGCTGTCCCTCCATCACCAATCGTACGAATACGGACGCGCAGGGGGAGCTATTCCTACTGCGCGGCTGTAGAAATGCGGGCGGGGGCCGAGTGATGCCGCTAGCGCCGCCGCGAGCTACGTGACTTCGGCCGTGCCGAGGCCGGCACGTTGGCGTGCAGTTCCTCGAGCCAGACGGTTGCCGGCGAGTCGCTCGGCGCGCGCCAATCGCCGCGCGGGGAGAGCGATCCTCCCGAGCCCACCTTCGGCCCGTTCGGCATGGCCGAGCGCTTGAACTGGCTGCCCTGGAAGAAGCGGCGCAGGAACACTTCGAGCCACCCTGTGATCGTCGCGAGGTCGTAGGAGCGGCGCTCCGTCACCGGCACGGTGTCCGGCCAGGCCCCGGTGCTTGCGTCGCCCCAGGCGCAATGCGCGAGGTACGCCACCTTGCTCGGCCGATAGCCGAAGCGGCTGATGTAATAGAGGTGGAAATCCTGCAGTTCGTACGGACCGACGACAGCTTCGGAGGATTGCTCCGGCCTGTCGCCGGCGCCCGGCACCAGCTCCGGGGAGATCGGGGTGTCGGCGATGCGTGCCAGGACGTCGAGCGTCGCGGCGTCGAACTGCCGCGCGCTGATCAGCCAGCGGATCAGGTGGCGGATCAGTGTCTTCGGCACCGACGCGTTCACGTTGTAGTGCGACATGTGGTCGCCGACGCCGTACGTCGTGAAGCCGAGCGCGAGTTCCGACAGGTCGCCGGTGCCGAGCACGATCGCGTTGTTCAGGTTGGCGAGGCGGAACAGGTGCGACGTGCGCTCGCCAGCCTGCACGTTCTCGTAGGTGATGTCGTAGACCGGCTCGCCGGCCGCCGCCGGGTGGCCGATGTGCTGCAGCATCAATTCCGCCGAAGGCCGGATGTCGATCTCCGACGCCGTGATGCCGAGCGCCCGCATGAGCGCGTGTGCGTTGTCGAACGTCTGCCGGCTGGTGCCGAATCCCGGCAACGTGTAGCCGAGAATGTTGGTGCGTGGGTAGCCGAGCCGGTCGAACGCGCGCACGGCGACGAGCGCGGTCTGGGTCGAGTCGAGCCCGCCCGAGATGCCGATCACGACGCGCTTGATTCCGGTCGCCGCGAGCCGCTTGCGCAGTGCCTCGACCTGGATGTCGTAGACCTCGGCGCACCGTTCGTCGCGACGCGCATGGTCCGAGGGCACGTACGGAAACCGCTCGATGCGGCGATCGAGCCGCACGCGATCGGCTGGCAGGTCCAGCTCGAACTCGATCCGGCGATACCCCTCGAGCTGTCCGCGATTCGCCTGCACGCAATCGCCGAACGTGGTCCAGCGCATGCGCTCCTGGCGCAGGTGGTCAAGGTCGAGGTCCGCGGTGACGAATCCGCCCTGCAGCGGGAAGCGCGACGACTCGGCCAGCCGTTCGCCGTTTTCGTAGACGAGCGCGTGGCCGTCCCAGGCGAGGTCGGTCGTCGATTCGCCGGGACCCGCGGCGGAATACAGGTAGCCGGCCACGCACTTTGCGGATTGCGAAGAGCAGAGCAGCCGGCGGTAGTCCGCCTTGCCGACCGTGGCATCGCTCGCCGACAGGTTAGCGATCACCGTGGCTCCGGCGAGTGCCGCGAGCGTACTCGGCGGCAGCGGTGCCCAGACGTCTTCACACAGCTCGAGGCCCAGCACGAACCCCGGCACGTTCGTGGCCTCGAACAACAGCTTCGGCCCGAATGGCACCGTCTGTCCCAGCAGCCGGATCGAGGTCGAAAGCGCCTGCGAAGCCGGTGCGAACTGCCTTTTCTCGTAAAACTCGCGGTAATTCGGCAGGTAGCTCTTCGGCACGGCTCCCAGCAGTTCCCCGCGGCGGACCAGCACCGCGCAATTGAACAGCCGGTTGTCCACCCGCAAGGGAATCCCCACGGCGCAGGTGATGGCCAGCTCGTGGCTGGCCTCGACCAGGGTCCCGAGCGCCCGCAGCGAGGCGTCGAGCAGGGCGTCCTGCTGGAACAGGTCCTCGTTCGAGTAGGCGGACAGGCCGAGCTCAGGGAACACCACCAGCACGGCCTGATGGGCGGCTGCTTCGCGTGCAATCTTGACCGTTTCAGCGACGTTGAACGCGGGAGACGCCACTTCGACCCGCGGCGTGGCCACGGCGACGCGCACGAACCCGTGCCGGTAAATCGAGTGGAACGGCAGTTCGGAGAGGCGCGGGACGCGCGGGCGGCGGGGTTCCAGGGTCGGGGGCATGCAGGAGTCTCGTCCGGTCAGGCCGAAAGTGTCGGCTTCCCTGCCGGGGCGGGCAAGTCGGTTTCTGCGAACCAGATCACAGCGCCGGGGTAGCCGGCATGGTTAGCCTTCCCGCCAGTCTGCAAGGAACTGTCGTGGCATCCAATTTCTTCGATCGCGCCCTGGGCATGTTTGACCGCGCCAAGCCCGCGGCCACTGCCAAGCCGACCAGGCCGGACAAGCCGGAAAAGCCAGGGGCGAAGCCGCCGCAGGCGTATCACGCGGTTTCCATCCAGCCCGGGAACCCATGCTGCCAGCGGGCGCGCGCCCTGCAGGGCCAGCGGTTCCTGTCGCGTGACGCCCCGCCCTTGCCGCTCAAGAACTGCTCGCGCGAGACCTGCACCTGTCATTACCAGCACTACGACGACCGTCGTAGCGGACCGCGCCGCGCGCGCGAGATCGGTGTCGCGATCGACGGCTGGCATGAAGCCGAGCAGCGTACAGAGCAAGGTCGCGCACGCCGCAAGACTGACCGCAGCTGAGCTCAGCCGCGCCCAGCTCCCACGGCCGCATCGCTCACGAACGGATTCGTGCGCCGCTCATCCCCGAACGACGACATCGGCCCGTGCCCGGGCACGAAGCGTACGTCGTCGCCGAGCGTGAACAGCCGCTCGCGGATCGAGCGGATCAGCGTGTCGTAGTCGCCGCCCGGAAAATCGGTGCGGCCGATCGAACCCGCAAACAGCACGTCGCCGACGAAGGCAATGCGGTCCCCGGCTGAGTGAAACACCACGTGCCCCGGCGTATGGCCGGGGCAGTGCAACACGTCGAACTCGACGTCGCCCACGCTCACCTTGTCGCCCTGGTCGAGCCACTGGTCGGGCACGAAGCTTTCGCATTGGCCAAACCCGAACATGCGGCCCTGCTCGGCGATGCCGTCGATCCAGAACTGGTCGCCGGGGTGCGGGCCGATGATGGGCAGGTTCTGTTCGCGTGCAAGCTGGGCCGTGCCACCCGCGTGGTCGATGTGCGCGTGCGTGAGCAGGATCTTCTTCAGCGTCACGCCGTGCTTCTTTACTGCGGCCAGCACTTTGTCGAGGTCGCCGCCCGGGTCGATCACGGCCCCTTCGAGCGTGCGCGGGCACCAGACCAGCGAGCAGTTCTGGGCGAACGGGGTCACCGGGATGATGACGGCCTGCAAGTCAGCGGTTCCCGGAGGACGCCCCCGGCGGCACCGCGGGCGTCGAACTGCTGCGCACACCGCCCATCAGGGCGATGCGCATGCCTTCCTCGACCGACAGGGACGTGGTCTCGACCAGGCCCCGCGGCACGAAGATCGTGTAGCCGCCGACCATGTAGCTCATCGGCAGGTAGACGGCGACCATGTCGTCGCCCGCGGGCTCCGAACGCCGGAGCATCTCGTCCGATTCCGCGGTGACGAAGCCGATGACCTTGCCCGGGCCGAACTGCAGCAGCACGACGCGGCGCAGTTCGTTGCCCTGGCCCGACGACGGGAAGAACCGCATGAAGTCGCGGATCGCGAGGTAAATCGTCTTGACGACCGGGATGCGCGCGAAGAACGCGTCTGACATCCGCAGCGCGCTGTTCACGAAGTAGGCGTTGACGGCGAGGCCGACGAAATACAGCACCAGCAGTCCGATCAGCAGCCCGAGGCCCGGCCAGTAGTACGGTTCCGGGACCACCACCTTGAGGACCTTCGAGAAAAAGCGCTCGGCCGTGACCGCGAGCCAGTAGATGACGTAGATGGTGAGGCCGATCGGCAGGATCGCCACCAGCCCCTTCAGCACCGTATTCCAGATCTTGCGCATGCGTTTCCTGATTCCGACGGGCGCTGAGTATGCTTCAGCGTCGCCGCGCGCCGCCACCGCATCGCTTATGATTCGGCATTCCCTGGTGCCGAGTTCGATGCGCCCCACGTTGACCCGACTGCTGCTGTACTGGCTGCTCGCCGCCGCGTGCCTGACCGCACCCGGCACCGTGATCGCGCGCGACCGTGACTACCTGCCGCCCGAGGTCGAACAGGCCCTGAAGCGACGGAAGATTCCCGGCGCCAGCCTGAGTGTCTTCGTGCGCGAGGTGGGCCGCGACGAGCCGCTCGTCAGCTACAACTCGACCGTGCCGCGCAACCCGGCCTCGACGATGAAGGTCGTCACCACCTATTCGGCGCTCGAAGCGCTGGGGCCGGCCTATACCTGGCGGACCCGCGCCTACGCGACCGGCCCCATCCGCGACCAGGTGCTCGAGGGCAACCTCGTGCTCGTCGGCGGCGGGGATCCGTTCATGACGCACGAGCGCTGGTGGGCGTTCGTGAGCGGGTTGCGCCAGGCCGGCGTCCTGCGCATCACGGGCGACGTCATCATCGACAACAGCTTTTTCGCGCCGCAGGGAGACGACCGGGCCGCGTTCGACGACCGGCCCTATCGCACCTACAACGTCCTGCCCGATGCGCTGCTCGTGAATTTCCAGACGGTGACGGTCAACGCCGTGCCGGATGCGGCGACAGGCTCCGTGCGCGTGAGCGCGAACCCCTGGCCGGCCAACCTGGCGATCGACAACAACGTGCGCCTCGATCCCGGTCCGTGCAAGCGCGGTTCGGGCGGCATCGTCGTGGCGATGCCCGAAGGCCCGACCGGCAACCGCATCTCGCTGGGCGGCCGGTATGCGGCGGGCTGCGGCCAGTTCTCGGTGTCGCGTGCCGTCATGAAGGCGCCGGATTTCGCGTACGGGTTGTTCCGGACGTTCTGGCAGCAAGCCGGCGGCACCATTGGCGGCGGCATGCGGCTCGGCTCGCTGCCAGCGGATGCGCGCCTGCTCTACACGTACGAGTCGCTGACGCTCGCCGAGGTCATCCGGCTGGTGAACAAGTACTCGAGCAACTCGATGGCGCGCGCGCTGTTCCTGACGATGGGGGCTGAGCGCTACCCCGGCCGTCCGGCGACGACGTCGGCGGGACGCGACGCGATCCTGGCCTTCCTGGCGCAGGATGGCATTGCAGCGCCCGGGCTCGTGCTGGAGAACGGCTCGGGACTGTCGCGCAACGAGCGCATCAGTGCCGCCGCGATGGCCGACGTGCTGCTGGCTGCCCACCGCAGCCAGTACATGCCTGAGTTCGCCGCGTCGCTGCCGCTCTCGGCCACCGACGGCACGCTCAAGCGCCGCTTCAAGGCGCCCGAAATGCAGGGGCGGCTGCGGATGAAGACCGGCACGCTCGAGGACGTCGCCGCGCTGGCGGGATTCGTCAACGCGGCGAGCGGTCGCACCTTCGTCGCCGTGGTGATCCTGAACCATCCCGCGGCCTCGCAGGGCGGCGGCGAAGCGATCCAGACGGCCCTCGTGCAATGGGTCTTTGGCCAGTAGGCGGTCCGCCTCATCCTTTGGTCGAATGACGGGCGGAGGCCCGCCGGACCGCCGGTATACTCGACCACGGCAGGTAGATCGGGGGAGCAGGTACGGCCGGCCATGGCATACGACACGAACAACATCTTCGCCCGCATCCTGCGCGGCGAGATTCCGTCGCACAAAGTGTTCGAGGACGAGCAGACGCTGGCGTTCATGGACGTCTGCCCGCAGGCGGACGGCCACACCCTCGTCATCCCCAAGACGCCGGCGGAGAACATCCTCGACCTGCCGCCGGACGCGCTGGCCGCGACGATCCTCACGACGCAACGGGTCGCGAAAGCGGTCAGGAAAGCGTTTGACGCGCCCGGCATCCTGGTCGCGCAACTGAACGGCCCGGCCGCCGGGCAGTCGGTGTTCCACATCCACTTCCACGTCGTGCCGCGCCACGCAGGCCTGGACCTTCGTTTCCACGCGCGCGACATGGCCGATCACAAGCTTCTGGCGGAGCACGCAGCCCGCGTGCGCGCCGCACTCGACTGATGCAGGACTCCCGGCAGGGTGCCGGGGGCAGGGGAGTCTGACGATGCACAAGCAGCTGTACGAAGTGCCGGCCACCTTCGCCGCGAAGGCCCGCTTCCGCAAGGACGACTACGAGAAGGCCTACGCGGAGTCGGTCAGCGACCCGGAGGGCTTCTGGCGCCGCATGGGCCAGCGCATCGACTGGGTGCAGCCGTACACCAAGATCAAGGACGTCAGCTTCGACGCGAATGACTTCCACATCCGCTGGTTCTACGACGGCAAGCTGAACGTCTCCTACAACTGCCTCGACCGGCACCTCGCCACGCGCGGGGACAAGACCGCCTTCATCTACGAAGGCGACGATCCGAACGTGTCGCAGCACGTCACGTACCGCGAGCTGTACCACCGCGTCTGCAAGCTGGCGAATGCGCTGCAGAGCCTCGGCGTGCAGAAGGGCGACCGCGTCACGATCTACCTGCCGATGATTCCGGAGGCGGCGGTCGCGATGCTTGCGTGCGCGCGTATCGGTGCCATCCACTCGGTCGTCTTCGGCGGGTTCTCACCTGACTCGCTCGCGGGCCGCATCGCGGACTGCGCGTCCAGCGTCGTGATCACGGCGGACGAAGGCGTGCGCGGCGGCAAGAAAGTGCCGCTCAAGGCCAACGTGGACCAGGCGCTGTCGGCGCCGGGTACCGATACGGTCAAGCACGTGCTGGTCGTGAAGCGCACGGGTTCGCCCGTCGCGATGTACCACCGCGACCGCTGGTACGACGAAGTCGTCGATGCGCAGGCGGACGAATGCGAGCCCGTGGCGGTGGACGCGGAGGACCCGTTGTTCATCCTCTATACCTCCGGCTCGACCGGCAAGCCGAAGGGTGTGCTGCACACGAGCGGGGGCTACCTCGTCTACGCGGCGCTCACGCACGAAGCCGTCTTCGACCTGCGCGAAGACGATGTCTACTGGTGCACGGCCGATGTCGGCTGGGTCACGGGGCACAGCTACGTCGTGTACGGACCGCTCGCTAACGGCGCGACGTCGCTGATCTTCGAGGGCGTGCCGAGCTATCCGGGCCCGGACCGCTTCTGGCAGGTCTGCGACAAGCACAAGGTCACGATTTTCTACACGGCGCCAACGGCGTTGCGCGCACTGATGCGCGAGGGCGATGCCCCGGTCAAGAAGCACTCGCGCTCGACGCTGCGGTTGCTGGGTTCGGTCGGCGAGCCCATCAACCCGGAAGCGTGGGAGTGGTATCACCGTGTCGTCGGCGACGGCCGCTGCCCGATCGTCGACACGTGGTGGCAGACCGAGACCGGCGGCATCCTCATCAGCCCGCTGCCGGGCGCGATCGACCAGAAGCCGGGCTCGGCGACCAGGCCGTTCTTCGGCGTGAAGCCCGGGCTCGTCGACAACGACGGCCAACCGCTCGAAGGCGCGAACGAAGGCAACCTCGTGCTGAACGACAGCTGGCCGGGCCAGATGCGCACGGTGTTCGGCGATCACCAGCGGTTCATCGACACCTACTTCCGCACGTTCCCTGGACGCTACTTCACGGGCGACGGCGCCAAGCGCGACGCCGATGGCTATTACTGGATCACGGGCCGCGTGGACGACGTGCTCAACGTCGCGGGCCATCGCCTCGGCACGGCGGAGATCGAGAGCGCGCTCGTGGCGCACGCGCTGGTTGCCGAAGCCGCGGTCGTGGGCTGCCCGCACGACATCAAGGGCCAGGGCATCTACGCGTACGTCACGCTGGTGCACGACGCCGAGCCGACGGAAGAGCTGCGCAAGGAATTGCGCGAATGGGTGCGGCGCGAGATCGGCCCGATCGCGACGCCGGACTACATCCAGTGGGCGCCGGGCCTGCCGAAGACCCGCTCGGGCAAGATCATGCGCCGCATCCTGCGCAAGATCGCCGCGAACGAACACGAGGCGCTCGGCGACATCTCGACCCTCGCGGACCCAGGTGTCGTCGCGCAGCTCGTGGACAACCGAATGGTGCGAGGCTAGCCTCCTGACACATCGAACAGGGGGGTCGGGATGAAACGCGCGCTGCTCGTGCTGCTGACGCTGGTCGTCGCGGGATGCGCTGGAAATCCCAGCGATTCAGATGCCACCGGCGGAACCGTCTACCGGCTGTATTTTCTTGGCGGCCAGTCGAACATGGAAGGGTTCGGCTTTTCGTCGCAGCTTGCTGCTGCCGACGGCGGTGCGACGCCGCGCGTCATGATCTTCACTGGACGCATGACGCCAGACAACGCGGAAAACGGGGGTATCGGCGTCTGGGCGCCCCTCAAGCCTGGGCATGGCACGGGATTCGTCACCGACGGCAAGACCAACCAGTTGTCCGACCGGTTCGGCCCCGAACTTTCTTTTGGCAAGCGCCTGGCGCAACGGTTGCCGACCGAAAACATTGCCATCATCAAGTACACGCGCGGCAGTTCGGCCCTGGCGGCTGGAATCACGGGATTCGACTCCTGGAGTCCCGACGACCCGGCGGGCAAGCGCCACAACCAGTACGACAATGCGCTGACCGCGATCCGCGAGGCGCTGAGCGTCCGCGACATCGACGGCGACGGCGTTCGCGATCGCCTGGTGCCGGCGGGCATCGTCTGGATGCAGGGTGAAGCGGATGCGTACAACAGCCCCTGGGCTGCAGCGGACTACGAGGCGAACCTGCGCCGTCTCATGGACCTGCTGCGCGCCGCGCTGCGCACGGACGACCTGCCCGTCGTCGTCGGCCGCATCGTCGATGCCCGGACCAGCAGCGGCACGCGCATGATGAAGTACGCGGACATCGTGCAGGCCGCACAGTTCGAATACACCCGCCAGGACAGCTGCGCTGCGCTCGTGAACATCACCAAGGACTTCGGCTTCCTGCCGGATGGCTGGCACTACCGTTCCGAGGACTACGTGGCCCTTGGCCGTGCCTTCGCCGATGAAGTGCTTGCACTCGAGGAGCGCTGCGCCAGGTGATGGCCGGTGAGCGGGCCTCGAGCGCCGGACAGCGGGCCGTCAGCCGATGAAGTACGCGAACAGGAAGATCCCGAGCATCGTGAACACGAGCGCGAGCTTGGCCAGCGTGCCGAACAGCAGGCCCATCCAGGTCGCGATGCCGGCCTGAGTGGCCTTGCGCCACTCGCCGTGCGAGAGCATCTCGCCGATCACTGCGCCAACGAAGGGGCCGAGGATCAGGCCCGGAATGCCGAGGAAGAGCCCAGCCAGTGCGCCGAGCGCGGCTCCGAAGATGGCGAGCCTGGTGGCACCCACGCGTTTCGCGCCAAGCGCCGTCGCCGCGAAGTCGATCGCGAATGACGCCACGGTGAGCACGCCAAGCAGCGTCAACGTGATCCAGCCGACGCGCTGGAAATCGTCAGCCCAGGCGGCGACCACCAGGCCGCCGAACACGAGCCCCACGCCCGGCAGTGCCGGCAACACCGAGCCGGCCACGCCTGCGATCACCATCAGCGCGGCCAGCACCCACATCCAGACGTTTCCTTCCATGCGCCAATGATGCACGCTGCGCCGCAATTCGTCACACGATCCGGATCGACTTGAGCCGCAGGCTGCCCGACACGCCCATCCTCGCCGCGCTGCCCGAACTGCGCACGGCCCTGCGCGCGCATCGCAATGCGGTGCTCGAGGCGCCGCCGGGCGCGGGCAAGAGCACGATCGTTCCGCTCGCGCTGCTCGACGAGCCATGGCTCGGCGCCGGCCGGCGCATCGTCATGCTGCAGCCGCGGCGGATCGCGGCACGTGCCGTGGCGCGCCGGCTGGCGCAGATCTCGGGTACGGAGCCGGGCCAGCTCGTCGGCTACCGCACGCGCCTGGAAACGCGCGTCAGCCCCGCGACCCGGATCGAGGTCGTCACCGAAGGCATCCTGGCGCGCCGGCTGCAGTCCGATCCCGCGCTCGAGGACGTGGGCTGCGTGATCTTCGACGAGTTCCACGAGCGCAACCTGCAGTCCGACCTCGGGCTCGCGCTGGTACTCGATGCGCAGCGGCACCTGCGTGACGACCTGCGCGTGCTGGTGATGTCGGCGACGCTTGACGGCGCTGCGGTGGTCGAGTTGCTCGGCGATGCCCAGTCCGTGCGTTCGGAAGGGCGCGCTTTCGAAGTGGCCACGCACTACGCGGCGCCGGCGCCCGTCGGCGTGAACCGCTGGCCGGAGCCGGTCGAGCAACGCGCGGCCCGCACGGTGCTGCGCGCGCTCGCGACGGATCCGGGCGACGCGCTCGTGTTCCTGCCTGGCGCCGCCGAGATCCGACGTTGCTGCGACGCCATCGCGGCCGGCGCGGGCGACCCATCGCTGCAGGTCCTGCCGCTGTACGGCGACCTCGACGCGGCGGCACAGGACGCCGCGTTGCGGCCCGCACCGTCGGGCCGGCGCAAAGTCGTCGTCGCGACCAATCTTGCCGAGACCAGTCTCACGATCGAGGGCGTGCGCATCGTCGTCGATGCCGGCCTCGAACGGCGGCAGCGCTTCGACCCGAACACCGGCATGAGCCGGCTCGAGACGGTGTCGATTTCGCGTGCATCGGCCGACCAGCGCCGCGGCCGCGCGGGACGCACGGCGCCGGGCATCTGCTATCGACTGTGGTCCGAGTCCATGCACGCATCGCTCGCAGCGCAGTCCGCACCGGAAATCCTGGAGGCCGACCTCGCGCCGCTGGCACTGGAACTCGCCTGCTGGGGCAGCTCGGATCCCGGTTCGCTCGCGTGGCTCGATCCGCCGCCAGCCGCAACGCTCACGCAAGCGCGCGAACTGCTGCAGCGACTCGAGGCCATCGATGCGCGCGGACAGGCGACTGGCATCGGGCGACGGATGGCGGCGCTGGGTACGCATCCACGACTCGCGCACATGATCGAACGGGGCGCCGCGCTGGGGCTGGGTGAACTCGCGTGCGACATCGCCGGGCTGCTGAGCGAACGCGACCCGTTGCGCGCGCAGGGTGCGGCGCGCGACCCGGACCTGCGTCATCGCGTGGACGTACTGCGGGGGGGCACGGCACCGGCCGGATTCGCCGTGGATGGCCGCGCGCTGCAGCAGGTGCGGCGCTCGAGCGAGATCTTCGCGAGGCGCCTTGGACGCGACTCAGTGGCGGGCAAAGAGGCCCACGAGCGGATCGAACGCGATGCCGCAGTGGGCCTGCTGCTTGCGTTCGCCTATCCGGATCGGATCGGAATGGCGCGCGGTGGCGACGACGGTCGCTACCTGCTGGCCCAGGGACGCGGGGGAGTGCTGCCCGGTCCGTCGGCGCTGGCGCGCAGCGAATTCATCGTGGCTGCAGAAATCGACGCGGGCGAACGCGAGGCGAAGCTGTACCTTGCTGCGCCGCTCGAACGCGCCTTGCTCGATCAATACCTGGCCGGGCTCGTCAGCGACGCCGACGAAATCGCCTGGGACTCGCGCGCCGGAGTCGTCGTGGCCCGCCGCGTGAAAAGGCTCGGCGCGCTGGTGCTCGACGAACGGCCGCTGCGCGCGGGCGTCGGCGCCGACCTGCGCACGGCCATGCTCGCGGGCATCCGCGAGATGGGGATCGACTGCCTGCCGTGGACCAGGGACCTGCAGCAGTGGCGGGCTCGCGTCGCGCTCGTGCGCAGCCACGCGGCCACCCCGGAGCAGGCGGCCGAATGGCCGGACGTGTCCGACGAGGCGCTGCTCGCGACGCTGGAGGACTGGCTCGCGCCATGGCTCGATGGCGTGACGCGGCGCGACCATCTCGCGCGCGCCGACCTGCGCGGCGCGCTGCACGGGATGCTCGACTGGAACCAGCAGCGCAAGCTCGACGACCTCGCGCCGACGCACCTGGCCGTGCCGAGCGGATCGCGCATCGCAGTCGATTACTCGGGCGCCGCGCCCGCGCTGGCGGTGCGACTGCAGGAAGTCTTCGGCTGGATGGAATCGCCGCGCCTTGCGGGTGGGCGCGTGCCCGTCACGCTCGAACTGTTGTCGCCGGCGCGCCGGCCGGTGCAGGTTACGCGCGACCTCGCCAGCTTCTGGGCGCGTGGCTACGCGGAGGTGAAAAAGGAACTGAAGGGCCGCTATCCCAAGCACTACTGGCCCGACGATCCGTACGCGGCGATACCGACGCGCAAGGTCCGGCCGCGGGGCGAGTGAGGTGCAGCAGATGATCCGGGCCGGAACTCATCGTGCCGTGCCGCAACTCGTCGCAATGCTGTTCGTGGCGTCGATCGCGAGCGGCTGCACGCCGTTCCGGGCCGGTCTCCCGTCCGATCCCGCGGCAAACGAACAGTCGTCGGCAGCGCAGCAAGGCGCGGGCGCGGCGATCGCACGGCAGGCGCTGGCGCAGGTCGGGGCGCCGTATCGGTACGGCGGCGCGGAGCCTGCAAGTGGGTTCGACTGCAGCGGGCTCGTGACCTATGCGCATGCGCTCGAAGGCATCGGCGTGCCGCGCACGTCGGCTGCGCAGTTCGTGGCAGCGCGCAAGGTGGATCCCGACGACCTGCGTCCGGGCGATCTCGTGTTCTTTCGCCTGGTGCCGGGCCGCAGCGAGGTCACGCACGTCGGCATCTACACCGGCCAGGGTCGATTCGTGCATGCGCCCCAGACCGGCAGGAGTGTCGGCGAGGCGAGTCTCGACGATCCGTACTTCCGTGAGCGATTTGCGGGGGCCGGTCGGCTCTATCCCGAAGGTCCGGGCGACGGGCCGCGACTGAAGTCGTCCCCGCGCTGATCGACGTCGCGTGTCAGGCGTAGAACGCGCGGCACTCCGCTTCGCGTCCCCGCACCACGCGCTTGCCGGTGAGCGCGCCGTGCGTCTCGGTGACGACGGTGTGCTGGCCCTCGGAGCTCTCCGAGTCGTAATGGAAGATGCGCACCCAGTCGTGCGTGCGTTTCAATTGATGCGCCTGCGCGGTGTTGGAGTACAGCGCGGTGAACTGCCACCCGTCGCGCTCGGCATGCAGCACAGGCAGCCACGCTTCGTGTGACGGATTGAAGCGTGTCGGAGCGATCAGTGGCAACGAGTCCGCCGCGGCCTGGTCGCGATACTGGCGGTCGATGGCGAGCAGCGCGGCCACCGAGGGCTGCGGGCCCGCCGCCACGCGCGACGCGATGCCGGTCCCGTGGCCCCTTACCAGCATTGCGTGCAGGTTGGCGCGAATCGTCGCGGCGCGCCGCGGCCCGACGCCAGGCACGTGCTCGAGCCGGCCGTCGTGTGCGGCCAGTTCCAGTCCCTCCAGCGTGTCCACGTGCAATTCTTCGTGAATGCGCTCCGCCAGCCGATGTCCGAGCCCGGGCACGACGGTGAAGAGCGCCACCGGATCGGCCGTGCCGCGCAGCCGTTCGAGCTGGGTCCAGTGTCCGGTGCGGACCATTTCGACGATCGCCGTGGCGATGCCGCGTCCCACGTGCGGCAGGCGGTCCAGACCTTCGACACCCTCGCGGTCGACGAGTGCGACGATCTCGGCAGGGTGAACCCGGGCCAGCGACCCTGCGGCCTTGCGATAGGCGGTCACCCGATAGGGATTGGCGCCCTGCGCCTGCAACAGGTCCGCAGCTTCCCGCAGGCGGTCGGCATAGTCGAACGCGAGAGAATCAAAGACAACCGAAACCGCGGTCTTGGCCGCGGCCTCAGCCTCGGGTGCCGTAGCTCGTTCCATCTCCCGTTCGTCGCGCCCACGGGGGCGACCTGGATGACGTCCGGCATGCTCGCCCCGAATGCCGTCCACGACCATTCGGGTTTTACGAGAGGGGTCGCGTTCGGACTATGATCCGGCGGGGTCGTTTCGGGGCAGTCCGGGGGTTGATCGTGGGAGCATTGCTGCGCTGGCTGGGACGGAAACTGTGGTCGTTGCTGACGGCGCTGCTGCTGGTCGCCGCCGGCTTTTACCTGCATTTCCTGTGGGCCGGGCCCGAACTCAAGCCCTGGCACCGCGTGCGCCTGACCGACGAGTTCACGGCGGCCGACTACGAGCGCGGCCGCATCACGACGCTCGAGCAGTACCGAGCGCGTGAGCAGCGCCTTCTAGACCAAGTCCGGGACGATGTCGGCAAATCGCTTCCGGCAACCGATCGCTTGCCCTTCAACCGGTTCAACGCGGGCAGTCGCAGCGATCCCGAGGTCTGGGACGTCAACTGGAACCGCACGTTCGTGCTCGAGCCCAAGGGCGAGCCCGTGGGTGGCATCCTGCTGCTGCACGGACTCACCGACTCGCCGTACAGCCTGCGCAGCATGGGTCTCGCGCTGGTGGCGCGCGGCTACCGCGTTGTCGGCTTGAGGCTGCCGGGCCACGGCACGGCACCCGCGGGACTGGTGACGTTTGAAGTCGAAGACCTCGAAGCGGCAACGCGGCTCGCGATGCGCGACCTGCGCGCGACGCTCGGGACGTCGAAGCCGATCCACATGATCGGGTACTCGAACGGGGCGGCCCTCGCCGTCAGCTATGCGCTCGACGCGCGGATCGACTCGCAGCTGCCGCGGCCTGCGAGCCTGTCATTGATCTCACCGGCCATCGGCATCACCAGGCTCGCGGCGATCGGCCGCATCCGCACGGGCCTCTCCGACCTGCAGGGCTTCGGGCGCGCTGCCTGGCAGGTGATCGAGACGGAAGTCGATCCCTACAAATACCAGTCGTTCAGTTTCAACGCCGCCGGCGAGACGCAACGCCTGACGAGCCGGCTGACCAAACGCATCGCTGCAATTGCGAGCAAGGGCCCGGTGCAAGGCCTGCCGCCGATCCTGGCCTTCGTCTCGACGGTCGACTCCACGGTGCAGGCGCCGGCAGTCATCGATTCGCTGCTCGGCCGGCTGGCACCGGACGGCCACGAACTGGTGCTGTTCGACGTCAACCGCCTCTCGATCGTGCAGCCGCTGCTCGTTGCCGATCCGGCACCCCTCACGCGCAGACTGCTGTCGCAGTCGCAACGCCCATTCGCGCTCACGCTCATCACCAACGCCAACCCCGGCACGCTGCAGGTGGTCGAACGGCGGTCACCAGCCGAGGGTGCCGTCGCGCCGGATCGGCTCCTGGACCTGTACTGGCCGCGCCACGTCTTCTCCCTTTCACACGTTGCGTTGCCGTTTCCGCCGGACGACCCGCTGTACGGTTACGAGGCGGTTTCGACGGACCGTCACGTGCAACTGGGCCGCCTCGAAATCCGTGGCGAGAACGGCGTGCTGAACGTGCCGAACTGGATGCTGACGCGCCAGCGCAGCAATCCTTTCCATCCCTACCTCGTCGAACGCATTGCAGCTTTCGTAGCGGCGGCGCCTTAGGAAGCGAGCCGAAGGGTCTGCTAGGATGCGGCGGCGCTGCGCCAGCCGCGGCGCCTCGATCGCACGAATTGACCACGCCCGGGAGCCCACGTCATGGCCGAAACGCCAACCGCCGCCAATGCCACCACGCCCGCGACGCCGCCGATCGCACCGCCGCCGGCAGCCAGGCCGCCGCGCCGCAGCTTCAGGTCGTGGCTCTGGGGCAGCCTGTTCGGCGCGCTGGTGCTGATCGGGCTCTACACGGCGTTCATGCTGTGGTGGAGCTACTCGGAAGGCGAGCGCGCCGGCGTGCTGCAGAAGTTCTCCAAGCGCGGCTGGATCTGCAAGACCTATGAGGGAGAGGTCGCGCAGTACGTCGTGGGCGGCGTGGCGCCGCAGATCTGGAACTTCAGCGTGCGTGACGCAACCGTCGCCGAGCAGCTGCACAAGGCCGTCGGTCAACAGGTCCGCATGCACTACAGGGAGCACCGTGGATTGCCGACCTCGTGCTTCGGCGAAACGGATTACTTCGTGGATCGTTTCGAGATCATCCCTGCAGCGGAGCCCGTCGCGCCGTCGTCCGGACTCACCGTCGAGCCTGCGGCAGCACCGCCGCCCGCGCCGGCAACGCCGCCGCCCCCGCAGCCCTGAGCGATCGCACGCGGGGGTGACCGCCTGCGGCGGCCGTGCACGAATCTGCGCGCGCCGCAGGTTGCGCGACCTGGCGGCGTCCCCTCAGGGGACTTCTTCCACCTTGACCCGTGCCGAGTACTGCGTCGAACCGGAGCGCGCGCCCCACGTGACCAGTCCCGTGTTCGAACCGGCAGACGTCTCAGCGACCCCGCCGATTTCGATCCATTCCCCGAGCCGGCCGCTCACCGTCGTCGTGGCACTGCCGGTTGCCACGCTAGCCTGTGCTCCGCGATTGCCGCTGATCAGTCGCTGCTGCTGCGGCGAGATCTCCAGCGTGACGCGGTCGCCGTTGACGCGCGGCGTCGCGTAGAAGCCGCTCTGCACGTCGCGGTAGCCGGTCGTCTGCGAGACGACGGGCGGATAGAAACCGCCGCCGGTGACGGTCGTGGAGGTGAACGGGTGCGACTGGCCGATCGCGATGTAGGTCTCGTACCCCTCGAGCGCGCGAACGCTCGCGACGTTGCCCAGGTCGCCGCTCGTGGCGCCGCTGCGAACGACCACCTGCCCGCCCGCGTCCGGCCGTGGCGGCTGGTTGACGCCGACCTGGACGTCGCCCGAGCCAATCGTGCCAGAGCCGCGCACCGACGTGCCGCCGTCCCGGGTGTTCGTCACCTGGCCCACGGTGATCAGGAGTTGCCGCGGCGCGCGATCGAGGCTCGCGATGACTTCGCGCAGCTGCCGGAGCGTGGCTTCATCCGTGCGGACCAGCAGCACGTCACCGGTGCCCGTGATCACCGAGCCCGCGGGCACGAGCGGCTGCAGGATCGGCAGCAGGTCCTCGGCCATGCGGTGGTTGAGCTGGATCGTCTCAAGCGAGTCGGCCTGGGCGAACGACGCAACGACCATGAGCAGCAGTAGCGCCGCGCCGCGGTGCAGACTGACCGACAGCAGGCCCGGCCGGATCTGCGTCATGCGAGCGCCTCCTCGATCGTGCTGACGAGCAGATCCATGCCGGCGGACTCCTGGTCGTGCCGGCAGACGAAGCGCTGGTCGCGGCCGAGCTTGTAGTACCGGAACGGTCCGCGGTCGAGCGCAGCCACGGCCACTTCCGGCAGGCGCGCGAACAGCATGTTGATCTGGACGGCGCCGATGAGATCGACGTCCCTGACCGCCCGCAGACGCTGAGCGAGACGGGCTGCGTTGGCGTTGGCTTGGCGCGCGCGCACGAGCCAGCGATCGTCGGCGAGATAGCGTTCGAGCTGCGCCGAAATGAAGCGCGCCTTCGACACGACCTGTCCGCCACGCTTCATCAGGAAAGGCAGCTTCGCCGCGATCGTGGGATCGAACACCAGCACGGCTTCCGCATTCATCGCGCCGTTCTTGGTAGCGCCGAACGATACGATGTCGACTCCGGCGCGCCAGGTCATCTCTGCCGGCGTGCAGCCGAGCGCCGCAATGGCATTGGCGAACCGTGCGCCATCGAGATGCACGAGCAGACCGTGCCGGTGCGCCACGTCGCTCAGCGACTCGAGTTCATCGAGCGTGTACAAGGTGCCGAAGTCGGTGGGTTGCGTAACGTTGAGCGCGAAAGGCTGCACGCGTGTCGGATTGCCGCGACCTGCCAATGCGAGCGCTGCGTCGAGTTCCGCAGCGTGCAGCTTGTACTCGGCGCCGCCGAGTGCGACCAGCTTGGCGCCCGTGAAGAACTCCGGCGCGCCGCACTCGTAGACGTTGATGTGCGCCGTCTCGTGGCAGTAGATCGCACCGTAGGGATTCGCGAGCCCCGCAAGCGCGACGCAGTTGGCGCCCGTGCCGGTCGCGACCGGGAAGGCGACGAGATCGCGCTCGAAGACGTCGCGGAAGCGGGCGGTCATGGCGCGGCTGAACTCGTCGTCACCGTAGGGCGCGGCCGCTCCGTGATTCGCAGCGACGATCGCTTCGAGCAGCTCCGGGGCGACGCCGCCCACGTTGTCGCTGCGGAAATCGTAAACTTCAGCGCTCATTGGCATGCGTGATCGGGACCGTGACCCTGCACATCCTACTGGAGACGGAACGCCTGCGGCTGCGCCGCTTCACGCCGGCGGATGCGGACCTGCTCGTCGAACTGGATGCCGACCCGCAGGTGATGCGGTACATCACCTACGGCAGGCCGACGCCGCGCAACGCCTACGTCGAAACCTACCTGCCGCGCTGGTTCGCCATCTACGAATCGCAACCCGGGCTGGGGTATTTCGCCGCCGAGCGGCGTGACACCGGCGGGTTCCTGGGCTGGTTCCACCTGCGCGACGACCGCATCGAGCCCGCGTATCTCGAACTGGGGTACCGCCTGCGTCGTGCGGCCTGGGGCCACGGGTACGCAACCGAGGGGGCCCGGGCGCTCGTGACGCATGGTTTCACGCGCACGGGTGCCGACCGGATTTCCGCGCGTACGCTGGCAGGCAACCAGGCCTCGCGGCACGTGATGGAAAAGTGCGGCCTGCGCCACGCGGGCGACTTCGTCTACCCGGAGGACGTCATCGCCGGCCGCAGCGAGGAAGAGCGTGCGGCCGTGAAGTACGCGATTACGCGGCCTGAGTGGCTTTCGCTGCGGGGTTGAGGAACTTCTCGCAGTTCCCCCGGCCTGGATCGTTCGCCGGCAGCTTGCGGCAGATCTCGCCCGTGCGCGTGCGCAACGTCTCGATGACCCTGGCTTCCTCGCCCGACTTGCCCCATTCGAGCAGCTTGCTGTCGAGCTGCTCGAGGCGCATGCGCGTGCGCTGGTAGAAGGCGTCCGGCGAGCCGTCGAGTTCACCGAGCACCGAGAGCCCGGCGCGCTCGATTCCCTTGACGTCCTCGGGTGTCATTTCGAGCATGCCCACCAGGTAGTTGTAGCCCCACTGGAAGCGGGTGGCCGGACCCTTGGCCCCTGCGTACGCGCGGGCCAGCCACTGCACCGCTTCCTGTTTGCGACCGGCTTTCTCCGCGAGATCCGCGAGGTCGAGCATGAAGTAGTAGGGCGACTTCGATTTCTCGAGTTCCGCGGTCAGCAGCGTGTTCGCCTCGGCGTCGAGGCCCGCTTCCCAGTACAGGTTCGCCGCCGCGTTGATCGCCGCCTGGCGCGCGTAGCTGTCCACGGCTGCAGCATCGACGCGGGCGACGGACGCACGGGCCTCGTCGAGCAGTGCAGGCGGCAACGGCGCATCCGGCGCATCCAGCTTCGCCAGCATGACGCGTGCGCGGACCAGCAGCAGCTGCTCGGCCGGCGACAGCGGGGTTGCACCGTCACCACTGAGCTGGCCGAGCGCGGCGTTCCAGGCACGGGTGAGTTCGGCACGCTCCGGCTTGCCGTCGTCGGACAGCAGCCCGATCACGTCCTTCGGCCCATACAGCAGGTTGTCGACGTTGGCCGCCTGCACGGAAGGCAACGGCAGCATTGCCAGCAACTTGCGGCGATTGTCCGCGCGCGCGAGGCCGTCGAGCGCCGGCTTGCCGGGTGCGGCGGCGTCGGCCACCGCGCCGAGGTAATCGAAGAAGAACCGGGCGCATTCACCGGGCAACTCGGCCGGGCAGCGGTCCGCCAGCGCGCGGAACGTCGCCAGCTGCTGGTCCTCGGGCACCACTCGCCCGTTGTCCGTGCCCCACGAATAGTAAGCCAGCAGCTTCCAGTCGTTGGCGGTCACCGCGCCGCCGCTGCGCGCGGCAGCGAGGATGTCGCTCACGGGGCGTGCATCGGCCAGCGCGACGTCGAGTACCTTCGCGTAGCGGGCGACGTCCACGCCGCCCGGCAGGCGCGTGATCTCGGTGCCGTCCGGCTTGAACAGGATCATCGTCGGGTAGCCGACGACGCCGAAATGTTCACCGTGCTTCTGTGCGCTCGGGGTGTCGCCGTCGAGGTACACGGGCACGAACAGCCGCGAGCGTTCCTGGAACTCGCGTTTGCTGAAGATCGTGGCCTTGATCTGCGCACAGGGCGGGCACCATTCGGCACCCCAGTACAGGAACACCGGCTTGTTCGCGGCCTTGGCTGCGGCAAAAGCCGCGTCGACGTCGCCCGCGAACCAGTCGATTCCCGGCGGCAGGTGGCGATCACCCTCGGGTGTGTCCGCCTTGTCCGAGGTGACCGCAGCTTTCGATTCCACGGGCGGTGACTCGTCCTTGCGACGGTCGCATCCCGTCAGCACGAGCGCGAACAGGGCAACACCAAGTGCAGCGGCTTTCAGCTTCATGTCGTCGGGTCACAGGCCTGGACCAGGCGTGGGACGCGCAGGATACGCCCGACTGCTGTCGCCGGCAAAAACAGGGCCGTCGCGCTCCGCACGGGAGCGGACCTGACCGTCGGCGGCTTGCCAGTCCTGAGGCCGGAGGGTGCGTGATTCAGCCCGCAGTCACGGACTGATGGCAGCCAGTTCGTAAGCGATGCGCGCCGCGGTGCGCCCGGTGCGTCCGTCTGGCGAGTCGAAGCCCGGGCTGTATTCGGCGATGTCTGCGAGGACCAGCTTGTCGCCGCCCGGCGCGTTCCTGCAGTCGCGGCGCAACTGGCGCAGCAGAGCCATCGCCCGATGCAGCGGAATGCCGAGTCCCGACGGTGCGCTGACGCCCGGCGCCACCGCGGGAGGCAGGACGTCGAGACAGAACGTGCAGTAGATGCCGTCGCAGCCCGCGATGAATTCCCGCAGTTGCGCATCGACGGCGGGTTCGGCGATGTCCACGTCGAGCACGTGCCGTACACCGAGACCCGCTGCGCGCGCGAACAATGCCGGCGTGTTTGCCGTCTCGCTGATGCCGAGGCACAGGTACCGGAAGTCGAGGCCGGCCGCCGCGCGCGATTCCGCGATCTGCAGGAACGGCGTGCCGGAGCTGCCGTGGCCGTGCTGCTCCGGTTGCCGCAGGTCGAAGTGCGCGTCGAAGTTGACGATGCCGAGCCGCTCGAGCCGCTGATCGCCCTGCAAGGCCTGCGCGATGCCCTGGTAGGACGCCCAGGCGATCTCGTGCCCGCCGCCGAGACCGATCACGCGATGACCGGCGCGCAGCAACCGGGCCGCATGCTGCGCGTAGGCGGACTGCGCCGACTCCAGGCCATCGTCCTGGCACACGACGTCGCCTGCGTCGTAGAGCGCGGCGCCCGTGCCACCGTGCCATGCCAGGTTCGAGAGGTACTTGCGCAGCGTGCGCGGGCCGGCTGCCGCGCCGACTCGGCCGTGGTTACGCCGCACACCCGCGTCGCACGCGAAGCCGAGCAACGCGACGCCGGGAGTCGAAGCCTCCGCCGCCGGACGTACGGCCTGGTGCCAGCGCCGGCCGGCGTCGCCGTCGACCGCGTCCACGCGGCCGCGCCACTCGCTCATTTCGCTGGTTATGTCGCTCATACGTCCCGCTCCAGCACGATCTCGCCGTCGCGCACCACCATGCTGCACGGATTGAAGCCGATCCAGTAGCCGAGTTCGTCGAGCGTGTCGATCGACCAGGCGGCGAAGTCGGCGCGATACCCCGGCGCGATCTGTCCGTGATGCGTGCCCAGGCCCAGTGCGCGCGCCGCGTGGCGCGTGACACCGTCGAGCACTTCGTTGCTGGTCATGCCGAACAGCCGGCGTGCCATGTTCATCGCGGTGAGCAGCGACGCTCCCGGCGCCGAACCCGGATTGGCGTCGCTCGCGACGGCCATCGGCACGCCGTGCGCGCGGAAGTGCTCGATCGGCGGCAGGCGGGGATCGGCGAGCACGTAGTACGCGACCGGCAACATCACGGCCACCGTGCCGGCACGCGCGAGTTCCATCGCGTCGTCCTCGGTGGCGTATTCGAGATGGTCGCACGCGAGCGCGCCGTGGCGCGCGGCGAGCCGGGCGCCGCCGATGTTGGAGAGCTGCTCCGAATGCAGTCGCACGGGCCAGCCGTGCGCTTTCGCTGTGGTGAACAACCGGTCCAGTTGCGACGCGCTGAAGGCGATGTGCTCGCAGTACGCGTCGACCATGTCCACGAGCCTCCGCTCCCTCTCCCGCGCGAGCGGGAGAGGGTTGGGGTGAGGGCTCCTATCCCGAGCGAACCGCGGCAGCCAATCGCGACAGATCAGGTCGATGTAGTCATCCGCGCGTCCCTTGTACTCCGGCGGCAGCGCGTGCGCCGCGAGCAGCGACGTCACGACAGTCACCGGCATTCGCTGCTCGAGCATTCGCGCCGCGAGCAGCATGCGGCGCTCCGCATCGAAATCGAGCCCGTATCCAGACTTGATCTCGACCGTCGTCACGCCTTCCTGCAGGAGGGCGCGCAGGCGGGGCTCACTCGCACGAGCGAGTTCCTCGACGGACAAAACTCGCGTCGCACGCACCGTATTGAGAATGCCGCCGCCTTCGCGCGCGATGTCGGCATAGCTGGTGCCCGCGGTACGGCGCGCGAACTCCGCGGCGCGCTGGCCGCCAAACACGATGTGCGTGTGGCAGTCGATGAGGCCCGGCGTCAGCCACCGGCCGGCCAGTTCGATCGTGCGGTCGGGTGCGAGGCCTGGCGGCAGGTCCGCGGCCCGGCCCACCCACGTGACCGTGTCGTCGTCCGTGACCACGGCGCCGTCGGTGATGACGCGGCGGTCGTCGTCGCAGGTGGCGATGGAGGCGTTGCGCCAGAGGCTGAGCAATGGGGTTAGGGGGCAGGAGAGGGGTTAGAGGTCAGGGGTCAGTCGGAGGGTACGGCGAAACGCGAGACGACGGCGCCTTCAATCAAGAAACGGGAGGTTCAGGCCGTTCTCGCGCGCACAGTCGACAGCAATCTCGTAACCGGCATCGGCATGACGCATCACGCCGGTGGCGGGGTCGTTCCACAGCACGCGCTCGACACGTCGCGCTGCGGCCTCGGTGCCGTCGCACACGACGACGACACCCGAATGCTGTGAATAGCCGATGCCGACGCCGCCTCCGTGGTGGATCGACACCCACGTCGCGCCGCTCGCGGTGTTGAGCAGCGCGTTCAGCAGCGGCCAGTCCGCGACTGCGTCGGAGCCGTCCTGCATCGCTTCGGTTTCACGGTTCGGGCTCGCGACCGAACCCGAGTCGAGATGATCGCGGCCGATCACGACCGGCGCCTTGAGTTCGCCGGTCTTCACCATCTCGTTGAAGGCGAGGCCGAGCCGGTGACGCTGGCCGAGGCCCACCCAGCAGATGCGCGCCGGCAAGCCCTGGAACTGGATGCGGCTGCGCGCCATGTCGAGCCAGCGGTGCAGGTGCGGGTCGTCGGGGATCAACTCCTTCACCTTTGCGTCGGTGCGATAGATGTCTTCCGGATCACCCGAGAGCGCCACCCAGCGGAACGGCCCGACACCGCGGCAGAACAGCGGCCGCACGTAGGCCGGCACGAAGCCCGGGAACGCGAACGCGTCCTTGACGCCCTCGTCGAACGCGACCTGGCGGATGTTGTTGCCGTAGTCGAAGGTCGGAATGCCGAGCTGCTGGAACTCCAGCATCGCCTGCACGTGCCTGGCCATCGACTTGCGCGCCGCGCGTTCCACGGTCGTGGGATCACTGGCGCGCAGCTTGTCCCACTGCTCGACCGTCCAGCCCTCGGGGAGGTACCCGTTGATCGGGTCGTGCGCCGACGTCTGGTCGGTGACCGCATCCGGACGCACACCACGTCGCAGCAGTTCGGGCAGGATTTCCGCTGCATTGCCGAGCAAGCCGACGGAGACCGCCTGCTTGTCGCGGCCGGCACGCGCGATCAGCTCGAGCGCTTCGTCCAGCGTCTCGACACCCACGTCGACGTAGCGCGTGTCGAGGCGCTTCTGGATGCGGTCGCGCCGGCATTCGATCGCGAGCATCGACGCGCCGGCCATCGTCGCAGCGAGTGGCTGCGCGCCGCCCATGCCGCCGAGGCCCGCGGTCAGGATCCACTTGCCCGCCAGGTTGCCGCCGTAGTGCTGGCGCCCCATCTCGACGAACGTCTCGTAGGTGCCCTGCACGATGCCCTGGCTGCCGATGTAGATCCACGAGCCGGCCGTCATCTGGCCGTACATCATGAGTCCCTTGCGGTCGAGCTCGTGGAAGTGGTCCCACGTGGCCCAGCGGCCGACCAGGTTCGAGTTCGCAATGAGCACGCGCGGCGCATCGACGTGCGTGCGGAACACACCGACCGGCTTGCCCGACTGCACCAGCAGTGTCTCGTCGTCGCGCAGGTCGCGCAGGCTGCGCACGATGCGGTCGTAGCAGTCCCAGTTGCGCGCGGCGCGGCCGATTCCGCCGTACACGACGAGTTCCCCGGGACGCTCGGCCACGTCCGGGTCGAGGTTGTTCATGAGCATGCGCAATGGCGCTTCGGTGAGCCAGCTGCGCGCGGAGAGTTCCGTGCCGCGGGCGGCGCGGATCGGACCTCGCTGGGTGCGGAAGCGGTGCAGGTCGTCCATGCGCGCGTTATATCATTCCCGCTGCAACAGGGGCCGTCCGCCCCGGAGAGCCGCATGATCCGCTGGTTTGCCATCCTCTCGCTGCTGCAGCTCGTCGCGTTCTGGAAGATCCTCGGGCGCATGGGGTACCCGCCCTGGCTCGCGATCATGGCGTCGATCCCGCTCGTGAACCTGATCCTGTTCTATTACGTCGCGCTGAACCCGTGGCCGCGCGAAGGCACATGGAACGGACCGGGGGGCGGGGAAGGCGACGCCAGATTCTGATAACGTTGTCGCCCGCCGCGCGGAGCGCGCGGCGCCGAACGTAAAGGACCCAAGACATGGCTGGCTCGAATGCCCCCGATCCGAGAATGGACGCGGACGACCTGTACCGCGAAGACACGTATTCCGACCGCAAGGTGGGCACGATCCGCGTCATGACGCCGGTCAAGTCCGACGGCACGCCGGATGCCTCGCGTCCGTCGATCTTCGTCGGCCAGGCCCAGATCATGACGCCGGCCGGCGTGCTGCCGCTGTCGTTCGAGATTCCGGCGACGAACCTGGCCGGTGCCTGCGCGGGCTTTGCCGAGGGCGCCAAGGTCGCTTTCGACGAGACGATGAAGGAACTGCAGGAAATGCGCCGGCAGCAGGCCTCCTCGATCGTCATCCCGGAAGCGGGCGCGGCCGCCGCGCTCGGGCAGGGCGGTCCGCCGCGCGGGAAGATCCAGTTTCCCTAGGGGGCGGTGGTCAGGGCATGGACCGCAGGAGGGCCGGCACTGCCGGCCTTCTGCGTTTCCGGCTGTCCCCAAGCCCCCAAAATCACCAGCCTATCTCCATAATTACAATGTAATTCAATAGCTTGCGCCAGACTGTGACGCAGGTCTGCTGCACCGCAGCAATAAAGGTCTAGAATCTCCCAAAGTTGATACCAGGGCGCGCCGTGGCCGGAGACCGTCAACCGCCAACTGCACGGCCCGATGACCCACAGGCGGCACGCCCGGCATCGACGAAGGAGACGATCATGGAAATGACCTGGATGGAAACCACCCAACTGCTTGGCCTCGACCTCATGGCCGGCACGCTGGCGGTCCTCTTTGCTTTCGACTGCGTCGAGCGGGCCGTGCGCTCAGCTTGGGATACCGCCCGCTCGCGTCGCCACCCCCGGGTTCAGCGTCCCAGCGCAGCAACGCACGTCGCGGCACTCTCCTGCAAATAGTCGGTCAAGCGCCCGCCAGGCGACTTGCGGCTACGCCATTCCGGTAGCGCGACACGCTGCGCCGCATGCAGTCGCCACCGTCCCACCCTGAGATCCAGGGCCGCCTTCTCGTAAGTGCTGCACCCCGGCCTGCGGCCACGGCCGCACCGCCCGTCACCAGGCGCAGGGCGCAAACCGAGGCCAACAGCAGCCGGTGCATCCTGCACTCTGCCTGCGTGCCGAATCTGCCGGAACCGCACCCAAATTCGACGCGGCGTGCGCCATTGCCGCCGCTAGCGTAAAGCCGTCGGGCCATGGAGGCCCGGGAGGCATGCGCATGAAGCCTGCGTCTCAACTGGGGCAGTGCCGGTACCGGCTCGAAGCGCCGGCTGTACCTCGCTCTACGGCGCGCGAGTCCCACGCCCCGCGCGGCTCGCAGTGACGCTGGGACGAACTGTGCGTGGACTGCGACGAACCGTTTCCGGTGCCGGGGCCGCCCCGCTAAGCTCCCGCGGTGACTCTCGACGACCTCCGCCGCAATCGCAACCTGCTGTTCTGGGCGCTGCACACGCTCGGCTGGAGCGCGTACCTCATCACCCAGTACCTGGGCGCGTTGCTCTATGAGAAGCCGACGTCCTACATCAAGGTCGTGCTGGCGGCAGCCGCAGGCGGTTTCCTGCTCTCGGCGCCGCTGCGCTATCTCTACCGGCGCCTCTGGGGCCAGAGGTTCGTGGTGGTTGTGCCTGCCGTGCTGCTCGCATCGTGGCTGGTCGCGCTGGTCTGGCGTGCGGTCATCAACTCGTCGTACATGCATTTCGTCGAGAGCGGGTCGATGGCCGGGGAGCCGTGGTACGGCATCTTCGTCGGCACGCTCAGTTCCACCTACCTGCTGCTCTGCTGGTCGGGCCTGTACTTCGGCATCAAGTACTACGAAACGCTGCAGGAACAGCGCGAATCGATGCTGCGCGCGTCAGCCCTCGCCCAGGAAGCACAGGTGAAGATGCTGCGCTACCAGCTGAACCCGCATTTCCTGTTCAACACGCTCAATGCGATCTCGACGCTGATTCTCGACAACCAGGGCAAGGTCGCCAACCAGGCGGTGGGCCGGCTGTCGGATTTCCTGCGCTACACGCTCGACCAGGACCCGATGAAAAAGGTCACCTTGCGGCAGGAACTCGACGCGCTCAACCTCTACCTCGGCATCGAGCAGTTGCGGTTCGGCGACCGCCTGCGGCTCGAGTTCGACATCGATGCAGGCGTCACGCAGGCGCTGGTCCCGTCGCTCGTGCTGCAGCCGCTGGTCGAAAACTCGCTGAAGTATGCCGTCGCACCGCGCGAAGAGGGCGGGCGGGTCCGCATCGAGGCGCGCGAGGAGGACGGCCGCCTGCGGCTCGCCGTGGCCGACGACGGCCCGGGACTGCCGGTCGGCGTCGAACTCGGGGCGGGCCGCGGCGTCGGGTTCCGCAACACGCGCGAGCGCCTCGCCGTGCTGTACGGCGACCAGCAGAAGCTTGCCGTCCGCTTCTCGCGGCCGGGACTGCGCATCGAAATCACCATGCCATTCGAACGGGCGACGCAACCGACATGACCATCCGCACCATTCTCGTCGACGACGAGCCCCTCGCGCGACGCGGGCTCGAACTGCGGCTCAAGGACGCTGCCGACATCACGATCGTGCGCCAGTGCGCCAACGGCCGCGAGGCGATCGCTGCCATCAACGAGGAGGCGCCGGACCTGATGTTCCTCGACATCCAGATGCCGGGGCTGTCGGGCCTCGACGTCGTGGCGCAGGTGCCGCAGGAAAGCATGCCGATGGTGGTGTTCGTCACGGCCTTCGACCGCTACGCCATCAATGCCTTTGAAGCGCACGCCCTCGACTACCTGCTGAAGCCCGTGGACGACGCACGCCTCGCGGCCGCGCTCGATCGTGTCCGCGCCCAGTGGCAGCAGAAGCAGGCCGTGGCCCAGCGCGAGCAGCTCATGGCGCTGCTCGCCGAAGTGAAAGGCAACGGCGAGATCTCGGCGGAGGCTGCGCATGACGCGGGCGCGGGTATCGCGGCGGCCGCTGCCGGCGCGCGCAAGTACGCCACGATGCTGCCGATCCGCTCGGGCCGCGAGACACTGCGCCTCGACGTGTCGACCATCGACTGGATCGACGCCGCGGGCGACTACATGTGCCTGCACGCGGACGGACAGACGCACGTGCTGCGCGCGACCATGAAGGAACTCGAGGACATGCTCGACCCGCTGGTATTCCAGCGCGTCCACCGCTCCACCATCGTGAATCTCGCGCGCGTGCGCTCGCTGCGTCCGCACCTGAACGGCGAGTGCTTCCTCAAGCTGCAGTCCGGGCAGGAGATCAAGCTGAGTCGCAGCTTCCGTGACAAGGTGGAGATGCTGCTGGATCGTTCCGGAATCGCGCCGAAAGCCCATGCGCGCCTGACGCATCCTTACGCACGGCGCGTCATGCGCAGGCTGTCATAGGCGGAAATACACAGCCAGCTAAGTGGCTCACGCAGCGTTGTTGCTCGAGTGTGCTGCAGTACCGGAGACGCCCCTCATTCCGCGCTATCCTTGCAAAAAAAGAAGGACACGCGGCCCATGAGACCCGAAGAACCGGTGGCGCGAATCATGACCGAGGCGGTGGTCGTGATCGAAGCCGATCGTCCCGTCAGTGAAGCGCTCGACTGTTTCCTGCAGTATCCGATCCACCACCTGCCGGTCGTCCGCAACGGACGGCTGGTCGGCATGCTGAGTTCGGCCGACCTGATCAAGCTCGAGTACTTCGCGCCGAAGGGTGTCGTCGATCGCGCGGCGTTCCTGGACGGAAAATTCAGCATCGAGCAGATCATGCGGGCACCGGTCACCTGCCGCGGGCCCGGCACCCCGCTCGACGAGGTGGCCGGGCTCATCATCGAGTCCGGCGTGCATGCGATGCCCGTCGTCGACGACGATGAACGCGTGATCGGCATCGTCTCGACGACCGACATCATCCGCTCGCTGCTGCATGGGCCGCCGCGCCGGGGCTCCGTCCCGGAGGCGCGTGGCAGTGCAGAGCCGCCCGGGGACGAAGAACCCGCGGCGCGCCAGTACCACCGCAAGCCGGGCGCGGAGGAGTCCGCCCTGGCCATGCAGGCGGCGGAACAGTTGCACATCGAAGCGCGCGACCCGAAGTATCTCGGCAAGACGCTGCTTTACCTCGAACAACGGTGCGCGCACCTGGAGAAGGTGCTGAACCTCGCGGACCGCTACCTCGTGGCCGGGCAGGACGAGCACAACCACGCGCAGTTGCTGAAGGCCATCCTGGCCGCGAAGCGTGCCGAGGAGCACGCCAACGGCACGGCACGCGTGCCGTTCCCGCTCGAGTAACCGGCAACGGCGGATGCCCACCTGATCGTGAAGACAGGTGCGTGTCCGCGGTCCGGATCAGAGTCTTGCGGCGAGCCGTGAGCCCTGGTCGATTGCGCGTTTCGCGTCGAGTTCCGCGGCGACGTCGGCGCCGCCGATCTTGTGCACGCTGGTACCGGCCGCGCGCAGCGGCTCGTACAGGTCGCAGAGTGGCTCCTGGCCCGCGCACAGCACGACGTTGTCCACTTCCAGCAGCGTGGGTTTCGTGCGTGCTTCGCCGTAGCTCACGTGCAGTCCGCGGTCGTCGATGCGCTCGTAGTTCACGCCGCCCAGCATTTCCACGCGCTTCATGCGCAGCGCGGCGCGGTGGATCCAGCCGGTGGTCTTGCCGAGCCCCTTGCCGAGCGGCGCGGGCTTGCGTTGCAGCAGGTACACGTGTCGTGCGGGTGGTTCGATGACGGGCGCCGCGAGCCCGCTGCGCGCGATCTCCGGATCCGTCACGCCCCATTCGCGCTGCCAGGCAGCGAGGTCGAGCGTCGTTGAATGCGTGCCCGTGACCAGGAACTCGGCGACGTCGAAACCAATGCCTCCCGCGCCGATGATCGCCACGTTCGGCCCGCAGGCCCGGCGCCCGAGCAGCACGTCTGCATAGCCGAGCACGCGACCGCTCGCGCGATGCTCGTCGGCGCCCGGGATGTCGGGATTGCGGGGAGTGACGCCCGTGGCCAGCACGACCTCGTCGTAGCCGCCGTCACGCAGGAGGGCAAGGTCGGCCCGGACGCCGAGACGCACGTCCACGCCGGTCACGTCGAGGCGGCGATGGAAGTAGCGCAACGTTTCCGCGAATTCTTCCTTGCCCGGGACGCGCTTTGCGAGGTTGAACTGGCCGCCGATCTCGCCGGCCGAATCGAACAGGTCCACCCGGTGCCCACGCTCGGCCAGCACCGTCGCGCACGACAGCCCGGCCGGGCCAGCACCGACGACGGCAATCCGCTTCTGCGCGTGGACCGGTTCGTAACGCAACTCCGTCTCGTGTCCCGCCCGTGGATTCACGAGGCACGAGGCGATCTTGCGCTGGAAGACGTGATCGAGGCAGGCCTGGTTGCAGGCGATGCAGGTGTTGATCTCGTCCGCGCGGCCCGACGCTGCCTTGTTCACGAACTCGGGATCGGCCAGCAGCGGGCGCGCCATCGACACCATGTCGGCATCGCCCGCAGCAATGATCCGTTCGCCGACGTCGGGTGCGTTGATGCGATTGGTCGCGCAGAGCGGAATGCCGACGTGTCCCTTGAGTTTGCGCGTGACCCACGCGAATGCGGCGCGCGGCACCGAGGTGGCGATCGTCGGCACGCGGGCCTCGTGCCAGCCGATGCCCGTGTTGATGATCGTCGCGCCCGCGCGTTCGATCGCCTGCGCCAGCTGCACGACCTCGGTCCAGTCGCTGCCGTCCGGCACCAGGTCGAGCATTGACAGCCGGTAGACCAGGATGAAGTCGGGTCCAACGGCCGCGCGGGTCCGTCGGACGATTTCCACCGGGAGGCGCATCCTGTTTGCGAAACTGCCGCCCCAGTCGTCCGTGCGCCGGTTCGTGTGCGCGGCCACGAACTGGTTGATGAAGTAACCCTCGGAACCCATGATCTCGACGCCGTCGTAGCCGGCTTCGCGCGCCAGCACGGCGCAGCGGACGAACGCGCGGATCTGGCGCTCGATGCCGCGCTCGCTCAATGCGCGCGGCGTGAAAGGCGAAATCGGCGACTTGAGCCGCGACGGCGCCACCGCCAGCGGGTGATAGCCGTAGCGCCCGGTGTGCAGGATCTGCAGCGCGATGTGGCCGCCCTCCGCGTGCACCGCCGCGGTGATCGGCTTGTGCTTCGACGCGGCCGCGCTGGTGGTGAGCCGGCCGGAGAACGGCGACGCCCAGCCCTCGATGTTCGGTGCAAACCCGCCCGTGACGATCAGCCCGACGCCGCCGCGCGCCCGCTCGGCGAAGTACGCTTCGAGTCGCGGGAACTTCTTCGGATCGTCCTCGAGCCCCGTGTGCATCGAGCCCATGAGGACGCGATTGCGCAGCTTGACGTAACCGAGGTCGAGCGGTTCGAGCAGGTGCGGATACGGCCCTGGCATGTCCGGGTGCGTCAGAGGACGAACTGGCCGAGGTAATAAGCCAGCGCAGCCATGATGGCGGCGGCAGGCATGGTGACGATCCAGGCGATCACGATGTTGCCGGCCAGGCCCCAGCGCACGGCCCGCGTGCGATGCGCGGAACCCACGCCGACGATGGCTCCCGTGATGGTGTGCGTGGTCGACACCGGAATCCCCAGGCTCGACGCCATGAACAGCGTGATCGCGCCGCCGGTCTCGGCCGCGAAGCCGCCGACGGGACGCAGCTTGGTGATCTTCTGTCCCATGGTTTTCACGATGCGCCAGCCGCCGAACATCGTGCCGAGCGAGATGGCGACGTAGCAGCTCACGATGACCCAGCTTGGCGGCATCTTCGCATCAGTGGCGGTGACGCCCGCCGCAATCAGCAGCAGCCAGATGATGCCCATGGTCTTCTGCGCGTCGTTGCTGCCGTGGCCGATGCTGTAGGCAGCGGAGGAGACGAGCTGCAGGCGGCGGAACCAGCGATCCACGCGGCGCGGCGCAGAGCGCAGGCAGATCCAGGAGACGGCGATCATGATCAGTCCGCCGAGCAGCATGCCGAGCAGCGGTGAGACGAAGATGAAGGTGACCGTCCTCAGGATGCCCTTCATGACCAGCGGGTCCACGCCGGCCTTGGCGATGGTCGCGCCGATCATGCCGCCGATGAGCGCGTGCGACGAACTCGACGGGATGCCGTAGTACCAGGTGATCAGGTTCCAGATGATCGCGCCGATCAGCGCGCCGAAGATCACGTAGTGGTCGATGGCGACGGGATCGACGATGCCTTTGCCGACCGTGGCTGCAACCTTGAGGTGGAAGATGAAGATCGCCACGAAGTTGAAGAAGGCAGCCCACGCGACCGCGTAATGCGGGCGCAGCACGCCCGTGGAAACCACCGTCGCGATCGAGTTGGCGGCGTCGTGGAAGCCGTTCATGAAGTCGAACGCGAGCGCCAGGGCGACCAGCAGCACCAGCGTCGCCATCGGGACGGTGAGCTCGGCCGCCATCAGACGTTTTCCACGATCACCGATTCGATGACGTTGGCCACGTCCTGGCACTTGTCGATGGCTTCCTCGAGATACTCGTAGACGTTCTTGTGCTTGATCAGCTGCCGTACGTCCTGTTCCTCGCGGAACAGGCGCGAGATGCCATCGCGCGAGACCTTGTCGGCATCGCTTTCGAGGCGGTCGATTTCCTCGGTCAGGGCCAGCGCCTTGTCGGCGTCGTCCATCGACTTGAGCAGCGCGACCCCCGCCTGGACCCTGATAGAGCAGGCCTGCAGCAGCTCGGCCAGTTGCAGCGAGGCCGGCGGCAGCGTCTGGATGTCGAACAGGTGCATCGACTCGGCCGCGTCCTGCATGAGGTCGAGGATGTCGTCCATGCCGGAGATGAGGCGGTGGATGTCGTTGCGGTCGAACGGCGTGATGAACGTCGAGTGCAGGACCGAGACGGTTTCGTGCGTGATCTTGTCGGCGCTGCGCTCGATGTCGCCGATGCGCTGGATCAGCTCGGCGCGCCGGGTGGTGTCGCCGTAGTGCTGGACCAGCTCGACGACGGCGTTGGCGCCCTCGACGATCAGGACGCCGTGGCGATCGAACAGCGCGAAAAACCGCGTCTCGCGCGGCATCAGGGCGGATAAGAACCGCATTCGGGTCCCCGGTCGTTTCGGTTTCGTTCTGGGTGCAGTATCTGCGATCCAGGCGGAACGTGGTAGCGTTGGTGTGCCCGTACTTTCCCCCGGGCCCCCGACCCCATGTCCCAGTCTCCACACGACAGCATCCGCATTCGCGGCGCCCGGCAGAACAACCTGCGCGGCCTCGATCTCGACATTCCGCTGCGGCAGCTGGTCGTCGTCACGGGCGTGTCCGGTTCCGGCAAGTCATCGCTCGTCTTCGACACGGTCTATGCGGAGGGCCAGCGCCGCTACGTCGAGACGTTCTCGCCGTACGCGAGGCAGTTCCTCGACCGGATGGACAAGCCGCAGGTGGACCGCATCGAAGGCATCCCGCCGGCGATCGCGATCGACCAGACCAACCCGGTCCGGACGTCGCGCTCCACCGTGGGCACGATGACCGAGCTCAACGACCACCTGAAGCTGCTGTATGCGCGCGCCGGTCAGCTGCATTGCCGGGGCTGTGGCGGTCCCGTTCAGGCGCGACACACCGGATTCGGTCTACAACGTCCTGGTGGCGCGCACGGCGGGGCTCGACGACCCGCGACTGATCGTTACTTTCCCGGTCAACGTGCCCGAGAACTTCACCGAGGCGGAGATCCTCAAGCTGCTCGAGCAGCAGGGTTACACGCGCGTCCATTCCCGTGAGCCTGGCCGGCTCGAGGTGATACAGGATCGCTTCCGGCTCGGCGCGGTCGAGCGTGGCCGCGTCATCGACGCGCTCGAGGCGGCGCTGCGCGTCGGCCGCGGACGCGTGAACGTGCGCGCGCTGTGGCCCTCACCCCCACCCTCTCCCGCTGCAGCGGGAGAGGGAGCCGGAGCGGGAGAGGGTGGGGGTGAGGGTTCCGAAACCGCCTGGCGGTTCTCCACCGACCTGCACTGCGCCGACTGCGACATCCACTACCGTGACCCGGCGCCGAGCCTGTTTTCGTTCAATTCGCCACTCGGCGCCTGCGAGACCTGCCGCGGCTTCGGTCGAGTCATCGGCATCGACTTCGGCCTCGTGATCCCCGATGCGGGCAAGACGCTGCGCGGCGGCGCGATCAAGCCCTGGCAGACGGAATCGAACCGCGAGTGCCAGGACGACCTGCTGCGTTTCGCAAAGAAGCGCGGCATCCCGGTCGACACGCCGTGGCGCGACCTCACCGGCGAGCAGCAGCAGTGGGTGCTCGAAGGCGAGGGCCGCTGGGAAAAGAAAGTCTGGTACGGCGTACGGCGGTTCTTCCAGTGGCTCGAGACCAAGAGCTACAAGATGCACGTGCGCGTGCTGCTGGCGAAGTACCGCAGCTACACGCCTTGCCCCGCCTGCCACGGCGCGCGACTCAAGCAGGAGGCCCTGTTGTGGCGGCTTTCCGCGCGGGACATGGCAGGGCCGGGTCTCAACATCCACGAAGTCATGCTGCTGCCGTTGGACCAGTGCCTCGCGTTCTTCGAGCGCATTGAGTTGCCGGCGCCGCTCGATGAGGCCTCCGACCAGTTGCTCGGTGAGGTCCGCGCGCGTCTCGGCTTCCTCGTGCGCGTCGGGCTGGGCTACCTCACTCTCGACCGGCAGTCGCGCACGCTGTCGGGCGGCGAGGTCCAGCGCATCAGCCTGACCACTGCGCTCGGCACGTCGCTCGTCAACACGCTGTTCGTGCTCGACGAGCCGTCGATCGGCCTGCATCCGCGCGACATGAAGCGCGTGATCGAGGTGATGCATCGGCTGCGCGACAATGGCAACTCGCTGCTGGTGGTCGAGCACGATCCGCAGATCATGCTCACCGCCGACCGGATCGTCGACATGGGGCCGGGGCCGGGCGAGCACGGCGGCCGCATCGTGTTCGAAGGATCGCCGGCTGAACTGGCAGCACGTTCCGACACGCTCACGGCCAGGTACCTGGCCGGTCGCCTCGACGCAGTGACTGCCGCGGGCCGCCGGGGTGCGCCCGAGCCGGGAGCGCCGGCGATTCGCGTGCTGGGCGCGACGGAGCACAACCTCAAGCACGTCGACGTCGACATTCCACTGCATCGACTCGTCTGCGTCACCGGCGTCTCCGGATCGGGCAAGTCCACGCTCGTGCAGGACGTGCTCTACGCCGCCCTGCGCCGCGCACACGGCAAGGCGACGGAAGCGCCGGGCGCACATCGCGCGCTCGAGGGCGCCGAACTGGTCGAGGACGTCGTGATGGTGGACCAGACGCAGATCGGCCGCACGACGCGTTCCAATCCGGCGAGCTACGTCGGGGCGTTCGACGCGATCCGCAAGCGTTTCGCCCGCGACCCGGTGGCGCTGGAGCGCGGCTACACCATCGGCACGTTCAGCTTCAACTCGGGCAACGGACGCTGCCCCACGTGCGGCGGCAATGGCTTCGAGCACGTCGAGATGCAGTTCCTCTCCGACGTGTACCTGCGCTGCCCCGATTGCGACGGCAAGCGCTTCCGGCCCGAGATCCTCGAGGTGAAAATTGCCCGCGAGGGCGGGTCGCCGCTCAGCATCGCGGACGTGCTCGAGATGACCGTCTCGGAGGCCGTGGCCTTCTTTGCCGAGGACCGCGACGTGCTGGCCCGTCTCGAACCGCTGGTGTCCGTTGGCCTCGACTACCTGCGGCTCGGCCAGCCGGTGCCGACACTCTCCGGTGGTGAGGCGCAGCGGCTCAAGCTCGCCGGTCACCTCGCGGACGTGAAGCCCGTCAACGCGAAGGTCACCCGTCTTCCGCAAGGGAAATCGGTGCGTCTCCCTGGTGAGAAGCCGGCGGATCGACCCACCACGCTGTTTCTTTTCGACGAACCCACCACCGGTCTGCATTTCGACGATGTCGCGAAGCTGCTCGGTGCGTTCAAGCGGCTGCTCGACGCGGGCCACTCGCTGCTGGTCATCGAACACAACCTCGACGTGATCCGCGCCGCAGACTGGCTCCTCGATCTCGGACCAGAGGGCGGAGACGGTGGCGGACGCCTGCTGGTCGCGGGCACGCCCGAACAGGTGATGGCCGAGCCGCAGTCGCACACGGGCCGCGCGCTGCTGGAATTCGCGGCCGAGCGTGCCGCCGTGCTTCGCGCCGGGCATGCGCTGCTGCCGACGATCGCCATGCCGGCCGTGACACGCGACGCCGTGGCCGATCGCGCGCGTGACTCGATCGTCGTGCACCGCGCGCGCGAGCACAACCTGCGCGACATCGAAGTCACCATCCCGCGCGACGGCATGACGGTGCTGACGGGTGTCTCCGGGTCCGGAAAGTCGACGCTCGCGTTCGACATCATCTTTGCCGAGGGCCAGCGGCGTTACCTCGAGTCGCTGAACGCGTATGCGCGGCAGTTCGTGCAGCCTGCCTCGCGGCCCGACGTCGATGCCATCTTCGGCATTCCGCCGACCGTCGCGATCGAGCAGCGCACCAGCCGTGGCGGACGCAAGAGCACGGTCGGCACGCTGACCGAGGTGCATCATTTCCTGCGGTTGCTGTACGTCAAGCTCGGTGTGCAGCATTGTCCCGACTGCGACGTGCCGATCGAGCCGCAGAGCGCCGATTCGATTGCGGCGCTGCTGCTGCGGGAAGCAAAAGGCCGCAGGATCGAGCTGGTCGCGCCGTTGGTCATTGCGCGCAAGGGCTACTACACCGACCTCGCCAAGTGGGCGCTCGGCAAGGGTTACGGGGAGTTGCGGGTGGACGGCGATTTGCAGCCGACGGCCAGGTGGCCGCGGCTGGACCGCTTCAAGGAGCACACGATCGAGCTGCCGGTCGGCAGCGTGCTGGTCGGCGCGAACAGCGAACCCGAATTGCGTGCTGCCCTCGACCGCGCGCTCGAGTTCGGCAAAGGCGTCGCGCACGTCGTGGAACGCGGCAAGACGCGTGTGTTCTCGACGCGCCGCGCCTGTCCGTCGTGTTCGCGCAGCTTTGCCGAGCCCGATCCGCGGCTGTTCTCCTATAACTCCAAGCACGGCTGGTGCGAGGAGTGCTTTGGCACTGGCCTGCAGATCAGCGGCTTCGACGAGGAGCAGTCCGGCGAAGAGGTCTGGTGGAACGAGTGGTTCGAGGGCGATGCTGCGGCCTGCCCGGCCTGTGACGGACAGCGCCTCAATCCCGTCGCGCTTGCGGTCCGCTTCAAGGACCAGTCGATCGCGGAACTGGCGGCAATGCCGGTCGAGAAGGCGCTCGCGTTTTTCGATGCCCTGAAGCTCAAAGGCCGTGAAGCGGAAATCGCCCGTGACCTGCAGGCCGAGGCGAAGTCGCGCCTTGCGTTCCTGCAGGACGTCGGCCTCGGTTATCTCTCGCTCGACCGTTCTGCGCCGACGTTGTCCGGCGGCGAAGCGCAGCGCATCCGGCTGGCGGCACAGCTGGGGTCGAACCTGCAGGGCGTCTGCTACGTGCTGGACGAGCCGACCATCGGGCTGCACCCGCGCGACAACCGCATCCTGCTCGATTCGCTGCGTCGGCTCGGCGACAAGGGCAACACCCTGCTCGTCGTCGAGCACGATGAGGAGACGATCCGCCGCGCCGATCACCTGCTGGACCTCGGGCCGGGCGCCGGCACTCGCGGCGGCCGCGTCGTGGGTGAGGGCAGCGTCGCCGACCTGATCGCGTCGCCGGATTCGCTGACCGGCCGGTTCCTGGCCAACCCGCTGCGCCATCCGCTGGTGCAGCGCCGCCCCGTAACGCGAGCCACACCCGGTCTGGTCGTGCGGGGCGCGCAACTGCACAACCTGCGCAAGACGAAGGCGCGATTCCCGCTCGGCCGACTCACGGTCGTCACCGGCGTGTCGGGGTCGGGCAAGTCGACGCTGGCGCGCGACGTGCTGCACGCGAACATGAGCGTCCGCACGGCCAAGCAGAGCAGGCGCAAGACGCCGCAGTGGGTCGGCTGCGAGCGCATCGACGGCGCCGCGGCGATCACGCGCGTGCTCGAGGTGGACCAGACGCCCATCGGCAAGACGCCGCGTTCCTGCCCGGCGACGTACGTCGGCTTCTGGGACGACGTGCGCAGGCTTTTCTCAGGTACGACCGACGCCCGGGTTCGTGGCTACGGCCCCGGCCGCTTTTCGTTCAACACGGCCGGCGGACGCTGCGAGGCCTGCGAAGGGCAGGGCATGCAGACGATCGAGATGAGCTTCCTGCCGAACGTGAAGGTGCTCTGCGACGTGTGCAGCGGCCGGCGCTTCAACGCCGAGACGCAGGCAGTCACGTATCGCGACCGCAGCGTCGGCGACGTGCTGGCGATGAGCGTCGACGACGCCGTCGGCTTCTTCGAGGCTCACCCGAAGGTGCATCACGCGCTCACGTTGCTGCAGGACGTCGGGCTCGGGTACCTCACTCTCGGTCAGCCGAGTCCCACGCTGTCGGGCGGTGAAGCGCAACGCATCAAGCTCGTGACGGAACTCGCGCGCCTGCGGCCCGGGCGCGACAACGCCGTGCAGACGCTCTACGTGCTGGACGAGCCGACGGTCGGCCTGCACATGGCCGACGTGGAGAAGCTGATCCGCGTGCTGCACCGACTGGTGGATGCGGGCAACACCGTGGTGGTCATCGAACACAACCTCGACGTGATCGCGGAAGCGGACTGGATCATCGACCTCGGACCGGAAGGCGGCGCGGGCGGCGGACGCATCGTGGCGGAGGGTTCGCCGGAGCAACTGGCCGCGGCGCCGCGCGCATCGCATACGTCGCGCGTGCTCGCCGAGTTCCTGGCCGAGCGGGGCCGGACGCATTGACGCGGTGGGTAGCGCGATCCGGGCGTGCCGGCGTCAGCCGCGCTCGTACGCCCGGCGCACTTCTTCGGCGAGGATCGCAATGCCCGCCTGCACGCTCGCCGGCGGCTGGGCATAGCTCAGGCGCAGGCATTCGCGCTGGTGCGGGTCGTCCTGCGCGACGCCCGGGAAGAAGTGATGGCCGGAGAGCACGAGCACGTCGCGCTGCTTCAGCCGCCGGTAAAGCTCGTCGCTGGTGATTGGCAATCCCGGGAACCACAGCCAGAGGAAGAATGCGCCTTCCGGCTTGTGCATGCGTAACGGCAGGCCGGCGCAGGCTTCACGCAACGCGGCGACGGCATCCGAGCAGTGCCTGGCGTAATACGGCCGGACGTGTTCGCGGCACAGGGATGCCAGCTCCCCGCTGCGCAACAGGGGCTCGACGATTACCGGCCCGGTGGAGGGGGGCGCCAGCGCGACAGTCGCGTTGAACGCGGTCAGCGCCTCGATGATCGACTCGTCCGCGACGACGATCCCGGTGCGTGCAGCCGGCAGGCCGAGCTTCGAGAGACTGAGGCACAGCACGACGTTGGGATTCCAGAGCGCTGCGAACTGCTCGTGCTGGATACCCGGAAACGGCAATCCGTAGGCGGCATCGACGATGAGCGGCACGCGGTGCGCTCTTGCCAGCGCATCGAGGCGCTCGAGTTCGTCCAGCGTCAGCACGTTGCCGGACGGATTGGTGGGCCGTGAAACGCACAGCGCGCCGATGTCGTCCGGCACCTCGAGACGCTCGAAGTCCACGAAGTACTTGAAGAAGCCGTCGCCGAGGTCGCGGATCCCGGCCGGCTGCGCGAGCAGCGTCCCCGGCGTCAGGCCAAGGTCTGCATAGCCGATGTATTCGGGGGCGAGCGGCAGCAGGATGCGCGAACGTCCGCCGTCCGTGCGCTCGCCGGCGAAGAGGTTGAACAGGAAGAAGAATGCGGACTGGCTGCCGCTCGTCAGGCCCACGTTGTGTTCGTTGAGTTGCCAGCCGAATTCGTCGTGCAGCGACTTGGCCACCGCCTGGCGGAACCCGAGATCGCCGCCTGGCGCCGAATAGCCGGCGATGAAGCGCCCGAACTGCGCGGAGTCAGCCGCGATCTCGGCAAGGCGCCGTCGATACACGGCTTCGACCGCAGGGATGCGCGCGGGGTTGCCGCCGCCAAGCATGCGGATGCCGGCCTCGCCGGCGCGCGCTGCGGCCGAACCCAGGTCCGCCATCAGTTCCAGTGCGCCGGTTGGCCGCGCCATGCGCTCGCCGAACCTCGTGCCGAACGTCCTCATGTAGACTCGCCGACTTCGTGAATTCGCGGCGCATCATACGGCAACGCCATGAGCGGCATCCGGGCGATCATTTTCGATCTCGACAACACGCTCTGGGACGTCTACCCGGTGATCGTGCGCGCGGAGCACGCGATGCACGACTTCCTCGCGCGGAACTATCCGCGCGTCACCGGGCGCCACGATCTGCATTCGATGCGCGATGTGCGCGCCCGCATGGCCATCGATCACCCGGCGATGCGTCACGACTTCACGTGGCTGCGCCTTGAAGCGCTGCGTCATCACGCGCGCGAAGCGGAGTACCCGGCGACGATGGCGGACGAGGCCTTTGCGGTGTTCTACCGTGCGCGCAATGAGGTCACCCTCTACGACGACGTTCGTCCGGCGCTCGACGTGCTGGTGCGGGACTACCGTTTGTTCGCCATCAGCAATGGCAATGCGGACCTTGGGGTCGTCGGTCTCGCGCAATACTTCGAGGCCAGCCTGCCGGCGCGTGAAGCGGGAATGATGAAGCCGGACCCCCGCATCTTCGCAATGCTGCTCGACCGCGTCGGGTTGAGTGCCGATGAGGCAGTGCACGTGGGCGATGACCCGGAGGCCGACGTCGAAGGTGCGCGCGCGGCTGGCGTGTTGCCGGTCTGGTTGAACCGCGACGCGGTCTCATGGTCCAGGGAATCGGACCCGCCGCCGATCGTGATCAAGGGCCTCGACGAATTGCCGGGGGCCGTTGCGCGAGCGGTTCAGGCGCGCTCGAGCACGTAGTCGAGCACGGCCGCTTCGTCGTCGAGCGGCAGGCAGCAGAGGCCGCTGCGTCCGGCAAACGTTCCTGCGTCGTCCGTGGCGACGGCGAGGATGCCGGCGTCTTCGAGCGCGAGCGGCGTCTGTCCGCAACTTGCGCGATAGACCTCCAGCCGGCGTTCCACTTCACGCTTGAAACCCTCGACCAGCACCAGGTCACAAGGCTGCAGGCGGGCGAGCAACTCGCCGAGCTGCGGCTCCGGCGCGCCGCGGTGTTCGTGCAGCAGTGCCCAGCGTTCCGCCGACGCGACCAGCACTTCGTGAGCGCCTGCTGCCCGATGCAGGTAACTGTCCTTCCCAGGGCGATCGACGTCGAACGAATGATGCGCGTGCTTGACCGTCGAGACGCGCAGGCCACGCGCCGACGCCAGCCGTACCAGTCGCGTGACCAGGTGCGTCTTGCCGGAATTCTTGCGGCCCACGATGCCGAAGGTTTTCATGCTGCGCCGTCGCCGAGCGGAACGTGAATGGTAGCGTTCCGGGCGACGGTGTGCCGGATCCACGCGTTGCGGTGGGCCAGGGCGCGGCCGCCCGCGGTCACTCGTCTTTCTTCTTTTCCAGCTTGCGTTGCGTCTCGAGCCACTTCGAGAGCTCGTGCAGGTTCAGCTTCTTCATGCGCGCAGTCTTGCCGAGCGATCCGCTGTCGTACGGGTTGTAACCGACCTTGAGGCCCTGCGGGTTGTCGTTGGGGGACCTCGCCGAGCCTTCGTCGACGATGTCGAGCCGCGGGTCCGCCAGCACCCTCAGGCATTCGAGTGCGCTGATCGTGTCGTCGGCCTTCAGGACGTCCTCGTTGGCCCACTGCCACGTGATGTTGCCGCGATCGTCCTCGGCAAGCCGGCCCGGCCCGGTATCGGCCGCGGCGGGCGACGGGGTTGGCTTCACGGGCGGTTTGTCGGACGGTTCGTCGGCCATGGTCCAGTTCTTATTGCCACACGGACGGCTCTTGCCTCAATGCTACGAAACCGGGCGCCGCCAGATTGGGACGCGCGTCACGTTCTGGGCCTGGCCCGGCGGGTCCGCCGTTCGAGTCGCAGGCGGGTCTGGGCCCAGAACAGGCCGATGGTCGTCTTTGCGTCCGGCAACCGGCCGTCCGCGGCCAGCGCTGCGGCCTCAGTCATGGGTACCCAGCGCGCCTCGAGGACTTCGTGCGCTTCCGGCACCGAGTCGCAGGGTGCCAGCCCTCGCGCCAGGAAGACGTGGATGACCTCGGTGAACACGCCGGGCGAGCTGAAGAACTGGCCGAGGTGCTTCCAGTACCGCGCGGTCACGCCCGCTTCTTCGGCGAGCTCGCGCTTCGCGCATTCGAGCGGCGGCTCCCGGTTGTCGATCTTGCCGGCCGGCAGTTCGATGATCCAGCCGCCAGCAGCGTGACGGTATTGCCGCAACACGCAGACGCGACCTTCAGCATCGAGCGCGACCACGACGGCGCCACCCGGGTGGTGCGCAATTTCCAGTTCCGCCACCGAGCCGTTCGGCAGTTTCACGCGCTCGATGTTGAGCTTGAGGACCTTGCCCTTGTAGACGCTGCGGACCCTGCCGGCCATCCCGTTCCCCATCCCCGCTGATCCCGCATTCTGCATTTGGTGCGGCGCACCAAGCCAGCCCGCCGTGTGGTAGCGTTGCCACACAGCGGGGGTGCTGGTAAGCGCCGGGAGACGGGGATGACGACAACAGTATCGATACCGGATGTGTTGCACCGCATGCGGGCCACGTTCGCGACGGGAAAGACGCGCCCGATCGAGTGGCGGCTGCACCAGCTTGGCGAACTCGAGCGGATGATGCGCGAGCACGAGGCGGATTTCGCCGAGGCGCTCCAGGCCGACCTTCACAAGTGCGGTTTCGAGACGGCGCTCAGCGAACTCGGTTTCGTCGCCAGCGAGGCCAAGTACGCGCGCAAGCACCTGCGGCGCTGGGCCCGGCCCAAGCGCGTGTCCACGCCGATGATGGCGCTCCCGGGAAGCAGCTACATCCAGCCCGAACCGAAGGGCGTCGTGCTGATCATCGCGCCCTGGAACTACCCGCTGTCGATGGTGTGCGCCCCGCTGGTCGGCGCGATTGCCGCCGGCAACTGCGCGGTGATGAAACCATCTGAAGTCACTCCGCACACCTCGGCGGCGATCGCCAGGATCCTGCCGCGCTACCTCGACAAGGACGCCTTCGCCGTGGTCGAAGGCGGCGTTCCGGAGACGACCGAACTGCTCGAAAATCAGTTCGATCACATCCTCTACACGGGCAATGAGCGCGTCGCGCGCATCGTGATGACCGCTGCCGCGAAACACCTGACCCCATGCACGCTCGAACTGGGCGGCAAGAGCCCGTGCCTCATCGACAAGAGCGCCAACCTGGAGGTCGCGGCGTCACGCATTGCCTGGGGCAAATTCATCAATGCCGGACAGACCTGTGTCGCGCCTGACCACGTGCTGGTGCACAGGGCAGTGGCTGCGCAGTTCACCGAGCTCCTGGCCGCGAAGATCAAGGAGTTCTACGGCGACGACCCGAGCCAGAGCCCTGACTACTGCCGCATCGCGAGCGAACGTCACGCCGCGCGGTTTGCCAAGCTGCTGGAAGGACAGAAGATCCACACCGGCGGGCAGGTGGACGTGGCGAATCGTTACGTTGCGCCGACGATCGTGCTGGATCCGGCGCCCGACTCCGAGCTGATGCAGGAGGAGATCTTCGGCCCGGTGCTGCCCGTCATCACCGTCGACGAAATGCACCACGCGATCAAGTTCGTCGCCGACCGGCCGAAGCCGCTCGCCCTGTACCTGTTCACGAAGAGCAAGGCGCTCGAAGATGCCGTGCTGGACAGGCTGAGCGCCGGCAGCGTCTGCATCAACGACGCGGTGATCTTCATGGTCTCGCCCGAGCTGCCGTTCGGTGGCATCGGCAACAGCGGCATGGGCCGCTACACCGGCTGGTACGGCTTCGAAACGTTCAGCCACATGAAGCCCGTCATGAAGCGCAGCTTCCGTTTCGACGCGCCCATGCGCTATCCACCGTACAACGACTTCAAGCGCAAGATCATGGAACTCGTCCGCTAGTTCGGGGGAGACGGAGATCCCTGTTTCGGGCGCCCCGCAAAGCCTGCCGCCGTCCGCAGCGCGTCGGCATCCATCAGCTTGTCGCCCATCATGACCAGGCGGGTCTGCCGCAGGTCGCCGATCCGGGTCGAGGGATCGCCTTCGACGAGAAACAGGTCGGCGGCCTTGCCGACGGCGATCGATCCCGTGGTCTTGTCGGCGCCGACAAGGCGTGCCGGGGCGATGGTCGCAGTGGCGAGTGCTTCGGCAGGTGTCATGCCGGCTTCGGTGTAGATCTCGAGCTCGCGGACGAGCTCGATGCCCGAGCCGTCAGTGCCGGCGACGATCGGGACGCCGGCCTGGTGCATCCGCTTGAGGAGCTCGACCATCTTTGCCCAGCTCGCGCGGTAGTCGGCGCGGGTGAGGTCCTTGGGCACCGCGAATCCGCCCGAGCGGAAGCCGCGCTCGACCGTCGGCGGCAGCGTGCCGACGAAAGGCGCATAAGACGGCGAGAGATCGCCGTTTTCGGGAACGTACAGCGATTCAAATGCCACCATCGTCGGGTCGCTGGCGATTTTCTTCGCCGCGAGCGTGGCAACGAAGGATTTCATCGGCTCGCCGCCCAGGTCGACGTCCTTGCCGTAGCGTCCCGGCCCCTCGAAACGCGCGATGCCGTTCGAGACCTGGATGACGCTGTCGGGCATCGCCTGCATCATGATCCAGTTGATGTGCGTGATCTCGTCGTAGCCGGCATTGACGGCATCGAGCGGCCTGATGCCCGCCGGGACGTGGCCGTGCACGTGGAGCCCGAGCTTGTGGGCCTCGGCGATCGTGGCGGGAAGCCACTGCGGGTCAAAAGTGCCGTAGAACTTCACGCCGGTGAAGCCGTTGGCTTTCGCGGTCCGGACCAGCGCGATGGCCTCCGCTTCGCTGGTCGCGACGTTCGCGACCTGGGCCGTGTACGGCCCCTTGCCGTCGATCAGCGACGAAGGATAGACATTGGGAAACAGCAGCTCGCCCCTGGCGCGGCGCGTGGCGCGCGACTGAGTCGCGGTGTCGCTGTTGCCGGGATCGCGCACCGAGGTGACGCCCATCGAGAGTTCCTGGAAGCCGGTGTAGTCGTTGCCGACGTGCATGTGGACGTCCCAGAGCCCGGGCAGGAGTGTCTTGCCGCGCCCGTCGATGCGTTCGGCGCCGACCGGTACCACCGTCGATGCGGCCGGACCGACGGCGGCGATTCGCCCATCTGTCACGACGACTGTCTGGTCGGCCAGGAAGCGCTGCGCGTCGGCGTCGTAGAGGCGGACCCCGGTGAAGGCGACCGGGACTTTGGGGATCCTCGGCAGCGACTGACTGGTCTTGGCGACCGCGGCGGCGAGAGCGTCATCCTGTGCCTGCTCGGTGGCTTTCAGGGCATCCTCGTAACCGGCCGGCAGCCATGCCAGACCGAAATTGACGCCGAAGAACCTGCCCTTTGCGTCGGTCCACACCGGGATCGGCGAATTGCTGACGCCAGTCACCGACCAGCACGTGATCGTCTGCCGACTCGCGCCGTCGCCGACCTCGAGCGTCGTCAGCCTCTCGGCGTGAGCCTTGCCACCGGGCAGCAGATCGAGCGTCCGGCCGGGCGCGTTGATCAGCCGCTCGATGAAGGCGGCATTGGTGTCCATGGTGCCGCCGAAGCTCGCGTAATAGCGCGGCGCGGCATAGGCAGCGGCGCCCTTGTCGACCGGGCTTTGCCAGTTGGCCTGTCCTCCGGCAATCGTGAAAGTCTCTGCGGCGTCGCCCTGCGGGGTGACGCCGCGCACCACGAGCCTGGCTGGCATGCCGTCGATGCCTGAAGCAACGCTGGTGTCGATTTCCCAGACCTGGCCGCGCAGGTTGAGGCTCTCGCGGCTCATGCGCGTGCCGTCGGGCAGTGTCCAGGCCCACGAGTCGCCGTGCTTGCCGCCGGTCGACATGATGACGAAGTGGCGGGCGTCGGCCGGGGGTTTGGCAAGTTCGGCGGTGGGTGTCTGCGCCATCGCAGCGACGGCGAGCAGCGTGGAGAAGGCCACGGCGGCGATGCGTTTCATCAGGAGGTTCCCCCCAGGGATCGGTGACGCAGACTGATAGGGCCCCGCGACCCGGGCAAGACACCCCCGGCCGCCGCGCGGATGACGGCGCCTACTTCGGCTGCAGCGGGAATCTGCTGAAGATATCAACGACCGCCGAATCGAGTACGGGCGCGAGATTGTCCGTCGTCCGCTGGGTAACGCGACCCAGGGCGAAGCCTTCCCACACCAGCTGCCTTCGGGCAGCGTCGACGACGTCGACTCCGAGCGTGCCCTTGGTGTACTGCTGGATTTCAGTCTGCTGATACATCGGCCAGGTGCTGTACAAGCCCCGCCGGTGGCTGTTGAAGCTGCGGCTGTGGATCGCCGGCGTCTGCGTGACGCGCAGCCGCTGATCGAGGTTGGCGCTGAAGTTCACCAGCAGGTCCGGGTTGGTGTCCGTGCGCTGCAGGCCGCGGGCCACCAGTTCGCGCTCAGCCGAGGTCACCAGCTGTTGTGAGATCAGCGACTGATATCCCTCCCGATCGGTGGAGAGCGGGGAGATGAAGCCGAAGGTGCGGAAACTGGAGAAATCGACACTGGAGTCGACGTTGCTGCGAATCGTCGGGCCAGAGGCGCACCCGGTGACCGCGAGCAGGCTCAGCAGCGAGCAGACGAGCAGCAGGCGCTGGCGAGCATGTCGATGGTTCATGTGATTTCTCCCCCGGCTGGCGATGAACAGGCGCGTAACGCTAGCAGAGAGGTCGGAGGGCGTCCACGATGCCAGCACGGGGCATCGGCCGATGCATGCCCCGGCGTCTGCGCGAACGCCGCGCAGCGCATGAACGGCTCGAATCGGGTGGCAGCCGTCGGGCGGTCAGCGGCTCTTCGCGTGATATTCGGGGTTCGGCATCATGTCGACCGCGGTCGCCATCCGGTTCGACAGGTTGAAAAACGCAGCCACCGAGGCGATGTCCCAGATCGAGCGATCGTCGAACCCCGCGCTGCGCAGCGCGGCACGGTCCTCTTCGACGATGGCAGCGGGCGCCACGGTCATCTTGTGCGCGAAATCGAGCATTGCGCGCTGTCGCGGCGTCAGCACCGCCGCGCGGTAATTCATGATCAGCAGCTCACCGAGCGCCGGGTCGCCCGACAGTTCGCGCACCGCCTGCCCATGCGCCACCTGGCAGTAGTAACAGCGGTTGGCCGACGAGACGACCACCGCGATCATCTCGCGCTCGAGCGTGCTGAGCGGCGAGTCTTCGAGCATGAGCTCGTTGTAGAAGCCGCTGAACGCGCGCAGCTTCTTCTCGTCGAAGCTGTAGGCGGCGAGCACGTTCGGCAGGAAACCGATTTTCTCGTCGCAGATGCGGAAGTACTTCTGCAGGTCGGGCGGCAGCGATTCGCGCGGCGGCACCGGCAGGTCGAGCGCCGTCACCCGCCGAGGCTGCGACGGGTAACGGTCCGCGGGAGTTGCCTTGCTGCTCATCTGGATACCGTCCCCGCGCGAGCAGGCGTGCTACTGGTCGACGCGATCGACCGACGTCTGGCCGGAGAGGCGCGCGCGGATGTGCGCCCACGACATGCCGATGCCCAGCAGCAGGCCGAGGCAGCTCAGCACGACCCACGCCATTGTCGATTTGTCCGCGGTCGAGAGCCAGCCCCGCGACACCATCCACCAGACGATGGCGGCGAACAGCGCGAGCAGCAGCACGACGCCCACTGTGCCCATCGACGAGAACGTGGCGCGGATGAAGAACAGCCAGCCGCCCAGCAGCAGGAGGCCGGCGATGACGACCAGCGGCTGGATGGGCGACAGGTTCGCCTGCAACCAATGGAAGTAGGAGTGCCCGGTCGGGTTGAACGTCAGGAAGACCAGCGCCAGTGAGAACGCCAGGCGCATCAGGACGCTGCCCATGTCGAATTCGTCGCGGTCCTTCTTCGCCATTGTTGTCCAACCCTCTGCAATCGAAGCAACTCTCCCCCGGCCGCCATCTTACTGACCCCTGAGGCATAACCCCTAACGCCCGCGACCCTGTCCCCGGGGCCCGTCGCACTGGATATCCATACAGTCCCTGCCTATAGTGACTGCCCGTCATGTCCACCACGAACGCCGCCTTCGCTTCGCTCAATGCCGCGCAACGCGCAGCCGTGATGCACGGCGAGCCGCGTGGCGGTGGCGGGTTGCAAGCCTCGCCATTGCTCGTGATCGCGGGCGCCGGCACCGGCAAGACCAGCACGCTGGCCCACCGGGTCGCGCACCTGCTGCTCGCAGCCGTGCCGCCGGAGCGCATGCTGCTGCTCACGTTCACGCGCCGTGCCGCGCTCGAGATGACCCGGCGCGCGCAGCGCGTGATGGCCGAGGCGCTCGCGGCCCAGGCGAACTCGACGACCCGCGTCCCCGACCATCTGCGCCTGCCCTGGTCTGGCACGTTCCATTCCATCGGCAATCGGCTGATCCGTGAGTACGCGCCGCGGCTCGGGCTCGATCCCGGCTTCAGCGTGCTGGACCGCGGGGACGCCGCGGACCTCATGGACGTCGTGCGTCACCGGCTCGGCTTCTCGAAGACGGTGCAGCGGTTCCCGCGCAAGGACACGTGCTTGGGGATCTACTCGCATCGCGTGAGCACGCAGCGTCCGCTGCGGCACACGCTGGAGACGGCGTATCCGTGGTGCCTGGACTGGGAAGAACAACTCACCGCGCTGTGCCGCGCCTACGTCGAGGCGAAACTCGAGCAGCAGGTGCTCGACTACGACGACCTGCTGCTCTACTGGCACGTGATGACGGCCGACCCGGACCTGGCCCGCGAGATCGGCGGCCGCTTCGACCACGTGCTGGTCGACGAATACCAGGACACCAACGTCGTGCAGGCCGAGATCCTGCTGCGGCTGAAGCCCGACGGCGCCGGACTCACCGTCGTCGGTGACGACGCACAGGCCATCTACTCGTTCCGGGCCGCATCGATCGACAACATCCTCGAGTTTCCGGACAAGTTCGAACCACGCGCGCGCATCGTCACGCTCGAGGAAAACTACCGCTCGACGCAGCCGGTGCTCGACGCCGCCAACGCGTTGATGGCGGAGGGCGGCCGGCAGTACCGCAAGCACCTGCACAGCATGCGTGGCCAGGGCGCCTTGCCCCAGTACGTGACGGTGCTCGACGAACAGGCGCAGGCAACCTTCGTCGCCGACTGCGTGCTCGAGGCGCGCGAGCGCGGCGTCGACCTGCGCCGGCAGGCGGTGCTGTTCCGCAATGCCGACCACAGCGACGTACTCGAACTCGAGCTCATGCGCCGGAACATCCCGTACGTGAAGTACGGCGGCCTCAAGTTTCTCGAGGCCGCGCACGTGAAAGACCTGCTCGCCGTGCTGCGCTGGGCCGACAACCCGCGCAACCGCATCGCGGCATTCCGGGTTCTGCAGCTGCTGCCCGGCATGGGTCCGGCCAATGCACAGCGCGCGTGCGAAGCATTCCAGGCCGCGGCGTTTTCATGGCCGGCGCTGATGGCGCACGCCGTGCCTGCCGCGACGCGCGCAACCTGGGGCCCGCTCACGCGACTGCTGGCCGACATCGGCGCGGAAAACGCGCCCTGGGAAGGACAGGTGGGGCGCGTGCGGCAATGGTACGAACCGCAGCTCGAGCGCCTGTACGAAGCGGCGCATGCACGCCGTGGCGATCTCGACCAGCTCGAGCGCCTGAGCCAGCAGCACGTGACACGAGAGTCGTTCGTCACCGAACTCACGCTCGATCCGCCGCAGGCCACGGGCGACCTGTCAGGCGACCCGCTGCTGGACGAGGACTACCTCGTGCTCTCGACGGTGCATTCCGCCAAGGGCCAGGAATGGGAGTCGGTCCACGTGCTGAACGTCACCGACGGCAGTTTCCCATCGGAGTTCTCGGCCGGCAGGGCCGAGTTGCTGGAGGAAGAGCGGCGACTGCTGTACGTCGCGATGACCCGTGCCCGCAGCGAGTTACGGCTGATCGCGCCCGTGCGCTTCTACGTGACCCAGCAGCAGGGACACGGCGACCGTTACGTGCACGGTGCGCGCAGCCGGTTCCTCACGGACACGGTGATGCAGAAGTTCCAGCGCTTGACGGCCGGGGAAACGAAAGAAGGGAACGGCGCGCACCAGGCAGCCGAAGGCCCGCGCATAGACGTCGCGAACCGGTTGCGGGACATGTGGTGAACAGTCGAACCGAAGGCTCGACTCACGCGCTCGATCCCGCCGTACCCTGAAGGTACTTCGAACGCTGGAAGAGAAGGCCGCGACCAGGAAGGTCGCGGCCTTCATCAGGCTTGCTGGTACGGACGGGACCCGGCCGTCAGGCCTCGGTCCCGAACGGGGTTACCAGCGGCGCTGACCGCCGCCGCCACCGCCGCCGTAGCCGCCACCACCACCGCCGCCGCCGCCGTAGCCGCCGCCGCCACCCGGACGGCCACCGCCGCCACCCGGACGGCCACCGCCGCCACCGGTACGGGGACGATCCTGCGCTTCATTCACGCGCAGGGGACGACCGCCCATGTTGAAGCCGTTGAGCGCCTGCATGGCGCGCTGGGCATCCGCCTGCGGCATCTCGACGAAGCCGAAGCCGCGCGGCCGGCCGGTCTCGCGGTCAGTCGGGAGGGCAACGGACTCGACGGTGCCGTGCTGGGCGAAAAGCTCGCGCACGTCCGGCTCCGTCGCTGTGAAAGGCAGGTTGCCCACGTAGATCTTGGTCATTCGAACATCCTCAGAAGTAACACATCAAACCGGAACACAGGCGTCATTGCCTGGCCGGCACTGCTCAACACTCATTCAAACAGGGGTTCGCAGCCGAGCGTCATTCGTGTCGCCGGTCTGATCCAGCCGGCGCTCCAGCGACGTTTCCTGTCACCTGATCGAAGACGTTTCGGCTCAAAACAGAAGGCGCCAACCGGCGCACTGCCAGACACGTACGGGCAACGATCGCGCCGCATACTACCACACCCCCCAAGAAATCAAGACCTTGCGCTCATCTGCAGACGCCATCCGGTGCCGGTTTCCGGCCCACGCCACGACGGTCCTGCGATGAAACGCAGGGTCTTGGCGGGGATGGGCAAAGAGCCCAGGAAATGGGTCGTCATGGATGGTTCGGCAGCACGCAAGGCGAAGGCAGTGATCCTTGGAACTCGGCTCGTTTTCAGACTTCGTTGCGGTGCCGTGACTGCGCCGGGCGCAGGTGATCAAATCTTGACCAGTCCGAATGTACTTGCAGTTCGGGGACGCTGCAACCTAAATAGTTGATGCGGCGCAATAAAATGCCGCTCGCAGGGTCGCCGGGGGGGCGTTCGCGCGATGTCCGGGCCGGTTCAGCGCCTGGCGCGTTCGATCCAGTGCTCGATAGTGCGCGCGTTGGCCCAGATCGACTGGTCGTCGTTCCAGAACCTGTTCCAGTCCTCGGTCGAGGGGGGCGACGCGACAATCGCCGCGGCCAGCAGACGCGCCAGGTCAGGTTGCACCATCGTGCGCGGGTCCAGGGCTTCCTCCAGCATGTCACGCGGTCCTCGTCAGGGATGACGAGGTCATTGGACGCGACGCGAATGACGGCTGGGTGAACCGGTCGTGACGTCTCGATGACGTCGTGGGTATTCAGCTGCCCCGGAGCGCCGACCACAGTGTCCACGCGCCGATCACGATGAAGCCGACGCCGGCGAGGACTGAGAGGTACTTCGTGTTGACGTAATGGGACAGCATCGATCCGGCCGCCACGCCAAGGGCCGACGACGCGACCAGGGCCGCGGAAGCCGCGCAAAAGACTGCGAGTGCGCTGTTCTGTTTGTCCGAGGCAAACAGCACGGTGGCCAACTGGGTCTTGTCGCCAAGTTCGGCCAGGAACACCGTGCCGAATATAGCCAGCATCGCCTTGAGTTCCATGGTCGCTCCCTGGTGATCGTTGTGGTCGCGAGCCCGCGTCAGGTCACGGGCTCGATTCTAGGTAGGTGTAGCCTGCCAGTTCCGCCTCGTAGAATCGTCGCATCGCCTGGCTCTCCGGCAGCGTGATGCGGCCTTCGCGCACGGCGCGCTCGCAGTCGCGTGCGAACTGCGGCACCAGCCGTTCGACGTCGTACTGCATGTAGCGCAGCACCTCGGCCGCCGCATCGCCTTTCACCGTTTCCTCGATCCACCAGCCGCCCTCGTCGTGCAGCTTGATGTGCACGACGTGCGTGTCGCCGAAGAGATTGTGCAGGTCGCCAAGCGTCTCCTGGTAGGCGCCCACCAGGAAGAACGCAATGTAATACGGCTCGTTCGGCTTCAGGTCGTGCAGTTCGAGCGAGCGCTTGGTCTCGCGCAGGCTGACGAAGTGGTCGATCTTGCCATCGGAATCGCAGGTGATGTCCGCAAGCACCCCGGTGCGCGCGGGACGCTCGTCGAGGCGGTGCACCGGCATGATCGGGAACAGCTGGTCGATGGCCCAGCTGTCCGGCAGCGACTGGAAGATCGACAGGTTGCAGAAATAGATGTCGCTCAGGATAGTCTCGAGGCCTTCGAGTTCCTCTGGCACCGAGTCCAGCTTGCGGCAGAGGTCGCGGATCTTCGCGCACGTGGCCCAGTAGAGCCGTTCGACCAGGCCGCGCGCCTCGAGGCCGAGGTAACCGACGCTGAACATCTGCAGCGCCTGCTCGCGGGCCTGCAGCGCGTCGTGGTAGCACTCGACCAGCCGCCGCTCCGCCACGGAGCGATAGGCGTCGAGCAGGTCCTTCACGGGTTGCGGCATTTCCTTCCGGCTGCGCACCATCTGCTCGTCTGCCTCGGAGACGCGGAAGCGGTCGAGCTGCGAGCTGCCGAGCACGTCACAGATGAGCAGGCTGTGGTGCGCGGCGATCGCGCGCCCCGACTCGCTGACGATGACCGGATGCTCGATGCCGCGCGCATTGCACACGTTCGCAATGCGATAGACCACGTCGCTGGCGTACTCGGCGAGCGTGTAGTTCATCGACGACTCGTAATTGGTGCGGCTGCCGTCGTAATCGACGCCGAGGCCGCCGCCGATGTCGATGTACTGCAGGCCGGCGCCCATCTGCTTGAGTTCGGCGTAGACGTGCGCGAGCTCCGTCACCGCGTCCTTCACGCGGCGGATGTCCTGCAGCTGGCTGCCCGGGTGGCAGTGGACGAGTTGCAGGCAGTCCTCCATGCCGTGCTCCTTGAGCACCGCGAAGAGGTCGAGGATTTCAGTCACGAACAGGCCGAACTTGCTCTTCTCACCCGAGGATTCGCGCCAGCGGCCAGCCCCTTCGCTCGCGAGCTTGACCCGCACACCGATGCGCGGACGCACGTCGTACGTCTTCGCGTGCTTGAGGATCAGGGCCAGCTCGCTGAAGTTCTCCACCACCGGGATGATGGTGCGGCCGAGCTTGGCCGCGAGGATCACCGCCTCGATGTAGCTGTCGTCCTTGAAGCCGTTGCAGATGATCAGGCGCTCGGACTCGCCCTCGGTCAGCGCCATGACGGCGAGCAGCTCGGGCTTGGAGCCCACTTCGAGGCCGAAGCCGAACTCGCGGCCGTAGCCGTAGATTTCCTCGACCACCAGCCGCTGCTGGTTGACCTTGATCGGGAACACCGCGCAGTAGCGGCTCTTGTATTCGTTCTCGGCGATCGCGGTGGCGAATGCGTCGCGCAGCCGCGTCAGCCGGTGACGCAGGATGTCCGAGAAGCGGACGACCACGGGCGTGGACAGGTCGCGCGCGGCAAGACCGGTGACGACTTCGTGCAGGTCGATCTCGCGACCCTCGGTCCAGTCGGGACGCACGATCGCGTGACCGTCGGCGTTGATGCCGAAGTAGCCGTTCCCCCAGGCGTTGACGCCGTAGAGGTCGAGCGAGTCTTCGACGCTCCAGGGTCCGGTGTAGCCGGTCTTGCGTTCTGGGTTTTCCACTGTCTTGGTCGTTCCACCTGTGGCCGGCGCGCAGGCCGGAAAAACGAGGCGCGCACGATAGTCACTGCGGGGGCTGACGTAAACAAGAAATTTGGCTCTAGTCACTTCCACGCGCCACCGGGCGCGTGGGGTCCCGCGACCACTCGCTCCAGCTGCCCGCGTAGAGACGAGCGCCGCGGAGCCCGGCGTGCTCCATGGCGAGCAGCAGGTGGCAGGCCGTGACGCCCGAGCCGCACATCGTGATCGTGTCCGTCGCAGGCACGCCGCCGAGCTGCGCGGTGAAGTTGCGCGCCAGGACTGCCGGCGGCAGGAAGCGGCCGTCGGCCGCAACGACGCCGGCGGAGGGGTGATTGAGGGCGCCCGGGACATGGCCAGCCACCGGGTCAATCGGTTCCACCTCGCCGCGATAGCGCTCGGCTGCACGGGCGTCGAGCACCCTGCGCTGCGGATCCAGTGCCGCAGCCTGCGCGGCGTCCGCATCGACTGCCGCCGTCGGATCGGGGCGGGCGGTGAAGTTGCCGTGGTCGCGCGCCGCAGGCAGTTCGGTCGTCGTCGGCAAGCCGAGTTCCCGCCAGCGCCGCAGACCGCCGTCCAGCACGGCCACCTGCGCGTGACCGAGCCACCGGGAGGTCATCCACCAGAAGCGCGACGCCCACATGCCGGTGGCGTCGTCATAAGCAAGGATTACCGAGTCGTCGTCGACGCCCCATTGCCGCAGTTTCGCGGCGAAGTCCTCCGGCCCGGGCAGCGGATGGCGGCCACTGCGCGGGGTGGCGGGCGCCGCGAGGTCGTGGTGCAGGTCCGCGTAAACCGCGCCGGGCAGGTGACCGGCGAGGTAGGCCTCGTGGCCCGCGGCGGGCCGCGCCAGTTCATACCGGCAGTCGAAGATGCGCAGCCGCGGGTTGCCGAGTTCGGCGGCAGCCTGTTCGGCGCTGACGAGCGTGTGCCATGACATCGTCGATTCCTCCGTGCGTGCCAGTACAATCCCGCGGAGCGCCCGCTGCAAGTGGCGCGGCGGCGGAGGATCCATGGCCATCGAAGTCTATTGGGGCAGCGGCAGTCCGTATTCCTGGCGCGTGCTGCTCGCACTGGAGCACAAGCGGCTCGCCTACGAGTCTCACCTGCTGCAGTTCTCGAAGCAGGAACACAAGTCGCCCCAGCTGCTGCGCATGAACCCGCGTGGCCGCGTCCCCGTGCTGAAGGACGGCGACTACGTCGTGTTCGAATCGCTGGCCTGCCTGCTGTACCTCGACCGCAAGTACCCGGAGTATCCGCTCTTCGGTTCCTCGGCCGAGGAGGCCGGGACCATCATGCGCGTGATTTGTGAATACCAGGCCTATGCCGAACAGTACGTGACCCAGATCGTGTCGGCGGTGTTCCTCGACCAGCTCGACCAGCAGGCCGAGGAGGTCACCAGGGCGATGCACATCGTCGGTGGCGAGGCCCGCACGATCGAAGCGCGGCTCAGCAAATCGGAGTGGCTCGTCGGCGAGCAGCCATCGGCGGCCGACATGACGGTGTTCCCCGGCATCATGCTGCTGCGCCGCGCCATGGAAAAGCGCGAGGCCGGCGACCTGCGCTCGCGCTTCCTGCCCATGGAGACTACGTATCCTGCGATCGCCCGCTGGATCCAGCGCATGGAGCAGTTGCCGGGCTACGAGCGCACGTACCCGCCGCACTGGCGCGACCTGGCCACGAGGGACTGACCCGCGCGGCCACCCGGTACGTTCGGCCCCGGCAGGTTTCACGGTAAACTAGGGCGCTGCCGGCCTTTCCGGGCCGGCTACCCAGGTATCCCGATAGAGCAATCATGACCAGCTATCCCGTTCACGTCGTCTTTCCAGGTCGCCTGATCTTCGTCGGCTTCGGCAGCATCGGCCAGGGCGTGCTGCCCCTGATCCTGCGGCACGTCGGCATTAAAGCCGACCAGATCACCATCGTCACGGCCGACGAGGCCGGCGAGAAGGTCGCGCAGGAATACGGCGTGCGTTTCGTGAAGCACGCGCTGACGCGCGGCAACTTCAAGAACGTGCTCGACCCGATCGTCGGTCGCGGCGATTTCCTCCTGAACCTGTCCGTGGACGTGTCGTCGCTCGCGCTCATCAAGTTCTGCTGGGAGAAGGGGTCCCTCTACCTCGACACCTGCATCGAGCCGTGGCCGGGCGGCTACACCGACCCCGCCGTCGCGCCTGCACGCCGCACCAACTACGCGTTGCGCGAGGAAGCACTCGCGCTCAAGGACTCGAAGCAGCGCGCACCGACCGCGGTGCTCACGCACGGCGCCAACCCGGGTCTCGTCTCGCACCTCGTGAAGCAGGCGTTGCTCAACATTGCCGCCGACACCGGTGTCGAGACCACGGAGCCGGCCACGCGCGCGGACTGGGCGGCGCTCGCGCACAAACTCGGCGTCAAGGTCATCCACATCGCGGAGCGCGACACGCAGGTCGGCAACCGGCCGAAGGAAACGAACGAGTTCGTCAACACCTGGTCCGTGGACGGCTTCGTCGGCGAAGGCTGCCAGCCGGCCGAACTAGGCTGGGGCTCGCACGAAAAGAACTGGCCCCGCGACGGCAAGAAGCACGAGTCCGGCCGCGGCAGCGCGATCTACCTGATGCAGCCCGGCGCGGCGACGCGCGTGCGCACCTGGACGCCGATGTCGGGCCCGTTCCACGGCTTCCTCATCACGCACGGCGAGTCGATCTCGATCTCCGACTATCTCACCGTGAAGAAGGGCGAGCAGGTCGTCTACCGCCCGACGGTGCACTACGCCTATCACCCCTGCGACGACGCGGTGGTCTCGGTGCACGAGCTCGCGGGCCGCAACTGGAAGATCCAGGACCGCAAGCGGATCATGCGCGACGAAATCATCCACGGCGCGGACGAGCTCGGCGTGCTGCTCGCGGGCCACAAGAAGAACGCCTACTGGTATGGCTCGCAGCTCTCGGTGCAGGAAGCCCGCCAGCTCGCGCCGCACAACAGCGCGACGTCGCTGCAGGTCACGGTCTCCGCGATGGCGGGCCTGATCTGGGCGATCGAGAACCCGAACAGCGGCATCGTCGAGCCCGACGACATCGACTACAAGCGCATCCTCGAGATCTGCCGGCCGTACCTGGGCCTGGTGGTTGGCGAATACAGCGAATGGCATCCGCTGGTCGATCGCGGCCGCATGTTCCCCGAGGACCTCGACGAGACGGATCCCTGGCAGTTCAAGAACGTGCGCGTGGTGTGAGTAACGCATCGCCAGCGACGGGCGAACCGGGCGAGGGCGGCTGCCTCTGCGGCGCCGTCCGTTATCGTTTTCCGCTGCCGCCGCTCTGGGTCGCGCACTGTCACTGCACGGTGTGTCGTCGTGCGCAAGGCGCGGGCTTCGTCACGTGGATCGGCACCGACGGCGAACGCTTCGAGTTGCTCGGCAGCGCCGCGGCATTGCGCACCTACCAGTCGTCGCCCGCGGCCACGCGAAGTTTTTGCGGCCGCTGCGGCACACCGTTGTTCTTCGAGTCCAGCAACTGGCCAGGCGAGCTGCACATCACGCTCGGCAGCGTGGATGCCGCAACCGCTGCGCGCCTGCAGCCGCAGGGTCACGTGCACTGGGCGTCTCGCGTGCCGTGGATCGGCGACATCCAAGACGGCCTGCCGCGTCACGAGGCGGCCGGTTCTTCGTAACGGATGCCGACGACCGCGTAGACGCGGGTTCCGCCCGGCACTTCGATCGTGACTTCGTCGTCGACACGCTTGCCCAGCAGCGCGCGGGCGAGCGGTGAGTCCATGCTCACGTAGCGCCGGGCCGGGTCGATCTCGTCCGGGCCGACGATCCGGAATTCAGATTCGGTGCCGGCTTCGTCCTCCACCTGCACCCACGCACCGAAAAAGATCCGGCCGCGGTCATCCGGCGGCCGACTGACCACGATCATCCCCTCGAGCCGCTTGCGCAGGAACCGCACCCGGCGGTCGATCTCGCGCAACTGCCGCTTGCCGTAGATGTATTCCGCATTCTCGGAGCGATCGCCTTGCGCCGCGGCTTCCTGTACGGCCCTGGTCACCTGCGGTCGCAGTACCCGCCAGAGATCGTCGAGTTCGGCGCGCAGGCGGCGCTCGCCCTCAGGGGTGGCGTAGTGGGAGCCGGGAGGTGCGGTTTTTCGGTAACGGGTCATGTTTTCTGCAGGCGCGTGCCGGGCGCCGGAATAGTGTGCGCACGGTCACGGAAAAGACCAGGGTCGGACAGTAGCTTGCCGGCCATGGCCATCAAGTTCTATGCCCATTTCCTCGTCGAGCAGCCGCAACCCCGCGGCCTCGAGGAATTCCGTGGCGTCGTGGAACTCGACGGCCAGCCGCGACCGAACCGGGGCATGAAGGAAGCGACGCGCATCATTGCGCGCAACTTCGGGCGCTCGGCGCAGGACGTCAAGGTCCTGCAGTGGGCACGGCTGCACTGACGCAAAGGTTCCCCTGGCGGACTTTTTCCCTTCCCTTCGACCAAAAGTCCGCTGACTCAGCCCCGGGCCTCAAAAGCCCGGGGCTTTTTTTTCGTGCGTGGATAATCCGGCGTCGAAGTCCCGGTACAGCGGAGGATTCTGGCGATGAAGGTCAGGACGAGTGCATCGGACCCGCTGCAGATCGCAGCCGTTGCCGTGGGCGCCGGGACGGTGGGCGTCACGTTGTGCCCTGGGAAGCAGGGCGACAGCACGTTCGGCGCTGACTGGGCGCGCGATCTCTCGACCGATGTCGCGGTGATCCGCGACTGGGGTGCGAGCGCCGTCGTCACGCTGATCGAGAAAGACGAATTCGAACTGCTCGGGGTGCAGGCGCTGCCCGAGGCCATCCTTGAAGCAGGGCTCGAGTGGCATCACCTGCCGGTCAAGGACGTGAGTGCGCCGGCCGCCGAGTTCGAGACCCGTTGGGTGTACGCGGGTGCGCGGGTGCGCGAGCGATTGCGTGCCGGGGAACGGGTGCTGGTGCATTGCCGCGGCGGGCTCGGGCGTGCCGGATCGGTGGCGGCGCGACTGCTGGTCGAATTCGGCGCGACGCCCGCTGCTGCCATCACGCAGGTACGCGCCGCCCGGCCCCGGGCAATTGAGACGCGCGAGCAGGAGCAGTGGGTGCTCGCGCAGCGGACGGTGGATCCCGACTTGGATGCCGTGGCCGCGCGGCGGCTCGCGTGCCTGCTGGGCGGAGCGATCGGCGATGCACTTGGGTATCGCGTCGAGTTCGATTCGCTGGCCGCGATCCGGCGGAAACACGGGGAGGAGGGCATCCGTCTCGCCGCGGCGAGCGGGATGCTCCAGGTGTCGGACGATACGCAGATGACACTCTTCACGCTCCAGGGACAGGTGCGTGCGATGGCTGATGGAGCGCCACTCATCGATTCGATACGGCAGGCGTATCTCGACTGGTACCGGACACAGCGCGGCCACTGGAATGCGGGCGATCTGACGCAGGCAGTCGGGTTGCTACGGCACGCGGTGATGTGGCAGCCGCAGGCGCCCGGGATCACCTGCCTCTCGGCCTTGCGTGCCGGCGGACAGGGCAACCTGGACAAGCCGATCAACGACAGCAAGGGATGCGGGGGCGTGATGCGCACCGCGCCGCTCGGATTCCTGGATCGGGCGTTCGACGACGCAGAGGTTTACGCCCACGGCGCGGCCGCAGCGGCGCTTACACATGGCCATCCCGACGGCTATGCGCCGTCCGGCGTGATGGCGCTCGCGATTCGGAAGCTGGTCGACGATGAATCGTGGGGCACGGTGATCGACGCCGGGTTGCACGCCGTGAAGATGCACCCGGCATCGACCGGTACCCGGCAGCTGCTGCAGGAGGTCGGCGCGGCGCTGCCATCAAGCGGCGCTGCACGAGCGTCCGCGAGTTTCGGCCAGGGCTGGGTCGGCGACGAGGCGCTCGCCATCGGGCTGCATGCGGCGGCGACGGCCGCGACTTTCAGCGAGGCGATCGAGGTGGCGTCGAATCACGACGGGGATTCGGATTCGACGGCGTCGATTGCGGGACAGTTGTACGGCGCGAAACACGGTCTCGCGGCGCTGCCGAGCGATGCGGTGTATCGGGTGGACGTGCTCGAGCCACTGCTCGAGGTATTCGGGGAGTGGAGGAGGGTGAGGACAGAGAGTCGGGCTGAGTGACTCGTCGCGGCCACCTTCCACTCCTGCGCTGTAGGTCACAGATTGGACAATCCCTGCCCGGAACCATTGTCCAGCGCGCGGACACGCGCTAAGTATCGACTACAACGCGACGAGGAACGAACCAGCCGCGCGACCAACGAGGGCATGCACTTGGCATTTGTGATCTTCTCTGCCGGTCCCGTGACCCACTCGCGCCTGCGCACCGTCGATGTGCTGCCACTCGCCACCGGCGCAGCCCTGCTCCTGCTGCTGCTCATGGCTGGCTGCTTCGCGCTGGGCTATGGCTCGGCACAAACCGGCGTCGCACAGGGTTCACCGGACCGGTCAGCGATCCGGCTCGATCTCGATCATCCCGAGAGCCGCGCCCTGATCGACCGCGTCGGTGTTCTTTCCGGCCGGCTGACGATGCTGGAAAGCGAAGCTGCGACCCTGGCCAGGCGCCTTGGGCTTGGCCGGCCACCCGACGTCCGATCGGGTGCGCGGCCCCCGCGCCCTGAATCCGCACCGCCAGCCCCTGACACGACGACCCCGCACGCGGCCGATGCGATGCCGCGTGGCGGCCCGTTCATACCGCTCGGCCGTCACGACACGTCGCCAGCTGCAGCCCATATCCATCGCGCCGATCTGGGCACGGGTCTTTCTCGACTCGAGGATGAACTTGTGCAGCTCGAAGCCGTGGTCGCGCAGCTGGCCAACCTCACCGCCGAGCACGACCTGGCGAGCATGGCCTTTCCCAACCAACGGCCCATCCGGGCAGGGCGCACGAGCTCGGGCTTCGGCACGCGTCGCGACCCGTTCACGGGCCGACTGGCCCGTCACGAAGGTCTAGACTTCCCGGCACCGGTGGGCACGCCGATTCTGGCCAGCGCCGGTGGCTGGGTCGTCACCGCGGGCGCCAACGGCGCCTATGGCAACGCGGTCGTGATCGATCACGGCAACGGTCTCGCGACCTTGTACGGCCACGCTTCCCGGGTCTTCGTCCGTCCGGGCGACCTCGTGATGCCGCAGCAGGCGATCGCGGCGGTCGGTTCGACCGGCCGCTCGACCGGTGCGCACCTGCACTTCGAAGTCATGCGGCATGGCATCCGCGTTGAGCCCCGCGACTACCTGGCCAAGGTGGACGCCCCGATTGGACTGCCATGAGATCGTTCGCAGGCTCCGCCACGACACGGCGCCTGTCGTCTGCCCGCCTCGAGCTTGCCTCCACGCGGCGCCTGCGCTCCGGCTTCCACGTCATGGTCCTGGTCGTGCTGCTCGCGCTGTCGGCAACGCTCGCCCTGCGCCTCTACACCGTCGGCGGGACGCCCACTCTGCGCCTGCGTGACCTCGAGGCCCGCAACGCCGCCCTCGAAGCGGACCTGGCCCGCCAGCGGATCGAGCTCGCGATGGAGCGTGCCACGCGTTCCTCGCTCGATCGACAGGTCGTGGCGCTGAATGAGCGCATCGCGGAGCTGCGCAGCCAGATCGATTTCCTGACCACGCAGCGCGGCCGTCAGCGCGCGACGCAATAGTCACTTGTTCCACGGTCATCTCACGGAGTGAGCTCAATGTTTCGCCGAAAATCCCGCACGCCAATTGACATCACCCGGCTCTCCAGCCTGATCGCCGCCGGCGTCGAGATCGCCGGGGACATCCGCATCACCGACGGATTGCGGATCGACGGCCAGCTGGAGGGAAACGTCCTCTGCAAGGACGCCGCGCGCGGGTTGCTCGTGTTGAGCGAGAAAGGCGCCATCGTCGGCGGTGCCAAGGTCTACGACGCGGTGATCAATGGCACGATCCGCGGCGACCTCGAGGTGGAAAATTTTCTCGAGCTCCAGGCCAACGCGCGCGTCATCGGCAACATCCGCTACCGCCAGCTGCACATGGAATGCGGTGCCACTGTGGACGGCAAGCTCGAGCACCTGGCCGACGGCACTGAGCCCCGGCCTGTCTCGGCCAGCAACGTCGTGACCCTGTCCCGGGCTCAGGCTGTGGCCGCTGGCGATCACGAGACGCGCGGCTGACGCCAGGCGCAACGAGATCAGGACTCCGTGATCGGCGTTCGACAATGTTGGCCCGCATAATTGAAGCAAAGGCGACCCAACTCGGGGAGAATCGCGGGCAATTGGCAGAGGCGATACATGAGCATTGGTGTTTCAACGGCCATTGGAGCAGCGCTGGGTGCAGCGTATGGTGCGTCAAGCGGGCAACTCGCCCTGTTTGTTGCGGTCGGAGCGGCGGCAGGCGCATTCATGGAGGTTGTTGTTCACTTCGTCAGATTGTGGCGGCGAAAACGCGCTGACGGAGATCGGCAGTCGTAAGCGCCTCGGTGGCGCAGTACCTCTGCTGTTACAGCCCGACGAAATGGGGTGTTGATCGTCTGCTTCTTGGCGAGACGAACTTCTGCCCAGGGTCGATTTTCACCGCACGGCGTCTCGTTATCGGGCACGGATGCGTGATCGTCCCGGAGCACGCGGGAAAGCGGACATCTCGGAAAGGGGAAGATCGGCCAATAGCGGGCGTACACGGGATCAGAATGGCTGTCCGAATACGGTCACTCACCGCGCCCCATAAGAGCCGGTTGCCGAACCCACTTTCATCGGCACACGTCCCGCCTGGCAGACGTATACCGACGTCGCCAACCTGCGCGGGCATCCGACATCGCCTACGCCGATCAGTTCGTGCCGTCGATGAGTGACGGCTTCGGCGACGCAGCCGAGTGTGCCGTACCTTGCATCACCACGGCTGTCGCCACATTGGAACCGGCCGGGTCGAACCAAATCGGCGAGGTGAACGCGCGCTCCTGATGGATCATGGTGACCTTTGCGGGCATCGCCGCTTTGAAGCGCACGACATCGTAGGCTGTCCACCGCGGCGTCGGGATCTCTATGACCCGTACGTAATAGACCGCCTTCGCCTTCGGATCGAAATCTGGATCGGTCCAGCGCACCGTCAGTTCGGGAGCGCCGATGCTGTTGGCATATGTCGCGGTCTTTAGATCGACCGTGTTGCCCACGGGCGGAAGCTTGCCGTCGGCGTCCGGCTTGCGGTCGCCCGCCCACTTAACGTCGTAAATTCTCTCCCGCGTCTTGCCGTCCGCGTCGAGCCAGCCCTTGACGACCTGCACCCGGTCGAGATTGGCCCCTTCGGGGTCCTTCATCGCGGCGATGAGGAAGCTCGGCGCTTTGCCGTCGGGCGAATCCTTGAGATCGCCGCCCATCGGCACACCCTTGCTATAGCCAGCCTTCACGAGGTCGGACATATCGCCGTCGCCGAAGCCGTAGCCCCCGAAGAAACGTACCGTCATGCGCGGGCCAGTGGTGGCGAAGGTCTCGCGGCGCTTCATCGCGTCCCAAATCGCCTCGCGCGTGTTCGCGGTTGCCCAGACGCCGGTATAGCCCGCCGCAGCCTGCTCCCAGCCTAGATACGGCTTGGTGACGTCGCGCTTCCAGCGGTCGGGGCCCGGCTCGACCGTCTTGAACTTGCCCCAGAAATTGTCGTCGTCTGCAGTCGAAAGGCCCGTGTGGGTGTCGGTCGCGCCATTGGCGCCATACTTGAAAGGGTTCGCGCCAAGCACCGCTTCGAGCCGCAAGCCGCTTTTAAGCCCTTCACGCCAATATTCGGTGCGGATCATGCCGGGCTGCTTGGGCACGCCGTTGAGGTTGCTGCGGTCCCAGAGGTCCCAGCTGGCGAACTCGTCGTTCGGGCTCAGGCTCGGATGGCTTTCGCTCTGCCCCTTGATCTGGGTCACCTCCATCAGCGGCTCCCATTTCGAGCGCGCCTCGGCATAGGCCTTGGTCATCGGGCTGCCGGTGAAGGTCGTTTCTTCGTACATCCGTCCGTTCGACAGATTACCGTTGTGTGGGATGGCGAGCACTTTTCCACCGGTCGTAGCTTCGTACTTCGCCATCCACTCCCAGAGCTTCTCGGGATCCTGCGTCTCGAAGGTGGTGAGCGGCAGCATCGCTTTCGCTTTGTCGGCGGCGTCGCGATAGATAACGTTACGGTGAAGGTTGTCGCCGCCGCCGGCGTTGACCGTCCATTCATAGCCGATGAGCGCGGTGAACTTTCCAGGCTCGTTATATTTGTCGGCAATCGCAATCGTCTTGGCCCACGCCGACACCATCCATCTGGGGTCCAGCACCTGCTTGGGCAGCTTGCCGTTCGATTGCAGGTTGATGAGCTCACGGACGACCTTGCCCGACTCCTCGTCGTTCCCACCCTTCATCACCTCGTACATGTGCTTCAGGAACGGGTCGGAGATCATTTCCGGATTTCCGGCGCGAATTTCGCTGATCGTACCCATGCCGTCCGAATGGTCTGTGATCACCATCCAGTCAAGCGGGCGCTTGAGCTTCGCATCCTGGCCGGTATTCGACTTGACCGTGTCGCCGTGGGCAAAGCGGAAGGCGTCCTCAGGCGTGGTAATCGCGCCATCCATGCCGGCGTCGGCCGACCAGCCGGTGTGGACGTGCGTGTCGCCGAAATAGGCTTGCGTGGGATAGGCGGCTTCGGCGACCTTGAGCGGCTCGGTGGACGCGGCAGAGGAGGCAGAGGCGGCAGAGGATTCGGTCGCCGTTGTCCGCTCGCCGGGCGTCTTGTTGCAACCGCCCAACGCAATCATGCTCGCGCCGGCCAGAGCCGCCGCCATCGTCCAATTTTTCATCGACCACCCTCCCCAATAGACGCTTATCTGAGTCTTAACGGCAAATGTTCGGTCCGTCAACTCTTCGCCCGACCACTTCATCGCGACGGGGGTGAAGTCCAGCTCCTGAATCGCAACATGGGCGCCCCCCCTAACCGTGGCTATGACGCGCATTAGCGGCGCCACAGCGTCTATGGAATCAAAGGAAGGCTGAGTCGTTCCCACTTGCGAGCACACGCAGATTCCCGTTCCCAAGGAACGCGCGAAAATCCATCTCTTGACGGAGCTTGGCGGACGTGTCGCTTTTATGGATGGCCCCAGCGAGGACGTCGTGCCCGGAATTCGCAAGACGGTCAGGTGGAGAAAGCGCGGATCGCGTTGACTGCAGAGCGGACGTTCGCGATCGGCAGGTGTGGGTCGTTCTTTCGCCTTCAGGGTCCGCTTTCGGGGTCACGAGTCCGGGCGTTGCGTGGGGCTGCGAGATTGCGGACACTCCGGACGGGCGCGGCGGGCGGGCAGGACTTCGCCGACTCGGTCGTTGCCGCAGCGCGTCGGTGGCGGGTCGAGAAAGAGGACGGCGCTGTGGCGGGATGTCAGGTGGCCCGCGAAGTCTTCATGGCCGTGACGTTCGTTTATCCGTGAGGCCGTGGACGGTGGGATCGTACAGCGGCATCCAACCCGTGCCGGTGGCGGGGGGTTCTCCTAAACTCGGATTCTGGCTGCACGCGCACGGGGTGGATCAAATGAAGGGCTGGTTTCATCGCGTTGTCCTGCGTCGTCGCGGGCTCGCCGTCGTCGTCATGGGAGTCAGCTTCTTCGGGTTCGGCGTCGGCACGCTGAACCTTTTCATGCTGCTCAAGGCCGACGCGGAATTGATCGCTGTCTATGGCTGGCAGTCGTTGATGGACGGGGGCCTGCAGCAGTTCATCGAGCTGCTGCCTACGGGTTACCTGAGCCTGGCCTGTTACCTCGTCTTCAAAGCGTGCGAGTTCGCGCTGGTGCGCCAGTTGGCGGAGTCGCCACCCGCGTGACGCGCTGATGTGACATGCACGGCAGCTGTCGGACGCGTCGCACGCGGCCGGTCGATCGGCAATACTGCGCGCCTGCTGCTTGCGGGCCCGGGGGATTTCGCATGAACACGCGCTCGATTGGAGTCGCTGCCCTGACACTGTGGCTGGTGGCGGGCATCGCTCGTGCTGCGGAAGCCCCCGCCGACCTAGTGGTGCTCGGTGCGGCGATCGCCACCATGGATCCGGCCCGTCCGCAGGCCACGGCGCTTGCCGTGCGCGGCGACCGCATCGTGGCCGTCGGCAGCGATGCCGAGATCGCCCCGTTCGTTGGACCCGGTACGCGCCGCCTCGAGGCCGGCGGGCGCCGCGTCGTGCCGGGGTTCATCGAGGGGCACGGGCACTTCATGTCACTCGGCGAGTCGCTCGGCACGCTCGACTTGCGCCGTGCGCAGCGCTGGGAGGACATCGTCGCGCAGGTCAAGGCGGCGGCAGCCACCGCCGCACCGGGCAGCTGGATCGTCGGCCGTGGCTGGCACCAGGAGAAATGGAGCGGGTTGCCTGCCGATGCGGTTGGCGGTGTGCCGACCAATGCGACACTGAACGCCGTGGCACCGCGTAATCCCGTGGCCCTCGAGCACGCGAGCGGCCACGGCGTCATCGTGAACGCGGCGGCGCTGGCGCAGGCCGGCATCGACGCGGACGCGGCCGATCCCACCGGCGGGCAGATCGTGCACGACGCGCGCGGTGCGCCGACCGGTTGGCTGGTCGATACCGCCGCCGATCCGGTGTACGAGGCACAGCAACGTGCGCTGGACGCGCTGCCCGCCGCGGAGCAGCGTCGATTGCAGGTCGAACAGGTCCGCCGGGCCGGGCAGGAGGCGCTCGCCAAGGGCGTCACCACGTTCCACGATGCGGGTGCGTCGTTCGCGACGATCGATCTGTATCGCGAGCTGGCGGACGCCGGCGAGTTACCGATCCGCCTCTACGCGATGGTGGGGGGCGAGAGCAACGAGCGCCTGGCGCAGGAGCTGCCGCGTTACCGCCTGATCGGACATGCGCAGAACTTCCTCACCGTGCGCGCGATCAAGCGCATGGTGGACGGCGCGCTCGGCTCCCGCAGCGCCTGGCTGCTGGAGCCCTACGCGGATGCGCCCGACAGCACCGGGCTCGTGGTCGACAGCCTGGAGACGATCGAGCGCACCGCGGAGCTCGCACTCGCAAACGGGTATCAGCTCAACACGCACGCGATCGGCGACCGCGCCAATCGCGAGATTCTCGATCTCTACGAGCGCGCGCAAAGCGGGCATGACGGACGGGCGCTGCGCTGGCGCATCGAGCACGCGCAGCACCTGCACCCGACCGACGTGCCGCGTTTCGCCAAGCTCGGCGTGATTGCGTCGATGCAGGGCGTCCATGCGAGCTCGGACGGACCGTGGGTGCCGAAGCGCCTCGGCGAGCCGCGTGCCGGCGAGCGTACCTACGTGTGGCGCGCGTTGATCGATTCCGGCGCGCTGGTGAGCAACGGCACCGACGTGCCGGTCGAGGACATCGACCCGCTGGCGAGCTTCCGCGCCTCGGTTACACGCGAGATGGTGAACGGCCAGCGCTTTCACCCCGAGCAATGCATGACACGCCAGGAGGCGCTCGCCAGTTACACCTGGAACAACGCCTACGCCGCCTTCGAGGAGGACCTCAAGGGCAGCCTCGCGCCGGGCAAGCTGGCCGATTTCGTGGTGCTCGATCGCGACATCCTGCGCGTGCCCGACGCCGAGCTCACCTCGGCGCGGGTGCTGCACACGGTGCTTGCCGGGCAGGTGGTTTACAGTCGCGCGCCCCAGACGCCGTGAGCTCGGCGGGCGTCTGTTGCGGTGGGTGCAGCGCACGACGCGGCTACAATCTTCACCAAAGACTCGCCCCACCATTCTTCGGAGCATTGCGCATGGCGCGACGCCCGCTCGCTTCCGCCCTGTTGTTGTCCGCGCTTGCCAGCGGCGCGGGCCAGGCGCGCCCGTACCCATTGGGCACGGGCATGGCCGCGTCCGCGGACAGCGCCCAGACGGCGAGTTCCAACCCCGCGGGCATCACCCGCTTTACTCGGCGCGCGGTGGATGCCGACGTACTGTGGCTCACCAGTGAGTCCGAATGGGAGAGCGCATTCAGCGGCACCGGCACCCGGTCCAACTCGAAGAACTCCAGCGACACTGTCGTGCCCCGGTTCGCGATCATCCAGCCGATCAACGACCGATTCAGCACGTCGTTTACCTTCCTGGGCACGGGCATCTCCGACGATCTGGGCGACTGGCCGGGCCGCTATTTCATCGACAGCTACGACTCGGTCTTCGTCAGCGCATTTCCAAGCCTGGCGTATCGTGTCGACGACCAGTGGTCGGTCGCGGTCAGCGCAATTGGCCAAAGCGTTCCGCCGGCGTCTCGAAGTTGAGCGTCTGCCGAGGGCGTTCGTTCAACCGCCGAGCGATGGCATTGAGCTTCTGCTGACTAATATCCGACAGGTCCATCCCTTTAGGGAAGTACTGACGCAGCAGACCGTTGGTGTTTTCGTTCGAGCCGCGCTGCCACGGCTGCTGGGGGTCGCAGAAGTAGACCTGGATGTCGGTCGCTAGCGAGAAGCGCCGATGGTCCGCCATCTCTTTCCCGCGGTCCCACGTCAGCGACTTGTAGAGCTCCCTCGGTAGCTTGTGAGCTTGCTTGATCAGCGCATCGACCACCGTCTCGGTGTCCTTGCCCGGCGCCTTCACCAGCATGAGGTAGCGGGTCTGGCGCTCCACCAGAGTGGCGATCTGGCTGTTGTGGCTGCCGAAGAACAGATCGCCTTCCCAGTGACCGGGCACCGCCCGGTCCTCGGCCTCGGCTGGTCGCTCGCGGATCGACACCGTCTCGGTGATCCGGCCGTGGTTGGGGCTCTTCTGCGTGTGGTGGCGTGAACGGCGCATCCCGCGGGTGCGCCGAAGGTGCTGCAGTAGTTCCTTCTTCAAGGCTCCTCGGGCCTGGATGAACAACGTGCGGTAGATCGTCTCGTGCGACACCTGGCGAGTCTCATCCTGCGGGTACCTGCGCTTGAGCCACCCGGCCACCTGATACGGCGACCACTCGAGCCGCAACTTCTCGGCCACGGCGCGTGCCAGCGCGCGGTTCCGTGCCAGTTTACAGGGCTTCGGCCGCTGCGCCCGCTCCCAAGCGGCTTGATCGGCCACGCTCGCCCGGTAGCTGCAAGGACCGCCGTTGCGGTGGATCTCGCGGCTCACTGTGCTCGGTGCGCGCCGTAGTAGCCGGGCGATCGCTCGCACCGACTGTCCCGCCGTCACGCCGCGGGAGATCTCTTCGCGCTCGGCCAGCGCCAGGGCTCGAGCCGCGCGTGTTCGCGCTGGCGGTCGGATCCCGCCGGCTCTCGCCAAGATATTTCGGACGGAGGTGTGGTTCCGGTCGAACATCTGGGCGATCGCGTGCAGCGACTCACCCTCCCGCCATCGCTCCCACATCAACGCCTTCTGAGTCTCGCTGTAGAAAGTCCGCGTCCGGTACTTCATTTACAACACCCTCCGCTCTACGATCAGAGTCTAGGTGTTGCATCGACCGGTTGAATCCACAGCGAGAAGCGGTCATACGACTTTCCGGGCCGCAAGATCACTGGCCCACCTTTGAGCACCAAGCAATGAACACGAATCGATTGACACTTTTCGCCGCAGTCAGCCTTGCCATAGGCGGCCTGTTGGGCCTCGCTGGGTCGTTCTCACCTCCTGCAATCCGCGGCGTGGCCTGGGGTCTCGACGGCACCGCGCTCGTTATGGGCGCGCTCCTTCTCGCAGTTCATCACATCAAACTCGGCAACGAGCAGTTGGCTGCTGGGTTTCTTACCTTCGTCGCCGGTCAAACCTTGGTGGTTTCGAGCTCCGCGATGGACCTCGCGGCAAGTTCCCCTTCCTTCGGTGCAGGTGTCGGGCTTTGGGCCGCCGGGCTGGCTCTGGTCAGTGCTTCCTCAGGAATGCCTATTTTCGTGAGAGCCACGGGCGCCATTGCGTCAGTGTTGTTCGCAATAGTCGCATTGCAGATCTTCGGTGGTACAGCGCTCACGCCTCTGTCCAATCCATTGCCCTTCAATGCGTACCCCTTCCTTGTGCTTACGCTGTTTGGTTGGGCATGGGTTCACTGGCGGCGCGCCCGAGATGGAGCCTGACTGGGCTTCCTCCGCTTTGCTGGACACCGGGCGTCGGTCTGCTTCGGGTCGAACTTTCGCCTACAGGGTCCGCTTTCGGCAACGGTAAGCTCTGCAAGGCACGGACAGGTACAGGAAGCGCGAAATGGCGGGGAAGCCCAGCCTGCCCTTAGCAGCATAGGATTGGGTGATGGTGAAGATAACGATAACCGCCTTCGCGTCGGTAACCTTCAACATCGCAGGTCGAGTTCACGCTGATCGGGCGACGGAACTTGATGATGTCGGGGCGGTTACGGGCCTGGCAGTGAATGACCCAGCGTTTGAGAAACGTTCCACAGAACTCCAGGCTGCGGCGCTTGGCTCAGTACTCTGTTCATTCATGGCGGTTGAGGCGATCCTGAATGAACTGTACATGGAGTCGGATCTCCTGCCCCCAGGGACCAATTTCAAAGGTATTCCGCCTGCGATTGCCAAGGCGCTCCTAGACTCTTGGAACAGCGGTGCGGATCGATGGCCGATCGTCACGAAATGTCACGTCGCGGCGGCGACCTTTGGAGTCGCGCCGCTCGATTTTGGGAATGGTATCGCGCAGCAGTTCCTACACGTGTTGCGGTTGCGTCACGCCCTAGTGCACCACAAACCTGTAAGCGTCGAACATGGCAAACCTGTAGCCACCTCAGATGACAAACTTGAACGCGACTTGCACAAGGTTTTCGACCATGCCGAGATATGGAAAGGCCGGGGCGTGTCGTTCCGATGGGCTGGTTGCATGGGCGCGGGCTGCGCGCGCTGGGCTCACGAGACATCCACTGCGTTCCAGGCAGAGTTCTTCAGCCGCCTCGGTGTGGCTTATCCTCGACCCTAGAGAGTTAAGCTGGCATCAGCGTTGCAGGCGGTCTATTCGACCGCTTTGGGTCGGTTGTCCCCGTACGACGTCCGCTGACAGGCGCGGTAAGATCGGCCAGGAACGGACGGTCGAACGGAAGGGAAACAATGGAAGACGCCACCGCCATAGCAAGCGAGGAACGGCTTTATTCTCCGTGGCAGGTGACTGGCGCTGCTCTGCTTGGCGGGGCGCTACCGGGTCTCTGGCTTATCGCGGACAACTTCCTTGTTTTGGGAAATGCGGGCAGAGCGCGGGCTCTTCGCATTGTGGCGATCGGTGTTGGGCTGGCGTTGCTCGCGTTTGTAGTATTCGGTCCTGAACTTCGCAGTTACACCGGAATCGGCGCGCTATCTGCGATTGCGGTCCGCTGGTACGCAACAGCCAGTTATGGGAAAGCCTACGAAGAACACACCGCGGGCGGCGGCTCGAAGCGACCGCAGTGGCAGTGGGTTACTGCTGGCCTAGCCGGCATTGGCGCCACAATGCTCGTTGGTATGGCCGTGATTCTTGGGCTTGCCACGGTTGCTCCCGGTTTGCTGCCAGACCGACTTTTTGATTAGCCCCGGCCGTGGTTCACCTCGCCAGTGCAAGGTCGGCTGTGGGTCGTTCTTCCCCTTACAAGGTCCGCTTTGGGGCACGGACTCGTGTTCTTCTCCCGGCACCGAGGGAGAGCGGACACCTCGGTGCGGTGACAATCGGCCAGAAGCAGACCTCCGCTGCGCTGTGGCAAGATGCCTCACTTTTCCAGCCCAAGAGTCGCCAAGTGGTCGCAAGAGTCCGGTTGTCGACCGTACGAAGAGCTAGTCGCCACGATGCGAAACAACTGTCGCTGCTCGCGGAGAAAACGTTCAGGCAAGCGTTCGATGGCGTGAACACGCCGGAAGACATGGCTCTCCACTGTCGCACCAGTTACAGCGAGGCTATCCAGGCACAAGAAATCTCCGACCCGAACATGGCCACATTACTGTGCGAGTGCGAAAAAGGGCTGGTTGGGTTCGCGCAGCTTCGCTGGGGTGACGCGCCAAAGTGCGTTGCGGCCAAGTCTCCGGGTGAGATTCAGCGGCTGTACGTCGTCGGCGACTGCCATGGGACAGGTGTTGCGCAAGAGCTGATGAATGCCGGCATCGATGAAATGAGAGCCCGTCGGTCAGACGTGGTCTGGCTTGGCGTGTGGGAGCGAAACCCGAGAGCGATTTCGTTCTACAGGAAATTCGGGTTCGTCGAAGTCGGTGATCACGTCTTCCGGCTAGGCAGCGATCCGCAGCGAGATATCGTCATGGCTCGATCAGTCGCAGATGGGTCCCCGGGCGCCTGATCCGTATGCACTTCGGAACCGTGCCGGAGTGACCAATTCGGGAGACTGTGTGAAAACGCGCTCCACCCGCAGAGACGCATAATCCACTGTCAATCTCGCGGTCGTAGGTTCGATGCTTTCCGATTTGGGTGGAACGAATCACGAAGAATGGCAGTCTCGTGATTTTGACTTTGCGTTTTCACACATACATGGTCGCCCCTGTTTGCCAAGTGCTCAATTCGATTCCGGCAAGGAGGTGGAGATTGCAGCCATACATCCGGACTTTTGTGCGGCAGAGCCGCTGTCCCTGATGGAATTTGCTGGCAGGGTCCTGATCAGCCTCACGAGCTTTTCGCTCCCTTGACCTGCCGTCTTTCTTCGGCCCACTGATGACTTAGGAGATGGCCGGTTCGGGGTTGGTTGTTTCACTCAGTCGCTGTTTGAACTCAACCGGCGTCAGCTGCCCGAGACTCGAGTGCGGTCGGACCTCGTTGTACTGACGACGGAACTGCTCGATGACGATCTTGGCATCGATCCGATTCCTGAACCACTCCATGCTCAGGCACTCGTCGCGGAACTTGCCGTTGAACGATTCGTTCGACCCGTTCTGCCAGGGCTTGCCGGGGTCGATGTGCGCGGTGTCGATGTTGGCCTGCAGCAGCCACTTCAATACCGCCCGCGATACGAACTCGGGGCCATTGTCCGAGCGCAGATGCTGCGGGCTGCCATGCACGCTGACCAGTCGGCTCAGCACCTCGATGACTCGACCCGAGCGGATGCTACCGGCGACGTCGATCGCCAGGCACTCGCGCGTGAACTCATCGACGACCGTCAGGCACTTCAGTTGCTGGCCGTTGGCGCAGGCATCGAACACGAAGTCGTAGGCCCACACCTGGCCCATCGCCGTGTCTGGCAACGGCCGGCGCGTCACGAGCTACCAGCCGGGACTCGTGCCGTGGACCGGGACACGCTCAGCAGCGCGCACGCTCGTCGCAGCGATCGACCCCGTTGGCAGACGTAGGCGATCTGTTGGCGACGCACGGGCGCGCTCACCATTTTTTTGCTGCGACTTCCTTCAGTATCTCGATGTCCATGACCCGCTCGGCGAGGACCTTCTTCAGCCGGCTGTTCTCGTGCTCGAGCTGGCGCAGACGCTTCACATCGACCGCTTCCAGCTGCCCAAAGCGCTTGCGCCAGGCGTAAATCGTGACGTCGCTGACGCCGTGCTTCTTGGCCACTTCCGCCACCGGCGCCTTGTCGGCCTCGCGGAGGATCTTGACCATCTGTTCTTCCGAAAATCGCGTCTTCTTCATGGCTCCCTCGTTCCCGTAGGGGCCATCTTCCCGAAGCATCAACTGGTACGGAAATCGACTAGCAGGTCATGCCAGTCTCGCCGCCCGCTCTCGCGCGCATTTGACAGTGCTGGACAAGTGATATATATATCACGTAATGACTATGTCACGCGCTGATCTCGACAGCGTCTGGAAAGCTCTCGCGAACCCGCATCGGCGGCGCATGCTCGATTTGCTGCGCGACCGGCCGCGGACCACCGGTGAGCTGGCCGAGGTACTGGGAGAGAACCGCTTTCTCGTGATGCAGCACCTGAACCTGCTCCGTGAATCGAACCTGGTTACAGTCGAGGTTGATGGCCGTCGTCGCATCAATCACCTCAATCCCGTTCCGATCCAGCAGATCTATGAGCGCTGGGTGGGGAAGTACCAGGGCGACTGGGCCGCGGCCCTCGTGGGCCTCAAGCGAACCGTCGAGACAAAGAATGAATTGCGCACAAAGGGGAGAACAAGCCGTGGATGAGCGACAAGTTCACGTGGTCGAAATCAAGGCACCGATCTCGGCTGTCTGGGCCGAGATCACCAAGCTCAAGCACGCTCAGAAACCGATGTTCAACACGGTGCTCGAGTCCGACTTCAAGCCCGGCTCCCGAATGATCTACCGCAGCCAGGACGGCAAGCGGGTGTTCATCATCGGTGAGGTCAGGGAGTTCGTGCCGCCTCGCCGCTTCGTACACACATTTCGATTCACGAACCTGCCCGAGTCGCCCACCCTCGTGGAGTGGAATCTCGAAGAGCAGGGCGGAGTCACGCGCGTCACCGTGACCCATTCGAAATTCGTCGATCAGCAGAAGACCGCCGATTCGGTCCGCACCAGTTGGGCGGACATCCTGAACAACGTCAAGGCCGTGTTGGAGACAGGCACCGTGCCGCTTAAGACCCGGCTCATGCACCGAATGATGTCCGCCTTCATGTTCATGGCGCCAAAGGGCACGTTGCGACAGAACATCCCGGAGCTGCAGGAGTAGGGCACATGCGCTTAAACGCCTTATCGCTGCTCGCGACTGCAATGCTTACTACGGCCGTCGCGTCGCCGTCGCTCGCCTATGACGCCGCGCTCGCTGAGACGCTCGGTGCCGACGAGCATGGCATGAAGATGTACGCGCTGGTCCTGCTCAAGCCCGGTCCTCGCCAGGACCTGGCCAAGGAGGACCGTGACCGGGTCTTCGCGGGCCACATGGCCAACATCAACCGCCTGTCCGGCAGCGGCGACCTGGTCTTTGCCGGTCCGCTGGAAAGGAACGATCGCTACCGCGGCATCTTCGTCTTCAATGTGAAGACATCCGCCGAAGCCGAGGCGCTGCTGGCGACGGACCCGGCCGTGCAGGCGGGCGCACTCGCCGGCGACGTATATCTGCTCTACGGCTCTGCCGCGCTTCAGCAGGTTACGAGTATCCACCGCAGTATCTCGAAGGACTGAAATCGCAGTCGTTCCAGGCGGAGCAGAGCAACCGCCGGACGCCGGCGGCGTCGGAGGACGCGGCGCCGGCGGGCCGCGTCCAGGGTGAGAGCAGATTTTGGCCCACTGACCTAATGTCAGGTGGCATCGCTCGAACGACGGTACACGGAAGTGCCGGCCGGATCGCAGGGGAGTCAGGATGGTGGAGCGTCGCGACACAGCGACCGTCCCCCCATGCCAACCGTCTTCCCGCCGGCAGCAAATTCAACGACCGCTCAGCCTGCGTACGAGACAACCTCGGCGTGCAAGCGGTTCGCCGCCGCCGGATCGATCGCTGCACGACGGATGAGCGCCAGGGCGCCGGCCTGTTGCTCCCGGGTGGCGGATGCCTGCCCGTGCACCGCGACCGCGTACTCGCTCAGGTCCTGCACGAACACGCCGAACATCCGGTCGACGTGGCTCTCGTCGAGACCGGCGCAGGCGGCCGTGGTTCCGGTGCGTGTCCCGCCCGGGGCGCCGTCGATGGCGAGGGCGGCGGCTTCTGCAACCAGTTGCGCGTAGACGATCTGGGTGAAGATCTGCCCGACGTTGAGCAGGAAATCCAGGTCCTTGGCCTGCTCCCCGCGCGGCGCCGCCGTGGCCATCAACTGTCCGAACGCCTGCACCTGGCCGATGAAGGTCGCGACGTTCGGCAGCTGCGCGAACCGCGCAAAGGCACCGCGCCAGTCCGGGAAGCCGATGCGCGACAGGCCGCTCGCCGGCCCCTGTGCGAACAGGAAGCTGTCGTCGGCGGGGTCGAGCCGCACCGGCACCGCTGCGTACTTCACGCCCTGTCCGGCCCCTGCCGCGGCAAAGGCCGGCAGGAACTTGAGCACCAGCGCGAGATTGACGTGGACGGTCCCCTCCAGTTTCGGCAGCGTGCGGATGTGGCGTGTCGCCTGCTCGAAGTACGTGTCCTTCTCGAAGCCTTTCGCCGCGATCACTTCCCACAGCAGATCGACCACGCGCTCACCCTCGCTGGTGACTTTCATTTTCGCGATGGGGTTGTAGAGCAGGAAGCGGCGGTCCTCGGCTGAGGCGCTGCGCTCGTAATCCGAGCAGCGCGCGCTGTAGAGCTTCATCGCCACCAGTCGTACGTAGGCGTCGGCCAGCAGTCGTCGCACGTGCGGAAAATCGGTGACGCGCGTGCCGTAGAGCACCCGGCGGTGGGCGTGCCCGATCGCCTCGACGAACGCGTGTTCGGCGATGCCGATGCTGGCCCAGGCGAGCTGCACCTTGCCGACATTCACGGTGGCGAGCGCTGCATCCCACGCGGCCTTGCCCGTGTGCAGCACGTCAGCGGGGGTCACGGGGTAATCCGTGAGCCGGAATTCCGACACGTACATCTGGCCGTGCACGACATTCTGCACCAGCGTGTATGCGGGGTGCTTCGGGTCGGCGAGGAAGAACAGGTAATCATCGGCGGGATTGGCCGACGGTCCCTCCGGGCGCTGCACGCGTCCGAACACCGACACGCGGGCGGCGCAGTTCCCGTTGCCGATGTAGTACTTCTCGCCGCTGGCGCGCCAGCCGCCGCCGTCCGGGCTCAGCACCATGTCGGTGGAGTAGATGTCAGCCCCGTGTTCGCGCTCCGAGAGTCCGAACGCGAACAGTCCGCCCTGCGCGAGCAACTGGCCGACCAGGCGTTTGGCCTCGGCATTCCCGCTCGTCCAGACCGGCCCCAGGCCCAGCACCGTGACCTGCCAGGCGTACCAGTGCTCGAGCGAATACCACGCCAGCAGCTGGCTCAGGTCGTTGTTGCGTGCGGTGTCCCAGCGGGCAGTCGTCGCCTCGCTTCCGCCGCTCAAGGTTCCGACCGCGGCCGGCGTGCCGAAGCGGGCGAAAATGCCTTCGCGGGCGAGCATCGCCAGGAAATCCTCATACCAGGCCGCGTCGTGACTTTCCGCTTTCAGGGCCGCATGACCCTTGGCCTCGAAAAAGCGCCGCACCGCCAGCAGTGCACGGCGAGTCGGCTCGTCGTACTGGGCAGCGTCGTAGGCCGAAGGGTTGAACAGCAGCATGATTCACTGACTCCGGGCGGCCGCAGGGGCGGTTGCGCCTGTCTTGACTGCGCCCAGTGTACGCCGCACATCCGCGGGCGAGCAGTCGTACGGCACACCGAGACAGTCAGTCCCGATATCGAAACGATCCCTGCCCAACCAGCGCGCCACCGCGCGTCCGAGGCGTCAGCTTCGGTGAAGCCCGACGTGACAGAAATCGCGGGAACGATTTGCTGATTGGTCGCCACGATTTCCAGGTGACCGCTAGTACACCGGACGCGCTTTCGACGAGCGATCGTTTCTGAACCGCCGCAGGGTGAGTCGCATTGCGACGAACGCCGGCACACGGACGTGCCGGCCGGCTCGCAGCGAAACCAAGGAGGGTGAAGCCTAGCGACCCGAAGGGCGAGGCCCCCCGACGGGCCGAGTAACTGCAGAGCAGCGTCTGCCGGTCAGCCCGCGTTCCGAAAGCAGCACTTCAACGGCGAAAGCCTACCCCGAGCGGACATCCCCAGACTGCCCCTACTGCACCGGGAGGAAATCCAATCCCGTCAGCTCGGCTGATCTATAGACCCCAACAAACCGCTCTCGAACGAAAATCTTCTGGAATGATTGAGGGACTCGAAACACGTTGCAGTCTACCGGGACCCGCCCAGTTAGCAGCACCGGAACCAACGTAGGGCTGTGGAACGAGATGCCCTTCGTAGCAAGAGCTTTTTCGTTAGTTGCCCGCTCGTCCATTGCGTCGACGGTACGAAGACAGTGCCAGGCAGTGTATTCGCCGTTTAGACCCAACAGCGGAAGAAACTCGCCGGCCCCATCCAGATGCCTTGCGAGAGCTGCAACCGCTCGTTTGCTGATGCATAGCATCCCTGACCAGAACTGCGGGAAGTCAGGAGCGATCCTGCGGGCTGTCGCTGGCACCCACTCCACGGGAATGGGCTCCCAACCATCGGCGACTGGATCCATGCGTACACTGGTCAACCGACGCCCCCAGTTGTTCGCATCTTCAATGGGGTTGACCCACCGATATTCATCGGGGGTGTTCGCCAACATGTAGAGCTTGTTTCGCACGGAGCTTTTCCCGATGTTCCGGGCACTACCCGAACGTCCGGAAG
>CAVOSA010000036.1:0-95829 GCA_963698735.1 uncultured Gammaproteobacteria bacterium | reverse complement strand
GGGCCTTTCACGTTCGAAACCCTCACCCGCGCTGCGCGCGACCTCTCCCACCTGCGTGGGAGAGGTGGGGATCATTACAGCAGCGGCACCAGCAGCAGCGCCACGATGTTGATGATCTTGATCAGCGGGTTGATGGCCGGGCCCGCGGTGTCCTTGTACGGATCGCCGACGGTGTCGCCGGTGACGGCCGCCTTGTGCGTTTCCGAACCCTTGCCGCCGAAGTTGCCTTCCTCGACGTACTTCTTGGCGTTGTCCCAGGCGCCGCCGCCCGTGCACATCGAGATGGCGACGAAAAGGCCCGTGACGATCGTGCCGATCAGCACGCCGCCCAGCGCGCGGATACCTGCGCCTGGACCGAGCAGCCAGTTCATGCCGAAGCCGACGATCACCGGCACGAGGATCGGCAGCAGCGACGGCACGATCATTTCCTTGATCGCCGCCTTGGTCAGCATGTCCACCGCACGCGAATAATCGGGCTTCGCGGTGCCGGCCATGATGCCCGGGATCTCCTTGAACTGGCGGCGCACTTCCACGACCACCGAGCCCGCGGCACGACCCACGGCTTCCATCGCCATGGCGCCGAACAGGTAAGGCACCAGGCCGCCGATGAACAGGCCGATGATCACCGCCGGATCGGACAGCGAGAAGACTTCCAGCTTGCCGGCGATCTGCAGGTTGTTGGTGTAGTCGGCGAAGAGCACCAGCGCGGCGAGACCGGCCGAGCCGATCGCGTAACCCTTGGTGACGGCCTTGGTCGTGTTGCCGACCGCGTCGAGCGCGTCGGTGACCTTGCGCACTTCCTTCGGCAGGCCAGCCATTTCGGCGATGCCGCCACCGTTGTCGGTGATCGGGCCGTAGGCGTCGAGCGCGACGATCACGCCCGTCATCGACAGCATGGCCGTCGCGGCGATCGCGATGCCGTACAGGCCGTAGAGCGAGTAGGCGCCCCAGATGGCGGCGCAGATCGCGAGCACCGGCCACGCGGTGGAACGCATCGAGACCGCGAGACCCGCGATCACGTTGGTGCCGTGACCCGTCTGCGACGCCGCCGCCACGTAACGTACCGGCGCGTATTCCGTCGCCGTGTAGTACTCGGTGATCACGATCATCGCGCCCGTCAGCACGAGGCCGATCAAGGCGCAGCCGAACAGCGGCATGGCCGCGTCGCCCATCATGCTGGTCGTGACGAAGTAGAACGCGATGGCGGCGATCACACCCGACACGATCAAGCCGCGATACAGCGCGTTCATGATCTTGCCGCCTTCGCGCGCCTTGACGAAGAAGGTGCCGGCGATCGAGGCCACGATCGACACGGCGCCGAGCACGAGCGGGTACAGCACGGCGTTGATGCCGAGCGTGGCCTGCATCGTGAGGCCAGCGAGCAGCATGGTAGCGACGACGGTCACGGCGTACGTCTCGAACAGGTCGGCCGCCATGCCGGCACAGTCGCCGACGTTGTCACCGACGTTGTCGGCGATCACTGCGGGGTTGCGCGGGTCGTCTTCCGGGATGCCGGCTTCGACCTTGCCCACGAGGTCGGCGCCGACGTCGGCGCCCTTGGTGAAGATGCCACCGCCGAGACGAGCGAAGATCGAGATCAGCGAGCCGCCGAAAGCGAGGCCGACGAGCGCGTGCAGCGACTTGTCCACGTCGCCACCGGTGACGCTGAGCATCACCCAGTAATAGGCCGCGACGCCGAGCAGGCCGAGGCCGACGACGAGCATGCCCGTGATGGCGCCGCCGCGGAACGCGACCTGCAGTGCAGGGTTGAGCCCGACGCTTGCAGCATGGGCTGTGCGCACGTTGGCGCGGACCGAGACGTTCATGCCGATGTAACCGGCGAGTCCCGAAAGAATCGCGCCGACGGCGAACCCGCCCGCCGTGCCCCAGCCGAGCGTGAAGCCAAGCAACAGGAACAGCACGACGCCGACGATGCCGATCGTCGAGTACTGGCGGTTCAGGTAGGCGCTGGCACCCTGCTGGATGGCGGCGGCGATTTCCTGCATGCGGGCATTGCCTGCAGGCTGGGCGACGATCCAGCGCACGGACAGGATGCCGTAAAGAATGGCGGCCACGCCGGCGCCAATCGCGAGCAACAGCGCGAAGTCAGTAGTCATGCTCAACCTCCCAAACGGGTCTTCACTCGTAATCCTGGCGGGGTGGTGCGGGCGCCGAGTTCTGTGACTCGGTCCAAGGCCCGCTCAGCCCCGGAAAAAAGGCGCGGGACTATACCACAAAGGCGTTTTTCAGCTTCTTTTTCACGGGTTTATTCTTCAGCACCACGTACTTCGGCAGGCCGCCCTCGTACGGCGGATAGTCCTCGCCCTGGATCAGCGGCGCTAGGTACTTGCGGCCCTTGGCAGTGATGTGGAAGCCGTCCGGGGTGATGTAGTCCCGGGGCAGCATCTTCTCGACGTTGGCCACCTGGTCGAGGCTCGCCATGCCGATCTTCCAGCGGTAGGGCCGGTTCGAGGTGCGGACGATGGTCGGCATCACCGAGTTGTGACCCTTGAGCGCGAATTCGACGGCGGCCTTGCCGACCGCATAGGCTTGCTCGACGTCGACCTTCGACGCGATGTGCCGCGCAGCCCGCTGCAGGTAGTCCGCCACGGCCCAGTGGTACTTGTAACCGAGCTTGTCCTTGACCAGCTGCGCCACGACCGGGCCCACGCCGCCAAGCTGCGCGTGGCCGAATGCGTCACGCGTGCCGGCATCCGCGAGGAACTTGCCGTCCTTGTTGCGCACGCCCTCGGAGACGACGACCGCGCAATAGCCGTATTTCTTTACGCACTCTTCGGTGCGGGCGAGGAAGGCCGCTTCGTCGAACGTGATCTCGGGGAACAGGATGATGTGCGGCGCATCGCCCGCCTTCTGCGCGGCCAGGCCGCCGGCCGCCGCGATCCAGCCGGCGTGGCGTCCCATCACTTCCAGCACGAACACCTTGGTCGAGGTGCGCGCCATCGAGGCGACGTCGAAGCCCGCTTCACGGATGGAGACCGCGACATACTTGGCCACCGAGCCGAAGCCAGGGCAGCAGTCGGTGATCGGCAGGTCGTTGTCCACGGTCTTCGGCACGTGGATGGCCTGCAGCGGATACCCCATCTTCCCGGCCAGCATCGAGACCTTGAAGCAGGTGTCGGCCGAGTCGCCGCCGCCGTTGTAGAAGAAATACCCGATGTCGTGGGCCTTGAAGACCTCGATCAGGCGCTCGTACTGGGCCGGGTTGTCTTCGTACTTCTTCAGCTTGTAACGGGCCGACCCGAACGCGCCCGCCGGGGTGTGCCGCAGGGCACGGATGTCGGCGGCGCTGTCCTTGCTGGTGTCGATGAGGTCTTCGGTGAGCGCGCCGAGGATGCCGTTGCGCCCGGCGTAGACCTTGCCGATCTTGCGCGGGTGCTTGCGGGCCGTCTCGATGACGCCGCAGGCAGACGCATTGATGACGGCGGTGACACCGCCGGACTGGGCATAAAAGGCATTGCGCGGACCTGTCGGCTGCTTCATCGGGGCTCCCGAAAATATGTCCACAATCGTGGACTTACGTGCGAATTCCAGCCGTCAAGGATACCTCTACCGGACGCCCGGTTCTAACTTTTCGAAGGCTGCGCGCGACGGTCCGTGGCGGGCCGTGCTGCGGAAGCTGCTTCTGGCCCCGCCGGGGCATTTTCGGTAACGTGCCCGCCTCCCGAACACGACCCCGAACGGCCACAGCATCATGAGACTCGTACTTCTCGGCGCGCCCGGCTCCGGCAAGGGCACCCAGGCCCAGCGCCTGCGCGACCAGAAGGGCATCCCCCAGGTGTCCTCCGGCGACCTGCTCCGCGACGCGGTTGCACGCGGCACCGACCTCGGCAAGCGCGCCAAGGCGGCGATGGATGCCGGCGAACTGGTTACGGACGACATCGTGCTCGGCCTGATCCGTGAGCGGCTGGGCCGTCCGGACGCTGCCAGGGGTTTCATCCTCGACGGCTATCCGCGCAACGTCGCTCAGGCTGGCGCGCTCGACCAGTTGCTGGCAGACCTCGGCCAGCCGATCGATGCGGTCGTGCTGATGAAAGTGGACGAGGGTGCGCTCGTGAAGCGCCTCACGGGCCGCCGCACGTGCCCGGCGTGCGGCAAGGTGTTCAACGTGTTTTCCTCGCCGTCGGACAAGGGCGAGCATTGCGATAACCCGGACCATGGCGCCGAGGCGCCGCTGCTGAAGCAGCGCGACGACGACAAGGAAGACGTCATCGGCAACCGGCTCAAGGTCTACAACGCGCAGACGGCGCCGCTGATCGAGCATTACCAGGCGCGCGGACTGCTGCAGGTCGTCAATGCCGACCAGCCGATGGATCGCGTCTACGCGGATTTCCTGAAGGTCGCGGGCGGCTGAAGCAGGCGTTCGATCCGGGACCATTCCCAGAGCTTGGAAAGGCAGATACGCGCTCCGGGAAAGGTCCCGGATCGATCGCCTGAACCTAGGCGAGCGCTGCCAGCAGCTTCTCGCCGACCACGTTCCTGCGCCACCCGCGCATGAGCGGGCTGTCGCCTGGCGCACTGGAGCCGAAAGCAATGGCCTCGATGTCCTTGCGCGTAGCGAGCACCTCAGGGCCGATTTCCAGCTCCGCCGCGACGTCGCGCACGATCTGCAGCAGCTTGCCGGCCAGCGTCATTTCTTCGGGTGATGGTCGCCGCGGCGCGGACAACGGTACGCCCGATTCGTCCGCGCGTGCCGCCTCTACCAGTTCGAGCAGTTCTTCGCCGCGCTTGCGGACCACGCCCGGTGGGAGTGACGGGATCGACTCCAGCGAATGGATCGACCTTGGCGCCCGGGCGGCGATCGCATAGAGCGCCTCGTCGGCCAGGATCCAGCCGCGCGGCTTGTTGGACTCGATTGCGCGGCGCTCCCGCCATTCGGCGAGCGCCCGGGCCGTTGACTGTTCCGCGGGCTGCAGGCGGTTCAAGCCCTTCAGGCGGCGCCAGGCCGCGGTCGGGTCGGTGCGATACAGCGCCGGGTTCTCGTACGTGGCCGCTTCTTCGGCCATCCATGCAACCCGGCCCCTGGCCGCGAGCGACGCCTGCAAATCCGTGTGCAGCGTCAGCAGGTGACGGACGTCGTCGGCGGCATACGCGAGCTGTGCCGGCGTGAGCGGTCGGCGTGACCAGTCCGTGCGAGTCTGGCCCTTGTCGATCGAATGCCCGAGCTGCCGCGCGACGAGTTCGGCATACCCGACCTGGGGCGGAAAGCCGAGCAGCGCCGCTGCAACCTGGGTGTCGAACAACGGCCCTGGCACGGATCCGCCCGACAGGTGCAGCACTTCGAGGTCCTGTCGTGCGGCGTGCAGTATCTTCAGCTTCGAGCGGTCCTGCAGCAGCTCGTGCAGCGGCTCAAGGTCGAGACGGGCCAGCGGGTCGATCAGGCAGCAATCGGACTCGGTGCCGATCTGCACCAGGCAGAGCTGCGGGTGGTAGGTGCTCTCGCGCATGAACTCGGTGTCCAGCGCCAGGCGATCCGCGCCACGCAGGCGAAACAACGCCTCCTCGAGATGGCCGGGATCCTGGATCAGACTCGCTTCGCGCATCGGCTCGGTCACCTGCGTGTAGAATCGCCGCTCCTCAGGCCGCCGCTTCCAATCGTGCTGCAATTCCTGAAGGTCTTTCTCGACATCGTACTCTGGCGGCGCGGTCCACAGGACCTCCCGGCCTCGCGCATGCTGCTGTGGCTGACCGCGGCGGCGTACGTCGCGGTGTCCATTCTCCAGGTCGCGCTGCTCGACGAACCGGCGGGCGCCTGGATCGTCTTCGTCGTGCTCGATCCGCTGCTGCTCACCGCCGGCACGTACCTGCTGCTGAGACTGTTCGGCAAGACCGAGCGCTTCCTGCAGACGGCGACCGCGGTGCTCGGCACCGGCGTCGTGCTCGGATTGTGCCTGTTCCTGCCGGTGCAATGGGGGCTGACCGAGCTGGGAGTGCCGGCGGAATCGACCCCGGCGGGCCTCATCGCGCTCGGCATGGTCGTCGTCTTCGCGCTCGTCACGGGCCGCATCCTCAAGCTCGCGACGGATTCGAACCTGTTCACCGGCGTCACGCTGTCGCTGACGTACTTCCTGCTGATCAACCTGCTGCTCGGGCTTGCCGGCGGCGGAGGGGGCTGACCTTTGCACCTGCACATCCTCGGCGTCTGCGGCACGTTCATGGGCGGCATCGCCGCCATTGCGCGCGCAGCCGGCCACCGCGTCACCGGTTCCGACCGCAACGTCTATCCGCCGATGAGCACGCAACTCGCGGCGCTCGGCGTCGACGTCATCGAGGGCTACGCGGCCGACCAGCTCAAGCTGAACCCGGACATCTTCGTGGTCGGCAACGTGATGAGCCGCGGCAATCCACTGGTCGAGGCCCTGCTCGACAGTGGGCGCCGTTACGAATCCGGCCCCGAATGGCTCGCGCGCAACGTGCTGCAGGCGGACGACCGCTGGGTGCTCGGCGTGGCGGGCACGCACGGCAAGACGACGACGAGCAGCCTGCTTGCGTGGATCCTCGAGCACGCAGGCCTCAACCCCGGGTTCCTGATCGGTGGCGTGCCGCTCGACTTTGACGTCAGTGCGCGACTGGGCTCGGGCCGGCACTTCGTGATCGAGGCCGACGAATACGACACCGCCTTCTTCGACAAGCGCGCGAAGTTCGTGCATTACCGGCCGCGCACCGCGATCCTCAACAACCTCGAGCACGACCACGCCGACATCTACCCGGACGTGGCGTCGATCCAGAAGCAGTTCCACCTGCTGCTGCGCACGGTGCCGGGCAACGGCCGGCTGATCGTCAACGCCGAGGAGCCGCATCTCGAGGAAGTGCTGCAGATGGGTTGCTGGACACCGGTCGAGCGGTTCACCACTGCGTCCAGTCCGGGTGCCGAATGGCGCATCGCTCCGGCCGCAGACGGCGACAGTTACGCGAGCTTCGACGTCTGGCGTGGCGAGCGCTGCCTCGGCCGCGTCGAGTGGGACATGCTCGGCCGTCACAACGCCGCGAACGCGATCGCGGCCGTGGCAGCGGCCTGCCACGCGGGCGTCGGCGAGGAAGCGGCACTCGAGGCGCTGCGCAGGTTCGGCGGCGTCAAGCGCCGGCTCGAGGTACGCGGCATCGTGCGCGACATCGTGGTGTACGACGACTTCGCGCATCACCCGACTGCGATCGCGACGACGCTCGACGGGGTGCGGCGCAAGGCCGGCAAGGGGCGCGTCATCGCGGTGCTCGAGCCGCGTTCGAACACGATGAAGCTCGGCACGCACAAGGCGGCGCTGGCGACGTCGCTCGCCGACGCGGACCGCGTGTTCGTCTACCAGTCTCCGGAAGTGAAGTGGGACGTCGCCGGTGCGATGCAGCCATTGGGGCAGCTCGCGACCGTGCAGGCCGACAGCGCGCGGCTCGTCGCCGCGATCGTCGCCGAGGCGCGGCCGGGCGATCACCTCGTGCTGATGAGCAACGGGTCTTTCGGCGGCCTGCACGAGCGCCTGTTGCAGGCGCTGCGCGACGCGACGCCATAGGCCGGCAGAAGCGGCATAATCCGCCCATGCCCGACACGGTCCCGACGCGCCAGGAGATCCCGCTCTTCCCGCTGAACACCGTCCTGTTTCCGGACGGTCCGCTGCCGCTGCGGATCTTCGAGGCGCGCTACATCGACCTGGTGAAGCGCTGCCTGCGGGAAAACTCGGGATTCGGCGTGGTGCTCATCAAGGAAGGGCAGGAGGCCGGCGGACCCGCCGAAACCAGCGACGTCGGCACGTACGCCCGCATCGTCGACTTCTCCGGGCAGCCCGACGGGCTGCTCGGGATTGAAGCTCGCGGCGAGCGCCGCTTCCGCATCGTCTCGCGCAGCCGTGCCCGCGATGGGCTCAACATGGCCGAGGTCGAATGGCTGCCGGGCGAGATCCTCGTGCCGGTGCCCGAGGAGTTCTCGGAGCTTGGACCGGCGCTCGACTACGTGCTCAGCCAGGTCGGCGATCCGTACGAATCCCTGGAGCGCCGGCTTGACGACGCCGGCTGGGTCGCCGGGCGTCTTGCGGAGATCCTGCCGCTGCCGCCGGTGCACAAGCAGCATTGCCTCGAACTCGACGACCCGGTCGAACGCCTGCGTTTCCTGCGGCCATTGTTCGAGATCACGACCGAGCCGCCAACGGAAGATGAGGATTCCGACGACTGAGGGCGTCCGGGAATTGCCGCGTAGACGGAAGATATCGCGCTCGCCGGCTGCGATTTCCCCGCGTTGAATGACGATGTCAGCCCCACCGTGGGCCGGGCGTTTCATCCTGCGAGGAGGCTCGATCATGGACGACAGCAAGGCCGCCGAGATTCTCAAGTCCCTGGCCGCGGGCATCGACCCCGCGGCGGGACAACCGCTGACCGACCTTGGACCGCTGCAGTCGCCCGATGTCGTGCGTGCGCTGTTCCTGGCAGCGGATTCGCTCGAGTCGCGGCTGCGCCAGTCACGGCGCCTGTCGACGCTGCCTCGCAACGCGGGCAAGCCCTGGTCGGTCGACGAGGACGAGCGACTGCTTGCCGGGTTTGACGCAGGCGGCAAGGTGGATGAGCTCGCCGCGAAGCACGAACGCACGCGCGCCGGCATCGAGGCGCGGCTGGTGAAGCACGGCAGGCTCGAAGCCGACCAGGCTCCCGCCGCGCGCATCCGCTGAGCCGGAGGGCGCCTTCCGCGGGATACAATCGCGGGATGCCGTCGGCCATGCATCCCGCCGATCCCACTGTTGCCGCGGCGGACGCATTGCCGGCCGGTCGGCGGCTGCGCGTCATGAACGTCATCCTGTCGCGCGGATTTGCCGGATCGGAGCGTGCCGCCGTCGAAGCGTGCGCCGCGCTCGCGGGCCGGCACGACGTCGCGCTCGTCGTGCGCAGCGATCACCGGAACCGGTCTGGCGCCAGCCTGCTCGACGAACTGCAGCCCGGCATCGAGGTGTTCGAGGTGCCGGCGCTGTGGCGCACGCAGCACCACCTCGCGGAGGCCATCAACAAGTGGCGGCCCGACATCATCCACACGCACCTGCGCCGCGGCACCCGCTACGTCTCGCGCATCAAGCGCGACGCCCGGCACGTCAGCACGCTGCACCTGCACCTGAACGGACCGCACTATCTCCTGGCCGATGCGCTGTTCTGCATCTCCGACTGGCAACTCGCGACCGTGCCGGGCACGTACCGCGGCCGGACGTTCCTGGTGCCGAACTCGCTGGTGTCGCAGCCGCGATTGACGCCCGAGCGCGTGCGGGAGCTGCGCGCCGAACTCGGCGTCGGCGACGACGAGTACCTGATCGGCGCCGTTGGCCGGCTGGTACCGCGCAAGGGGTTCGACGTGCTGCTGCAGGCGTTTGCCGAGGCCGGGCTGGCGAACGCGCGACTGGTGATCGTTGGCGATGGCAGCGAACGCAGCACGCTGGAACGACGCGCCGGCGACAACGTGCGGTTCGAAGGCTTCCGTCGTGACGTAAAGGACCTGTACCAGGCTTTCGACCTGTTCGTCTGTCCGTCGCGCTACGAACCTTTCGGTCGCGTCATCGCCGAGGCGCTCGACAGCGGCGTGCCGGTGATCGCGGCGGAATCGGCGGGTCCGCGCGACATCGCCCGGCATTATCCGGTCGAACTCGTGCCGCCGGACGACACGGCCGTGCTCGCGGCCGCGATGCGGCGGCACCAGGCCGCGGGTCGTCGGCGCATCGAGTCCGATCTTTCCGAGTTCAGCCTCGAGCGCACGGCCGAACGCATGGAACGGGCGTACTGGTCGGTGCTTTCGCCGCGAACGACGGGCAGCGTCCCCGGCCCGGCAATGTTGCCCCCGGTGCGCGCAGGCGCACCGCCGCGCATTCTGTTCTCTCCCGTCTCCGGGCCCGGCGGTGCAGGCGAACTGATGCGCTGCCTGATCATCGCGCGCGAGCTGGCGAAGGCGGAGCCTGCGGCGGATATCCGCTTTCTGGTGAATCGCACCGCGGTCTTCCGTGAGTCGGTCAATTTCCCGATCATCGACTGCGACGCGTCGCCCACGAACAGTACGCCGCAGGTGCTCGCCGCGATCGACTCGTTCCGGCCCGACGTGATGGTGTTCGACAATTCCGGTCGCACCGCGCAGCTGCGTGCCGCGAAGCGCGCTGGCGCACGGCTGGTATTCTCCAGTCGCGCGCCGAAGCTGCGCTGGAAGGCGTTTCGCCTCAAGTGGATGCGGCTGCTCGACGAGCACTGGATCGTCTTCCCGACGTTCGTGACCGGCGGCCTGACCCGGCTCGAGCAATTCAAGATGAGCCTGTTCCCGCACTACGGCGTACGCCAGTTCGACACGCTGTTCACGCTGTCGGAACCGCAAGCCCGCAAGGCGTGGCTCGCGCAGCACGGCCTCGAGCCCGGTGGCTACGTCGTGTTCGTCCCGGGCGGGCGTGGCGAGGCGACGCGGGTCGCCGAGCCTGCCGAACTCTTCATCGCCGCCGCGCGTGAGTTCGTCGCCGCCACCGGACAGCGCACCGTGGTGCTCACTGGCCGCAAGTCCATCGTCGACAACGGGGACGACCCGCGACTCACGCTGCTGCCGCGGGTCGAGCCCGATGAGGTCCAGTACCTGTTGTCCGATGCCCTGGTCGTCGTGAGCAACGGCGGATCGACGATGATCCATGTGCTGGCCCATGGATGCCCGATCGTGGCGATTCCGCTCGCCGGGGACCAGGACCGGCGCATCCGTCGCGCCGTGCGGCTGCAGATTGCAGAAACTGCGGAGCGGACGCCGACGGCCATCGCGGCAGCCGCCGCGCGGTTGCTGCGTGAACCCGAGCGCCGTGCCGCGATGTGCCGTCGCACGGCGGAACTGGGGATCGCCAATGGCGTGGGTGAGGCGGTGGCCGCGTTGCTGGCCCTTGCCCGCCGCCGCGGCGCCTGACGTCACGACGACGCCCGCGACGGTTCACGTCGCCTGCAGCACTTCGCGCAGGTCCGCCACGTAGACGCGCCGCCGCCCGTCCGGACATGCATTGAAAGCAATCCGCGTGTGACTGCGATCCCAGGCGGGATGCGGGTCGACGCGCAATGCTCCGGTCGCGCGCTCCGCCAGCGGCCGGATGCCGATCCGCACCAGCTGCGTCTCCACGCCATTGCGCAGGTCGACGAGCCGGATCGGAGCGGTGCCATCGCCGAACGCGAGTGGCTCGTTCACGTAGGCGTCCGTGAGCAGGTGGATGCCGTCGGGATGCAGCGTGGGATGACCGGAACCCGGCACGCCGGGCACCAGCGTTTCGCAGGTGGAGCCGTCGAGCGCCAGGCGGGCAAATCGCAAGCCATCGCCCTGCGTGTTCAGGTTCATGAGCACGTGCTCACCGTCGGGACACCAGTTCGGGTGGTGACCACCGCGCGCCCAGCGCTCGGCCGATACCGCCACCCGGACATTGCTGCCGTCGGCAGTCATCGTGATGACATGTTTCGCGCCGTAGCGGCGTTTGCGCTTCCATGGCAGCAGGCTCCTCGGCAGCCAGCGCAGGGCGAGCATGAGGCGTGTGCCCTGCGGGTTCCACTTCACGTGGAAGCCGAAGAAGTCGCCGCGCCGGCGGGCGACGGGCAGCGCTGCACCCGCCTGTTCCACGATCTGCGCCAGTGATACCAGCAGGCGTGAATTCCCACCCTGCAGGTCAGTGATCCAGATGCCGTCGTCCGCACTGGCACCGCGGTTGTCGGGGATGTGATCCTTCGGCACCACGACGCCGTAGCCTCGTTGCGTCACGGCCATGCGGCGCAGGCAGGGGCTGGCAGCCCAGCGGCCGTCGGCGGACACTGAGTAGACCGTACCGCCGAGGCGACGCGTCTCGCCCGTCTGCAGATCGTGCCGCACCCCGTAGGGCATCCAGTCCCGGGTCTCGACGTCGTTGTAAAGCAGCGTCCTGTCGTCCGCGCCCCACTGCAGTTGCGCGCCCAGCTGCACGTCCCAGCCTCGCGTTTCCGCCACGGTGCGGGACTCGCCGGTCTCGAGGTCGACGACGACGATCTCCGCGACGTCGCCCGGCTTCGGCTGACGATCCTCGAACGGCAGTCGGGTCACGGCGAAGTAGCGGCCGGACGGACTGAATGGCGAGCTGTCGTAGTACCGGTGGATGAAGCCGGTCGCGCCCGGCGTCACGCAGTGCACGGGAACGCGCGGCGAGAAGTCGGTGTACGCGGGGAACGGGCCTGCGGTCGATGTCGGCATGGCAATCGCGGCGGCGGCAGTGGCGCCCATCCTACGCTGCGTGCGGCCCTGCCGTGTAGAGTGCACAGAGGCCACTTCCCGGGTGCCCCATGTTTCGTAACCTGCCAGGCGGTTTCGGCGACCTCACGCGCGGCAAGCGGATCGTCTTCCTCGCGATCAACAAGACGGGCTCGAGCAGCCTGTGGACCTGGATGGACGAACACCGCGTGCCGTACCTCATGAACCGGTACCGCGAGGACGAAGCACGGAAACTCCGGATCATTGCCGAGGTGAAGCGCAAGGGTCTACCGTCCTTCACCGTCGTGCGCAACCCGTGGTCGCGCGCCGTCTCGAGCTGGAAGTGGAACATGCAGGAAAAGGGCCTGGCACCCTGCAGCTTCGAGGAATTCCTGCGCATGCCGCTCGCAGGGATGACCGAGCAGCAGCGTTTCCACACGCTGCCGCAGTGGCGGCACGTCGCGGACGAGCACGGGGAGGTCGGCTACCTCTCGCACATCGGGCGGCTCGAAAACCTCGGTGCGACGCGCGACTGGCTGGCCGACGCGCTCGGCTTGCCAAGGGGCGATGCGCTGCCACACCTGAAGAGGAGCGGCAGCGATGACTACCAGCAGCATTACACGCCCGCGACGCGTGCGCTGGTCGCGGAAACCTTCCGCCGCGACTTCGAACTCTTCGGCTACCCGGTCGAGTTCTAGCTGGCCTCAGATCTGCGCGAACACCTTCGCCGCCGCGGCGATCGTCGCATCGATGTCGGCTTCGGTGTGCGCCGCGGACACGAATCCTGCCTCGAAGGCGGACGGCGCGAGGTACACGCCTGCGTCGAGCATGCCGTGGAAGAACTTCTTGAAGCGCTCGACGTCGCAGGCCGTGGCTTGCGCATAGCTGTTCACCTGCGGCGCCGCGGTGAAGAACAGGCCGAACATGCCGCAGACGTGATTGGTGACGAGCGGCACGCCGGCCTTCTGCGCGGCCTGCCTGATGCCCTGCACGAGACGGTCCGTGAGCCTGGCGAGGTGGGCGTGAAATCCCGGCGCGTCGATGCCTCGCAGCGTCGCGAGACCCGCCGCCATTGCGACTGGATTTCCGGACAGCGTGCCCGCCTGGTACACGGGGCCCAACGGTGCGATGTGCGACATGATGTCGCGGCGTCCGCCGAACACGCCGACCGGCATGCCGCCGCCCACGATCTTGCCGAGCGTGGTGAGGTCCGGCTTGATGCCGTAAAGCGCCTGCGCGCCCCCCTTGGCGACCCGGAATCCGGTCATCACTTCGTCGAAGATCAGCACGGCGCCGTGCTTCGTGCATTCCTCGCGCAGCGCTTCGAGGAAGCCGGGTACCGGCGGGATGCAGTTCATGTTGCCGGCCACGGGCTCGACGATCACGCACGCGATCTCCTTGCCGATCTCGCCGAACACCTGCCGCACCTGCGCGGCGTCGTTGTACGAGAGCGTGAGCGTGTGCGCCGCGAGTTCGGGCGGCACCCCGGGCGACGTCGGCACGCCGAGGGTGAGCATGCCGGAGCCGGCCTTCACCAGCAGCGAGTCCGAGTGGCCGTGGTAGCAGCCTTCGAACTTGACGATCTTCTGCCGGCCCGTGAAGCCGCGCGCGAGGCGGATCGCGCTCATCGTCGCTTCGGTGCCGGAACTGCACATGCGGACCAGCTCGATCGATGGCACGAGTTCGATGATCTTGCGGGCGACGACGGTTTCGATTTCCGTCGGCGCGCCGAACGACAGGCCGTTCACGGCCGTTTCCTGCACGGCGCGGATCACGTCCGGATGCGCGTGGCCCAGGATCATCGGGCCCCACGAGCCGACGTAATCGATGAACTCGCGGCCGTCGGCCGACCAGACCCGTGAGCCTTTGGCCCGCGCGAAGAAGATGGGCTCGCCGCCGACGCCGCGAAAGGCGCGCACGGGCGAATTCACGCCGCCGGGGATGTACTTGCAGGCTTCTTGGAACAGGCTCACGTCGCTGGGCTCCCGCGTTGCTGGATGCTGGCCGACGCCACGGGTGGGCCGGCGAGTGCCGCGTATCTTAGCAGCGCGCTCGCGCCGCTCCGTCGTGCGCCTTACACTGCTGCGGAAAGCACGGACGCAGGCAGCCGCAGACGGGCGGTCCCGGGCGCTCCGGCGAAGGAGAGACCGCTGACTTCACCGGCCTGGCATTGGTACCTGCTCGTCGCGCTCGGCAGCGGCCTGGGCGGCGCCCTGCGCCTCTTCCTGTCGACGCTCGTCGGCCGCATGGCGGGCTACACGTTTCCGTGGGGGACGCTGGTCGTCAACGTGCTCGGCTGTCTCGCCGTGGGCGCGCTCGGTGCCCTGTTCGCACCGTCGAATCCGCTGCACGACCGCCAGGAGCTGCGCGTCCTGCTCATCGTTGGCGTGCTGGGCGGTTTTACGACGTTCTCCGCGTTCTCGCTCGAGACGCTGCAGCTGGTCGAGCGCGGTGCTGCCGGTGCCGCCGCCGGTTACGTCGCGGCATCGCTCGTGCTGTGCCTGCTCGCGGCGGCGCTTGCGTATGCCGCGGTGACTGCGCTGCTGCGGTAAGTCATCTAGCGACGACAGCCGTATTCGGGGGCTCCCGACGCGCTCCGAAAAGCGCCGTAAACCCGTCCATGGGGGCTCCGGCGCGGCGTCCATGCCGCGCACGGTTTTCTGAGTGCGTCGGGAGCCCCCGAATCCGTCAGTCGCGGTAGCGTTCCAGCCACACGACTTCCGACACGATGGCGCCGTCCGCGAGCAGGTCAATCACGCGGTACCCGGGCGGCCGATCGTCCGCCGCGAAATCGTTGCGCGGCTTGAACTGCATGCACGTCGCGGGCGTGCACATGAAGCGGACGTCGCCCGCGCGAAAGAGATCGAGCGCCTGGTGCGCATGACCCCAGCACACGCCGCGGACGCGAGGATGCCGCGCCACCGTGGCGGAGAGTTCGGGCCCGTCCAGCAGGCCCAGTTCGTCGAGCGACGGTGAGTCCATCGGCACGGGCGGGTGGTGCAGGAACACGAACGCGTGCGGCTCGGTTCCCATGGCCAGCGCCTCATCGACTTCCTGCAGCTGCGCGGCGCCGAGCTGGCCTTCGCCGTCCGCCGACTCGGCAAACCACGTCTCGAGCAGCAGGATCTGCCAGCCGTTCGCCGTGCGCCACTGGCCGCCGACCTGGAAAGGCGCATGACCCAGCTGGCGGCGCATTTCCTCGGGGATGTCGTGGTTGCCGGGAATGAGCAGGACCGGCATGTCCAGCTCGCCGAACAGCAGGTCTACGGCTCCATAGGCCGCCGGCTCGTCGTGCACGATATCGCCCGTGAGGATGACGGCGTCCGCGGGAAAGAAATGCCGGCGCGCATGGGCGAGGCAGGCCGCCAGCCGCGGCAACGTCCGGGCGCCCCGCAGCGACCCCGCGGGGTCCTGCAGGAGGTGCGTGTCCGTGAACTGGAGGATGCGTACGCTGCGGGCCGTCATAATCTGTACGGCATCATCTCAAATCCGGCCGCGGCGCAGGAGTGCCCATGTCCAATCGTTCGATCGTCCTCACGGATTCGCTCTACGAGTATCTGACTGAGGTCTCGCTGCGCGAGTCGCCGTTGCTGCTTGCCTTGCGCGAGGAAACCGCATCGATGAGCAACCGGTCGATGCAGATTTCCCCCGAGCAGGGCCAATTCATGGCCCTGCTGGCGCGGCTGATGGGTGCGCGACGGTGTCTCGAAGTCGGCGTGTTCACCGGCTATTCGTCGCTGGCGACCGCTCTGGCTCTGCCGGAGGACGGGCGCATCCTGGCCTGCGACGTCAGCGAGGAGTGGACGGCGATGGCGCGTCGTTACTGGCGGGCCGCGGGCGTCGAACACAAGATCGATTTGCGCCTCGCGCCGGCGACGCAGACCCTCGACGCACTGCTCGGCGCCGGGCGGGCAGGGAGCTACGACCTCGCCTTCATCGACGCAGACAAGACGAACTACCTCGCGTATTACGAGCGCGTCTTGTCACTGCTGCGGCCCGGCGGTCTCGTGCTGGTGGACAACACGCTCTGGAGCGGCCGGGTGGCGGATCCGGAAGTCGGCGACGAGGATACCGTTGCGCTCCGGCACTTCAACGAAGTGCTGCACCAGGATGAGCGTGTGGATCTCTCGCTGCTGCCGATGGGTGACGGACTGACGCTGGCGCGGAAGAGGGGATAGGAGCCGGGGGTCAGTGGAGGGGCGGGCCGACCTGGCCCGGCCGCGCCCTGCACCTGCAAGGCGCGCTTGCGTATGCGAATGGGGGAACGTAACCGCAGGCAAGTGTTCCGGCGCCGGTGCTATTTCAGGCATACGACCAGTTTGGCAACGTGGCTGCGCCAGTTGATCGGGATCACCACCGGCCGGTTGCCGGCGGGCAGTTCGACGGTGTTGCCTGCGCCGGCCACGACCGTAGGCACGGAGATCGCAAAGTCCTTGCCCAGCTCACGTCGCACGCTGCCAGCGATGGTGTTTGCGACCTCGCCGACCAGGTCGCACAGGTACTCGTGCGAGACATTGCTTTCGTTCATCTTCATCAGCAGTACGGTAAGCATGCCTCGAGGCGCTGAAAAATAGACGATGCCGTTGCGACGGCCCGACACCGAAATGACGCCGTTGTAGTCGTGAATGTCGGGCGCGCCCTTGGTCACGAGATAGGGTGAGCCGACGAAGGCCGCCTGCTGCGCAGCGACCTCGAAATAGCGGGTCGTTCCGTAAACGAACGCGCGGATGTCGTGTTCGTCGAGCATGGGTGCGTCAGGCGCCCCCGATCAGTTCTTGCAGCGCTTCATTGAGCTGGCGGTCCGAGAACGGCTTGTTGAGGAAGCCATTGGCGCCTTTCTCCATGGCTTCGACGGCCGTGGCCTTGTCGGCCAGGGCCGAGATGATCAGGATCAGGACATGCGGCTTTAGGGCCACCAATTGTTCGACACACTCGATGCCGTCCATCTGGGGCATCGTGATGTCCATCGTGACGACATCTGGGTCGGTCTGGCGGAAGAGCTCGATGGCCTCGACGCCGTTCGCCGCGAGTCCCACGACCTGCAAGTGCTCGATCTGCTGGCAGCGCTCGATGCGCCGGCGGATGACATTGGAGTCATCGACGATGAGCAGCTTGAGCGGCGTGGTCAGGGATGGAGCGTTGGCGGCCATCGCAATAGTTTCCTGCGCGCGAGGGTGTCAGGCGACGGCGCCTTGCTGACCGCCTTGCGCGGGCAGCAGGACGGCGAATCGGGTGTACCTGCCGGGCGCAGTCGCGACGCTGATCCGGCCGCCCAGCGCGTGGGCGGCTTTCAGCACGAAATCCAGACCCACACCGCGTCCGGCGTCCCGGCCATCGCCCTCGTGGGTCGAAAAGCCGGGTTTGAAGATCAGGGCGAGGCACCCCTTCGTGTCGAGTTGCTGGGCTTCTTCCGCGTTCAGGTCGCCGCACCGCACCGCGGCCTCGCGCAGCCGCTCGGCCACGATGCCGCGCCCATCGTCCTGGAACACCAGTTCGAATCCCTGATCGCATGACTTGAACTGAACCTGCAGCAGCCCGGTCTCGTCCTTGTCGAATCCGCGCCGGGCACCAGCCTCCTCGATGCCGTGTACCACTGCGTTGCGCACGAGCTGGATGGCGATGTCACGCACCGTCTTGCGAATGTCTCCGGGCACCTCGTCGAGACCCGTGGTGACGAGCCGGACTTTCCTGCCGGCATCGGTGGCGATGCGCTGGGCCAGCGCGTCCAGCTGGCGTGTCATGTCCTGCTTGCCCGCATCGGCCGGCGGCGCAGCAGCGTTGGCGCGCGGCGCGCCGGTCAACAGTGCGTTGGCGCGCAGGGCATCGGCCCGACTGGCCAGTTCGCGGATCGATTGCAGGTGGCCGAAGAGTTCGTCGAGACCCACGACGAGCGGCAGGAAGTCATTGCCGGACAGCTGCGGGCGGTCCCGCAGGTTCTTCAGCAGGTCCTCGAACGCGTGCGTGCGGCCCTCGACGGACGCCAGGCCCAGCGTGGCAGCGTCGCCTTTGATTCGATGCATTTCCCGGAACAACTGGTCGATCTTGGTGCGGAAATCACCGTCGTCGCGCGCCGGAACCTTGAGGACATTGTTGATCTGGGCCAGGGTCGCGCTCGTGTCGTCGAGGAAAGACACCAGTTGGTCGGGGTCGACCTGCAGCAGACCGAGCAGCATGTCCATCTGCACCTGGGAATTGGCCTGGGTCTCCTTCAGTTCGCGAGCCAGCAGCACCCGGGATGTCACATCGTTCACGGAAACCAGTATGTGGCGCACGCCATGGTCGCCCTTGACGCGATGGAAATCGAATTCCAGATAGCGCAGATCGCGGCTGCCGTCCCCACGATCGAAATGAACTTCGACCTCCGCGAGCGGATTGATGCTCCGGATCAGGTTCTCGTTGGCGCGTTCACCCCAGAGCAGCTTCACGTACTTCGTCGCCGTAGCCAGCGTTCTCTCGTTCACCGTGTCGCGGAGCAGTTCCTCCAGCGTCATCCCGCTGAAGTCGTCGCGGCGGAACAGAGCAGAGAGGGCGGAGGAGTGGGCCTTGCCAATGCGGAAGTCGGCGTCGATCAGGAACAGCCCGTCCTTGACGGTGCTGAGGATGTCACGCGTCTGGTTCTGAGCCTCGACAGCCAGCCGCTCATGGCGAACCTTGAGCCACTGAAAATATGCCAGCAGTGCCACCAGCAGGCAGGCGAAGGCGACGCCGGTGATCATCAGCCTGCGCAGGGTTGCGGACGCCGTGACCACCTGCTGCTCGAGACTGGTGCCGATCGAAGACAGGGCCGAGTCCAGGCGTTCCGTCCCATCCCGACTGGACTTGATGGCCTCGCGCGTGACCTTCTGCAACTGGAGCCCGTTGGAGTTGAGCTGCGTGCCGATGGCATCGGAATCGCGGTAGGGAAGGCCTTCGAATCCCGCGACCGGGTCCAGCGCCTTGCGGTAACCGGACCAGAGGCGTTCGATTTCACGCAGTTCGGCCGAGTTGCCAGCTGCCGACGGCTTGAGCTGCGCCAGCGACTGATCGAAGTTCTGCACGGCGCCGCGCAGGTCCTTGACCGCCTGGCCGATGAAAGCTCGCGACCCGAGGCGGTCGCGGATCGCGGCCAGCGACTTGGCGATCGCCACCGGTTGGCCGCGCTGCTCGCTCACCAGCTTGAGGGCGGCGGTGTCGGCCGACAGTTGACTGGCAAGCCGGTAGCCGGGGACGAGCACCAGTCCGATGAAGGCGACGAGCAGGACGAGGAAGCCGACGGTCGCGGCACGGTCGCGCAAGCGACCCGACAAGCGTGTGAACATGTTGCCCTGCTGTCTTGATGGTGAGCGATCCGTACTGGTCATGGCGCTTTCACGTCGTCGGGGCGGAAGACGATGCTGGTCACCACGGTCGCCTCGAGGTCCGGGTTGTCGACCGCGAGTGGCTTGAAGCGCCAACGTCGGACGGCATCGAGTGCGGCCCGGTCGAATACGTCGGCCGGGCTCGAGTTCACGACGGCCGCCGACTTGACCCTGCCGTCGGCGTCCACGGTCATGCGCACCCGCACCTCGCCACCGATGCGCCGTTTCAGGGCGTCCGGCGGGTATTCAGGCGGCACGTACCGCGTCCGCTTCAACTCAGTCGCTGGCGGCTGCAGCGACGCAGGCTTCGCGCGCGCCGCCGCGACACCCCGCTCGAGCACGTCCACGTCGGCCGGGTTCAGACCGAGGCGCCTGGCCGCAGCGGCATACGCCTGCGCCGCGTCCAGGTTGCGGTCGGCCAGTGCATTGCGTCCCGTTCGAAGCAGCGCGTCGGCGAGCGAACGGGTGCTGGCAGCGTCACGCTGCTGGAGGGATCCGTGGCGCGCAGCGCGTTCAGGTAGGCAAGGGCGCTGTCGGACGATGGTTCGAGCAAGCGCCCTTCATTGATGCGATCCTGCACCAGTTGCGCGAGTCGATCGGATTGCGAAACGGTCGGTGGCACGATGGCGGGCGGTGGCGCGGCGCGCATCGCGGCGGCGATGCGGGTGGGGCTCACGCCGAGCGCGCTTGCTTCGGCCAGCCAGCGTTCCCGGTCGTCGCGTGGCTGGGACGCGGTCTCGCGAATCTTGAGCAAGACGGCCTGTTGCAGTTCGGCTGTCGCTGCATCTGCCAACCTCCTGGGGTCCGATGCGACCTTGCGCAATTTCGCGAGATAGAATTTCGCGCTGTCCGTGGCCGGGTCGACCAGTTTCCCTTCGCGGATTCGCGTCGAGACCAGTTGCGCCAGCGATTGCGCACGCGAGTCGCCCTGCCGGCGACTGATTTCGTCACGCCAGCGCGCGGCGCTCGCTTCGGGCAGCGTGCCCAGCTGTGACGCCTGACGCAGCAATTGACTGGCTCGTTCGATGTTTCCCGCGTCGATCGCCGCCGCGACCTGTGCTTCCGAGAGTTGCGCGTCGATCTGCGACAGCGCCGGGTCGCCCCGCCGGATGAGCTTGAGCTGGACGAGCGTTGCTGCGGCGTCGTTGAGCCGGCGCTGGGTGAGTTCCGACTGCAGTCGCTCATCGAGCAGGACGCCGATGCGCTGCAGTCCTTCCGTGGCTTCGTCGTTGTCGGGATCCTGCGCAAGGACTGCACGGAAGTAGGCGAGGGCGTTGTCGCCTTCGGGATCGGTGTAGTGACGCGCGCTCATTGCAACTCGCGCCCTGTCCAGGAGTTCCTCGCTCGAGCCTTCCAGGACAGCCGCCGCGTCCGTCGCCGGTCGTGCAATGGCGGGCCGGGCGACATGGCTCTCCGGCGCGGCAGCGGTCGTTCGAGCGCGATCGTCCGTGTTCGGTGCACGCAACGACAACCACGCCGCGGTGATCACGATGAGCACAACACCGGCCAGCATCAGGGACCGGGTTTGCCGCCTGCTGCCGCCCACCGAACCTGCGGCACTGGTTGTGGCTTTCCGCGATGGAGGAACAGAGCTGCCCTGCAGGTCCATCGTACGTGTTGACGAAGGCGCGACAACGGCCGGCGCAGGCTCGGATAGGGGCAGGTCACCCGCCAGTGGCGGTGTTATCGTGACCTGCGAGGCGGTGGCGACGGTCGGCTTGATGACAGCCTGCTCAGCCAGGGTGAGTCGAGCCTGGGCTTCCTCGCACGCACCCTCGAGGACGGCGATCGCCTGGGCCTGAGCGACGGGAATCGACAGAATGGCGAAGGTTGCCGACCCCTTGAGGGAACGCGCGACGTTTGCGCTCTCGTCAGGTGTCGCAAGCACGATGACGATGCAAGCGCCGTCGGGCGACTGCACGCTTTCGACTGTGGCCGGAAGATCCTGATGGCCTCGCGCATCCAGCAGCAGCACGCACGGTCGCATTGGCCGGATGAATTCACGGGCGGCATCGACCGACTCCACGTGCCGAAACGTCGCTTCGCCATCCAGGGCTTGGCCGATCTGCTCGAGCAGCGCGTCATCGCCGGTCAGGGCGATGATTTCGACGCGCGGTGAATGCGAGTTGTTCGGCTGCTCAGCCAGTGCGGGGATCGGTTGCGCGTGAGCGGGCGCAGGTATCGCGGCCAAGGGAACCCTCCTGTCAGGATGCCGAGCCAATGCGCCGGGCTCAGTGGCTTTTGCACACGGGAGTGTAAATAAGGTGCATTTCTCGACCTTGTGCCACGTCACAGATCGGGAGACGTAACGGCATCCGCTGGCTCGCTGCGGCGCGGACATGCCTGTCGACCGGGAAACCGGGCCACGTTATGTCGAGTAAAGAAAACGGCCGCCTCATGGCGGCCGTCTTCAGGCTGACGCCTTGCTCCCAACCCCTCGCGGGCCAGGGCCGGCGCGCTGGGCTAGTAGCGGTACTGGTCGGTCTTGAACGGGCCTTCCACCGGCAGGCCGAGATAGGCCGACTGCTCCGCGGTGAGCGTGGTCAGCTTCACGCCGATGCGCTCGAGGTGCAGCTGTGCGACCTTCTCGTCGAGGTGCTTCGGCAGTACGTACACCTGCTTGCCGTACTTCGCACCCTGCTGGAACAGTTCGATCTGGGCCAGCACCTGGTTGGTGAACGAGTTCGACATCACGAACGACGGGTGTCCCGTCCCGCAACCGAGGTTCACCAGCCGGCCCTCCGCCAGCACGATCAGGCGCTTGCCGTCGGGGAAGATCACGTGATCGACCTGCGGCTTGATGTTCTCCCACTGGTACTGCTTGAGCGAGGCGATCTCGATCTCGCTGTCGAAGTGGCCGATGTTGCAGACGATGGCCTGGTTGCGCATCCGCTTCATGTGCTCGTGGTTGATCACGTTCACGTTGCCGGTCGCAGTGACGAAGATGTCGGCCTTGTCGCAGGCCTCGTCCATGGTCACGACGCGGTAGCCTTCCATCGCCGCCTGCAGCGCGCAGATCGGGTCGATTTCGGTGATCCACACCTGCGCCGAGAGGGCGCGCAGCGATTCCGCCGAGCCCTTGCCCACGTCGCCGTAACCCGCCACGACCGCGACCTTGCCGGCGATCATGACGTCGGTGGCGCGCTTGATCGCGTCGACGAGCGACTCACGGCAGCCGTAGAGGTTGTCGAACTTCGACTTGGTCACCGAGTCGTTGACGTTGATCGCCGGGAACGGCAGCTGGCCCTTCTTCGCAACCTCGTACAGGCGCTTCACGCCCGTGGTCGTCTCTTCGGTGACGCCCTGGATCTGCGCGAGTCGCTTCGAATACCAGCCCGGGCTGGACTCGAGGCGCTTGCGGATCGAGGCGTACAGCGCGGTCTCTTCCTCGTTCGTCGGCTTGGAGATCACCGACCCGTCCGTCTCGGCCCGCGTGCCGAGCATGAGCAGCAACGTGGCGTCGCCGCCGTCGTCGAGGATCATGTTGGCCATCTGGCCGTTGGGCCATTCGAAGATGCGGTGGGTGTATTCCCAGTAGTCGTCGAGGGTCTCGCCCTTGTAGGCAAAGACCGGCGTGCCGGTCGCGGCGACGTAGGCAGCGGCGTGATCCTGGGTCGAATAGATGTTGCAGGAGGCCCAGCGCACGTCGGCGCCGAGCGCCTTGAGCGTGTCGATCAGCATCGCGGTCTGGATGGTCATGTGCAGCGAGCCGGCGATGCGCGCGCCCTTGAGCGGCTGCACCTTGCCGAACTCCTTGCGGATGGCCATCAGGCCCGGCATTTCGGACTCGGCAATGACCATCTCCTTGCGGCCCCAGTCGGCGAGCGCAAGGTCGGCCACGACGTAGTCCTGGCCCGGCTTCGAAGAAATTACTGCAGCATTCATCGGACGATCCTCTCTCGGTGGACCGTGGCCATTCGAACAGCCGGCGAGGGGGGATTCGCTCTTCTCGCTCGCCTGAACGACACCACGTGGTTCAGCGAGCGCGGTTGGGTAAACCCAAGGCCCGAGCCTGGCGGACAGGAAGGTCCGTTGCAGCGCTCCTCGGGCGGGGGCGCAATGATACACAGCTGCCCCAGCAGCCAAAAGGGGTCGGGAAGGGGTCAGGGGTTAGGGTCGTCACTTCCGACGAACCCCTAACCCCTCAACAGGGCTCGTCAGAGCCCTGCATCTTTCCGGAGTGCCTCCGCCTTGTCCGTCTTCTCCCAGGTGAAGGCGGTGAAGGCCTCGCTCTTTTCGACGCGCTTGCCCGCGATGTTTTCCTTCCACTTGTACGTCATGTGGACCGGATCACGGCCGAAATGGCCGTAGGACGCCGTCGCGCGGTACATCGGGTGGACGAGGTCGAGCATCTTGATGATGCCGTACGGGCGCAGGTCGAAGTGCGCGCGCACCAGCTGTTCGAGCCGGTCCTGGCTCACCTTGCCGGTGCCGAACGTGTCGACCGTGATCGAGGTCGGCTCAGCCACGCCGATCGCGTAGGACACCTGGATTTCGCAACGGTCGGCGAGGCCAGCCGCCACGAGGTTCTTGGCGACATAACGTGCCGCGTAGGCGGCAGAACGGTCCACCTTGGAGGGGTCCTTGCCGGAGAACGCGCCGCCGCCGTGGCGGGCCATGCCGCCGTAGCTGTCGACGATGATCTTGCGGCCAGTGAGGCCGCAGTCGCCGACCGGGCCGCCAATGACGAAGTTGCCCGTCGGGTTGATGTGGAACTTGGTGTCCTTGTTCAGCCATTCCTTCGGCAGCACGTGCTTGATGACGAGTTCCATCACGGCTTCGCGCAGGTCTTCGAGCTTCACGTCCGGGTCGTGCTGCGTGGAGAGCACCACGGCGTCGAGCCCGGTGACCTTGCCGTCTTCATAGCGGCAGGTGACCTGGGACTTCGCGTCCGGGCGCAGCCATGGCAGCAGGTTGTTCTTGCGGACTTCGGCCTGGCGCTCGACGAGCCGGTGCGCATAGCAAATCGGCGCCGGCATCAGGCTCGGCGTTTCGTTGCTGGCGTAACCGAACATCAGGCCCTGGTCCCCGGCGCCCTGTTCCTCCGGCTTGGACCGGTCCACGCCCATCGCGATGTCGGGCGACTGCTTGCCGATGATGTTGATGACGCCGCAGGTGCGGCCGTCGAAACCGACGTGCGACGAGGTGTAGCCGATGTCGGTGATGACGCCGCGGACCAGGTCCTCGAGGTCGACCCAGGCTTCCGTGGTGACTTCACCGGCGACGATCGCCACGCCGGTCTTGACCAGCGTTTCGCAGGCCACGCGTGAGCGCTTGTCCTGTGAGATCAGCGCGTCGAGCACCGCATCCGAAATCTGGTCCGCCACCTTGTCCGGATGGCCTTCCGAGACGGACTCCGACGTGAACAGGTAACCGGTCGACATGCGTGGGACTTCCTTGGTCAAACAGCCGTGAATTATAAGGCGGAGCCGAATGTTCCTGATGCACTTTCAATCTTGCGTGATGTCAATCCCGGACATGCACGGGTCCGCGAGGCCCTCGATTGGACATATTTCGTGTGACCCGGGCGCTGCCCGGACGGTAAAATGCCGGGATTTCCACGAGGGTTCACGATGCCCACACGCCGGCAGCTCGCCAACGCCATTCGCGCGTTGAGCATGGATGCGGTCCAGAAGGCCAATTCGGGTCATCCGGGCATGCCCATGGGCATGGCTGACATCGCCCAGGTCCTCTGGAACGACCACCTCAAGCACAACCCCGGCAACCCGCAATGGGCCGATCGCGACCGCTTCGTACTCTCCAACGGGCACGGCTCGATGCTGCTCTATTCGCTGCTGCACCTGACGGGCTACCCGCTCACGCTCGAGGACCTCGGCAATTTCCGCCAGTTCGGCTCGCACACGGCGGGCCACCCGGAGGTCGATCCGCACCTCGGCATCGAGACCACGACCGGGCCCCTCGGCCAGGGGCTCGCCAACGCCGTCGGCATGGCGCTCGCCGAGAAGCTGCTCGGCGCGTCCTTCAACCGGCCCGGCCATGAGATCGTCGACCACCGCACCTACGTATTCCTGGGCGACGGCTGCCTCATGGAAGGCGTCTCGCACGAAGCCTGTTCGCTGGCCGGCACGCTCAAGCTCGGCAAGCTGATCTGCTTCTACGACGACAACGGGATCTCGATCGACGGCGAGGTGCACGGCTGGTTCACGGACGACACGCCCAAGCGGTTCGAGGCCTATGGCTGGCAGGTGGTGCCCGGTGTCGACGGCCATGACGCCGCCGCGATCGAAGTCGCCATCAAGGCTGCGAAGGCCGAAACACAGCGCCCGACCCTGATCTGCTGCAAGACGATCATCGGCTGGGGTGCGCCGAACAAGCAGGGCACCGAAGCGACGCACGGCGCGCCGCTCGGCGAAGCCGAAGTCGCGGCCGCGCGTGAAAGGCTCGGCTGGACCGCACCCCCGTTCGTCGTGCCCGACGAGATCCGCGCGGGCTGGGACGCCAGGACCAGGGGGGCCGCAGCGGAGAAGAGCTGGCAGCAGCGGTTGTCTGCGTATCGTGCCGCGCATCCTGAACTCGCGGCCGAGTTCGAGCGTCGCCTGCGTGGCGAACTGCCCGCCGGCTGGCATGAGAAACTGCAGGACTTCGTCGCGGCGACGATCGAGAAGCCCGCGGCGCTCGCCACGCGATCTTCGTCGCAACAGGTGCTGAACGTCCTGGGCGCCGCGATCCCGGAGATGCTGGGCGGCTCGGCCGACCTCACCGGTTCCAACAACACGAACCACAAATTGTCGAAGTCCGTCGTCGATCCGGCTGACGGCGGCAACTACGTCCACTACGGCGTGCGCGAATTCGGGATGTGCGCGATGATGAACGGAGTCGCGCTGCACGGCGGCTTCATTCCCTACGGCGGCACGTTCCTCGTCTTCTCCGACTACGCGCGCAACGCGCTGCGCATGTCGGCGTTGATGAAGCAGCGCGTCGTGCTCGTGTTCACGCACGACTCGATCGGCCTCGGCGAGGACGGTCCCACGCACCAGCCCGTCGAGCACGTCGCGAGCCTGCGCCTGATCCCGAACATGCGCCTCTGGCGCCCTTGCGATACCGTGGAGACGGCAGTCGCGTGGGCTGACGCGATCGACCACGCCGACGGCCCGACGAGCCTGGTGCTGACGCGCCAGGCGCTGCCGCTCATGCCGCGCACGCCGCAGCAGGTCGCGGCAGTCAAGCGCGGCGGCTACGTGCTCGTCGACAGCGATGGCGCGCCTGAGTGCGTGCTGATCGCGACGGGTTCCGAAGTCGGCGTTGCGGTCGAGGCTGCGAAGCTGTTGACTGCGCAGGGCCGCCGCGTGCGCGTGGTCTCCATGCCGTGCACCAGCCTGTTCGATGCGCAGGACGCCGCCTACCGCGCCAGCGTGCTGCCGGCGGGCACGAAACGTGTCGCCATCGAGGCGGGTTCGCGTGATGGCTGGTGGCGCTACGTCGGCCTCGACGGCGCCGTCGTCGGCATGGACACGTTCGGCGCCTCGGCGCCGGCCAAGAGACTCTTCGAGCATTTCGGCTTTACCGCCGGCCACGTGGCCGGGGTCGCGGCCGGCCTGCTCTGACCGCAATCGTTCCAATCTCACAGTTCTGACGGGAGATCAGTCATGGCTATCAAAGTCGGCATCAATGGATTCGGTCGCATCGGCCGCATGGTGTTTCGCGCGGCGGCGAAGGATTTCGCCGACATCGAGATCGTCGGCATCAATGACCTGCTCGAGCCCGCCTACCTCGCGTACATGCTCAAGTACGACTCGGTGCACGGCCGCTTCAAGGGCGACATCGCCGTCGAGGGCAATACGCTCGTCGTCAATGGCCGCAAGATCCGCCTCACTGCGGTGAAGGACCCGGCCGAGCTGAAGTGGGGCGAGGTCGGTGCCGATATCGTCATCGAATCGACGGGCCTGTTCCTCGATGCGGCGGGCGCGCAGAAGCACCTCGCCGCCGGCGCGAAGAAGGTGATCATGTCGGCGCCGTCGAAGGATGACACGCCGATGTTCGTCTACGGCGTCAATCACACCAGGTACGCGGGCGAAGCGATCATCTCGAATGCCTCGTGCACGACCAACTGCCTCGCGCCGGTCGCCAAGGTGCTGAACGACACCTGGGGCATCAAGCGCGGCCTGATGACCACCGTGCACGCCGCGACGGCGACGCAGAAGACGGTCGACGGCCCGTCGAACAAGGACTGGCGCGGCGGCCGCGGCATCCTCGAGAACATCATCCCGTCGTCCACCGGCGCCGCGAAGGCCGTGGGCAAGGTCATCCCGGAGCTGAACAAGAAGCTCACGGGCATGGCCTTCCGCGTGCCGACGTCGGACGTGTCGGTCGTCGACCTCACGGTCGAGTTGAGCAAGCCGGCGAAGTACGAAGAGATCTGCGCCGCGATGAAGGCCGCAGCCGCCGGCCCGATGAAGGGCGTGCTCGGTTACACCGACGAGAAGGTCGTCGCCACGGATTTCCGCGGCGAGTCCTGCACGTCCGTGTTCGACGCCGAAGCGGGCATCGCCCTCGACGACACGTTCGTCAAGGTCGTCTCGTGGTATGACAACGAATGGGGCTACTCGTGCAAGGTGCTCGAGATGGCACGTGTCATCGCGAAGTGACGTCCAGTGACCCGACGCTACCCGCCAATGGAAAGGAGAAGGGCATGATCCGCGTGCTCCGCATGAGCGAAGTGGACCTCAAGGGCAAGCGTGTCCTGATCCGCGAAGACCTGAACGTCCCCGTGCACAACGGCATCGTCACCAGCGATGCCCGTATCCGCGCGTCGCTGCCGACGATCGAGGCCGCGCAGAAGGCCGGAGCGCGAGTGATGCTGATGTCGCACCTCGGCCGCCCGGAAGAGGGCGTGCCGGCCGAGGAGTTCTCGCTCGCCCCGGTGGCGGCACGGCTGTCGGAACTCATGGGGCGCAAGGTGCGGTTCGAGCGTGACTGGCTGAACGGCGTGTCTTGCGAGCCGGGCGAAGTCGTGCTGCTCGAGAACGTGCGCTTCAACAAGGGCGAGAAGAAGAACAAGGACGAACTCGCGCAGAAAATGGCGGCGCTGTGCGACGTCTACGTGATGGACGCATTCGCGACGGCCCATCGCGCCGAAGCGAGCACGCACGGCGTCGGCAGGTTCGCGCCCATCGCCTGCGCCGGGCCGCTGCTGACGAATGAACTGGAAGCGCTCGAGAAGGCGCTCGGCAATCCGAAGCGGCCGCTGGTCGCCATCGTCGGCGGTTCGAAGGTGTCGACCAAGCTGACGGTGCTCGAAAGCCTGCTGGGGAAGGTCGACAAGCTCATCGTCGGTGGCGGCATCGCCAACACGTTCCTCGCTGCGGCAGGGCTGCCTGTCGGCAAGTCGCTGTACGAGGCGGACATGGTGGAGACCGCGCGCGGGTTGCTCGAACGCTCGAGGAAATCGGGCGTCGAGATTCCCCTGCCGTCCGACGTCGTCGTGGCAAAGGAGTTCTCCGCGTCGGCCGAAGCCGACGTCAAGCCGGTCTCGCAGGTGGCAGCAGACGAGATGATCCTCGACATCGGGCCCGATACTGCGGAGCGCTTTGCCGCCGCACTCAAGGGCGCGAGCACGGTCGTCTGGAACGGTCCCGTCGGCGTGTTCGAGTTCGACCAGTTCGGTGAGGGCACGCGCGTCCTGGCGCTGGCCGTGGCACGGAGTCCGGCGTTCTCGGTCGCGGGCGGCGGCGACACCATTGCGGCGATCGAGAAGTACGGCGTCGAAGAGGACATTTCGTACATTTCGACCGCCGGCGGCGCCTTCCTCGAGTTCCTCGAAGGCAAGAGGCTGCCTGCCGTTGATATGCTGGAACAGCGCGCGGCTGGTTGAGCCGCGCTTCACAACCCGGAGATGCCACGGCCGATGCTGAACCGCAGAACGAAGATCGTTGCCACGCTCGGCCCCGCGACGGACGCTCCGGGGGTACTCGAGGAAGTCATCCGCGCTGGCGCCGACGTGCTGCGCGTGAATTTCTCGCACGGCGAGCCCGCCGATCACACCCGCCGGGTTGAACGCGCCCGGCAGGCTGCGGAACGTGTCGGCAAGCACGTCGCGCTGCTCGGCGACCTGCAGGGGCCCAAGATTCGCATCGAACGCTTCGCCGGCGGGCACACGATCCTCGCCGAGGGCGCCACGTTCACGCTCGATCCGGGGCTCGACTCGCACGACGGCACCGACCGCAGCGTGGGCATGACCTATACCGAACTCGCGCAGGACGTGTCACCAGGAGACGAGCTGATCATCGGCGATGGCCAGATCGAACTCGTCGTCACGGCGATCCACGGCGACAAGGTCGAGTGCCGAGTGCTGGTCGGCGGTGAAGTCGGCGACCATAAAGGCATCAATCGCCGCGGCGGCGGCTTGTCGGCGCAGGCGCTGACCGAGAAGGATCGCGACGACGTCAAGCTCGCAGCCAGGCTCGACATCGATTACCTGGCCGTATCGTTCGTGCGCCAGGCCGCGGACATCGAGGGTGCCCGCGCCCTGTTGTCTGCCGCAGGCAGCGACGCACGCATCATCGCCAAGATCGAGCGCAGCGAGGCCATCCCGCGGCTCGACGAGATCGTGAAGGCGAGCGACGCGGTGATGGTTGCGCGTGGCGACCTCGGCATCGAAGTGGGCTATGCCGAGCTCACGGGCCTGCAGAAGCACATTCTGCAGGTCGCGCGCAAGCACGATCGCGTGACCATCACGGCAACGCAGATGATGGAGTCGATGATCCAGAGTCCCGTGCCGACGCGCGCCGAGGTCTCCGACGTTGCCAACGCAGTGCTCGACGGCAGCGACGCCGTGATGCTCTCGGGCGAGTCGGCGGTCGGCAAGTATCCGGTGCGCGCGGTCGAGGCGATGTCCGAGGTGATCATCGGCGCCGAGAAGTACCAGATCGCGCGCAATCGTGGCGGCGAGCGGTTCGAGGGTCGCGTCGAGGCATTTTCGCAGGCCATCGCGCATGCCGTGATGTACACCTCCAATCACATGTCGGTGGAGGCGATCGTCGCGTTGACCGAATCCGGCGCGACGCCGCTCTGGATGTCGCGCATCCGCTCCGACATCCCGATCTTCGCGTTCACGCGGAGCGAGCGCACCCGCCGTCGCGTCGCGCTCTATCGCGGCGTGTACCCGATCCCGTTCGACATCACGCACATTGATCCCGCCGACCTGTACAAGGCAATTTCGCGCGAACTGATCGACCGCAAGTTCGTGAAGCCGGGCGACGAGATCATCCTCACGCTAGGGGAACTGTCGGGCGTGTCGGGCGGGACCAACACGATGAAACTGCTGGAAGTCACAGGGTAGACGAGTCAAGGTCCAGGGAATGGCAGCAGGAGCCGGGGCGCTGGCCCCTGTCACTTGCGCTAACATACCGCTGAGGCCGCACCCCGCGGCCGGTGCGAGGGCCGCAGCCAGTGACCAGCAAGTTCGAAGGGACGGAGCGCTACGTCGCCACCGAAGACCTGATGATGGCCGTCAACGCGGCTGTCACCCTGGCGCGGCCGCTGCTCGTGAAGGGTGAACCCGGCACCGGCAAGACCCAGCTCGCCGAGGAGATTGCGCGTTCGCTCGACAAGCCGCTCTACCGCTGGCACGTCAAGTCGACGACCAAGGCGCAGCACGGCCTGTACGAGTACGACGCCGTCTCGCGCCTGCGCGATTCGCAGCTCGGCGACGCCAAGGTCCACGACATCGGCAACTACATCATCCCGGGACGGCTGTGGGAGGCATTCCGCAGCGAGCGCCAGGCCGTGCTTCTGATCGACGAGATCGACAAGGCCGACATCGAGTTCCCGAACGACCTGCTGCTGGAACTCGACCGCATGGAGTTCTACGTCCACGAGACGCGCGAGATGATCCAGGCCACGCATCGGCCGATCGTGATCATCACCAGCAACAACGAGAAGGAGCTGCCGGACGCGTTCCTGCGCCGCTGCTTCTTCCACTTCATCCGCTTCCCCGACGCCGAGACGATGACCCGCATCATCGGCGTGCACTTTCCAGAGCTGAAGCGCGAGTTGCTGTCGGAAGCGCTCAACGCCTTCTACAAGCTCCGCGACGTGCCGGGCTTGAAGAAGAAGCCGTCGACGTCCGAACTGCTCGACTGGCTGAAGCTGCTGCTCGCGGAGGACATCCCGCCGGAGGCGCTGCGCACCGACGACCCGCGCAAGAGCCTGCCGCCGCTCTATGGCGCGTTGCTCAAGAACGAGCAGGACGTGCACCTGTTCGAGCAACTCATCTTCCTGCAGCGGCGGCAGTCGCGGCAGTAAGCGTGCGTGCGGCCATGACTGCGCGTCCACTGCAGCGTCGAAAGCCGGAAGGTGCCGCGCTTGCGGTGCGACGGACGCCCCCGGCCGGGTCTTCCCGGCCGGGACGCCGTAAACCCGTCCATGGGGGCTCCGGGCGCGGCGTCCATGCCGCGCACGGCCCGGCCGGGAAGACCCCACCGTGGACGTCCATGCGCAGGCCGCAAGCGATCAAATGCGGTGGCGTCGTGCGACGCGAGGCCGTTTCACCGCGTCGCGAGAGCCTGCCGTGCTGACGCCCTTCTTCTACACGCTGCGTGAAGCGGGTGTTCCGGCATCCGTCACCGAGTACCTCACGCTGCTCGAGGCGCTGCAGCGCGGCGTCGCCCGGTTCAGCGTCAACGACTTCTACTTCCTCGCACGCGCGACGCTGGTCAAGGACGAGAAGCACTTCGACCGTTTCGACAGGGCGTTCACGCACTACTTCAAGGGCATCGAACAGTCGTTCGATCACCTGCAGAAGGCGTTGCCCGAGGATTGGCTGAAGCTGCTGGCCGAGCGGCACTTCACGCCCGAAGAGATGGCGCAGATCCAGGCGCTCGGCGGCTGGGACAAGCTCATGGAGACGCTCAAGCAGCGCCTCGAAGAGCAGAAGGGACGGCACGAAGGCGGCAGCAAGTGGATCGGCACCGGCGGCACGTCGCCGTTCGGCCACGGCGGCTACAACCCCGAAGGCATCCGCATCGGCGGGCCGGGCGGGAAGGGCAAGGCCGTGAAGGTCTGGGAGCGGCGCGATTACCGCAACCTCGACGACAACGTCGAACTCGGTACGCGCAACATCAAGGTGGCGCTGCGCAAGCTCCGCCGCTTCGCGCGCGAAGGCGCGGCCGACCAGTTCGACATCGACGGCACGATTTCAGCGACGGCGCGCAATGCCGGCCTGCTCGACCTGAAGTTCCAGCCCGAGCGCCACAACGCGCTGAAGCTGCTGCTGTTCTTCGACGTCGGCGGCTCGATGGAGAGCCACGTCCGCGTCTGCGAGGAACTGTTTTCAGCCGCGCGCGGCGAGTTCAAGCACCTCGAATACTTCTACTTCCACAATTTCATCTATGAGTCGGTGTGGAAGGACAGCCGCCGCCGTCACGGCGAGCGCACGACGCTCTTCGACATCCTGCGCAAGTACCAGCCCGACTATCGCTTGCTCTTCATCGGCGACGCGAGCATGAGCCCGTACGAGATCATGCAGCCGGGCGGGAGCATCGAGCACTGGAACGAGGAGGCGGGCGCCGTGTGGCTGCAGCGCCTGACGCAGCGCTTCCAGCGCTACGCGTGGCTGAACCCCGAGCCGCAGGACCGCTGGGATTACGTGCAGTCGATCGGCATTGCGCGCCAGTTGCTGGCCGAACGCATGTACCCGCTCACGCTGCACGGGCTCGACGACGCCATCCGCGCGCTCAAGGCGTAATCGTTCGGGTCGCGACGACAGGGCCCGTGCGAGATACTTGGCGGCAGCATGCGAGCGATGGGTCCGGCGACTTTGCCCGAGCTTGGAAAGGCAGACACGCGCTCGGGCAAAGTCGCCGGACCCATCGCTCGCGATACGGCGTACGCATCGTCGAGAGCTCCGATCTTGCAGCTTCAGGCTACGTGCGCTGAATCAAAAGCGACCGACCCGGGACCGTCCCCCGAGCGCGTGTCTGCCTTTCCAAGCTCGGGGGACGGTCCCGGGTCGGTCGCTTGCAACGAGCGCGGTGGAGCAGATCATCCGGGACGAGGCCTGACTAGCGTCGCGGCGCCTTCGCCAGACTCCGAAACACAGCGGTTCAGCGCCCGCCCTGGTTGCCCGCCGCCGCCGCCTTGAGCGCCTTGATGTCCGCCAGCACGACGGCCGAGTGGCCTTTCGGGTCCACCGACTCGTAATGCTTCGCGATGCGGCCCTGCGGGTCGATGATAAAGGTGTCGCGGCGCGCTACTTCCATCACGCCATAGTTCTTCAGTACGCCGTAACTCTTCGCCACGGTCTTGTCGGAGTCGGCCAGCAGCGTGAAGGGCAGGCTGTGCTTCTCGGCGAACTCCTTGTGGGAGGCTACTTCGTCGACGCTGACGCCGAGGATCACCGCGCCTTCCTTGTTGAAGGCGAAGATGTTGTCGCGGAAGCCGCAAGCCTGGGTGGTGCAGCCCGGGGTGTCGTCCTTGGGATAGAAGTACATGGCGACCCACTTGCCCTTGTAGTCGGCAAGCGAATGCCACTTACCGGCCTGGTCCTGCAGCTTGAAGGCAGGGGCAGGCGCGCCAACCGCCGGCGCGTCTCCGGCCATGGCCTGGCCGCTGCCGGCCACGACGGCCCCGAACGCGAGGGCGAGCGTCGGCAGCATGGCGGCAACCGACCAGGTTCCGCGGCGAGTGAAGGCATGGAACATCGTTTTCTCCGGCAATGTGAGCTGAATGCGCGCGAAGGCGCGCCGACACATACTAGACTCCTGCGGCGAGAGAGTCAGCGAGGTGACCTTGTCGAGCCCCGAACTGCCTTCCAGCGCCGCCCCGGCCGCCGCTGACGACGCGACCGATTATGTCTTCTTCGACGATCGCGACGCTTTGGTTTTGTCCGGCGGCGGGGCGCGGGGCGCCTACCAGGTCGGAGTCCTGAAGGCGATCGCCGAATGGCTGCCGGAGGACGCGCCGTGCCCGTTCGAAGTGCTGGTCGGCACGTCGGCGGGGGCGCTCAATGCCGCCGCGCTCGGCGCCAGGGCCCACTCACTGCGCGAGGCGGTGCAATCGCTCGAGGACGTCTGGTCGAACTTCCGTGTCGAGCAGGTCGTCCGCGCCGATTCGCTGACGATGCTGCGTTCCGGGCTGCACTGGATGGTGTCGATGCTGTCCGCCGGCTGGATCGCCAAGCCGCCGCGGTCGCTGTTCGACACGACCCCGCTGCACGAGCTGGTGTCGCGTGTCGTGCCCATCGACCGCATACCCGGACAGATCGCGGCGGGCAGGCTGCACGCGCTGGCCGTCGCGACGACGAGCTACACGACCGGACAGGCGGTCGCGTTCTTCGATGGAACCGAGGAGATCGAAGGCTGGAACCGCGTACGCCGTGCGGGACGGCGGCGCAGCATCGATCTCGACGTGCTGATGGCCAGCGCAGCGATCCCGTTCATTTTTCCGGCCTGGAGCATCGACGGCGACCACTACGGCGACGGCGCGATGCGCCAGCTCGCGCCGTTGAGCCCGGCCGTGCACCTCGGGGCGAACCGGGTGCTGGTGATCGGCACGAGGGGCAATGCTGCCGCGACACCGCCGACCGGCACCATCGTCCAGCCTTCGCCGAGCCCCGGGCACCTGCTCGGATTCGTGCTCGACTCGCTGTTCACCGACGGCCTGTCGATCGATCTCGAGCGCCTCAATCAGATCAACCGGCTGATCGACACGCCCGACCACACGGAGCATCGTCCGATTCGCGCCACCGTGATCCAGCCGAGCGTCGACCCGACCGTGATCGCGATGCGGCACGAGCGCAGGATGCCCCGCAGCATTCGCACGTTGCTGCGGATCATGGGCGCGTACGAGGCGCGTGGCGGGCTGCTCGTGAGCTACCTGCTCTTCGACTCGTCCTACACGGGCGAACTGATGGAGATGGGCTACGCGGACGCCCAGGCCCAGCGCGCGGAGATCGTTCCTTACCTGGCGCCCTGGCTCACGTAAGGACCAGCGTCCCGAGGCCGAGCAGCGACGCGAACCCGATCACGTCGGTGACGGTCGTGACGATGACCCCGCCGGCCACGGCCGGGTCGACGCCCAGGCGCTTCAGCGTCAGCGGCACCATCACGCCGGCGAGCGCGGCCGCCGCCAGGTTAACGACCATCGCCGCGAAAATCACGGCGGCGATGCGCCAGTCGTGGAACCACAGCCACGCGACGAACGCGACCACCGTCGCCCAGGCGAACCCGTTCAGCAGTGCGACGGCGACTTCCTTGGCGAGCAGCCAGCGCGCATTCGCGCGTTCAATCTGGCCCAGCGCCAGTCCGCGGACGATCAGCGTCAGCGTCTGCGTGGCCGCAACGCCGCCCATGCTCGCCACGATCGGCATCAGCACGGCCAGCGCGACGATCTGCTGGATGGTGGCTTCGAACAGTCCCACGACCCACGCGGCGAGGAATGCAGTCCCGAGGTTGATGCCGAGCCACACGCCGCGCCGGCGCGCGCTCGGCACGACGGGCGCGAACATGTCGGCGTCCTCGTCGAGGCCCGCCATGCTCATGACCGAATGCTCGGCTTCGTCGCGGATCACGTCGACGACGTCGTCGACCGTGATGCGGCCGAGCAGCCGTCCTTCCAGCGCCGAGACGACCGCAGCCGACATCAGGTCGCGGTCCTGGAACAGGCTCGCCACCTCGGTGGCGGGTGTCGCGGGCGGGATGCCATCGACCTCGGTGTCCATCACCTCGCCGACAGTGCGTTCGGGGTCCTCGATCAGCAGGCGGGTCACGGGCAGCACGCCCAGGTACCGGTCGTGGCGATTCACGACGAACAGCGCGTCCGTCTTGTCGGGAATCTCGCCGCGCATCCGCAGGTAGCGCAGCACGGTCTCGAGCGTGACGTCGGGTCGCACGCTGACCGTGTCGGTGTTCATGAGCCCGCCCGCGGTGTCCTCCTCGAAGCCGAGCACGGCGTTGAGGCGTTCGCGGTCCTGCGAGTCCATCGATCGCAGCACCTGCTGGTTCACGTTCTCCGGCAGGTCGCGCAACAGGTCGGCGAGGTCGTCGACTTCGAGGCCCTCGGCCGCGGCCACGAGTTCCTCCGTTTCCATCTCGCGGATGAGACCCGCGCGGACTTCCTCGTTGAGTTCGACCAGCACGTCGCCTTCAAACTCGGGATCGACGAGATCCCAGACCACCTCGCGCTGGGTCGGTGGCAGCGACTCGAGCAGCGACGCGACTTCCGCCGGGTGCATCGAGTTCACCAGGCGGTGCACCTGGCGCATCGTGCCCTCGTCGAGCGCGCGTTTGAACGCCTCGAGGCGGGAGGGACGTGGCTGTTGCAGCTCCGCGTTCATGGAGCGGGATGATGGGGGATTGCAGGACCAGGGGATAGGGGCCCCTGACCTGACCCCTGCTTCACTCGTGACGACGGCTGGTGAGGTCGCGGTGCCGGACGAGGGCGACGCCCTCGCTGCCGCGGAAATACGTGGCGAGTCGCTCGGCCAGGTAGACGGAACGGTGCTGGCCGCCGGTGCAACCGACGGCCACGGTGAGGTAACTGCGGTTCGAACGAACGAGCGACGGCAGCCAGCGCACGATGAAGTCGCGAATGTCCTCGAAGAACCGGTTCACGTCCGGCTGATGGTCGAGGAACCGCGCCACCGGCTCGTCACGGCCGGACATCTCGCGCAGCGAAGGATCCCAGTAAGGATTCGGCAACGCCCGCGCGTCGAACACGAAATCCGCGTCGTCCGGCACGCCGTGCCGGTACGCGAACGACTGGAACAGCAGCGCTGGCCCGGACTTGGGCCGGTCGACCACTCGCGCGTGGACCAGTTCGCGCAATTCGTGCACGGACAGCCGCGACGTGTCGATCGTGAGATCCGCCGCATTGGCCAGTGGCGCCAGCAGCCGCTGCTCCTGCTCCAGCGCTTCCTTCAGTCCGACACCGTGCCGGCTGAGCGGGTGCCGGCGGCGGGTCTCGCTGAAGCGCTTGAGCAGCGTATCGCTGTCCGCGCGCAGGAAGAGCGTCTCGCACGCAATGCCGCTCTTGCGCAGCGACTCGACCAGCCGCGGAACTTCCGCGAGGTCCTCGGGGCGGTTGCGCGCATCGACGCCGACCGCCGTCTGGCGATACGAGGATTCGCTGGTGCGGACCGTGTAGGAGATGAATCCGGGCAACAGCCCCGCCGGAATGTTGTCGACGCAATAGAAATCGAGGTCTTCCAGCATGTCGAGCGCCACGCTCTTGCCGGAACCCGACAGGCCGCTGACCACGATCAATCGCATCGACTGCAACCTCCTCGCGCGGGGCGCCGCCCCGGGACCGGCGTGGCGCCGGGATATCCGTCGACAGTTACGGCGAGATCTCCGTGCCGTGGCGGTGCCGCGCCGCCTGCGGATCGCGGCGCCTCTCCTTGTGCCGGCGGACCTGCTCGTCGAGCTTGTCGGCGAGCAGGTCGATGGCGGCGTACATGTCGTCGTGGACGGCGGTCGCGTGCACCGTGGCGCCGGCCAGGCGAACGGTGGACTCGGCCTGGTGTCTCAGCTTCTCGACCGTCAGCGTGCAGTGGACGTCGATCACGTGATCGCAGTGGCGCAGGAGGCGGGCGTGCTTCTTCTCGACGTAGCTCCGCAGCGGCGGCGTGATCTCGACGTGGTGCCCACTGAGATTGACTTGCATCGTCCAGTCCTCCTGAGTCGTACGTTACTGCCTCTGGTCATTCGATCCGGCCGCCGGAACACGGTTCCCGCCTGCCTGCCTTGTTCATGCCTGGGCCCGGGCTGCAGTCTGCCTCCGCTCGCTCGATGATTCGAGGCCGAGCGCCTCGCGATACTTGGCGACGGTGCGCCGTGCGACCTTCACGCCTTCGTCGGCGAGGATCGTCGCGAGCTGGGCGTCGCTCAGCGGCTTGTCCGGCAGTTCTTCCGCGATCAGCTTGCGGATGCGCGCACGGATCGCCACCGACGACACGTCCTCGCCGTCCGTGCCCGACACGTGGCTCGAGAAGAAGAAGCGGAACTCGAAGATGCCGCGCGGCGTGTGCATGTACTTGCCCGTCGTCACGCGCGAGATCGTCGATTCGTGCATCGCCACGGCCTCGGCGACGTCACGCAGGATCATGGGCTGCATCGCCTCGTCGCCGCGTTCGAGAAACGCGGCCTGCCGCTGCACGATGGACCGGGCGACCTTGAGCAGCGTCTCGTTGCGGATCTCAAGGCTGCGGATGAGCCACCGCGCCTCCTGCAGCTGCGCGCGCAACGTGGCGTAGTCCGCGGAACGCGTGACGAGGCTCGCATAGCCCTGGTTCACCTTCAGCCGCGGCACCGACCCGGCGTTCAGCTCCACGCTCCAGCCCTGGTCCGTGCGTCGCACGAACACATCGGGGACGATGTACTCAGGTTGCGCGCCCTCGAAAGCTGAACCCGGCCGTGGATGGCAGCCGCGCACCAGCGAAAGCGCGACCTGCAGCGAGTCTTCGTCGGTGGACAGGGCACGGCGCAGCGCCGCAAGGTCCCGGTCGGCCACTTCCTGCAGGTGGTCCCGCGCAATGGCCAGCGCCAGGTCGCGACCGGGCGTGTCCGGCTCGAGCTGGGCGAGCTGCAGCGTCAGGCATTCGCTCAGGTTGCGGGCGCCGACGCCGGCGGGGTCGAGCGTCTGGACGAAGGCGAGTACTTCCTCGACCTCCGCTGCGGTGACTGGCAGGTCGACGCTCAGGTTGCGCGCGATCTCGGCCGTCGACTCGGCCAGGTAGCCGTCGTCATTGAGCCCGTCGACGATCGCCTCGCCGATCCAGACCTGCCGCGGGTCGAGCCGGCTGATTTCCAGCTGCCAGATCAGGTGCTGGTGCAGGTCGCGGCCGCGGTCGTCGGTGAACTCCAGCGGCCGGTCGTCGTCATCGGGGCGGGCACCGTCGCCGGAAGGCGTCGAGGACTCGGCCCACGGGTCTTCCATCTCGACGATGACGTCGTCCGGGGCAGGCTCATCGGACTCGGCGGACTCGCCTTCGGTGGTCCCGGTGTCGCCTTCCCCGGTCGGAGCGACCTGGTCGAGCGAGGTGAGGTCGATCGAATCGTCCTCTTCCTGCTCGAGCATGACGTTGGTCTCGAGCGCCTCCTGCACCTGGGCCTGCAGCTCGAGCACGGGAAGCTGCAGCAGCTTGATGGCCTGCTGCAGCTGCGGGGTCATCGTAAGCTGCTGACCGAGCTTGAGTTGCAGGGCCGGCTTGAGCATTGACGAATCGGCTTTCGAGGCTAAGACAGGGCTGACGCAGCCGGGCTCCGGCCCGTCGCGTCAGAGACGGAAATCCTGGCCCAAGTAGACCTCACGCACCTCGGGATTGGCAAGAATCTCTTCTGCCGAGCCCGACGCGATCACACTTCCGGCGCTGACGATGTAGGCGCGCCCGCAAATGCCAAGTGTTTCACGCACGTTGTGGTCGGTAATCAGTACGCCGATGTTGCGCGAACTCAGGTGGCGGATGATGCGCTGGATGTCGATCACCGAGATCGGGTCCACGCCTGCAAACGGTTCGTCGAGCAGGATGAAGCGTGGTTCCGCGGCCAGCGCGCGCGCGATCTCGACGCGCCGCCGCTCGCCGCCCGACAGGCTCATGCCGCTGCTGGTGCGGATGTGGCCGATGTGCAGCTCGTCGAGCAGGGATTCGAGCGCCGAATTCTGTGCGTCGTCGTCGGCGAGGTCCTTGCGCGTCTCGAGGATCGCGAGGATGTTGTCCTCGACCGACAGCTTGCGGAAAACCGAGGCTTCCTGCGGCAGGTAGCCCACGCCGAGCTGCGCGCGACGGTACATCGGCAGGCGGGTGAGTTCCTGGTCGTCGAGATGGATGCGGCCTTCGTCGCACGGCACGAGGCCCACGATCATGTAGAAGGCCGTGGTCTTGCCGGCGCCGTTCGGCCCGAGCAGGCCGACGACCTCTCCTGAGGCGACTTCGAGCGAAAGGCCCTTGACGACCTGCCGCGAGCGATAGCTCTTGCCGAGGGCTTCGGCGCGCAACCGGCTCGTGGTCATGGGCCGCCGGCCTTGTCGGGCGCTGTGGGCTTCTTCGGCGGATTGATCGTGATCTTCACGCCGCCCGGATCCTTCTCGCTCGGGTTGGCCTGCACGCGCTGCCGGCCGATGTCGTAGACCAGTGTCCTGCCGCGAATCTCGTTCTGGCCGTCGGTGAGCCAGGCGTCCCCCGTCAGCCGGACGGTGGCGGCCTGCACGTCATAGTCGATCGCGCCCGCACGCCCGCGCGCCACCTGGTTCTTTTCCTTGAGCTGCTGTTCGAACTGTGCCGGCGTGCCCTTGATCGAAGCGCTCGCAATCGCGTTGTTCCTGAACATGACGCGCGCTTCGTTCGACTGGAGCTTGCCGCCCGGTACCGTGATCTGCACGTCGCCCTGCAGCCGCCATTCCGAATTGTCGAACTCGAGACCCGTCGCGCTCGCCTGCTGCGCGGTGACTTCGAGGCCGCCCTGCGTGATCTTCACGCGCTTGAACAGCAGCGTGTTGTTCTTGTAGTCGAAGTCCGACGAGGCCGCCTCGAGGTTGATCGGCAGCTGCGAGTTGCCGGCGGGAAGGCCGGCCTGCGCGTGCACGAACGGGCTCGCGACAATCGCCAGGGCGACCGCCAGGAGTTTCCACGCGCGCATGCGCCTAAGGTCTGAACTGTCCATTGACGTTGGATTCTAGCCGCAGGGTTCCTTCGTTCAAACCGACGCGCAGGCCGCGACCGCGCAATTCATGGGGGCCGAACTCCACCGTGACCGGTGCGGCAGTCTGCACCACGTTCGTGCGCGTGTCGTAGGCGAGTTCGTCGGTGCGGATGACGGCCGGGCCCTGGCCTTGCTCCGCGGCGCCCGTGACGCGCACGTTGCCCTGCAACTGCAGGGAGACGCGATCGCTCGACATGCGGCCCCGGTCCGCCGTGACGTGCCACGTGCCCTGTTGCTGCGTGTTGTAATCGAGGTCGAGCCCGGCGAGCTGCACGCTCTGGTCGGACAGCTGCTGCTCGATGGTCTGCGCGCGCACCACGACGCGCGGGCGGCCCTCCGGGCCGAGCTCGATGAGCTTCGCGTCGTTGAGGTAATAGCCGCGATCTTCCGCGGCCGTTGCGGTCTCGGTGTCGTCGCCGCCGCCGCCGGCCAGCAGGTTGAACAGCAGTGCGCCGCCGGCAAGCAGCGCGAGGATCGACAAGGCGCGCTGGATCAGGCGCCCCGTGCGGTCAGTAGCAGGTCGCATACTTCCCTGACGGCGCCGTGGCCGCCTGCCGATGGTGTGGTCCAGTGGGCCGCGGCACGCGCGGTTGGGTGCGCATCGGCGACTGCGACGGCCAGGGTTGCGCGCTCGAGCATCGGCACGTCGGGTGTGTCGTCACCGACGCAGGCCAGTGCTTCGGGCGCCAGCCGCAGCTCGCCGAGCAGCGCATCGAGCACGGCGCGCTTGTCGCTGATGCCCTGGTGCACGTGGCGGATGCCAAGCTCGGCGGCGCGGCGCGTGACGGCCGGCGAATCGCGGCCAGAGATGATGGCCACGACGATGCCGGCGCGCTGCACGGCGACGATGCCCGAGCCGTCACGGACGTGAAACACCTTCGTTTCCTCGCCGCGTGCGGTGATGTGCAGGCGACCGTCGGTCAGCACGCCGTCCACGTCGAGCACCAGCAGGCGAACCCGGCGCGCGCGCTCGAGCAGGGCGGGGTCGTTCGTCACATCACCCCCGCGCGCAGCAGGTCGTGGACGTTCAGCGCTCCGACCAGCCGGCGGCCCTCGCTCGCCAGCACGACCGGCAACGAGGTGATGCGATAGGTCTCCATCATGTGGACGGCCTCGGCGGCGAGCATGCGCGGCTCGGCGACCTTGCACTGCGTCGTCATGACGTCGGCCATGCGCGTGGCATGGATGTCGACCTGCCGGTCGAGCGTGCGGCGCAGGTCGCCGTCGGTGAAGATCCCGAGCACGCGGTCGTCGGCGTCCACGACGGTGGTCATGCCGAGGCCCTTGCGGCTCATCTCGAGCAGGCCGGCGCTGAGCGGCGTGTCCGGACCGACGCGCGGCAGTTCGTCGCCCTTGCGCATGACGTCCTCGACGTGCAGCAGCAGCCGGCGGCCGAGACTGCCGCCCGGATGCGAGCGGGCGAAATCCTCCTCGGTGAAACCGCGGGCCTCGAGCACGGCGATTGCGAGCGCGTCGCCCATGGCGAGCGTTGCGGTCGTGCTCGCCGTCGGCGCGAGGTTGAGAGGGCAGGCTTCGGCCGGAACGCTGACGTCCAGCGTGACCGTGGCGTAACGCGCGAGCGTCGAGCCGGCATTGCCGGTCAGTGCGATCAGGGGCACGTCGAGTCGCTTGAGCACCGGCAGGATCGTCAGCAGTTCGTCCGTCTCCCCTGAATTGGAGAGGGCCAGCACGACGTCGGCCCCCGTGATCATGCCGATGTCGCCGTGGATGGCCTCGGCGGGGTGCAGGAAGAACGACGGCGTGCCGGTGCTGGCGAGGGTGGCAGCAATCTTGCTGCCGACGTGACCGGACTTGCCCATGCCGGTGACCACGACCTTGCCCTTGCAGGCCAGGACGACCGCACAGGCGCGGGCAAAGGAATCGTCGAGCCGGTGCTCAAGGGCGGCGACAGCTTCCGCCTCGGTGGCGAGGACGCGGCGGCCGCGGGCGATCATCAGGCGCGGGTCGGTCATGGCAGGAACGGGGCGATCCAGGAAGGTAGACAGTCTACAGCCTACAGCCGGCGCGCCTTCTCCTTTAGACTAACGGGCTGTTTCCGCCCGGCGAGCGCCCCCCATGACGGCCGACGAAGTCACCCAATTGATCCTCGGCGGCCTGCCCGGTGCCCAGGTGCGAGTGTTGACGGACGACGATACCCACTTCGAGGCCGTCGTCGTGGCCGACCAGTTCGAGGGCAAGCGGTCCATCCAGCGCCACCAGTTGGTGTATGCAGGTCTGGGTGCGCGCATGGGACGCGAAGTCCACGCCCTGTCGATCCAGGCCTTCACGCCTGCCGAGTGGCAGGCCGAGCGGGGCGGCGCCGCGTTGCGCTGACCCAGGAGCCAACCCTTGGACAAACTGCAGATTCGGGGCGGAGTGTCGCTCGACGGCGAAGTTCGCATTTCCGGCGCCAAGAATGCCGCCTTGCCGATCCTGGCCGGCGCACTGCTGGCGGATTCGCCGGTCACGATCGCAAATGTCCCGCACCTGCGCGACGTCACCACGATGATCGAGCTGCTCGGCCGCATGGGCGCGAGCGTGACGGTGGACGAGCGCATGCGGGTCGAGGTCGACCCGACCACGACCAGCGAGACGGCCGCGCCTTACGAACTGGTCAAGACCATGCGCGCGGCGATCCTGGTGCTCGGTCCGCTGGTCGCCAAGTACGGCCGCGCGGACGTGTCGCTGCCTGGCGGCTGCGCCATCGGTGCGCGCCCGGTCAACATCCACGTGGCCGGCCTGCAGGCCATGGGCGCTGAGGTCCACATCGAGAACGGCTACATCCGTGCTCGCGCCGGCCGCCTGCGCGGCGCCCGGATCGTCATGGACACGGTCACGGTCACCGGCACCGAGAACCTGATGATGGCCGCGTGCCTCGCGGATGGGCAGACCATCCTCGAGAACGCCGCGCGCGAGCCCGAAATCGTCGACCTTGCCCAGTTCCTGATCGCCATGGGCGCGAAGATCACGGGCCATGGCACTGACACCATCTACGTCGAGGGCGTCGATCGCATGCACGGCACTCATTACGAGGTGCTGCCGGACCGCATCGAGGCGGGAACCTATCTCGTCGCCGGGGCGATCACGGGTGGCCGCGTGCGCGCGCGCAACGCCCGGGCAGAGCACCTGGACGCCGTGCTCGGCAAGCTGACCGAGGCCGGTGCAGAGGTGATCCGTGGCGACGGCTTCATCGAGGTGAACATGCACGGCCGGCGGCCGCGTGCCGTCGACATCCGCACGGCGCCGCATCCGGGCTTCCCGACCGACATGCAGGCCCAGTTCGCCGCGCTGAACACGGTAGCGGACGGGGTCGGGACCATCGTCGAGACGATTTTCGAGAATCGGTTCATGCACTTGCTGGAAATGCGCCGCATGGGTGCAGAGATCCGGCTCGAGGGCAACACGGCCATCATCAAGGGCATACCGAAGCTGACCGCGGCCCCGGTCATGGCCACGGACCTGCGAGCCTCGGCCAGCCTGGTGATCGCTGGCCTGGTGGCGGAAGGCACCACCGACGTCGAGCGCATCTACCACATCGACCGAGGCTACGAGTGCATCGAGGAGAAGCTGGCCGGCCTCGGGGCGCAGATCCGGCGCATGAATGACCGGGGCTAGTTGGCTATAATGCGCTGCTGACCGCGGGGAGCGTGGGGATGGCCCGCGGCAGGGACGTTTTCGTTTCGTTGAACCGACGCCGTGCGCGCTGTACCCAGGCGATGTGGCGGCCGGACGCTGAGGAGAGAGCTGGATGACCGAAGAAGTCGATGCGGGCAGGCGCCATTTCCTGACCGTCGCCACCGTCGCGACCGGCGCCGTGGGCGCCGCGTTCGTCGCCGTGCCGTTCCTGGCCTCGTGGAAACCCAGTGCCCGCGCCAAGGCCATGGGTGCCCCGGTGGAAATAGACATCAGCAAGCTCGAGCCCGGCGCGATGCTCAAGGTCGAATGGCGCGGCAAGGCGATCTACGTCGTCCACCGCACGCCGCAGATGCTCGCCCAGATCGAAGGCGTCGCGGGCGAGTTGCGCGACCCCGCTTCGGCGGAGTCAGACCAGCCCGAATTCGCCAGGACTTCCGCGCGCGCGCTGAAGCCCGAGTACCTCGTCCTCGTCGGCGTTTGCACGCACCTCGGGTGCGCGCCTCTCGACAAGTTCACTCCGGGCGACGTCACGGTCTCGCCGGACTGGCAGGGCGGGTTCTTCTGTCCGTGCCACGGCTCCAAGTTCGACATGTCCGGGCGAGTGTTCAAGAACGTGCCGGCGCCGACCAACCTGCCGGTGCCGCCGTACCAGTTCGTGACCGATACCCGCATCCTGATCGGCGCTGAGAAGGGGAACGCGTGATGAGCAGCAGCAACGCGAAGGCCGCCGCGAAGACGGGCGACGGGGTGCTGGCGAACGTGACCGCCTGGATCGACGAGCGTTTCCCGCTGACGGCCCTGTGGAAATCGCAGGTGTCCGAGTACTACGCGCCGAAGAACATGAACTTCTGGTACTACTTCGGCTCGCTGGCCCTGGTCGTGCTGGTGATCCAGATTCTCTCGGGCCTGTTCCTGACGATGAACTACAAGCCCTCGTCGGCCGAGGCCTTTGGCTCCGTCGAATACATCATGCGCGACGTGGAGTGGGGCTGGCTGATCCGCTACATCCACTCGACCGGCGCGTCGGCGTTCTTCATCGTCGTCTACCTGCACATGTTCCGCGCGCTGCTGTACGGGTCGTACCAGAAGCCGCGCGAGCTGCTGTGGATCTTCGGCATGCTGATCTACTTCGCGCTGATGGCCGAAGGCTTCTTCGGCTACCTCCTCCCCTGGGGCAACATGTCGTACTGGGGCGCGCAGGTGATCGTGTCGCTGTTCGGGGCCATCCCGGTGGTCGGCGACTCGCTCACGGAATGGATTCGCGGCGACTTCTACATCTCCGACGTCACGCTGAACCGCTTCTTCGCGCTGCACGTCATCGCCATCCCGTTCGCGCTCGTCTTCCTCGTGATCGCGCACCTGATGGCGCTGCACGAAGTGGGCTCGAACAACCCGGACGGCGTCGAGATCAAGAAGGTCAAGGGGCCGGACGGCATCCCGCTCGACGGCATCCCGTTCCACCCGTACTACACCGTCAAGGACATGGTCGGGCTCGGCGTGTTCCTGATCCTGTTCGCGCTGGTCATCTTCTTCGCGCCGACGATGGGTGGGTACTTCCTGGAGAACGCCAACTTCGACCCCGCGAACGCGCTGCAGACGCCGCCGCACATCGCGCCGGTGTGGTACTTCACGCCGTTCTACGCGATCCTGCGCGCCGTCCCGAGCAAGCCGCTCGGCGCCGCGCTGATGGGCATCGCCGTCGTGCTGTTCGTCTTCCTGCCCTGGCTCGACCGCGGCAAGGTGAAGTCGATCCGCTACCGCGGGCCGCTCTTCAAGTTCTTCCTGTACTCGTTCGCGATCAGCTTCCTTGCACTGGGCTATCTCGGCCTGCAGCCGCCGACGCCGGCCTTCACGATGGCGTCGCGCGTGTTCGCGGTCTTCTACTTCGCCTTCTTCCTGCTGATGCCGTGGTACACGAGCATCGACAAGACCAAGCCCGTGCCGACGAGGGTTACGTACCATGCGCACTGATCGTCACCAGCAGAAGATCCTTGCCTTCGTCGCGACACTGCTCGCCCTGCCGTCTCTGGCTTTTGCGGCGGGCGGCGAGACGCACGTCGAAAAGGCGAACAACGACATCCACAACCAGGCGTCGTTGCAGCGGGGCGCGAAGAATTTCGTCAACCACTGCCTCGCATGCCATTCGGCCAAGTACGTGCGCTACAACCGCATGGCGGCGGACATCGGGCTCACCGAGCAGCAGCTGACGGAGAACCTGCTCTGGTCCGGCGAGTCGCCGCACTCGACGATGGTCAATGGGCTGCAGGCTGCTGACAGCAAGACATGGTTCGGAGTGCCGCCGCCCGACCTGTCGCTGATCGCGCGCAGCAAGGGCCCGGACTACGTCTATACGTTCCTGAAGTCGTTCTACGCGGACCCGGCCAAGGGCACCGGCGTGAACAACCTCGCGCTGCCGGGCACCGCGATGCCGCACGTGCTGTGGGAACTGCAGGGCACGCAGGAAGCGGTGTGGGAAGGCCGCACGGACGCGCAGGGCAACGTGCAGAAGCACTTCAAGGAGTTCAAGCTGGCCGCTCCTGGCAAGCTGACGCCCGAAGAGTACGATGCGTTCGTCCGTGATACCGTCAACTTCCTCGAGTACATCGGCGAACCGGTGCAGGCCAGGCGCCAGTCGCTCGGCTATGCAGTGATCGCGTTCCTGGTGTTCTTCACTCTGCTCGCGTACGCGCTCAAGAAGGAATACTGGAAAGACGTGAAGTAAGCCGGCTTCGGCCGGCGCGGCACCCATCGATTTCCCGGCGCCTTGCGGCGTCACGTGGAGCGGAGGGGAAGCTGCAGCCGGCGAGCGCGCGGCCAGTTTTTCGTGCTGCAGGACCAGGAGTTCCCCCAGCATGATGACGCTCTATTCGCGCGCCGCCGACGCGCGCTGCCACCGTGTTCGCTTTGTGCTGGCGGAAAAGGCCCTCGAGACGCGTGTCGTCGAGACGGACCCGGCTCATCCGCCCGAAGACCTCATCGACCTCAACCCGTACCAGACCGTGCCCACGCTGGTCGACCGCGACCTGGTGGTCTATGAACCCGGCATCATCTGCGAGTACCTGGACGAGCGCTTCCCGCACCCATCGATGACCTCGACCGATCCAGGCGTGCGGGCGCAGGCGCGCGTCGCGCTGCGGCGAATCGAGCAGGACTGGTACGCGGTCGCCGACGTGCTCGAGCCGGGCTCGGGCGCGGACCGGCGCGACAAGGAGCGGGCACGCAAGCTGCTGACCGAAAGCATGCTCGCTTCCGATCCGCTGTTTCGCGCGCGGCCATGGTTCCTGTCCGACCAGTTCTCGCAGCTCGATGCTGCAGTGGCGCCGATCCTGTGGCGCCTGCCGCGCTGGGACGTGGACACGGCGGCGATCGTCAGCGCGGCGCCAGCGCTGGAGCGCTATGCGACCAAGATCTTCGCGCGTGCTTCGTTCCAGCGCAGCCTGAACGAAACCGAGCGCAACATGCGGGCGCCCCGGCGCCTGGCGGCTGGCTGAGTTCCGTCTCCCTGGGCCGGCCAGCCCGCGGCATACTGTCGCCGTGACGACGACCAGCAGTCCCCCGCCGGCACCACCTCCTTCGGGACCGCCCATGAAGGCGCGGCGGCCTTACCTGCTGCGGGCCATCCACGAATGGATCTCGGACAGCCTGTGCACGCCGCACCTGGTGGTCGATGCAAACGCGGCCGGCGTCGAAGTGCCCCGGCAGTACGTCAAGGACGGCAAGATCGTGCTGAACGCGAGCTGGAGCGCGACGGCCAACCTGCGGCTGGGTAACGACGAAGTCAGTTTCAGCGGGCGGTTCGGCGGCGTCAGCATGTCGGTGCGTGCGCCGATCAATGCGGTGCTGGCGATCTACGCGCGCGAGACGGGGCAGGGCATGATTTTCGCGGATGATGACGTCGATCCGTCGCCGCCCGTTCCGCCTGGCGACCAGGCGCGCGCGCCGGAATCGCCGCGGCGACGAATCCGGCCCGAAGCCCACGGCGCCAACCGACAGTCGCCGCGCGCGGCTCAAAGTCGTCAAGTAGCTGCGGCCATCGCTCGCCGCACCGTCGCCGCCGTCTTGCAGCCTGGTAGCAGCAAGCCGGATCTGGTGCCAGCTGTCAGGCGCGGAGCCCCGGTCTCCGCCTTGCTCGCCTTTTTCGACGTCGAGTCGGACCTGCGGGTCAGGCTGTTGCATCAGGTCAGGGCCGCGAGCCGAGAAGTCGACTGGGTCGACGCGCTGGTCGGTCTCAATAGGTGGTGCCGTTGGGCGGCAAGTGGCACTACACGGACGCCGATGGCGTGATCGTGGACACGACGCTGTTCTACCGGCCGCCATTCGCGAGCGGACGCTTGCACCCGGCCGGCAGCGTGCTGTGGGGCGAGGGCGACTCGGACGTCGCGTTCCACGACTCGGAGATCTTCATGATCGACGCCGGCATCGGGTAAAGTCTCGGCGCGCGTGCAGCGCCGGCCAGCGCGGGGTCGTGACCGCGCGCCTGATCCAGACGGAGGCTGCCGCCACGTGGGCAGCAAGGGAGGAGAAATGACGACGATCGACTATCGCACGCCTGCCGGTGTTGCCGCGCTGGCGCTGGCCGCAAGCTTGCTCACGGTCGCGCCGGTGATCGGCGCGCGCGCCGCCCCGGCACCCGACACCACCGTCCGTGGCGTGGTAGACGATACCTACGAGGCTGCGGTCCCCATGCGCGCCGGCAGCCCGTCGCCTCAGGCGAGAGCCTATTCGCCGTACGCCGGCCGCAAGTACCCGACGCGCGTCCTGTGGGGCGACACCCACCTGCACAGCGCCAACTCCGGCGACGCCTTCACGACCGGCACCCGCTTCACGCCCGAGGAGACCTACCGCATTTCGCGCGGTGAAGAAGTGATCTCGACGACCGGCCTGCCGGCGCGCCTGCCGCGCCCGCTCGACTTCGTCGTCCTGAGCGACCACGCCGAGGGCCTCGGCCTGATCACCGAGGTCTACAAATCCAACCCGGTGCTGATGGGCGACAGCACTCTCCAGCGCTGGAACCGCATGATGAAGGCCGGCGGCGCCGAGGCGGCCGCGGCCGTGACCGAAGTGATCGGTGCGCAGGCGAGCAACACATTGCCATCGGTGTTGACCAACCCGAAGACCGCGGGCCCGCTCATGATGTCGGTGTGGCAGCGCGCGGCCGTCATGGCCGACCAGTACAACGAGCCCGGGAAGTTCACCACGTTCATCGGCTTCGAGTGGACGCCGACGCCGGGCGGCGACAACCTGCACCGCAACGTGGTGCTGCGCGACGGCGCGGACCGGGCAGGGCAGGTATTCCCGTTCAGTTCGTGGCAGAGCGAGGATCCCGAGAAGCTCTGGGAGTGGATGGCCACTTACGAACAGCGCACCGGCGGCCGTGCGCTCGCGATTCCGCACAACGGCAACCTGTCGAACGGCCGCATGTACGCCGCGCAGACCTTCAGCGGCGCGCCGCTGTCGAAGGACTACGCCGAGCGCCGGCAGCGCTGGGAGCCGGTGCAGGAGATCGTGCAGATGAAGGGTGCCTCCGAGAGCCATCCGAAACTGTCCCCGAACGACGAGTTCCTCGAGTACGGCATCGCCGGCTGGGAACTCGGCAACCTGACTCTCGGCGGGAAACTCACCCCGGAGATGATGCCCACGAGCTACGTGCGTGCAGGATTCATGCGCGGCCTCGAACACGAGGCGAAGCTGGGCGTCAATCCGTTCAAGTCCGGCATCATCGGCAGCTCCGACGCGCACAACGCGCTGCCGTTCGTCGAGGAGGACAACTTCTTCGGCAAGTTCCCCGGGCAGGAGCCGAGCCCGGATCGCTGGAAGCAGCGTTCGAACACCGGCGAAGGGGGTGACGGCGCGGCGCGCTACACCTGGCAGTACCTCGCGGCTGGCTACGCGGCCGTCTGGGCCACCGAGAACACGCGCGACGCGATCTTCGACGCAATGATGCGCCGCGAGACCTACGGCACGTCCGGCACGCGCCTGACGGTGCGCTTCTTCGGCGGCTACGACTACGTGCCCGAGGACGCCGAGTCGCGCTACCTCGCCGAGGTCGGCTACACCAAGGGCGTGCCGATGGGCGGCGACCTGAAGTCCGCTGCGCCCGGCAAGACGCCCTTGTTCCTGGTGGCGGCGATGAAGGACCCGACCGGCGCCAACCTCGACCGCATCCAGGTGGTCAAGGGTTGGCTCGATGCCTCGGGCACTGCGCAGGAGAAGGTGTACGAGGTGGTGTGGGCCGGCGACCGCAAGCCCGGCAAGGACGGTAAGCTGCCGCCGGTAGGCGACACGGTCGATGTCGCCCGGGCCACGTTCACCAACACGATCGGCGCGGCGGAACTGTCGGCGGTGTGGAAAGACCCGGACTTCCAGCCGGGCCAGCGCGCCTTCTACTACGCCCGCGTGATCGAGATCCCGACGCCCCGCTGGACGGCGTACGACCAGGTGCGTTTCGGCGTGAAGATGAGCGACGACGTTCCGATGAAGCAGCAGGAACGGGCGTGGACGTCGCCGATCTGGTACACGCCCTGACACCTGAGCCGGCTCGTCGAAGTGATCCGACGCCTGCTGCGCGATGCCCTGCTGCATTTCCAGCTTCGCGGAACAGCTAGGAAAGCACGAACGCATTGCGAATCCACGTGACGACCGGATCGCCGCCTGGTGCCAGCGACGGGTCGATCGCGACCACGTCGAACCGCGCCCGCAGCCGCCGCAGTTCGCGCCGACTCATGAGCAGGTGACGGGCGGCCAGCGAGCAGCGACGCTGCTTGGCCTGGCTGACCGTCGCAGCCGCGCGCCCGAAGTCGCTCCGCGATCGCGATCGAACCTCGACCAGCACCAGTATGCGTGCCGCGGGATCCATCATGACCAGGTCGATTTCCCCGGCCCGGCACCGATAGTTGCGCACGAGCAGGACGAGGCCCTCGGCCTCCAGGTAGCGCAGCGCGCGTGTCTCGCCGGCACGGCCGATCTCGGTCGTCGTTGCTGGTTCGTGTTGCATCCAGGCGCCCAGCCGTCGTCGTGACGGCGGAGCGCCCGTTGTCGCTCACGGCGGTGGCGGGGCGCCCGGTGAATTTGTGGCGGGAGTGTCGCGAAAGATCACCACGCTGGCCCCTGCGGCCTGCGGACGTCCGGCCTCGATGCGCGCGAACTGCAGGCCGCGCTGGATGTGCCCGTCGGCGCGGTTCAGTTCCAGCAGGCCCGTGAGCCCGTCGACGCCGGCGGCGACTCCGGAACTGCCGAGTTGTTGCGCGAGGCGGAACGCGTCGTAGCCAAAGGCATACAGCCGCAGCCGGCCGCGCGAGCGCGCAGCCCAGTCGTCCTGCAGCGCGTCCCACAGCTCCGGCGCCCCTTGCCCGCCATACAACAGCCACGGCATTTCCGGGAACACCATGCCTTCCATGTCGGAAGCCACGCGCACGCTGGGGTCCCAGGCATCGGACGTCGCATAGAGCGGCAAGTCGTACGTCATCTGGAAGCGCAGCTGCGGCCGGATGGCGCGTGCGGCCTGCGGTGTTGCGGCAACGAACGCGAATTGCGGTCCGGCGGCCTGTTCCGCGGCTGCGTCGCGCGGTGGCAGCGGCTGGCCCGGGTTCGAGCTGCGATCGCCAGCGCCGCCGAAGCGGCCGAGCGCAGCGCGCAGCGGACCGGAAAAATCCTTTGCGCCAGGCGGGTAGTACTGGGCGGCCATCAAGGTGACGGCTCCCGTGGCCTCCAGTTCCTGCTCGAACGCCTCGCGCAGCCGTTGGCCCCACACGTTGTCCGGAAACAGCGCGATGCCGCGGACGAGGCCGTCGTTAGCGATGCGCCGCGCAACCGCGCGCGCTTCCTGTTCCGGATCGAGAGCGAACTGGTAGAGAAACGCGGGAACCGTTGCTCCTGCCGCCACCGCGGAGTTCAGTGCGAGCGTGGGCACCGGCAATCCGGCTGGCTGCGAGGCGACGACCGCCACGATCTCTTCCTTGGTGAGCGGGCCGACGACCATGCGGGCCCCTTCGGAGATTGCACGCTGGTACGCAGCAGCGGCGCCGAGCGCGGCTGTGTCGTACATCTCGATGCGCGGACGCGTGTCCGCGGCCGACGAAGCGAACCAGGCGGCGGCGAAGCCGTCGCGGACCGCCGCTCCAGCGGCCTGCTGCTTGCCCGACGTGGGCAGCAGCAAGGCAATGCTCGTCACGGGTCCGCCACTGAGTGTCACCACGGCCGGCCCGGTTGCCACGGTGTCGGGCAGGTACGCAGCGCCCGGATGGCCGGGATGCTGAGTCGCCCAACTGGATGCGGCTTGCGCGCGTGCCGCCTCGTCGCCGCCTGCCGTAACGATCGCGGGCAGTTCGAGCCAGCCGCGCTCGCGCTCCGACATGCCCGCGGCGGTGATCGCACCCGGGGGATGGAGCAGCAACTGGTCGAACAGCAGGCGGTCGTTTTCCGTCCGCGCCGCCGGTGAGTCGAGCACTGCGCCCCGCTCCTCGAACGAGCGGACGCCGGCGAGTGCATCACCCGCGGCGATCTCCGCGCTGCCACGCAGGGCGAGCAATTCCGCGGCGGATTCGGCCGGCAGCGGCGACGGCAACGTGCGCAACGCGGCCACCGCGCGCGCCGCGTCGCCGCGTGCAAGGGCCAGCCTGGCCTCGACCTCCGCGAGCAATGCGCGCTCATCGTCGGACCGGACGCGGCTGCGCGCCTTGTCGAGCAATCTCTCCGCGTCCTTGGTCGATCCACCGGCCAGGTACTCGCGAGCGGCGAGCAGCGCGATGCCAGCGTCCCAGTTCATGAAACCATGACGGGCGAGTTGTTCGTACCGCTCGGCGGCCTCGAGATGGCGGCCATCGCGGGCCATCGCGGCGGCCTTCGCGAGGCTGGGCGCGGAGTCCTGTGCGTGCGCCAGCGTTGCACCCAGTACGAGCAGCAGCAGGCCGGCGAGCCAGGCCAACCGGCGGCTGGTGTGAACTTGCCCGCGACGAAGCGAAACGTGCAGCATGCGTGATCCTTCGGGAGGCGCGCGTGACCGATACAGCAGTGGATTCTACGGGGCGGACGCATGGCGGCACACTGTTCGTCGTCGCAACCCCGATCGGCAACCTGCAGGACCTGAGTCCGCGGGCGGCCGCGTGGCTGCGCGATGCGGACCTGCTGCTCGCCGAGGATACGCGGCACACCCGCACGCTGCTGGAGGCCTGCGGCATTGCGCGACCGGCAGGAACGGTGGAGTCGCTGCACGAGCACAACGAACGCGAGCGCGTCCCGGTGCTGGTTGCCCGCCTGCAGGCGGGCGAACGCATTGCGCTCGTCACCGATGCCGGCACGCCGCTCATGAGCGATCCCGGTTCGCTGCTGGTGGCCGCCGCAGCGCGTGCTGGTGTCGAAATCGTCGCGATTCCCGGACCGTGTGCCGCGATCGCTGCGCTCTCCGTCGCCGGGCTGGCCACCGACCGTTTCGTGTTCGAAGGCTTCCTGCCCGCGAAGCAGGGGGCGCGACGCGAAACGCTCGAGCGCCTCGCACGTGAGTCGCGCACGCTCGTCTTCTACGAGGCACCGCATCGGTTGGCGGCCACCCTCGAAGACCTGGCGGCGGCTTTCGGCGCAGAGCGTGAGGCGAGCATCGCGCGCGAACTGACCAAGCGTTTCGAACATGTCTACCGCGGCACGCTCGCCGGGCTTGCGCAGCAGTGCGCGGGCGATGCGAACATGACGCGCGGCGAGATCGTGCTCGTCGTCGCTGGCGCGGCAGCAGCCGACGACGCTGCCGATGCGCAGGCTGCCGCGCGCGTGCTTGGCGTGCTGCTGCAGGAATTACCGGTATCGCAAGCGGCGCGCATGGCGGCCCAGATCACCGGCCGCAGCCGCAAGGAACTCTATGAGCGCGCGCTCGCGCTCGCGCCGCCGAAGCCGGAGGAATAGCGCCACTCGCGGCGTATACTGCGCGCGGGAGTCGGCCAGGCAACCGCTGCGTCTCACGACGTGGAGGAAAGTCCGGGCTCCAAAGGGCAAGGTGCCAGGTAACGCCTGGGGGGCGCGAGCCCACGGAAAGTGCAACAGAGAGTAAACCGCCTATGTCGGCTTCGGCCGGCAGGTAAGGGTGAAAGGGTGCGGTAAGAGCGCACCGCGCCGGTGGCAACATTCGGCGGCACGGCAAACCCCACCTGGAGCAAGACCAAATAGGGAAGCGCGCGAGCTTTCGGGCTCGTTCCTGCTGCCCGCAGGGGCTTCCGGGTAGGTCGCTCGAGGCGCACGGCGACGTGCGTCCCAGATGGATGGTTGTCCACGACAGAACCCGGCTTATCGGCCGACTCCCACCTTTTTTGCGCTGGATCGCCCCACTGGCGGTCCGATAACCCACTTCGTCCCACCGGCCGTCGACTTCCCGGCGTCAGTTCGGTGCCGGGACCCGGCCGCTTTCTCCCACCAAAACCCGCAATCCGGCCACCTTGCGCCCCGCGCACAGGCCGCCCTTTTGCCGCCAGGCAACGCCCGTTGGCCTGATTTCCCACGCCCGGCACTTCGTGATGTCAGGTTCAAGAAAATCAGCTAAGTACATGATTGTTCTTGGAAACCAAAACCGGGCTTCCAGCGGCTGGACCGGCTCCAGGCTAAGTCTCTGTCCGCGCTAGGAAATTTTTGTTGCGAACCGTTGACGCTGGCCGCACGTCGCCCCTATAGTGGCGGCGAGTGGGAAAAAGTGGGATGAAATGGGCTGCCGGCCCAAACGACACCTGAAATGTTTCGCGGAGCCAACAAAGTCACCCTCGACGCCAAAGGTCGCGTCGCCATGCCTGCGCGCTACCGGGACACCCTGGTCGAGCGCAGCGAGGGCCGTCTGGTGGCGACCGTGGATCGCGCAGACAAGTGCCTGCTGATCTATCCCCTCCCGGACTGGGAGGAGATCGAGCGCAAGTTGATGCGACTGCCGACCCTGAACCCTCAGGCGCGGCGTCTGCAGCGACTCATGGTGGGACACGCCACGGACCTCGAGCTCGACTCGCATGGCCGTGTGCTGGTGCCGCCGAAACTGCGCGAGTACGCGGGACTTTCGCGCCAGGCGATGTTGATCGGGCAGGGCAGCCGTTTCGAGCTGTGGGACGAGCAGCACTGGAACGAGCGCCGCGACGAGTGGCTGCAAGCGGGTGACGAGCCGGGCGACCTGCCCGCCGAACTCGAACAGCTCTCGCTGTAGGCGGGAGCGAGGTGGCAGCGCACAAGCCGGTACTTCTTGACGAGGTGCTGGCAGGGCTCGCCGTGCAGGCCGACGGGCGCTATTGCGACGCGACCTTCGGCCGGGGCGGTCACGCCGCAGCGATCCTCGCGCAGCTCGGTCCCGCAGGCCGCGTCTGCGCCATCGATCGCGACCCGCAGGCCATCGCCGCCGGTCGCGAGCGCTTCGCGACGGAGCCGCGTCTCACTCTGGTTCGGGGGTCGTTCGGCCGGCTCGAAGAGCGGGTCCGTGCGGCAGGTTTGGAAGGGGAGCTGCAAGGCGTGTTGCTGGACCTGGGGGTCTCGTCGCCGCAGCTCGATGAAGCCAGTCGGGGCTTCAGTTTCATGCAGGACGGTCCGCTCGACATGCGCATGGACAACGAGTCCGGAATCAGCGCCGCGCAATGGCTTGCGCGCGCGGGCGAGCGGGAGATTGCTGACGTGCTCTTCAGGCTCGGCGAAGAAAAATTCTCGCGACGCATCGCGCGCGCCATCGTGGCCGCGCGCGGCACAGCACCGATCGTCACCACGCGGCAACTGGCCGACATCGTGGCCGGCGCGGTGCCGACCCGCGAGCCCGGCAAGCATCCCGCCACGCGCACGTTCCAGGCGATCCGCATTCACGTGAACCGTGAGCTGGAGGAGGTCGAGGCGGCGCTGCCGCAGGCGGTGAACCTGCTGGCACCCGGCGGCCGGCTCTGCGTGATCAGCTTCCACTCGCTCGAAGACCGGCTGGTCAAGCGCTTCATTCGTCGTGAGGCGCAGGGCGACCCTGTGTACGCCGGCCTGCCGAACATTCCGCCACACGCGCGGCCGCGTCTGCGTCTCGTCGGCGGCGCGGTCATGCCGGGTGAGGCAGAGGTTGCCGCGAATCCGCGCGCCCGTAGCGCGGTGCTGCGCATTGCCGAGAGGGTCGCGGCATGAGCCAGGCTCGCTGGCGCCTGCTGGTCGCGGTGTTGTGGGTGGCCGTGCTCGCGTCCGCCCTCGGCGTCGTCTACGGCAAGCAGGAAGCGCGCAACCGCTTCAATGAACTGCAGAAGCTGACGACGCAACGCGACGACCTCGACATCGAGTGGGGCCAGCTGCAGCTCGAACAGAGCACCTGGGCCACCCATGGTCGGGTAGAGCGCGTCGCGCACGACGACCTCGGCATGGTCACTCCGCAGGCCTCCGAACTGCGCATCGTCCAGCCATGAAACACGGTTCCTCGCTCCGCGACCGTCACTCCCGCGATTCCGCCCCGGCGCAGGTCGGCGGCTGGCGGTTCTGGGTCGTCGGCGCGGTGCTCATGCTCTGCGGGGTCGCGCTGCTCGTGCGCGCGGTCTACCTGCAGGTCATCGACCAGGACTTCCTCGCCAGGCAGGGCGATGCCCGCATCCTGCGCGACGTGAAGCTGTCGGCCAACCGCGGCATGGTGCTCGACCGCAACGGCGAGCCGCTCGCGGTGAGCACGCCGGTGGATACCGTCTGGGCGGACCCGCGCAAGCTCGCGCAGCGCCCGCAGGACTTCGCGAAGCTCGCGCAGGCCCTCGACCGCGACAAGCAGTGGCTCGCCCGCCGCGTCACCAGCAACCTCGACCGCGAGTTCGTCTACCTCGTGCGGCACATGCGACCGCAGGACGCCGCGAAAGTGAAGGCGCTCGGCATTCCCGGCGTCGACACGCTGCGTGAATACCGTCGCTACTACCCGGCGGGCGAAGTGACCGGGCACCTGCTCGGCTTCACCAACGTCGACGACGTCGGCCAGGAAGGGCTCGAACTCGCGTTCGACCAGTGGCTCGGCGGACAGCCGGGCATCAAGCGCGTGATGCGCGACCGCGAGGGCCGCACGATCGAGGACATCGAGCGCATCAAGGCGCCGCGTCCGGGCCAGGACCTGCGCACGAGCATCGATCTGCGCGTGCAATACCTCGCCTACCGCGCACTGAAGCAGGCCGTCCAGGAAAACCAGGCGCACGGCGGTTCGGTCGTCGTCCTCGACATCCAGACCGGCGAAGTGCTGGCGATGGTGAACCAGCCCGCGTTCAACCCGAACGACCGCGAGCAGTACCTGCCCTCGCGCTATCGCAATCGCGCGACCAACGATTTCTTCGAGCCGGGTTCGAGCATCAAGCCGTTCATCGTTGCAGCGGGCATGAAGACCGGCCGCTTCCACTCCGACACCCTGATCGAGACCGGTCCCGGCACGCTGCGCGTCGGCATCAAGACCGTGAAGGACAAGCACAACCTCGGCACGATCGACGTCCGGACCGTGCTCGAGAAGTCGAGCAACGTCGGCATCGTGAAGATCGCGCTGACGCTGAAGCCGCAGGAAATGTGGATGACGCTGCACGACCTCGGTCTCGGCTCGGTGACCGGTTCGGGCTTCCCGGGCGAATCGGCCGGCATTCTCACGGGGTACGAGCACTGGCGCTCGATCGGGCAGGCCACGATGTCCTACGGCTACGGCCTGTCGGTCACGCCGCTGCAGCTCGCGCAGGCCTATGCGGTACTCGGCGCGGGCGGCATCCGCCGGCCCGTGAGCCTGCGCCGCCTGGACCTGCCGCCGGAAGGCGAGCGCGTGATGGACGAAGACGTCGCGCGTGAACTGGTGCAGATGATGGAGAGCGTGGTGAGCAATGCCGGCACCGCCCGTCGCGCGGCGGTCATGGGCTATCGCGTGTCCGGCAAGACTGGCACCGCGTGGAAGGCCGCCGACGGCGGCTACAACTCGACCAAGTACATCGCCGTGTTCGGTGGCGTCGTGCCGGCCAGCAATCCGCGGCTCGCCGCGCTCGTGGTCGTCGACGAGCCGAGCGCCGGTCGCTTCTACGGCGGTGACGTCGCCGCGCCGGTCTTCTCCGAGGTGATGTCCGGCGCGTTGCGCCTGCTCGCCATTCCGCCCGACGACCTGCAGCGCGTGCCTGCCACGACGCTCGTGCAGGCGCAGGACCCGTGGTGAGCCGCCGATGAACGCTTTGGGCAAGTCCGGCGAAAGTTCCGGGTATCAGATGACGCTCGGGCGCCTGCTCGAAGGCCTCGATGTGGCCGCGCCGCACGGCGTGCAGGTGACCGACATCGTGCAGGACAGCCGCGCCGCCACGCCCGGCAGTGTCTTCCTCGCCTGCCAGGGCCGCACCACGCACGGACTCGTGCACGCCGCGACGGCCGTGGAGCGCGGCGCAGTCGCGGTGCTGTGGGAGCCGGGCGCCGGCCTCGAGCCGCCGGCGCTGCCGGAGCGAGTCGCGGCGATTGCGATCCCGCACCTGGGCCGACACGTCGGCGCACTGGCCGATCGCTTTTTCCGCAGGCCCTCTGACGACCTGCGGGTCGCCGGCATCACCGGCACGAACGGCAAGACGACGACCGCCTTCCTGCTCGCTCAGGCATCGGATTTCGTCGCTCGTCGCGGCTGGTACGTCGGCACGCTCGGCCACGGCCATCCCGGCGACGTCAGGGAGGCGGGCCTGACGACGCCCGACGCCGTCACCGTCCAGCGCCGGCTGGCCGAAGCGCGCGACGCCGGCGCCGCCACGCTTGGCCTCGAGGTGTCATCGCACGCGCTCGACCAGGACCGCGTCGCGGGAGTGCGGTTCGACACGGCCGTGTTCACCAACCTGACCCGCGACCACCTCGACTACCACGGGACGATCGAGGCCTACGGCGCGGCGAAGTCACGGCTGTTCCACACGGCCGACCTGCGCTGCGCCGTCGTCAACGTGCGCGATCCGTTCGGGCGCAGCCTCGTCGATCGCCTCGACCCGGCGATCGAAAAGATCGTGTACACCACGGCAAACGATGTCTGGGCGGAGCGCGGCACGGGCTGGATCCGCGTCCCGGAACTGCGCGCTACCACGGCTGGCCTCACCATCAACGTCGAGACCAGCTGGGGTGCCGGCGTGCTGCGTTCGCGTCTCGTCGGCGAGTTCAACGCCGAAAACCTGCTCGCCGTGCTCGGCGTGCTGCTCGGCTGGAACGTGCCATTGCAGAAGGCCTTGGCGGCGCTCGCGCTGTGCGTCGCTCCGCCGGGGCGCATGGAGAGCTTCGGCGGCGGCGCGCAGCCGCTCGTGCTCGTCGACTACGCGCATTCGCCCGATGCGCTCGCCAAGGTGCTGGAGGCCGCGCGTGCCCACGCGCGTGGCCGGCTGATCTGCGTGTTCGGTTGCGGCGGCGACCGCGATCCCGGCAAGCGTCCGCTCATGGGCAGTCTCGCCGAGGCGGGTGCGGACGGCGTGATCGTGACCGACGACAACCCGCGCACCGAGGCGTCCGGCGCAATCATCGCGCAGGTCGTCGCAGGCATGCGCGAACCGGGATCGGCTCAAGTGGTGCCTGACCGTGCCGAGGCAATCCGGCACGCGCTCACCGAGGCCGAGCCCGGCGACGTGGTCGTCATCGCCGGCAAAGGTCACGAGGACTACCAGATCGTCGGCAACGAGACGCGCGCGTTCAGCGACCGCGACACCGTGCGGGCCTGCCTCGCGGAGGCTGCCGCATGCTGACGCGCGACCTTCGCACGCTCGCGGCCTGCGCGAACGGTGTCCTGCACGGCCACAGCGCGCCTTTTGCCCGCGTCATCAGCGATTCACGTGCACTCGAGCCCGGGGCGCTGTTCGTCGCACTGGTCGGCGAGCGCTTCGACGGGCACGACTTCGTCGCGGAAGCGGCCAGGCTCGGCGCCGCAGGCGCACTCGTCAGCCGTCGCGTGGACGCGGCGCTGCCGCAGGTCGTCGTGCCGGAGACGCTGGCAGGGCTCGCGACGTTCGCCAATGCCTGGCGCCGATCCTATGCGGGGGTCGTGGTCGGCATCACCGGCAGCAACGGCAAGACGACCGTCAAGGAAATGACCGGCGCCATCCTTGCCGGGCTGGGTCCGTGCCTGGTCACGCAAGGCAACCTCAACAACCACATCGGCGTGCCGCTCACGCTGTGCCGGCTCGAAGACGCGCAGCGCTGCGCCGTCATCGAGATGGGCGCCAACCACCTCCGTGAAATCGCGCACCTCGCGGCGATCGCCGAGCCTGTCGTCGGTCTCGTGATCAACGCAGGCCCGGCGCACCTGGAAGGCTTCGGTGGCATCGATGGCGTCGCGCGCGGCAAGGGTGAGATGTTCGAAGCGATCGGTCCCGAAGGCACGGCGGTCATCAACGCCGACGATCGTTTCGCAGCGTTCTGGCACGGGCTCGCCCGGCGCGCAGGTCGCATTGTCACGTTCGGCATCCGCGAGCGCGCCGACGTCTCGGCCAGCAACGTGCGCAGCCGCCTCGGCAGCGACGGCTTCGTCACCACGTTCGAGCTCGCGACTCCGGCCGGAACCTGCCCGATCGAGTTGCGGCTCGCGGGCGAGCACAACGTGATGAACGCGCTGGCCGCCACCGCCGCGGCCATGGCCGCCGGTGCCGGACTCGACGCCGTTCAGCGCGGTCTGCAGTCGATGCGTCCGGTGTCCGGCCGGCTCGAGGTGAAGCAGGCGCTGCGCGGCGCGCGGTTGATCGACGATGCCTACAACGCGAATCCGGGCTCGCTGCGCGTCGGCCTGCGCGCGCTCGCCGACATTCCCGGTGAGCGCTGGCTGGTGCTGGGTGAGATGGCCGAGCTCGGCGAGGAGGGCCCGCGCCTCCACGCGGAGATGGGTGCGCTCGCGCGTGAGTGCGGCGTGACCCGTCTGATGGCAGTCGGCAACGGTTCGCGCGCCGCGGTAGAGACGTTCGGTCCGGGCGCGTCGTGGTACGCGAGCGCGGACGACCTCGTCGCGACGCTGCTGCCCGAACTGCGCGAAGGGCTCACGATCTACGTCAAGGGTTCGCGCGTGAACAGGCTGGAACGAATCACTGCCGCCCTCGTGCCGGGTGCGATGGCCGGGGCAGGGGGGCATCACTAGATGCTGCGTCATGTCGCTGCCTGGCTGTCCGACTACTACTCCGGCTTTCATGTCTTCGGCTACCTCACGCTGCGCGCAATTCTCGCGGCGCTGACCGCGCTCGCGATCTCGCTGCTGGTCGGACCGCGCATGATCCGCTGGCTCGCCGAGTACCAGGTCGGCCAGCGCGTGCGTTCGGACGGCCCGCAGACGCACTTGAGCAAGGCAGGCACGCCGACGATGGGTGGCGCGCTGATCCTCGCCGCGATCGTGGCCGCCACGCTGCTGTGGGCTGACCTCGCCAACCGCTTTGTCTGGGTCGTGCTGCTGGTCACGGTGGCGTTCGGGCTGATCGGCTTCTGGGACGACTACCTCAAGCTCGTCGTGGGCAACTCGCGCGGCCTGATCGCGCGCTACAAGTATTTCTGGCAGTCCGTCGCCGGGCTCGGCGCGGCCGTGGCGCTGTACTTCACGGCACAGGCGCCGGCGGATACGACGCTGTACGTGCCGTTCTTCAAGAACGTGGTCATCCCCCTCGGTGTCCTGTTCATTCCGCTCACCTACTTCGTGATCGTCGGCTCGAGCAACGCGGTCAACCTGACGGACGGCCTCGACGGCCTCGCGATCATGCCGGCCGTGCTCGTCGCCGGCGCACTCGGCGTCTTCGCATACGCGTCCGGCAACGTGGTCTTCTCCGGCTACCTCGGCATCCCCTACATCGCGGGTACCGGCGAAGTACTCGTCATCTGTGCGGCCATCTTCGGCGCGGGTCTCGGCTTCCTCTGGTTCAACACGTACCCGGCCCAGGTCTTCATGGGCGACATCGGCGCGCTCGCGCTCGGCGCAGCGCTCGGCGTGATCGCGGTCGTGGTCCGCCAGGAAATCCTGCTCTTCATCATGGGCGGCGTCTTCGTGATGGAGACGGTGTCGGTGATCCTGCAGGTCGCGTCGTTCAAGCTCCGCGGCAAGCGGATCTTCCGCATGGCGCCGATCCACCACCACTTCGAACTCAAGGGCTGGGCCGAGCCGAAGGTGATCGTCCGTTTCTGGATCATCACCGTCATTCTCGTGCTGCTCGGCCTCGCGACCCTGAAGCTGCGATGACCGGATACCTCGCCCAACTCGCACCGCTCGAAGCCGGCACCCGCGCACTGGTGCTCGGGCTCGGCCGCACCGGGTTGTCGGCTGCACGCTATCTGGACCGCAAGGGACTGGCCGTGCGCGTCGCAGACACGCGCGCAAACCCGCCGGGCGTCGATGCGCTCAGGACGGACGTCAGCGGCGCCGAGTTGCGGACCGGTGCCTTCGCGTCCGCGCTGCTCGACGACGTTGCCCAGGTCGTCATTTCGCCCGGACTCTCGCTGCAGGAGCCGGTCGTGCGCGAGGCGCTGGCTCGCGGGCTGCCGGTAGTGGGCGACATCGAACTGTTCGCGCGCGAGACCCGCGCACCGGTTGCGGCGGTCACCGGCACCAACGGCAAGAGCACTGTCACCACGCTCGTGGCCGAACTCGCCAATGCCGGAGGGCGGCGCGCGCTTGCCGGCGGCAATCTCGGTGAGCCGGCGCTCGACCTGCTGGAGCGCCCCACGCCCGATCTCTACGTGCTCGAGCTGTCGAGTTTCCAGCTCGAGACCACGTACTCGCTGCGCACGGTGACGTCCACGGTGCTGAACCTCACGCCGGACCACATGGACAGGTATGCGAGTCTCGAAGAGTACGGCGCCGCCAAGGCCCGCATCTTCGACGGCTGTGACGTTGCCGTGATCAACGCGGACGATGCGGCGGTGCGGGCCATGCCGCGTCCCGGGCAGTCGGTGACGACTTTCAGTCTCGAATCCCGCGCAGCGGACTACACGCTCGAGCGGTCGCCGTCGCCGATGATCGTGCGGCGCGGCGAGCCCCTGCTGCCGCTCGCAGCGATGCGCCTGCAGGGCCTGCACAACGCGGCGAATGCGATGGCGGCGCTCGCCATGGTCGAAGCGCTCGAGCTGCCGCTCGCGCCGGCGCTCGACGCCCTCTGCGCGTTCGGCGGATTGCCGCATCGGTCGCAGTGGGTGGCCGACGTCCTTGCTGTGCGTTTCGTCAATGACTCGAAAGGCACCAACGTCGGCGCGACGCTGGCGGCGGTGCAGGGCATGGCCGGACCGCTGGTGGTGATCGCGGGCGGCGACGGCAAGAACCAGGATTTCTCGGAGCTGCGCGACGCGTTCCGCGGCAAGGTCCGCCACGTCGTGCTGATCGGCCGTGATGCGCCGGCGCTCGAAGCAACGCTCTCTGGCGTGTGCCCGACTGAACGCGCAGCCGACATGCTTTCCGCCGTGCGTGCTGCACAGGCGGCCGCGCAGCCCGGGGATACCGTGCTGCTGTCGCCGGCGTGCGCGAGCCTCGACATGTTCCGCGACTACACCCATCGCGGCGACGAGTTCGCCGCCGCCGTCAGGAGTCTTGCCGCATGAGCGCGCCGGCTTCCACCGTCAGCAGCTACGCGCGTTCGAGCGGCCAGCCGCGTCGGTTGATCCTCGATCCGTGGATCGTCGGCACCGTTGCCGCGCTGCTGCTGATCGGCCTGGTCATGGTCGCCTCGGCGTCGATCGGCATCTCGGAGAAGGAAACCGGCCACGCCTTCCACTACTTCCAGCGTCAGCTGCTGTACGTGTTCGCGGGTCTCGTCGCCGCCGGCATCGGTCTCGCGGTGCCGACGCGCATCTGGGAGGAGTACTCGGTCTACCTGCTCGGAGGCGCGTTCCTGCTGCTGGTGGTGGTGCTGATTCCCGGCATCGGTTACGAGGTCAACGGTTCGCGGCGCTGGATCCGCCTCGGGTTCATGAACTTCCAGGTCTCGGAAGCCGCGCGCGTGATGCTGCTGATGTACGTCGCCAGCTACGCCGTACGCCGCTCCGAAGAACTGCGTTCCGATTTCAAGGGATTCATGACTCCGGTCGGCGTGCTCGCCGCTGGCGCGGTGCTGCTGCTGTGTGAACCCGACTTCGGCGCCGCCACCGTACTGTTTGCCACCGGCCTGGCGGTGTTGTTCCTTGCCGGCGCGCGCGTCCTCCACCTGCTCGTGCCGATCGTCCTGGGTTCGGCCGCGCTCGGTACGCTCGCCGTCATCTCGCCCTACCGGCTGCGCCGCCTGACCGGCTTCCTCGATCCCTGGGGCGATCCGTTCAACAGCGGATTCCAGCTCGTCCAGTCACTGATCGCGATAGGACGCGGGGAGTGGTTCGGCGTCGGCCTCGGTTCGAGCGTGCAGAAGCTCTTCTACCTGCCGGAGGCGCACACCGATTTCGTCTTCGCCGTGCTGGCGGAAGAGTTCGGCTTCCTCGGCGTGGTCGTGGTCGTGGCGCTGTTCGCGCTGCTCGTCACCCGCGCGCTCAACATCTCGCGCGAGGCGGCGCAGGCCGGCCAGACGTTCCAGTCGTATGTCGCTGCGGCCATCGGCATCTGGCTGGGCCTGCAGGCGTTCGTGAACATCGGCGTCAACATGGGCCTGCTGCCGACGAAGGGACTCACGCTGCCGCTGCTGTCCTATGGCGGCAGCAGCATGCTCGTCACGCTCGGCTGGATCGGCGTGCTGTTGCGCATTCATCACGACACGCAGGTGACAGGCCGCGGCAGGCCCGCGCCGCGCGAGGCGCGACGCCGGTGACGCGCAAGGTTGCAATGGTGATGGCGGGCGGCACCGGCGGACACGTGTTTCCGGCGCTCGCGACCGCGCGCGTGCTGCAACGCCGTGGCTTCGACATCGTCTGGCTCGGCACGCAGAAGGGTATCGAGGCGCGCCTCGTGCCCGCCGCCGGCATCCCCGTCGAATGGCTCAGCGTCAGCGGACTGCGCGGCAAAGGCGTCGCCACCCTGCTGGCCGCTCCATTTCGGCTCCTCGCCGCGATCAACCAGGCCATGCGGGCAATGCGCAAGCACCAGCCGCGCGTGGTGCTCGGCGCGGGCGGCTTTGCATCCGGTCCGGGTGGCATCGCCGCCTGGTTGCTGGGCAAGCCTCTCGTCGTGCATGAGCAGAACGCCGTCGCCGGGCTCACCAACCGGGTACTGGCGCGCTTCGCAAGGCGAGTGCTCGAGGGCTTTCCGGACAGCTTCGGCAGCGGCGTCAAGGCCGAGCGCGTGGGCAATCCCGTGCGTGCCGAGATCGTGGCCATCGCACCGCCCGCGCGGCGCTACGCGGGCCGCGAAGGGCCTGTGCGCCTGCTCGTGTTTGGTGGCAGCCAGGGTGCTGCGCGCCTCAATGCAGTGCTGCCCGCTGCGATCGGCGAACTGCCGGTCGGCCTGCGACCCGAGGTCCTGCACCAGACCGGGAAGCACAGTTTCGAAGACACAGTCCAGGCGTATCGTTCGCGCGGCATCGAAGCCGACGTGCGTCCGTTCATCGACGACATGGCGAGTGCCTACGGTTGGGCCGACCTCGCGGTCTGCCGTTCGGGCGCGCTCACCGTTGCCGAACTGGCTGCAGCCGGCGTGCCGGCCATTCTCGTGCCGTTCCCTGCCGCCGTCGACGACCACCAGACCCGCAATGCCCAGTACGTCGTTCGCGCCGGCGCGGCGAAACTGCTGCCCGAGAGCGAGCTGACGCCCGTGTCGCTTGCCGTGCTGCTGCGCTCGCTGCTGGAGGCAGGGCGGCCGCTGCTGCTGCGCATGGCCGAGTCCGCGCGAGCGAGCGCGATCGTGGATGCCGACGAGCGGCTCGCCGACGCGTGCGTGCAGGCGGCAGGGGAGGCGGCATGAAGGACCGCATGCGCCGGATCCACACGATCCACTTCGTCGGCATCGGCGGCAGCGGCATGTCCGGCATCGCCGAGGTGCTGCTCAACCTCGGCTATGCCGTGCAGGGCTCCGACGTGAAGCACGGCGAATCCACGCAGCGGCTGGAGCAGCTCGGCGCGCGCGTCCTCATCGGCCATCGCGCGGAGAACGTCGACGGCGCGGACGTCGTGGTCGTCTCGAGCGCGATCAATTCCGCAAACCCGGAAGTATCGCGTGCGCTCGCCGAGCGCATTCCCGTCGTGAAGCGCGCCGAGATGCTCGGCGAGCTGATGCGCTTCCGGTATTCGATCGCCGTCGCCGGCACGCACGGCAAGACGACCACCACGAGCCTGATGGCGAGCGTGCTGGCCGAAGGCGGCACCGACCCGACATTCGTCATCGGCGGCCGCCTGAAGAGCGCCGCGAGCAATGCGCGGCTCGGCGCGGGTGAGTTCCTCGTCGCCGAAGCGGATGAGAGCGATGCATCGTTCACGCACCTGCAGCCGATGATCGCGATCGTCACCAACGTCGACGCGGATCACCTCGGCACGCATGGCGGCGACTTCGAGAAGCTCAAGCTCAGTTTCGTCGAGTTCCTGCACAACCTGCCGTTCTACGGTCTCGCTGTCATCTGCAACGACGACGCCAATGCCCGCGGCCTCATTCCCGACATCGCGCGCCCTTACCTGACCTACGGTTTCGACGAAAGCGCGGACGTACGCGCCGTGGATGTCGAGCGCCTTGCGGGCCGGTCCAGGTTCACCGTCATGCGCCCGGGCGGCGCATCGCCGTTGCCGGTCACGCTGAACCTGCCGGGCCGGCACAACGTGCTGAACGCGCTGGCCGCGATCACCGTGGCCACGGAACTCGAGATCGACGATGCCGCCATCCAGCGTGCACTTGCAGGCTTCCAGGGCATCGAGCGGCGCCTGCAGTGGATCGGCGATGTCGACACGGGCGCGGGCAGGGTCACGATCGTCGACGACTACGGCCACCACCCGACCGAGATCGCGGCGACCGTGGAAGCCACGCGCCAGGGTTGGCCGGACCGGCGAGTCGTGCTCGTCTTCCAGCCACACCGCTACACACGCACGCGCGACCTGCTCGACGAGTTCGCCCACGTACTGGCCGATTCCGACGCGCTGGTCGTCGCAGAGGTCTACGCCGCGGGTGAAGCGCCGATTCCCGGCGCCGACGGCAAGGCCCTCTGTCGTGCGATCCGCACTCGCGGCCGCGTGGAACCGGTCCTGCTCAAGTCGCTCGACGAGATGCCGGATGCGCTCGCCGGCATCGTGCGCGACGGCGACGTCGTGCTGACGATGGGCGCCGGCCACATCGGTGCCGTGTCGCACGAACTCATTCAAACATTGCCCGCCGCGGTCGCGGCCCGAGGCCGCCGGTCATGACATCGCCGCTGCTGATCCAGGATCCCAGACAATTCGGCCGGGTTGCGGTGCTGCTCGGCGGCACGTCCTCGGAACGCGAGGTGTCGCTCGATTCGGGTCGCAACGTCCTCGAGGCACTGCGCCGCAAGGGTGTCGATGCCTCGGCCGTCGACGGCATACCTGCGCTCGTCGCGGCACTGACTGCGCCGGGCGGCGGGCAGTTCGACCGTGTATTCAACATTCTTCACGGCAATCGCGGGGGCGGCGAGGACGGCGTCCTGCAGGGCCTGCTCGAATCGCTGGGCGTGCCGTATACCGGATCCGGCGTGCTCGGCTCCGCGCTGTCGATGGACAAGATCCGCACCAAGCAGGTGTGGCTGTCGCTCGGCCTGCCCACGCCGGCCTACGTGAACCTGCAGCGCGGCGAGGACGTCGTCGCGGCGGCGCACAAGCTCGGCCTGCCGGTCATCGTGAAGCCGGCCTGCGAAGGATCCAGCGTCGGCATCACGCGCTGCTTCAAGGACGCGGACCTCGCCGCTGCTGTCGAACTCGCCGCACGCTACGAAGGACCGTTGCTGGTCGAGCAGCTGATCCAGGGCGAGGAATACACGGTCGGCGTGCTCGGAGCGGAGGCGCTGCCGTCCATCCGCATCGTTCCAGCCGGCGAGTACTACGACTACCACGCGAAGTACGTCGCCGAAGACACGCAGTACCTCTGTCCGGGCCTGGCCGGCGCGGCGGAGCAGGAGCTCGCGGGCCTGGCGCTCGCGTCGTTCTTTGCCGTGGGCTGCAGTGGCTGGGGTCGCGTTGATTTCATGCGCGACCGCTCCGGCAAGCCATGGCTGCTGGAAGTGAATACGGCGCCGGGCATGACCAGCCATTCGCTGGTGCCGAAGGCGGCGCGCCAGCGCGGCATCGAGTTCGACGAACTCGTCTGGCGCGTGCTCGAGACGAGCTTCCGCGGCCCGTCCGCGCAGGAGGGGCGTCGATGAAACTGCCCTTCGGCAAGAAGCAGCGCAAGCAGGCGACGCGCACCGAGCCCAGGTGGTGGGAGCGCCTCGACTGGCACGCGATCGGGACGTCGGCCGCCATCGTCGCCGGCTGCGTCGTCGTCGCGCTGCTGCTGATCTTCGCGCTCGACCGCCCGGTGCGCCGCGTACTGCTCGAAGGCGCATTTCAGCGCGTGTCGCCGCCCGAGATCGAAAGCGCCGTCTCGCAGGCGGCGCAGGGCGGGCTGGCCTCGGTGGATCTCGGCCGCATCCGCACGCGCATCGAGGCGATCGACTGGGTCGACAACGCCGTCGTCACGCGCGTCTGGCCCGACGCGATCCGCGTCGTAGTCAACGAGCAGGTGGCCGCGGCCCGCTGGAACGATACCGGTCTGCTCAACGCGCGCGGCGAACTCTTCATCCGCAATGCGCGCTACGTGCCGCCGGAACTGCCGCTGCTCGAAGGGCCCGAAGGCAGCGAGACCCAGGTGGCCCAGCTCTATATCGACGCGCAGGGCCGCCTGCTCGAGTCGGGCCTGCGCCTCACGGGCGTGCGGCTCGATGATCGCGGCGCCTGGGAACTCCAGTTGGCGGACGGCCTGCAGGTCAGGCTCGGCCGGCAGGACGTGAAAGACCGGCTCGAACGCTTCATCCGGCTCGCCAGCCCGATGGTGGCGAAGCGAGTCGCCGAAATAAGTTACGTGGACATGCGCTACACGAACGGTTTCAGCGTCGGCTGGAACGCTCGTTCAGCACTGGCCGTCGCAGCCCAGGAGGACGCGACACCCGATGCCTAGAAAGCCTGAAAGAAACCTGCTCGTCGGACTCGACATCGGCACGTCGAAAGTCGTGGCGATCGTCGGTGAGCTCACCGCCGACGGCACGATCGAGGTCGTGGGCGTCGGCTCGCACCCCTCGCGCGGCCTCAAGCGCGGCGTGGTCGTGAACATCGATTCGACGGTGCAGTCGATCCAGCGCGCCGTGGAGGAAGCCGAGCTCATGGCCGGCTGCCAGATCCACTCCGTGTTTGCCGGCATCGCCGGCAGCCACGTGCGCAGCCTGAACTCGCACGGCATCGTCGCGATCCGCGACAAGGAAGTGACGCAGAGCGACGTCGAGCGCGTCATCGACGCCGCGCGCGCCGTGGCGATACCGGCCGACCAGAAGATCCTCCACATCCTGCCGCAGGAATTCATCATCGACGCGCAGGACGGCATCCGCGAGCCGGTCGGCATGTCGGGCGTGCGCCTCGAGGCGAAGGTCCACATCGTGACCGGCGCGGAAAGCGCGGCGCAGAACATCGTCAAGTGCGTGCAGCGCTGCGGGCTCGAGGTCGAGGACATCGTGCTCGAGCAGCTCGCGTCGAGCTATGCGGTGCTCGCGGACGATGAAAAGGAACTCGGCGTCTGCCTGATCGACATCGGCGGCGGCACGACGGACGTGGCGGTCTTCGCAGGTGGCGCGATTCGCCACACCGCGGTGATCCCGATCGCCGGCGACCTCGTCACCAACGACATCGCGCAGAGCCTGCGCACTCCGACGCACCACGCCGAGGAACTCAAGGTCAAGTACGCCTGCGCGCTGTCGCAGCTTGCCAACGCCGACGAGACCATCGAAGTGCCGAGCGTGGGCGACCGGCCGGCGCGCCGGCTGGCGCGGCAGACGCTGGCGAGCGTGGTTGAGGCGCGGTACGAGGAGATCTTCGTGCTGGTGCGCGACGAACTCGCGCGCTCGGATTTCCACGACAAGATCGCGGCGGGCATCGTCCTCACCGGCGGCAGCGCCAAGATGGACGGCGTCATCGAGCTGGCGGAAGAGATCTTCCACGCGCCGGTGCGGCTCGGACTGCCGCAGGGCGTGAGCGGGCTCGTCGACGTCGTGCGCAACCCGATTCACTCGACCGGCGTCGGCCTGCTGCTCTTCGGGCGCAGCACGCGGCACGTCCGGCCCGCGCCGCTGGGACAGAACATGCGCGGGGTCGTCGATCGCATGAAGGATTGGTTCAAGGGAAATTTCTAGGGGTCATGGGTCAGCCGGAAGGGCAGCACAAGTTTTTCGGGGCGCGGTAGAGACTGCCGCGCCGGGCAACACGTCATTCGTCATCAGTCACTCAATTCGATACGGAGCAGCACACCAATGTTCGTACTCGCAGATACGGAAAACCAGGGCGCAATCATCAAGGTCGTAGGCGTGGGCGGCGGCGGCGGCAACGCCGTGACGCACATGGTCAACTCAGGGATAGAGGGCGTCGACTTCGTCTGCATCAACACCGATGCGCAGGCGCTCAAGCATTCGAAGGTCAAGACCAGCCTGCAGATCGGCTCGAACATCACCAAGGGCCTTGGCGCGGGCGCCGACCCCGAAGTCGGCCGCCAGGCGGCGATGGAGGACCGCGACCGCATCATCGAGCTGATCGAAGGCTCCGACATGATCTTCATCACCGCCGGCATGGGTGGCGGCACCGGTACCGGCGCTGCGCCGATCGTCGCGCAGGTCGCCAAGGAACTCGGCATCCTCACGGTCGCGGTCGTCACCAAGCCGTTCGAGATGGAAGGCAACAAGCGCACGTCGCTGGCTGACCAGGGCATCAGCGAGCTGCACAAGTACGTCGACTCGTTGATCACCATCCCGAACCAGAAGCTGCTCACGGTGCTCGGCGGCGACATGACGCTGCTCGACGCTTTCAAGACGGCGAACCAGGTGCTGCAGGGCGCCGTGCAGGGCATCGCCGAACTCATCACGCGCCCGGGCATGATCAACGTCGACTTCGCCGACGTTCGCACCGTCATGGCCGAGACCGGCATGGCGATGATGGGTTCCGGCCAGGCAGGCGGCGAGAACCGTGCGCGCGCCGCCGCCGAAGCCGCGATCTCGAGTCCGCTGCTCGAGGACGTGAACCTGTCGGGCGCCCACGGCCTGCTGATCAACGTCACGGCTGGCATGGACCTGCGCACGAGCGAGTTCCACCTCGTGGGCGAGACCGTGAAGCAGTTCGCCTCGGACGATGCAACGGTCGTCGTCGGCTACGTGATCGATCCGGAGATGACGGACCAGATCCGCGTCACGGTGGTCGCGACCGGCATCGGCCGCGCCGTGGCGAAGCAGATGCCGCAGCCGACGATCGTGCCTGGCATCGGCCGCGCCGAGCGCCGTCGCGCGCCGCTCAATGCGGGCGACTATTCGGCGTACGACACGCCGCCGCGGCTGCGGGATCGCCCGCGCGCCGTGGGCGATGGCCTGAGCATCGACCATTCCGACGAGTCGTTCATCGACATCCCGGCGTTCCTGCGCCGTCAGGCCGACTGACGACATGCGCCTTGCCCCGCCAGCCCCGGGGCAGGGCAAGCGCAGAGTCCAGGCGGAGGTTCCCTGCTCCGGGCCTCCGTCTGGCTCTGCCGATCAATTGCCCAAGGATTCCACGATGGGCGCCGCAGCCAACGCCAGCCTGACCCAGGCTCTCGATTTCCGCGACGAGTGCGACGCGCTGCACGCCGCGCTGGTCGCCGCGCCGGGTGATGCCTGGACCCGGCCGACGCAGTTCAAGGGCTGGACGTTCGACGACATCCTGGGCCACCTGTACCTGTTCGATTACGCCTCTGAGGTCGCCGCGCGCAGCCGCGACGAAATCCAGGCGCTGTTCCGCGAGATCATGGGCGGCGCAGCGAAGGGGGTGTCGCTGATCGATTACTCGCGGCGCTGGCTGCAGGGTTGCTCCGGCACGGAACTGCTCGCACGCTGGCATGCGCAGTATCAGCGCCTGGCCGGCATCTACGCTCCGCTCGATCCGAACCTGCGCCTGGCCTGGGCCGGGCCCGACATGAGCGCGCGGTCGTTCATGAGCGCGCGGCAGATGGAGACCTGGGCGCACGGCCAGGCGATTTTCGACGCGCTCGGCCTCGACCGCGTCGAGCACGATCGCCTGCGCAATATTGCGGTCATGGGCATCAACACCTTCGGTTGGACGTTCAAGGTCAACCGCCGCGAAGCGCCGGCCATGAAGCCGTACGTCGTGCTCGAGAGCCCGTCCGGGGCCACGTGGGAATGGAACGAACCCTCGACGAGCGAGCGGGTCGAGGGCAGCGCGGTCGATTTCTGTCGCGTGGTCACCCAGACACGCAATGTGAGCGACACCAGCTTGAAAATTGCGGGTGATGTGGCCCGGCAGTGGTTGGACCTGGCCCAGTGCTTCGCCGGTCCGCCGGAGCAGCCGCCGGCGCCCGGCACGCGATTCCGCCAGTCGCGCCAGTCCCGGCCGCCGATCGCTTCCTGATCAGAAGCCGCAGAGCGACGCGTATCTCTCGCGGTGAAACGCGGTGTTGCCGAGCTGTGCCTGCGCGACGCGGGCGCGCTTCAAATACAGGCCGATGTCGAATTCGTCGGTGATGCCGATTCCGCCGTGCATCTGCACGCACTCGTTGGTTACCAGCTGGAGCGTGTCATTGAGCTTCGCCTTGCACACCGACGCGAGGCGGGCGACATCGTGCTCACGCTCCTCGTCGAGCGCGGTCAGCGCTTCGAACACCACCGATCGCGACAGCTCGATCTCGATGAACATCTGCACGGCGCGGTGCTTCAGCGCCTGGAATGATCCGATCGGCACGCCGAATTGCGTGCGCTGCTTCAGGTAGCCGACCGTCATCTCGAAGGCTTCTTCGGCCATGCCCAGCATCTCGGCCGCGAGCAGGATGCGGCCTCGATCCAGTACCGGATCAAGCACTTGCGCGGCTTCGCCCTCGTGGCCAAGCAACGCGGCTGCCGGCACGTGTACGTCGCGCAGCTGCAGGTCCGCGCTGTTGCGGCTGTCGACCATGTGCAGCCGCCGCCGCGCCACGCCGGGAGTCGATGCGTCCAGCAGGAACAGGCTCAACCCTGAGGGATCACTCGCGCCGCCGCTCGTCCGTGCGATTACGAGCAACGCATCGGCGACGTGCCCGTCGAGCACGAAGCGCTTGGTTCCGTTCAGGTCCAGCCGTCGCTGGTGTGCCGCGCGGTAGTCGCGCAGTGATGTGGCGAGTGCACGGCGGATTCCTCGAACGCCAGCGCCGCCAGGGTCTCGCCGGCGGCGATGCGCTCGAGCAGTTCGCGCGCCGCGGCATGTTCACCGGCAAGCAGAAGCGCCGAGCCGGACAATGCGACCGTCGAAAGCAGCGGTGTGGCGGCCAGCGTGCGTCCCAGGGACTGCAGCACTACGCCCAGCCCGAAGTACCCAAAGGCATTGCCGCCGAGTTCTTCTGGAATGAGCATCCCGGTCCAGCCGAGACCAGCCATTTCCTGCCAGGCGTGGCGATCGAAACCCACGGCATCGCTCGTGTCGCGCAGTCGGCGCAGGGTGGCGACCGGGAGCCTGGCGCGCGCAAAATCGAGTGCCGTGCTGCGCAGCAGGCTCTGCTCGGCATCGAGGACGAGTCCCATGGCGTGCCCTCAGTCCGGCAGACCAAGCACGTGCTTGGCGACGATGTTGTACTGGATCTCGCTCGAGCCGCCTTCGATCGAATTGGCTTTCGTGCGCAGCCAGTGCCGGCAGATGTCGCGTTCCTCGGCGCTGAACGGCTCGCCGACCCAACCGAGCGCGGCCTGTCCCATGATCTCGAGCATGAGTTCGTGCTTGTCCTGGTTGTGCTTCGCGGCAACCGCCTTCAGCACGGACGAAGCTGCGGACGGCCCCGTCGCGGCGCTCTCTTCGCCGACGCGTCGCAGCGTGAGCGCCAGCGCCTCGCTCTGCATCTCGTGCCTGGCCACCAGCGAGCGAACCTGACCGTCGGCGACGCGTCCGCCGGTCTCGCCGAGGTATTCCTTCGCCAGGGCCGCCAGCGACTTGCCGGAAGGAGAGCCACCCAGGCCCGATTGGGCGCTCGCCGAGATGCCGGTGCGCTCGTGCTGCAGCAGGCGCTTGGCGATCTTCCAGCCCGCGCCCGGTTCGCCGACGAGGTTCTCCTTCGGCACCTGTACGTTGTCGAAGAACACCTGGCAGAAATTCGACTTGCCCGAGATCAGCTGGATGGGGCGCGTCGAGACGCCGGAACTCGACATGTCCAGCAACAGGAAGGAAATGCCGCCGTGCTTCGAATCCGGGTTCGTGCGTACGAGGCAGAAGATCCAGTCGGCCATGTCGGCGTAGGACGTCCAGATCTTCTGGCCATTGACGAGCCAGTGGTCGCCCCTGTCCTCGGCGCGCGTCTTCAGGCTGGCGAGGTCCGAGCCGGCGCCTGGCTCCGAGTACCCCTGGCACCAGCGGATTTCGCCGCGTGCGATCGGCGGCAGGAAACGACGCTTCTGTTCCTCGCTGCCGAACTCCAGCAGCACCGGCGACAGCATCATCAGGCCGAAGGAGAACACCGCGGGACGGCAGCCCGCAGCCTTGAGCTCCTCGCGCAGCGCGCGTGCCCGCTCGCGGTCGAGCCCGGCGCCGCCGTATTCGGCCGGCCAGTCGGGCACCGTCCAGCCGCGCCCGGCCATGCGCTGCATCCAGACCAGCGTGTCGGGAGAGTTGTAGGTCGTGCGCTTGCCGCCCCACGGTACGTCGTCGCCGTCGAGATCCATCGGCGAACGCAACGTGGCAGGATAATTCTGCGCAATCCACTCGCGTGCCTCGCGCCTGAACGTGTCGAGGTCGCTCATGCGTTCTCCGTCGTGCCGGCGTCGATACGGATGATGCCGCCGGCCGCGAGCCTGTCGATCTCGGCGTCGGCCATGCCTGCTTCCTTGAGAATCGCGCGGCCGTCGGCGCCGGGACGGGGAGCGGGCCGGTCAATTGCCTCTGCATGGCCGTGCCACCGGAACGGCGCGCGCGGTCCGCGCAGCCGTCCTTCCGTCGGATGGTCGTATTCCTTGAAAAACCCGGTCGCGACCAGGTGCGGATCGCGCAACAACTCGCCGATCGAATTCACGCGCGCGCAGGGAATATCCGCCGCGCGCAGGCTCGCAAGCCATTCCGCCGTCGTCCGCGTGGAGGCGACCTCGGCGATGACCGCGTACAGCGAGTCCACGCTCTGGCTGCGCAGCAGCGGGTCCTGCACCTGCGGCGAGTGCGCAAGCTCGGCGCGCCCGATCATTTCGAAAAACGCTGCCCAGTGCGCCCCGTTGTAGGGAAGGATCGCCATGTAACCGTCCCTGGTCGCGTACGGCTTGCGATTGGGTGCCGCGAGCCGGTCATAGCCCGTCGGCCCCAGCGCGGGCACGAAGGTCTCGCCGCCGAGCTGCTCCGACATCAGGAACGCCACCGTGCTCTCGAACATCGGCGCCTCGATGCAGCAGCCCTGGCCCGTGCGGGCGCGATGCGCGAGGCCGGTGGCGATGGCGATCGCAAGGTGCAGGCCGCCGACCTTGTCGCAGAGGATCGTCGACAGGTAGCGCGGCTCGCCTTGCGCGTTCGCGTTGAGCGCGGCCACGCCGGAAGCAGCCTGGATGATGTCGTCGTACGCGGGTTCGTTGGCGCTGGGTCCGCTCTGGTCGTAGCCGGCAGCGAAAGCGTACACGAGGTCGGGCCTGATCCGCGCGAGCTGATCGTAGGCAAGACCGAGCGGTTCGGCCGCCCTTGGGCGCATGTTGTGCACGACTGCGTCGGCCCCGGCGACCAGTTGCGCCAGCACCGGACGCGAGTCCGGGTGTTTCAGGTCGATCGCGAGCGAGCGCTTGTTGCGGTTGAACCCCATGAAGCCGGCGCCCATCGAGCGCGAGCGTCCTGGCCGCACCGTGCGGAACAAGTCGCCCGACAGCGGCTCGATCTTGACGACGTCGGCGCCGAGGTCGCCGAGCGTCTGGGTCGCATACGGCCCGAGCACGATCGTCGTGAAGTCGAGAACCCGGATTCCTTGCAGCAGGGGCAGCATCGAACACGCTCGGCAAAAACGAGGGCCGACGAAGGATACGTGGCCCCGCGTGGCAATCCAACGCATGGCACGCATTGCGAATCGTCCGCATCTGGTCCGTCGCTGGACGCGATCGCGCTTCCCTGGAAAGCGCGCGAATGGTAGGAAGGCGGTCGCTCCACCGCATCACGAGGCCAGAACCGCATGGGACCGCTGCAGGGAATCCGGATCATCGAACTCGCGGGCCTCGGCCCCGCACCGTTCTGCGCCATGATGCTGGCCGACATGGGCGCGGAAGTGATCCGCGTTGACCGCGCCTCTGCGCAGCCCGATGAGCCGGAGCCCGTCGATACCCTGCTGCGCAACCGCCGTTCGATCGCGCTGAACCTCAAGAGTCCCGCCGGCGTCGCGGCGCTGCTCAGGCTCATTGACGGGGCGGATGCGCTGATCGAAGGGTTTCGTCCAGGCGTGGCGGAAAGACTCGGTGTCGGGCCCGAGGTCTGTCTCGCCCGCAATCCGAAGCTCGTCTACGGCCGCATGACCGGCTGGGGACAGTCCGGACCGCTCGCGCACTCCGCCGGCCACGACATCAACTACCTGGCGCTCACCGGCGCGCTGCACCTCATCGGCGAAAGCGGCCGCAAACCGGTGCCGCCGCTCAATCTCGTCGCCGACTTTGGCGGCGGCGCCATGATGCTGTTGTCGGGACTGCTCGCGGCGCTGCTCGAAGCCTCGCGCACGGGCAAGGGCCAGGTGATCGACGCCGCGATGACGGACGGTGTCATCGCGCTGCTGAGCATTTTCTTCAGCATCCGCGCTTTGGACCCCGGCTTCCGCGACGAGACCGGCCAGCTGATGCTCGCCGGTGCCGCGCCGTACTACGGCACGTTCGAGACCAGGGACGGCAAGTACCTCGCCATCGGCGCGATCGAGCCGCAGTTCTATGCATTGCTGCTGGAGAAACTGGGCGTGGACAAGCAGCACCTCGCGGCCGGTTTTCCCGGCAGTCGCAGGCATTGGCCGGAAGCGGAGGCCGCCATCGCAGCGGCCGTCAAATCGAAGACGCGGGAGGAATGGGCGGCGATCTTCGAGGGCACCGACGCCTGTGTTGCGCCTGTACTCAGTCTCGCCGAGGCAGCGCAGCACCCGCACAACGTCGCGCGCGGCAGCTTCATCACGGTCAACGGCGTGGAACAGCATGCGCCGGCGCCACGGTTCAGCCGTTGCGCCGCTGCGCCGGTGCAGGCGCCGCACCGCGCGGGTGCGGACAGCCAGGAAGTGCTGGCGGCAGCGGGCTTTTCCGCCGCCGAAATCGAGCAATTGCGGGCTGCCGGAGGGCTGTCCTGAGTCGGGCGCTCAGGCCCGATTCGCGCTCGAACAAGCCGTGGCTGACGTTCCGCTGACCAGTCCTTTATGATGCGGAGCGGACCCCGGCCACGGGTCCGCCTCAAATCGCAGGTTACTGAAACCCACCGCGCGCAGCTTGAATGCCCGCGCGGCCAGACCGGAGTCCCACGCATGGCCGACGCATTCATCTACGACCACGTCCGCACCCCGCGAGGCCGTGGCAAGCCGGACGGATCGCTGCACAGCATTACGCCAATGCAACTCGCGGCGCAGGCACTGCAGGCCGTCCGCGACCGCAACAACCTCGACACCCGCCTGCTCGACGACGTGGTGCTCGGTTGCGTCTCACCCATCGGCGAGCAGGGCGCCGACATCGCGCGCGTTGCCACGCTCGTCGCGGGCTTTGACGAATCCGTGCCGGGCCAGCAGTTGAACCGTTTCTGCGCCTCGGGTCTCGAGGCGATCAACAACGCGGCGGCGCAGGTCATGTCGGGCCAGTCGCAGGGCGTGGTCGCCGGCGGCGTCGAATCGATGTCGCGTGTGCCGATCGGCAGCGATGGCGGGGCCTGGGTCGCCGATCCGGCCGTCGCCTACAACACCTACTTCGTGCCGCAGGGCGTCGGCGCCGATCTCATCGCCACGCTCGACGGCTACTCGCGCGAGACCGTGGATGCCTACGCCGTCGAGAGCCAGCGCCGCGCCGCGGCAGCATGGACTGAAGGTCGTTTCGCGAAATCGATCGTGCCCGTCAAGGACCTGCTCGGCCGCGTGATGCTCGACCGCGACGAGCATATGCGCCCGGATGCCACGCTGCAGAGCCTGGCGTCGCTCAAGCCAGCGTTCGCCACGATGGGTGAGCAGGCGGGCTTCGACGCCGTGGCGCAGATGAAGTACCCGGAAGTCGAATCGATCAACCACGTGCACACGGCCGCCAACTCGAGCGGCATCGTGGACGGTGCCGCGGGCGTGCTGATCGGCAGCAAGCGTTTTGGCGGCAAGGCCGGCCTCAAGCCGCGTGCGCGGATCCGCGCATTCACGTCGATCGGCAGCGAACCCGCCATCATGCTCACGGGCCCCGCGCTGGTGACGCAGAAGCTGCTCAAGCGCGCCGGCATGACCGTCAAGGACATCGACCTGTTCGAGGTCAACGAAGCCTTCGCCTCGGTCGTGCTGCGTTTCATGCGCGCGATGGACGTGTCGCACGACAAGGTCAACGTGAACGGCGGCGCGATCGCCATGGGCCATCCGCTCGGCGCCACCGGCGCCATGATCATGGGCACCGTCCTCGACGAACTCGAGCGCCGCAACCTCAATACCGCACTCGTCACGCTGTGCGTGGGCGCGGGCATGGGCACGGCCACCATCATCGAGCGCGTCTGAGCGCGCCGACCGACCAGGAACCAGCAGTATGCCTAAGCATTTCAACCTGGCCGTCGACGCCGACGGCATCGCCCTGATCACGATGGACAGCCCGGGACGTTCGATGAACGTGCTGGCTCCCGAAGTCGAAAAGGAACTTGCGGAGATCGTCGAGAAGGTGGTGGCCGATCCAGCCATCCGCGGCGCCATCATCACTTCGGGGAAACCAAGTTTCCTCGCGGGCTACGACCTCACCGAGTTCCTGCGCAGCTTCGGTCCGCAGCTCACGCCGGTGCAGGTGTACGAGAACTTCACCGGCCTCCCGCGCCTGCTGCGCCGCATCGAAACCTGCGGCAAGCCATTCGTGGCGGCCATCAACGGCCTCGCGCTCGGCGGCGGCTTTGAAGTGTGTCTCGCGTGCCACTACCGCGTGATCGCTGACGATCCCAAGGCCTTCGTCGGCCTGCCCGAAGTGAAAGTGGGGCTGCTTCCCGGCGGTGGCGGCACGCAGCGCATGCCGCGCCTGATCGGCGTGGCGCAGGCGCTCCCACACCTGCTTGAAGGCAGCAACATCCCGGCCGCCGAAGCAAAGAAGCTGGGCCTGGTGCATGAAGTCGTGCCGGCCACCGAGTTGATTGCCGCCGCGAAGCGCTGGCTGCTCGGTTCGCCGAGCGCGGTGCAGCCGTGGGACCAGAAAGGCTATCGGGTACCGGGCGGCGTGGCCTTCGGCAGCGTGGGCGCGACGCAGACGTTCATGGGTGCCACGGCGCTCGTCGCCAGGAAGACGTTGCACAACTACCCGGCTCCGGCGGCGATCCTTTCCTGTGTCTACGAAGGCACGCTGCTGCCGATCGAGAAGGGTCTCGAGGTCGAGGCGAAGTATTTCGCCACGCTCGTGACCGGTCCGGTGGCGCGCAACCTGATCCGCACGATGTTCGTGAACAAGGGTAACGCCGACAAACTGTCGGTGCGTCCGGCGGACGTGCCGAAGTCGCAGGTCAGGAAGCTCGGCGTGCTCGGCGCCGGCATGATGGGCGCGGGTGTTGCATACGTTTCGGCCATGGCGGGCATGGAAGTGGTCCTGATCGACTCGACCGTCGAGCAGGCGGAGAAGGGCAAGGCCTATGCCGCGAAGCTGCTGGCGAAAGACGTCGAGAAGGGCCGTCGCACGCAGGAGCAGGCCGCGGCCGTGCTGGCCCGCATCCAGGCGACCGTCGATTACTCGCGGCTCGAAGGCGCCGATCTGGTGATTGAAGCGGTGTTCGAGCATCGTGGCATCAAGGCCGACGTCACGGCAAAGGCCGAGGCCGTCATCCCGAAAACTGCGGTGTTCGCCAGCAACACGTCGACGCTGCCGATCACGGGTCTCGCCAAGGCGTCGAAGCGGCCGAAGAACTTCATCGGCATCCACTTCTTCTCGCCGGTCGAGAAGATGCCGCTGGTCGAGATCATCGTCGGCAAGCAGACGGGCATTGATGCGATCGCGCGCGCGCTCGATTACGTCGGCCAGCTGAAGAAGACGCCGATCGTCGTCAACGACAGTCGTGGCTTCTACACCAGCCGCTGCTTCGGCACGTACACGGCTGAAGGCGCGAAGATGTTGTCCGAAGGCATCGATCCCCAGTTGATCGAGAGCGCGGGCAAGCTCGCCGGCATGCCCGTGGGTCCGCTCGCCGTAAGCGACGAGGTCAGCCTCGAACTTGCGTACAAGGTCATGCAGCAGTCGCGTGAAGACCTGGGCGCCAGGTACAAGGAATCGGTCAGCTGGCCGGTGGTGAAGCACTTCGTCGAGGACTTGAAGCGCCTCGGCCGCAAGAGCGGCGCGGGCTTCTATGACTACCCGGAAGGCGGCAAGAAGGCGCTCTGGGCCGGCCTCGCCAAGGAGTATCCACGCCTCGACAAGCAGCCGGGCGTCGAGGAACTCAAGACGCGCCTGCTCTACATCCAGGCGCTCGAAACCGCGCGTTGCTACGAGGAAGGCGTGCTGCGCAGCGTGCACGAGGCCGACCTGGGCTCGATCCTCGGCTGGGGTTTCCCTGCGTACACGGGCGGCACGCTTTCTTACATCGATACCGTCGGCACCGCGAAGTTCGTGGCCGAGTGCAAGCGGCTCGCAAAACTGTACGGCGAGCGCTTCAAGCCGACCAAGGGCCTGCTGGCGCGTGCGCAGACGGGCGAGACGTACTATGACGGCGTGGCGAAAGCTGCGGCCCGAGTTTCGTGAGGAGACTGGGACACCATGACTGAAGTGCTGGTTGAACGCCGCGGTCGCGTCGCGATCGTCACCCTGAACAGGCCCGAGTCCCTGAACGGCTTTACGTCGGGCCTGCGCAATGCGCTGAAGAAAGCGTTGCTGGCAGTCGCGGCAGACGAGTCCGTGCGTGCCGTCGTGCTGACGGGTGCTGGTCGAGGATTCAGTGCGGGCGCGGATCTCAAGGCCGAGCCGATGACGTCCGGCGTCGACGTGGAACGCCAGCTCAATGAGGAATACGGCGCCGCGCTGCGGTCGATCGCAACGATGCCGAAGCCCGTGATTGCCGCGGTCAACGGTTTCGCCACCGGCATCGGCGGCTCGTTCGCGCTGGTCTGCGACCTCGTCGTAATGGGCGAAGGGGCGTTCTTCCAGGTGCCGTTCGCGAAGATCGGCCTGGTGCCCGACGGCGGTCTCACCTGGCTGCTCACCGAACGCGTGGGTCACCGCCGCGCGTTCGAACTGGCGATCAGCGGCGATCGCGTGCCCGCGGCGCGCTGCCTCGACTGGGGTCTCGCCAATCGCGTCGTGCCGGATGATCGCGTCGTGGCCGACGCCGTCGCCTGGGCCGAACAACTCTGCGATGCCGCGCCGATCGCGCTTGGCTACATGAAGCAGCTGCTGCGCAGCGCGCCCGACATGGGGTACGAGCAGACGATCCGCGCCGAAGCCCGGCTGCAGGCGCCGTGCATCGACAGCGAGGATTTCAAGGAAGGCGTCGCCGCGTTCCGCGACAAGCGCGCGCCGAAATTCGCGGGCAGGTAAGCGGCGTGGGCCGCAGGATGTTCGCATGAACGCGACGACCACCGTCTCGACGATCGAGGCCGCGACGACCGAGATGCGTTCCGGCCTCGAGATCGACCGCGAGCGTCTCGCGCCGTACCTGGAAACACACGTTTCCGGTTTTGCGGGTCCGTTGTCCATCCGGCAGTTCAAGGGCGGCCAGTCAAACCCGACGTATCTGCTGACGACGCCATCGAAGCGGTACGTGCTCCGTCGCAAGCCGCCTGGCCAGTTGCTGGCCTCGGCGCATGCGGTGGATCGCGAGTACAGGGTCATCACGGCGCTCGGCCAGCACACGGACGTGCCGGTCCCGCGCACTCACGTGCTGTGCACGGACGAAGCGGTGATCGGCACCTGGTTCTACGTCATGGACCACGTCGAGGGCCGCATCTTCTGGGACCCGTCGTTTCCCGATGTTGCACTTGAACATCGTCGCGCACACGCGCTGGCGCTGTGCGATGCGCTCGCACGGCTGCACCGCGTGCGGCCTGAGGCGGCGGGTCTCGGTGACTACGGCAAGCCCACGGGCTACCTGAGCCGGCAGATCGCGCGGTTCTCGAAGCAGTACCTGGAGGACACCGCGGGTGGTCGCATCGACTCCATGGAGCGCGTCATCGACTGGCTGCCCCGCAACATGCCGGCGCGGGAACCGCCTGCGGCCGTCGTGCACGGCGACTACCGCTCGGACAATGCGGTGTTCCACCCTACCGAGCCGCGCGTCGTGGCGATCCTCGACTGGGAACTCTCGTCGCTCGGCGATCCGCTCGCCGACTTTGCCTACCACCTGATGGCCTATCGGCTGCCGTCGCTGTCGATCCCGATGCTCGGCGACCGGGACGCGGCGGCGCTCGGCCTGCCGACCGAAGCGGAGTACGTGGCGCACTACGAGCACGTCACTGGCTTCAAGCTCGATCCGCGCGACCTTGAGTTCTACCTGGCCTTTGGCATGTTCCGGCTGGCGGGCATTTTCCACGGCATTCGCAGCCGGGTCGTGCGCGGCACCGCCGTCAGCGCCCAGGCCCGCGAGTACGCGAAGTTCACCGACCCGATCGCCGACCTCGCCTGGGCCCAGGCGCAGCGGGCGGCGGCCCGATAAATTCATCCGAAACAAAGGCTTAGGATTGTCTGACCGCCTATGGTAAAGTGCCCGGCTAAGTTCCCGGCCGAATTCCGCTCATGCTGAAGCAACGTACGCTCAAGAATTCGATCCGCGCCACCGGCGTGGGCCTGCACACCGGCAAGAAGGTACTGATGGTCCTGCGGCCGGCGCCGGCGAACTCGGGCATCGTCTTCCGCCGCACCGACCTCGACGAACTCATCGACATCCCGGCCAAGGCCGGCAACGTCAGCCAGACCACGCTGGGCACCAGCCTCACGGTCGACGGCGGCACGGTCTCGACGGTCGAGCACCTGATGTCCGCCCTGGCGGGCCTCGGCATCGACAACCTGGTGGTCGAGCTGAGCGCAGGCGAAGTCCCGATCATGGACGGCAGTGCCGGTCCCTTCGTGTTCCTGCTGCAGTCGGCGGGAATCGAGGAACAGAACGCTGCGAAGCGCTTCGTACGCATCAAGAAGAGCGTCAAGGTCGAGGACGGCGACAAATGGGCGCGCTTCGATCCCTATGACGGCTTTAAAGTTAATTTTGAGATCGAGTTCGACCATCCGGTGTTCAAGCGCCGGTCCCAGGTCGCCTCGATGGACTTCTCGACCACGACTTTCCTGCGCGAGGTCAGTCGCGCCCGCACGTTCGGGTTCATGCGCGACCTGGAGTACATGCGCGCGCGGAACCTGGCGCTCGGCGGCAACCTCGACAACGCGATCGTGCTCGACGACTACCGCGTGCTGAACGAGGACGGCCTGCGCTACGAAGACGAGTTCGTGAAGCACAAGATCCTCGACGCGATCGGCGATCTCTACCTGCTGGGGCACAGCCTGATCGGCGAATTCAGCGGCTTCAAGTCGGGCCACGGGCTCAACAATCTGCTGCTGCGCACGCTGATTGCCGACGAATCGGCGTGGGAAGACGTGACGTTCGAGACACTGGCGGACGCGCCGATCAGCTACGTCGCCGCAGCGGCGGCTACGGCGCCCTGACCTTCACCTGCAGCTTGCCGATCGGCGGCTCGCCCGCCTGTACCAGCCGGTCCTTGAGCGCCCGCGCGCCGTAGCGGACGCGTGGCGTCCACGCCGCCGAATCCATGATGACCACCAGGTCCTCGCCACGCCGGGCGGCCGAAACGAGGTGTGGGCGCAGGGGTTCGGGCAGTTCCAGCCGGACTTTTTCGGTCAGGGACTGGGCCGCCGCCGCCTTGCGGGCGAGCGCGTCGAGGCCCGGCGCAAGGCCGCCAAACAGGGATTTCAGGCGGTCAGTCATTATTCAGCAAAACTTTGCAAACGTCGGTTTTGTTTGCCAAGTGGACGGGTGTTGGGCCATAGTCTCGCGAATCCGTGACACGACGCAACGACGCCTTCGGGCACGTACGGCGATCGTGTCGCTTTCGCCATTGGCAATGACCCCAGAGGGTTGGCGCGGCATGAATTTGCGGATCGTTACGGGCCCCAGCGGCCGCACCAGGGAAGTCGAGCTGACGGGTCCGCGCCTGCTCATGGCGGCGGTTCTCCTGATTGCTGCGATTTTCATCGCCGGCCTCGTGCTCGGCCGTTTCCTGCTGGGCGCCAATGCCGAGCAGCGCGCCTTCGCGCGTGCGATCGCGCAACAGAAGACCGACCTGCAGGCTGCCCGCGGCCAGATCGACGGCAAGGTCGACGCCCTGGCTTCACGTGTCGGCTCCCTCAATGCACAGTTGATCCGGCTCGATGCCCTTGGCCGCCGGCTGACGGATCTCGCCGGGCTCGACCGCGGTGAGTTCGATTTCGACAAGCCGCCGCCCGCCGGTGGCCCGGAGGGGCAGGAGGCGCAAGGCGGCTCCGTGCAGGTTCCCGAACTGACTGCAGTCCTCAACACGCTCGAAAACCAGATCAACGACCGCGAGCAGCAGCTGCAGGCGCTCGAGATGGTCATGGCATCGCGCGAACTCGGCCAACGCATCATGCCAGGCGGCCTGCCGCTGATCGGCGGATGGATTTCCTCGCACTTCGGCTATCGCGCGGACCCGTTCACGGGGCACGGTGCATTCCACGCTGGCGTCGATTTCGCGGGTCCTCCCGGCTCGCGCGTCATCGCCGTGGGTCCTGGCGTGGTCTCTTATTCCGGCTGGAAGCAGGGCTACGGCTACGTCGTGGAGGTCACGCACCCGACGGGTTACGTGACGCGCTATGGTCACAATTCGCGCAACCTGGTGCGTGTCGGCCAGTCGGTGCAGAAGAACGACGCGATCGCGGTCATCGGCAGCACCGGACGCTCGACGGGCACGCACGTGCACTTCGAAGTGCTCCGCGACGGTAACGTGCTGAACCCGATGAAGTACCTGGCGGCGCCGTAGGCGCTGCGCGAGGGGACAGGGGTCAGTCGACCCCGAAACCACTGGTCCCCTTGTCTCTACGCAGGGCTGCCCCAACTACGGGGGACGCCTTCCTGTAGAATTTCCGCCTTTATTTTCAACGCTTACGCCCGGAGCCCCAGTGGCTAATTGGCTCACCCGCATTTTTGGCAGCCGCAACCAGCGGCTCGTCAGCCAGTACAACGGCATCGTCAAGACGATCAACGCGTTCGAAGCGGCCGTGCAGGCGCTCTCCGACGCCGATCTCGCCGCCAGGACCGTCCACTTCCGCGAGCAGCTCGCCGCCGGCAAGACCGTCGACGACATCCTGCCCGAGGCATTCGCGGTGGTCCGTGAGGCCTCGCGCCGCACGCTCGGCCTGCGCCACTTCGACGTGCAGATGATCGGCGGCATGGTGCTGCACGAGGGCAAGATCGCCGAGATGCGCACCGGCGAAGGCAAGACGCTGGTCGCCACGCTGGCGGCATACCTCAATTCACTGCCCGGCAAGGGCACGCACATCGTCACCGTCAACGAATACCTGGCCCAGCGCGACGCCGACTGGATGGCGCCGATCTACAACTTCCTCGGCCTCTCGGTCGGTGTGGTCAAGGCGGGGCAGACCCCGGACGAAAAGCGCGCGGCCTATGGTTCCGACATCACCTACGGCACCAACAACGAGTTCGGTTTCGACTACCTGCGTGACAACCTCGCGTTCCGGCTCGAGGACCGCATGCAGCGCGACCTCGCGTTCGCGATCGTCGACGAAGTCGACTCGATCCTGATCGACGAAGCGCGCACGCCGCTGATCATCTCGGGCCCGGCGGAGGAGAGCACCGAGCTCTACCTCAAGATCAACGAGCTGGTGCCGCGACTCAGCAAGCAGGCCGAGGAAGAAGGCGAGGGCGATTACTGGGCGGACGAGAAGTCCAAGCAGGTGCACCTCTCCGACCAGGGCCACGAGCACGTCGAAGACCTGTTCCTGCAGGCCGGGCTGCTGCAGGAAGGCCAGAGCCTCTATGATCCGGCCAACATCCGGTTGATGCATCACCTGAACGCGGCACTGCGCGCGCACGCGCTCTACCGCAAGGACGTCGAGTACATCGTCCGCACCGGCGAAGTGATCATCGTCGACGAGTTCACCGGCCGCACGATGCCGGGACGCCGCTGGTCAGACGGCCTGCACCAGGCGGTCGAGGCCAAGGAAGGCGTGCGCGTGCGCGAGGAGAACCAGACGGTCGCCTCGATCACGTTCCAGAACTACTTCCGCATGTACGGCAAGCTCTCGGGCATGACCGGCACGGCCGACACCGAGGCCTTCGAGTTCCAGAGCATCTACGGCCTCGAAGTCGTGGTGATCCCGACGCACCGCCCGATGGTCCGCGACGACGCCGCCGACCTCGTCTACCTCACGCAGAAGGACAAGTACGAAGCGATCATCGAGGACATCCGCGAGTGTGCCAAGCGCGGCCAGCCCGCGCTGGTGGGCACCACGTCGGTCGAAACTTCCGAGCTGCTCTCGGGCCTGCTCAAGCAGCACGGCATCGAGCACCAGGTGCTGAACGCCAAGCAGCACGAGCGCGAAGCGACGATCGTGTCGCAGGCCGGGCGCCCTGGCACCGTGACCATCGCCACCAACATGGCCGGTCGCGGCACGGACATCGTGCTCGGCGGCAGTCTCAAGGTTGAACTGCTGGAGCTCGATCCGGCCGACACCGCCGCGCGTGCAGCCACCGAAGCAGACTGGAAACGCCGCCACGAGCAGGTCGTGGCTGCGGGCGGCCTGCACATCATCGGCACCGAACGCCACGAGTCGCGCCGCATCGACAACCAGCTGCGCGGCCGTTCGGGCCGCCAGGGCGACCCGGGCTCGAGCCGGTTCTATCTTTCGCTCGAAGACAACCTGATGCGCATCTTCGGCGATCCCGACCGCACCAAGCGCTGGCTGACGACGGCCGGCATGAAGGAAGGCGAGGTCATCGAGAGCAAGATGCTGTCGCGCCAGATCGAGCGCGCGCAGCGCAAGGTCGAAGCCTACAACTTCGACCTGCGCAAGAACCTGCTCGAGTACGACGACGTCGCCAACGACCAGCGCAAGGTCATCTACCAGCAGCGCACGGAGCTCATGGCGGCCGAGGACATTTCCGATTCCGTCACCGGCATCCGCGCCGAGGTCGTGAACAACGTCATCGACCAGTTCGTGCCGCGCGAGAGTCCCGAGGAGGAATGGAAGCTCGACGGGCTCAAGGAAGCGATCGAGCGCGACTTCGTCACGCCGCTGGAGCCGAAGTCGTGGCTCGAAGCCGATCACGACATCGCCGAGCCGGGCCTGCGCGAGCGGGTCGTGAACGCGGTCGAGGACGCCTACCAGGCCAAGGTCGCCGCGGTCGGCGCGCCCGTGATGCGGCACCTCGAGAAGGCCGTCATGCTGCAGGAACTCGACCGCCACTGGCGCGATCACCTGGGGGCGATGGACTACCTGCGGCAGGGCATCCACCTGCGCGCCTACGCGCAGAAGAACCCGAAGCAGGAGTACAAGCGCGAAGCGTTCGAGCTCTTCGGCGCGCTGCTCGACCGCATCAAGCACGACACGATCTCGCTGCTGTCGCGGCTGCAGGTGCGCACGGAAGCCGAGATCGAAGAGCAGGAGCGCGAGCGCGAGCGACAGATGGCCCGCCAGCTGCAGCTGCAGCACGCGTCGCCGCAGTCGGTCATCTCGAGCGACGGCATCGGCGAGGGCGGCGCGGCAGCTGCGGGTGCGGGTGGCGGCTTCGCGGCCAGCCCCGGATTCGCTGGCGGCTTCGGCGGCGGTGAGGCGCGACCGGCAGGCCCGGTGTCGACTGGCGGCGAGACCGTCGTGCGCGAGGGCCGCAAGGTCGGCCGCAACGAGCCGTGCCCGTGCGGGTCGGGCAAGAAGTACAAGCAATGCCACGGGCAGATCTGACCGCCTGAGGTCCAGCTGTGCGGTCGCCTGTCTGATGCGGCGCGCGCGTGTCGTCTGAAGAGCCTGAAGCCCTGCGCGTCGTCGCTGGCGTCCTCTACGACGCCGGCGGTCGCGTGCTCATCGCGCAACGTCCGCCGGGCAAGGTGCTTGCAGGACGCTGGGAATTTCCGGGCGGCAAGGTGGCGGCGGGCGAGCCGGCGTTCGATGCCGTGGTGCGCGAACTGCGGGAAGAACTGAGCATCGAAGTCCTGCGCGCCGAGCGGCTGATGTACTACGCGGCGGTGTATCCACAGCGCACGATCTGGCTGGACGTGTGGGTGGTGCAGGACTGGGCTGGAGAGCCGTGCGGTCTCGACCGGCAGGCGTTCGAGTGGGTCGAGCCGGCGCAGCTGCGCGCGCACGACATCCTCGAAGCGGACGCGCCGATCGTTGCGGCGCTGTCACTTCCGCGTCAGTGAATACACGACCTCGTGCAGCGACTCGAGTCCCGCCTCGGCGAACTTCGGGCTCTCGGCAATGATGTCGATGCGCTCCAGTTCCCGAATCCGAAACTGTCTGCCGTAGAGGCGCTGGATCTCGTCTGGCTCGACCGAGAACGGCGGGCCATCGCGCATCGGCTGCGCGTATTCGAAGGCCACCAGCAGCGTGTGGCACTGCGCCGGCATCAGCGCGGCGAAGCCCGCCGCATAGGCCTCGCGCATCGACGGCGGCAACGCCACCAGCGCCGCGCGGTCATAGGCCGCATGTACCGGGCCCAGCAGCTCGGGCGTGAGCAGGAGCGCGTCGCCTTCCAGTATTTCAAACGCCCCGGCGCTGTGCCTGCGGAAAGGCCCGTGCTGATCGATCGCCGCGGACCCTCCGTGCTGCTCGCCGAAAAACTCCTGCACGGCGAGCGGGCTCAGCTCCGAACCCACGACGCGGTAACCGCGCACCGCGAGCCACACCATGTCGATGCTCTTGCCGCACAGCGGCACGTAGACACGCGCGCCCTGGGGAACTTCGAGTGTCGGCCACCAGCGTTCGAGGCACGGATGCGGTCCCGGCTGGTGGAAGCCGATCTGCCGTGTGCGCCAGCGCTCGTGCCAGAAGTCGGGCTCCACTCTTGTCTCGGTATGGCTAGTGACGGGGCGGGTCGTCGGAGCCGGAGTCGTCGGGCGGGACGGCAGCTCCATCAGGGGTGAGTTCCTCGCCTGGAATTGCATGCTTCTCGGTCATCCAGGCGCCGAGGTCGATGAGCTGGCAGCGCTCGCTGCAGAACGGACGCCATTTTGCCTCGGCAGACCATTCCACCGGTCGCTGGCACGTGGGGCAGGGAAACGTCGGCATGGCGCAGGCGCGGCGCGGAAGTCCGCAGGTCAGGTGCAGAGCGCGAGCGTGAACGGTACGTCACCCGTCATCTGCACCGGATGCGTGTTGGCGTCCTGCCACGCGAGGAAGCGAACGCTGACGCGGTAGTGACTGCCGCTGATCTCGGGATACATGTCAGTGCCCTGCGGCAGCAGGATGCGGATCAGTTGCACCGGCACGTCGCGATCGAGCGTCACGTGATAGACCCCGTTCGGGGCAACTTCGCGGCGCGTCTTACCCTGCTCGCGCGTCATCCACAGCACTTCGGAAATCGCATCGCCCAGCGGGCGGATCACGGCCAGCCAGCGCGCGAAGTCCGCGCCGCGGATCTCGTCAGGCTGGTTGAGCCAGTGCGTGTAGTCGGGCAGGTCGAACTCGCAGGTGCCGCCCGGGATCGTGCTGCGGTGCTTGATTGCGTTCAGGAATTCAGAATCGCGCAGCTGCTGCATGAAGAGCGCGCCGACCGAGCTCAGTTCCTCGCGCATGCGGTGCAGCTTGGTGAGCAGCACCCGCAGCCGCGTTGCATCGACGCCCGGGCGCGAACCGAAGGCCTGCAGCTGGTGCATCTGCCGCTCGAGTTCCTTCAGCACCTCGCTGCGGATGTCGCCGCGCTGGGTGATGGCCAGGATCTCGAGCAGCGAGGACACGGCCGCTCGCGTCGACCACGGGTCGGGCAGGGTGTGGTGATGCACGGCCTGCTGGTACACGAAGTCGAGGCGCAGGAAATTGCGCATCCGCTCGTTGAGCGGCTGCTCGTACGCGATGACGCGGGTGGCCGCGTCCGTGGACGGTACTGCAGCCTCGTTGGAACTCATATCCGCCTATTGTGCGGTATGGCGGTTTGGCGGCACAACTTCCATTCCCGCGGACGATCCCTGTCCCGCTCTAGCGGGAGAGGGGCGGGGTGAGGGCCTGCTTCTCCCGCGCGAAATTCACATATTGCGAATGCAGCGCGTCCACCTGGTCGCGCAGGTCCTCGATCCGGCCGGTGTTGGTCACCACGTCATCGGCCATGTCGAGCCGTGCCGCGCGCGTGGCCTGCGCCCGCAGCGACGCCTCTGCCTGTTCGCGGGTGACGGCATCGCGGGCCATCAGCCGCGCGACCTGCACCGACTCGGGCGTGTCGACGACCAGCACGCGATCCACGTGGCTGCGCCTGCCCCCCTCCGCCAGCAGCGGAATCACCAGGATCTGGTACGGACCGGCGTCCGCAGTTGCAGCGGACTGGCGCTCCATCTCGGCGCGGATGGCTGGATGCAGGATGGCCTCGAGCCGGCCCCGCGCCGAAGCATCGCTGAAGATGATCTCGCGCAACCGGCGGCGATCGAGCCGTCCTTCCGGATCGAGCACGTCCGTGCCGAACGCCGCTGCCACGGCAGCGAGCGCCGGCTGGCCCGGTTCGACGACTTCGCGCGCGATGAGGTCCGTGTCGACCAGCGGGACGCCGTGGGCCGCGAACAAGTTGGCCACCGTGGTCTTGCCGCTCGCGATGCCGCCTGTCAGCGCGACACGGAAGGCACTGGAAGCGGGTTGCGCCGTCACGGGTGCGAAGTACTCAGTGGGCCAGGCCGGTGAATGCCAGGTAGCCACCCATGATCTGCGGGCCCCACATCAAGGCGATCCAGCCGGCCGCCGCCAGGAACGGCCCAAACGGCATCGGCACGTTGCGGTCGCGGCCGCGGATCATGATCAGCCCGATGCCGGCGACCGCGCCGGTGAAGGCCGAAAGCAGCAGGATCAGCGGCAGCATCTGCCAGCCCATCCACGCGCCGAGTGCGCCGAGCAGCTTGAAGTCGCCGTAGCCCATGCCTTCCTTGCCCGTGGCGAGTTTGAACGCCCAGTACACCAGCCAGAGGATCAGGTAACCGGCGACGGCGCCGCAGATGGCTGACTTCGCATCGGCGGGTGCCGGCGGCGTGAGTCCTGGATCCCAGAACAGGCTGAGCAGCAGACCGAGCCACAGCAGCGGCAGAGTGATGGCGTCGGGCAGCAGGGTGTGGTCGATGTCGATGACGGTGAGCGCCACGAGCGCCCAGGTGAAGACCAGCGCCGCGAGCGTCTGCCAGTGCCAGCCGAAGCGCACTGCCACGGCGGCGGACAGGATCGCAGTGACGAGTTCGACGACGGGGTAGCGCACGGAGATCGGTGCCTGGCAGTTCGCGCACTTGCCACCGAGCAGCAGCCAGCTGACGAGCGGGACGTTGTGGCGTGCCTTGATCTCCGCACTGCACTTCGGGCAGCGCGAGCGGGGGACGACGAGGTTGTAGCGTTCGACGGGCGCGACCGGCCCATCCAGCTGGTGCTCCGGCGTGCCGTGTTCGCCGGCCGGTGCCGATTCGGCGAGGACCTCCCGCGCCTGCGCCTTCCACTCGCGGTCGAGCATGATCGGCAGCCGGTGAATCACGACGTTCAGGAAGCTGCCGACCATCAGGCTGAAGACGAACACGCACGCCGCCAGCAGCCAGGGCATGGAGGCGAGGAGTTCGGCCAGCTCGGTCATTGGTGCAGTTCCCTATGCGAAAACGCCGCGCAGGGGCGCGGCGTTCTCGGCCATTCTATGGTCGGTATCGGAGCAGCGGGCGCGTCAGATGACCGCACCGAGCTTGAAGATCGGCAGGTACATGGCGACGACCATGCCGCCCACCAGCACGCCCAGGATCACCATGATCATCGGTTCGAGCAGGCTGCTCAGGGCGTCCACGGCCGCATCGACGTCGGCTTCGTAGAAGTCCGCGACCTTGCTGGCCATTTCGTCGAGCGAGCCCGACTCTTCGCCGACCGCGATCATCTGCACGACCATGTTGGGGAACAGGCCGGTGTTTTCCATCGCGCGCTGCATGCGCATGCCGGTCGAGATTTCGTCGCGCATGCGCAGCACGGCGTCCTGGTAGATGATGTTGCCGGTGGCGCCGGCGACGGACTTCATGGCTTCGACCAGCGGCACGCCGGCGCCGAACATCGTCGCGAGCGTGCGCGCATAACGCGCGATGGCCGATTTCCTGAGGATGGGTCCGATGACCGGGATCTGCAGCGACAGCTTGTCGATGAACTGGCGCAGCGGACGTGATCGCCTGTAGAAGTAAGCGAACGCGAAGACGATGCCGCCGACGATGAACAGCAGCATCCAGCCTTTTGCCTGCATCCAGCGCGACATGTTGACGACGAACTGCGTGAACGCCGGCAGGTCCGCGCCGAAGCCCTTGAACAGGCTTTCGAACTGCGGGATGACGAACAGCAGGAGGATGACCGTCACGATGATCGCGACCGCAAGCACTGCGGCCGGGTAGAACAGCGCCTTCTTGATCTTCTTCTTGAGGGCTTCGGTCTTTTCCTTGTACGTCGCGATCTTCTCGAGGACCGTTTCCAGCGCACCGGCGTGCTCGCCGGCTTCGACCAGGTTCACGAACAGGTCGTCGAAGTACAGCGGGTGCTTGGCCAGCGACTGGTGCAGCGAGTTGCCGGTCTCGATGTCGCTCTTGATCGCGAGCACGAGCTTCTGCACCGCCGGCTTGTCGTTGCCGACGCCGATGATCTCGAATGACTGCACCATCGGGATGCCGGCGGTGAGCATGGTCGCCAGCTGGCGCGCGAACAGCGCGATGTCCTCGGCCGTGACCTTGCCTTCGCTCTTGAAGAGCTTGCTTTCCTTGCGGACCTTGGTTGCGGCAATGCCCTGCTTGCGCAGGTCCGAGCGCATTTCCAGCTCGTCGCGCGCCAGGCCGCGCCCCTTGACGCGGTTGCCCTTCTTGTCCTTGCCTTCCCAGAGGAAGGTCGCCTGTTTGGATACGGCAAGTTCGGCCATGTCGTGCGTGCCCTGGTCCCTTGGTTCAGTCGACGGTGACGCGGTTGATCTCGTCGAGCGACGTGATGCCCATGCGCACCTTGTTGATGCCTGCCTGCCGCAGGCCCCAGACGCCTTCGCGGACGGCCTGCTGCTTGATGTCCAGCACGCTGCCTCCCGTCATGATGATGCGGCCGATCTCCTCCGACACCGGCATCACCTCGTAGATTCCACAGCGCCCCTTATACCCGTCCGTGCAGTTGCCGCAACCGGTGGCCTGGAAAATCTGGAGCCCGTTCGCGATTTCCTCGTCCCCGAAGCCCTCTTTCTTGAGGGCCTCGGCCGGAATCTTCATCGGAGCCTTGCAGTTGTTGCAGAGCCGCCGGGCCAGGCGCTGGGCGATGATGAGGCTGACCGAGGTCGCAATGGCATAGGGCTTCACGCCCATGTCGACCAGGCGCGTCAGGGTCTTTGGCGCGTCGTTCGTGTGCAGCGTGGACAACACCAGGTGGCCCGTCTGCGCCGCCTTGATGGCGATCTCGGCGGTTTCGAGGTCGCGGATTTCGCCGACCATGATGACGTCCGGGTCCTGGCGCAGGAAAGCGCGCAGCGAGCCGGCGAAGGTGAGCCCCACCTTCGGGTTGACGTTTACCTGGTTGATGCCCGGCAACATGATTTCGACCGGGTCCTCCGCGGTCGAAATGTTGGTGTCCTCGGTGTTGAGGATGTTGAGGCCCGTGTAGAGCGACACGGTCTTGCCGCTGCCGGTCGGGCCCGTCACCAGGATCATGCCGTGCGGTCGCGCCAGGCAGTCCATGTACAGCTTCTTCTGGAACGGCTCGTACCCCAGCGCGTCGATGCCGAGCATCGCGCTCGACGGGTCGAGGATACGCATCACGATCTTTTCGCCGAAGAGCGTCGGGCACGTGCTGACGCGGAAGTCGATGGCCCGGTTCTTCGAGATCTTCATCTTGATGCGGCCGTCCTGCGGCACGCGGCGCTCGGCGATGTCGAGGCGCGACATGACCTTCAGGCGGGCCGCCATCTTGATCGCGAGCTGCACGGGCGGATTGGCCACTTCCTTCAGCACGCCGTCGAGACGGAGACGGATGCGGTAGCTGCGCTCGTACGGTTCGAAGTGGATGTCCGAAGCGCCGCGCTTGATCGCGTCGAGCATCACCTTGTTGATGAAGCGGACGATGGGGGCGTCGTCGACCGCATCGGATCGATCAAGGTCTTTCTGCGCGTCATCGTCGTCGCCTGCCGATACCTCCAGGCCGTCCATCTCGAAGTCGTCGCCGGCCAGGTCCGGCATCGAGGTGTCGACCTGCTCGAGCGACTGCGCAAGCATCTTGTTGAGCTTGTCTTCCTCGACGACCACGGCCTCGATCGAGAAGCCGGTGGCGAACTTGACCTCGTCGAGCGCGTGCAGGTTGGTCGGGTCGGAGATCGCGATGAACAGCTTCTTGCCGCGTTTGACCAGCGGCAGCACGCGGTGCTTGCGGAGGATCTTCTCGCTGACGATGCGGACGGTGTCGAGGTCCGGCTGGATGGAGTCGAGGTCCAGCAGCGGCGCACCGAACTCCTGCGAGGCCGCGATCGCGATTTCGCGCGCGTCGGCCATGTTGTGCTCGACCAGGTACGACACGACTCCCACGCGGCGTTCCTTCGCAGCGGCGATCGCGTCGACCATGGCCGAGTCGGCCACCAGACCGTCCACCACCAGCCGCTGCGGCAGGCCCTGCAGGCCTGAGCGATTGATGATCTGGGTCGAAATTGCGAAATCGTTCATGGG
>CAVOSA010000035.1:0-128768 GCA_963698735.1 uncultured Gammaproteobacteria bacterium | reverse complement strand
ATCACCCGCTCCACTTTCCCGCCAAAGCGGACCACGATTCTCGAGGCGGACATTCGCGACCGGGTACTATCGGCCAGAAGCGGACACTGCGTGTCCCCGGGCGGCCCCTCTCTCGCTTCCTCAGGCTGCGCAAGTCCACTTGGCTGGCCGCAGAAACCCGATACTGTGTCAGCTGTGTGGCCTGCCAGCGCTGGCTCAACTTTGACCGCCGTCGTCAGGTAGACCTGTCGGTACGCAGATTCCTGGCGAGCCCGGAACTTACGTCGATCGAAGAGGGACGAGCGTGGTCAAGACAGGCCCTGGCTACGATGCCAATCGGGCCCGCATCTCAGTGGCACTGTCCGAATTCACCGTGCCGCTGCTGAGCCGCATCTACCACGCGTTCGATGGCGACATGGTGGCGGCTATCGTGCTCGGCGAGATCGCTCACCGAAACGTCGAAGCGTGGCTGGCGGAGTACGAAAACCCGGAAGAGTCCCTGCAAGACCCCGCCCGACGCGAGACGCTGATGCGTCCGTGCAATGCGCTGTCGATTGCGGATGCCTGCGGCCTGCCGCGCGAGACAGTCCGCCGAAAGGTCGTGACGCTCATCGATCGTGGCTACATCTACCGCTCCGAAGATGGCTTTCTGTTCCTGACCAGGACGGTCGGGGACGACTTCGAGGACATGACGGCAAACCTCGTCGAGGCACTGCTTGCTACGGCGCGGCGACTCGAGTCTCTGCTGGCTAATCAGCCGACGCCCCTCGGACCGTTGCGGCTTGACTGAGCTGGAGGGCACATCGCCGGTGTGTCACCCGTGCGGTCCATGAGAACCGGCCGGTACCCAAATTGGGTACATCGACGTCGCGACCGCTGTCTGGGAAGGATGCGCATCCAATAGATCCGGCCTGTTGCATGTCTGCGGCTGCGTGTCCGGGCGACGAAATGAATGAGCTTCCCTGCTGGGTCCTGACTGGCCTGTGCACCATGATGCTATCGGCGTCTTCGGCGCCGGCGCAGGATGCGCCGCCTGCCGCCTGGACATGGACGTCCGGTGGACTGGCAATCGAAGGCGCGATCGAGACGTACAGCGCCTACTACGCCATGAGCGGCACGTGGTGGAACCTTTCGGCGACGTCAGCGCCGGACTTCGACCTGAACCGGAGCTTTGCCGAGCTTTGGGTCCACCCGAGGCTCGATGGACGATTCGAACTCGGTGACGACAGCGAGATCTACGGCGCGCTGTCGGTCGGCGCGACCCAGACGATCGGCGCCGACCCGTTCGACTATGACGACGAAGGCGCGGTTCGCTTCGGTTTGGCCGCGCTGGGCGCGCGCGGCACGGCGGGCGGCTGGAGCTACGACGTTTCCTTTGGACGTCAGCTGTTCACGCTTGGTACCGGCATGCTGCTCACTGCAGGCTCGTCCAATGGCTACTCCTGGGGCGGCGGCGCTTCGGCGCAACGCAAGGTCTGGGGACGCAGCCTCCTGGCGCGCGCGAGCAGGGGAGAGTTCACGGCCACCGCCTTCGCGCTCGCGCCCGACGAGGCGCCCGAGGCGCGCACCGATACTCGCGCGCAGGGTCTAGCGCTCGAGTGGGAGAGGCCGGCGATCGGCAGGGCGGGTATCGCGTGGTTTACCGTGCCGCGATCGAACGCCATCTACCCGGGTGACCTTGCGCCCCTGGATTTCATCGACAACGGCCGCGACGGCCTGGACACGTGGCACGGCTGGTGAACATCACCAGCTTCGCGCCCGCGGCACCGGAGTTCGGGCTGCGAGCGGAGTTCGCGCAACAGATAACGAGATTACGCGGGCCGACGGCAGTCGCGATCCGATGAGGGCCGAGGCCTGGATGCTGGGCGCGAGCTGGCGGGCGCAGACGCTGCCGTTCGCCCCGAAGTTCAGCTATCACTACGCAAGATTTTCGGGGGACGATCCGAAGACCAGCGTCTACGAGCGGTTCGACCCGATGTACTGGGGCAATGGCCTCGACAACTGGTGGTTCGGCGCCAACGGCGCCTACTCCTGGCTCGATGCCAACCTGCGCGCCCATCGCTTCATCGTGGATGCGTACCTGTCGTCCAAGGACATCGTGCAGTTCCAGTACGTGCACGCATCGGTCGACGAGCTCAACAGCGCGGTGCAGTTCGGGCAGGGAGCGCGGTTTACCAGCAGCCAGCTGGTGGTGGGCGTTCCCAAGTATGGACTCTCCGACGAGTTCTATTTGCAGTATTCGCGCGTCTTCAATCCGAAGCTGGTCGCGACCGCGTTCATCTCGCATTCCATCCCGGGCGACGGCCTGAAGGCCGCCGCTCCGCAGGGCACGGAGGCCTGGACCACGATCGGTCTCGGCCTGACGGCCAACTTCTGAAGATACGCACGATGTCCCGTCACAATCACCCACAGGAGACGCAAGCATGACCTCGTCCCGGATCCTGCGAGGCCTGACGGCGCTCGCGGCAGCCACATATGGATTCTGCGCCGCACCCGCGCTGGCGCAGAACGCGCAACGTCCGAACATCCTGGTCATCATGGCCGACGACGTCGGCTATCGCGAACGTCGGCATCTACAGCCACGGCATGATGGTGCCCACGCCCAACATCGACCGCATCGGTCGCGAAGGGATCCTCTTCACCGACCACTACGCGCAACCGAGCTGCACGGCCGGTCGTGCGTCCTTCATCACCGGACAGCTGCCGATCCGCACCGGCCTGCACACGGTCGGCCTGCCCGGCTCGCCGGTGGGCATCGACCAGCGCGACCCGACGCTGCGCAAAGTGCTGAAGGAACTCGGCTACCGCACGGCGCAGTTCGGCAAGAACCACCTCGGCGACCGTAACGAGCACCTGCCCACCGTAAACGGCTTCGACGAGTTCTACGGCAACCTCTACCACCTGAACACCGAGGAGGAGCCCGAGCTGCGCATGTGGTCCAAGGACCCGGGCTTCAACAATCGCTATCGCCCGCGCGGTGTGCTCGACTGCGTGGCCACCCGGGAGGACGATCCCACCATCGACCCGCGCTTCGGCCGCTGGGGCAAGCAGCGCTGCACGGACACCGGGCCGCTCACCACCAAGCGCATGGAGACCGTCGACGAGGAGTTCCTCGGCCGCACGGAGAAGTTCATCAGCGGGCGCGGCGCAGGCCGGGCAGCCGTTCTTCGCGTGGTTCAACTCGTCGCGGATGCACATCTACACGCACCTGAAGCCGGAGTCGCGCTACCTGGCGGCTGACATCTCGAGCGAGTTCGACATCTACGGCAGCGGCCTGATGGAACACGACGGCCAGGTCGGTCAACTGCTCAAGCTGCTCGACGACCTAAGATCGCCGACAACACGATCGTCGTCTACACCACCGACAACGGTGCCATGGTCTCGTGGTGGCCCGATGCCGGCACGACGCCGTTCCATGGCGAGAAGGCCACCACCTGGGAGGGCGGCGTGCGCGTGCCGATGCTGGTGCGCTGGCCGGCGAAGATCCCCGCTGGCAAGGTCTCCAACGGCATCCAGACGCACGAGGACATGTTCGCGACGCTGGCCACCGCCGCCGGCTATGGTGACGTGCGCGGCAAGCTCAAGGCCCGCGACAAGGTCTGCATCGACGGCGTGGACAATCTCGCGCATTGGACCGGTAACGCACCCTCGGCCCGCAACGTCGTCTATTACTACGAGGAGAACGAATTTCACCGCCATACGCGTCGGCCCCTGGAAATCACACCTGATGACCCGCGAGGGCTTTTTCGACTATTTCAAGCCCAGCTCGCTGGTGTTCAACCTGCGCATGGACCCGTTCGAGCAGCACGGCGGCCAGACGAGCAACGACCTCGCGATGAAGATGGGCGTGGCCTTTGGCGGCCAGATCCAGGACGCCGTGCGCGCGCACATGGCCACCCTCCAGGAGTGCAAGCCGCGTCAGGAAGGCGGAACGCTGCGCATGGGCGGCGATTGATCAGCGCGCAGATGGTGATTAACCCGGCAACATTCCGCATCAACGCCGCCAGCGGGCTACTTCTGCTGGCGGCGAGTCTCGATGCCTGGGCGGGCGATGCGAAATCCGTCGACGAGGTGGCGGCTGAACTTGCCAATCCGCTGGCGCCGGTCACGACGCTGGCCGGCAACGTGCGTGCCGAGATGGGGAACGGCCCGAATGACGAGACCAACTACCAACTGCGACTACAGCCTTCGTTCTTCAAGCCATTTGCGGACAAGTCGGCGCTGCTGCTGCGCACCATACTGCCGCTGCGGTCCACCGTGTGGCCGACCAGCGCCGACGGGATGGGAGACATCTCGATCATCCCCTATTACGTTCCAGACACGACCGCTACCACCTTTATCGGCTATGGCGGCGCGCTCATCCTGCCGAGCGCGACCGAGGACGAACTCGGTTCCGGCAAGTGGGCCGCCGGCCCCGCGATGATCGTGGCCAAGACTGGCAAGCCGATCACGTGGGGCGGGCTGGTGCAGCATGTGTGGTCATTCGCGGGGACGGACCACACCGACGTAAGCGTCACCACCGTGCAGCCTTTTCTCACCTATCTCCTGCCCGAGGGTTGGGCCGCGAACCTCACGTCGGAAGCGACCTACAATTGGAACGCCACGACCGGCAATGAGTGGATAGTGCCGCTTACAGTCGGGGCCTCCAAGGTGGTGCAGTTCGGCGCCGAGTTCGTCAGCTTTGGATTCGCCTACGTCAACTATCTGGAGCGCCCGGAGGGTGCGACGAAGTCAGAGGTGCGACTTAGCGCGACGTACGTTTGGCGCTGACCGTGAATTGAAAACAGACCGGACCATCGTGACGATTGACTGATACCGAAACCTGGGAGAATCACCGTGACCAACGTAAGGAAGTTCCTACCAGCGCTCCTGGCGACGATTGCTCTGCAGCCGTACGCGCATGCGGCAGATGCGCCGGCCGAGAAGGACCTGACGGCTGCCATCACGGACGAAGAAGTGCAACTGGACGAAGGCCTGAAGCGTTTCGGCTACCTTGCGGGTCTCGCGCGGGGCTGTGTGGTGGAGACGCAGCGCGCGGCCCTCGAGCGCGAGGCGCTCGACCTGCACGCGGCCATCGCCCGTCTGCTCGGTACCGACCGCGCGTTCCTGTTTGCGTCCTCGTTCGGCTATGGCACGAATGTCGAGATCGAGACCAAGGACTGCGCGGAAGTGCTGAACAACTACGACCAGCGCGTCGAGAAGTTCCGGGCCAGCCGCGGGGAGAAGAAGTGATGCGCTCCGTGGCGGTGATGGCGGTGGCGGCTGCGAGCGTCGTGCTCGGCGGGGCGTTCGTCCCGACGGAAGCACTGGCCAGCCGCTGGGAAGTGCGCCAGGAGGTGCGCGAGGGCGCGAAGTAGGTGCGCAGGGAGAAGCGGGAGGCCGCCCGCGAGCTCCGCAAGTGCCAGACCCGCGAGTGCGCGCGGCGAGAAGTCCGGGAGGGCTATCGCGAAGTCGAGCGCGAGCGGCGTGAGGCGCGGCGTGAGATTCGCCGGGAGATCCGTGAGGACTACTACGACAACTACTACCGTGGCGACGATCGCTGGTATCGGGACGGACGGTACTGGGATCGTTACGAGTATGAGCGCCGTTACAATCGCCGCCGCGACAAAGACGACAATGACCTCCTGAAGGGCGCAATGGTCGGCGCGGCTGTGGTGGGAGTCGCGGTCGCTATCGCGAATTCGAACGACGACTGATACCCAGACGCGCAGCGTTGATGGCGCCCGGCCACGTGCTGGGCGCCTTGCTTCAGTTGCCCGGTGGCGGCTGCTTCGGGTCGATCCCGGGCGTACCGTGTCCGCTATTGGGGCGCTTTTTTTTCGCTCGGGATGGTTCGCTGGACATTCACACGTGAATCACACACGAGACTATCGCCGCGTGTAAGCGATTGATCCGACGACCGGAGCGGGCGCACTCACGTGGATTCGATTCCCATCACCCGCTCCAAGTCTCTGCCAGGCTGAGACGACATCCGCCAACTCCAGCCAGGATTTCTCGCGCGAGCGAGAATCGATCACGCAGCCCTCCCAGGTTTTCAACTTGTCTCGCGTTGGCTGCTGTTGTCAGGCGCCGGCTGAGCCGTCCACTGCCGCATTCGGCAAAGAATTGACGGTAGTGGTTTCACCTGAGACCGCAGGGTAGTTGCCGGGACGATAATCAGCACCGTAGATGCCAAGCGCAGCGACTGCAAAACCATGGCCGCTGGACGCAACACTTCGATCGGAGGTCGACATGGAAACCCACGAAGGCGACGTCGCGATCGTGTCCCGTCGCAACATTCTCACCGGAGCCGGAGCACTGCTGGCCGGCGGCGGCATCGGATCCGGATTCACGGCGCTTGCTGCGGCTCCCGGTACGCCCGCGAGCGCGCCCCCGTTGCCCTGGAGATGGGAAAAGCTCGACCCGCTCGAGGCAGGACGCCGTGGTTATCGTTATTACAAGGAAAAGGGCGGCTGCGGCTCCGCGAGCTATCTCTCGCTGCTCAGCCTGCTGCAGGAGAAAGTAGGCCATCCGTGGACGACGATGCCGGACATGCTGATGGTCCACGCAGCCGCAGGCTTCGGCGGCCATGGGACGCTGTGTGGCGCACTGGCCGGGGCGTCCGTGATCGTCAATATGGTCACCTACGGGGAGAAGCGCGACGAATATCTGCAGAATAATGCGATCGTGGATCGGTTGTTCTGGTGGTACGCGGAGCAGAATTTCCCGACCGAGCGATTTGACGACCTTTCGCCGCTGCCGAAGCAGATCAAGGTGAAAGCCATGTCGCCGCTTTGCCATACCTCCGTGTCCAAGTGGTCGCTGGCCGCCGGCGTGAAGGACCTGCATGACCCGGCAAAGATCGAGCGCTGTGCCAAGGTGGCGGGGGAGGTCGTCTATATCGTCACGACGGCCTTGAACGAATTCTTCGATGGCAAGTGGGTCGCGCCCGTCTGGAACCCTTCGCCCGAGGCTGCGCACTGCGTCGGGTGCCATGGGCCGACCACCCCAACGCAGAAGGCGCGAAGGTGGAATCAGCAGGGGCACATGGAATGCCTGATGTGCCACGAGGACCACACGGCATGATCGAGTTAGAGGTGAAGGAGGACCAACAGGCCTTCTTGGCGCCTGGAGAATCGTAAAGTGGGTACCGGTCGGCTTACGTGTTGCGTGACGCGCAAAGCAGCAAGTGGACCTGAGCCGCGTTGGCAAGGTTCGCCTCACGGCTGCATGATGTGCCGACGCTCCGCTTTTCACACGTCAGTCGCACGCAGAAGCGGCCGCCTACGACTCCAGCCGGCCCGACTTCGCCATGGAAGCGGACGTTCGCGACCGGCCGCTATCGGCCACAAGCAGTCGTACGAGGGGCGCGCCAACTGCAGTCGCTGCTCGAGAATCCCGGCGCGTTCTCAGCCGGAATCCGCGACGTCACGCAGTCGCGCAGGGTCGTTCACGGTCAGCGACCTGTAGTCGAGGGTCACGAGTCGACGGCTCGAGAACTCTCGCACCACACGGCTGAACGTATTCCTGGAGACGTTGCTCAGCATCGCGAGCTCCGTTTGCGAAGCCGGAATCTCGGACGGCAGGTCGGCATCCGTAGCCGACGCCGAACGCCGGCCCGCCAGGCGCAGCAGGACGGCCGCGCAGCGCGCCGAGGCATCGCGGATCAGCAGGTCGGCAGCGATCTGCATGGCGAGGTCCATGGTGTAGATCGGTTCGCGCCCGAGCTCGGCGAACCACTCCGGGCGACGTCGAAGCAGTGCCCGCAGCTCGTCGCCCGGAACGCGCAGGAGGTTCACGTCGGTTCTCGCGACGGTGGTGACGACACGACTCCGCTTGAGAAGCACTGGCACGATGCCGAACCAATCTCCGGGCCGCAGCATGTGCAGCAGCACCGCGTCCGGATGGGTGAACTTGCTCTGCACGGTGACCACACCGGAGCTGATACCGAAGACGTCCTGCCCGACGTCGTCCGCCTGATAGATCACGCTGCCGGCTGCGTAGAACTTCGGGCGCCCCAGCGCGAGGAACTCGCGCCTGAAGCGCGGCGTGCAGTCCGCGAACCACCCACGGATCAGGAAGCGGGATTCGACGGTCGCACCGCTGGACTTGGTCATATCGACAGCGACTGTACCATTTTGTGCAAAGTGGACCCCGGGGCCGTGGTATCTGGCTGCCGTGAGCGCGCGCATTGACGCGTCGCGTGTGCCGAACCCCGAAGGACCAGCCATGACCAACCGTATTCTCTTGATCCTGGCCTGTGCATCAACTGCATTGGCACCGTCGCTCGCCGCCCGCGCCCAATCGACGGACCGCGCCACCGCACAACCGGCGGCATCCTGGAGCAGCCGGTCGCTGACCATGGAGACGGTCACCGGTCCTAACGGAGTCATCACGACCGACACAGCGCTCACCGCCAACGCGCGAATGGGCATTACGGATTCGAAAGTCGCCGAGCAGGTCGCCCCAGGCGTGTACGCCCTGCGCGGCTGGGGCATCGCGCACAGCTTCGCCATCGAAGCGCCGAACGGGTGGATCATCGTCGACACCGGCGATTCCACCCGCGCCGCGGCCGAAATGCGCGAGACGCTCGAGCAGACGCTCGGCCACAAGATCAAGGTAGCCGCGATCCTGCTCACGCACTGGCACTACGCCGACGGCACCGGTGCGTGGCTGGACGACGGCACGGAGATCTGGGGACATGAATACCTGGACCGCAACCGCAGTGCCTCCGGCGGGGTCAACGTCCTGGGCGGCGTCACCCAGTCACGGGCGATCGCGCAGTTTGGCGTCTTTCATCCCACGACGGGTCCCGACGCATTCCCGAACGCGATGAGTTTCACGCCAGAGAAGTTCCTGGCCGTGTCGAGCTACCAACCGCCGACGAAGCTCTTCCCGGACGGCAAGGTCGTCGACGTCGTGATCGCCGGCGAGCCGGTCCAGGTCGCGCCAGCTCGCACGGACACGACGGACAGCGTCGCGTTCTATTTCCCGCAGCGGCGCCTGCTCGTGACCAACTTCCTGGTGATCGACACCATCTTCAACATCTACACGCTGCGCGGCGGCACGTATCGAAATCCCGAGATCCTGGTCAATGACGCCCGCTGGGTCGAGTCCAAGAACGCGGAGATCCTGCTGGACATCCACGGGCCGACGCACAAGGGCGAGAAGGCCGTGCGGGAGGCGGTCGAGCGCTCCGTCGACTCGGTGCAGATCATCCACGACCAGACGCTGCGCCTGATCGCCAGCGGCCTCGGCCCCCGGGAGGCGGCCGAGACGCTGTACATGCCGCGCCGCCTGCGCGAAGGGCGCGAGGCGTACGGGCAGGTCGAGAGTCACGTTCGGCAGGTCTATAACGGCAACCTCGGCTGGTTCGACGGCGACGTCTACCAGATCAATCCGCTGTCGGTCCGGGAAGAAGCGGAACGCACGGTGCAGGCGATGGGCGGCCGCGCCGCGGTGCAGAAGATGGCCACGCAGGCGGTCGCCGACGGCGGGTTCGCCGGCTGGCGCTGGGGGCTCAAGCTCACCTCGCTGCTGCTGACGCTGGACCCCGCCGATGCGGCGGCCCAAAAGACGCGCGCGACGGCCGCCCGCGCCCTCGGTCAGCGCACTGACTCCGCCAACGCGCGGGGCTTCTACATCACGGAGGCGCTGCAGATGGAGGGTAAGCTTCTGATGCAGGGGCAGCCGGTCACGCTGGATGCGATCCGGACGTTCCTGAATACGCCGCGCGCCGACCAGTTGGCGCGCGCCTCCCTCGACCAGAACCTGCAGTTCGTCCGCTACCTCGTCGATCCGCGCAAGGCCGAGGGCCAGCGTCTCGTCTTCACTATCGCAGCCGAGGGCGATCCGCAGATCAGGCAGGTCGAATTGCGCAACAGCGTACTCGTGATCTCCCCGGTCGCCTCCCGGGGCGCGCGTCACGTCGACGTGACGCGGAGCGAGTTGGCCGACTTCGTGCTCGGCAAAGGCGCCCCGGCGAGGGGTGGCGACGCGCTGGCTGAACTGGATCGCGTGCTGGATCGAAGCCGGATGCTGCCTCCATCGACGGCCACGCCGGCGCTGCTCGGTGAGAAAGGTGACCTGAAATACAACGATGGTCTGGAGCACTGACCGCGCTTCGTACGTGTGCGCCAGTGGCGGTGGTCGCGGAGTCCGGTGCAGTCAGTCGCAAACCATCAGAGGATCGATCATGACCGAAGTACGCAGGGCATTCTTGGCAGGCTCAGCGACGGCTGCATTCGCGGCGACAGCCCTCATCGCCAGCACCGCCCAGGCCGGCGGGCTGCTGCTCTACGAGTTCGGCACGGCTGAGCCAGGACTTGCTGCGGCCGGCTATGCCGCGCGCGCGCAGGATGCATCCACGGCGTTCACGAATCCGGCCGGCATGACGAAGCCTCGACGGCACGCAAGTGCTCGTGGGCGGCCAGCTGATGTGGCTGAACACGCAGTTCTCGGTCGATGGCGCCACCTCGCCCGGCCTGGGCAGCGGCGACGGCGGCCGCGCGTTCGGCTCGAACGGCTACGTCCCGGGCGGCGGCGCCTTCCTGACGCATCGCGTGTCGCCCGATCTCGCGCTGGGCTTCGCCGTGGCGGGCAACTTCGGCTCCATGCTGGACTACGAAGACGACTGGGTGGGTCGCTACCGCGTGCAGGTCGCCGACCTCGTCGGCGTATCCGTCATGCCGTCGATCGCGTATCGCGTGAACGACAAGCTGTCGCTCGGCGCGGGCATCAACGGCATGTACGGCATGTTCGACCAGCGGGTCGCGATCAACAACGCATTGCCGTCGCTGGGCGATGGTCGCCTCGAGATCGACGACGACACCTGGGGCTGGGGCGGCAATGTCGGCGTGCTGTACGAGCCGACCCCGGGCACGCGCCTCGGGCTCACGTATACGTCGCAGATCGACCTCGATTTCAGCGGCCCGGCGCAGTTTTCCGGGATCGGCCCGATCCTGACCGCGCTGCTGCAGTCGCGCGGCCTGCTCGATGCACGCGTGGATGTCGGCGCCAAGGTGCCGCAGCAGGTGATGGGGAGCGTGTACACCGAGATCGACGACCGCTGGGCCCTGATGGGCAACGTCGGCTGGCAGGACTGGTCGGAGTTCGGCGAGGTCGAGATCGGCATCGACAATACGCAGAACCCGGCGAGCCTCACCAACCCGTTGTCGTTCGACGACACCTGGCACGTCGCCGTGGGCGCGCAGTACCGCACGAACAGCCAGTGGAAAGTGAACGTCGGCCTCGCCTACGACTCTGGGTTCCAGGACGGCAACGACGTCTCGCCGCTGTTCCCGGTCAACTCGGCGTGGCGGCTCGGCGCCGGCGGCGAACGCCAGGCCAGCGAATCATTCAAGTGGGGGTTCACGACGGCCCTGCTCTACGGCGGCAACATGGACGTCGACAAGCGCAGCACGCTGCCCCCGGTGCTCGGCGGGCGCGGAAACCTGGTGGGCTCGTACGACCAGTCGCTGGCCGTCGTGCTGACCGTGTACGGCAACTGGGCCTTGTGACCGGACGCCGTCCGCAGGGCACCGTTCGAAGCTGTGCGCTCGCGCTGACGGATATTCACACGTCAATCACACGCGGATCGTCGTCGGCGTTCGTAAGTGATTGATCCAGCGGGCGGGGCTGGGCAAATCACGTGGGTTCGATTCCCATCACCCGCTCCACTTTCCCGCCAGGCTAAGACATCCTCGGCAACCGATATCCAGAGTTTCGTGCGAGCCCTGCGTTGGTGGAAGGCATGCCGCTCTTCCAGTGCTCATGGCGTCAAGGTCGATAGAAACCGCAACGCGCGATCCGGGGAGCCCAATCCATGATGCGCACATTCAGCCGCAGGGCGCGCTGCTGGCCAAAGTGGTCATCGTGGTGTTCTCCGGTCTATGGTAAGACGTAGCGGTTGGGAGTCAGTCGAGCGCCCACAACATGGACACAACGTGGACAAATGTTCCGATTGCCAGGATCGAAGACCTGCGCGATGCGGTCTATGGCGCCGGGCTCGAAGCGACGCAGATGTCGAGGGCCTCTCTCTCGGGCAATCTGACGTTCGTACGACGCGATGACGTCCTCTACTGCAGTGGCCTTATCGATGGCCAGGTGGCGCTGCGGGGTCCCCTCTCGAACGATCAGATCACCGTGGGAGTCGGCCTTCGGATGGGTAGCGGCACCCGTCACTGGCTCGAGGAAACCGACTCCGGCGCAGTCGGTGTTTTCTTTGGAGGCGACGAGCACGACGCGTTCTACGCGCCTGGCTCGCTATATGCGACGGCCACTCTTTCGCTCGACCGGCTGGAGCAGCTGGCGGCAGGCGACGAGTTTGTCCTTGACCGGCCGGCCCTTGGGGGCACCGGACTCCACCCACAACCGCTGGCAACCGCGACGCTCAGGCGCCTTCGTCACGCCTTCGAACTGATCCACGCAGGCAGTCGCGACGGGATACGCGACACCAGCATCGGCCAGGCACTGCTGCGCGCGTTGATCGCTCACCTCGGGCGTGCCCCAAGAGTACGCAATCGGGCAGGTCGCACGGACGTACACGCCATGGTCGTCCGGCGGGCACGTGCCTACATCCTGGAGCATCTTGCCGAGTCGATAACTCCCGACACACTGGCGCAGGCCGCCCTCACGTCACGGCGGACTCTGTTTCGAGCCTTTGCAGAGATCCTTGGCGATACGCCGCAAGTCTATGTCATGCGCCTGAGGCTGCACCGCATCCGGCACGACCTCGCCAGTGACGAGGAGCGGGCCTGTACCGTCGCGCTGATTGCCAATCAATGGGGGATCAGCGAGCTCGGCCGCATGGCCCGACGGTATCGCGATCTCTTCGGCGAGTTCCCAAGCGATACGCTTGTGAAGCAGCGGCTTCGCACTCGACCGGATGCCGGGACGACCCGATTGGCACGCTCTGCATAGCCTGATCACGGCCGCGTCTCCTACAGTCGGCCGGCAGCAGATTCCTTCGTGTGCGTCGATGCGCGACGGGGCGAATGCGTCTCGGAAAACTCGTTGATCGTGTCGGGCCTGTGCGAAGTCAATGCCGCCATTGGAGGGGAAACAGTATGCGGAGAAGGTTCGCTCATCTCGCCGTTTCGACCACGGCCGTCGTGCTTGCAGTCTCGATGGCCACACCCTTGCATGCGGAGACCGTATCCATGGATGAGACGAAAGAGATCGCGACCGAGGCATACCTGTATGCCTATCCGATGCTCTACAACTACAAGACGCTCTTTCAACAAGCAGCGGACCCTTCGTTCCCGGGCTATGTGGGTGGTTTCAACCGCTTCCGTCACTACTCGCGTGGGTTCACGCCGGCCGACAAGGACATCGTCACGCCCAGCAACGACACGCCGTACTCCTGGGCCTGGCTCGACCTGCGGACCGAGCCGATGGTGGTGTCTGTTCCGGCGTCGCCGGACCGTTACTACGTCCTCCAGTGGTTCGATCTCTACACGCACAATTTCGCCTATCTCGGTTCACGAGCGACCGGCACCGAAGCGGGTGACTATCTCTTTGTTGGCCCGAACTGGGCGGGCGAGACACCGGCCGGCATCACGAAAGTGCTGCGGGCCGAGACCGAGATCATCGGCACTCTGACGCGGACAAGCTGGTCCGGCCCGGCGGATCGTAACGGCCTGGTTGCGATGCAGCGGCAATATCGCATCCGGCCGCTGAGCGAGTTCACGGGTGGCAAGCCTCCGCTGCCCGCGCCAGATTTTCAGTTCCCGGCGTGGGACGAGGCGCGGGCCAACTCCATCGGCTTCGTCGACTACCTGAACTTCCTGCTGCAGTTTGCCCCGGCGGTCGACAGCGAGAAGGCGATGATGGAGCGCTTCGCCCGGATCGGCATCGGTCCCGGGCGCGCTTTTGATCCGGCCACCATCGATCCGGCGACGCGTGCCGCGATCGAGGCCGGCATCAAGGATGGGGCGGCCAAGCTCCAGGCCGAACTCGCCAAGACGACCAGTTCGGTCAATCTCTTCGGTACCCGTGAATTCCTCGGCCCGGACTACGTCATGAGACGGGCGGTCGGTGCCGCCATCGGCATCTACGGGAACTCGAAAGAGGAGGCCTACTACACGGCCTACAGCGTCGATGCGAACAACAAGCCGCTCGACGGCAGCAAGCGCTACGTGCTGCGATTCTCCAAGGACCAGGTGCCGCCGGTGAAGTTTTTCTGGTCGATGACCATGTACAACCTGCCGGATCGGTTGCTCGTCGACAACCCGATCGAGCGCTATGCCATCGGCAGCCGGACGCAGGGGCTCAAGACCAACGCCGACGGGTCGGTCGACATCTATCTTCAGTCGGCGTCCCCCGGAGGCGACAAAGAGTCCAACTGGCTGCCGACGCCGCAGCAGGGGCCGTTCTTCATGGTGCTCAGGATGTACGGGCCGGAAGGCAAACTGGCGGCCGGTGAGTGGCAGGCGCCCCAGCCGACCTTAGCCGACTAGCCGTGCCGATCTCTAGTGGGAGGATGCCTGTGAAGTCTCAGATGATGATTCTGGCAGCGCTCGCCGCCAGTGCGGCGGTTGTCTCAGTCGCTCGCGCCGACACGGTCTCGACCCGAATCGGAAACCTCGAATTTCAGGGCAGCTATCCGAGCGAAGCCACGATCACCAAGCTCTATGAGGAACGTGACTTCCAGCGGGCCGCGCAGGCATACATATGGGCATTACCGATCGTCGGCATGGCCCAGTGGCAGAAAGCTCATGAGGAAGTCTTCGGCGCCAAGTCGGGCGACGTCGTCATTTACGACGACGTCGTCAGCAAGCGCGGCATCCTGACGGCCAATGCCACGACGCCCTATGTCATCAGCTTCTTCAACCTCGCCGAGACGGGGCCGGTCGTCATCGACATGCCGGAGGGCTCCGTCGCCGGCTTCGTCAATGACATGTGGCAACGACCCGTCGTCGACATGGGCCAGACCGGACCGGACAAGGGCAAGGGCGGAAAGTACCTGCTGGTCGGACCTGGCCAGAAGGTGGATGACACCGACGGCTACTATGTCGTCAACCCGTCGACCACGAATGTCTTCTGGGGCTTCCGTGCGCTGGAGCGCGATCCCGCCAAGGTGCAGGCCCTTCTCGATGCGTTGAAGATCTATCCGCTGGCGAAGAAGGACAGTCCGCATAAGGTGCGGTTCGTCGACGTCAAGGGCAAGCCGTGGTCCCAGACACAGCCGCGGGGCCTCGCCTATTGGCAGAGCCTTGCGGACATCATCAACCGCGAACCTGTCCAGGAGCGGGACCGGTTTTTCATGGCGATGTTGAAGCCGCTTGGCATCGAGAAAGGAAAGCCGTTCAAGCCCGACGAACGTCAGGCAAAGCTCCTGACTGAAGGCGCGGTCGTCGGGGAGGCGATGGCGAAAGCGAACGACTTCGAGAAGAAGTTCCCGGCCGCGCACTATGTCGATGGCCGGCGGTGGGAGTTCGCCCTGGCGCTCGACCCCAGCCAGCGGGCCGAGACCTACGATGAACTCGATGAGCGCGCCGCATGGTTCTACGAGGCCACGACGACGTCGGCGGGCATGGTGACGACGACGCCCGGCGTGGGCCAGATCTATCTCGGCACCTACAAGGACAAGGCAGGCAACTGGCTCGATGGAAGCAAGACGTACCGGCTCCGTGTCCCGAAGGACGCGCCGGTCGCGAATTTCTGGTCGATGACCGTCTACGATACCGACACGCGCGGGCTCATCGACAATCGGACCCAGCAGGCCGACCGCTCCTCACGAATGGATCTCAAGAAAAACGCCGACGGGTCCGTTGACCTCTACGTTGGCCCAACGGCACCGCAAGGCATGGAGAGCAACTGGGTGCAATCCCTGCCGGGCAGGTCATGGTTCTCCTACTTCAGGCTCTACGGCCCGACGGAACCCTTCTTTAACCGCTCATGGGTGCTGGACGATTTCGAAGAGGTGTACACGCCATAATCGTCTCCATGAACCCGTGCGCGAGCGCCGTGCGGCTCGTGCCCGCAGGTTGACCGCAACGCTGCTGGGTTACGCGGTCGTCAGCCTTGGCACTACGAGGCATGGTCACACGCCAATCACACGGCGGAGCATCGCTCTTCGTAAGTGATTGATCCGTCGAGCGGAGCGGGGCAACTCACGTGTGTTCGATTCCCATCACCCGCTCCACTTCTTCCCGCCGGATTGAAACGACGTCACTCGCGCCAGCCGTCGTTCGTGGGCTTTGTCGAACGGCCCGAGCCGAGCCACCCTTGTGATCACGCCACTGCCTGGGGCTCGCCCCTGCCCAGTTGCGGAAAGCTCGTGAGAAGACGTTCGGGTCCGAATAGTGCAGGGCGGCCGCAATCTCCATGACTGGAAGTTCGGTGTCCAGCAGCAGCTGCCGCGCCAGCCCGAAGCGCGTCCGGTCCACCAGTTTCTGCAGATTCGCTCCGTCCTGACGGAGTCGCTTCCGCAGGGTCCGCTGGTGAATGCCGAAGAAGCGCGCCACGTCGTCCGCCGAGGTGGCGCCATTGAGAACGAACCCTGGCAGCGCGCATTCCACCTGCTCTGCGAAGGGCATCGCCGCGTGCTCCTTAGATCGGGCAATGGTCCGGCTCAGCACGCGGCGCAATGCGGGGTCGGTGCCGGCGATCGACTGTTCGAGCCACGAGGTTTTGAGTACGACGCCGCAAGCCTCGGCGTCGAACCGGAGGCGGGTTCGGAAAATGCGTCGGAAAGTCGTCGTATCCGTCGGCCGAGCATGCGAAAACTGGACACACGTCGGTGACCACGTCAGGCCGCAGAGCTCCTGCAGCGCGCGGAAACCGATCGCGATGGCCGCGTCGTAGATCTGAGCCATCGACGTGGCGTCCTGGCCGTAGGCCGAGTAACCAAGCAGCACGCTCGACGGCGCGACTTCAAGCAGGACAGGCACGGCGCCGCGGTCATGCAGATGCAGGTGCAGGAGCAGTGCCCGCAGCGCTTCGCCGACGGTGGCGGAGTTTCGCATCAGGTGCCCGATCTCACCGAGTGCCTGGAGACGAAAGCGCTCGCCGACCAGCAGACCGAAGTGGTCGCATCCGGTCATGTCAGCGCAGATGGTCATCAAGTGGGCGAGGGCGCCGAAAGGGATGCGGCTTTCCGGATCCCTGAAAAGCCGCGGAGCAATTGCCGCACGCGCGAACGCGTTGCGGGGAGCGACGCCGAGTTCCTCCAGCACATCCGGGACGGCCATGAGGGGCCCGATCCGGACTTCGCCGGCCATGCTGGGAGGCGGAAGAGATAGCGACCGCTGCGCCGAGTGCCTAGCCACGCTACTTGCCTCGCGATCCCGTTTGCACCCTGCCATCTCTCGACGTAATTGCATCGAGCCCTGCAGCCCGATAACTCTGCGCGGAAACGTTAGTTGCCGAGGGCCGCATTTGCAAGGTCTGGCGCGTCCCGAGTTGCTAGTCTCTTTGCCGATTGCAGCCTTGCCGAAGTACGCGGGAGAGCGAGATGAACAGATCCAGGATCGTCGGCGCGTTCGCAAGCGCGCTGCTGCTTGCCATCGGAATCGGCACCACGAGTGCAGAGCCAGCGACCGGCGCGGACGCCCCGTCGGCGTACAAGTACTCGACCCCGATCGCACCCGGCGTCGCCGTGCCTGACAGGCTCGAGAGCTCGATCGGCACCCTGCACCTGAACTACGGCTATCCCGAAGCAGGCACCGTCGAGAAGATCTACGACAATCTCGATCGTTCGCGTGCGCTGCAGGCTTACCTGATGGCGATACCGATCGTGAACCAGGCGGGAATGCGGGATTCGATCCGCAAGTTCGGACCGGACAACCAGACCGACGTCATCTGGGAGAACCTGGTCGACGCAAGGACGGTGGAGCTGACGGCGAACGACAATACGATCTACAACTTCATCTGGCTGGACACGAAGAAGGGCCCGGTTGTCGTCGAGGTGCCTCCCAAGGTGCTCGGCGGCATCAATGACTTCTGGTACCGCTGGGTCGCGGATGTCGGGCTGACCGGCGAGGACCGGGGGAGCGGCGGCAAATACCTCGTGCTGCCGCCCGGATACGAAGGTGACGTCCCGGCGGGCTACGTCGTGGTCAGGCCGAGCACGTACGGCAACTGGTTGTTCTTCCGCGCCTTCGTCGTCGACGGTTCGACGGCGCCCGGTGTGGCCTCGGTGAAACAGCATCTGAAGGTCTACCAGCTGTCGGACGCCGCGAGTCCGCCTCCGATGCAGTTTGCAAATGGTTCCGGCGTCCCCGCGAATTTCGTGGCGCCCGGCGACTACGGGTTCTGGGAACTCCTGAACACCGTGATCCAGGAAGAGCCGCCCGGTGGCAGCGATCCCACGATGCTCGGCCTCTTCGCCTCGGTGGGCATCGTCAAGGGCCAGCCGTTCAATCCCGACGAGCGCATGAAGAAGATCCTGACAGACGCTGCGAACATCGGTGCTGTCACCGCTCGTACGATCGCTTTCAAGGTCCGCTCGAACGACGCCTACTTCTACCCGAACAGCACGTGGCGTCTGCCGTTCTTCGGCGGCTACAAGTTCGAGAGTGCGCCCGGCGTGACGAACATGGACGGCTACATCTTCTATTACTACTTCGCCACCGGCGTCACGCCGGCGATGGAGGAGAAGATGGTCGGCCAGGGCTCGCAATATCCCTGGTCGGTCCAGGACGCCGACGGCAATCCGTTCGACGGCGGCAAGTCTTACCGGATGCGCTTGCCACCCAATGTCCCGGTCAAGAACTTCTGGTCAGTCATCGTGTACGACAACCAGACGCGGTCAATGGTCCAGACCGATCAGAGATCGCCGAGCGTCAGCAGCCAGAACGAGAAGTTGAAGGTCAATGCGGACGGGTCGGTGGACGTGTACTTCGGCCCGAAGGCCCCGGCGGGCCTCGAGGACAACTGGGTGCAGACCATTCCGGGCAAGGGCTGGTTCATGATCCTGCGGCTGTACGGCCCGCTCGAACCGTGGTTCGACAAGAGCTGGCGCCCTGGAGAAATCGAACTGCAGCGTTGAGCCCCGACATGAGCCTGACGCTTGCGCTGCAGGATGATCGCTATCGCGCAGTCCCGGCGTTCGCGTGGCTCGATTGGGGCGTGGCGTCACACGTCAATCACACGCGGAGCCGCCGTCGTCTGTAAGTGATTGATCCGTTGAGACAGGCGGGGCGACTCACGTGGGTTCGATTCCCATCACCCGCTCCACTTCCCGACAGGGCGGGGCACCGTCAACGCGGCTTCACGGCAAGTACGGCACAAACGCTGTCGCGGAGGGTCTTTTCCGCAGTGCTGCCGAGTACGACGTCGCGCAGATTGCTCCGGCCTCGAGTGCCGACCGCAACCACATCAGCGTTGACCAGTGCCGCAAACTCCAGGACTCCAGAGCGGTGACCGGAGTACGGAAAAATCTTTGCATGCACCTCGAGTCCCGGATACTTGGACGTGGTTTCTGCCACGAACGCATCCAGGTCTGGGCCGAGCTCGGCCCGCAATCGCGCGTAGGTATCCACGCTGTCGGGCACGACATGCGCCGCGTAAAGCCTGGCCCCCTCGCCGTTTGCGATCAGGGTCGCCACTTCGAGCGCCCGTCGGCTTGTGGGGGAGAAGTCGACACCCACGACAATAGTCCGGAATGCGTCATTGTAATTGTCGCGCACGATCAGGACGTCGCTCGGGAGGCTGCGAACGCAAGCCGAAGCGAACGTTCCCATGCCCACGTTTGGCTTCTCGTCGCCGTAGGCGCCAAGTACCAGCAGGTCGGCGTTGTGTCGATCGAGTTGCTGGCGGATGCCGACGAGACGGTGCGAGACTGTGACGTCGAGGTCAAGCCTGGGAGCCTCAGGGATACCTTCGATAAAGGCTTCCCAGCTCTTGCGGGCGTCATCCACGAGGCCTGCGTGAATGCCGCGTTGAATCGGGGTTAGCGCCGCGTCGTCACGTATCTCATCGATCAAAGTGTCTACGATATGCACGGGATGGATTTGCGCGCCGGCCCATGAGGCCAATCGCCGCGCGTGACTGAGCGCGACTCGGGAACAATCCGAGAAATCCAATCCGACGACAATGGACGCCATGCCTTCCATGAATTTTCTCCTTAAGGCCTTACAACCATCGACGCAGGCGCCAAGCGACGCCTTCCAATGCCCGGCGCCAGCCTGGGCGGCCATACCATTGGGCAGGATCGATCAGCTGGGACCGCGTCATGTCGAACTCGAATTGCGCGGCGAGCAGTTCCGTCAGCGCCCCGCATCGCGATACCAGGTTGATTTCGTAGTTGAGATTGAGACTGCGGTAATCGAGATTGGCAGTGCCGACAGCGCACCACGCGCTGTCGACGACCATCGTCTTCGCATGCAGCACCCGCGGTTGGTACTCAAGGACTCTTACGCCCGCGTGCAGCAACGCGCGGTAGGCCGACCGGCTTGCCCACTGCACCAGCCGCACGTCGCTGTGCCGCGGCACCAGGATGCGAACATCAACTCCTCGGCGGGCGGCATCCGCCAGCTCGGTCCGCAGGCGTGTATCCGGCACGAAATAGGGCGTGGTTGCCCAGATACGCTGGCGTGCCTGCAGGCACGCTGTGTGGAACGCAACGCGGAGATGGTGTCGCGCCGGATGCGACGCGTTGGTCATCAGCAGGTTAGGACCCACTTGGCTAGGCTGCCAGTATAGGTCACCTCTCCAGAACGCATTGAACGCCTCCTGCGCCTGCGCTGCGAAGGGACCATCGATGCGCACATGGGTGTCGCGCCAGCGGCTGCCGCCGGACGTTTGTTGCGAACTGTCCGCGCGCAGGTTGAAGCCGCCGAGATAGGCGCACTTCCGGTCAAGCACGAGCAGTTTGCGGTGGTTACGCCGATGGATATGCCACGGGTGGCGCCAACTCCAGCCGTGGTGCCAACGCAAGCGCACGCCGGCGCCCCGAAGTTCCCTTGTCAGCGGCGAGTTCGCCAGCGGGAGACTGCCGAAGGCGTCGAGTGCGACACGCACGCGCACGCCTGCTCTGGCGCTCTCGCAAAGGGCGGAGACGATTGCGCGCCCGACAGCGTCGTCACCCAGTATGTAGGCTTCGAGATCGATCGAACTCCGGGCCGACGCAATGTCCATTCGCATGGCTGAGTACAGGGCGTCGCCTTCCACGAAAACCCGGACGCCGTCGCCCTCGCATTGGCAGATCGCGGGCTGCTGCATGGATGATAGTGATGCGCCCATCATGCGGGTCTTGGGCCGGTCCTCACGTTCCGGGGTCCGCTCGGAAGTCGACTGCGCACGATCCGCTCCGCGAGTTTGCGGATCTCGTCGAACAGCAAGACGCTCGACGCGATCAGGGTCGCCAACGCCCAATCGGCGAGGGTCAGGTCAACCGTGTCGAACACGGCCTGTGCGGGCGCCCAGTGCACGACCACGATCTGCAGGCCGACCACGCAGAACAGGGCGAACAATAACCGGAGGTTGTCGAAGAACTGCCGGCTGAAGGCACTGTCGTACTCGGCGCGAGCATTGAAGATATTGAAGAACTGGAACAGGACGAACGTCGTGAAGGCCAGCGTGACCGCATAAGCGTGGCCGCCATCGCCGCTTTCGCCCCAGGCGTAGGCGGCAAGGGTGCCGACCGCCATGGTCAGCCCATAGAGCGAGAGGCGCGCCACGCGGCGGCCGGTGAGGATGCTCGCATCGGCGGAGCGCGGCGGCTGGTTCATGATGCCGGACCGCGCCGGCTCGACGCCCAGCGTCATGGCCGGCGGTCCGTCCATGATGATGTTGACCCAGAGGATCTGGATCGCAGTGAAGGGTGTTGGCAGGCCGAACAGCGGCGCACTGAGTACGGTTAGGATCGCGCCGATGTTCGTGGAGAGCTGAAAGCGCACGAACTTGATGATGTTGTCGTAGATCGTGCGTCCTTCCTTCACCGCGTCGACCATCGTGGCGAAGTTGTCGTCGGCGAGCACCAGGGTGGCAGCCTCCTTGGTCACCTCGGTGCCGGTGATTCCCATGGCGACGCCGATGTCGGCCGCCTTCAGCGCCGGTGCGTCGTTCACTCCGTCACCGGTCATGGCTACCACGTGTCCGCGCGACTTGAGGGCGTTGACGATTGCGAGCTTGTGCTCGGGCGAGACGCGGGCGAAGACGGCGGTACCTTCCACCAGTTCGGCCAGCGCCGGTCCGGAGAGTCCCTCGATCTCGAGACCCTCGCGCACCGTGCCTTCCAGGCCCAGGTCACGGGCAATGGCCGCAGCGGTGCTGCGATGGTCGCCTGTGATCATCTTCACGCCGATGCCGGCTTTGCGGCACGTCGCAATGGCCGCGCGCGCTTCGGGTCGCGGCGGGTCGATGAGGCCAATCAGTCCGAAGAGCGTGAGTTGGCTTGTCCATGCCATCAGGTTCCCGGCCGGGTCGAATTCACCGGCGGGAATCGTTCGCCCGGCCAGCGCGAGCACGCGCAATGCGTCGTTGGCGAGGGCGACGTTCGTATCAGCGAACGCGTCGCGCGCTGCGTCGTCGAGTGGCTGCTCGCCGTCTCTGGCGATCCAGCGGGTGGCGCGCGCGAGCAGCACGTCGGGTGCGCCCTTCAGCCACATGCGCACCACGTCGCCGTCGTGGTGGAATGTGGCCATGAACTTGTGGGCCGACTCGAACGGGATCTCGGCAATGCGCGGGCATTGCTCCGCGAGCGGTTCAGCGTCGATGCCACATTTCGCGGCCAGTGCAAGCAGAGCACCCTCGGTGGGATCGCCGATGAGTTCGCCATCACGGATGCGTGAATCGGAACACAGGGCCGCCGGCCGCAGCAGCGGCCGTAGATCCGGAGTCTCTGCTCCGTCCTTGGCGCTGATGTGACCGCGGCCATCGTATCCATCGCCGTCGACGACAAAGTGCCGGCCCAGCAACCACGCGCGGCGTGCCGTCATCCGGTTCAAGGTCAACGTGCCGGTCTTGTCGGAACAGATCACCGTGGTGCAGCCGAGCGTTTCCACGGCGGCCAGTCTGCGTACGATGGCGCGGCGACGGGCCATGCGATGCATGCCCAGTGCGAGGGTGACCGTGACGACCGCCGGAAGTCCCTCGGGGATCGCGGCCACCGCCAGCGCGATGGCCGTCATGGTGGTGTCAACGAGGTCGTCGCCGCGCGCCAGGCCGAGCGCGAACATTATTGCGACCACGACGCCGGCTATGACGGCAAGCCGCGCCCCCAGGGCGTCGAGCTGGATCTTCAGTGGCGTGGTTGATTCCGCGGTTTCCGCCAGCAGGCCCGCCAGCTTGCCCATCTCCGTCTGCATGCCGGTGGCGCAGACCATGGCCTCGATGCGACCGCGCGTCACCACCGTGTTCATGTAGACCATGGAGGACCGTTCAGCGAGCACCGACTGCACCGGGACGGCCGTCGCCGTCTTCGCGACGGGATGGGATTCTCCGGTGAGGGCTGCTTCCGCCACCTCGGCGGCATGGGCGGATAGCACGCGTGCATCGGCCGGAATGCGGTCGCCGGCCTCGAGCAGCAACAGATCGCCGGGCACGAGTTGCTCCGCCGGCACGACGGCGGGGCGGGACTCGCGACGCACGCGTGCGACGGGTGCCAGCATGTGCTTCAACGCGGCCAGCGCCGCCTCGGCGCGATGCTCCTGGACGAAACCGAGCGTCGCGTTGAACAACACGACGATGGCGATGACGATTGCGTCCTTTAGATCTCCGACCATGCCGGCGAGCATGGCGGCACCGATCAGCACGATGACGAGGAAACTTCTGAACTGATCGAGGAACTTGCGCCACGCTGCGCGCGGCAGCTGCTCGGCGAGGCGGTTGGGGCCGCGCTCGGCCAGCCGCTTCGCGGCCTCCGCATCGGTGAGTCCCTGCGCAGGGTCTCTGCAAAGTTCACTGGAGACCTGCTCGATGGCCAGGGCGTGCCAGGGCGGGTTGGTCATGGGCCGGAGCGATCGCTCGAGGCGGCTCATCGGTGGCGTCCTTCCGTTGGTATCGGCAGGGCTTCCAGCGTCCCTCACGGTGATGGCAAGGGAAGGTCCGCGCAATTCGAGTTTCCCACTATCAAGCTGTCGCGGGTAGTGGGTCGCGTTCAGGACAGCGAGGTTCAGTAGCCAGGGCCATTGCGGAAGGCGCAAGCCGCCACACGTGCATCACACGCAGGGTCCGCCTTCGCCGGTAAGTGACTGATCCGTCGATCGAATCGGTGTGACTTGCGTGGGTTCGATTCCCATCACCCGCTCCAGGTCTTCGCTTACCCGCTTCTGCGTCAGCGTACGCGCCCGCAGAAGGCATTCACTCAAGCGACCAGCTTCAACCTCGGATTCAGCCCGGCCCTAGCCGCCAGCCGGACGAGCAAGTCGAGGCTGAAGGAACTGATTTTGCCGCGCTTGATGTCGGAGACCCGGGCCTGAGTGACCGCAAGGATCTTTGCCGCCTCTGCTTGCGTCATGCCCGAGCCGGCCAGCCAACTTCCAAGACCTTGGAGAAGGAGCGAGCGCATCTCCATCTCCGCTGCCTGATCCTCGGGATAGAGATCCTGAAATACGCTGCGCACTTTCTTCCTAGCCATGAGGTGCCCTCCTGGGAACTCGGGCGAGCCGTTGTCGTGCCAAATCGATGTCTTGCCGGGCGGTCTTCGGCGTCTTCTTGCGGAAGCAATGCAGGACGTAGATCGCTTCAGGCCGCGTCGCGAGGTAGATCGTACGAAATGCTCCGGATGGATCGCGCACTCGGATCTCCCGAACACCAGAACCGATCGATGCCATCGGCTTCCAGTCGTCAGGATCGAGTCCGCACTGCACCCGGAAGAGCTGGTGGCCCATGTCGTCCATCGCCGTCGCCGGGAAGGCCTTGAGGTCGGCCTTGGAAGTCCCGAGCCAGACGACGGGTTTCATGGCAAGAGAATAATCGCGAAGACTCCATTATGCAATATATGGCATAAACGACTTTGGACCTTTGGATTTCACACGTCAATCACACGCAGAGCCGCCGGCGTTCGTAACTGATTGATTCAGCGTGCGAGGCGGGGTGACTCATGTGGGTTCGATTCCCATCACCCGCTCCACTTTCCTGCCAGGCTGAGACATCGTCAGCAAGCTCCATCCAGAGTCTTGCGCGCGCCCCGGTGTTGGTGGCAGGCGTGCCGCCCTGCCAGTACTATCCCCGGCATCAAAGTCGACAGAAACCGCAACGGGCGATCCGAGGAGCCCAAACCATGATGCGCGCATTCATCAAGTCGATCGGCGTGGCGGCGACGCTCTGTTCGATCGGCAGCGCGGCTGCGGCGCAGACGACGGTCGCCGGGGCGACGCTGTTCCAGAACGTCCGCATTTATGACGGCACGGGCAAGTCCCTGTCGCCGCCGTCGAACGTGCTGGTGCGCGGCAACCGGATCGAGCGCATTTCCCGCGCACCGCTCCCGGTCGATCCGGCGGTCGGCAGCATCGTGATCGACGGCGGCGGTCGCACGCTGATGCCCGGGCTGATCGATGCGCACTGGCACACGCTGCTGGTGCGGCCGCGCTTCACCGAGCTGCTGACCGTCGACGTGGGCTACCTGAACGTGCTGGGTGCGGCCGAGGCGACCGCGACGCTGATGCGCGGGTTCACGACGGTCCGGGACGTGGGTGGATCGTCGTTCGGGTTGAAGCGCGCGATCGACGAAGGCGTCCTGCCGGGCCCGCGCATCTACCCCTCGGGCGCGATGATCAGCGTCACCAGCGGCCACGGTGATTTCCGCGCGTCGTGGGAAGTGCCGCGGACGATCGGCGCACCCGCGTCGCGCGCCGAGCAGGTCGGCGCGGCGATGATCGCGGACGGCCCGGACGAAGTGACGGTGCGCGTCCGCGAGCAGCTCATGCAGGGCGCTTCGCAGATCAAGCTGTCGGCCGGCGGCGGCGTGTCGTCGCCGCACAGTCCCCTCGATGTCTCGACGTTCACCGAGGCGGAGCTGCGCGCCGCAGTCGAGGCTGCCGCGAACTGGGGCACGTATGTGACCGTGCACGCCTACACGCCGGAGGCGGTCCAGCGCGCCATTGCCGCGGGCGTGCAGTGCATCGAGCACGCGCACCTGATGGACGAGGCGACGGCCCGTATGATGGCCGAGAAGGGCGTCTGGCTGAGCATGCAGCCGCTGCCCGACGAACTCGCGGAGGGTTTCCCGCCAGGCTCAGAGCAGCGCGCGAAGGCGATCGAGGTCTTCGCCGGCACTCCGAGGACCTACGCGCTCGCGAAGAAGTTCGGCATCAAGACCGCTTGGGGCACGGACGTGCTCTTCTCGCCGGTGCTCGCGCTGCAGCAGGGCGCGCTGCTGGCCAAGATTGCCACGTGGTTCACGCCGGCCGAGGCCCTCGCGCAGGCGACGGGTACCAATGCGCAACTGCTGGCGCTGTCGGGCAAGCGCAATCCCTATCCCGGCAAGCTCGGCGTGGTCGAGGAAGGCGCGCTGGCGGACCTGCTGCTCGTCGACGGCAACCCGCTCGAGAACATCGCGCTCGTCGCGGACCCGGCTCGCAACTTCCAGGTGATCATGAAGGACGGCAAGATCTACAAGAACACCCTGCAGTGACTACCGAGTTTCGCGACGGGCAGGCGTACGTGCTCGATTACGAGGATTACCACTGATGGCAATGCACAACCCGCCGCATCCGGGCGAATTCATCACTGCGGTGTACCTGGAGCCCAATGGACTGAGCGGCCGTGAACTGGCCGCCAAGCTGGGGGTCGCACCCTCGACCCTGAATCGGGTGCTGACCGGCGCCAGCGGCGTGAGTCCGGAGATGGCGCTGAGGCTGTCGAAGTGCCTGGGCCGTTCGCCGGAGAGCTGGCTTGCCATGCAATACAGCCATGATCTCTGGCGTGCAAAGCAGCAAGTGGACCTGAGCCGGGTTGCCAAAGCTCGCCTCACGGCTGCCTGATGTGCCGACGCTCCGCTATTCACGCTTCAGTCACACGCGGGGCCGCCATCATTCGTAGGTAGTTGACCTGGCGCGCGGTACTGGGTAGGTCACGTGGGCTCGATTCCCATCACCCGCTCCACGTTCCTGCCGGGCCAGTCGACAGAGTGACCTGCCTCACTTGCTTCGCTTGTTTCGCCCCTTCGGTGAAGCAACGTTGGCCGGCACCGCACGCGGCGGCAAGAGCGGTCGTCATCGCTTCTCGGCCCACTATCCGAGTGATAACGTGCTCACCTTGCTGCGGGGTGGCTGGCCATGAAGCCTGGCTCCTCAAGCTCGATCGCTCAATCGACTTTTGAATGGAGTCAGGACATGAAGCAAATCGTAGTGGCGACTGCTGTGGCGCTCATGCTGGCGCAGACCCTGGCCGGCGTGGCTGCGGCCGACTCGGGTATTCGCCAGGAAAATGTGCAGTTTGCCAAGGGCGCATCGTCGGCCGTCATCAAGGGGCAGCTCAAGGGTGATTCGACGGTCGATTACGTCGTGCGTGCAGCCGCGGGACAGACACTGTCCGTCAAGCTGCAGAAGACCAACGCACAGAACTATTTCAATGTCATGCCGCCAGGTTCAACGGGCGATGCGATGTTCGTCGGTGACAGCGGCGAGAACTACACCGGTGTACTGCCGGCCGACGGCGACTACATCGTGCGTGTCTACTTGATGCGCCCGGCGGCGCGGCGCGGCGAAAGCAGCAACTACACGGTTACGATCGGAGCGAGCGGCAAGGCCCTTGCACCCATAGCGGCGTCGAAGGACGCGCTCGTGCCGGGTACGCCGTACCACGCCTCGGCGAAGGTCAAGTGCGTGCCGGCGTTCGAAACGACACCGCGTGAGTGCGATGCGTTCGTGATCCGCCGGGGTTTCGACGGCACAGCCACGATCGACATTCCGGGCAGCGCGGTGAAACGCAGCATCCTGTTCGTCAAGGGCAAGCCCGTCGCATCGAATGCGCAGGCCATCGACACGCTGACGTCGGAGCGCAAGGGCGATGTCACGATCGTGAAGCTGGGCGCCAGCGAGCGTTACGAGATCCCCGACGCGCTGGTGACTGGCGGCTGATCCGCCCTTCTGCTGCGCGCCGGATGGGTCGCTCGAAGGCCCCGGTGGGTGCTTCCTGCCCGACTACGCCAGGTCGAAACGACCCAGGTTCATCACCTTGTTCCAGGCCGCAACGAAGTCCTTCGACGAACTTCTGGTTGTTGTCGTCACAGGCGTAGACCTCGGCCAGCGCTCTCAGCTCGGAATTCGAACCGAACACCAGGTCGACCCGAGTGCCCGTCCATTTGACCTGACCCGAGGCGCGATCGCGTCCTTCATAGACCCCTTCGGTCGAAGAGGGACGCCACTCGATGTTCATGTCGAGCAGGTTGACGAAGAAATCGGTCGTCAGCGCCCCGGGAGTGCTCGTTAACACGCCATGCCTGGATTGCCCGACGTTGGCATTCAACGCGCGCATGCCGCCGACCAGCGCGGTCATCTCGGGGGCGGTCAGTGTCAGCAACTGGGCGCGGTCCAGTAGCAGCTCCTCGGCGGGTGTCTTGAGGCCTGCACGCTGATAGTTGCGGAAGCCGTCGGCGATCGGCTCCAGCACGGAGAACGATTCCGCATCGGTCTGCGCTTGCGAGGCATCCGTACGTCCGGGCGCGAACGGCACCTTGACGTCGTGGCCCGCCTTCTTTGCCGCCGCTTCGACCGCGGCGCAGCCGGCCAGCACGATGAGGTCGGCCAGCGAGACCTTCTTGCTGCCGGAGGCGGCGCCGTTGAACGCCTTCTGTATGGCTTCGAGCTTCTGCAGCACCCTGGCCAGTTCGGCCGGCTGGTTCGCGTCCCAGTCCTTCTGCGGTGCCAGGCGAATGCGTGCGCCGTTGGCCCCGCCGCGCTTGTCGCTGCCGCGGAACGTCGCTGCCGACGCCCAGGCGGTGGTCACCAGCTGCGTGATCGACAGGCCCGCAGCCAGGACCTTCTCCTTCAGCGTCGCGATGTCCTGCTCGTTCACCAGTTCATGGTCCACCGCCGGGACCGGGTCCTGCCAGATCAGCTCTTCTGCCGGCACTTCCGGGCCGAGGTAGCGGGCGCGCGGGCCCATGTCGCGATGCGTCAGCTTGAACCAGGCGCGCGCGAAGGCGTCCGCGAATGCCTGCGGGTTCTGGTGGAACCGGCGGGAGATCTTCTCGTAGGCCGGGTCGAAGCGCAGCGACAGGTCCGCCGTCGTCATCATCGGCGGGTGCTTCTTCGATGGATCGTGGGCATCCGGGATCATGTGCTCCGGTTTGACGTTCTTCGCGACCCACTGGTGCGCGCCGGCCGGACTCTTCGTCAGCTCCCATTCATAGCCGAGCAGCGTGTCGAAGTAGCCCATGTCCCATCGGGTCGGGTTCGGCTTCCAGGCCCCTTCGATGCCGCTGGTCGTGCAGTGCACGCCCTTGCCGGTGCCGAAGGCGTTCTTCCAGCCGAGGCCCATCTGTTCGATGGAGGCACCCTCGGGTTCGCGGCCCACCAGCGCCGGATCACCTGCGCCATGCGCTTTGCCGAAAGTGTGGCCACCGGCTACCAGCGCAACGGTCTCCTCGTCGTTCATCGCCATGCGGGCGAAGGTCTCGCGCACGTCGCGGCCCGACGCGACCGGGTCCGGATTGCCATTCGGGCCCTCGGGGTTGACGTAGATCAGGCCCATCTGCACGGCGCCCAGGGGGTTCTCGAGCTGTCGATCCCCGGTGTAGCGCTCGTCGCCCAGCCAGGTCTTCTCGCTGCCCCAGTAGATGTCCTCTTCAGGTTCCCAGATGTCCGCGCGTCCGCCGCCGAAGCCGAAGGTCTTGAAGCCCATCGATTCGAGCGCGCAGTTGCCGGCCAGGATCATCAGGTCGGCCCAGGAGATCCGGTTGCCGTACTTTTTCTTGATGGGCCACAGCAGCCGGCGAGCCTTGTCGAGGTTGCCGTTGTCGGGCCAGCTGTTGATCGGCGCGAACCGCTGGTTGCCGGTGCCGCCGCCGCCGCGGCCATCCGAAGTGCGGTAGGTACCCGCGCTGTGCCAGGCCATGCGGATGAACAACCCGCCGTAATGGCCCCAGTCGGCCGGCCACCAGTCCTGCGAATCCGTCATCAGTGCGTGGAGATCCTTCTTCAGCGCAGCCAGGTCGAGCTTCTTGAACTCCTCGCCATAGTTGAACTGCTCGCCCATGGGATTGGACTTCGCAGAGTGCTGGTGCAGGATCTGGAGGTTGAGCCGATTGGGCCACCAGTCACTGTTCGACTGGGCGCCGGCATGCGTGCGGGCACCGTGCATCGGGGCGAACGGGCACTTGGCTTCACTCGACATGGCTTGCTCCTATCCTGTTCAGTCTTGGTGTCGTTCGACTGTAGTCCCGTGGCGGCTGGCCATCCAGTACGTTCTTCTGATCGGGGCCATAGGCATTCTCACTCGAGACCGGTCTTGTGGGCGGCGACATGCGCGCTCCCGCGCGACGCCTGTTCCGCGAGGACCCGGCATGGTCTACTGGGCGCACACAGGGCGTCGCAGAGCAGGTTGCCCCCATGCTGATCAACGAAGCCTTCGTGTCGTCCGGCATCCAGTGGCTGCGCCGCTCGCTCGCGGTTGCTTGTGCATTGACGATGACCGCCGTCGCGCCCGCGACCCGCGCGGATGGCGACGCCAGCCCAATTGAGCAGCCCGATCCGCACGTCGCGTTGGATCGCACGCTCACGCGGATCGGATTCGGCTCGTGTGCCGAAGGGGGCAAGGAGCAGCCAATCTGGGAGGCGGTGCTCGCGGCGAAGCCCGAGCTGTTCCTGTTCCTCGGCGACAACGTCTATGGCGACACCCGCGACATGGCCGTCCTTCGCGCCAGGTACGCAGAGCTTGCGCGGCAGCCGGGATTCGCGAAGCTGCGTGACACCACGCCGCTCGCCGTCACCTGGGACGACCATGATTTCGGCGAGGACGATGCGGGCGGCGACTTTCCGCAGAAGGAAGCGTCGCGGCAGGTCTTCCTCGAATTCTGGGGCGAGCCAGCCGACTCGCCGCGCCGGGCGCGCGATGGCGTGTACGCGTCCTACGTGTTCGGTCCGCCCGGCCGACGCGTGCAGGTGATCCTGCTCGACCTGCGCTACAACCGGACGCCGCTCGTGCGGCAAGAACCCGGTGCCCGCAACTATCGTTCCTGGGCGTGGGCCCGGCACAAGAAGGGCCTCGAGGTGCCGGGTCCGTACGCTCGCAATCCCGACGCCAAGGCGACGATGCTCGGCGAGCGTCAATGGCAATGGCTCGAACGGCAACTCGAAGCGCCGGCCGACGTGCGATTGATCGGGTCAAGCCTGCAGGTGCTTGCCGACTTTCCAGGTTGGGAAGGATGGTCGTTGTTCGCTCGTGACCAGCAGCGACTTGATCGAGCTGATCCGGCGCAAACGCGCAAACGGCGTCGTGTTCCTGAGCGGCGACATGCACTACGCTGAGCTGTCGAGGCTCGACGTCAACGTGCCCTACACGTTCTGGGACGTCACTTCGAGCGGGCTCACCGAAGTCTGGCCAGCTGCCACGCCGAACGCCAACCGCGTGAGCGACGTGATCCGCGAGCCGAACTTCGGGCTCGTCGAGATCGATTGGCAGGGCGCGCAGACCACGGTGACGTTGTCCGTCGTGGACCAGCGCGGCACGCGGCGCATCGAGAACCGCCTGCCAATTGCCGACCTGAGCATGCAGCCGTGACCGCGCGACGGGACGGGGAGGACAGGGTGCCACTGCGGCAACTTCGCACTGGCCGAAAGTGGGTGCCATGGCGCATCCTTAATGACCCCTGCATTAGTAGTCACCTGGCAAAGGATGTTCAGATGAATCAATCTCGCGTAACGCGACGAAGCATGGCCGGAAAATTCAGCCTGGCATCGGCCTGCATCTTCTGGGCGATGGTGTCTGTGCCCGCGCATGCCGAAACTGCAGGGAACGGCTGGCAGTGGAATGCAACAGTCTACCTGTGGCTGCCGAGTCTCGGCGGCGAGACGTCGTTTCCGCCGAACGGCGACGGCCCGTCAATCGACGTCAGCGCCGATCAGATCCTCGACAGCCTTAATTTCGCCTTCATGGGCGCGTTCGAGGGCCGCAAGGGCCGGTGGGGTCTCGCGACCGACGTCATCTACCTTGACCTCGGCGCGTCCCAAAAGAGAACCCGCGATTTCGGACTTGGGCAGGTCGAGGTTCCGGTCACCGTAAATGCCGACCTCGAGCTCGACATCACGGGTTGGCTCTGGACTCTGGCAGGAAGCTACGAGGTCGTTCAGCAGGAGAATTTCTCCATGAACGTGCTGGGTGGCGCGAGAATGCTGGATCTCGAGGAGACACTGCAGTGGCAATTCAATGGCGACATCTCGTCCTTGCCGATCGAGGGCCGCGCCGGCTCCTCTAGCGCGGAGGACACGCTGTGGGATGCGATCGTCGGCGTGAAGGGGCGATGGACCCTCGGTGCCGATCGACAGTGGTACGTTCCCTACTATCTCGACGTGGGCACAGGCGATTCCGACCTGACTTGGCAGGGAATGGCCGGACTGGGTTACAGCTTCGATTCGATCGACGTGACCGGCGTCTGGCGATACCTCGACTACGATCTCGGCGACAGCAAGCCGATCAAATCGATCGACTTCAACGGTCCTGCGCTGGGAGTCACCTTCCGGTTCTAGTCCTGGGGCCGGCGTGTTGCGCGCCTTGCCGATCGTGCGTCCGAATCGCCAGGCAGAGGGTCTGGGCCGGGCTGCGCTGTTTGCAGGTCACCACGCGTGTCACATTCCGAGGCGCTCTCAGGCGCGGTGCAGGCGCACCGGCAGGCGCCTGGATCCCCAGGTGCCCGGTCGAGCCGCGAACACACCGGGCAGTTTCTCGCCGCACTCGGCGCAGCAGCCGTCGGCCGTGAGGCCCCAGCGACCTAGCTCGTACCAGTCGCGCTCGATCAGCAACGCGTGGCAGCGATGGCACCAGGTACTGCCGCCGGCGCGGTCGTGAACATTGCCCGTGTAGACGTACCGCAATCCGTTTCGCATGGCGATCTCGCGCGCACGCGTGAGCGTGGCGGGAGGCGTCGGGGGGTGGTCGCTCATCTTCCAGTCGGGGTGGAACGCCGAGAAGTGCAGTGGCACTTCAGGGCCGAGCTTGTCGGCAACCCACTGAGTCATCTCTTCCAGTTCAGCGTCCGAGTCGTTCTCGCCCGGGATCAGCAGCGTCGTAATTTCGAGCCAGACGCGGGTCTCGTGCTTCAGGTAGACCAGTGTGTCGAGCACTGGAGCCAGCTCGGCGCCGCAGAGCTTGCGGTAGAAGCGCTCGGTGAATGCTTTCAGGTCCACGTTGGCGGCGTCGATCGACGCAAAGAACTCGGCCCGCGGCTCCGGACAGATGTAACCCGCCGTGACTGCCACGGTGCGCACGCCGGCGTCATGGCAGGCTGCCGCGACGTCGATGGCGTACTCCATGAAGACGGTCGGGTCGTTGTAGGTGAAGGCCACGCTGGCGCAGCCGAGCCGGGTCGCTGTTGCCGCGAGCTCGCTCGGCGAGGCCGAATCCGCAAGCGTGTCCATCTCGCGCGATTTGCTCATGTCCCAGTTCTGGCAGAACTTGCAGGCCAGGTTGCAACCCGCCGTGCCGAACGAAAGAACGGACGACCCGGGCAGGAAGTGGTTGAGCGGCTTCTTCTCGATCGGGTCCACGCAGAAGCCGCTGGACCGTCCATAGGTGTACAGCTCGATGCCATCGCGCTCGCGGCCCCGCACGAAGCACAGCCCGCGCTGGCCTTCGTGCAGCCGGCAACGGCGTGGACAGACGTCGCATTGCACGCGCCCGTCTTCGAGTCGCGTCCAGTAGCGCGTGGGTGTGGCGGTGAGGTCGGTATTCATACGATTGGCGCCCATCGTCCTCGGGCGGGATATTGGTTTCGCGTCGGTGCGTCACCACATACGGGAGCATTCAAACTCCCACGGAACCACGATGTTGAGCCTGGACCGGGATAAGTCAAGGATGCGGCCGCCCGCGGTGGCCGGGCTGTTCTATCCTGAGAATGCGAACGAGTTGCGACACGATGTGAGTGGCTACATCGACGCATGTTCGCCGCGCGCTGCGGTGTCGGCTTGCCCGAAGGCGCTGATCGTGCCGCACGCTGGGTACCAGTATTCCGGGCCGGTGGCCGGCTTCGCCTATCGGCTGCTGCGCGACTGGTCCGCGAGCATCCGTCACGTCGTGATGATCGGCCCGAGCCATCGCGTGCCGCTGCGCGGTCTCGCTGTCCCGTCAGTCGACCTGTTCGCCACGCCGCTGGGAGACGTGCCGGTGGATGCAGCAGGTCGCGAGCGACTGCGCGACCTCGGGTTGGCCGGCATCTCCGATGAGGCGCACTCCGCGGAGCATTCGCTGGAAGTGCAGCTGCCGTTCCTGCAGGTCGTGCTCGAGGATTTCGACATTCTCCCGATCGTTGTCGGTTTTGCTCCAGCAGAACAGGTCGCTCGAGTGATCGACGCGGTGTGGGGCGGGGCGGACACACTGGTGCTGGTCAGCTCCGATCTCAGTCACTACCACGCGTGGAACGAAGCGCGGCAGCTCGATGCCGAGACAACGCGTTCGATCGTCGAGCGAAGCAGCGACCTGACCGGCGAACAGGCCTGCGGCGCATGTGGAATCAACGGGCTCATGCAGGTCGCGCGCCGGCGCGGCCTGACCGTCGCAGTGCTCGACCAGCGCAACTCGGGCGACACGGCCGGCGATCGATCGCGGGTGGTGGGCTATGGCAGCTATGCGCTCCATGAAACTTGAACCGGGCGCGCGGCAAACGGTGCTGCGGACTGCCGCGACCTCCATCGAGGCGAAGCTGGGTCTCGTTGAGGCTTCGCCGCCGGAGGCGACCGAACTGCTCGGCGCACTTGGCGAACCGCGCGCCAGCTTTGTCACGCTGACGATCGAAGGCGAGCTCCGTGGCTGCTGCGGCACGCTCGAACCCATGCGACCGCTGTTGCTCGACGTCTGGAGCAATGCCCAGGCCAGCGCGTTCCGCGACCTGCGCTTTCCGCCGCTGACCGCGCGAGAGTGGCGAGCTTCGAGCCTGGAGGTGTCGTTGCTGACGCCGTGCGAGCGAGTCGCGGTGGCGAGTGAGCAGCAGTTGCTGCTCGAACTGGTTCCCGGCCGCGACGGGCTGGTGCTCGAGTGGCGCGGGATGAGGGCCACTTTCCTGCCGAAGGTCTGGGAGCACGTCGCCGGACCGCGCGACTTCCTGCGCCGGCTCAAGGAGAAAGCGGGCCTGAGCCCGGATTTCTGGGCAGCAGACGTCCAGCTCTGGCGCTACGAGACGGAGATCATGGCAGTGGAGCGGCCGGCGACGCTCGAGGCCGCCCCTGCGGTTGGCGCCGTCCACGGCCGGCTGTGAATCTTCACACAGTACGGTCGGTTCTCGACATACGATCACCCCGACGCCGTCACGCGCAACCGGCAGCAGTCGACATGGAGACCGGGGCGCTTTTGGATCGAACGACGAGTCGAGGAGGATGAGCGTGAGCTGGTTGGCCCTCTCGCTGGAACGCCGAATTTCGGTGCTCGCTGGAGCGCTGGTTGTCCTCGGAGGCCTCCTGGCCGGACCAGCCCGCGCCGACCAGGTCGACGACTACGTCGCGCGGCAGATGCTGCGACAGCAGATACCAGGCGTGTCACTTGCGATCGTGCAGAACGGACGCGTCGTGAAGTTGCAGGGCTATGGTTTCGCCGACCTCGAACTCGGAGTGCCCGTCACGCCCGACACGGTCTTCGAGATTGGCTCCATCACCAAGCAGTTTGTCGCGGCCGGGATCATGACTCTGGTCGAGCAGGGCAAGGTCAACCTGGGCGACCCTGCGGCCAGATACCTGCCCGATCTGCCTTCCGCGTGGCGCGAGGTGACGATCCGGCAGTTGCTCACCCACACCTCGGGGATCCCTGATTTCGAGGAAATCCTGGGCTACGGCGCCTACCGAATTCCGACCACCGCACAGCAGCTGATGGCCGTGGCAGCCGCGAAGCCGATCGATTTCCCGCCCGGCGCCCAGTGGCATTACAGCAATACCGGTTACTACCTGCTGGGCCTGATCATCGAGAAAATCAGTGGTGCACCCCACGCGTCCTTGATCGACAAGCGCATTCTCGAGCCTGCCGGCATGACGCGTACGCGCAGCAGCACTCCGACCGAAATTGTTGCCGGCCGTGCGTCCGGATACGCCCTGGAAGATGGGCGAATCGCGAATCGCGATCCGATCCAGCCAACGGCGGTGGGCGGCGCGGGCGACCTCGTGTCGACGACGGGCGATCTGGTCAAGTGGAATGCGATGCTCGATGCGCAACCGGTTCTCGCGCATGAGAGCTACGCGCAGATGTGGGCGAACCAGCCGCTCGCGGACGGCTCGCCCAGCGGCTACGGCTTTGGCTGGTTCGTGTCGCCGGTCCGTGGTCATCGGGCACAGGAGCACTCCGGCGGAACGGCCGGGTTCAGTGCAGACATCCTGCGACTGCCCGACGACCGTGTGACGGTGATCGTGCTGACGAACAGTTACGACGCGAGCCCGGCAGGGATGGCCCGTCACATTGCGGGGCAGTTCGTGCCGAGCCTCGTCTACGCGAAAATTCCGGATACGAAGCCGCTGCTCAGCCGGAAGCTATTCGATTACTACACGCACCGTCTCGACCCGGAGGTCTACGCCAGGGACCTGAGCCCGGAATTTCTGGAAAAGGTCCGGCCTCGATGGTCAGCGGGACACGACTCCTATCGCCCGCTCGGCCCCCCTCTCGGCATCGAACGCGTGGAGCGGGACGCCGGCGACGCGGCGAATTCATACAGGTACCGCGTGCGATATGCGGAGACCGCGCTGATCGTCGTAGCGACGACTCGATGGCAGAGGTCGGATCACGAACCTTGCGGGGTCAGAAGAATAGGGCGCGGCCGGAATGAACTGCACGCGCTTCCCAGCCGTACCCGCCGCTCGGTGCGGCGTACCCGCTACACTCGGGGCCCGACCGAGGGCGACCGTTTGACAGACGGGACGGGTTGACGCGTGTGCACAGACTGAAAAGCTGGCAGTTGTTCGCGATCTGTGTGCTCACCTGGGGCACGACCTGGTATGCGATCACGTTCCAGGTCGGGCGAGTGGCGCCAGAGGTCGGCGTGGCACTGCGCTTTGCGTTGGCTGGCGCTGTGGTGCTCGCGTTGTGCGTGGTCCGGAAGGAAAGGCTGCACTTCAAGCCAGCCGATCATGCGCTGCTCGCGCTGCAGGGCGCGTTCTTGTACGGCGTGTCGTACATCTTCGTGTATCACGCCGAGCAGCACCTGTTCTCGGGCCTGGTCGCCGTAGGGTATTCGGCCTCGCCGCTGGTCGCCGGTCTTGGCGCACGTGGGCTTTTCGGCGTCCGGATCACCTGGCGCTTCGTGTTCGGCGGTCTGCTTGGACTGGCCGGTGTCGCGCTGATCTTCTGGCCCGAGTTCGGCAAGGCGGCCGGCAATCGCGACACGCCGCTTGGTGTGCTGTTCACCGTTGGCGCGGTGCTGCTCTCGGCCGTCGGCAGCCTGGCGGCAACCCGCAACCGTTCGCGCGGCCTGCCGTTCTGGCCCTCACTCGGCTTTGGCATGCTCTACGGCGCAGCCGTTGCCATGACGTTCGCCCTGGTGCAAGGCCAGAGTTTCGCGCCGCCGGCAATCTTTTCCTGGTGGGTCTCCCTGCTTTATCTTGCATTGGCCGGATCGGTGCTGACGTTCGCCTGCTTCCTGACCCTGCAGGAACGCATCGGGCCCGGGCCCACGGGTTCGATCGGCGTCATGACTCCATTGCTCGCGCTGACGGTATCGATGGTCTTCGAGGGCTTCCGGCCGGACGCGCTCACGTTCGCGGGCGCGGCCCTCGCCATGAGCGGCAATTACCTGATGTTGCGGCGCGCATGAGGACGCGCTGAGGCGAACTCGGCGGGCAGCTGTTGTGTCGGTTCGCTACGATGGCCGCCGACATGAGCAGGACCAAATTCCAGGATTCCCGACAAGGCGGGGCGGGGGAGCCGACCTGCCCGCACCGTCCGCCGTGCCCTGGGTGCCCGCGATTTGGCGAGCCCGGCATCTCCGCTGCTGCACAGGCGACTCTCCTGGCGCTCGCGCGTCGCCATGGATTGTCCGAGGTGCCCGTGATTTCCGGCGCGACGAGCGGCTTCCGTCTCCGGGCCCGGCTCGCGATCCGGGGCCGGCCAGGCTCGCCGCGGCTGGGAATGTTCCAGCTCGGCAGCCATCGACTGGTGCACATCCCCAACTGCAGCGTCCAGCATCCGCTGATCAATCGCGTCGCTGGTGTCGTGCGGCGGTCCCTCGTCGATGCGGACGTGACCACCTATTCGGAATCGACCCACCAGGGTCTCGCGCGCTACCTGCAAGTGGTCGTCGAGCGCAGTTCCCAGAGCGCACAGGTCGTGCTCGTCGCCAACAGCCAGACGGCCGAGCCGTTGGCAGCGTGCCTGGACCTGATACGGGAGCGGCTCGGGAATGAGCTGCACAGCCTTTGGTTCAACGCTCATTGCGAGCGGTCCAACACCATCCTCGGTCCGCAATTCCAGAACTGGTGCGGACCGGAGAGCGTGATCGAACACTTCGGAGGCGCAGCGGTGTACTACCCGCCGGGTGCGTTCGGACAGAACAACCTGGACATCGCTGAGCGCATCGTGGAGCACGTGCGCGCCCAGGTACCGGAAGGTGCACGAGTGGCCGAGTTCTATGCGGGTGTCGGCGCCATCGGCCTGTCGCTGCTGCCGCGCGTTGCGATTGTCTGCATGAACGAGGTGAGTCCTCATTCCCTGCAGGGCATGGCGCTCGGAATCGCAGGTCTGGATTCCGCAAGTCGTGCCAGGGTTGAGGTCGTGCCGGGCCCGGCAGGCGAGGCGTTCCTGGCCGCGACGGGTGCAGACGTCGTGATTGCCGACCCGCCGCGCAAGGGGCTCGATCGAGAACTGCGCGACTTTCTGTGCGAACAGCCTCCCAATCGCTTCGTGTACGTGAGCTGCGGGCTCGAGTCGTTCCTGGAGGACGTCGCGCGTCTGACGGCGACAGGCAAGCTGCGGCTGAGCAGCCTGACCGCCTTCAACCTCATGCCATTCACGGAACACGTGGAGACCGTCGGCTGCTTCGAGCGCGCCTGAGGGCCTGATTGCTGCCCTGCAGCAGCGCAGCTGCTGCTTCTTCATGTTGACGACAAAAGGTAGGATCATTGCCCTGGCCGCGACCCGGGTTCCCGAGTGGGTGGCGGCGGTCCTCTGTAGCCAAGATTCGCACTCAGGAAAGTACACGTGACAAACCAGATGACGAAAACGTTCATTGCACTCGCAGGTTGCGCAGCGTTGTCTTCCGCGTGGGCGGCAGAGCCCGTGAAAGACGAGGCGATGGCGAAAGGAGACGTGAACCGCCTCGCCCAGGGGCAGTTCTCGCCGTATGCCGGGATAACCTATCCGACCCGCGTCTTCTGGGGTGACACGCACCTGCATACCTCGATCTCCGTGGACGCCGGCACCATGAACCGGGTCGGCCAGGAAGATGCCTTCCGCTTCGCGCGCGGCGAAGAAGTGACGAGCACGGGCGGACTGCGCGCCAAGCTCTCACGGCCACTCGATTTCCTCGTGATCGCAGACCACGCCGAGATGTACGGGCTGATGCCGCAACTGCTCGCCGGCGATCCCGAAGTTCTCGCGACCGAGAAGGGCAAGCAGTGGCACGCGGCATTGACCACGGGCAACCAGGACACAGTCTTCGCCACGGCGATGGAGATCGTGGCCTCGCTGTCGGGCAAGGTGCCGCCGATCAAGAGCGACAAGGCCGTGCGCAATGCCTGGCAGGCCTACACGGCCCTGGCCGACAAGTACAACGAGCCGGGTCGCTTTACCGCCATCATCGGCTTCGAGTGGACGGCCATTGGCGGCGACAACCTGCATCGCAACGTGCTGTTCCGCGGCAATTCCAGTGTGGCCAACCGCACGGTTCCGTACTCGCAGTTCGACAGCCAGAACCCTGAGGACCTCTGGCGGTACCTCGCCGATTTCGAGAGGCAGAACGGTGCGGAAGTGCTGGCGATTCCCCACAACGGCAACCTCAGCAACGGCCGCATGTTCACGGTGGAAACCTTCGACGGCAAGCCGCTCACCCGCGAGCTGGCGGCACTGCGGGCCAGGTTCGAGCCGATCATCGAAGCGACGCAGATCAAGGGCGACAGCGAATCGCATCCGTTCCTGTCGCCCAGCGACGAGTTCTCCAGCTACGAGAAGTGGGACCGCTCCAACCTGAATGGCACCGAGGCCAAGAAGCCCGAGATGTTCAAGTACGAGTACGCCCGCGAGGCGCTGAAGACCGGCCTCGCGCTCGACCGCACGCTCGGCGTGAACCCGTTCAAGTTCGGCATGGTCGGCAGCACGGACGCGCACACGTCCCTTGCCGCGGTAGAAGAAGAGAACTTCTTCGGCAAGCACTCCGGTGTCGAGCCGGGGCCGCATCGCTGGGAGCACGTCGTCATCGAGGCGCCCGATCCCAAGTTCACCATCTATGGCTGGCAACAGGCAGCCGCTGGATACGCGGGCGTCTGGGCCACGGAGAACACCCGCGAAGCCATCTTCGACGCGATGAAGCGCAAGGAAACCTACGCCACGACCGGACCACGCATGGTCGTGCGTTTCTTCGGCGGTTGGGAATTCACCGGGGACGATGCCAAGTCCCGCCTGCCTGCCGGCGTCGGCTATGCCAAGGGCGTGCCGATGGGTGGCGACTTGCGTAAATCGTCGGGCGGAAAGTCGCCCACGTTTCTGGTCGCCGCGATGAAGGACCCCTACAGCGGCAACCTCGATCGCATCCAGATCATCAAGGGTTGGCTGGACCAGGGCGGCAAGACCCACGAGAAGGTCTACGACGTTGCGTGGAGCGGCGATCGCAAGGCAGGCACGGACGGAAAGCTGCCGCCGGTCGGTAACACCGTAGACGTGGCGAAGGCGACCTGGACCAACACCATCGGTGCGCCAGAACTTAGTGCCACCTGGACGGACCCCGAGTTCGATGCGCAACAACCCGCTTTTTACTACGCGCGCGTGATCGAGATCCCGACGCCGCGATGGACCGCGTATGAAGCGCTGCGCTACGGCGTCAAGATGACGGCCGACGTTCCAATGACGACGCAGGAGCGCGCATACACGTCGCCGATCTGGTACACGCCGTAGCAGCGATGGCGCCCGCCGGGTCCACTGGCAGCCCGCGGCATCGAACGCGCAGGCCATCGTCGCATCGCAGTCTGGATCCGCGGATCAATGGCGCGTGTAACTGACTTTCTGCGCGCTCGCCGCCAGCGGTAAGGTGAACCAGAACCGGCTGCCGCGCCCGACTTTGCTGGTGACGCCGATGTCCCCGAACATGGCTTCAATGACCGCGCGGCTGATCGAAAGCCCCAGCCCCATTCCCCGGCGCAGCGATCGCCGCTGATCCGTGGCGGGTTGGAAGGCATGGAAGAGAGTTGCCTGCCGCTCCCGCGGGATGCCGCTGCCTGTGTCCTGCACCTCGACGAACACCATACCGTCGAGCACCTTCGCGCGCACCTGCACGTAGCCGCCGGTCGTGAACTTGATGGCGTTCGTGATCAGTTCACGCACGACCTGTGCCAGCCGCGCACGATCGGCAAACACCACGAGGTCTTCGTCGCAGCTGACTGTGCGTAACTCGATGCCGCGCTCCTGCGCGCGAAGCTGCATGGACTCGCACTGCTCATCCAGGACATGGCGCAGGTTCACCGGTGTGGCGCAGATCTCGAGGGTGTTGGCCTCGATGCTGCTCACGTCGAGCAGCCGTTCGACGCTCGCGGACAGCTGCTGGATGGACTGCCGTATGACTTCCAGCTTTTCACGCACACCGTGCTGCGAGTCACGCGCGGCGCCGCCCAGAAGCTGCGTGCTCGATTCGAGCGCAAGGTTCAGCGGGCGGCGAAGCTCCTCGCCCACTCTTGCCAGCAGCACGTTCTTGGCGCGGTTTCCCTGTTCCGCCGCGTCCGCCGCGTCGATCAGCTTCTGCGTTTGCAGCCGCACCAGCGCTTCCAGTTCATCATGGTTTCGACGCAAGGCGTGGTCGAGATCCCGCCGCAACTGCTCGTTGGCCTTGCGCTCGCTGATGTCGAGGTGGATTCCGACCATGCGCAGCGGTTCGCCGTGCGGCCCTCGCTCGACCACCAGGCCGCGCGATTCGAACCAGGTGAAGGTGCCGTCCTTGCGCAGGACGCGAAACTCTGCCCGGTAACCCGGGGTCTCGTTGCGCAGGTGCCGGTCGACGATGGCCCGCATTTCCCGGGCGTCGTCCGGGTGAATCTTCGCCGTCAGTTCCTCGAAGCTCCCGCCCAACTCGTCCGTGTCGTCAAAGCCGAGCATTCGCTTGTTGGTCCGCGAATGGGAGGACTTGCCGCTGACGAGGTCCCAGTCCCACAGTCCCACCCCGGCGCAATCCAGGGCCAGCTCGATCTGGTCCTGCGGTGCCGTGACGGAAGCGAGGCCAGGCGCTGCACCGTGCGAAAGCGGAAATTCGAGGCCCATATTGCGGTCCCTCCGATTGCGCACGCTGCCTGAGGGTGGCGGCAAGCTCAATCGGTACCGACCGAACTTCGGGAAGCGTCAATACCGATGTCCGGTACCGGGCATTGAGCGCGGGCGGAGAGCCATCCTCTTTGCGTGAGTCGAGGCTGTCGCTAACGACTCCGTGCCAGGTCCCGCGCAGCCTGATGCCAGCCGGTGTTCCACCCGGCGTGCGATCGCACCTGTCTACGACCAGCCGTTCCATCTTCGAGCCCGCAGGCTCGGACGTGACCCGCAACGGGCCGGGTCGTCCAGTCCTTGCTTGCGGCCGAACGCGAGCGGTCCTGCACGGTGCGTTCGAAACCCACGCGACGACGCGTGACCAGCATCCAGTCAAGCATTGCGGAAATCCTCGGATATCTGCAGCAGGAACAGCAACCCAGTGGCGACAAGGGTGGCGACACCAAAAGCAATGACGATCGAGAACAGGGGAGTTTCTCCAGAAGATGAGGTGACGCCGGCGGCCCGCGTGCGGGTCAAATGCGGCGGCGCGCGCCAGGGGGCACGCGAAAGAAGATACGAGCAGGATTCAAGCCCGTGCGTCGCAGACGACGGATGCGTTGCGTGCACGACCGAGATTCAGGCAGCGGGCGTATGAACCCGATTTCGAGACGGCGCGGAGAACCCGGCAAATCGTCACAGCTGAACAGCGGTGCGCAGTATACGTGATTCGGGGCGCCCGTGCTGCTTCGCAGCAATTTCTGCCAGGAGCGTTGCGGTAGACTGCTTCCGGCGCAAAGTCCCGTGCGGGTTCGGCGCTACACCCTTCTCAATCCGTGGCTCAACAGGAACAAGCAGTGCATAGAAAGGTCTTCAGAATCCGGCGTGCCCGGGGAACGGCAATCGGCCCGATGCTTTGCCTGATCGGGGCCATGCTGGTTGCAGGGAGCGTCCAGGCGAAGACTACGGTCAAGGGGGCTTGGGCTGAGGGGGCGCCACGCAAGCAGTCGTTTTCACGGGTCCTGGTCGTCGGCGTTACCCCGCATGCCAACCAGCGTTGCGCGTTCGAATTCTTCATGGCGTCGCAGCTGCAGAGCGACTCGGTGCAGGCGATCCGCAGTTGCGACGCGGTCAAGCAGAAGAACCCGCTGACTCTCGAGAGCATCGAACAGGCGGTCGCGGCTGCCCAGGCGGATGCGGTGCTGGCGACCAGCCTCGTGTCGAGGGAATACGAGTTGAAAGAAGGCGGCAGCAGGGATACGCAAGGCAATGCTTCGTACAAGGCCACGGATGCGGGTTATGCCAGCGGGTACTACGGTGTCTACGGCGTGCCGGTCATCTACGGTTCATTCGAGACGGCACCCGCCATCACGACGGCCCAAGGCGAGGTCCGCGTCCAGTCGAGGTTCTTTGCGACGAGCGGCAAGACCCTGCTCTATACGATGGACACGGAAGCTCGCAAGGTCGAATCAACCGACACCGCACTGCACGACATTGCGGAAGCGATTGCGAAACACCTGCACAAGGCAGGGCTGACTCGCTAGCTTTCTGCGCGCTCACGCACGGAGCGCACGCAACCGGCTTCAGTCGATGAGGTCGCCCGGGGTCGGCGGCAGCCGCGGCATCTGCTGGGTCGGGAAAGGCCCGGAGAGCGTTTCCAGGAATGCCACGATGTCGGCAACCTGCGCGTCGCTGAGCGACTGGTTCAGCTGCGTGCTCGCCATGATGCGCACGGCTTCGCCCATGGTGTGCACCAGGCCATTGTGGAAGTACGGAGCCGTGTAAACCAGGTTGCGCAAGCCGGGGACTCGCCAGACGTTCTTGTCCGCGTCGTCCTTGGTCGCACTCGCGCGGCCGGTGTCGCTCAGGAAATCGTATTTCGTGACGTACGGGCTGTCCGGGAAGGTCGGGAACTTCATGAAGAACCCCGTGCCGGCCGGCAGTGGCGGGCCGCTGAACGTCGGGCCCTGGTGGCAGCTGGTGCATCCGACGTCGGCGAAGGTGTTGAGGCCGCGGACCTGCTGCTCCGTGAGCGCCTTCGTGTCCCCCTTGGCGTACTTGTCGTACGCGCTGTTCGGTGTGATCAGCGTGCGCTCGTAGGCGGCGATGGCTTTGGCCACGTTGTCCATGGTGACCACGTCACCCGCGCCGAACGCCTTTTCGAAATAGGGCTTGTAGCCGGGGATGTTGCGCACGCGGCCGATGACCGCGTCGAGGTTGGGCATGCCCATTTCGATGGCGTTGGCCGGGGGCCCCTTCGCCTGGTCCTCGAGCGTCGCCGCGCGACCATCCCAGAACTGGCTGGACAGGAATGCCGCGTTCCACACGGTAGGCGCATTGCGACCGCCGACATGGCCGTGCACCCCGATCGACGTCGGCCGGTGGTCGTCACCGCCTTCCATGACGTTGTGGCAGGAGAAGCACGACACGTTGCCGCTCGACGACAGGCGCGGGTCGAAGTACAGCATCTTGCCGAGTTCGACTTTGTCCGCTGTCGTCGGGTTGTCTGCGGGCGCAGGCGCCACGTCGGGCAATGCCTGCCAAGGGCCGCTGGCGGCGGCCGCGCTCGCCGCGGCAAACAGTGTGGAAGTGAGGACGATAGCGGTGATCGCGGCGACTCGCATGGCATTACTCCCGGCAGGCGGACAGGATGCCAATACGCTAGTGCAGCTCTCGCCGCTCTATAAGTCGGAGAAGTACCGAGCCGTGTCATCGGTTCCGCGCGGGCACCCTCGTGGCGATGCGGGACAAGACGAGCGTCAGCAGCAGTCCCGTCAGGGTGCCGGCCGCGGCCATCGCCATGTCCTTCTGCGCGTCCCACTCGTCTCCCTGCGTCCCGAGGTAGGCGACGCCGAGGTCGCCACCGAACACTTCGGCCGCGCCCCACTCGATCATCTCGTAGACGACAGAGTGCGAGAGAAGAAAGGTGACTGGCATGACGTAGCGCCAGATGCGCTGCGGGCTCGACCTGGCCGCGAAAAGCTCCCACACCGCCGGGAACATGAGCACCCCGTACGAGAAATGCACGAACCGATCGTAGTGGTTCCGGCCGGACGTGCCCCCTGCGCCTGTCACGTTGAACCATTCCCGCCACGGCACCTCGCTGTAGGTGAAATGCGCGCCGATGACATGCAGCACGAAGAACACGAACAGACAGGTGTAGGCATAGTTGGAGAAGCGCAGGGAGCGGGACGTCGCGGCAAGCAGCGGCACGGCGATGAAGACCAGCAGGTTCTCGAGCAGCCAGTCCTGCCGGTACCACGGCGCGATCGCGAGCGCCGCCCAGATGACGATGAACACGGACAACAGGATTGCGGGGTATCGATCCGTCGATTTCATAACGTGAGGACCGGTGCGAATCCCCCGCCGGGCGTACGGAAGTTCGTCGTCTGGCCACGGTAGAGCCTTGCAGAGCGCAACCAGGTCGTGCCACCGCCGCTGTAGTTTCGAACGTCCACCCGCAGGTCGGTCTCCTGTCCCGCCACGACCACGCGCCGCGTCGATGTCGGCGCGATGGCCTGGGCGACGTAAGTGTGCTCCAGGATGTGCTGGAATGTCTTGCGCGTGAGCTTGTCGCCGCGATACGCGGCCTTGCTGCCGTAACCGGCCGCGGGCTTGAAGAACAGGTCTTTCCGGCGCTGCCACAGTTCCTCGGCCGCCCCTGTCCCGACGATCTCGGTTGGCGGGATCGTACGCAGCAGGTGCGCCCGCGAATCTGCATCCAGGCCTGCAGAACTCAGCATCGCTTCGTCGCGCAGCCAGGCGAGCAGTCGCTTGTCGGCCCAGTGTGCGTGTGCCGCCGGGTGTGGCGTGATCACGGCTGAGTCCGCTGCGTAAGCCTGTCGCAGGGCAGCGTGACGGTCTTCCGCGAAGTAGAAGTCGGTCAAACGGTTGTAAACCATGTCGATGCGCTGGCCCTCTGCAAGCAAGGCGCCGTCGCGGTTTTCGAGCGCTGCCGGGTCCACGATCAGTGTGTGCCAGCCGGCCCTCTCGAACAAACGCTGGTACAGGACAAATTCCGGATAAAGGTACTGCGCAGCGGGGTCGTCATCCACTACGGCAATTGCCCTGAGCGGAGCATTGCCTCTCGCGCCCAGCCATCGAGCCCGAAAGTGATCGGTGATGCGGGCGGGAAGTTCGTCGAGCGCGACGTTGCCTGCGGCGAGCTGAGCGAGCGGTGCTGCGATGCAGTCACAGCACGCCGTCAGCGCCCGAGCCAGTTCGAGGTTGATCAGCAGGCCACCGGGGTTGGTGTTGATCTCGATGAGCTGCGGGACCGCGCCGCCCAGGTGAAAATCAAAGCCCAGCATGCAATCCACGGCCGCGCCCGCGTGACCGGCGACGAGCGGGGCAAGCCGTCCGACTTGGCCCTGGTAAGCAGGGCTCGTCAATGCCGCGTGCACCAGCGCCGCCGTGCGGTCCATTGCCATCGCATCCTGCGGATCGACGAACACGACCCCGCCGGAGATCAGGCCGGCGCGCTGGTCGAGCAGGTCTCCGAAGCCGGCGAATCGCGCCTCGAGCTGGCGCCGGAGACGATCCTGATCGAGCCAGATGCACTGGCAGGCGGCATTCAGAGCCTGTGCCAGGCTATCCGGTGAACCGGGCGCCGCGGCGACGGTCATGACCGCGCGCCGGCCTGCTCGTACCAGCCCTTGCTGGCGTTGACGACCTTCACGACGAGCAACATGACCGGCACCTCGATCAGCACGCCGACCACCGTGGCCAGCGCGGCACCTGACTCGAACCCGAACAGGCTGATGGCGGCAGCGACGGCCAGCTCGAAGAAGTTCGACGCGCCGATCAGTGCGGACGGGCAGGCGATGTTGTGCTTCTCCCCGACTGCGCGGTTGAGCAGGTAGGCGAGCGAAGAGTTGAAGAACACCTGGATGAGGATGGGAACGGCCAGCAGCGCGATGACGAGCGGCTGCCTGATGATCGCCTCGCCCTGGAATGCAAAGAGCAGTACCAGCGTCAGCAGCAGCGCGGCTATCGACCACGGTCCGATCTTCTGCATGGCAGTGTCGAACGCCCCATGGCCTTTCGCCAGCAGCGACCGTCGCCACAGTTGCGCGATGATGACCGGGATCACGATGTACAGCACGACCGAGGTGATCAGCGTGTCCCACGGTACGGTGATCGCCGCGATGCCGAGCAGCAGCCCGACCAGCGGTGCGAACGCGACGACCATGATCGCGTCGTTAAGCGCGACCTGCGACAGCGTGAACATCGGGTCGCCGTTCGACAGCCGGCTCCATACGAACACCATCGCGGTGCACGGCGCCGCGGCGAGCAGGATCAGTCCGGCGATGTAGCTGTCGATCTGCTCGGCCGGCAGCCACGGCGCGAAAAGGTGGCGCACGAAGATCCACGCCAGCAGCGCCATCGAGAACGGCTTGACCAGCCAGTTGACGAACAGCGTCACGCCGATGCCGCGGACGTGCTGCCGCACCTCGCCGAGCGCGGTGAAGTCCACCTTCACCAGCATCGGAATGATCATGACCCAGATCAGGAAGCCGACCGGCAGGTTGACGCGTGCAATTTCCATGCGGCCGACCGCCTGGAACAGCCCGGGAAAGAGTTGTCCAGCGGCGATGCCGACCAGGATGCAGGCGAAGACCCAGACCGTCAGGTAGCGTTCGAAGACGCTCATCGGCGCGCCGGCGGCTTGCCTGGCGGTGGCGTCACATTTTGCAGACATCGTCAGGCCCTGGTGATGGCGGCGATCTGGTCCATCGCAGCCTTGAGCGCCGGCGGGTCGTGCTGCAGCGTCTCGAGCGGCAGTGCAAGGAAAGCCTCGATGCGTGCCCGCAGAATTCGGTACGCGCGCATGAACGCCGCATCGATCTCGGCTTCAGTGCCGGTCGCGTGCGCCGGGTCGTCCACACCCCAGTGGGTGCGCAACACCCGCCCAGGTAAATCGGACATGTCTCGCCCGCGGCGCTGGCGCATACCGTGACGACGACATCAGGCGTCTGCGGCAAGTCATTCCACGACTTGCTGCGATAACCGTCGGTCGAGATCCCTTCCCGGGCCAGCAGTGCCAGCGAGCGCGGGTGCACCTTGCCGGTCGGCTGGCTGCCGGCGCTCATCGCACTCCAGCCCGCGGGTGCCAGGTGGTTGAACGTGGCCTCGGCCAGGATCGAGCGGCACGAGTTTCCCGTGCACAGAAAAAGGATGGTCCTGCTCATGCGCTTTTCCTTCGACGGCGAGCAGTTGCGGCTGGGGCGCACGCGACATCGCACGCCGTGCCGAGGCTGCAGCAGTTCTCGGTGAGGTAGGACACCAGCGCGTTCATGCGCTCGAAGCTGGCGCTGTAATGCATGAAGCGGCTTTCCCTGCGCGCGGTGACGAGCCCGGCACGCGCGAGTTCCTTGAGGTGAAACGAGAGGGTTGGACCGGGAATTCCGAGAAGCTCGCTGATTTCTCCCGGCGTGTAGCCTTCCGGGCCGCGCTGCACGAGCAGGCGGTAGATCGCCAGGCGCGACTCCTGGGCCAGCGCTGCCAGGGCACCAATCACATCCAGTTCTTTCATTATTTCATAATTATCAAAATATGAACGAAGGTCAAGTTCCCCGGATCGTGCCAGATACCCAGCAGTCTCCTGGTCCCGTCGAGCATCGCGCTATTCAGCCATGTAACCGCTCTTCCTGGCCGCGTCGATCGTGAGCCTGCGGGCCATTCGCCGCGAAAGACGCATGGCGTTGTAGCCGAGCCTGGCACCGGGACCGGTGAACAGGAACGCGTCGTCGCTCTCGACGCTGCGCACGACATCGGCGGCGACCACGCTGGGATGGCAACCCTCGTCCGTGTAGTACTTCTGCAGCTTGTGAATCTGCGCTTCGGTCATGCCGCACGCGGTGGGACTCACGTGGACGATCGCGGTGTTGATGATGCCAGGGCATACGACGAGCACTGACACGTCCGTGTCATGCAGTTCCTGCGCCAGCACTTCTGACAGGCCGACGACGGCGTGTTTGGACGCCGCGTAGGCCGACATGTTCGGCAGGGGCGAGAAGCCCGCTGCCGAGGCCACGTTGACGATCTTCCTCGCGCCGCCGGCCGCGCGCATCGAAGGGAGAAAGGCGCGGATGCAGTGCACGACGCCAAGAACGTTGATGTCGTAGACGCGTCGCCACTCCGAGAGCGGCGTCTCCTCGAAGCCGCCGAGGAATGCGACGCCAGCATTATTGATCAGGACATCGATGGGGCCGACTGCCTGCTGCACTGCCGCCGCGAAAGCGGTCACCGAGTCTTCCCGCGCAACGTCGCAGGTGCGCGCGAAGCACTGCACGCCCATTCTGGAGATCTCGCCGCGGACCGTGTCGAGCGCCGCCGCGTTGATGTCGGAGATGACGAGGTTTGCGCCGCGCTGCGCGAACGCCCGCGCGCACTCCAGGCCGATGCCCGAAGCTGCGCCGGTCACCAATACCTGCCTGGCCTTCAGATTCTTCATGCGGAAGGTCCGTTATAGACTTCGAAGAAGCGGGCCATGCCGGACTCGGGCACGGCGAGGTTCGCCTCCTTGCTGGTGCGCACGCAGACCAGTGCCGGCCCGGCGCCGCCCTTGGCACGCGCGAGTGCGGCCGGCAGCGCCGCGATCGAGTCCACGTGCTCGCCGTGGCAACCGAGGCCCTCGGCGACCTTGTCCCAGCGGACTTCGCCCATGCGAGTCCCGAAGGTGGTGCCCCAGTGCGCCATCTCGTTCGGGATTTCCATTGTCCACTCGGACTCGGCCATCACGACGAACGTGACCTTGAGTCCCTCGCGCGCCGCGGTCTGAAGCTCCATGGCGTTGAATCCGGCAGCTCCATCGCCGGTCACGCAGACGACCTCGCGAGCAGGTGCGCCGAGCTTGGCTCCGATCGCCGACGGGATGCCGGTACCCAGCATGCCCAGCTCCATGATGCCGTGGTACGAATTGGGCTTCGTAGATGGCAGGGCGAGTGCCGCCCAGAGCGAGGTCATGCCGCCGTCGACGCAGTACACCGCGCTCACGGCCGAACACGGCACCGACGGTCCGATCTCCTGAGCCGGATGGATACCCGGGCCGACCACGCCGCGACCTTGTCGCCAACCGCCTTGGCCCAGGCTTCGTAGCCAGGCCGCAGCGAAGCGACATCGGTGCGTCCGAGGCTCGCAAGCTTGCGGCCCCGCAGCTTTGCGGTCAGCCCCTCGAGCGCCGTGCGGGCGTCGGCGACGATGCCGAGCGTGACGGGTCGCGACACACCGATGTGGCGGGGATCCACGTCGATGTGGATCACGCGGCACTTGGCCGGATCGCCCCAGTACTTGTCGAAAGGGACGTCGAGATTGCCGACTCGCGAGCCCACGACCAGCATCACGTCCGCGTTGCGGCGCAGGTCATCGGCGGCGGGGCTCTGCGAATGGAAGTACGACGGGTGGTCGTGGGGCACGACGCTGCGACCGGCCATCGACGGAATCACGGGGCATGCGAGCACTTCGACCAGCCCGATCAGTGCGGCATTCGCCTGCGCGCGGTCTACACCGGTACCGGCGAAGATCACTGGAGTCCTGGCCGTTGCCAGCAGCTCCACCGCCGTCGCAAGTTGTGCCTCCGACGTCTGCCGCAGGATGGGCGACCACTCCCGCTCGGGAAGATCGGGGCCGCTGTCGGATCGCCCGTCGCGTAAAGCACCGGGGCCGGAACCTCGAGCTGGACCGGGCCAGGGCGGCCCGCCCACATCTCGCGGAATCCCATGCGGACAAGCTCGGGAATGCGCGACCATTCGACGCCGGGCCTTCCTTGACGACCGGCTCGAAGAGGTCGAGCAACTCCTGGCCCGAATTACTCGCGTCGACGGCTACGCGACGCGGTGCATGCGGCGACGTGATCGCGAGAACCTGCACGCCCTCATGTTTCGCCGTCAGCATGCCCGGCAGGAGGTTCGCCGAGCCCGGACCCGGGTTGCCGAGCACCACCGCGACCTGGCCAGTGGTCTTGTAGAGGCCCTCCGCCATGTGCACCGCCGCGGCTTCGTGACGTATCGTCACGAAGCGGATGCCGTTGCCTTCGAGCGCAGCCAGCAGCGGGTCGATCTCGGGGCATGGCAGCCCGAAGACAAATTTCACGCCCTCGTTGGCCAGGGCGCGTGCGAGCAGTTCGCCACCAGTGAGTTCGGTCATGGATGCTCCCTTCAGTGTGCTTCACGCATCGATCGCGAGACGTGGCCGGGATTGTCTGTGTAGACCCGTCGCATGTCTTGGCATTTTCTGCCAACATGCTGATATTTTAAGACACAAGTCCCGCGTGTTCAGGCGGGCTGGGGAGCCCGGCAGTGGGCGAAACCGCCGAGTTGCACAGGCTGCCTGCGCGTTACATCGCGCAGCTGGTGGATTACCTGGAGTCCATCGGCATCGACCGTGGCAGGCTGTTGCGCGCGGCGCGGATTCGCTCGATCGATACACCGAAGGCGCAGGTGACGTTACGCCAGGTGGAGGCGCTGCTGCGCGCCGCGGAGCAGGCCAGCGGACGCATGGACCTCGGCTTTGAACTTGGCCGCCGGCTCAACCCGACTTCCCACGACGTCCTCGGCTTCGCGCTCCTCACGAGCCCCACCTTCGGGCACTATCTCCGCCTCGCAGTCAGCTACCAGCGGTTGATCCAGCCCGTCTTTGCCCTGACCCTGCAGCGGCGGGCGGGACAGGTCGATCTCGTCTACTTGCCGGCCGTGGCGCGACGCATCAAGGTCATGGCGGGCGGCGGCGCCGTCGTCGGTCTACGATCCGCTCGACTTTACAGTACACGCTCGACGAAAGGCTGCAGCCTTCGAGGCCTGGCTGTCGATCGAGCGACCGCAACACGCCGAACGCTACCGGGCACTCACGCGCGCGCGGTTCGCTTCGCGCCATCGAGGCAGGCGTGCTGTGCTCGAGCACGGCGGCTGCTCGACGAGCAGACCATGGAAGCCGCGGGCCAGGCGGGCATCGGAAGAGCGCTGCAAGTCGCTGCTGCGCGACCCGGGCCCGCCGACGCTGGAGTGAATGGTGCCGGACGATGTTGCGCGAGTCCGAGGATTCGCGGCCGACGCTCGAACAGCTGGCGGGCTTCGTGAACATCTCCGCCCGGACCCTTGCCCGCTACCTGGAGACGGAGAACACGAGCTTCCGTGACCTCTCGCTGCAGGTACGTACGGAACGGGCCGTCAGCTGTTGATCGAAGGCGACCTGTCGGTGAAGCAGTTCGCGTAGCGCCTGGGGCACCGATTTCCTGTTCGTCCGCGGCAGCACGCAAACCGGCCGCAGACATGCTCAAGATGAGGCAGCTTGCGGATCCGCCACTGCCGGCGGAAGTCCGCTGTCACCCATGACTTCAACGCCGCGTTGCTGGCCTTGCCGGGCCCGCGCATTCCTACCCGCGAAAGCTTGCGTGGTCGAGGCCCGGCGAGCCTATGCCGACCTGTCGCTGGTCGTACCGCGCCCGCCTGCCCAACCTCGACCTGATCGCTTCTGGCGAAGAGGACGGGCGCATCAGAAGAACTTAGGCAATCTGGAAGAAGCTGGGTAGCGTTGCCGCCGATCTCTTCGCATACGCATGACGCGCCAGCCCCATCATGCTGGTTTCGTCATGGCGTGGACGCTCCGGCACGCCGTCAGAGCATGAAGTCCGCCGCCAACGCGATGACATAGACGCGCGTGTCCTCGTAGGCACCGGTCAATGGCGGTATGCCGGGCAGAGGCAGCGGATGCGTCAATTGCACGACTTCCGCGTCGCCCTGGAAAACCACGGACAATCCGGCGCGCAGGCGCAACGCGTCGCTGATCGAGCGTTCGGCACCGGCCGCGAGCCTCCACTGCTCTGCGACAGGAAAATACGCAGGAACACCACCGTCCGTTCCCGGATTGCTCTCATAGTTCACGCCGGCCGACGCCGTCCAGCGTTCGCCGAACGGACGGCGGATACCGACAGAAGCGCCCCACGTGTCCTGCAGGCCGCTGGCGAACAACGGTGACGGCTGGCCCGGAAGCTGCAGGCGCGACTCCCCGAACGTCGACCAGTCCTGCCATGACAGGCCGACGGCCAGGGTCGCGCCGTTCTCCATCTGCCGGCTGACGCCGAACAGCAGTTGCTGCGGCATCGTGAAATCAATCTTCGCGGTCCCGTCAGCGGGTAGCAGCGTCGCCAGTACCGGATGCACGTTCTTCGCCTGGATGTCGACTGCAACGGAATGGTCGACAGGGGCCGTCCACGCCAGCCCGACTCGAATACTGTCGGTCGGTTCGTAAAGAAGTCCCAGTTGAGCGCCGGCTGCCCATGAGTCGCCACTCAGTTCCAACTGCCCGTCGGGCAACCCGACCGGAGGGCCGTAGTAGATGGCGTCATTGGCGACGGCGATCCGGGTCGTCGGCCGGGCCAGTTGCGCCGCCACCGAGGCACCGACAGTCAGTCGATCCGTGGCACGCCACGCGACAGCCGGTGCGATGTTAAAGGTTGCGAGGCCAGCGCTCTCTACGACCCGCCGCCCGGCCCATTGGTTGCCGGCATCGAATGACAGGCCCAGGTAACTGTACGCGCCAAGTCCAAAGGCGAATCGATCGCCGCGATGGACCGCAAAAAGTGCCGGCACCGTGGCAATGCCTTCCTCGTTCGTTGCGTGGGCCGGCGCTTCGCTCGAACCGCGGAATTCGAAGTCCAGCTGCAGGGGCATCGCAGCCACCGTGATCGTACTTCCGGTCAATTCACCCATCGTTGCCGGGTTCGCGGCGAGCGAGGCGGCGTCCAATGACATTGCGGCGCGACCCGCGCCGGCCATGCCCATGTCCGCGCCTCCCGTTTCGGAGAGCCAAGGGCCTGCGCCCCAGCAGGGCGAGACGAAGGCCATCGACGCCAGGCCGACGGACAGCGTCAGGGAGCGGAATCCAACGTTCATACGCATGGCATGGGTCTGCAGTGGAAACTGGTGAGGCCGACAGTAGCCCTCCGGTCCGCTGCGGTTATCGATTTTCACCGCCCCTCTTTACGTTTTCTTTCGCTACACTCGGCGACGCCATGGCTCGCTCTTCAATTCGTGCACGCCGGATCATCCGGCGCATCGTCGGCAGCCCTGTCGCGAGCGGTCGTGTGCCCACCAGGCAGCCGCTCGTCCTGGAACGGCATCAGGCGCTGTTCGAGTCGATCAGCGTCCCGCCACTGCCCATACCCCTGCTGCTGGTGCACACCGGCGGCAAGCCGCTCGACTACCAGTCATCCGGCGGGCATCGGCTGCAGCATTCCCTGCCCGGGCTCGTGACGTTCCTGCCGCGGGATGTGCGCTCCGACGTCACGTTGCGCGGGGTCGGGGAGGGCACCGTCGTCTATTTCGACGACGAGCGAGCGCTTCCGGGCTGGCTTCTCCGCAGCAACGTTCGCGAACCTGTCACGTTCACCAACGACGTAATCGTGTCGATCACCCGCCGGTTGATGGGCGAGCTGGAGTCGCGTTCGCATGACGGGCCTTATCTGAAGTCGCTGGCACAGGCGCTGCTCGCCGAGCTGCAGCGCGAGCTCGAGCGGCCCCGGGCTGCAGCCAGCGTGCCAGCGTCACGGGGAGGGTTGCGGATTGCACACACGGCCATGCAGCAGATGCTGGCTCGTCTCGGTGAGCCGCTCTCGGTGAGGGACCTGGCCCAGGCCTGCGGCGTCGGCGTAACCAGCTTCTCGACCAACTTCCGCCAGGCAACGGGGGTCACGCCGCACCGCTATTTGCGCAAGGCCAGGATCGAGCGGTCCTGCGAATTGTTGCGGACGACCGGGCTGCGCATTGGAGAAGTGGCCGAGGCCGTCGGCTTCCGTGGCCAGAGCCATTTCTGCAGTGCGTTCATCGCGGAACGAGGACTTACGCCGTCGGCGTATCGGCGTGCGTGTCGCGACGGCAAGAGGATGCGCGGCCGCCACGTTACGGGATCATCCTGACCGTCGCTACCCGCGCATCAGCCCAGGAATTCGTCGATCAGGCGATTCACCTCGGCTGCCGCCTCGACCTGCACCATGTGACCAAAGCCCGGCAGCACGTGGAACTGGACGTTGTTGCCAGCGAACGCCGCCGGGTCCGGCGGCGGCATGATCGCGTCCTGCGCGCCCCAGATGACCAGGGTCGGTACACGGCCGACGACATCGCGCAGTTGTCCGCCACTGCTCGTCCCACGAAAGCGGCTGCCCGCGATCATGGCCAGCGCCTCATTCACGCCCTCCAGTCGCTTGTAGCTGAGTGTGTCGTCCACCAGCTGAGGCGTTACGAAGCTCTCGTTTGCGAACAGCAGGCGCAGCAGGGGCAGGACCTGCTCGCGATTCCTGGCCGCTATGAAACCCATGATGAAATCGCGGTTGATGGTCTGGCCGAGTCCTGCCGGAGCCAGCAGCGTCAGCGACTTCACCCGCGGCACAGCCTGATCCGCCGCCAGCAGGCAGATCGCGGCACCCATCGAGTGGCCGACGAGGTGAGCGCGTGCGATGCCTATCGCGTCCATGTACGCGAGGACGATCGAGGTCAGTTCTTCCAGCGAGCCACTGTCGAGCTGCCTGGAGGATTCGCCGTGGGCCGGAAGGTCGAGCGCCGCAACCGTCCGACCGCCGGTTGCCAATGCGGCCAGGTTAAGCGCCCAGGTGTCGAGATTGCTGCCGAAGCCATGCACCAGCACGACCGCGTCGCCAGTCCCGCGCCGGATGACGTGTCGCACGCGATGGCCGCGAATGTCGATGTACTCGGGTGGCGGCGGCGTGGAAGAACTGGCTGGCGGGTTCGCGTTCATCTGCTTTCTCTGGTGATACCGCTCAACCGGTGCCGGCATCGTACTTCGGTGACGCAACGTCCGCACGCGTCGGTCCGCGGACATGACCAGGACGGCCTGGAACACCCTCGAACGGGGTTCCCACGGCAGCGCCGAAGATGCGCTGGGGACGACGCAATGCCTCTTGTGCGGACGTGTTCGCCGCGAGACCATCACCTCGTACTGCGGTTGGGAGAGAGAACGGCGATGAACTTGACGCTGGGCATGGTCGGACTCGGCCGCATGGGCGGCAACATGAGCCGGCGTATCGCGCGTGCCGGACACACGGTGGTGGCCTGGGACCGCGCGGCGGAAGCGCGCACGGCGTTGGGCAACGAATCACGGGTCGTGGCAGCCGCCACGCTTGAAGCACTGGTATCGAACCTGCCATCGCCGAAGACCGTCTGGCTGATGCTGCCGGCCGGCACGCCGACGGAAGACACCCTGCGGCTGCTGGTGCCCTTGCTGTCCCGCGGCGACGTCGTCGTCGACGGTGCGAACGCGATGTACCGTGACAGCCAGCGGCATGCCGCGGAACTCGGCGCGCACGGCATCCAGTTCGTCGATGCCGGCGTCTCGGGGGGTGTCTGGGGCCTGGAGAATGGCTATGGCTTGATGGTCGGGGGCGACGCCGCGACGATCCAGGCCATCAGGCCCGTGCTGCAAGCACTGGCCCCTGCGCCGGATCGTGGCTGGGTGCACTGCGGACCGGTCGGCGCCGGCCACTTCACCAAGATGGTCCACAACGGCATCGAGTACGGAATGATGCAGGCGTATGCCGAAGGCTTTGCGCTGATGCGCGCCAAGAGCGACCTCGCGCTCGACCTGCCGCAGATCGCCGAAGCCTGGCGGCACGGTACGGTGATCCGTTCCTGGCTGCTTGATCTCACTGCGGAGTTCCTCGCCGAGGACGACACGCTGGAGTCGATTGCGCCCTTCGTCGCGGATTCCGGAGAGGGACGCTGGACGGCGGTGGAATCCGTCGAACTAGGCGTGCCGACACCGGTGATGACGCTCGCACTGATGGAGCGCTTCGCGAGCCAGGGGCGTGGTGACTACACCAACCGGATGCTGTCGCGCATGCGACAGGCTTTCGGCGGGCACGCGGTCAAGCCGAAGTAGCGTCCGTTCACTCCGTGGTCAAATCGACCGGCGCGTGCGCGGCCGCCGTGTCGGCAATCACCATGCTGTGCTCGCGGGCGACTCGACTCGCGGGTGCGGTGCCACGGCTATTCAGCAAGTCCGCCAGCGCTGCCGCCTTCGCCGTGCCCGTGACGAGCCACAGTCGCTCGCGCGCGCCCGACAGTACGGGGTAGGTCAGGGTCATGCGTCGCGTGTCCTGGTAGGGAGCGGTGATTGTCACAGTGCGGTCGGTAACGTCGAGCGCCGGGTCATCGGGCACCAGCGATGCGGTGTGACCGTCACTGCCAAGTCCGAGCTGCACGAGATCCAGAATCGTTGCCGGTCCTGCGAGTTCCGCGAGCATTGCTGAGTACATCCCTGCCGCGCGGTCCAGATCCGCATCGTCGGCGGGCATCGGCAGCAGGTTGGCGGCCGGCAGCGGGCCATCGCTGACGAGTATCTGCTGCAAGTGAGTAACGTTGCGTCGCGCGTCGTTGCGGGCCACGCAGCGTTCGTCCACCTGGGCGACGTAGATCGACGCCCAAGACAGGTCCGCCTGGGCGAACCGGCGCAGCATGTGCCAGGGAGTCGTGCCGCCGCTCACGGCGACGATCGCCCGCCCGCGAGCTGCGACGGCTGCCGCACAGGCTCTTGTCATCTCAGCTGCGGCCAACTGCGCGGCGGCAGCGGCGTCCGCAGCAACCGTCAGCCGCATGGACTGGTCGCCGTGGGCGCAGCCGGCGGGTCGTACCAGCCGCCGTAGCGTTCGACCATGCGCCCGGCGGAGTCCGGGCCCCAGCTGCCCGAGGCATAGGGTTCCGCCTGCGGGCCGCTGGCGAGCAGGCGATCGACGATGTCCCAGGCGACCTCGACGGAATCCTGCCGCGCGAACAGCGTCGCGTCGCCGCGCATGGCGTCACCCAGCAGTCGCTCGTATGGCGTCATCTCGTCTGCTTGCGAGTTGCAGGCATACAGCTCGGTCTCCTGCCCGATCATCGCCTCGCCGCCGGTCTTGGTCCTGACCCCGAGCGCGATGGCGACGCGGTCGGGCCCGAGCCGGAAGCGCAGGTAGTTCGTGCGCGGCGGCAGCGGCTCGTCGAACAGCCGCTGCGGCGGGCGCCGGAACGTCGCCATCACTTCGGTGGCGGTGACCGGCATGCGCTTGCCGGTCCGGATGAAGAACGGCACGCCGGCCCAGCGCCACGAATCGATCTCGAAGCGCAGCGCCGCGTAGGTCTCGGCGTCGGAGCTGGCGTTCACGCCGTCCTCGCTGCGATAGCCTGCGTACTGTCCACGGACGATGTCGCGGCGTTCGGGATGCTGAATCGCACGCAGCACCTTCATCTTTTCGTCGCGCAACGCCTCCGAATGGGTGCCGACGGGCGGTTCCATGGCCAGGATCGCCAGCACCTGCAGCAGGTGGTTCTGCACCACGTCGCGCACGGCGCCGAGTTCTTCGTAGAGCCGGCCGCGCCCCTCGACGCCGAACTTTTCCGCCATCGTGATCTGCACGTGCTCGATGTGCGTGCGGTTCCAGAGCGGCTCGATGATGGCGTTGGCGAAGCGGAAGTACAGCAGGTTCTGCACGGCCTCCTTGCCGAGGAAATGATCGATGCGAAAGATCGACGCTTCCGGGACGACCTGCTGGAGCGCGCGGTTGATGGTCTGCGCACTGGAGAGATCGCGGCCGAGCGGCTTCTCGACGACCACGCGCGCATTGGTTGCACAACCGGAGCTGCCCAGCTTCGCCGCGACTGCGGCGAACAGGCTGGGCGGGATCGCCAGGTAATGACAAGGCCGCTGCGCACCGTCGATAGCCTGGCGCAGGGCCGCAAACGTGGCGTCGTCGCGGTAGTCGCCATCCACGTACTGCATCCTGGCTTCCAGGCGGCGCAGCGCCTCGGGGTCCGTCCCGTCGCCATACTGGGCCAGGCTCTCCCGCATCCGCGCGATCATGGCGTCACGGGTCAGGCCGCCACGCGCGACACCCACGACAATCGGGGGCAGTCGGCCGCGCCGCTCGAGATTCTCGAGCGCCGGGATGATCTTCTTGAACGCGAGGTCGCCGGTGATGCCGAACACCACCAGCGCGTCGGAGTAATCGCCGTTCATGTCGGTCCAGCTCCTCTGCAGCGGCGGCCTGCCGGAATCTCGTGCGTCGGGGCGCCGGCTCCTAGGTACGGTCAGGCAGCTGCAGGTGCTTCAGCACCCGGTTGAGGTTCCTGCGCATGTCGTTCAGCTGCGCGAGCGAGGCGAGCGTGCGCATCGCGTCCTTCAATGGCTGCAGCGGATAACCGCCGTAGTGGCCGGGTTCCTTCACGTCGCTGGTCACCGTCGAGCGGCCGGCCAGGATCACGTCGTCGGTCAGCGTGAGGTGTGCCGAGACCACGGAGTTGCCGCCGGTCATGAAGCGGCGACCGATGGTGGTCGATCCCGCCATCATGAAGCCCGCAGTGTAGAAGCCATCCTCACCCAGGTCGCAGTTGTGCGCGATGTGGCAGATGTTGTCGAGCTTCGCACCGTCGCGGATGAAGGTGGACGTCAGCTTGGCGCGGTCGATCGCGCAGTTGCTGCCGATCTCCACCTCGTCCCCGATATGCACGTTGCCGAGGTGGGGGATTTTCTGCGGACGGCGACTCGCGCCGACCGCATAGCCGAAGCCGTCGCTGCCGATGCTGGTGTGCGGGTGGACTTCGCAGTCGCGTCCGATCTCGCAGTCGGCGCCCACGAAGACGTGCGGGTGCAGGATCGTGCCGGCGCCGACGCGCGCGCCGTTCTCGACGACGACGTGCGAGCCGATGCAGCAGTCGTCGCCGATCGAAGCGCCGGCACCGATGACGCAGTAAGGTCCAAGCAGCACGCCGGTTCCGATCGTGGCGGTCGGATGCACGACGGCAGTGGCGTGGCGTTCGCCCCACTGCGTGAAGCGCTCACGCTTGCGGTCGAACTCCTTGAGCAACACCGCCATGCCCATTGGCACGGACGACACCGAGAAGCAGCAGCCGAACGTGCTCTCGTTCGGCCCCAACTGGCCGGCCACGTCCCGCTGCACGACCAGGATGGCGGCGCCCCGCTGCCGCGCAGTCTCCAGTTGCGGCGCGTCGCTCACGAAGACCAGGCTGTCCGGGGACGTGTCCCGCGGAGTGCGGCAATTGGCCGCGACGGTGTCGAGCTTGCCCTGCAGGTGCTGGAAGAGGTCCGGGTGCCGGCTCAGGACGGTGTGGGCGTGCAGCATGAAGCCTCGCTTGCGTGTCTTGCGGCCGCGGCGCAGACGCGCGCGCCGGGTGCCGGCCTCAGGCTGCGGCGGAGGTCAATGCGACGCGCGCCGTGACCTGGCCGCGGAAGTCCAGCCATGCGTGGTTGGTGAAGTCGTAGAGCTTGCAGCGCCGCACACAGTCCATGTACGACTGGATGTTCATCCGGTACTCGCAGAGATCCGGAAACTTCGCGTGCAGCACCCGCTGCGCAGCGCGCAGCTTGAACATCGGGATGCCCGGGTTCAGGTGGTGCGCGTTGTGTTCCATGATGCTGTGCATCAGGCGATCGATGCCGAACGGAAAGCGCACGCATGCGGTGGACGTCAGGTAGGCGCGGTTGCGCTGCCATTCCTGCCGATTCCGGAACCACGCGATCCTCGGGTTCGTGTGGTGCACGTACACGATGAAACCCATGATGGCGTTCCAGAGCAGGAAGGGCACCATGACTGCCAGCGTGAACAGCAGCGTGTGCGACTGTTCCGTCGCGCGCGCCGTGAGCGCGACGGCGGCGAGCCACAGCAACCCCGTGATGGTCACGAGCAGGCTGTCCAGCGTGTACTTGCGGCGACTCGAACCGATCTCCTTGCGGCTGGGGAAGTACAGCTTCTTCCACCACATCTCGATCAAGTAGTACGCGCCCCAGCCGAGGCCGCTCCGGTACAGGCGTTCGAGCGACTGCCGCAACCGCGGCAGGGCATCGAACTCCGCCTTGGAGAAAGGCGCCCAGACCTGGTCGCGCCCCTTGAGGTTGTTGAACCCGTGGTGCGCCGTGTTGTGACCGACTTCCCACAGGCTGTAGGCGGTCATGGACGGCAGAAACGCGATTCGCCCGAGGATGGCATTGAGCTTCTGGTTGTTGAAGAAGCTGCCGTGACAGGCGTCGTGACCGATGAGGAACAGCCGCACGATCGCAGCCGTGACGATGCAGGTGCCGAGCAGTTTCAGCGCGAGACTGGTGGGCAGCAGGACCAGCGCGGAGCCGGCGACGAAGAGCACGATGTCGAACAGGAGTACCAGCGAGGGCAGCAGCAGCGACGGAGACTTTTCGAAGGCACTCAGCAGGGCCTTCCGGTTCCAGGTGGTCGCTTGCATTGCGTGGCGCGCCTCGGCGGTGCGTGGATAGACAGTGCGGACGCGACGGCCAGGGCCGACGCATGGCGCCCCATGATACTCCATGGGGCGAGACGGTACCCCTCGGCTGCAAGGGTGCCGGTCACCACACGATCTGTTCCGTGCATCGTCAGTGCCTGCAAGGCCTGATCCGCATGCTGGCGTCGTGGCCCGGATGGAATTGGCGCACCCATGGCCGGATCATGGGCCGGAACGGTTTCGTCCCGGCCCATGAGTGCACTCGCCTAAGTCACGGTCCTACTTGAAGAGGCCCAGCAGCCGTAGAATGAAGATGAGCGCGACGGCGCCCACCACGGCAACCAGGAAGCCCATGATGCCGCCCGCCGGGGCAAGCCCCAAGGCGCCGGCTGCCCAGAAGCCAATGACCGAGCCGACGATTCCGACCAGGATGTTGGCAATCATGCCCATCTGCGCGTTGGTCTTCATCACGATGCTGGCGAGCCAGCCTGCGACGCCACCGATGATCAACGTGATTATCCAGTTCATCTGTACTTTTTCTCCCGTGTTGTCGTTGCCCCCGGCCGTACTCTAGCCCTCTGACCCTGCCGAATACAGAGACAAGGTGGTTGCGCAGGGGCTAGATTCAGGACCGCATGATGCAGCGCAATCATCAGCCCGATCATCACGGCCAGCCGAGCAAGGTTCCAGAGGTCACCCTCGTCTTCTGGGCCATCAAGATCGCGGCCACCACCTTTGGCGAAGCGGCCATCCTGTTCGCGCTGCTGCCGGCGTCGCTGCTCAACCCTCGCGCTGCTGGCATTCATCGTCGCGTGCATTCTCATCTTTCCGCAACGGGCGGCGCGCCAGGCGCACTGATCCCTGCGCCTGCATTGAGCCGATTGTGCCGTCGCAGGATGTCCTGCAGTCGCGCGTGGTCGATCGCCACCAGCCGGTGACCGTCGATGCCGGTCATCGTGCGCGCGGCGACCAGCGCATTGACGATCGCCTCTTCGGTCGCGAGCACGGTCGCCTCGAACAGGCCGTCGAGCTGGTCGTTTGGCAGGAACGCGGCCTGCTGCAGTCCCTCGACAGCCGTTGCGGCCGGCGCATTTGCCGTGGAAAAAGCCAGGAAGATGTCACCTGAACCGTTGCCGGCCATCCCGCCGGTCCGCGCGATTCCCATCGCCGCACGCCTGGCGATGCGCTTGAGCTGCGTTGGCAACAGTGGCGCGTCCGTCGCGACGACGACAATGATCGAGCCCAGTTCGTTGGTGGGACCGTACTCCGCGGTGAACGGCGCATCCTCCGGCCATTCGCGTCCGACCGGGATGCCGGCGACCTGCAGCTGCCAGCGGCGGCCGAAATTCGACTGGACCAGGACGCCGACTGTGTAGTCGCCGGCGCCCTTGACGCGCACGCGTCGCGACGAGGTCCCCGTGCCGCCCTTGAACTCGAACGTGTGCATGCCGGTGCCGCCGCCGACGTTACCTTCGGCGATGGCCCCACCGCGTGCGCCATCGAGCGCTGCGAACACGTGGTCGCGCGTGACGTGGAAGCCGTTGAGATCATTCAGGTAGCCGTCCCATGTCTCGGCCACCACCGGCAGGCCCCACAGCTGCTCGGTGCCGCCGTTCTGCAGCATCCATGCGATCACCGCGTCACGCACGACACCGACGCTGTGCGTGTTCGTGATCAGCACCGGAGTACCGACGGTTCCAGACTCCTCGACCCAGATTGTCCCGGTCATCTCGCCATTGCCGTTGCCCACGGCGTAGGCACCAAAGACCGCGGTCGGCGACTTTCGCCCGCGCGGCAGAATGGCCGTGACACCCGTGCGCACCGGGCCCTTGCCGACCTGCAGCGGTCCGTCTCCTGCGATGAGCGTCGTGTAGCCGACCTCGACGCCTGCCACGTCGGTGATCGCATTCAGCGGGCCGGGCGTGCCCGGGAACGGAATGCCGAGGTCTCTGGCGCGGGGATCGGCGGACGCAATGCCCATGATTAAAAATGCTCCGCAGGCAAGGAGGGTTATACGCGGGGCAGGGGCCCGGGTTTCGCTAGCTCTCATGTTCATATCCCTGGTCCGAGTCTTGTCGTACCTGGCCGGCAGCAAGCAAACTGCCCGCATGCAGGAGCGCAGTTTCCTCCAGCTCGACGTATTTGCAAATGCGCGCGACCGCGGCGAGCGATGACGCCAACACCAGTCGACCGTCGCGTCCGGCGTATGCTTGCGGCACAACCAGACCGAGGGGGAATCGAGTGACGGACATCAATTACACCCGGCGGCGCGCCGTGCTGGAGCTGTATGCCTGCGCACTGCTGGCTGCCATGTCCCTTGCTCCGCCAAGCGTCGCGAAAGCCTCGGCAGCCGACGCGCCGCAGGTGTTTCCGGATGCGAACGCAACGGATCCAGTGAAACTCGGCTGGATGGTCGGCTCGCCGCCGCCGCCCGACAAGTCGATCCGCTACGACGACGGCAGCTCCTATCGCTTTCCGCAATGGCGCTGGAGTTTCTCGCATTGGCGTGAGCTGATGCCATCGGTGGAGATTGCGCGCGGCAATGGCCCGGTGAGTTCGCTGCCCCGCGCCGAACGCGACGACCTGGATGCATTGACGTTCGTGCCGATCGGCGGCACGAAGCCCATGACCTGGGCGGAGTCGCTCGCCGCGAACTACACTGACGGCATCGTCGTGCTGCACCGCGGACGGATCGTCTACGAACGGTACTTCGGCGCCCTGTCTGCGGAACGCCCGCACATCGCATTCTCCGCGACCAAGTCATTGTTCGGGACCCTTGCGGGCATGCTGATCGCCGAGGGCAGGCTCGATCCCGCAGCAACGGTGACGCGCTATATCCCGGAACTCGCCAGGAGCGGCTTTGGCGATGCGACGGTTGCGCAGGTCCTCGACATGACGACTGCGCTCGACTTCTCCGAGCAGTACGGCGACCCGTCTGCAACGTTCATTTCTTTCGCGCGTGCCACCGGGTTCTTTCCCCGGCCGGCCGGGTACACAGGCCCATCATCCATCCACCAGTTCCTGCCGACCGTCGCGAAAAAGGGAACGCACGGGGAAGCCTTCGCGTACCGCTCGCCGAACACTGAGGTGGTCGGCTGGCTGATCGCGCGAGTGACCGGTCAGCGACCGGACGCGGTACTTCAGGAGCGGATATGGGGCAGGCTTGGCGCCGAAAGCGACGCCTTCATCGCCCTCGATCCGTCCGGTGCCCCGATCGTTTCCGGCGGCTTCAATGCGCGCTTACGGGACATGGCGCGGTTTGGCGAGATGATCCGGTTGCAGGGCCGGTTCAATGGCCAGCAGATCGTTCCGGCGTCCGTCGTGGACGAGATCCGCAGGGGCGGCAGCCCCGCGGCTTTCGTGCCGGCGGGCTACAAGACGCTGCCCGGCTGGAGCTACCGCTACCAGTGGTGGGTGTCGCACGACGACCACGGCGTGTTCATGGCCCGGGGCGTCCACGGCCAGGCGATCTACATCGATCCGAAGGCGGAAATGGTGATCGCGCGCTTCGCTTCGCATCCGCTGGCCGGCAACATGAACATTGATCCTACGTCTCTGCCTGCATACCGCGCGGTTGCCGAGCATCTGCTGCGCAAGCCGCGCTGATACGCTGGTGATGCCCTGGATGACCGGGTGGAAGTGTATTCCGTCTCAGCGTCGTCAGGCCGCCATCAATAGGTGCGCTGCAGCTCTTCCTGTACCAGGCTTCGCAGCTGGTCCTCGCCAAAGCTCGGCAGTGGCCTGCCGTTGACGAAGTACTCCGGGGTCGCGGTGACCGCGAGCGCCATGGCATCGGTTCGGTCCTTCTCGACGCGCTGCGTGACGTCCGCCGCCGTCATGTCGGCTTTGGCTCGTTCGACATCCAGGCCCACGGCGGCAATCGCCGGCCAGACCAGGTCGGGTTCCACGGTGTGATGTGGCGCCCATCGGGCCTGCGATGCGAACAGGGCTTCCAGTGTCTGCCAGTACTTGTCCTGCTTCCGGCTTGCTTCGAGCAGCCGAACGACGTACTCGGAGCCGTCGTGAAACGCGGCATGCCGGACGGACAAGCGGATCCTGCCGGGGTTCTCGGCCATCAGTTCCTTTATGACGGGGTAGAAGAGGGCGCAGGTCTCGCACGCGGGATCGAGGAACTCGACGACGTGCACCCTGGCGGTCGCATCGCCAAGCGTCGGCGAATGATCGCTCGCGAGGGCCGCCTGGCGGTCCAAGGCAGATTGCGCTGGTTGCGTCGTCGCGCGCTGGTACAGGACGATCCCGGCCACCAGGGCGAGCAGCAGGGCAACGATAGAACCGAGCAGGACCGTGCGGCGGCCGAAAAGCCCGCTGCGTGCTGTCTCCGCCGGGTCCTGCGTCGAATGCTGCGGGTCCGGCCGGTTTCGTTTCGACTTTCGGCTCATGGGGGCTCCTGTTGCAATGCCGACGACGGTAGCAAGTCCGCGGCTGGGAAAGGAAGGGCCTCGCAGCGCCGGCGGCCGCTCCTGCCCGAGCCGCGCGGCCTAGGTATAGTGGCCGCCTTGGATGGATTTCGTGGGATGCGCACCGATGGCGAAGCGAAAGGTTGGCAAGATCCTCGGCTGGATCGGAGGCCTGCTGCTGGCGGGCCTCGCAGCCGCGTCGATGTGGTTCTGGTTCACGCCGGTCGGGCTGAACAACTACGTCAACAAGATCACGCTGCAGCTCACTGCCGACTCGCCACAGATCCTCACCCAGCTGGGCTTCATCGACAACACGCCGTTCGATTTCCACAGCGGCAAGCTCGACGACCAGACCAAGGCGCACGAGGACGAAGTACTGGCGCGGCTGCGCAAGGCACGCGCCGGGCTCGACAAGTACGGCCCGGCCGGGCTCTCCGGGCAGGAGCTGATCACCTGGAAGACCACGGCCTGGTTCCTCGACGACACCATTCGCCAGGCGGAGTTCGAGCACGGCGGGTATCGCGTCAACCAGATTTCCGGCGTGACGGTGGATACGCCTCAGTTCCTGACCGACGCGCACGTCATCAAGAACGAGCGCAGTGTCGAAAGGTACCTGTCGCGCCTGGCCGAATTCGGGCGTGTGCTGCGCGAGACCAAAGTACGAGTCGAGGACGATCGCGCCCACGGCGTGATCCCGCCGGATTTCGTGATCGACCAGTCGCTCGTGGGCATGCGCGCCTTCATCGCAGGCGGCGCGGCGAAGAACCCGCTGGTGACCACGCTGCCCGCGAAGCTCGAGAAGATCGAGTCGCTCACGGCGGAGCAGCGGCAGTCGTACGTCAAGCAGGCCGAGCAGCTCGTCGCTACCGAGGTCATTCCAGGCTACGAGGCGATGATCGCCCTGTTCGAGTCCATGCGTCCGCAGGCCAGCCACGACGCCGGCATCTGGCGTATCCCTGAGGGCGACCGGATCTACGCCGCCGCCCTGCAGTCGAGCACGACTACAACCCTGTCCGCGGACGAGATCCACGCGCTCGGCCTGGCGGAAGTGGAGCGCATCGAGAAGGAGATGGTCGCGATTCTCGACGCGCAGGGTATCCAGGGCGCCACACTCGCCGAGCGCATCGAGAAGCTCAATGTCGATCCGGCGCAGAACTTCCAGGACACGGACGCAGGCCGCGCGCAGATGATCGCTTACCTGCACGAGATCAACGACCGGATCATGGCGGCGGCGCCGAAGTACTTCCAGACGATACCGCCGCAGCCGCTCGAGATCGTGCGCGTGCCCGAGTACTCGCAGGATTCTTCACCGGGCGGCTACTACAATCCGCCGGCACTCGACGGCTCGCGGCCGGGTCGCTTCTACATCAACCAGAAGAGCACGGCTGACAATCCCAAGTGGACGTTGCCGACGCTGATGATCCACGAGGGCGCGCCTGGACATCATTTCCAGCTCTCGGCACAGCAGTTGATCAAGGGCGTGCCGATGCTGCGCAAGGTGCTGCCGTTCGGCGCGTACGCGGAAGGCTGGGCCCTGTATGCCGAGCGCGTCGCCAAGGCCGACATGGGTTTCTACGACGAGGACCCGCTGGGTGACCTCGGCCGCCTGCAGGCCGAGATGTTCCGCGCGGCCCGTCTCGTCGTGGACACGGGCATGCATGCCAAGCACTGGACCCGCGAGCAGGCGATCGACTACATGGTCTCCAAGACCGGGAACTCACTGGCTGAGGTTACGCGCGAGATCGAGCGCTACGTGGTGTGGCCGGGGCAGGCAACGTCCTACAAGGTCGGCCAGCTGGCGATACTGCGGATGCGGGACGAGGCTGAGAAGGCGCTGGGCCCACGCTTCGACCTGAGCGCTTTCCACGAGCTGGTCCTGATGAACGGTTCGATGCCGCTCGCGGTGCTGGAAGAGCTCGTGCAGGAATGGATCAAGGCGCAGCAGGGCAAGCCAGCGTCCGCCGCCGCCGGCTGAAATTGAGGAGAGCCACCATGAACCCGACTGAAATCGCCGCTCCCTCCGTCACGGCAGCGTCGGGCCTGCTCACGGACCAGAGCGTCGCCAAGCAGCTGCTGTTCGGCCACGTGCTGGAGGAAAACCTGTTCCCGTACCCGGCGATCAACGAGCGCGACCGTGAAGTGCTCGGCATGATCGTCGAGTCCATCGACAGGTTTCTCGAGGGCAAAGAGACGGAGTTTGCGCGCTGGGATCGCAACGCCCGCCAGCCTGATGAGTTCGTTCAGTCGCTGCGCGAACTCGGGCTGTTCGGCCTGATCATCCCGGAGGAGTTCGGTGGTCTTGGTCTTTCCAACGCGGCCTATGCGCGCGTGCTGGCCCAGACCAGCAGTTACGACAGCTCGGTGTCGCTGACCATCGGCGCGCACAGTTCCATCGGCATGAAGGGCCTGCTGCTGTTCGGCAACGCCGAGCAGAAATCGCGGTACCTGCCCAGGCTCGCCACGGGCGAAATGATCGCCGCGTTCTGCCTGACGGAATCCGGCGCAGGTTCCGACGCGGCGGCCATCCGCACCACCGCGAAGCGCAATGCCGACGGCAGCTTCACGCTGAACGGCGAAAAGCTCTGGATCACCAACGGCGGGATCGCCGATTTCTACACCGTGTTCGCCCGCACCGACGGGCCGGAAGGCAAAGTCACGGCGTTCATCGTCGAAGCGGCCTGGCCGGGTGTGAGTCATGGCGCACACGAAGACAAAATGGGCATCCGTGCATCGTGCACCACGACGGTGGCCTTCAATGACGTGCGAGTGCCGGCCGAGAACGTGCTGGGGGCCGTCGGCAAGGGTTTCAAGGTCGCAATGGGAATCCTCAACAACGGTCGCACCGGACTGGGCGGCGGCGCGGTCGGTGGCATGAAGGCGCTTATCCGCAAGTCCATCGCGCAGGCGCAGGAGCGGAAGCAATTCGATCGTCCGATCGCGGAATATGGATTGGTGCGTGAGAAGATCGCCCAAATGGCCGTCGAGTGTTTCGCTGCGGAGAGCGCAGTGTGGATGGTGGCGCACTACATCGACAGTGGCTGCGATGACTACTCGGTGGAGGCGGCCATCACCAAGGTGTTCGCCAGCGAGGCCATGCAGCGCACGGCCTACGAGAGCCTGCAGATCGCCGGCGGCAACGGCTACATGCGCGAGATGCCGTACGAACAATACGTGCGCGACGCCCGCATCCTGCCGATCTTCGAGGGCACCAACGAGATCCTGCGGCTGTACATCGCGCTGTCCTCGTTGAAGGACGTCGGCGCGTCGCTGAAGGAACTGCAGTCCGCTGTGAGCTCGATCTTCAACGATCCGATCAAGGGTTTTGGCGTGCTCTCCGGGTATGCCGAGCGACGCTTCGCGCGGGCCACGGGTCTCGGTGCGGCGGTCAAGGTCAGCACGCCGGTCGCGCCGCAATTGCGGCCACTGGTAAGTATCTACGAGAGCTACGCGCGGGCGACTGCCCGCGTGGCGGAGACGGTGTTGCGCAAGTACGGCAAGGGCATCTCCGAGCAGCAGCACGCCCAGCGGCGCGTTGCCGACCTGATGATCGACCTGTTCGTCGGCCTTTGCGTCGTGTCGCGCGCCGATTCGATCATCAGGAGCGACCCGGCGTCGGCGGCGCAGGTGATCGACATCGCGAAGATCTTCACCCACCAGGCGCGGCGGCGCATGGTGCGCAACGTGCGCGGCGTCGAGCACAACGAAGACCAGTCCATCGAGGCGCTGGCCGGCTCCGTGATCGAGGCCGGCCGTTACCGGTGGGACGTGCTCTAGCCGCGGACATCAGTCGGGACTACAGGTCCTGCACCTGCTGGAGCATGTAGAGAACAATTGCGGTCAGCATCACTGTTGCAACGACTTCCATGGCGATCTCCTCGGCGCGCCACCTTGGCGCTTTGTGGGTGATGTCCATGAGATGCGGCAGCCGGGCGCAAGGTTGCACGCGATGCGGGCGCGGCGACGAAGCGTGCGGTGCGTACGACGAAGCGAAGAAGCGAGGGTGGTGTCGGCGGCGTCTCTCAGCCCGCCACCTCCAGCACCAGCTTGCCGATGTGAACGCTCGATTCCATGACGCGGTGGGCTTCGGCTGCCTGGTCCAGCGGGAAAACGGCGTGGATCACTGGCCCGGCCCGACCGGCGTCGAGTGCAGGCCAGACCCTTTCGCGCAGGTCTTTCGCGATGGCACCTTTCTGCGCTGTCGTCCGCGGCCGCATGGTCGACCCGGTGATCGTCAGCCGCCGGCGCATCACGTCGAACAGGTCCAGGGCCTCGACTTTTGATCCAGCCTGCGTCGCGACCTCGACCAGCCGTCCGTCCATCGCCAGGCACTTGAGGTTGCGCTCGAAGTAGGGCGCGCCGACGATATCGATGATGACGTCGACGCCACGGCCTTCCGTCAGTGCCGCAATTCGTTCCGCAAAGTCGGACGTGCGGTAGTTGATGGCAGCCTCCGCGCCAAGCCCGACGCAGGCTGCGCATTTCTCATCGCTGCCGGCCGTCGCATACGCCCGGCCACCGAACTCACGCGCCAGCTGGATTGCGGTGACCCCGATGCCGCTGCTGCCGCCGTGGACCAGCACTGTCTCACCGCGCGCCAGCCTGCCGTGCAGGAACAGGTTGGCCCAGACCGTGAAATAGGTTTCAGGCAGTGCCGCGGCGCGAACGGCGTCGTAGCCCTTGGGCCACGGCAGGCACTGCGTGATCGGTGCTGCGCAGTACTCCGCGTAGCCGCCGCCATTGGCCAGGGCGCACACGCGACTGCCGATCTCGAAGCCCTTCACCTCGGCCCCGGCTGCGACGACCTCGCCGGCGACTTCGAGACCAAGGATGGGGCTGGCGCCGGGAGGGGCAGGGTAGAGTCCCTTGCGCTGCGCGACGTCGGGCCGGTTGACTCCGGCCGCGAGCACGCGGATCAGCACTTCGTCCGGGCGTGGTTGCGGGACGGTTGTGGAGCCTATCGCGAGGACCTCAGGTCCGCCGGCAGCATTGGCGGCGACGTAGCGCATGGTTTGAGGAAGCATCGGGCAATCCTACCGCAGAACACGAAGCGGCTGATGACCGCCGCGGTCGGTTAGGATGCGGGCGCAGCCACTGACATGGATCCGGCAGCACGATGTTGAGCGAATACGTCGATAGCCTGCTGGCAGGGATTGCGGCGCCGAGCGGCAAAGTTCTCCCCGGCGGGCCTCTGCCCACCCGGTATGTGCAGACGCCGGTCGGTGCAGTGCGTGCGCACGACACGGGCTCCAACCGGCCGTGCGTCGTCATGGTCCCGGACGGCCCCAACGTCATCGAGCACTACGAGCACCTGGTCGGCTTGCTGTCACCACGATTGCGTGTCGTGTGCTTCGACATGCCGGGGTTCGGCTTCTCCTTTCCGCGGCACTCTTATGCGCACACCCTGGACCAGGGCGCCAAGGCTGTTCTCGGCGTGCTCGACGCGATCGGCATCGAGCAGGCGACACTGGCTTTCAGTTGCGCCAATGGCTTCTACGCAATGCGGGCGGCGCAGATGGCGCCGCAGCGGATCGTCCGCCTCGTTCTTTCCCAGACTCCTTCGCTGGCGGCGATGCGCGCCTGGACCCATCGCGTCATCCCGGTGCCATTGCGCATTCCAGTCGTGGGCCAGGTCGCTGCGTGGCTGATGCGCAAGAAGGCTGCGCATGGCTGGTACAGGATTGCGCTTCCGGCCACGACCGATCCCACGCCGTTTCGTGACACGGCGCTGCACGCCCTGGACGGCGGCGCGTGCTTTTGCCTCGCGGGCGTAGTGCAGGGCCTGGCGCGCGCAGATGCGGAAGCAGTGCGTGACCTGACCGTGCCGTGCACGATGCTCTGGGGCAAGCAGGACCGCTCGCACAAGTACACGAATCCCGCCTCACTGCAATCGTGCATCCCGCATGCTGACATCGTGCAACTCGACGACTGTGGGCATTTCCCCGACCTCGAAGCTCCAGATCGGTACGCCGAGATGCTCCTCGCGCACGTCCTGCGATAGATCCGGTTCCGGGTGGCCGGTCCATCGTGCCCGGCCGCGCGTGCTGAGATCGACTGACTCAAACCTGTCACACACCATTCATTGGCAGTTCATGGACGCGTCGGACACTCGCTGCTCCTGAGGATCCGTGACGCGTGCGTCGCACCGGAGCCCAGGGTCCCCCCTGACCAACACCTGTCCAGGAGCAGAGCAGCATGAAGGGTGCATCCCATCCCACGAATGACGTGTCCCTCAACCCGTCGTCGAACGAATCCATCCAGGACGTGATTCATCGTGTTGCAATGGGGCGACGCCAGTTCCTGCAAGGCGGCGTCAGCGCCGTTGCCCTCGCCTCGGCGGGCGGCTTGACGCTGGGTGGCCTGCTGCGGACAGTGGAAGCGGCGCCGGTCCGCCCTGGCTTGGGCTTCCCGGGTATCGGCTTCGAGAGTGTGCCCGCCAGTGTCGCCCCCGTCGCGGACATGGTCCGGGTGCCGTCCGGATACAACGCCCAGCTGTTCGTCGCCTGGGGCGACCCGATCATGCCAGACGGCGCGCCATTCATCGGTGACGCCAGCGAGACGGCCGAGCAGCAGGAAAGGCAGTTCGGCGAACACAACGACGGCATGCATTTCTTCCCGCTCAGGAGCGACTCGCGTGAATACGGCGAGCGGGAAGGCGACGACGAGGATGACGACGGCGACGACGGCAAGTTGAAGAGCCAGGCCGGCATCCTGTGCGTCAACAACGAGTACACGCACGAGGACATCCTGTTTCCGGACGGCCAGGTTGGTGCGGGCTACACGATTGCCAAGACGCGCAAGTCACAGGCTGCGCACGGCGTCTCGATCCTGGCGGCGCGCCGCAAGCGCGGCAAGTGGGGCGTGAAGCGCAAGTCCAGGTTCGGCCGTCGCATCACGGCGAATACGCCCGTGGTCATCGCTGGACCGGCCGCGGGCCACGCACTGATGCAGACCAACGAGTACGTCGTCACGGCTACTGGCTCGATTCCGACGGGCAACAGGACCGACGGCTACAGCGGCCTCGGCACCGTGAACAACTGCGCCCACGGCATCACGCCCTGGGGCACCTTCCTGACCTGTGAGGAGAACTTCAACGGCAATTTCGGTGCCACCGCGCCGCTGCCCGGCGCGACGGCGAGCGAAGCAGGCAAGATGTACAACCGCTATGGCCTCACCGCCGCCGGTTTCGGCTATCGCTGGCACACGACCGATCCGCGTTGGGACATGTCCGCGAATCCGAACGAGCCGAATCACTTCGGCTGGGTCGTCGAGATCGACCCATACGATCCGAGGGCCAGGCCGGTCAAGCGCACGGCCATGGGCCGCTTCAAGCACGAAAGCGCGCAGTACGTCGTCGACAAGGACGACCGCGTCGCGTTCTACATGGGCGATGACGAGCGTAACGAGTACATCTACAAGTTCGTGTGCAAGCGGCCGCTCAACAGGAAGAATGAAAGCGCCAACAGGAACCTTCTCAACGAGGGCACCTTGTACGTGGCGAAATTCGGCTCCGACCTTACCGGCCGCTGGATTCCACTGGTGCCGGGCACGATCGGCGTGGATGGCGTCGCACTGCGTGAAAATCCCAATTTCGCCGGAATCGACGATGCCGACGTGCTGGCGAAGATCCTGATCAAGGCACGCATGGCGGGCGATGCGGTCGGCGCGACGATGATGGATCGTCCGGAATGGACCGGCGCGCGCCCGCGCATCGGCGGTTTCGGCGAGGTCGAGGTCTACTGCACGCTGACCAACAACAACCGCCGCGGCAGCGCGGCGACACCGACCAGCAACAAGGCTGACGGCTCCACGACCGCAGGTTCGTCCCGCCCGGCGGTGGACGCCGCCAATCCGCGCGAAGACAACATATACGGGCACATCATCCGCTGGCGCGAGGCCGGCAAATCGGTGACGGCCACGGCGTTCGCCTGGGACATCTTCGTGCAGGCCGGCGACACCTTGAGCGCCAAGGTTGCAAGGCCGACCAACGACTACAAGGGCAACATCGTCGACATGCCGAATGGCAGCGCGGACTTCGGTGCGCCGGACGGCCTGTGGTTCGACAGTTTCGGCCGCCTGTGGGTGCAGACGGACCAGGTCGGCGACGGCTCCGGCGACTGGGTCAATATCGGCGCCAACTGCATGGCCTGCGCCGACCCTAACACCGGCGAAATGCGCCGCTTCCTGACGTCGCCGAACCGCTGTGAGGTGACGGGCGTCACAATGACCCCCGACGGCAGGACGATGTTCGTCGGCATCCAGCATCCGGGTGAGGACTCGACCGCCGCCAATCCGACGCAGTTCTCCAATTGGCCACAGGGTCAGTTCGGCGTCGAGTCGGACGGGGTCACGACCTTGCCGGCCGGCCGGCCGCGCTCGTCGGTCGTCGTCATCACCAGAAACGACGGCGGCATCATCGGCAGTTGATGCAGCGGGCCGCACCCGCATCGCTGCAAGGGTATCGGGACCAGGGGGGGCCGCACGCAAGTGCGGCCCCCTTTTGTCGTTCTGCTGGCCGGGACCAGAGTGCGGCCCACGAGCAACGATGCCGCGTATGAGCATCGGGGAGTCCGGCAAGGACGCACTCGAACCCGCCAAGCCTGCCGATCCCATGATCCTCGACAAGAACCCGCTGAACATGGACCCTATGGCGATCAAGGCCAGCGAGGTCCCCGAGACTGTATGGGACGGAAGGACGATCTTCGCCGCCCGCTTGGCGCCCGAGGCTCTCGCCACATGAAGGAATCGCACTCACTGCCTGCGGTAGGCGTTGCTCGCAAGTCGGCCGTGCTCGCTGGCGCCGTGCTGGTGACCGCCTGCACCTCCATTCCAGTGACCCCGTACGCGGTCGAAGTTCCGGTCGGCGTCCACGACGGACGGGCGCGCTTCACGGAGATCTTCTGTTCGGTACTGCAGGAGCGCGGTGACAGCCTGCCGGACTACCGGCCGTGTGCAGAAGCCCTGAGTAACCTGGCGTCGCAGCCGCCGCCCACCGGGCGCGCGGTCGACCTTGGACCGTCCAAGAGCAACCTTCAGGCCCGCGTCGTGCCCGGTATCGGTTACGCGTGCATTGCCGGGTGGCTGCAGTCCCCAACCACGCCGCGTGAACACGTCGGAAAGTTCGGTTACGACATGCAGCTGGTCGATGTGGACGCGCTGTCAGGCACCGCGAAGAACGCCGGCCAGATTCGCGACGCGATCATGGCCATGCCGCAGGAAATGGGGCCGCCCCGCGTGGTGTTGTTCGGCTATTCGAAGGGCACGCCGGACGTCCTTGATGCCGTGGTGCGCTATCCCGAGTTGCAGCAACGAGTTGCTGCCGTCGTCAGCATTGCGGGTGCCGTGGCCGGCTCCCCGCTCGCGAACGACGCCTCACAGTGGGAGGCGGACATGTTCCGCCACTGGCCGAAGGCCGATTGCGATTCGGGCGATGGCGGTGCTGTGGCGAGCCTGCGTCCTGACGTGCGCAAGGCATGGCTGGCCGAGAACAAGCTGCCGCCTGCGATCCGTTTCTACTCCGTCGTCACGTTGCCGGACCGGAACCACATCTCGACCATCGTGAAGCCCACGTACAAGAAGCTCGCGAAGATCGACTCGCGCAATGACAGCCAGGTGATCTACTCGGACCAGATCATCCCAGGCAGCACGCTGGTGGGGTTCCTTAACGCCGATCATTGGGCCGTCGTCATTCCCATCGATCGCGCGCACGGCGTCATCGGCAGCACGTTCGTCAACCACAACGACTATCCGCGCGAGGCGTTGCTCGAGGCCCTGCTGCGGTACGTCGAAGAAGACCTGTCGGCTGTCGCGAGTCGCTGATTCAGGCGCAATAGCTCACGGCGCGGATCACCCGCACAGCGACGCGTCAACGCAGCCATTTCTCCAGCTGCGTGTAGACCTCGGGCCGGCCCAGCAGCTCGAGGTGTCCCATCTCGTAGCCGACCCACTGTCGTTCCTTCGGGATCGACAGTGTCCGCGAGGTGTCGGCGTGCTTGCCCAGCGCGCTGTCGAGCGGCACCAGTCCGTCGCCGATCAGGCGCTCCGCGAGCAGGCCGCGCTTCTTGCCGAGCGTTGCGGCCAGCGCATAACACTCGATGTCGCATGGTAGCTGCACGAATTGCTGTTCATCCCCGGTGATGTTGCCGTGGCGCAGATCGGTAATGCCCTCGCTGCGCGCCTTGCCGAGGCTCGTGAAAGGCGCGACGTAAGGGCTCAGTTCCATGACGTAGTCCAGGCGGTGTCCGCCGCGCTCCAGCGGGGCGCCGTGGTGCGGTGTGCCCAGCGAGAACAGCTTACGCAGCGAACGCCGCCAGCCGTGGCCCGCGCTCGAGCCGTGATGAATCGCACTCCTGGCGACGAGACCGCCCATGCTGTGTCCGACGATGACGAGTTCCTGCACGGTGGTGGGCCAACGGCTGTGCAGCGTCTCGAGCATGTCGGCCAGCTGGCGGCCATTGCTGCCAATCGAGCGCCCGCTGTTGTAACGCAGATAGAGGAGTGTGTAGTCGTGGTCGCGGGCCACCTGCTCGATGCGGCTCCGGCCTTCCCGGTTCCAGTGCTGCTCGTTGAGGCAGAGCCCGTGGATGACGACCAGCACCCTGCCCGTCACGTCGGTGACGACGTCCGCGGGGAGTTCCGGGTCGACAGGCTGTCCGTCGTGGCGGAACTGCATGTTGATCGCGAGCGGATTGAAGGTGCGCTCGAGATGGTCGCCGTACACGCCGTTGATGGCCGAGACCCAGGCATCACGGGTTGCCGCTGTTTCGCCTTCCGGCAGGAACGCGGCGACGGGAGCCAGGCCGGCGTCGATGCCCTTGCCGATGACGCGGGTCGTGCCGCGGATTCCGCGGTAGATGAGTCCGGTGAGTCCGCCGGTGGCATCGGCACGTGATTTGCCAAGCGGCGGGTGCACCAGCTGGATCGTGTGGTGCATTTTTTCCACGAGCGTGGTGATGCCCAGCGTGGCATCGAACGCGAGCCGCGTCGCACCGCGAAGATCGGAAAGCGTCGTCCTGTTCAGCTTCGCCACGTGAAATGCCTCGGTGTCAGTCGGTGAGTGCGCGGATGACCGCGACAGGATCGTTGCTGATGGCGCGCAGGAGCGCCCTGGCGGGCCCGGTCGGTGCACGCCGACCCTGCTCCCAGTTACGCAGCGTGGAGACTTCGATGGAGAGTAGTTCGGCGAACTTGGCCTGGCTGAGGCCGGTGACGGCGCGAATGCGGCGCACGTCGATCTCTTTCGACGCTACGGACCTCCTGCTCCGGGACGGACTGGGTACGGCCAGCCCTGCCAGCCGCGCCAGGCGTTGCAGGCGCCGCCGCCGCAACTCCCGCGCGGTCTGCAGCATTTTCAGGAAGACGTCATCGCCCATCGCGCGGGAAGCTACGCCATTGGCGTAGGTACGTCAATGGCGTATGGCCGACCCGGCCAGGCATCACTCGGGCAGGATGTCGCCCGAGCCGCCGAATTCCTTCGGGAAGTCCTTGAACTTCGGCAGGCCGTCACGCACCGCCATGACCTTCTCGCCGTAGTGCACGTGCAGGGTCGGCTTGTAGACGAGACCGGCCACGTTGCCCGATGGCACGTCGGTCATGCCCATGCCGGGATGGCCGACCAGGACGGCAGCGCCGCAGGTCTTGCAGAACTGCCGGTGGCTGTTCTCGGTCTTCTTGTAGAGGCCGAGATTGTCGGCGCCCTTGGTGATCTTCACGCTGGTCGCCGGCCACAGCGCAGCGGCGTGCAGCGGCGCGCTGAGCCAGCCACGGCAGGAACTGCAGTGGCAGATGGCCTGCACCGCCGGGTCGCCTGTGATTTCGAGCTGGACCGCGCCACACGTACACGCTGCCTTATAGACTGGATTCGACATTCGAAAGCCCCTTGTCCGATGGAAGGCGACGGTGCGTCGCGGGCAGTGGAGAATAGTCCGTTCCTGCCGCGTTGCGCATGCGGCATTGCAACAAAGCGTCAGCGGGTAACCAGTCGCCGCCGGTGCCTACTGCGCGAATGAATGCCGGGCTTCAGGGGACGCGCACCAGCAAGCTGCAGCAGGTGACGCCGGCTTCCGCCTTTGCCAGCTCGTCGAGCCCGAGTGGCATTACGCTCAGTCCCGAGGCTTCGAGTCTTGCGCGTGTCCTTTCGTGGTGCCGTGGATGGATCACCGCACCGCCGAACGCAAGCGCATTGGCGGCGTGCGGCTCCGAAGGGTCGACTTCCACCGCGCGGTGACCGCCAAACACGTCTGCTTCGACCCAGTCGGGATTCAGCAGCACCAGGTCGTCCGCGACGCGTGTGACCGCCGACTTCAGGTGCAGGCAGCCGCGAAAGTCCACCGGGATCACGTCGTAGCCGAAGACAGCCAGCGAATCGGCCAGCTGGGTGATCGCGTCCCGGCTGGTTCGCGAGGACAGGCCAACGTAGATGTTGCGGCCTGCGACCAGGACGTCGCCGCCATCGAGCGTGCCCGGGGCACGAACATGGACGAGCAGACGATGCGCGGCGAGCGCCGCTTCGACGGACGACGTTTCCGGCTGGCGTGAGGCTGCACCCGGCCGCGTGATCACCGCGACTTCGTCGAGCACGATGGCCGTGTCTTCGACAAACACAGAGTCCGGCAGGTGCGGCGTGGGTGGCAGTCGACGCACCTTGGCGCCGAGCTGCGCCAAAACCGCCTCATAGGCTTCGTGTTCAGCCATCGCGCCGGCGATGTCGAGCGGTTCACGCTTGAGGTGGGTGAGCTCGCAGTCCGCGAGGCGGGGGCTCACTTCGCGTGTATAGGCGATCAGCACTGCGTGCTCCTGCGTTCAGCGTGTGTCGGCACCGACACACACCTTAACCAAGGTACGGCGAACTGTCTCCGGATTCCCGGTCTCGGTCAGGAGCAGGGGGGCGTCGTGCCTGAGCCGCTGCAGCTAATGGCCGGGCGCACTCCAGACCTCGAAGCGCTCCATGACGCCAGCGCGTGTGCGAACCACTCGTACATCGGGCGTGTCGAGCATGAACTGCACCTGTTCGCGTGTCACCGGCGCGGAAAGTGGCAGCGCCGACCTGGAGGGCACCGGGATCGGCGGTTCGTTTACGCCGATCGAGCGGAACCCCTCCGGCGCCACCGCAAGTGGGAGCGTGCGGTCCGCCGCGACGATTTCGTACTTGCTTGCGCCGTCCTCGACGCCACGCTTGTCGATTGTCGACCACGCATACCCCACGAGGTGCGTGGCGTGTCTTCCTGAGTTGTTGACGTCGACGGCCGTCAGCGTGACGTAGTCCCGTGCGTTGACCCCCAGCTCCGGGCGGTCGTAGGAGAAGATCATGGCGTCCCCCGCCACGGTGATCGTCGCCGCCGTGCGCTCGTCGAGGTACTCGCGCGGGCCGGCGGGCGCGTTGCTGGCGCACCCTGCCAGCATTGCGGCCAGCAGCGTCGCGCAGCCAGCGCGGACCAGAAGATCCCGCGCTCGGTGCGCGGGCGCGCAGCAGCCCGTGTTGCTGCTAGAAGTCATAGCGGTAGCCGAGGCTGAAATAGTAACGCGACGAGTCTTCCGAAGTGGTGCCGAGGTCACGCGAACCGAGTTCGGCACCGCCTTCCAGCTCGAACGTGAGGTGCTTGCCGCGCATCTCCGCCCGCAGCGACGGCGAGTAGATGAGAGCCTGCGAGTCGTCGCTCTTCAAGCTGCGCTGGTCCACCCGCAGCCGCGGTCCGATCCGCCAGCGCTGTCCGATCGGCAACTGCGTGCCGACGCCGAGCGAGAGCATCTGCACGCTGTCGCCGGTCTGGTACTGGAAGCCCAGGGACGTGACGTCGCCGCGGCCAAAGAGTCCATACCCAAGCACTTGAGTGGACACTGAGGTGTCGGTTCCCGAGGCTGGCGTAGCGGCCACGCCGCCCGATTCGCGCGTCGAGCCGAGCGTCATGCTCGCGGCATCGAGCGACCACTGCCAGCGCTCGCCGATCGGGCGCGAGACGCCTGCCGAATAGGTGTTCGATTCGGCAGTGCGGTCGATCGCGAACTGCTCGATCTGTTCGGGCGAGTACAACCCGAACAGTTCGTCGAACCGGCGCACCGGTTGTCCGATCATCGCATTGCGCGTGGTCAGACCGGGGCTCTTGCGTTGATCTATGTTCATGTTCAACGTCCAGCGTGCGGGCAACGCGAACGTGCCGAGCAGCAGCACGTTGTTGAGCGCGTTGTAGTGGATGTCGTAGTCCACGAGGCCAACCACCGTGATGCCCGGACGGAAGTACCGGACCTCCGTGCCCACGGCCTGGCGGTCGGTGACGCCGGAGTACTGCTGGTCGATCGCATAGAACGACATGTCCCAGGCATTCGCGAAGGTGCCGACGTCGGCGGAGATGCCGATGAACTTGCGGTCGCTGTCGGGACCCTCGCGCGTCGAATCCACCGGGTAGCCGAAGAATCCGTTGACCCGCAGTCGCGGCCACAGCTGGTAGCCCGCCTGCATGCCGTCGAACGTGCCGAGCAGCCCGCCCGACCCGCCTGCCTGTCGCCCGAGCCGGGCATACCAGCCCGCAACATGATCGGCGAGTTCGGCGAACAGCATCGTGATGCGGGACTGGCTGCCCGGACCGTCCGACAGCATGTCGTACGAATAGCCGGCGCTCGCGCGCGTCGTGAAGTCGAAGCGCTCGCCATGGCGGCGTGCGACGAGGCTCACGTCACTGAGCAGGGCATTCTGGGTCGTCACGTCGCTTACGGCGAGGCCGTTCTCGAGGTGGCTCTGGTCCTGGCGATAGATCTGCGAGAAGCCGCCGTAGATTCGCCACGGCGATTCATCGCCCGTGCCACCCGAAGTCCCGTCGCGTCCCGGGCGAGTGGCCCATGCCAGTGCCTGCAGCCGCTTGCGCACCCGAGTCGTACCGTCGCCGACCGGGTATCGCCGCAGGTAGTCCTCGTATTCCGCTTTCGCGTGCGCGACCTGGCCGCTGCGCTCGCGTGCCAGCGCGAGCATCTCCTGTGCGTCCGCGCGCTGTGGAAACTCGGGTTGCTGCGTGAGCTCGGTCAACAGCGGAATGGCGGTGGCGTAGTCCTTGCGACGGAACGCGTCCTTCGCCTGCGCCATCGCCTTCCGGATCTCGTCGGGTGTCAGCGAGGCGTTCGGCTGCTGGGTCGTGGCCGGAACGCTGGCGACCGCGTCCGGTATGCCCACGGAGTTGAGCGTGTCGTCATCAGAAATTGCGATCCATGCCTTGGGGAACGCGGTGCGCGCGTTCCCGAGGGCTTTCTTTGCGTCGGCTTCCGTGACGAACGGGCCGGCCCGAAGTCGGTACCAGCGCTGCTCGTCGACGACGATCTCGGACACATACGTGCGTACGCCAACGGTCCTTGCGGCCTCCGCCAGCGCATCGGGTTTGAATGGAGTCGTCGAGGAAGCCAGGTTCACCGCATACGTCGAAGTCGCGCCCGGCGTTTCCTTTACGGTCACGCGCGGCGTCTCCGTGCGCAACAGCCGGACGCGCAGTATGCGTCCGTCAATGGACGGCGTGAGCACGAACGTCTCCGCTTGCGCCCAGCCGATGCGGATCTCGACCTGGGACCCGAACGGGCGAACGACGTCCACGGAGCGCACAAACCCCGCGGCACCCGCAAGCAGCGGCTGTGGCTCCGTCGCGGTGGGCCGGCCGCAGTCCGGACCGGCGTTGAAGCGAACCTGTACCGCCTCGCCATCCGTGGCCGGCGTATGCGACGCATAGCGCATTGAACAGCTGAACAGCAGCGTGACCGAAACGTAGCCGCGCTGTTCGCTGGCCACGACGTCCTCGAGGATCCGTCCTTGCGCCCAAAGAGGCGCGGCCACCATCGTCCACATGACGGCGGTCGCCGCCAACGCAAGCTTCCGTCCGGCGCGCATCAGTGGAATTCCGTGTCCGTCACGCGATGCTGCGGGCCGGCGCGGCGCCGCGAGATCGTCGTGAGCGTGGAATCCGTGTACGTGTGGCATGCGCCAGAACAGTTGCGCAACTCGCTCACCGTGTACTTCACGTTGCCGTACTTGGTGTGCGGATCGGACTTGTACTTGGCCGAGTGGCAGCCCGCGCAGTCTGGCTTGTACGCCGGCGTCCGCCAGGTCGCAGCGTCCGTGTTGGTCGTGTGGCAACTCCTGCAGGTGAGCGCCACCCGGTGATCGCCCGGATAGCCGCCGCCCGCGCGGTGCTTGAACGTATTGGGCGCCCACGCCGTCGTGCCATGGCACTGGCTGCAGTCGAAATTGTTGACCGGGAACGTCATGTGCCCGGTCGACGGGCCCGTCGCACTGGTCCCGTTGTGGCAATTCCTGCAACCCGTGATGTTGGTGTGGTTCACCTTCGCCGGGGTCCAAGCGAGCGTCGAATGGCATGAGCTGCACTCGGACGTCGTCGGCACGTGCGCCGTCGGCTTGCCGGCGGCCTTTACGCCGTCGTGGCAGCTGGAGCAGGTGCCGGTCACGTGCGCGTGATCCACGCGGTTGGTTGGCTTCCACGCCGTTGATGTGTGGCAGCTGTCGCACGAGTTGTCGCTGGCAATGTGCGCCGTGTTCTTGCCCGTCGCCACGGTGCCGTTGTGGCAGGAGAAGCAGGTGCCGGTGACCTGGGTGTGGTCGACCTTCGCCGCGGGCTTCCAGCCGGTCGTCGTATGGCAGGCCACGCAATTGCTGCTCGTCTGGATGTGCGTCGAGTTCTTGCCGGTCGCATTCACGCCGTTGTGGCAGCTGGCGCAGGTGGCCGTGATGCCGTCGTGCGTGAAGCCTGTCGCGGGCTTCCAGGCGAGCGTGCTGTGACACATGCTGCACTCGGACGTCGTCGCGATGTGGGTCGCGGGCTTGCCCGCCGCAGTCGTGTTGTTGTGGCAACTCGAGCAGGTCCCCTGCACCTGCGTGTGATCGACGCGTGCTGCGGGCTTCCAGGCCGCCACCGCATGGCACGACTCGCAGCTGGCTGAAGTGAACATGTGGCCCGCGTTCTTGCCCGGCGCCTTCACGCCGTCGTGGCAGCTTGCGCATCCGCTCGCAATACCGGCGTGCGAGAACGTCGCAGGCGTCCAGGCAACGGTGGCGTGGCAGGAGCTGCACTCGCCGCTCGCCGGAATATGGTTGATGCCCTTGCCGGTCGCTTTCGTGCCGTCATGACAGGTCGAGCAGGCGCCAACCACCTGTGTGTGGTCGACCTTCGACGCCGGCTTCCACGCGTTAGTCACGTGGCAAGAGGCGCAGGCATTGCTCGTTGCAAGGTGCGTCGCACCTTTGCCAGCCGCCTTGACGCCGTCGTGGCACGAGAAGCACGCGCCGACGACCTGGGTGTGGTCGACTCGCGTCGCTGGTCTCCAGGCCGCGGGCGTATGGCAGGACTCGCAGCCGTTGCTGGTTGGCAGGTGGTTGGCGCCCTTGCCGGTCGCGCGCACGCCGTCGTGGCAGCCTGAGCAGTTGCCGGTGATGCCTTCGTGCGTGAACCCGGTCGCGGGTACCCAGGCAGCTGCCGAGTGGCAGCGGCTGCACTCGGCCGTCGTGGCGATGTGTGTCGGTCCCTTGCCCGTGGCCGTCGTGCCGTTGTGGCAGCCGGAACAGGAACCGATCACCTGCGTGTGGTCTATGCGGGTCGCGGGCTTCCAGGCGGACGTCGCATGGCACGACTCGCAGTTCGTGGTCGTGAAGATGTGCGTCGCGTGGCGGCCCGTGGCCCTGACGCCGTCGTGGCACGAGGCGCAGCCAGCAGCGATGCCGGCATGGCTGAAGGTCGCGGGCACCCAGGCCAGCGTCGAATGGCAAGTGCTGCAAGCCTCGCTGGTCGGGATGTGGTTGGTGCCCTTGCCGATCGCCGTCGTACCGTCATGGCAGCTGGCGCACGTGCCCGTGACCTGCGTGTGATCGACGCGGGTTGCGGGCCTCCAGGTGGCGACGGCGTGGCAGGATTCGCACGTGGCGCTGCTGTTGATGTGCGCCGGCGGCTTGCCCTGGGCATTGACGCCGTTATGGCAGCTTGAGCAGTTGTTGACGATGCCGGTGTGGTCGAAGCGCGCGGGCAGCCACGCCAGCGGCGAGTGGCAGTTGTCGCAGGAATTGTCGCTCGGGATGTGGCCCATCGGCTTGCCCGTGGCTTTCGTACCGTCGTGGCAGCTGGCGCAGGTGCCGATCACCTGGGCGTGATCGACGTTCGTGGTCGGCCTCCAGGCCAGCGTAGCGTGGCAGGCCGCGCACGCCGTGCTCGATGAGATGTGATCGACTGGCCTGCCGGTGGCGGTCGTGCCGTTGTGACACGACGCGCAGCTGCCGCTGACCTGCGCATGGTCGACCTTCGTCACCGGGCGCCAGCCGGTCGTCGAGTGGCAGCTTTCACAGCTGACGCTCGAGACGATATGGGTCGCGCTCTTGCCGGTGGCGCTGGTGCCGTCATGACAACTGGCGCAACCGGTGGTGACGCCCGCGTGCGAAAAGTTCGCCGGCCTCCAGGCAGCCGTGACGTGGCAGGTCTGGCAGTCGTTGCTGGCTGCGATGTGCCCGGCATTCTTGCCGCCTGCCCGGGTCCCGTCATGACAGCTGAAGCAGGTACCCTGGACCTGCGAGTGATCGACCCGAGTGGCCGGCTTCCACGTCGTCGTGGCATGGCAGGACTCGCAGCTCGCGCTCGACGTGATGTGCGCCGCGTGCTTGCCCGTTGCGCTCGTGCCGGTGTGGCAGCTGGCACAGCCGTTGACGATGCCCGTGTGGGTGAACGATGACGGCTTCCATGCGGACGTCGCGTGGCAGGAGCCGCACTCCGCGGCCGTCGGGATGTGCGCCGCGTGCTTGCCCGTCGCCCTCGTGCCGTCGTGGCACGACGCACAGGTGCCAATGACCTGCGCGTGATCGACCTTCGTCGCCGGCTTCCATGCCGTCGTCGTGTGGCAGGTGTCGCACGAGCCGCTGGTCTGCAGGTGGTCGACATTCTTGCCGGTGGCCGTGATGCCGTTGTGGCACGAGGCGCAGTTGCCGGTCACTTGCGCGTGATCGACGCGCGTTACCGGGCGCCACGAGAACGTTGCGTGACACGACCCGCAGGCGGGACTGGAGAGAATGTGGGTCGCGCTCTTGCCCGTTGCGCGCGTGCCGTCATGGCACGTTGCGCACGTCTCGGTCAGCCCGGTGTGCGAGAAATTCGCTGGGCGCCACAGGTTCGTCGAGTGGCAGCTGTCGCATGCGTTATCGGACGGAATGTGAGTGGCGTTCTTGCCGGCGGCCGTCGTGCCGTCGTGGCATGAGAAGCAGGTACCGAGCACCTGGGTGTGGTCAACGCGCGAGGCCGGCTTCCAGGCAGCTACGACGTGGCAGGATTCGCAGGTGGTGGATGAGTTCAGGTGCGTTGCGCCCTTGCCCGAGGCACGAGTGCCGTCGTGGCATGAAACGCAGTTGCCGGTGACGCCGGTGTGGTCGAATTTCGCAGGCGCCCACGCGGTGGTCGCGTGGCAGTTGTCGCACTCGGCACTGGTCGGAATGTGGTTGGCGGGTTGCCCTTTCGCCGCGAGTCCATCGTGGCAGGTCGAGCAGCTGCCGAGCACGTTGGCGTGATCGACCCTGGTCGTCGGCTTCCAGGCGGTGGTTGCGTGGCAGGCCGCGCAGGTCGTCGTGGCCTTGATGTGACGCGGACCCGTGCCGCTGGCGCGCACTCCGTCATGGCAGCTGACGCAGCCTCCGCTGATGCCTTCGTGCGTAAAGTTCGCCGGCTTCCATGCCACGGTCGCGTGGCAGGTATCGCAGGCCGCGGTCGTCGGCACATGGACGGCGTGCTTGCCCGTAGCGGACCTGCCGTCATGGCACGACGCGCACGTGCCGCTCACCTGCGTGTGGTCCATGCGGGTCGGCGGTGCCCAGGCCGTGATCGAATGACAGGACTCGCAGCTGTTCGTCGTCTGGAAATGAGTGGTTGACTTGCCGGTCGCCCTGACGCCGTCGTGGCATGACGCGCAACTGCCGGTGATGCCGCTGTGATCGAACCTGGCCGGGCTCCATGCCGTGTTGCTGTGGCAGGCGGAGCATTCCTGGGAGGTGGCGACGTGCGTTGCCGGCTTGCCCTGGGCTTGCACGCTGTTGTGACAGCTCGCGCAGTCGCCGCGAGCTTCCTGGTGGTCGAAACGGCCCGCCGGAATCCAGCCGGAGGTAGTGTGGCATGCGGCGCAGTTGTCGGTGCTCAGCACGTGGGTTGCGGGCTTCGGGGTTGCGCCCACGCGCGATCCCTGCGTGTGGCAGGCCGCGCACAAGCGTGGCGTGCCTGCGAACACAGCGTCGACGTGGCAGGACTCGCACGCCTGCAGGCGATGCGCGCCGGTCAGTTCGAAACCGGTCGTGAGGTGGTCGAAGTTACGACCTGTACCCTGGGCCTGCGCGAAGCCGGCCGACAGCAGCAGCAACAATGGGAGCAACGCGCGGCGGAACCGGTTTGTATTCATGGGCTCCCCCTACTGCAGGCGCGCGGCCTTGAAGGTGGTCGTGACGTGACAGCGCTGGCATTGCCGCCCGTACTGTCCGAGGTGCACGTCGTCGTCGGCATGGCACGCTGCACAGTCCTGTGCGGGCTTCGCCACGTGCGGAGGCTGCTTGTGGCAGCCCTCGCAGGTGACCTTCGAGTGCGCGCCGGTCAGTGAGAACCTGGTCGCCTTGCCGTGGTCGAATTCCCAGAGGTTCCAGCCGTTCGTGGAATGGCAGGCTTCGCAGTCGCGGCCAAGGGAGCCTTTGTGGCGGTCGTCGGCGGTGTGGCAGTCCACGCAAGCCTGCGGCGCGCCCTTGAAGGAAGCGGAGCGATGGCAAGCGAAGCAGGGGACGGCCACGTGCAGGCCGACCAGCGGGAAGGTCGTGAAATCGTGGTCGAACTGCAGGTGACCCCGCCAGGTTTCGACGCCGTGGCACTGCGCGCAGTCCTGGCCCAGCTTGCCGCCGTGGATGTCATCCGCCCGGTGGCAGCCGGCGCACTCCGTGCCCAGCTTCTGCGAGGCGACCACGGCCGTGTGACAGACGTGGCAGTCGAGTTTCTGGTGCGCGCCGCGCAGTTCGAACTTGCCATCGCGCGTGTGGTCGAAGGTCGCAGGCTTCCAGGCATTCGACCCGTGGCATTTGTCGCAGGCCTCGCCAAAACGCGTCGCGTGCGGTTCGTCGCTGCGATGGCAGCCGGTGCAGTCGCGCGGCAACGGGTCCTTGAGGTTAGTGGTCTTGTGGCACGCCTTGCAGTCGAGCTGGCCGTGCGCCCCCGCCAGCGCGAATCCGGTCGCCCGCAGGTGGTCGTACTTTGTGCCGGCCCAGCCGGACGTCTGGTGGCAATCGGCGCAGGCCGGCCCGCGCGCGCCGGCGTGGACGTCGTCGGGCGCGTGACACGAAGCACATGGGACGGGTGTGCCGGCATACCGGTTGCCGAAATGGCAGGCCGTGCAGCCCGTGTCGATGTGCTTGCCGGTCAAGGCGAACTTCGTCTTCGCATGGTCGAAGCGCATCCGCTCCCACCCGGTGTCCTCGTGGCAGTTGGCGCACTCACGGCCGAGCTTGCCTTCGTGTGGCTCGTCCTTGCGGTGGCAATCCACGCAGGCTGAGGACGCTTCGCGATACTTGCGGCCGGCCGCGTGGCAAGCAGCGCAAGCCACCGTCGCATGTGCTCCCTGCAGCCGGAAATCGGTCTGCGCGTGCGGGAATGACGCGCTTTCAAGCTTGACGATGTCGGCCTTACGCCCCTTGTGCTCCGAATGGCAGGCGCTGCACTGAGCGGAATCGGCTCCGGCAAGCCGGCCGTGGAATCCCTTGTGCTGGGCGATGTCCTTCGCGACCGGCTCGTGGCAGTCACGGCACAGCGCAGCCTGTCGCCCGCGGTCCGCGCGGTCGTGGCAGCGCGAGCACTCCTGCTCGTACTTGGCGTGGCCTGCGATAACCGGCCCGGGCATCAGCAACGTCTCGATGCTGGCGCCGCGCACAGACGACGCCGACCCAGACAGCCACAGCAGGGAAAGCAGGAGTCGCCAGGCGATGCGCGATTGCGGCATGCGTGCGACTCGCCGCGATCAATAGAGGTGCACGGCGACCACATGGACGGTCCCGGCGATGAGCAGCATGACGAAGAGCGGCATGTGCAATGCGTGCCACAGCGAGAAGAAGCGTTCGAAGGCGTGAAACTCCAGGACGCGCCGCGTGGCTCCGATGCGGTCGTCGATGTAACGGTACGCCGTGGTTCGCAGCGGCTCGCGTGCGCGATCCTGTCGACGATCCGCGCCGGAGGCTACAGCCGCGCGCACGGCGCGCCGCAGACGACGACGCGCGGCGAACGCCCAGGTCACGCCGGCAAGGGGGCGCAGCAGCAGGGGCAGGCGCCCGCAACGGCGCTCGATGACGGCCACTTCCTCGTCGATCCGGCGCGCCAGCTCGGGCAGGAATGACACGGCCGACGTCATGTGCCGCATGCGACCGGAGAATTCCTTCAGGTCATCGAGCGTCGCGCGCCGGCCGTGCAGTTCATGGTGGATGCGACCGTAGAAGTACCGACCGAACAGGCCGCTGCCCGCCACGATCAGCATGCAGATCAGCGCGACGTTGCTGTTCGTGGCGCCGAGGCTGAAGTTCGAATGGAACAGGATCAGCGCCGGGCCGAGGATGCCCAGCACCATGTGGAAGCGGAACCAGAACCGCGTCGAGCCCATGCGGTGAGCCAGCGGCAGCCGCTTGCGCAGCGGATACAGCAGCAACAGCAGCATCATGCTGCCGCCGCCGATACCCAGCGCGTATCCAAGCCCTGATTGCGGCGAGAGATACGCAGACGTTGGCAGGCTGAAGCCGAACGCCAGCGTGGCAAGCACCAGGCAGAAGAAGACGCTGGCCGGCGTAACCAGTCGCATGCGGTCACCCGTGCCGGAGACCGCGTTGACGGCAGCCATCCGGGGGCGCGCGGCGTGTGGCAATTGGGTTTCTCGCGGCAGTCCGGTGGCGGCGGTCCGGTCCGGTATTTCGCGCAAGCGCGGCTGTGCACTCATCACGTCTAGCCCTGGCTGGCCGCGAGACGACTGGCCTCGGCGATGTTGGCTTCGATGATGCGCGCGTCAGACGAGTTCGCCGGCACCACCGCAAGCAGGCTGCGCCAGGTGCGAACCGCGTCGGTGTAGTGATGTTCCTCGTGCTCGAGGCTGGCCTTGAGCCAGAGGGCCTTGGCGTGCTGCGGATCCAGTTCGAGTGCCTTGGCCACGGCCTTGGCAGGCTCGCCTTGCAGCGTGGAATCCGCCGAGGCCAGTGCGTCCGCGTAGTCCGCCCACGCATCGGCCGTCATGCCGCCACTGGCAACGACGCGACGATAGACGGTGGCTGCGTCCTTGAACTTCCGTTGGCGACGAAGTTCGTCAGCCTGTGCGATGAGGCTGGGCGAACCCGCGATCGCGGGGGCGCTGCTGGCCGTCGTGGTGGAGACGCCGCGCATCTGCAGCGTCGTGGCGACGACGTCCCCAAGGCTGCGTTCACCGATGCCCGGGTGTCCCGCGGGAAGCGATACCGCCTCGACAGCGGTCGCAGCCATCCCCGTTGCTGTTCTTGCCTGCAGCGAGTCGAAACCCTTCCCGGTCACGAGCCCCAGCGCGAATGCAGCCAGCGCGAACACCGCGGTCGTCTTGTACTTCAACATAGTCGTCTCCCCCGGCCACGGTCGGCCGGAGGACAGAACATAACGGCGCACGGCGTCCAGCAACACATATCAAGGCGAGCGATTGGCGCATTCGTGACGCAGTCGACACCGTATGCGCGCATCCGGTGCGACGCTCACGGGAACCGATATCGTCGCGCGACGCCTGAGCGTGCAAAATCCGTTCACATTGAATCCTCGATGACAACATCCCTGCTCGCCGTCTACCTGCTGCCGCTCGCGCTGATCTGGGCCTGGTATATGCTCAAGCGGCGCCGCCACGAACACGCGAGCCGCGCGGCGCGTGAGCAGTCACACGCGGCCGGCCTGCTGGACCCCATGTCCCTGCACCCTGTCATCGACCCGGTGCGCTGTATTGGCTGCGGATCCTGCGTAAAAGCATGCCCCGAGCAGCCGGAACACCGCGTGCTCGGCCTGATCGACGGCAAGGCACACCTCGTGGGGCCAACCGACTGCATAGGTCACGGTGCGTGCCGGGCCGCGTGTCCTGCCGATGCGATCACGCTCGTGTTCGGCACCGAGCGGCGCGGCGTGGAGATTCCGTTGCTCACGGCCGAGTTCGAATCGACCGTCCCGGGTCTGTTCGTCGCCGGGGAGCTTGGCGGGATGGGGCTCATTCGCAATGCGCTTGCGCAGGGGCGACAGGCGGTCGATGCGATTCAGCGCAGGCGACGCAACGTCGTGCCAGGGCAACTCGACGTGCTGATCGTCGGCGCAGGGCCCGCAGGGTTCTCAGCCAGCCTCGCCGCGAAGTCGCACGACATGCGGTTCGTCACCGTCGAGCAGGAAAGTCTCGGCGGGTGCGTGTTCCAGTATCCGCGCGCGAAACTCGTGATGACGCAGCCCGCTGAGATCCCGCTGATCGGGAAGGTCCGCTTCCGCCAGACTTCGAAGGAGGAACTGCTCGCGTTCTGGCAGGACATCGAGCGCAAGACCGGCGTGACCGGCAACATGCGCTATCGCGAACGCGTCGAGGGCATCGATGGTGACGGTGCGCACGGCTTCATCGTTCGTACGTCGCGTGCCGAGTACCGTGCTGCCAACGTACTGCTGGCCATTGGCCGGCGCGGCACGCCACGTAAGCTCGACGTACCCGGCGAGGACCTGTCGAAGGTGGTGTACCGCCTGATCGACGCGGAGCAGTATCACGGCCAGCGCGTGCTCGTCGTGGGTGGCGGCGACAGCGCACTCGAGGCCGCGGCCAGCATCGCGGAGGCGGGTGGGAAAGTCACGCTCTCCTATCGTGGTGACGCGTTCAGTCGCGCCAAGCCGCGCAATCGCGAGCGCGTCGCCGAATCTGAACGAGTGGGCCGGTTGCAGGTCCTGCTGCAGTCGCAGGTGGAACGCATCGAGCGGGACCGAGTGCTGCTCCGCAATGGCGACAGCCACCTGATCCTGCCGAACGACGCAGTGATCGTCAGCGCTGGCGGCATCCTGCCCTCCGACTTCCTGAAGCGCGTAGGCATCCATGTGGAGACCAAGTATGGAACCGCGTGACCGCGTGACTGCCATGGTGTGCGGACTCGCGCTGGCCGTCGCGCTGCTCGGCGCGCGGCCTGTCGCCGCCGCGAACCCGGCGCCGCCCTTCGGCACACCGGACGTCCTCGAGCCGGCGAAGAGCGCGCTGCGCCTCAAGCAGTTTGGCGATGCCGCAAGCCAGCTGGGCCGCGGCGCGCTTGCGGAGGATCCGCGCGCGCAGTACCTGCTCGGCACCTTGTATCTGAACGGCCTCGGCGTCGCCGAAAGTCCGGAACGTGCCAGGTCGTTGTTTGAGAGCGCTGCCGGCAGGGGCGAGCCACGCGCTGCGTTCGCGTTGTCCGCCCTGACCGCACACGACAATCCAACCGACGCCCGCGCGTGGCTCGACAAGGCCGCGGCTGCGGGGCACGTTGAGGCCGCACGGTTGAAGCAGGGTGGCCAGTTGCCCCTGCAGTCCGATGTCCGCGCGCTCGCCACCGATCCCGGGGCAGCCCTGTCGCTGGTAACGTCAGCTGCCCGGCACGACGACGTCGAAGCACTCGCCGCCCTGTGGCCGCTGCTTCCCGCGAACGCGACGGACGAGTTCCGGCGGACTACGCTGCATCACGCGGCAGAGGTCGGAGCGGCGGGAGCAGTGCACTGGCTGCTCGACCACGGCGCAGGCGTCGATGCGACCGACGCACAATCGATTACGCCGCTGATGCTGGCCGCGACCGCGGAGAAGCCCGACGCGCTCGAATCACTGCTGCAGGCCCGCGCCCGCGTCAACGCGGTGGATGCCGTGGGCAACAGCTCACTGTTCTACGCGGCGCGACGCGGGCGCCAGGCACAGGCCGAGCGACTCGTCGCCGCCGGCGTGGATACAAAGCTGCGTAACTCGGGTGGGTGGAGCGCAGTCGACTACTCGGTGCAGTCCGAGCACCCGGAACTCACCGACTATCTCGTGCGGCAGGGAGCGCAGGTTGCTCGACGTCACACGGCGCAAGCCAGCCGCGTTGCCTCATCGGGCTCGCTGCCGCGTGCAACGGTTGGTGACGCCTATGCCGGTTGGCCCGATGTCGCGCTTGCGGCGAGCCGACGTGACGCCGCGTCGCTGAAGGCGGTGCTGGCGCGCGGCGGCGATCCCGACGCTATGACGGCGGATGGCAGGCCGGCTTTGCACGTGGCCATTGCCGCCAACTCGGTCGCCGCCGTGGAAGTCCTGCTTGCAGCGGGAGCTTCGCCAACGAGAGCCGACCGCGCAGGTCACACGCCGCTCGGTGAAGCCGTGCGGCTGGGTCACGCCGCAATTGCGCAGGCACTGCTTGATCGGGGCGTCGACCCGAATGTGCGCGGCGCGAAGGAAGCGGCGCCACTGGCGACGGCCGTGCGTCGTGGCGACGCGGAAGCAGTGCGCATGCTGCTGTCGCGCAATGCTCGCATCGACGGCGACAAGGAGGAGGTGAATCCGCTGCTGCTCGCGGCTGCCCGTGGCGACGCAGCGATTGCAGCCCAGTTGCTGCGCGCCGGAGCGGTTCCGAACGTGGCTGACGCCTCCGGCCGCACTGCTATGTGGCATGCCGCATGCCGCAACGACGTCGAACTCGTCTCGCTGCTGCTGGGCGCATCAGCCAACGCCGAAGCGGCCGATGTGAACGGCCTTACGCCGCTGGCCTGCGCCGCTGCACGAGGCAACAACGCCGCGTTCGACAAGCTGGCGAGCGCGAATGCGAATGCTCGGTCACGCAACCGCTCGGGCGACACGCCTTTGATGCTGGCGGCGCGCGGTGGTCATGCCGGCATCGTGCGCAAGCTGCTTGTTGCGCGCGCCGAACTCGACACGCAGAATTCGTACGGCGACACCGCGTTGATTCTCGCCAGCCAGGCGGGCGCCAGCGACGTCGTCGGCATCCTGCTGGACGCGGGCGCCAAGAAGACGCTGCGCAATCGGGACGGCATGGCCGCGGCGGACGTGGCGGTGGCGCGCGGCTTCGATGCAGTCGCCGCGCGGATCCGGTCGACCTAGACCTGCTGGTGTCGGTGATCGGTTAAAACTGAACGGGGCGCCACATCACTGGATAGCAGTGACCGCAGGCTGCGGTGCAATGAAAACGGCGCCTGCAGTTTGCACCGCAGGCGCCGTCTGGTCTTCAGGTCTGACCGTTACGGCTTGACGCCGATTTCGACGCGGCGCGCCTCCTGCAGATCACCGCTGCCGGTGGTCTCGATGGGCTTGGCCATGTCGAAGCGGCCTTCCGCGACGCCGGACTTCACCAGGAAGTCACGCACTGCGAACGCGCGGTTCTTCGCCAGCTCGAGGTTGTGCTCCCGGTCCCCCGTCGGATCGTGGTAACCGGAAATCACCGCCATCGCCGTCGGGTTGGCGTTGAGGTATCCGACGATGGGCTCAAGCTTCTCGGCCGTGTCCGTCGGCAGGTCGGTCTTGTCCACGTCGAAGTACAGGTTGGCCGCAGGAACTGGCGCCACCGGCGCTGCCGCCGAGGACGCTGGCCCGCAATCCGCCCGGCGGAACACTGCGCGACGGTTCAAGGCGCGGCCTTCCGGTGTGGCGTTGTCCGCGATCGGATTCGCCTCGCCGTAACCCACTGCCGTCAGGCGTCCCGCGGCGATGCCCTTCGTCACCAGGTAGTCGATCGCCGACTGCGCGCGCTCCTGCGATAACTTGACGTTGTACTGGTCGTCGCCGGTGCTGTCGGCGTAGCCGCCGACCTCGCCGGTTTCGAATTTCAGTTCGTCGAGTTGCGCTGCCACGCGATCCAGTGCAGCCAGGTCCGCTGCCGTCAGCTCCGCCGAGTCGAGCTTGTATTGCAGCTGGACGGTGATGTCACAGGGACAACCGTGCTCGCCGACGCGCTCGCCCTGCGGTGTGCCGGGGCAGCGATCGAGGTCGTCGGTTACGCCGTCGCCGTCACTGTCGACCGGCGCCGCGGCCACGGGTTCGGGTGCCGGCGCGACAGGCGTGGTGGCTACGACCGGAGCCGCCGTGCCACAGCACGAGCCGCCGGCGGTCGCGAAACCCGGACCCTTGCCCGAGAACCACAGGATCAGGAGCAGCAGCGCCAGCAGCGCCGCGATGATCGCGTGCCACCGGTTCCACGCCGCGTGCTGCTCGGGCGTTCGTCCATTGATGAGTTGTGTCATGACGTGCCCCGCTCAGCCGCGACGGACGCCGGCGTCGAGTTCATCCTGCAGCCTGCGCAGCTCGGCCCAGCGGTTTGCGGCCGCCAATGCTGCCTGCTCGGCCCACGTCCCGGGGTTGGCAGTGCGGAAGCGCGTGCCGCCCTTGTCGAGGATCGCCTGCAGCGCCGCAACCGTCATGCCGGCGAGCTTCGCAAAGGTGCCGACGCCATTGCTGCGCAGCAGGTTCGCGATGACCGGGCCAATGCCTTCGATGATCTCGAGATTGTCGGGACCGCTGATGACGTAGCCGGCAGCGCGGGCCGCGGCGTAATCGACGCCGTCAGAGGTGCGCAGCGGCATGGGTGCGACCGCAGGGGCCACCGTTGTTTCCTTGGCAAACATGCGTCCCAGCAGCCAGCTGGCGAGCCAGCCGAGCAGGGCGCCGAACAGGAACCACCAGAAGCAACAACCGAATCCGGACATCTGAATCTCCCTTCTTGGTTAATCGGTGGCCGCGCGGGCCATCGCGTGATTAGTCCCCCGTCGCGCATTCTAACCATCGTCGTGGACATAATCTGCAGGCGGTTGCGCGCGGTCGCCCGCAACGGCAAACTCCGCATACCAAGAGCCTGGCAGCGAATCCAGGCCAGCAATCGAAAGGGGCAGGGGAATCCATGAAGAACAAGCTGGCACTGGCCACGGCTGTTGCCGCAGGCATCGTCTGCACCGCTCACGCGCAGCAGAAAGTCGTCGTCGGTTCGGACGCCTACGTCACCACCGCGGACACCTCGAAATTCCACAAGGTGGCCGGGTACTCACCGTATGCCGGCCGGCGTTACCCGGAGCGACCGCTGTTCGGTGATGAGCATGTGCATACCAGCTGGTCGGCCGATGCCGGCATGGGCGGCACCACGCTGGGCCCCGAGCAAGCGTTGCGCTTTGCGCGCGGCGAGGAAGTCGTCTCCACCAGTGGCCAACCAGTGCGGCTCTCGCGCCCGCTGGACTGGATCGCCGTCACCGATCACTCCGACGGCATGGGCGTGATCTCGATGATCCGCGACGGCAACCCCGAGATGATGGCCGACCCGACGCTCAAGCGCTGGCACGACATGATGGCCAGGGGCGGCGCGGATGCGCAGGCCGCGATGATGGAACTCATCGCCGCGCAGACCAAGAAGCAGCTGCCGCCGCTCGTCACGGACCCGCGCTTCGCCAAGACCACCTGGGAACTCAACAACGAGTACGCCGAGAAGTACAACGAGCCGGGCCGCTTCACGGCCATGATCGGCTACGAATGGACTTCGAACGCCGGTGGTGGCGACAACCTGCATCGCAACGTCATCTATCGCGACGGCAAGGCGAAGGCCGACATGGTCCTGCCGATGACCACGTTCGTCTCGGAGAACCCGGAAGACCTGTGGACCTGGATGGCGAACTGGGAGAAGCAGACGGGTGGTCGCATGCTCGCAATTCCGCACAACGGCAACCTGTCGAACGGCCGCATGTTCGAGCTGCAGACCTTCAAGGGCGGACCGATCACGAAGGAGTGGGCCGCGCAGCGCGCGAAGTGGGAGCCCTTGTTCGAGGCCATCCAGTACAAGGGCCAGAGCGAGTCGCACCCGAGCCTCTCGCCGACCGACGAATTCGCCGTCGGCTACGAACTATGGGACCGCGGCAACCTGACGCTGCAGCCCAAGCAGCCCGGCATGATTGCCCGCGAGTACCTGCGTGAGGCACTGAAGAACGGCCTGCTGCTCGAACAACAGGTCGGCGCGAACCCGTTCAAGTACGGCATGGCTGCGGGCACCGACACTCACAACGGGCTGACTGCGGCGGAAGAAGACAATTTCTTCGGCAAGTTTGCTTCCAGCGAACCGAGTGCCGAGCGCGCCGCCGAGAACGCGATGAAGTTCGGCGATCGCGTGGTCAAGGGCTGGGAACTGACCGCAGCCGGTTACACGGCGGTGTGGGCCACCGAGAACACGCGCGAAGCCATCTGGGACGCAATGGAGCGCAAGGAGACGTACGCGACCAGTGGCTCGCGCCTGTGGTTGCGCTTCTTCGGCGGCTACGATTATGTGGCGGGCGATATCGCCACGCGCGCGCCGGCGATCGTCGGCTACAAGAAGGGCGTGCCAATGGGTGGTGACCTGCCGCCGGCCGCCCCCGGCAAGGCGCCCACGTTCCTCGTCGCTGCTGCGCGTGACCCATACGGCGGCAACCTCGACCGTATCCAGGTCATCAAGGGCTGGGTGGACAAGGCCGGCAAGACCCACGAGAAGGTCTTCGAGGTCGCCTGGAGCAACCCGGAGAAGCGCAAGATCGGCGCCAACGGCAAGCTGACGCCGGTGGGCAGCACCGTGGATGTCGCCACTGCCACGTGGACCAACACGATTGGCACGCCCGAGTTGATGGCGGTGTGGAAGGATCCCGAGTTCGACCCGTCGCTGCGCGCCTTCTACTACGCGCGCGCGCTCGAGATCCCGACGCCGCGCTGGACCGCGTACGACGCCGCGTACTTCAAGATGAAGATGGATCCGCAGGTGCCGATGACGACGCAGGAGCGCGCCTGGAGCTCGCCGATCTGGTACACGCCGTAGGGCGACCCACGGCCCGGTGCGACTGAGCTAAGCTTCCGCGCGGGCCGGCCTTCGCCGGCGCGGGAGGCGCGCTTGGCCATGGAATCCGCCGGCATCGGCCTGGGACACGCGGTCGTGCTGCTGGCGGCCGCCGTCATCGCGGTGCCGCTGTTCCGCAAGCTCGGCCTAGGCGCGGTGCTGGGCTATCTCGTCGCGGGCCTGCTGATCGGGCCGTTCGGGCTGGCGCTCTTCCACGAGCCCGAAGCGATCCTGCACGTCGCCGAACTCGGCGTCGTCCTGTTCCTGTTCCTGATCGGTCTCGAGATGCGGCCCACGAAACTGTGGGCGCTGCGCAGGGAGATCTTCGGCCTCGGGCTCACGCAGGTGCTGGTCTGCGGCGCGCTGCTGTCGGGTGTCGGCATCGCTTTCGGCTGGCCGCCCGCGGTCGCGGTGATCGGCGCCATGGGTTTCGTGCTGTCGTCGACGGCCGTGATCATGAAAATGCTGGACGAACGCGGGCAGACCGCATCGCCCGCGGGCCAGCGCGCGGTGTCGATCCTGCTGTTCGAGGACCTGTCGATCATCCCGCTGCTGGCGCTGGTCGCGTTTCTCTCGCTTGCGCAGGGCACCGGCGTCGAGTCGTCGCGACCCGCCTGGCTGTCGGTGCTGATTGCGCTGGCCGCGCTCGGCGCGTTGATTGCAGCCGGGCGCTGGGCCCTGAACCCGATGTTCCGCATCGTGGCAGCGCTGGGCGGACGCGACGTCATGACTGCCGCCGCACTGCTCGTCGTGCTCGGCGCGGCGTTGTTCATGCAGTGGGGCGGCCTGTCGATGGCCATGGGCGCTTTCATCGCGGGCGTGCTGCTCTCGGAGTCCACGTTCCGCCACCAGCTCGAAGCCGACATCGAGCCGTTCCGCGGCATCCTGCTCGGGTTGTTCTTCCTCTCCGTCGGCATGTCGCTCAATCTCGGCGTCGTCGCGCAGGACTGGCGCCTTGTCGCGGCCGGCGTCGTCGCCTTCATGGCGGTCAAGGCGCTGGGGATCTACAGCGTCGCGCGAATCTTTGGCGCGGACAACCGCGAGGCCGTGCAGCGCTCGGCGCTGTTCGCGCAGGGCGGAGAATTCGCGTTCGTGCTCTATGCGGCCGCGCTCACCGCAGGCGTGTTCGACGCGCGCGCGGGCGCAGTGATGTCGGCGATCGTGATCCTGTCGATGGCGCTGACGCCGCTCGTGGTGCTGTTGCTGGATCGCTTCCTGCCGAAGCCGGCCGTCTCGATGCACGGCATCGAAGAGCCGCCGTGCCTCACCGGCCGCGTGCTGATCATCGGCTTTGGCCGGTTCGGGCAGGTGGTGAGCCAGCCGCTGCTGGCGCGCGACGTCGACATCTCGATCATCGACGCCGACGTGGACATGATCCGCGCCGCCGGAAATTTCGGTTTCAAGGTCTATTACGGCGACGGCTCGCGCCTCGACGTGCTGCGGACGTCAGGAGCGGGCAAGGCGGACGCCATCCTGGTCTGCATCGACAAGCCGGCAGAGGCGGATCGCATCGTCGAGCTGGCGAAACACGAGTTCCCGCAGGCGAAGCTGTTCGTGCGCTCGTTCGATCGCGGCCACACCATGCGACTCATCCAGGCCGGCGTCGACTACCAGGTCCGCGAGACGTTCGAGTCCGCGATGACTTTCGGCGGGCACGTGCTGAAGGGGCTGGGCCATTCGGTCGACGAGATCGCCGAAACGCTGGCCGACGTGCGCCAGCGTGACGAGGACCGGCTCGGCCTGCAGCTGATCGGCGGCATCACCGCCGGCCGCTCGTTGATGCGCAACAACCAGGCGACGCCGGAGCCTGCGCCGCTGACGCGGCCGAGGCACGAAGCGACGACTCTGAACGCAGACGCAGCGCGGGTGATCGAGGAGGAAGGAAACCCGTCCTGACGCCACGGGCCGGCCGACTAGCCGCCCGGCTTCTGCTCTTCGTCCTTCTTTGCTGCGAAGGGGTAGGCGCTCTGCGCCGCGCCCTTCCTGGGCGGAATCTTCAACGACAGGATCATCGTCAACGCCAGCACGACGACCGTGAATCCCAGTGACCACGACACCGGGATCTTGTAGACGTCCAGCAGCAGCATCTTGGTGCCGATGAAGACGAGCACGATGGCAAGGCCGTAGGAGAGCAGGTGGAAGCGCTCGTGCATCTCGGCCAGCATGAAATACATCGCGCGCAGACCGAGGATCGCGAAGACGTTCGACGTCAGCACGATGAAGGGGTCCATCGTGATCGCGAAGATGGCGGGGATGGAGTCCACCGCGAAGACGATGTCCACGATGCCGATCAGCAGGATGACCACGAACAGCGGCGTCGCCAGCTTCACGCCGTTCTGTACGGTGAAGAACTTCTCGCCGTCGTAGGTCGGTGAGATCTGCATGTGCCGGCGGATCCACTTGAGCGCCGGATTCGCTTCGAGGTCGGGTTCCTGCCCGGTGGCCACCCACATCTTGACGCCCGTGAACACCAGGAACGCGCCGAAGAGGTACAGGATCCAGTGGAACTGCGCGATCAGCCACGCGCCGACCAGGATCATGATGGCGCGCAGCACCAGCGCGCCGAGGATGCCGAACATCAGCACGCGCTTCTGGTACTCCGCGGGCACGGCGAAGTACGTGAACACCAGCAGGAACACGAAGATGTTGTCGACCGCCAGCGCCTTCTCCACCAGGTAGCCGGTGATGAACTCGAGCGCCTTGGCGTCCGCAATGGGCTTGCCCTCGAGTCCACCGAGATACCACCAGAGCCAGGCGACGAACACGAACGAGACGGCCACCCAGATCAGCGACCAGATGGCCGCTTCCTTCATCGTGACCTTGTGCGCGCCCTGCCGCTCCATCGCGAAGAAATCCACGACCAGCGCGGCCAGCACGAACAACACGAACAGTGTCCACAGCAGCGGCGTACCAGTCGTTACCATCATCATCGGAGTGAGTTCCTTGGTTGCGTTTCAATCAAGCGGCTCAGCCGCCGGTGAATCCCAGCTGCTGCACAGTGTGGCCGGCGGCGGTTACGAACGCGAACGCCACGCCGCCGAACAGCGCGGCGCTGACCCACACGGCGCCCATGGCGGCCAGGGCCATCAGGCCATCGCGTTCGAGCAACGAGAAGCCGAAGAGCAGGACACCGGTGGCGGGCAGGAGATTGGCGAAAGGGATCGGCAGGAAGACAAACAGCGACAGCACCAGGCAGGCGAGGCCGATGAGGCGCTCGGCCCACGGGGCCATCAGGAATTCGAGGCGTGGCTTCAAGGCCCGCTCCAGTCGCTGCAGGAACGGCTGCACCCTGTCGACGATCCGCCGCAGGTCGGCGCGGGGAATTTCCAGCCGAGCGAGCCGCCGTGGCAGCCAGGGTCTTTCTGCGCCGACCAGCAGCTGCAGGGACACCAGGATCAACGGCAGCCCGAGCAGGATCGACAGGCCGGGGATGAGCCCCGCAACCATGTTCGGGATCGCCAGCAGGACGAGCAACGCTCCGAAGGAGCGGTCGCCGGCCGCGGCCCGCAATTCGCCGAGCGTCACGGACCCTGACTCCGGCTCGGCGAGGCGGGTCAACATGGCGGAAAGCCTCTCGGCGCGTCGTCTGGGGCGGCGAATGCGTGGCATGGGGCGATAATGCAAAAGTCTGCGGGCCAGGAGGAGCAAGAGTACGTGATGCCGGCAACGAGAGCGACGCGAGCGGCTGCCCGCCTGTCGTGCGCAGGAATCCTCGCAATGGCAGTGGCTTGCCTTGGCACGGTCTCCGCGTCGGAAGCCGGCTCCAAGCCCGCCCCCGTGGAACCAATGCCGGCTGTGGACGGTATTCCGGCACCTATCGCGTGAGCGGGGCCTCGATTGCGTTCGACCCGCCGGCTGGACTGCCCGACTGTCCCGCGGACTTGCGTGGCCGGCAGCAGACGTTGCTCGATACAATGGCTGCGGCACGCGCCTGGGCCATCCATGGCCAGGTCCTCGAACTCTTCGACGCGGCGGGCGCCTTCGCTGGCCGCGCTCGAATCCGTGTATCTTCAGTAACGCCCAGCCGCTCCGGAACACCTCGAATGCCCACGCGTCTCTACGCCCGCCTGCTGCCGGCCGTCGTCCTCCTGATGCTCGCGGGCTGCTCGAGCCTCGCGCCGCGCCCGGATCTTCCGGTGGAGGGCGGGTTGCCGGTGGCGCAGGGCACGCCCCTCGACGAACTGATCTCCCGCGCCGAGGCCGATCGCCCCGGCCAGTCCGGATTTCGCCTGCTGCGCGAAGGACCGGAAGCGTTCGCGCTTCGTTCGCACACGGCGCTGCTGGCCGGGCGCAGTCTCGACGTCCAGACCTACATCTGGCACGACGACGCCACGGGCGGCTTTCTCGCGTACCGGGCGCTTCAAGCCGCCGACCGCGGCGTCAAGGTCCGGCTGCTGGTGGACGACATGGATGCACGCGGCAAGAACTATGTGTTCGCCGCGCTGGATGCGCACCCGAACATCGAGGTGCGCATGTTCAACCCGTTCGGTTCGCGCAACGGCGCGTTGCGGTTCGCCTTCGAGGCGATGGGCAGCTTCAGCCGCATCAATCGCCGCATGCACAACAAGACCTGGATCGCGGACAACCGGATTGCGATCGTCGGCGGCCGCAATCTCGGCGATGAGTATTTCGGTGCGAGTGAAGAGGTCAACTTCGTCGACCTCGACTTCGCGATGGTCGGCCCGGTCGTGCGCGATGCTTCGGCTTCGTTCGACCGCTACTGGAATTCTCCTGCCGCGTATCCCATGGCGCTGCTCGCGCCGCAGGACGTGACGCCCGAGGCGCTCGAAGCGCTGCGCAAGCGGTCAGCGCCCAAGGCCGCGGAGGTGGCAAACCACCGCTTCGCCACCGAACTGCGCAACGACGATGCGGTTCAGCGGCTGCTGGCAGGCGATTGGCCCATGCATTGGACCTCGCAGTACCACTTCGTCTCCGACGACCCGGCCAAGGCGCTCGGCGACGGCGCCGGGCTGGCGGGGTCACAAGTCCTGGCCATGATCGGGCCGATGCTCAAGGACGCGAAGCAGCACGTTGCCATCATCTCGCCGTATTTCGTGCCGGGCAAAGAGGGCAGCAACTTCCTCGTGGACCAGGCGGGCCGCGGCACGGAGGTGCGGGTCCTCACCAACTCGCTGGCGGCCAACGACGTGGCGATGGTGTACGGGGGCTATTCGAAGTCGCGGCCGAAGCTGTTGAAGGGTGGCGTGCAGATCTGGGAACTGAAGCCCCTGCCAGGCGCGGCAGCGCAGCAGAGCATGTTCGGCTCGTCCGGTGCGAGCCTGCACACCAAGGCCATGGCCACGGATTCCTCGAGACTCTTCGTCGGCAGCTACAACCTCGATCCACGCTCGACGTCGCTCAATTGCGAGCAGGGCGTCTTTATCGAAGAGCCGACCGTCGCGACCCAGCTCGAGGCGATTTTCGACCAGGAATCGTCGGGTGAACGTGCGTGGGCCGTCACGCTCGAGAATGGCGACCTGCGCTGGAGCGACGGCCAGCAGAACTACGATGACTCGCCCGAAGCCTCGGGCGGGCAGAAGTTCCAGGCTTGGCTCGCGAAGGTGCTGCCGCTGGATGCCCAGCTCTAGAATGGCGTGCCGAGCACGCGGCGCACTTTCCAGATGCGCAGGGCAGTGGAAACATCCGGCCCCTTGCGCGACCATTGCCTCCCATGGAACGGAACACTGCCTCGTCGTCGTTCGACTATTCCAGCATTCCAGCCATGCCGGCCTCGGTGTTCGTTGCCCCGCTGAAGAAGCCCGCGGGCCTCAACGACGACTGGCTCGAGCCTGCGCAGCGGCAGTACGGAGCCGGCGAAGATCGCATCTGGGACGAGCTGTATGCGCGCCAGATCGAGCTGATGCCGGGCCACGCTTGCCGCGAATTCATGCTCGGCCTCGAGCGGCTCGATCTCGGGCGCGGTGGCGTGCCCGACTTCAACGAGATCAGCGAGGAACTGCGCAGCCTCACCGGCTGGTCGGTCGTGCCGGTGCCGATGCTGATCCCGGACCACGTCTTCTACTACCATCTTGCCAACCGTCGGTTCCCGGCGGGTAACTTCATCCGCTCGCGCGAACAGTTCGACTACATCCAGGAACCCGACGTCTTTCACGACGTGTTCGGCCACGTGCCGTTGCTGACTGACCCGATCTTCGCGAGTTACATGGAAGCCTACGGCCGCGCGGGCTGGAAGGCGCTCAAGTACAACCGCCTCAAGGCGCTCAGCGCGCTCTACTGGTACACGGTGGAGTTCGGCCTGATCCTCGAGGACGACCAGTTGCGCATCTACGGCGCCGGCATACTCTCGGGCCCGACCGAGACCGTGTTTTCGATCGAGGGGCGCTCGCCCAACCGCATCCATCTCAACGTCGATCGAGTCATGCGGACCGATTACACGATCTCGGACCTGCAGGCGACGTACTTCGTGATCGAGTCGTTCCGTGAACTGTTCCACCTGACCGAGCAGCGCGGCTTCGAGCCCATCTATGAAGCGCTCGCTCCCGCCTTCCAGTACGCGAAGACGGCGGCGCTCGACACCGACCACATCTATCACCGCGGCACGCAGGAATACGAACTGCGCGGCGGGCGCGGCTCGGGCGCGAAGCCGGTCTAGGTGCGTGCGGAGGCTTCAGCCGATCGGCATCGCGGCAAAGGCGACGGCGGTAGCCATCACCAGCACCAGCAGCACGGCCTGCACCGCATGAACGCGCGGCCGCGTGCTGACGATGCCCGGAATCAGGATCAGCGCGATCGAGGCGCGTATCCCGCGCGCACCGGCAAGGTCAACGTGACCCTCGATCACGACGTGCGACAGCGTGCCGGCGACCACCACTCCGAGCAGCAGGCCCTGCGTCCAGCGGGCGTGACGGTAGTAGTACTCGCGCATGTCGTGGACGCGGCCATCCTCGAGTTCGGGCACGGCGAGATGGCTGATGAGATACAGCAGGATCGGCACGCTCAACAGCAGCAGCGCCTGCAGCACCGTCCAGGGCGCGTGGTCGTGGAAGCGCCAGATCGTGAACCAGCTGACCACGTGCCCGACGAACGTCAGCGCGATCCAGCACATGTGTACCCAGTAGAGGCGCACCCGGTCGCGGGCCTCGATCATCTGGCCGACGCTGCGCACGAGCAGCGACACGCCCAGGCCCGCGACGATCGCGTACAAGGCCAGCAGGAACTCGAAGACCGTCAAGCCGTGAAACCCTGGCGGGCCCTGCGCGAGCGCACCGTCAGTTGAGCTTGCTGCCGGGTTTCAGGTCCGATGGCACCGGCGGCGCTGCCGAACATGACGAGGCCAGCCGTCAGTGCGGCCACCGACCGACGAGTGAGAAGCAAGGTCGATCTCCTTCCTGATCATGCGGACCAAAGGTTAATACTACCGCCGAATCCGCGATTCGGCGGACGCAGGGAACGGGCTGACCTTTTTCAGCCGTGACAGGTCGCCGACTGGACGCCCGTGAATCCACGCCCGGATTCCTTGCGATTCATCGAGAGGACGGCAAATCATTGCCGGCGCCATACTCGAAGCCGGGATTCCCGGGAGGCAATCCGATGCAGCGTCTCGCAGCCACCGTGTTCACCAGCCTTGCCTTGGGCATCATGGTTGCCGGATGCGGCCTCGACAGCCAAGTCGCGCCGGTGGGGGCCCGTGCGATCGGGCAGTCCGCCGGCCCGATGCTGGTCGACCAGTCGATGCCCGAATGGCATCCGGCACTTCCCGACGGGCATCCGCCGGTGTACCAGCGCGAACCGGCCCTGCCGGAGGGCCATCCCCCGTTGCTGCCCGAAGGCCATCCGCCGATTCCGCGTGGCGAATGTCCGGCAGGTGGCATGGAGGGTTTCCGTGTCTCGCCGGGTACAACCGAGCCGGGTAACGAGACCATCAGCACCTGATGGCCGGGCCGCGGCGCCAGTCCAGCCTGCACACGGAACAGGTCGCGACCGCGGTCCATTTCGGTAGACTTGCGGCGGTTTAGAGGCAGGGCCCCAGGCCCAGCCTCGCTTTGGCTGCATTGCCGCAAGGTACGGGTGATTTTTTGAATTTTCGCCGTGTTCTACGTGAGCCGCTGCTGCATTTTCTCTTGCTCGGCCTGGCATTGTTCCTCTACTACGGGCGGGTGGCGCCTGATGACGATGGCGGCAAGCGCATCGTCGTCAGCCAGGCGCAAGCGGACCTGCTCGCCACGCAGTTCCAGGCCACCTGGAGCCGGCCGCCGACCCCCGAAGAACTGAACGGGCTGGTCGAAACCTACGTTCGCGACGAAATCCTGTACCGGGAGGGCAAGAGTCTCGGACTCGACCGGGACGATGCGGTGATCAAGCGGCGCATCCGCCAGAAGCTCGACGTGATGTTCGAGGAATCGATCGCGCAGAACCCGCCGACCGACGCCGATCTGCAAACGTACCTGGACGCCAACGCAGAGGCTTTCCGCAAGCCCGCGGTGGTCAGTTTCGAGCAGGTGTTTTTTGGAGCCGAAGGCGGCGTCGACGCGACGATCGCCAGGGCGCGCTCCGCGCTGCAACGCGGCGCCGACCCAGCGACCCTTGGCCAGCCGACGCTGTTGCCTGCGCGCCAGGATCGCGTGCCGCTCGACCTCGTGGCGCGCGATTTCGGCAAGGAGTTCGCCGACGTGCTCGCGGGCCTGACGGTGGGTGAATGGTCCGAGCCCGTGACCTCCGGTTTCGGCAAGCACCTGGTTCGCCTCATCGCCATCGAACCGTCGCAAGCGCCGGCGCTCGACGCCGTGCGCGACGTCGTCGCGCGAGAATGGGAGAACGCGCGGCGCAAGCGCGCGCATGCAGAAGCGCTCGCGGCACTGCGCAAGCAGTACGAGGTGGAAATCCAGGCCAGTCTGCCGCAGGTCCCGTCGCCTTGACCGCCTGGGCGCGCTGCTGTTCTTATCTCGTGGTGCTGCTTGCGGTCGCGTTGCCCGCCGCCGCGGACGAGTTCCGTCCGGCGTACCTGCAACTCAAGCAGGTCGACGACACGACCTACGACGTGCTCTGGAAAGTACCGGCGCTCGACGCCAATACCACGCTGCGATTGAAACCCGTCTTTCCCGAGGGCACCCGCCAGCTGACGAAGCCTGTTGGCAGTTTCGCGAACAATGCGACGGTGCTGCGCTGGCGCGTCGCGGTCGACGGGGGACTGGCCGGCAAGGCCGTCGCGTTCCCGGACCTCCCTGGCAGCCGTGTCGACGTGCTGGTGCGAGTCGAGCGTGCAGACGGCACCGAACAGCTGGGGCGCGTGCTGCCGGTCGATCCGCGCTTCGAGGTGACGGCGAGCCCGGGCCATCTCGAGGTCGTAAAGACCTACACCGTCCTCGGCATCGGGCACATCCTGCTTGGCTTTGATCACCTGCTGTTCGTGCTCGCGCTGCTGCTGATCGTGGACGGCACGCGTCGTCTGATCGCAACCATCACTGCGTTCACGGTCGCGCACAGCATCACACTCGCGCTGGCGTCGATGGGGGTCATCCACGTTCCCGGCCCGCCCGTCGAGGCGCTCATTGCGCTCAGCATCGTCTTCGTCGCCGGGGAGATCATTCACCTGCGGCAAGGCAGGGCCAGCCTGACGCAGCGCTATCCCTGGGTCGTGGCTTTCACGTTCGGCCTGCTGCACGGACTTGGTTTCGCCAGCGCACTCGCCGAAGTCGGGTTGCCGCAGAACTCGATCCCGCTGGCGTTGCTGTTCTTCAACGTCGGCGTCGAGATCGGGCAGCTGCTGTTCATCGCGGCTGTGCTGGCCGTCATCGAGGTCGGGCGCAGGTTGACGGCGCGCATGCAGTTCCGGGCCCCGGAATGGATGAGGCGCGTGCCGCCCTATTTCATCGGCGTGCTGGCGAGCTACTGGGTGTTCGAGCGCGTCGCCGGCTTCTAGCCCGAAAAGACGCTGCAGGCCCGCGAGGAACCGGGCCTGGGCAATCCCGGCTAGCTCAGGTACTGCCGCGGCGTCTTGCCGGTCCAGCGCCGGAAAGCGCGAGTGAAATTGCTCTGGTCGGAAAACCCGAGCAGGAACGTGATGTCGGCGAGGCTCTGGCGGCCATCCTGCAGGTACTCGAGCGCCAGTTCCCGTCGCGTTGCATCGAGCAGTTGCTGGTAGCTGGTGCCTTCCTTGCGCAGCTTGCGCTGCAGGGTGCTGGGGCTCTGGTGCAGCGCATGCGCGATCTGTTCCTGGTCGATATCGCCCGACGGCATTGCCTTGAGCAGCAGTGAGCGCACGCGAGCTGCGGCCGAATCCGGCAGCAGGCCTTCGATGTACCTGGCCGACATGCGATCGGCCTCGGCGGCGAGTTCCGGGTTTCCAGTGAGCACCGGCCGCGCGGCGAGTTGTGCATCGAAGATGATTGCCACGTTCGCAGCATCGAACTCCACCGGGCATCCCAGCGCTTCGCGATAGGAATCGGGTGGCGCCGTGCCGTGATATGGAAGTGTCACCTTGAGCGGCACCGCCGAGGGACCTGCGCACAGCCTGAGAATCCGGCAGATGGTCACGATGGCCGCATCGAAGTACTGCGGCGAAGGCACGATGGTCAATTCGGTCCGCCGCGTCTCGAGGCTGGCCAGGTTGTCACTCAGGAGCAAAACGAAGCGTCCGTTGGTGCTGACTACGCTGCTGTAGCGCTCGATCCTGCGCAACGCGGCCAGGACGCTGGTGCTGCTGACGATGCCCATGCCGAGCGCGTGAAAGATGCCGGGCCGGGCGAGTTGGCCGGCGCGCAGTCCGAACAGCGGGTCATTGGCTTCCGCCGCCGCGAGCCGCCACAGTTTCTGGACACGCGCGGAAGGAAAACGGGCATTCGGGCGCGCCAGCAGGTCTGGATCGATGTCGACGCGCCTGGCCAACGTGTTGAAATCGATGCCGTAGTGCGGCAGGACTTCCTTCAGCGGGGCCAGCGTCATTGCCAGTGCGGTTGGTTTATTCCACATGACTGTCGAATGGACCCAGGATATCTCAAATGGCCGTTAATACTGGCTTGACAATCCCATGAGACAACGGCTGTTGAAGTCGATCGACCAAACAACGCCGCCCGGTGACCAGAGCGTGCGGCTTTGCGCCGATACAGTGCCAAGCCATGGACGACACTACAAGAACCCGCAAGCTTCCGCCCGCACCCAAGGCCGAAGACCGCGACCCGGCCCTGTTTGCGCTGGCCGAGTTGCTCGAGTCCGAGCGCACGCTGGCCGCCAGCGAAGATCCCGGCCTGGTGGAGCGTTCAGACTCCGGACGGCTCTGGCTGCTCTGGTTCGCGATCGGGGCGACCGATGAAATCTGCCGGCTGACGCAACGCCATGCCGAGACCGACCGCAACCAGGTGTTCCGGCAGGTCGTCAGCCTGATCTTCAACGAAGGCGTGCGCTCCGAGATGAATCCCATCCTCGCCGATCGCCACATGATCGAGCTCTTCGAGACGGCTGGCATCAGGGCCGTGCAGGCCTGCATGAGCGGCGAAACGCGGCTTGGTTACTACCTCGACGCGTTGCGCACCGCCACCGGCCAGCGCTGCTGACGCGGCCAGCGCTGCAGTGCATGTGGCTGGCCGGTTCCGGCACGGCCGGGAGCATAATCCAGCTGGCCGCGGCATGAAGCCCGTTCCCTCGATCGAAGGTTCATCTGAAATCGCCTGACCAAGTCATTGCGCGAACGGCAGGCCGGGCCGCGCGGATGGCCGCGTTGGCGCTGGGCGCCCTTGCCATCCTGCTGCAAGGCTGTGCGAGTGCACCGCTGCGACATCCGCTGCCGGCCCAACTCGCCGACCAGGCCACGCTCCCCGGCATGCCGGCGAATGTCCGCTATTGGGGCGACGATCCGTTACGCGGCCTGCGCGAATGGGTCGACCTGTCCGACGAACAGCTCGATGCCTGCTGTCGCGGGATCATGGACCGCCCGCACGACTACCTGCTGATCTCGAGCGGTGGTGATCGCGGTGCGTTCGGCGCCGGACTGCTTGTCGGCTGGACCCAGTCGGGCACGCGGCCCGAATTCCAACTGGTCACGGGCGTCAGCACGGGCGCAATCATCGCCGTTTTCGCTTTCCTCGGGCCCGACTACGACGACAGCCTGCGCGACGTGTACACGACGCATTCCTCGCGGGACCTCGTTGCGGAACGCGGCGTGCGCGACGCAGTGTCGGGAGGCGCGGTCTACGATTCCGCGCCGTTTCGCCGCCTCATCGACCAGTACCTGGGCGACCAGGAGATCGCGAAAATCGCGGCCGAGGGGCGCAAGGGCCGCCGGCTCCTGATTGGCACGACGAACCTCGACGCAGCGCGTCCCGTCGTCTGGGACCTGACGCGGATTGCTGCGAGTGGCGCTCCCGACGCGCGCCAGCTGATCGGCGATCTCGTGCTTGCGTCGTCCTCGATTCCGGGCGTCTTCCCGCCGGTGCTGCTCGACGTCGAAGCCGAAGGCAGGAGATACGACGAATTGCACGTCGATGGCGGCGTCACGTCGCAACTTTTCCTGGACCATGGCGGGCTCGACTGGAAGCGCATCGCAGAGCGCTTGCGCGTGCAGGGTAAGCCGCAGGTGTACGTCATCCGCAATGGCCGGGCGCGTCCGCGACTCACGGCCATGCGGTCATCGGTGGACGGCATGAGTCGCGATACGGAGGAGGCGAGGCCACAATGGAAGGAGGTCGAGCCGCGGGTCTCCCCGATCCTGACGCGATCGATGACATCCCTGCTGCGGACGCGCGGCCTGGGTGAGGCGGTGCAGCTTTACGCGCAGTCGCACAGCGACGACCTTGGGTTCAACCTGGCGAGCATTCCCGACGATTTCGACCACGACTCCGACGAGCTGTTCGACCGGGAGTACATGCAGGCGCTGTTCGAACGTGGCTATGCACTTGCGCAATCCCCGGAGCCGTGGACGCGGGGACCGCCGCGATGATGCGAGGCCTGCAGAGATCCGTCGTGCGCGGCATCGCATGCCTGCTGTTGGCGCTGGTCGCGCCGGGTCCGGCCGTCGCCGCGGAGTTCCCGACCTCGCTGCAGGTCGTCGCCGTCGCACCGGGTTACGCAGCCCGATCGCCCGGCGACGGACGCTGGCTGATCTACCTCGACGGCCCGATCGATGCCGGCGCCACTTCGCGCATCGTCAACCTGGTCCTGCAGCAGAAGATCGTCCGCGCGGTCGTGTACCTCAATTCGCCGGGTGGCAGCCTGGTCACGGCGATGCAGGTGGGGCGCGTGTTTCGCGAGCATGGCTTTCGAGACCCGTGTCGGCGCGCGAACGCACGACTCGGCACGCCCGGGCCCCGGCACCTGCTACAGCGCCTGTCCTTTCGTGCTCGCTGGCGGGGTCAGGCGCGGGCTCGAGCCCGGGTCCGCGATCGGCGTGCACCGCGCCGAGAACCGAGTGCAAGTGCCAGACGAATCCCGGTTCCAGTCCGTGGTCGAGGCGCAGGCCGTCGAGTACCTGGCCGAGATGGGCGTCAGGGCCGAACTGGCCGCGATGATGGGCAGAATCCCGCATGACCGGATCCGTGAACTCACTGTCGATGAGGCTCTGCGCCTGAACCTGCTCAGCCCGGGTGGTTGAGCGAGCTGGAACCGCGGCCGCCGTGTCGTTGGCGGCGGCATGCAACCCAAGTATCGTTGCCGGCAGATCCAGCAGGCTTCGTCCATCGGACCCCATTGAATCACGCAGACGTCATCGTGCTCGGTGCCGGCATGGCCGGAGCGTCGCTCGCTGCAGAGCTCGCAACCACGTGCCGTGTCCTGTTGCTGGAGATGGAAGAGCAGCCCGGCCTGCACGCGACCGGCCGCTCGGCCGCGATGTTCTTCGAAAGCTATGGCAACGCGACGGTGCGTGCCCTCACGCGGGCCAGCCGTGCGTTCCTCGAGCACCCGCCCGCGGGCTTCGCCGATGCGCCGCTGCTGACCCCGCGCAGCGCGATGTTCGTCGCCGACGCCCCGCGCGTCGCCGCGCTCGATTCGATGATGTCAGCCGCCGACTTCGCGGCAAGCCAGCGGCGTCTGGATGCCGCCGCCGCGCGCGCGCACTGCCCCATCCTCAAGCCCGATTGGATCGCAGGCGCCATCCTCGATGAATCGGGCCACGACATGGACGTCGCCGCGATCCACCAGGGTTACCTGCGACTCGGACGCAGCGCGGGCGTGCAACTGGTGACTGGAGCATCCGATGGCGTGTTCGACCGCGCCGACGGAAACTGGCGCGTCTGCACGCGTGCGGGAGACTTCGCAGCCCCGACGCTTGTGAACTCGACAGGGGCGTGGGCGGACCAGGTGGCGCGACAGGCGGGCGCGCGACCGATCGGCCTGCAACCCATGCGCAGGACGGCCGCGCTGCTGCCCGCACCGGCAGGGCACGATATCCGGCACTGGCCCATGGTCATCGACGTCGACGAAGAGTTCTACTTCAAGCCGGATGCCGGACAGATCCTGCTGTCGCCCGCCAATGAAGATCCCATGCCGCCGTGCGATGCGTATCCCGACGATTTAGACGTCGCCATCGCGGTGGATCGTTTCGAGCGCGTGACGACCATGCAGGTGGCGCGGGTCGGTCGCAGCTGGGCGGGCTTGCGCAGTTTCGTCGCCGACCGCTCGCCGGTCGCGGGTTTCGACGGTGATATGGACGGTTTTTTCTGGTTGGCAGGGCAGGGCGGATACGGTATCCAGATGGCTCCGGCGCTGGCGCGCGCGGCGGCCGCCCTGGTCCTGGGGCAACCGTTGCCCTGCGATATCGTCGACGAAGGCATCACCGTGCAGGCGCTGTCGCCTGCGCGACTCGCGCTACGCACAAAGTAGAATGTAGAAGGAATCGAGCATGGCCGCGACACAGCAGGAAGTTCTGCGCACGCCGGACGAGCGCTTCAGCGGTCTGCCGGGCTATCCCTATGCGCCGCACTACATCGAGAACCTGCCGGGCTTTGAGGGCCTGCGCATGCACTACCTCGACGAGGGCCCGCGCGCTGCCGATCACACGTTTCTCTGCCTGCACGGCCAGCCGACGTGGAGTTACCTGTACCGCAGGATGATTCCCGTGTTCGTCGGTGCGGGGGCGCGGGTCGTGGCGCCCGACCTGTTCGGGTTCGGCCGCTCGGACAAGCCCGTTGACGATGCCTGGTATACGTTCAGCCGGCACCGTAACTCGCTGCAGGCGTTCATCCGCGCGCTCGATTTGAGCAGCGTCACGCTGGTGTGCCAGGACTGGGGCGGCATCCTCGGCCTGACTCTGCCCATGGATGACCCGCAACGGTTCAGCCGCCTGCTGGTCATGAACACGGTTCTTGCGACCGGCAAGCGTTCGCTCGGCGAAGGCTTCGCCGCCTGGCGTGCGTGGGTGAACGCCAATCCGGACCTGCGGGTCGGTTCGCTCATGAAGCGCAGTTGCAAACACCTGACGGATGCGGAGGCTGCCGCGTACGACGCGCCGTTTCCAGACCAGCGTTTCAAGGCTGGTGCAAGACGATTTCCGAACCTCGTTTGCGATCATCCGGATGCCGACGGTGCCGAGGTCTCCCAGGCCGCGGCCCGGTGGTGGCGTGAGCAATGGCAGGGCCAGAGTTTCATGGCCATCGGCATGCAGGACGTCGTGATCCCGCCGGCGGCGATGCACTCGCTGCGGCAACTCGTCCGCAACTGCCCGCCACCGCTGGAAGTCGCCGAGGCCGGGCACTTCGTGCAGGAATGGGGCGAAGGAAGTCGCGCGGGCGGCGCTGGACCGGTTTGGTTGAGCGGCCGCCGCGTTGGCCGAGATCAGGTGCCCCGCAGCACCATGTCGACGTGGTTCGGCGCATCCCGCGTGAGCACCGGATACATCCGGTCACTGATGAACAGCAGCCTGCCACCGTCCTCGATCCGCGCCTGCACCGCATAGGTTAAGTGCGGCTGGATTTGCACGCGGTCGTAAGCGATCGAGAACGCGAAAGGCACCTGCCGGCCTTCCGGGCGGATGACCTGTTCGCCTATGACAATCGCCGGTGCGTCCGCGCGCGACACGTCGACCAGCTTGACCGTGACCACGGCCGTCGGCGGCAGAGCGATGCGCTCCCGGTAGGTCACGGTGCCCGTCACATGTGACATCGATCTTCCGCCACCGTGCTCCGGCATCACCTGGCTCGTCGTGCAACCGCTCACCAGCAGGACCAGTCCCAGCAGCCGGCGAGCGTGATGCATTGGCCCGATCATTCCTTCTGCAGGCGCAGCCGCACGCTCTTGACCGTCGAGCTGACGATTTCGAGCGCGAACACCGGCTCGGTCAGGTCCTTCTTCACCAGCACGTCCTCGCCGTCGTCGATCTCGATGTCGTACTTGCTGGTGTCGAGCTGCTTCTCGAACGCGCGCTTGATCACGCGCGCGACGTGGTCTTCGCTGGTGCCGTTGTCGATCTTGACCGTGATCACCTGCGTCGTGCCGCCTTTCGGCGTCACGTTGAAGACGATCTCACCGTCGGAGTTGGCGCCTTCGCTGACCTCGATGCGCCAGCTGTTCGAATAGCTCAGGTCGCGTGCGGGCTTCGTGGCGGTCGCCGCCGTGGCTTCCCTGGGCGCAGGAGGAGTGGTGCCGCAACCGGAAAGCAGGCCCGTGGCCAGCAAGGTGGAACTCAGGGCGATCGTTCGCAAGGTCGACATCGGATGGTCCTCGAGGGTTGATGGGTCCGCAGCGTCCGCGACGCGCGCAGCACCAGGATGCCAGCGGGGAAAGTCTAGCGGACTCGCCGGCTGCCGTCGCGGGCCGGGGCGCGCTTCGGCCTTGGCGTCGACTTGCGTCGTGAGCCGCCGCCCGGGCCGTGCCGCTCGAGCAGTTGCTGTTCCAGCCGGGTCGCTTCCTGCTCGGCCTGCAGCGTGAAATCGCGCATTTTCTCCGCCGCCTGCGTCCATGGCCGGCCGCGCAGGCTCACCAAACCGTACTGCAGGTGCAACCAGGGCTCCGTGCCCAGCAACACGAACTGGCCGCTGTCCAGTTCAGTCGCAATGCTCGGCAGGATTGACGCCGACACCGTGTCCGAGCAGGCAACGATGCGCTTCACCGGTGCAAGCCCGTTGCATTCGATGGCCGGAAAAGCGCGCGGCATTGCGTCGCGGGCGGTGCTCGCGCGATGCGCGGCCAGGAAGGGATCGAGCACGCGTGGCGGAATGCGCGAGGGCGTGGCGAAGGGCCAGGCGAAGATGTCGGTGGCGCGGACGGTGCCGCCGCGACGCGCAAGCGGATGCCCGGCGCGCGCGATGAAATACACGGGATGGGTGAGCTGCGTGGGCCCCACGTCGAGGTCCGGCTCGCGTGAGAGCAGGCTGGTTTCGGCAACAAAGAAGTCCAGCATGCGGCTGCGCAGGAGCTGCACGAGGTCATCCCAGTTCCCGGAATGCAGGTGCACGCCAATGCGCGGAAACTGCTCGACGAAGCGTGCCACCGCCGGGCCGAGGAAGGATTCCGCCGGATAGGGTCCACCGCCGACATCGACCCGGCCGGTGCGCAGGCCCGCATGCCTGACCGCTTCGCCCGCGAGTTCGTCCGCCATGCGCAGCAGGTCGCGCGCCCGTTCGATGTAGAGGCGGCCGAGATCGGTCGGGAGGACGCCGCCGCTGGAGCGCAGGAACAACTCGCTGCCGAACTGACGCTCCAGGTTCTGGATGCTGCGCGACAGCGCCGGCTGGCTGATGTGCAGGTGTGCAGCCGCGCGCACGAAGCTGCCGTGCTCGGCGAGCGCGACGACTTGGCGCAGTTGCTGCAGCTCGAAGGCCATGCGCCGAGAGTATATCAACTATGCCAAACATGCATTGGACACATGGCGTCGCGGCCAGCATATTTCGGCGAGACGAGCCGCCTGGCCGGCCGGCGCACTGCGCCCGGCAAAGACATCAGGCTTTTTGAACAATAAGGGTGGGGTTCCAAACGACATGCACAAGAAATTCGCAGGACTGCTGAGTGCCGCGTTGTTCGCAATACTGGGCACGCTGGGCGCGGCCGCCCAGGCGCAGACCTTGAAGCCGAACATCCTCGTGATCTGGGGTGACGACATCGGCGGCTTCAACATCAGCGCGTACAACCGCGGCATGATGGGTTACAGGACGCCCAACATCGACAGCATCGCCGCCGAGGGTGCGCTGTTTACCGACTGGTACGGCCAGCAGAGCTGCACCGCCGGTCGCGCCGCGTTTGTCACCGGCCAGTCGCCGATCCGCACCGGACTCACCAAGGTCGGCCTGCCGGGTGCGCCGGAAGGCATGATGGCGGCCGACCCGACCATCGCAACCTTCCTGCGGGCGCAGGGCTACGTGACCGGTCAGTTCGGCAAGAACCACCTCGGCGACCGCGACGAGATGCTGCCGACGGCCCACGGCTTCGACGAGTTCTTCGGCAACCTCTACCACCTGAACGCCGAGGAAGAGCCGGAGAACGTCGACTATCCGAAGAACCCGGAGTTCAAGAAGAAGTTCGGGCCACGCGGCGTGATCCACAGCTTCGCCGACGGTCGCATCACGGACACCGGGCCGCTGACCAAGAAGCGCATGGAGACGATCGACCGCGAAGTGACGGAGAAGGCGCTCGACTTCATGGAGCGCGCCGTCAGGGCGAACAAGCCGTTCTTCCTGTGGTGGAACTCCACCCGCATGCACATCTTCACCCACCTGCATGCGGACGCCGAGGGCAAGACCGGCCTCGGCATCTATGCCGACGGCATGGTCGAGCACGACGGTCACGTCGGCCAGGTGCTGGCGAAGCTCAAGGCGCTTGGCGTCGACCAGAACACGATCGTGATGTACTCGACCGATAACGGCGCCGAGACCTTCACCTGGCCGGACGGCGGCACGACCATGTTCCGCGGCGAGAAGAACACGCAGTGGGAAGGCGGCTACCGCGTGCCGACGATGATCAAGTGGCCGGGCGTCATCAAGCCGGGCACGGTCATCAACGACATCGGGGCGCACGAGGACATGTTGCCGACGCTGGTCGCCGCCGCAGGCAACACGACCGTCATCCAGGATGCGCTCAAGGGCTGGAAGGCCGGCAAGACCACGTACAAGGTGCACCTCGACGGCTACGACCTCGGTCCTGCGCTGCGCGGTGAGGCCGCCTGGCCGCGCAAGGAATTCATCTACTGGACCGACGACGGCAGCGTCGCGGCGCTGCGCTACGAGAACCTGAAGATCACCTTCCTGGAACAGCAGGCCGAGGGCCTGAAGGTGTGGCAGGAGCCGTTCGTCGTGCTCCGTGCGCCCAAGCTGACCAACCTGCGCATGGACCCGTTCGAGCGCGCCGAGGAAGAGAACGCGATGGGGTACCAGCGCTGGTACATGGAGCGTATGTTCGCGATCGCGCCGGCCGGAGCCTACGTCGGCCAGTGGCTGCAGAGCTTCCGGGAATTCCCGCCGCGGCAGAAGCCGGGCAGCTTCAACCTCGATCGTGTCATGGAAGCCGTGACCTCGGGCTCCAACAAGTAGTCGGCCGCAGCGACCCCAAAACTCCACGGCGCCCGGGAGGGAGCCGCCTGCAATCCCACCCCCCGCAGGCGGTTTCCCGAACGGTGCGCCGTGGCTTTTTCTCAACTGGGCACGGTACAGTCGCGAGCAGAACGATGACTGGTGAGGTCCTTCTATGAGGCGGGCACTAATCGCGACGATCGTGTTCTTCACAGGCATCGGTACGGGGTCCGCACAGTCGGTCGAGTCCGACGTCACGCCGGAGTCCGAGCAGCTGGTCAAGGATGACCACGACTTCGCGATGTCGAGCATCGTGCCGGACGAGACACTCGAGTCCGCGCAATACGAAGACAAGCACGATCGCTTCTCGGTCAAGTTCGGCTTCGTCGTGATGCCGATGGACTACACCAGCTTCGAGCAGGACGCGGCCAGCAAGCAGCAGGTCGGCAACCAGCAGGACGAGCTTGAGGCGCGTTCGCTGCGAGTCTCGGCGCGCGGGCACTTCGAGCTGTTCCGGACCTGGAACTACATGCTCAGCTATGAGTACAAGGGCTTCGACCAGACCTCGGAAAGCGACTGGAACACGACCGATGTGCGTATCTCCACCCTGCTCGGGCCCAGGATTGGCACACTCACGCTCGGCAAGATCAAGGAGCCGTTCGTGTATGAAATGGTCGGCGATGCCGCCAACCTGCCGCACCACGAGCGCCTGCTGAGCCCGTTCTTCCGCTCGCGCAACGACGGTGCGACGCTCGGCAATACCGTCCTGGATCAGCGCGCGACCTGGGCGGTCGGCTGGTACAACGACTGGTGGGTTCAGGGCGATTCCTGGTCCGACTCGGGGAACGACTTCGCGGGCCGCCTTACCGCGCTGCCGGTGTGGTCCAGGGATGGCGCCGACTACCTGCACGTGGCCGTCAGCACACGCTACTACGGCGCGGTGGACAACCAGCTGCGCTACCGCGGCAAGCCGGCCTCCAACGTGGCCGACGACTTTGTCGACACCGGCAAAGTGCCGGGCGATCACGCCTGGCACACCGGCGTCGAGGCGCTGTGGAGCAGCGGCGGGTACTCGGTGCTTGCCGAGTATGTTCGTGCGGACTTGAGCACCCGCGATGACCGCGATCCCACGCTCGATGGCTGGTATGTCACGGGTAGCTGGGTGCTTACCGGCGAGCATCGTCCGTACGACCGCAAGGCGGGCTACGCACGACGCATCCTGCCGCAGGGTCGCTGGGGCGCTGTAGAACTGATCGGGCGCTACGGCCACGTGGACCTCGATGATGGCCCGGTGCGCGGCGGCACCATGGATGGCTGGTGGGCGGGCGTGAACTGGTGGGCCAACAACCGCTGGAAGGCCAGCGTCGGCTACGGCAACATCGACCTTGATCGCTTCGGTCTCGACGGCAACACGAAGACGCTGCTCACGCGTCTGCAGTGGATTTACTGACGCATTGAATCACCTCGTCGCGCCACGCAGTGCGCGGTGCCGAAGCGCAGCGGAGAATTCAAATGGCTCGACCCATGTCGCTCAGCACGTTCCTCCTGCTCTTGCTGTGCGGTGCTGTCGGCGCGCTACCCGCCGCGGCGCGCGACAGCAAGACTTCGCCCGGCACGCAGGTGCCCTCGGCGCCTGTTGCACATTTCCACCCCAAGGGTCAGCCGCCCTCGAAGTTCACGGTGGAGTCGCAGCAGGCCGCGCGATCGACCCTGCCGTTCGAGGACACGCGTGACTTCGACGAATCGAAGCGCGGTTTCGTCGCCGCTCCCGCCTACACGGAAATCAGGACGGCGGAGGGTGCACTCGCCTGGCAGTTCGGCGAGTACGCTTTTCTCCAGTCGCAGCAGGACTTCGACAGCATCCAGCCTTCGCTGCAACGGCAGGCCGTCCTGAACGCGCAGTATGGCCTGTACGAAGTCGTGCCTGGCCACATCTGGCAGGTGCGCGGCTTCGACATCTCCAACATCAGCTTCGTCCGCGGCGATACGGGCTGGATCGTCTTCGACCCGCTCGTTTCGAAGGAGACGGCCGCGGCGGCGCTGGCCTTGGCCAATGAAAAGCTCGGCGCGCGTCCGGTCGTGGCGGTCGTGTACTCGCATTCGCACATCGACCATTTCGGCGGCGTGCGCGGCGTCGTCGAGGAGGCGGACGTGAAGTCCGGCAAGGTTCAGGTCATTGCGCCGTCCGGCTTCATGGAAGCCGCCGTCGCCGAGAACGTGTACGCCGGCAACGCGATGGTCCGCCGCGCGATGTACCAGTACGGAATGCTGCTGCCGCGGAGCCCCTTCGGTCACGTCGACCAGGCGATAGGCAAGCGGGCGTCCACGGGTACCACGGGCCTGATCGCGCCGACACGGCTGGTAACCAAGGCCATCGAGGAAATCGTCGTCGACGGCGTGACGATGGTGTTCCAGAACACCCCGGGCACCGAGGCGCCGGCCGAGATGAACACCTGGTTCCCGCAGTACAAGGCGTTCTGGGCCGCGGAGAACATCACGGCCACGATCCACAACATCTACACGCTGCGCGGTGCGCTGGTGCGCGACGCGCTGGTCTGGTCCAAGTACATCAACGAGGCCTTGTACCGCTTCGGCCCGCAGGCCGAAGTGATGTTCGCCGCCCACAACTGGCCGCGCTGGGGCAACGCCCGCATCCAGGACGTCATGCGCACCCAGCGCGACGTGTACGCCAACCTGAACAACGACGTACTGCACGCGGCCAACCAGGGCGTGACAATCAACGAGATTCATAACGTCTACCACCTGCCGCCCAGCCTGCAGAATAAGTGGGCCGCGCGCAGCTACCATGGCTCGGAGGAGCACAACAGCCGCGGGGTCATCAATCGCTACCTGGGGTACTGGGACGGCAACCCGGCCACGCTGGTGCCGGCCTCGCCGCGCGATTCGGCGCCCCTGTACGTCGAGATGATGGGCGGCGCCGGGAAGATTCTCGCCAGGTCCCACGAGTTGCACGCGGCCGGCGAGTACCGACTGGCGATCGAGTTGCTCAACAAGCTGGTGTATGCACAGCCCGCGAACCAGGCAGCCAAGGACCTGCTCGCCGACTGTTTCGAACAGATGGGGTACCAGAAGGAAAGCTCGAGCCTTCGCAACAGCTTCCTGGCTGCGGCGCTGGAACTGCGCTCGGGCATTCCGGCCGGCCTGATGCCGCGCTCCGCATCGCCCGACACGGTGCGCGCCATGTCGACCGACCTCTGGCTCGATTACCTCGGCGTCCTGCTCGACAGCCGCAAGGCGGACGGGCTCGCGTTCACGATCAACCTCGTGACGCCGGACACCGGCGGGAAGTACGTGCTCGAACTCAGCAACTCGACGCTGACCAACATCGAGGGTTACCAGGCGGCGAACGCCGACCTGACGGTCACCATCAATCGCTCGGACCTCGAGCCGGTCATGATGCGCAAGGCGACTTTTGCGTCCCAGGCCGAGGCAGGCCGGGCGACCCTGGCCGGCAATCCCGCCGTACTGCAGCAGCTGATGGCGTGCCTTGGCAACTTCGATCAGTTTTTCGAAATCATGCCGGGCACGAAAGCCGCCACTGCGCCGACGCCGTGATCGGACTGCGTCATAAGGCAATGCAGGAGGCAGCAACCATGCGACAAGCGAACGATGTTGCCGTGGCCAAGCGGCTTTCCCGCAGCGCGCTGTTCGGCGTCCTGCTCGCCTGCGTCGCGCTGCCAGGCCTCGCGCGTGCGGCGGATGCCCTGCCTGGCTGGAACGAGGGCCCGGCCAAGGCGCGCATCGTCGGTTTCGTGCAGTCGGTCACTGACCCCGCGAGCAAGTCGTATGTGCCTCCCGCCGAGCGTATTGCCGTGTTCGACAACGACGGCACGCTCTGGTCGGAACAGCCGATGTACTTCCAGCTCGCCTTCGCGCTCGACCGCGTCAAGGTCATGGCGCCCCGGCATCCGGAATGGAAGACGCAGGAGCCGTTCAAGTCCGTGCTGGCTGGTGACATGGCCGGCGTCGCCGCGGCGGGCGAGCACGGCCTGCTGCAGATGATCGCGGCAACGCATGCCGGCACCACCAGCGAGGAATTCTCCGGCATCGTGTCCAACTGGCTCGCGACCGCGCGTCACCCCAGCCTCGGCAAGCCCTACACCGGGCTCACGTATGCGCCGATGAAGGAACTGCTGGCCTACCTGCGCGCCAACGGCTTCAAGACGTACATAGTGACCGGTGGCGGCGTCGAGTTCGTGCGGGCCTTCAGCGAGCAGGCTTACGGCGTGCCGCCCGAGCAGGTCGTCGGCAGCAGCATCAAGACCCGCTACGAAGTCCGCGACGGCAAGCCGGTGATCGTGCGCCTGCCCGAGGTCGAGTTCATCGACGACAAGGCCGGCAAGCCAGTAGGCATCAACCGCTACATCGGTCGGCGTCCGATCCTTGCATTCGGCAATTCCGACGGCGACTTCGAGATGCTGGAGTACACGACCAGCGGTGCCGGTCCACGCCTTGGAATGCTCCTTCATCATGACGACGGCCAGCGCGAGTTTGCCTACGATCGCAAGTCGTCCATCGGGCGGCTCGAGCGCGGCCTCGACGAGGCCACCCAGCGTGACTGGTTGATCATCAGCGTGAAGAACGACTGGCGCACCGTATACTGACGATCCGTCGAACCCACCACCGACCAGGCTTTGTCCCGCAAGCAGCGCCCATCGCAGCCCGGCCCGACTACTTCGCGAGAAGTCCCGGTTCAGCCCGCCCAGGACTCAGGCGCAACTGCGTCGCGGTCGCAGGCGGCCTGGCTCGGCAGTCTGGCGCTGGTCGCGCTGGCGGCATTGGGTGCTTGGTACTGGCTGTCGGGCCGGACATACGCACCGGCCGGGAGCGGCGCAGTGGTTCCGCCAGCGGCGATGGCGGCAACGTTCGTCGGCTCCGGGCAGTGTGCGTCCTGCCACGCCGAGGCTTTCAGCGGATGGCAGGCCTCGCAGCATGCGGTCGCGATGCAGCACGCAAGCGAGCACTCCGTGCGCGGCGATTTCAACGACGCCGCCTACACGTACCAGGGCGTCACATCGACGTTCTTCCGGCGTGACGGCAAGTACTTCGTCCGCACCGACGGTCCCGATGGCCAGCTCGCGGACTTCGAGGTCAAGTACACGTTCGGCGTCGCGCCGCTGCAGCAGTACCTGGTCGAGTTGCCGGGCGGGCGGTTGCAGGCCGTGTCGGTCACCTGGGACACGCGGGCGCGCGAGCAGGGTGGCCAGCGCTGGTTCCGCCAGTACCCCGATGAGAAGCTCGATCATGAGGACGAGCTGCACTGGACCCGCCGTTCGCAGAACTGGAACTTCATGTGCGCCGACTGCCACTCGACCGCGGTGCGCAAGGGCTACGACGCGGCAGCCGACGCGTTCAAGACGGTCTACGCCGAGGTCTCGGTTGGTTGCGAGGCCTGCCATGGGCCCGGCTCGGCGCACGTCGCATGGGCCGCGCGCAAAGGCAGCGAGCCGGGCAAGGGCCTGACGGTCCTGTTGGATGAGCGGCAGGGCGTGACCTGGTCGCGCAATGCCTCGACCGGCCAGCCCGCGCGCAGCAAGCCACGCTCGACGGAGCGTGAGATCGAAGTGTGTGCGCAATGCCACGCGCGCCGTGCCCAGATCGCCGAAGAGTACGAGCCTGGCCGCGCGTTCATGGACCACTACTTGCCATCGTTGCTGTTGCCCGACCTTTATCACGCCGACGGCCAGCAGCAGGACGAGGTATTCGTCTGGGGCTCGTGGCAGCAGAGCAAGATGCACGGCGCGGGCGTCACCTGCAGCGATTGCCACGATCCGCACACCCAGAAGCTGCGTGCGCCCGGCAACACGGTCTGCGCACAGTGCCACGATGCCGCGAAGTACGACGCGACGGCGCATCACCGGCACGCGCAGGCTTCGGCCGGAGCGCAATGCGCCAACTGCCACATGCCGCGCACCACCTACATGGTCGTCGATCCGCGACGCGACCACAGCATGCGCGTGCCGCGACCAGACGAGAGTGTCGCGCTTGGCGTACCGAATGCCTGCAGTGGCTGCCACGCCGATCGCAACGCGAAGTGGGCGGCCGCGGCCGTGCGCGGCTGGCTGGGCCGCGATGCCGCCGGCTTCCAGACGTTCGCCTCGGTGTTCCACGCGGCGGAGACCGGCGAACCGGCGGCGCTGGAGAAGTTGTCGGGCGTCGCGGCAGACTCTGCCCAGCCCGCAATCGTGCGGGCCTCGGCCCTTGCCCGCCTTGCCGGCAGTGGCCAGTTCACGCGCGATTTCGCCGAGCGCATGGCACGGGACCCGAACCCGCTGGTTCGTCTGGCGACCGTGCAGCTCGCCGACGTGATGCCGCCGGAAACCCGGTCCGTGGTGCTCGGGCCCCTGCTCGGCGACGCCACCCGCGCCGTGCGGATCGAGGCCGCACGTTCGCTCGTCGAGGGCCGGGAGGCGCTGTCGCCAGACCTGCAGCCAGAATGGCAGGGGGCCTCGCAGGAATACATCGCAACGTTGCGGTACACCGCGGATCGCCCGGAAGCCCGGGTCGCGTTGGGCGGGTTCCAGGCCGCGCTCGGTAAGCCGGACGAGGCGCAGTCGCTGTTCAGTGATGCCCTCCGCCTGGATCCCGACTTCGTCCCGGCCTACGTGAACGCCGCCGACGTGCTGCGCGCGCAAGGACGCGACCAGGAAGCTGCGGACATGCTGCAGCAGGGTCTGGCGCGAGTGCCGATGAGCGCAGCCTTGCATCACGCGCTGGGCCTCGCGCGCATTCGCCTGCAGCAGTCCGACCTTGCGATGGGCTCCCTCAGGCGGGCCGTCGAACTCGACCCCGACGCGGAGCGTTATGCTTATGTCTACGGAGTTGCGTTGCACTCGGCGGGCGAAGTCGACGAATCCATCCGCCGCCTGCAGGACGCCTCGCGGCGCTGGCCCTACAGCCGCGACGTGCTGATGGCGCTCACGTCATTCCAGCTCGAGGCGGGCAGGAAGCAGGACGCACAGGTAACGGCGCGCAGGCTGGTTGCCGCGTACCCGGCGGATCCGCAGGTGCGCGTGCTTGCGGCGCAGGCGCTGGGCAGGGGCGAGTCTCCCTGATTAGGCCGAGCTGCCGGTGTCGAGTTGCACCGTCTGCAGTGCCGAGGCGGAGCCTATCCCCAGGCGTTTCACCAGCTGCATGGCCTCGCGCATCGTGATGTCGAGCGCCCTGACTCGCGCGGCCTCGACGTAAAGCACGTTACCCGACATGGGCGTCGGCGAGGCTGGCAGGAATATCACCCGCCAGCCGCCGGGCAGTTCCTCCATCTGGTAGCCGAGCATCCAGCCTTCGTCGCCCCGCATCAGCACCGGCTGCATGCTGTCGCCGCTCTCGATCTGCGTCAGGCCCTCGGCCAGCGACTTGACCATGCGGTACTGCGGCAGGGCGCCGAGGATCGATTCCTCGAACCAGTGCGTCACGCGCCGCCCCGTTGCCGTGCGTGACAGCAGCCCGGCCAGAAACGCGATGAGCAGCAGGATGGCCGCGGCGATCAGCGTCGCCACGGCAACACCGCCGAAATGGCTGATCGGCAGCAGCGCCGCGATCGGTTTGGCGACCTTGCCGGCGAGCTGCAAGGCGTGCCGCAGCACGACCGCGAGCAGCACGACAGGCACCAGGAACATCAGGCCGCCGAAGAGCGTCGCCTTGAGGAAGGATTTGATCGGGTCCATGTGCGCTCCGCGTCGAGTGTGATTCGAGTCTACACTGACGCTTTCGCGCAGCAGCCACGGGAGCGCAGCAACATGACCGGACGCCGCCGTCGGAACGCCGTCTCCGCGCGCCCCAGGGTCGCGATCGTCGGGGCAAATTTCGCGGGTTTGCGTGCGGCCCAGTCGCTCGGCAACGCATACGACGTGACGGTCTTCGATCCGTCACCGTGGTTCGAGTGGCTGCCGAACATCCACGAACTGCTCTCGGGCGCCAAGCGACCGGCCGACCTGCGGCTGTCGCGCCGACGCCTGGTAGCGCGGGCGGGGCATCGATTCGTCCGCGAGGCGGTCGTCGCCATCGATGCGAAGCGCGGGAAGCTCGAGACGTCGACGGGAAGCGCGCACGATTTCGATGCCTGCATCGTAGCCGTGGGCGGCGTGAACGAAACCTTCGGCGTGCGCGGCGCCGACCGCTATGCGTTGCCGTTGAAAAGCGTGGACGACGGCAAGGTGATCGGGCGGCGGCTCGCGTTGCTCGCGCAGGGCCGTGCCCCGCGGTCGTTGGTCATCGTCGGCGGCGGTTTTACCGGCGTCGAGGTGCTCGGTGAGGTCCTGCGGCGGTATCGCACGCGGCAGAACCTCACGATTCATGTCGTCGACGCCGCAAAGCGGTTGATGGCCGGTGCCTCGCCGAAGATCGACGCCGCAGTCCGCGCGCTCTGCGAAAATTTCGACGTGCATATACACACGGGCTCAGCCGTGGCCGCCGTGACGCCAGCCGGAGTCCGGCTGCAATCGGGGCGACGGCTGCGTTCCGATCTCACGCTCTGGACGGGTGGCGGCTCCGCGCCCCCGTTGCTGCGCGATGCGGGCCTCGTCGCGAAGCCGCGGCAGTGGGCGCCGGTGGCTGCAAGCCTGCGCAGCCGACGTTTCCGCAACGTTTTCGTCATTGGCGATTCCGCGGGCCTGCCGCGTCCCGTCGCCAAGCAGGCGTTCTACGCGCTGGAAATGGGGGAGTGCGCGGCCGACAACGTGCAGCGCATGCTGGCAGGTCGCAAGCTGCAGTCTTTCAGACCGTCGCGCACGCCGTTGCTGGTCGCTTTTGGCGACCTTGACACGTTCCTGGTGGCCGGTCGCTCGGTGATCGCCAGTTCGACGCTGGCAGCCGCCAAGGAGGCCGTGTACCAGGTCACGATGGCGCAGATCGATCCACCGCTGAGCGCACCGGCCCTCGGGCAGCTCGCCGGGCGCGTCATCGGGGTGACGCGTCGGCTTGCGCTGCCGCGATAGCGCGCGATCCGGATCGACCGGGACTGACGCGCCTTCCGTCAGCGGGTCGGGTAACGTGTGCGCATGTCGACACCTCCGGACCCGTCGCCCGTGCCTGGGCCGCTGCTCACCGCGAAAGTGCATGCAGCGCTGCTCGCAGCCATGGCGCGCGGCGAGCGTGCGATGGATTGTTCGCTCGACCTGGATCGATCGCAGACCACCGTCGAACTCGATGCTTCGAGCTGGCGCTGGCACGCACGTTCGTATCCGTATCTCGAGCGCTGCAGGGAGCGGACGGTCTACTACTGGACTGGTGATTGCTTCGAGCCCATCGCGCGTTTCGGGAGAGCGCTGATCAAGCTGGTGCCGACGGACTGGGGCCCGCCGACGTTCGAGATCGACGGCGTGAAGATGCTGGTTTCACAGCAGGTTTCTCCCTACGAAGATGCGAGACGCAAGGTCGCGTTGATCGAGCCACGGGGCAAGCGCGTACTCGACACCTGTGCGGGCCTCGGATACTTCGCGGCGTGGTGCCTCGATGGCGGCGCAACCGAGGTGATCTCGTTCGAAGTGAACCCCGACGTGCTTTGGCTGCGCAGCCTGAATCCTTGGTCGCCCCCCGCAGGGCCCGGGCTCTCGCTGACGCAGGGCGACATAGGCGAAAAGATCAGTGGCCTCGCCGAACGTTCATTCGACGCCATCCTGCACGACCCGCCTCGATTCGGCCTGGCCGGTAACCTGTATTCGCAGGCGTTCTACGATGAGCTGGCGCGTGTCCTGCGACCCGGGGGCCTGCTCTTTCATTACACCGGTTCTCCGAATCGGCTGACGACCGGCCGCGACGTGCCACAGGAGGTAGCGCGACGGCTGCGGCTTTCCGGGTTTGCGACGAAGCTCGAGGGGGATGGGGTGTTCGCCACCCGCCAGTCGCGATCCCGCGCCGGACCGCGGTAATGGTTACCGCGGGCGCGATCGACGGGAGTCCGACGACGCCATCGGGTGCCTTAGACTGTGCGCGGGAACAGGAACGTGTGTCACCCGGAGTCCACTCATGAGGCTTTCACTGAACCGCGCCGCTGGCGTGGTCCTGCTTGCCCTGCTGGCATCGGCCTGTAGCGCCGTGTCTGCAGGTCAGTCGCAGCAGTCCGACCTCGACGGCTCGGCCTGGGTACTCGTCGACTTGCCGGGCGTCACGCTCCTGCCAGGGACGTCGGTGACGTTGCAGTTCGCCGGTGACCGCATCAGCGGATCGGACGGCTGCAACAGGTTCAGCGGCAGCTATGCGCCGGGCAAGACGGGGCTCGAAATCGGGCAACTGGTCTCGACGCAGATGGCGTGTCCAGCCGGGGTCATGCGCCAGGCGCAGGCCGTGACGTTCGTGCTCTCCAGCGCCCGCTCCTACCGGATCAACGGCGACATGCTCGACCTGCTGGGCGACGACGGCAAGGTCAGTGCGACGTTCAAGGCCCAGTCGACGCAGCTTGCCGGCACCCAGTGGACGGCCACCGGCATCAACAATGGCCGGGCCGCTGTCGCCGGCCTGGTCGCCGGCTCGTCCGTCACGCTGGAGTTCGGCCCCGACGGCCGGGCGAGCGGGTCGGCAGGTTGCAACCGTTACACGACCAGCTATGAAGCCCGGCGCGACACGCTCAAGTTCGGCACGGCCGCCGTGACGCGCATGATGTGCGGGGCGCCGGGCGTGATGGAGCAGGAGCAGGCGTTTCTCAATGCACTGACAAAGGTTACGACTTCCCGGATGGAGGGCGACCGGCTCGAACTGCGCGGTGCCGATGGCGCGCTGGCCGCAGCGTTCCGTCGTGCAGGCACCGACTGAGCAATGAGTCGATGACGCTGCGTCACGGCTCGCGCGGCGACCCATGCGACTGATCGCCACCTGCCCCGAGGAAGCCAAGCCCGCCCTGGAGGCGGAACTCGCGGCGCTCGGCCTGACGGAACTGGCGCCGACGTTCCGCGCCGTGCTGTTCAATGCGACTCCGCAGCAGTACTACGAGCTGCACCTGCGCCTGCGCACGGCAAGCCGGATCCTGCGCGTGCTGCGGGAAGTCCCTGCGCACACCCCCGCCATGTTGCATTCCCAGGTGCGGCGGATGCACTGGCCGGAACTGTTCGATGCCCGCCACGCCTTCATGGTCGACAGCGTCGGCGAGGAAAGCCACGGCCTGTCGCACCGGCAGATCATCACGCAGGTGCGCGAAGGCATCCGCGAATCCTTTGCCAAGGCCGGCGAGCGCGTGCCGCCGGTGGACACCGACGAGCCGAAGGTCGTGGTCGTCGCCCATGTCACGCGCGGCCGCTGCATGCTGAGCTTCGACACTTCCGGCAAGTCGCTGCACAAGCGCGGCTACCGCGAACAGGGCCATCCCGCGCCGCTCAAGGAGACGCTCGCCGCCGCGATCCTGCAGTTCGCAGGCTACGACGGCAGCATGGCTTTCCTCGACCCGATGTGCGGCAGCGGCACGCTGGCCATCGAGGCTGCGATGATCGCGGTGCGCAAGGCGCCGCAGATTCATCGCAAGAAGGGCGAGTTCTACTTCGAATGGCTTGCCGACTTCGACCGCGCGCTGTGGCGCGAGACGCAGGAGCGCATCCGTGCGGAGAAGCTCGAGGCGCCGCGCGCCATCGTGGCCGCGTCGGACATGCGCAGTGATTTCGTGGAGATGGCGCGCAAGAGCGCGCTCAAGGCGCGCGTCGAGAAGTACATTTCCTTCGAGACGGTCCGGGTACAGGACGTCGAGCCGCCCGCGCCTTCCGGACTGCTGGCCACCAATCTTCCGTACGGGGACCGCATCGGCGGTGGCGAGGCCGACGTGCGGCAGCTGTACGAGGAATTCGGCGATACGCTGAAGCAGCGTTTCGCCGGCTGGCGGGCCGCGGTCCTCGCGGCTTCCGCGTCGCCTTACAAGGCGATCGGTCTCAAGCCGTCGCGCACGATCGCGCTCATGAACGGCAGCATCCCGTGCAAGCTGTTGTTGTTCGATCTCTACGCGGGCAGTCGACGCGTTGCCCCGGCGGCAGTCGGCGTGAGCGAAGCCGGCTGAGATCGACTCAGGGCCCTTTCGCGCGGCGCTCGACCGGGATCAGCACCTCATTGCGGCGCATGAACCACGGCGTGAACGGCGGGTTGTAACGAGCAAGGACCGGCTCGCCGCGCGCCACGAGGCCACGCGATGCCAGTTGCCCGCGCAGCGCGCGTTCGCTCGAGTCGTAGTTTTCCCGCGTCCAGCGACCCGAATAGCGCCAGGCGGCAACGAGCTGCGCCGGGACTACGCGGATGCGCACCTCAGGATCCAGCGGCGTCGGCACGGTGTCCTTCGTGTAGCGCGCTGGCACGAGGAACGCGACCCGGTAGCCGGGGCCATCGGCCTGCTGTGCCACCGGCGCCGTCATCGCGATCTTCTCGCCCTTCGCCTGGGTGACGGGCGCCGTCATCGCGATCTTGCTGCGGCCGGCGTTTTCGCCACTGATGTAGCGGAACAGCCGGCCGAAGGCGATATTGCCGGCCTCCTCGAAGCCGGCGGCGACTACGG
>CAVOSA010000034.1:0-38816 GCA_963698735.1 uncultured Gammaproteobacteria bacterium | reverse complement strand
AGTACTATCGGGGCGGCGAGCCGGCGAATTCGAGAGTGGTCAACCTCGGCTGACCTCTTTACCTCTTCCGCCTTTTGCGGGGGAGGGGGCAGACGGCTAAGCTGCGCGGATGACCGCATCCCGCACCGCCCTGCCTGCCTGGAAGGCGCTCGAGGCGCACGCCGCGCAGCTCTCGGGCCGCCACCTTCGTGACCTCTTCGCCGACGACGGCGCCGGTCGCTTCGACGCGATGAGCGTCGGCGCACTCGACCTCCTGTACGACTTCTCCCGCCAGCGCGTGACCCCGCAGACGCTGGGCCTGCTGCAGTCGCTCGCTCTGGCCTGCGACCTGCCGGCGCGCATCGCGGCGTTGTTCGCCGGCGAGCGGGTCAACAACACGGAAGGCCGCGCAGCCATGCACATGGCGCTGCGCAACCGTTCGGACCGCCCGATGTTCGCCGACGGCCATGACGTCATGCCGGACGTTCGCGGGCAGCTGGCCAAGATGCGCGAGTTCGTGACCGGGGTGCACCAGGGCAGGATTCTCGGTTTCACCGGCGCTCGATTCACGGACGTGGTCAACATCGGTATCGGCGGTTCGGACCTCGGCATCGTCATGGCGACGGAAGCGATGGGGCGGTATCGCAATCGCGCGATCCGGCTCCATTGCGTCTCGAACGTCGACGGCGTCGAGCTGTCGGAAGCGCTCGAGGCGGTCAATCCGGCGACGACGCTGTTCGTCATCTGCTCCAAGACGTTCACGACTCAGGAAACGCTCGCCAACGCCAATGCCGCGCGCGAGTGGCTCATCGGCGAGCTGGGCGAACAGGCGATCGGTCACCATTTCGTCGCGGTCTCGACCAACCACGAGGCGATGGACGCGTTCGGCATCGCACCCGAGTCGCGTTTCACGATGTGGGACTGGGTCGGTGGCCGCTATTCGCTGTGGTCCACCGTCGGGCTCGCCATCGCGCTTGCTCTCGGCATGGACCAGTTCGAGCTGGTCCTGCAGGGCGGGCACGAAATGGACGAGCATTTCCGCGCGGCCCCGCTCGAGCGCAACCTGCCGGTGCTGATGGGCCTGCTCGGCGTGTGGAACACGAACTTCCTCGGCCTCGATTCGCTTGCGGTGCTGCCCTACGACCGGCGGTTGCATCGTTTCCCCGCGTACCTGCAGCAGCTCGAGATGGAATCGAACGGCAAGAGCGTGACGCGGACGGGGCAGGCAGTCGACTACGCGACGGGCAACGTCGTCTGGGGTGAGCCCGGCAACAACGCGCAGCATTCGTTCTTCCAGCTGCTGCACCAGGGCACGGCCAGGGTCGCGATCGATTTCCTCGTCCCCGTCAATGGCTCGAGCCGGTTCGCGCGGCAGCAGGATCTCGCGTTGGCCAACTGCTTCGCGCAGGCCGAGGCGTTCGCTTTCGGACAGACAGCAGACCAGGTGCGCACGGACCTGCAGGCGAGGAGTACCCCGGCCGCGGACATCGGGCGCCTGGTCGCGCACAAGGTGCATGCAGGCAACCGGCCCAGCAGCCTGATTCTCGCGCCGCGACTTGGGCCGCGCGCGCTCGGCAAGCTCATCGCGTGGTACGAGCACAAGGTGTTCGTGCAGTCCGTGATCTGGGACGTGAACCCGTTCGACCAGTGGGGCGTCGAACTCGGCAAGAAGCTCGCCACCTCGATGAACGAGCCAGTGCGGACCGGCCTCTGGTCCGACGGTCCGGAGCACGTGCAGAAACTGCTCGCGCAGGTACAGCGCTGGCGCAGCGACTGAGCAGCCCAGTAACATGGCGGGATGCGCTTGAACCCGTCATGGATCGATCGGACCGTCGTTGCCGCCCTGGGCGTCATGTCCTTCGGGTCCTTTGCAGCGGCGGGTGAGCCTTGGATTGCTCCCGGCAATGTCCAGGTTCGGCACGATGTCCAATTGCTCGTCGACTCTGGCGTGATCGACCTGCCGATGTCGGCGTGGCCGATCGCCGCATCTGATCTGGCAAACGCACTTTCCGCTCTCTCGACCGCGCGAGCTGGAGAGGGTGGGGGCGAGGGTTCTGCAGCGCCGTCGCTGACGCTTGCTCAGCAAGCAGCGATCTCACGCCTCCGTGCCCTGGCGCGCGAAGGCAACGCCACCCTGGGCGTCGAAGTCGGCGCGGCAGCGAGACCCACGCAGCTGCGCACCTTTGCGGATACGCCGCGCGAAGAGGGCGAATTAAGTGTCTATGCGGCCGGCTTCGTTGGCGAACGCTTCGGCGGCCGCCTGCAAGCGACCGGGGCAGTCGATCCGGACGATGACCGTCCAGGACGCCTGGACGGGTCCTACATTGCCGGCAAGTTCGGCAACTGGATCGTCACGGCGGGACAGCAGGACCGCTGGTGGGGCTCGGGCTGGGAGGGCAGCCTGATCCTGTCGAACAACGCCCGGCCGGTGCCCGAGATTGCGCTCGACCGCGCCGTATCAATGCCTTTCGAGACGAAGTGGCTGAGCTGGATCGGACCGTGGCGCCTGACGACGTTTTTTGGCCAGATGGAAGGTTCGCGCAACGACTACGCCCACCCGGTGTTCTGGGGCATGCGCGTCTCGGCGCGGCCGCTCGACGGCCTCGAAATCGGCCTCGAGCGCACGGCTCAGCTGTGTGGCGAAGGCCGCTCCTGCACCTGGGACGATTTCTGGAACATGTTCTCCGGCAATGACAACGCCGGCGAGAACGTCGATCCGGCCGATGAGCCTGGCAACCAGCTCGCGAGTTGGGACATCCGCTGGGCGTCGCCGATCGGAGACTGGAACTACGCGCTTTACAACCAGCACACGGGCGAGACCATCGACAACCAGATTCCGCGCCCCTATCGCAGCCTCGAGCTGTTAGGGCTCGAAACCTGGGGCGACGGTCCTGGCGGCGGCAGTTCCTGGCGCGCGGGCTTCGAATGGTCGAACACACGCTGCGGCGGCACCGAGAATGGCGAGAAGCTTTGGGACTGCGCGTATAACAACACGATTTTTACCGACGGCTATCGCTACTACGGGCGGGCCATAGGGCATTCCATGGACGGCGACGGCGACATGTACTCGGCGCGATACATCAGTGTCGACAGCGAGGCCAATACGCTCACGGTCGTTGCGCGCTATTCCAGAATCAACCAGAACCGCGTCGAGCCTGACACCATCCATTCGGTCGCCCAGGGGGCTGAAGACTGGATCAGCCTCGATCTGAGCTATCGCCGCGTCCTGCGCTCAGGCTGGTTGGAAGGCGGGGTCGGTGTCGACAGCCAGGACAGGAAGTGGAAGGGCGACGAGGCCGTCCTGCCGCGCGCCTACCTCAACTGGAACTACGCGCTGCCTTGAGCCACGAAGTGAGGCCAGCAATTTCCCCGAGGCGCACTGGCGCGCTGGTCGCTGCGACTGCTGTGTCCGCGATTCTGTTCGCTGCAGCGACGCACGCGGAGCCGTGGGTCGGCCCCGGCGACATGGCATTGCGCCACGACCTGCAGCAACTGGCCGATGCCGGTGTGTTGCGCATGCCCACCATGAGCTGGCCTTTGCCGTGGTCCGACATTCGCAAGGATGTCAGTGCGGCGGATTCGTCGAGGTTAAGCCCGCGATTGCAGTCAGCCCTGGGACGCGTGCAACAGCGTGTGGCACTGGAGACTACGACCAGCGGCGTTGATCTCCTGGTCGAAGTCGCAGGGACGACGGATCCATGGGCGTTACGGTCGTTCGAGGACTCCCCGCGCGAAGCAGGCGAACTCACGGTCGCGGCCGACTGGATCGGGGAGCGATTCGCCTGGAAGCTGTCGGCCGGTGTCGTTGCCGACCCGGACGACGGTCAGGAATTCCGCCCGGACGGCTCCTACCTCGCAATGAGTCTGGGTAACTGGAGCCTGAGCGCCGGCTATTTGGACCGGTGGTGGGGGCCAGGCTGGGAGGGCAGCCTTATCCTCTCGACCAACGCACGCCCGACGCCGTCCATCGGCATCGATCGCATCGAGGCACAACCTTTCACGCTGCCTGTATTGCGGTGGCTGGGTCCCTGGCGTTTCAGCACCTTCATGGGTCAGCTCGAGGAGGACCGCGACTACCCTGAGGCCCTGCTGTTCGGCATGCGGTTTGAATCGCGCCCGCTGCCCTCCCTGCAGATTGCTGCGAGTCGCAGCGCCCAATGGTGCGGTGAGGGCCGCCCTTGCGATCTCAGTACCTTCGGGGACCTGCTGGCGGGCAATGACAACGACCAGTCGCTTGAAGACCAGCCCGGCAATCAGCTGGCCGGGTTCGACGTGCGCTGGTCCTGGCCGGGCGGCAGGGTGCCACTGGCGCTCTATGCCCAGGCGATTGGCGAGGACGAAGCGGGGTTCATGCCTTCGAAGTACCTCGGATTGTTTGGCGCCGAAGGGTGGGGCGAGTGGGGAACCCTGTCCTGGCGGGCGCACGCCGAGTACGCCGACACGGCCTGCGATTTCCTTAGCTCGCCACCCGAATTCGGTTGTGCCTACACCAACATCATCTATACCAGCGGGTATCGGTATCGCCGCCGGGCCATCGGCCACGCTATCGATGCGGACGGCGAGTCAGTGGGCGTCGGCCTGCTGCTGGTCGAGGCCTCGGGACACCAGTGGAACCTGCTGGCTCGTAACGTCAAGCTGAACCGCGCGGGTGTGGCCCCGGAGCATTCGCTGGCGGACAGCGAGGCCAGGGTGCTGGATCTGGAGCTGTCCCACGAGCGCTCCGTGCGATGGGGTAATATAGGCGTTTCGCTTGGTTACTCGGACGTTGACTCGGCCGGCCCGGTGGCCGTCGAGGACGGCGTGCGAGGCTCCCTGAGCTGGTCCCATGGCCTGCGCTGAAGCGATAAATCTCATCCTGCGAGGCGGCTAGGGAAAAGCATGCAAGGATCCTGGAATTTGTCCGCGCTACGTTCGATGTGGGTCATGGTCTTGCTGGCTGCCGGGCTGGCGTCTGCCCCTGCGGCGGTCGGCCAGACTCCGACGGCCGATCAGGTCGAGATGTTCCAAGGCCTCGATCCCGAACAGCAGCGAACGGTCATCGAGGCCATGGGAGGGGCCGGTGGCAAATCCGGTACGACCCGATCTGACCCGCGCCTCGAGTCGCCACCGACAGTGCTGCCGAGATCGACCGAGGACAAGCGCCTGCAGAACCTGAGCCCCGACGGCGAGCCACGGCTGGCAGCTGGGGATACGTTGATCGTCGAGTTCGAACCCGTGACCTTCGAAGGCCAGGAGCGAGTGCTCACTGAACGGCCGCGTCAGCCGATCGAGGTGGTACCGGGACGGGGCACGAACACGGCGACGGGCAGAACGGACAACGTGGTACCGGACACCAACGCACCCCTTAACCAGCAGCCGACTCCCGGCGGTATTGCGCGCACTGAGGTCCAACGGGAGATATCGCGGACGAAGCCTGAAGAGGCCGAGATGAAACGCTTCATCGAGGCAGTGCGTCGCGGGAATCCTTACCGGCTTGACCGCGCAGGCGCGATCGATCTGCCGGGTCTTGGCGTCGTGCCGATTGCCGGCCTGACCGTCCTGCAGGCGACGCAGCGCCTGGCCGTAGAGCAGATCCTGCAGGATTTTCGTATCAAGCTCACCCTGCTGCCGCTCGAGCCGGTCGGCCGTGACGCGCTGAAGCCTTTCGGCTATGACCTCTTCGCAGGTTCGCCGACCACCTTCGCACCGGTGACCGACATCCCGGTGCCCTCGGAGTTCGTCGTCGGTCCTGGCGACCGGCTCGAGGTGCAGCTCATCGGCAACACGCGAGCGCGTCATTCGCTGGCCGTGAACCGTGACGGCCGCATCATGTTTCCCGACCTGGGGCCGATCAACGTGGCAGGGCTGCGCTTCGAGCAGGCCAAGGCTCGCATTGAGGCCCGCGTAAGTGAACAGATGATCGGCACCCAGGCCGTCGTGTCGATGGGCGACCTGCGCTCGGTTCGTGTGTACGTCCTCGGCGAGGCTGAGCGTCCAGGATCGTTCACTGTGAGCAGTCTGGCAACGATCACGAACGCCATTCTGGTGAGCGGCGGCATCAAGCCCATCGGGTCGCTGCGCAACATCCAGTTGAAGCGCAACGGCCAGGTCGTAAAGCGCCTCGACCTTTACGACCTGCTGTTGAACGGCAACACCTCCGGCAACGTTCGCCTGCAGCCGGGGGACGTGATCTTCATTCCGCCCGTAGGCCCCACGGTCGGCGTCACCGGTGAGATCCGCCGCCCGGCGATTTATGAGCTCAAGGGCGAGAACTCGGTTGCCGACCTGGTCCGCCTCGGCGGTGGCCTGACACCCGAAGCGGATCCCAGGCTCGCGACGCTGCAGCGCATCGACGAGCAACGCGAGCGAGTGGTGGTCGACGTCGACCTCGCGGACCCGCAGTCGCGCGACACAGGCTTGCAGGCCGGGGACCTGCTGCGCATTCCCGCAGTCAAGACAACGTACTCGAACGCCATCCAGCTCGATGGGCACGTGATGAGGCCGGCATCGGTCCAGTATCGCACCGGTCTGCGGTTGACCGACGTGATTCCCTCCGCCGATGAGTTGAAGCCGAACGCCGACCATCGGTACGTATTGATTCGACGCGAGGTGGCAGGGACCAGACGAGTGGAGGCGCTTTCAGCCGATCTCGACGCGGCGTGGCGTGCGCCGACCTCGGGTGACAACCCTCGGTTGGCGCCCCGCGACCGGATTTTTGTGTTCGATCTGGAGAATGGCAGGCGGGCCATTCTTGACCCGATACTGCAGGAATTGAGGTTGCAGGCGGTGAGCGCCGAGCCATCACAGATCGTTCGAGTCTCGGGCCGAGTCCGAGTACCCGGCGAGTATCCGCTCGAACGGGGCATGACGGTCAGTGACCTGATTCGCGCCGGCGGCGGGCTTGCCGAAGAAGCGTACGGCGGGGAGGCGGATCTTGCGCGTTACGAGGCTCGGGACGGGCAGTCGCGCAAGACGGATGTCGTCAAGATCGACCTGAGTCGCGCCCTGTCAGGCGAGCTGTCAGCCGACCTCGTGCTTGCGCCGTTTGATTTCCTGGTCGTCAAGGAAATCTCGCAGTGGACCGAGCAGGAGACGGTTCGACTGGAGGGACAGGTTCGCTTTCCAGGCGAGTACCCGATTGAGCGCGGCGAGACCCTGAGGTCGGTTATCGCGAGGGCCGGTGGCCTGACGCCGCTCGCCTTTCCGCAAGGCAGCGTCTTCACGCGCGAGTCACTCAAGGAGCGCGAGCGGCGCCAGGTCGAGATTCTCGCTGACCGGTTGAAGCAGGATCTCGGGACGTTGGCTCTGCAGGCGACGCAGACCTCCGGCGGTGGTGCGCAAGCGGCTTCCGAAACGCTCGCGATTGGCCAGTCGTTGCTCGCGGACCTGCGCAATGCCGAGCCGGTGGGTCGCCTGGTGATCGATCTGGACAGGATCCTGGCCGACGCGTCCGAATCCGCCGGTTTGGCTGATGTCATTCTCAAGAACGGGGACGTTCTGCGCGTACCGCAGACCGCTCAGGAGGTGACGGTGATTGGCGAGGTGCAGAGCCCCACCTCGCACCTTTACGACCCATCGTTGGGACGGGATGACTACATCAGCCTGAGCGGTGGTTCGACGCAGAAGGCGGACGACAAGCGTGTCTACGTGGTCAGGGCCAATGGCAGTGTCGAGACCGGCAGCGGCAGCCGGTGGTTCAAATCGTCCGGAGCAGGTGACATCCGGCCGGGGGATACGATCGTAGTTCCGTTGGACGCCGAACGGATGAGGCCGCTGCCGCTGTGGACCGCGGTGACGACAATCGTCTTCAACCTCGCCGTGGCTGTTGCAGCCGTGGCAGGCATCTAGTCGAGTGCCGCTGTGGATGGCTGTGGCCGCGATCGTCTACAACCCTGCCGTTGCAGTGGCCGCGCTCGGGTCGCTCTGATCGTGTCGTTTCGACCGGGACAGCCATGACCAACACACCAGTCGAGACCGATAACGAATCCCTGGACCCCGGGGAGTTTCTGGCGCTGCTGCGCCAACGCAAGTGGCTGATCATCGGCGTCGTGGCGCTGTGCTCGGCCGCTTTCTGGGCCGCTGCCCTGCTGATGACCCCCGCCTATCGGGTCAGTACGGTGCTGGCGCCTGCGCGCACCGAGGGCGGGCTCGGCGGACTTGGCGGCAGCCTGGGCCAGCTCGGCGGTCTCGCCGCGCTGGCCGGTGTCTCGATCGGCGGTGGCGACGGAGCGACGGAGGAGGCGCTGGCCGTGCTGGCCTCGCAGGAGTTCACGCAGCGCTTCATCGTCGAGTCCAACCTGCTGCCGAAGCTCTACGCATCAAAGTGGGACGCGGCGGCTGGCAAGTGGAATGTTGCTCCTGGCAAAGAGCCGACCCCGGCCCGGGCCGCGCAGCGCTTCTCCAGGCAGATCCGAACCATCGCGCGCGACCGCAAGACCGGGCTCGTCACGATGAGCATCGACTGGCGTGACCGGCAGGAAGCCCTCGAGTGGAACCACAAGCTCGTCGAGATGCTGAACGAGGAGATGCGCCGCCGCGCGATGCGCGATGCCGACAACTACATCACCTACCTCGAGTCGGAGCTCGCCACGACCACCGTGGTCGATACCCGGATCGCGGTCAGCCGGTTGCTTGAAGCGCAGATCAAGCAGCGCATGACGGCCAAGGTCACGCGTGAGTACGCGTTAAGGATCGTCGACGGCGGCATCATCCCGGACGCCGATGATCCAGTCCGTCCGAAGAAGGTGCAGATGTTCCTGCTGGGCCCGGTGATCGGGCTGGTCCTGGGCATAGGATACGTGCTGCTCGCCTGGGCACTCGGCGGAACAGGCCCGCGCAGCGGCTCCCCCGACCGACGCAATACCGCAACGGCCTGACGCCAGCGCCCGAACGCCGCTCAGGTCGACGGTTCGGCCCCAGCTTTCTTCAGCAGGCCTTTTTCTTCCATTTCGCGCAGCGAGCCCGCGAAGTCGCTGCGCGTCGTGCCCTGCGAGCGCGCCCAGGCGCAGAACAGCGCGACGCCCCGCTCGAAGTCATGGCGCGGTTCGTACCCGAGCAGGGAGCGGACTTTCCCGAGACAGGCGTAATTGTGGCGGATGTCCCCGAGCCGGAAACTGCCGGTGACGGTGATCGGCACCTGCGCGCCCAGGTTGCGCGCGACCGCATGTGCGACCGTCAGCACGTCGGTCGGTGCGCCGGCGCCGACGTTGAAGACGTTTCCCGCCGCCTGCGCGCGCTCGATGCCCAGCGTCGTCGCCTGCACCACGTCGTCGATGAACACGAAATCACGGCTTTCCTTGCCGTCCTCGAACACGTTGATCGGTTGCCCGCCCATCGCGAGGTTCGAGAAGATCGACAGGATGCCGGTGTAGGGGTTCGCCAGCGACTGGCCTGGTCCGTAGACGTTCTGGTACCGGAACGCGACCGGGGCAATCCCGAGCGTCGGGCAGACGGTCATGACCAGTTGTTCCTGGTTCTGCTTCGTGATGCCGTAGACCGACGAAGGGTGGAGTTTCGATTCCTCGTCGGTCGGTGCGAGGACGAGCGGTTTCGTGCAGCCGGGGTACGTCACCTCGAAGCGGCCAGCACCCATGTCGGCAGCATTGCGATGCGTCGGGTAAACGGGACCGAGTTCTTCCGAAACGTACTTGCCTTCGCCATACACTGAGCGCGAGGAGGCCACGACGACGCGTTCCACGCCCTTGACCGTGTTCGCGAGCAGGTCGAGCAGCAGTGCGGTGCCACCCACGTTCACGCGGCAATAGCGCTCGATCTCGTACATCGACTGGCCAGTGCCTGTCTCTGCCGCGTAGTGCACGACGACCTGCTGGCCCTGCAGCGCCGTCGTGAGGTCGTCGCGGCTGGTGACGTCGCCGCGCAGGAACCGGACTTTGTCCTTGATCGACCGGTACAGCGCCGACTGTTCGGGATCAGTGGTGTGGATCTGCGGCGAGAGATTGTCGAGCACGGTCACGTCGTGCCCGCGTGCAAGCAGCGCGAGAGCGAGGTTCGAGCCGATGAAGCCGGCCCCGCCGGTGACCAGGATGCGCTTCGGCGACGTCGTGGCGGTCGTCATTGCGGTTGAGCCTCGGAAACGGGCGTGCCGGGAGACGGCGATATGCAGCGCAGCGTCTGTTCGATGTGGCCTCGCGATGACGCGCCGAACACGATCGATTGCACGTTGAGCCGGTTGATGAATTCGTAGGCCTCGGCCGCTGGAATTGCGCCCGATGCGAGCGTCGACATCGCCATCACCGGGTACCTGGCGGGATCGTTGGTGGCCAGGGCCTGCTCGTAGGCGTGGATGCCCGGGGACATCAAATAGCCGATCTTGTTGATCGAGGCGCAGATCACCACGCCTTCGACGCCCCATTCCTGCAGGCGGTCGCGCAGCAGCGGCAGGTTCTGCGTGATCAGCCCGGGCATCGCCCCGTACTTGCGACGGATGTGCTCGCTGTACTCGACGAAGAACTCGCGGACGCCGAGGCCAAGGATCAGGTCCGTCAGCACGTTCTGCAGGAAGACCACACGCACGTCGAGCCCCCGGAACATGCGCATCTCGGCGTCGATGAGCATCTTCGCGAGCTGCACGATGTCGCGGGAGACCAGGGCCAGGCCGCCCTGCGCCAGCCGGCCGAGCCCGGCGATGGCACTGGATTCCTGGAATACCACGCTGTTGATCGCGGCCATGATGCCCTTCTCGGCGACCAGGTTCGCGTACTTGTGCGGGTACGGGATGGACGGGTACCAGGCGAGCGCCGGAAATTGCGACGCACGATCGCGAAAGCGATCGCAGATGGCCGCCGCACGGTCGTTGCTGTTCAGCATCACCGCGCGGATGCCTGCGTCGAAAGCCGTCTGGTACACGGCAAAAATATCGTCCAGGTCGAGGAAGCGCATGGCGAGCTGCTGCGCCTTCTCCTGCGACATGTGGTTGATGCCGAAGAACTGGTTGTCGCCGAAGACGACGCGGTCGATGGTGCTCATGCGTTGATCCCGGCTTCGATCTCGGCATGGTTGCGGAACATCTGCTCCGCCACGACGATAGTCGCCGTCGCATCCGCGAACGAGCAGCGAGTCGGCGCGCCACTGCGGATGCACTGGACAAAGTGGTCGAGCTGCGCGGTAAACTCGATTCCACGCAGGTAGAAAGGCACGTTGCTGAAGACGTCGGTGATGTAGACGTCGTTCCAGCCGGCGGCAAATCCGTGCTCCGGGCTGGCCTCGCGCAGGTAGACCTTCATGCCGTGCTGGTCGGCGAGAATCTTGCCCCTGTCGCCGTGGATCTCGAACTTGTTCGTCGGCTTGCGGTAGCTCTCGTCGCTCCAGTTGACGTAGAGCGTGCCGGCCAGGCCGCTGCGGTAGAAGAGGGTGCTCGAGGCGATGTCCTCGACGTCCCTCGAGAACACGCGTGTGAGGCTCGTGCCCTCGACGCGGTCCGGACGGCCGAACAGGTAGTTGATGAGATCGATGGCGTGCGACGCCATTTCGTACACCACGCCGCCGCCGTTTTCGTGCGTGGCCCGCCAGTTTGACTGTTCCTGTTCACGGATTATTGTTCCGCTGAACATCTCGCTGCGGAATCGGAACACCTTGCCCAGCAGGCCGTCGCCGGCCAGGTGCCGTGCGCGCGTGAACACGTCGTTGAAGCGATTGACGTACCCGACCTGGTTCACCAGCCCCTTTTCGGTGAAGAGCCGCGCCAGTTCGAGACCTTGCGCCGATGAGAGCACGAACGGTTTCTCCACGAACGCATGCAGGCCGCGCGCGAGCGCGTGACGCAGGATCGGTTCGTTGTGCGCCGGCGGGGTGCAGACGAGAACCGCGTCGAGCGGTTCCCGTTCGAGCATGGCAGCGTGGTCCTTGTAGGCACGCACCCCGGAATACTTTTCGAGCAGCGACGTGACCGCGCCGGACGGGTCGGCCACCGCAGTGACTTTCGCGCCGGGCAGCGTGTTCATGATGGAGTGGTGCGTGAGGCCCATGCGGCCCGCGCCGACCACCCCGATGTTCAGTGCATTGATGCTCATCCTGACGCCTGTGCTGGCCGCGCTAGCCCGGGAAATATCGGGACCGGAGCGCCGTAATCGTTGGTCACGAATGATATCATTCTGTCCTTGGCGACGGAGTATCCGGGGCTCGAGTTGACGTGAAGAAACTACTGCTGATCGGACTCCGCTACCACGACTACACCGCCGCCATCATCGACGAGATCTCGCGCCAGGGTTTCGAGGTCACTTACCACGAAATCCAGCCCCGGACGGTGTACCTCAAGACGCTGAAGGTGTTCTCCCCGGCTGCCTGGCAGTCGAGCCTGGATGCGCACCACCGCGCCATCCTCGAGCGCGAGCGCGGCACGAGCTACGACTGCGTGCTCTTCATCCAGGCCCACCAGTTTTCCGTGGAAAACATGCGCGCCCTGCGTGAGCAGCAACGGCAGGCGCGGTTCGTGCTGTACAACTGGGATTCGATCACGACCCACGACTACCGGCCGCACCTCGGCTGTTTCGACCAGGTCTTTACGTTCGATCCGGACGACGCCGCGACGCTCGGCGTGGGATACCTGCCGCTATTCTGCGTCCGCACCTTCCAGGACCTGCAGCAGCGGGACCAGCAGGAACGCTGCGTGTATTTCGTCGGCAACATCGTAAGCGTGCAGCGCTACGAGGCCCTGACGGCATTCAAGCAGCACTGTGCGCGGGAGGGTATCCACCTGCGTTCGTTCATGGCCTGCAGCCCGCTCGTGTACACACGGCTGCTGCGGGCCGGTCACCTGCCGACCGACGTGTCCTTCCGGTCGATTTCACAGGCGCAGTTCGTCGACATGGTCGAGCGCTCGACGACCGTGTTCGACTTCGCCAACCATCGGCAGTCGGGTTATACGATGCGGATCTTCGAGAACCTGTGTGCCGGCAAGAAGATCATCACCAACGCTGCGCGGATCCGGCGCGAGCCGTTCTACTCCGCGGATCGTATCCACGTGTTCGAAGGGCTGGATTTCTCGGGTGTGAAGGAGTTCGTGCAGCGCGATCTTGCGGAACCTGGACTGCGATTCGAGCAGTTCCACGTCCAGAGCTTCGTCCGCACGCTGCTGGGCGCTGCCGCATGACCGGATCGACCTCGCGGAACTGCCTGCTGATTTTTCCGAAGACGTTTTATTCGTTCGCCAAAGTGCTGGCAGCCGGCCTGGAGCAGCGCGGTTACGCGGTCGTTACGGCCAACGAGGAGTACCCGGAGAACACGTTCGGCAAGATCCTCGGCAAATTGGGTCTGCATACGCTGCTGGCATGGACTACCGAGAGGGCGATCAGCCGGAAGTTCCTGCAGGGTCGCAACTACGAGCTGGTCTTGGTGGTGAAGGGCAGGGGCCTGGGAACTCGGCTCGTCGAGCGCCTGCGCAGATCGGGCGCCAGGGTGGTGGCATACAATTTCGACTCTTTCGGCTACCACGGGGCGCCGCTGCGCTGGTACCGGGACGTAGACCGATTTGCGACGTTTGACTACGCCGATGCCGAAAAGTACGGCCTGCCTCGTGTGGATCTGTTCTCGTCGCTGCCCGAGCCGATGGGTCCGAAGGAGATCCGCTACGACGTCTCCGCGATCCTGCGGAATCATTCCGACCGTCTCGAATACCTGGATTCGGTACTGCGCGCGCTCGGCCCGCAGCGCGTGTTCGTGTTCGTCTTCGAGCAGAACATTTTCACGGCCGCGCTCAACTTGCTGCGCAGCCCGCGCCTGTACGCGAAGTACTGGGACCGCATCTCGTTCAAGCCGCTGCCATACTCCGACTATGCCGACGTGCTGCGTTGCTCGGAGTACACGGTCGACTACGCGCATCCGAAGCAGACGGGCATCACGATCCGGTGTTTCGAATCGCTGAGCGCCCAGACCAAGGTCATCACGAACAATCCGTACGTGACCCGCAATGCCGCATTCGCGGGCGCGATGCCAATCGTCCGTCGCGGCTGCACCGACGACGCGCGACTGCGGGAAGCCTATGCGCGCGACCGGGGACGCATCCCGCCGCGGGTGGTCCGGTCGGTCATGGAGTTCATGGACGAATTGCTGCGCGAGTGAGCCCTGCGGCCGCTGAGATGGCCGCAAATATGCTATTTTTAGAGATTCCGCGCTCAAGGAAGCGACAGATGCTATCGAAGAAATCCGTCCTGGTGACCGGGGGCACCGGCTCGTTCGGCAAGGCGTTCGTGCGTACCGTGCTGGCCCGCTATCCGGACATCGGGCGCGTCGTGGTTTTCTCCCGCGACGAGCTCAAGCAGTTCGAGATGGCGCAGTTGTTTCCGCGTTCCGAACACCCCGTGTTACGGTACTTCCTGGGCGACGTGCGCGATGAGAGCCGGCTGCGCCGGGCGCTCGAGGGCATCGACGTCGTCGTTCATGCGGCGGCGCTCAAGCAGGTGCCGGCGGCCGAATACAACCCGTTCGAGTGCATCAAGACCAACGTGCTCGGTGCGCAGAACCTGATCGAGGCATGCCTCGACAGTGGCGTCGAGCGTGTCGTTGCGTTGTCTACTGACAAGGCCGCCGCCCCCATCAACCTGTACGGGGCAACCAAACTCTGCTCGGACAAGCTCTTTGTTGCGGCCAACAACATTCGCGGCAACCGCGATCTGCGCTTCAGTGTCGTGCGCTACGGAAACGTCATGGGCAGCCGCGGCTCGGTGATTCCGTTCTTCATGAAGCTGCGCCGTACGGGCGTGCTGCCGATCACCGATCCCAACATGACCCGCTTCAACATATCGCTGCAGGATGGCGTGGACATGGTCCTCTGGTCGCTCGAGCATGCGCTCGGCGGCGAGATCCTGGTGCCGAGAATTCCGTCCTATCGCATCACGGACGTGGCGACGGCCATCGGCCCCGACTGCAGGCAGGAGATCGTCGGCATCCGCCCGGGTGAGAAAGTCCACGAGGAGATGATTACCGCGAGCGACAGCTTCAACACGGTGGACATGGGGCGCTATTTCGCGATTCTGCCGGTGTCCGCGGGCTACACGACGGAAGAGTACTGCCACCTGCGCCAGGCACGCCCAGTCGCCCCTGGCTTCGCTTACAACTCCGGCTCGAACCCTGATTTCCTGACCGTCGAGCAGCTGCAGGAACTGATCGCCAGGCACGTTTCCAACGGTGAGGCCGTCGACTGACATGGCCTTCATTCCCTACAGCTGCCAGACCATCGAAGAAGAGGACATCGGAGCCGTCGTCGCCGTCCTGCGCTCGGAATACCTCACGCAGGGTCCCGTCATCAGGCAGTTCGAGTCTGCGTTCGCGGCGAGGCACGAAGCGGGCGAAGCGATCGCGGTCGCCAACGCCACCGCAGCGCTGCACATAGGTTGCCTCGCGCTCGGCGCGGGGCCCGGCAAGTCCGTGTGGACCAGTCCGAACAGCTTTCTCGCCTCAGCCAATTGCGCGCTGTACTGCGGTGCGGCCATTGATTTCGTCGACATCGATCCTCGCACGCGCAACATGTCTGTTTCGGCGTTACAGCAGAAACTCGAGACCGCCAAGGCCGCCAACGCGTTGCCGCACGTCGTCATTCCGGTCGATTTTTCGGGCCTGCCGTGCGCTGCGCGGGAGATCCGCGCGCTTGCCGATGGCTACGGCTTCAAGATCCTGCGCGACGCCTCGCACGCCACGGGCGCCAGCGCCTACGGCAAGCCGGTCGGCAGCGAGTTCGCTGACGCGACGGTGTTCAGCTTCCACGCGGTCAAGATCGTGACGACGGCCGAGGGCGGCATCATTACGACGCACGACCAGGCGCTCGCACACCAGCTGCGGCTGCTGCGCAGTCACGGCATGACCCGCGACCCGGCCGACATGGTCTCGCCGTCGGAAGGGCCCTGGTATTACGAACAGGTCGCGCTAGGCTTCAATTACCGCATCACCGACGTGCAGGCGGCGCTCGGCGTGTCGCAGCTCGCGAGGCTCGAATCGATGCAGTCGCGCCGCGTTGAACTCGCCGACCGCTACGATCAGCTGCTGCGCGGCCTGCCGCTGAAGCTCCCGGCACGCGTCGCCGGACACCAGTCGTCGTGGCATCTCTATGTCGTCGAAGTCGACGCAGCCCGGACCGGCGTGTCGCGCGAGAGCCTGTTCGAAGCCCTGCGCGCGGCCGGCATCGGTGTCAACGTGCACTACATCCCTATCCACACTCAGCCGTATTACCGCGCGCTTGGGTTCAACCGGGGCGACTTCCCGAACGCCGAGGCGTATTACGCCGGCGCGATCTCGCTGCCGCTGTTCCCGCGCATGACGGAAGCGCAGCAGGACACGGTCGTCGCCGTCCTGCGCGCGAACCTGGATGGCTGAGGAGGTCGGCCGATGAAGATCGCCGTCATTCCGGCGCGCGGCGGCAGCAAGCGGATCCCGCGCAAGAACATCAAGCCGTTCGCCGGCAAGCCGATGATCGGTTACGCGATCGGCGCGGCGCTGGACAGTGGCCTGTTCGACCGCGTCGTTGTCTCGACGGACGATGACGAGATCTCCGCGATCGCAGCGGAGTATGGCGCGGAGTGTCCTTTCCGCCGTCCACCCGAGCTTGCCGACGACTACACGCCGACCGTGCCGGTGATCGCGCATGCGATCCGCGCCTGCCAGCAGCTCGGTTGGGACGTCGCGGAAACCTGCTGCATCTACCCGGGCGTGCCGTTCATCCGTGCCGAGGACATCCGCGCTGCCCTGGAACTGCTCGACCAACGCGGCGGCATGGGCTACACCTTCCCTGTCACCGGGTTCCCATCGCCGATCCAGCGTGCCCTGCGGCGCAACGCCGACGGCTCGGTCACCCCATTTGACCCGCGGTACGTGAACACGCGCACGCAGGACCTCGAGCCGGCTTTCCACGATGCCGGTCAGTTCTACTGGGGCCATGCGCAGGGCTGGCTCGAGGGGCTCTCGATCCACGGCAACGGTGCGGCCATCGTCCTGCCCGAATGGCGAGTGGTCGACATCGATACGCCGGATGACTGGGCCCGGGCCGAGGCCCTCTACCGCGCGATGCTGCCCGCGGACCCCAAGGTGGGTGCGTGACGGTTGCGATTCGCGCCGACGCCTCTGCCTCCATTGGCATCGGGCACGTCAAGCGCTGTCTTTCGCTGGCCGAAGCGCTCGCTTCCTGCGGCGAGCGCGTTGTCTTCGTCGCCGGCGCAAACATCCCGCCTGCGCTGGCCGCGCAGGTGCGTGCCACCTGCGAGCTGCGCCTCATCGATCCGCACGGCGACGACGCACGCGCGTTTCTCGCGGCGCTCGGCTCCGAAACCGCTGACTGTGTGATCGTGGATGACTACGCCCTCGACTCGGCCTGGCACCAGGCGGTCAAGGATGCGCTGGGCTGCCGGCTCGCCGCGATCGACGACCTCGCGAATCGCCCGCTCCGCGTGGACGTGCTGGTCGATCACAACCTCGCAGCCGATCATCGCGCCAAATATCGTAACCACCTGTCGGCATCCGCGCGCGTGCTCGGCGGGCCGGCCTACGCATTGATTTCACCTCGCTATGCGGCCTTGCCAGTACGGGGAATCGCGGCCACCGTCGGCAGCATCGGCATCTCGCTCGGCGGGACCGATCCGGCGGGGTTCACCGCTCTTGCCGTGGCGGCGTGTCGCGACGGCGCGCGTTTCGCGGGCCCGATCGAGATCGTGACGACGGCCGCCAATCCTCGGCTGCCCGAACTGCGCGACCTTGCCGCGCGTACTCCGGGAGTCACGGTGTCGGTGGACTTGCCCGACCTCACCGAATTCCACCAGCGGCACGATCTCTACATCGGCGCCGGCGGCGGCTCGTCCTGGGAACGTTGCTGCCTCGGGGTGCCGGTCCTGTTGCTGGAAGTCGCCGGCAACCAGCGACAGGTCATCGCCGGCCTGGTGGAGGCCGGCGCAGCAATTTCATTACCCCTGGGGACAGTCCCGACGGTGCAGTCGATCGGCACGGCCGTGCGCCAACTGCTCGACGATGCCGGCCTGAGGCGAGGCTTGTCGTCGGCATCGCGCAAGCTGGTCGACGGTCAGGGCGCGTTGCGTGTTGCGGCGACGCTGCTCGCGCCCAAGCTGACGGTCCGTCCCGCGACGCGGGACGACGCAAGACGCATTTATGATTGGCGTAACCATCCGCGGACGAGGAGCATCTCGCGCGATGCCCGCGCCATCGACTGGCCAGATCACTGTTCCTGGGTCGAGCGCGTGCTGGCCGACCCGCGGCGCCTGCTGCTCGTCGGCTGCCTTGGCGACATGCCCGTCGGCGTGATCCGTTTCGACCGGCTGGCGGGCGAGCAGGCCGAAGTCTCGCTCTACCTCGACCCCGCGCTGCACGGCACCGGTCTTGGGGGCATGCTGCTGCGAGCGGGCGAGCAGGCCGCCCTGCGCTGGGTGGGCGGTCCTGTCGTGTTCGTGGCGCACGTGCTCTGCGATAATAAGCGGTCCGGGCGCATGTTCGAAGGCGCCGGTTACCTGCATGCGGATGGAAACTGGACCCGGCGGGCCGTGCCGGCGCCGCAGGCCTGAGAGATCGAGGACACCATGGTGATCAGCATTGCCGGTCGAGAGATCGGGCCCAACAGCCGCCCATACCTGATTGCCGAGATGTCGGGCAACCACAACCAGTCGCTCGAGCGTGCGCTAGAGATCGTCGATCGTGCCGCGGACGCAGGTGCCGACGCGGTCAAGCTGCAGACGTACACCCCCGACACGATGACGCTCAACCTGCGGGGTCCCGGGTTCGTGATCGAGGACGAGGGCAGCCTGTGGGCAGGGCGGCAGCTCTACGACCTCTACAAGGACGCCTACACGCCCTGGGAGTGGCACAAGCCGATCATGGAGCGCGCGGCCGCCCGCGGTCTGCACTGCTTCAGCACTCCCTTCGACGATTCCGCGGTCGACTTCCTCGAGCAACTCGGGGTTCCGGCCTACAAGATCGCGTCGTTCGAGAACGTGGACTTGCCGCTGATCCGGCGTGTCGCGATGACCGGCAAGCCAATGATCATCTCGACCGGGATGGCGAGCGCCGCCGAGATCGACGAGGCCGTGCGCACGGCGCGTGCCGCCGGCAATTCGCAGCTCGTGCTGCTGAAGTGCACCAGCACGTACCCGGCGACACCGGCGAACACTAACCTGCGTACGATCCCGAGCATGCGCGAGACCTTCGGCTGCCAGGTCGGGCTGTCGGACCACACGATGGGCTGCGGCGTTTCGGTGGCGGCAGTCGCCTTCGGCGCCGTGGTGATCGAGAAGCACTTTACGTTGCGCCGGGCCGATGGCGGCGTCGACTCCGCGTTCTCGATGGAGCCCGAGGAATTCCTCCAGCTGCGGACCGAGACCGAGCGCGCCTGGCTCGGCCTCGGCAGCGTCGTCTACGGCGGCACGGCGGACGAGGAGAAGTCTCGCCAGTTCCGGCGCTCGCTGTACGTCGCAAAAAACCTGCGCGCGGGCGATGTGCTCAGCCACGAGAACGTCCGCGTGGTCCGGCCCGGCTTCGGGCTGCCACCGCGCTTCCTCGAGGTCGTGCTGGGCAAGCGCGTGAACCGCGACGTCGCGGCGGGAACGCCACTCGACTGGTCGCTGTTCGGCTGACATGGCGCTGCCCGGCGTCATGATCGTCGGCTGCGGCAACATCGCCGGAGGCTACGACGCTGCGCTCACTGAGGTCGCGTACCCGCTTAGCCATGCCGGCGCATACCGTCGCAACGGCGGTTTCGAACTGCTCGCCTGCGTCGAGCCTGACAACGCGCGGCGCGCATCCTTCATGGCGCGCTGGGGTGTCGCCGTCGGCGCCGAATCGATGCAGGAGTTCCTGCGTGCGGGACTGAAGGTGGACGTCATCGTGATCTGTTCACCGACCGCCCTGCATGCCGAGCACCTCGCGGCGGCGCTCGAGTTCCGGCCGCGGCTCGTTGTCTGCGAGAAGCCAGTGACGCCGGACGCGCAGGAGACGCGGCACTGGGTCGAGCGCTATGAGCAAGCAGGCGTTGCGCTGCTGGTCAATCACACGCGGCGTTGGGCACCTGATGTCGTCACGCTGGCTGCCGAGCTCGCGGACGGCACGGTCGGCGCGCTGCGCTCGATCTCCGGCATCTACAACAAGGGGCTGCTCAACAATGGCAGCCACATGCTCGACTTGCTGCGCCTGCTCTGCGGCGAAATGCACGTCGTCGCCGTCGGCGCGCCGCAGGTCGATTTCTTCGGCCATGACCCGACTGTGCCGTTCATGCTGCGCACGGGCGCCGGCGTGCCGGTCTCGGTCAACGTCGCTCACGCCGGGGACTACGCCATGTTCGAGCTGCAGCTCGTGACATCGCGCGGCGTGATCGTCATGGAGGACGGCGGCCTCCAGTGGCGCCGGCGCACGGCCGGCCCGAGCTCAGACTTCCCCGGCTATCGTTCGCTGGACTTTGGCACGTTCGTCGCGGGTGAGTACCGGCAGGCCATGAGCCTGATGGTCGCCAACCAGTGGGCGTACCTGCAATCGGGCGCGCGCATTGCGTGCACTGGGCGCGACGCGCTCGCCGCGCAGGAACTCTGCGCGCGACTGCTCGAATCGGCGGGGTGCGCGGCATCGCGCGCTTCCGCAAACACGTGAGGACCGATCGATGCAAGTGAAACTCGCCCTCCATGGTGGAGCCCCGACGATCAGCCGTGCACTCGCGCCGTTCGTCAGCGTCGGCGAAGAGGAGGCGCAGGCAGCGGCGGCGGTGATCCGCGGCGGCGTGCTTTCGGCATACATTGGTGCCCGCGGCGAAGGCTTCATGGGCGGGCCGCGGGTCAAGGGCTTTGAGGCCAAAGCAGCGCGCCACTTCGGTGTGAAGCATGCACTCGGCGTGAATTCCTGGACATCCGGCCTGATTGCGGCCGTCGGCGCAACAGGCATCGAGCCGGGCGACGAAATCGTCACTACGCCGTGGACGATGGCCGCGACGGCGACGGCGATCCTGCACTGGAACGGCATCCCGGTTTTTGCGGACATCGATTCGCGCACGTTCAACATCGACCCGGTGAGCGTCGAGAAGAACATCTCGCCGCGCACACGGGCAATCATGGCGGCGGACATCTTCGGGCAATCGGCCGACATCGCGGCGCTGCGCCGCATCGCCGACCGTCACGGCCTGAAACTGATCGTGGACACGGCCCAGGCGCCGGGCGCGCTCGAGCACGGTCGCTTCGCGGGCGTGGGCGCCGACATCGGCGGCTACAGCCTCAACTATCACAAGCACATCCACTGCGGCGAAGGAGGCATCCTCGTCACGAACGACGACAGGCTCGCGGCGCGCATGGCGCTCATCCGCAACCATGCGGAGGCGGTGGTCCAGTCCGACGACCCGGCCGAACTTTCGAACATGCTCGGCTACAATTTCCGCATGGGCGAGATCGAGGCGACGATCGCTTCCGTGCAGCTCGACAAGCTCGCGGCGCGCGTCGCGAGCCGACAGCGCGTCGCGGCGGAGCTGAACGCAGGCCTTGCCGGCCTGGCCGGGCTCGAGACGCCCTACGTCGCCGACGGCTGCACGCACGTCTACTACGTCTACGGCCTGCGCATCGATCCGGACGTGCTCGGAGTCGAACGGCAACCGATTGTCGACGCGCTCAAAGCGGAGGGGGTGCCAGGAGTCTTCAGCGGCTACCAGAACCTGCACCTGCTGCCGCTGTTCCGCAACAGGATCGCCTACGGCTCGAAGGGCTTCCCGTGGACGTCGCCGTACTGCTCGCGTGACGTGCAGTACGGTCCGGGCACGTGCCCCGTGGCGGAAGACCTGCATTCGCGACGCTTCATCGGCGTGAACGTCTGCATGAACGAATTGCCGCCCGCCGATGTCGAGTTGGTCGTCCGTGCATTCCGCAAGGTCTGGTCGCACCTGGATGACCTTCGCTGACGCCACCGCGCTGCTGCCGCCTTTTACGCCACTCGAGGGGCGTAAGGTGCTGTTGCGCCCGTTTGGACCCGGGGATGTCACGGCCGAGTACGTTGCTTGGCTCAACGATCCCGAGGTTGTCCGTTTCAGCAACCAGCGCTTCCAGCGGCACGATGCCGCAAGTTGCGCGGCTTATCTGACGACGTTTGCGCGCAGTGAGAATCTCTTCCTTGCTATCGTGGGTCGTGACGAAGGGCGGACCATCGGCACCATGACGGCCTATCGCAACCGCCATCACGGCACCGTGGACGTCGGCATCATGGTCGGTGACCGGGGGGTGTGGGGTCGAGGTTACGGACTCGATGCGTGGACGACGCTGGCTGGTTGGCTGCTCGGCCCTGGCGGCTTGCGCAAGCTCACCTGTGGCACGCTCGCCTGCAATTCCACGATGCGCTCGATCGCCGAGCGGTCGGGCATGCGGCACGAGGCGACGCGGCACGCGCAGGAGATCGTCGCGGGCGAGCCGCAGGACATCCTGTACTACGCGAGATTCCGCGGTGATCCTTGACCTGCCGGCGCCTTTCGCGGTGGTCTGCCACGATGCCGGTGCGGCCAATCACATCCTGGAATGGGTCGCGCTGGAGGCGCCAGAGTGCCGACCGTTCATGGCCGGGCCGGCCGCCGATCTCTGGCGCCGCCGCTTCCCGGCGCGACCTTCCTGCGCCTCGCTGGAGGAGGCGCTGCGCGGCGCGCGCTCGGCCCTGTCAGGCACCGGCTGGGGCTCGGACGTCGAGCACGTTGCCCGTCAACGGGCGCGTGAGAAGGGGCTGCACTCGGTCGCGGTCATCGATCATTGGGTCAACTACCAGGCCCGCTTCGAGCGGCACGGGTCACGCGAGCTGCCAGATGAAGTCTGGGTCACCGACCCCTGGGCGGCATCGATCGCGCGACACAGCTTTCCGGGGCTGCGCGTGGTCGAGAAGCCAAATGCCTATCTCGAGGCCGTCGTCCGCGAGGTGACGCCGGTCGGCGCCGCAACGTCTGGGACGCTGTTCGTGCTGGAACCGGTCCGCGACGATTGGGGCCGCAGCGAGCCCGGCGAGTTCCAGGCCCTGGATTATTTTCTGAGTCGCCGTGCCGTGCCGGGTGGGGGCGCGGGCGAGGAAGTTCGATTGCGGCCCCATCCGTCGGACCCGCCAGGCAAGTATGATGCGTGGTTGGCTCGCCATGCAGGCGAGGGCGTACGCATGGACGATTCGGCAACACTGTCAGAGGCCCTTTCCCGCGCCCGCCGGGTGGTGGGCATCCAGTCGTTCGCGCTCGTCGCCGCCGCGGCCGCCGGCCGCCAGGCCATTTCGGCGCTGCCGCCATGGGGTCCGGCGCTCTGCCTGCCGCAGCCGCAGATCCTCGAACTGCGCCGCCTTTGTGGGGACGCGTGAAATACTGCACCCGCTGCCTGCAGCCGGACACCCGTCCCAACACGGTATTCACGCCGCGGGGGCTCTGCCCCGCGTGCGACTACGTCGATCGCCTGCAGTTCGTGGACTGGCAGGAACGCTACGAAATCCTGCAGGACCTGCTGTCGCAGTTCCCGCGTCGCGACGGGCAGGGCTTCGATTGCATCATCGGCGTGAGTGGCGGCAAGGACAGTACGCGGCAGGCGCTGTGGGTCCGCGACAAGCTCGGCCTGAAGCCGTTGCTTGCCTGCCTCAGTTACCCGCCCGAGCAGGTCACGGAACGCGGCGTCGACAACATTTCCAACCTGATCGAACTCGGGTTCGATGTCGTCATTTCGTACCCGGCACCCGGGACCTGGCGCGCGCTGATGCGCGAATCCTTCCGGCGCTACACGAACTGGGCGCGCTCGACTGAACTCGCGTTGTTCACTTCCGTGCCGCAGCTGGCGATCCGTTACGGGATCAAGCTGATCCTCTGGGGCGAGAATCCGGGTCTGCAGCTCGGCGACCTCAAGACGCTCGGCCGCACCGGTTACGACGGCAACAACCTGCGCTATATGAACACGCTTTCGGGGGCGGCCCTCGACTGGATGCTCGAAGCTGGCGTGGATCCACGCGAACTGCTGCCTTACCGTTACCCCACGCCGAACGAGTTTGACGCGCACGGTCTGCAGATCGTCTATCTCGGCTGGTTCCTCGGCGACTGGTCGCTGACCAACAACGGCCTGTACTCGACGACGCACGGGTTGAAGGTGCGCGACGACGTCGTCGAGAACACGGGCGACCTGCGCGGCGTGACCTCGCTCGACGAAGACTGGGTCACGCTCAACCAGATGATCAAGTACTACAAGTTCGGGTTTGGCCGCGTGACCGACTACGTCAACGAGGAGATCCGCCTGGGTAACCTGTCGCGCGAGCAGGGCATCGCGCTGGTGGAGCGTTACGACGACTCCTGTTCGCCAGGGTACATCCGCGACTTCGCGGAATACATCGGCATTTCTGTGGACGATTTCTGGGCGAAGGTCCACGCAGCGGTCAACCGGCAGCTCTTCGACATCGACTCCGCGGGTCGAGTTACGCGCAAGTTCCGCGTCGGCCACGGACTGGGCGCCGTGCAATGACGACCCGGCGTATCACCGTCGGCATCGTGGATTACGGCGTCGGCAACCACGTCTCGGTGTGGCGCGCCATGCACGCTCTCGGTTTTCGCTGCCGCGTCACGCACGACCAGGACGTGCTTGATGGCACCGACCTCATTCTGCTGCCGGGCGTCGGTGCCTTTCCTCCGGCGATGCGCGCCATCGAGAACCGCGGGCTCGCCGAATACCTGCGAGCCCAGGCCCGCGGCGGCAAGCCTTTCCTTGGCATCTGCCTCGGCATGCAGCTCCTGGCGGACGCGTCCTCGGAGTTCGGGCAGACCGCGGGCCTGGGTCTGATTCCCGGCCAGGTCGTGCCATTGCGCCAGGCGGCGTGGCACATCGGGTGGAATACGTTCGAGAGCATGGGTGGCGATCTGCTGCTGCGCTCCATCGACGGGCAGAGCGTGTATTTCAACCACTCCTATGTCTTTGAAGCGCCGCCGGAGTACTGCATTGGAGTGGCGAGGCTCGTCGAGCCTTTCGTCGTCGCGGTGCGCCGGGATAACGTCGTCGGCCTGCAGTTCCATCCTGAAAAGAGCCAGGCTGCAGGGCGCGAGGCGCTGCAGCGGGTCATCGAAGGGCTCTGCAATGCTTAAGAAGCGACTGGTCGGCGTGATCACCGTACGGCGCGGCTGGGCCGTGCAGTCGTTCGGCTACCGTCGCTGGCTGCCGCTCGGCAAGGCCGAAGTTCTGGCGCAGAACCTCGATCGCTGGGGTGTCGACGAAATCTTCGTGCAGGCGATTGACCGGTCCGCCGGGGGCAGCGGTCCAGACCTCGAGCTGCTGGCTCGCCTGGGGCGCATCGGACTCGCCACGCCGCTGATCTACGGTGGAGGCATTGCGACGCTCGATGATGCCGCCCGCGTCGTGCAGGGTGCCGCCGATCGAATCTGTATCGATGGCCTGCTGCACGACGATCCGGACGAAGCGGTCAGGATTTCGCACCATCTCGGCGCCCAGGCCGTGATCGGCGCGTTGCCGCTCGCGTTGCGGAATGGCCAGCTGCTCTGGCTGGATCATCGCAGTCGGCGTGAATCCGCGCTCGACCCGGCTGTCATGGAACTGTTCCGCACGGGAGTGATTTCCGAGGCAGTGCTCGTCGACTGGCAGCACGAGGGCACGCGCGGCGCGTTCGACGAGCGTTTACTGTCGGCTTTTCCAGTCCGGGAAGTTCCACTGATCTGCTTTGGCGGCCTGAGCGAGCCGGCCCAGCTCCGCAGCGTGCTGGAGTCGCCCCGCGTGACCGCGGCCGCGCTTGGTAACTTCCTGAATTACACGGAGCATGCCGTTCAGCGTTACCGTCAGCAGTTGCCCGGCGTCGCCTTGCGTCCGGCGTCCTATCGCACGTTGGGGCAGCCATGAGCCACGGCCAGGCATGCGCACGCTGCCTCTACACGGAGCGGCACCCGCTCGGTCTCACGATCGACGAGGAGGGTATCTGCTCAGGTTGCCGAATCCACGAGGAGAAGGACCAGCTCGACTGGAGCGAGCGCTGGCGCCGACTCGAGGCGCTGGTGGCTCCTTACCGGGTGCCCGACGCGTCGGCGTACGACTGCATCGTGCCGGTGTCGGGTGCGAACGATTCGCACTTCATCGTGCACCTGGTCAAGGAGCGGCTCGGGCTCAATCCGCTGCTCGTGAGCTACAACAAGTACTTCAACACGCCGCTCGGCATCCGCAACCTCGCGAACCTGCGGATTCGCTTCAACTGCGACCTGCTGCTGCAGAACGTGAACCCGGCCTCGGCGAAGAAGATCACGCGCGCGACATTGCGGCAGTTCGGCAGCATGTACTGGCATTGCCTCGCCGGGCAGACCGTCTTTCCGGTGCAGACTGCCGTGCGCTACCGCATTCCGCTGATCATCTGGGGCGCGCACCAGGGGCTTGAGCAGGTGGGGATGTTCTCCCACGAGCACGAAGTCGAGATGACCCGCCGCTATCGCCGGGACCACGACCTGATGGGGCACGAGGCGGACGACCTGCTCTCGATCTTCGACACGTTGTCTGAAAGCGACGTCTGGCAGTACCGTTATCCGGACGACGACGCGCTCAACTCCGTCGGCGTGCGCGGCATTTATCTCGGCAACTTCGTGCGCTGGGATCCGCGGCGGCAGCACGAGCAGATGATCGACACGCACGGCTACCATGGCGCCCGGTTCGATCGCACGTTCGACACCTACGATCACGTCGATTGCTGGAACTTCATGGGAATCCACGATCACCTGAAGCTCGTCAAGCACGGCTACTCGAAGGTGACCGACCATTGCTGCCGCGAAATCCGGCATGGCAGGTTGACGCGCGACCAGGCGTTGCGGCTGGTGGCGGAGCACACCCGGGCCGAACCGCCATACGTCGACCTGTTCTGCGAGTGGCTCGGCGTCGATCGCCGGGCGCTGCAGTTCATCGTCGACTGCCATCGTAATCCGGAATTCTGGACCGAGACCGAGCCCGGTCGCTGGGCGCCGCGCGCGACGGTGACGGCGCTTGGATCGGAGCGGGCCCGGCCCGGGGACGATCCGGGCTTCCGTGCCACCAGCACACTGGAGTTTGACTCCGGACGGCGTTACGTGACGGTTGGCAAGGGATATCCCCTGTGAAAGACCGGTTCCATCCATGAGCACCTCTGCAGCCATTCCCGCCTCCGCCCGTGTCGTCAAACTGCTCGGGCCGCGCCAGCTCGTGTGGGTGGACGAGCCACTGCCCACGGTCCTCGCCGACGATTCGATGCTGTGCAGGACGCTCGCCAGCGCAATCTCGCCCGGGACCGAACTTGCCGCGTACGTCGGTGCGCGCCCGTTGCGCGACGTGCCCGCGTATCCTCGAGTGCAGGGCTATTGCAACGTCGCTGAGATCATTGCGGTCGGCGGCAGCGTGACGGCGCACGAAAAGGGCGACCGTGTCCTGAGTTTCGTGTCCCACCGCAGCCACTTCGTGCTCGCCGAGGCCGACGCGCTGCTCAAGGTACCGACGTCGATCCCGGTCGATCACGCAACGGTAACGTACCTGTTCCACCTTGGTTACAACGCGTTGCTGCGTGCGGACGTGCGGGCCGGTCATCGCGTCGCCGTGCTCGGGCTCGGCGCGCTCGGGCTCGCCACCGTGGCCGTGGCGCGCCTGGCCGGTGTCGACGTGATGGCCGTCAGCAGCCACGACGCTGCTCGCCGGCTCGCCACGTCGTTCGGCGCCACGACCGTCCTGGACCGGACGATGTCACCCGAGCATTACGGCTGGGCCGACGTCGTGGTGGCCACCACCAATGCGTGGCACGACTGGCAGCTCGCGCTGCAGCTTGCGGCGCACCAGGGCACGATTGCGGTGCTCGGATTCCCGGGGCGCGAGAAGCCGCCGGGAGAGTTCAATCCGCTCGACAGTCGCTATTTCTACACCAAGCAATTGCGCATCGAAGCCGTTGGAATGTCGCCGGAGCGTGCCGATCCGCGCGGCTTCACGCGCTTCAATGAACGCGACAACCTCCGCTACCTGCTCGAGCGCATCGGCTCCGGCGCGCTGCCTGCCGTTGGCATGATCTCGGGGCGCTATCCCGCCGAGCGGATCGTCGATGCCTACGAGGGACTGCTTGAGCGCCATGATTCTCCGGTGACCTACGTGCTGGAGTGGCCGTGATGTTCGACGCAGCCGTCATCGGCTGCGGACGCATGGGCGCTTTTACCAGCCCGTCGGTGCAGCGATTCGCTCCGCAGTGCTGGATGCCGCTCGCGCACGCCGAGGCAATCCGCAGCCACCCGAACCTGGCGCTGCAGGCCCTCGCTGATGTCGATCCCGCGATGCTCGCGCGCGCTGCCGAAGTGTACGGTGTCAGTCGAACGTACGCAGACTCCTCTCTGTTGCTCGACGAGGTGCAGCCGGCCCTGGTCTGTGTGGCGACCCGAACGGTCGGTCGCGCGGCCATCATCGAGCGCGCGCTCAAGGCGGGAGTACACGCGCTGCATGTCGAAAAGCCGTTGTGCAATTCCATGCGGGAACTGCGCGCGCTCGAGGAATTGTTCGCGACGGGCGACCGCTTCTTGACGTACGGGACGATCCGTCGCTTCCTGCGCCCGTACCAGGCGGCCGTCGAGTACGTTCGTTCCGGATGCCTCGGGGCGTTGCTCGAAGTACAGGTGAACATGGGCAGGGGCGCGCTCTACTGGACGCATCCGCACTCGGTGGACCTGCTGCTGTTCGTGACCGGCGGCACGCCGGTAGCGTCGGTCTCCGCACGATTTTCAAATGTCCTGCACGGTGATACCGCATTCATCGTGGATTCCGATCCGGTCATCGAGTCGGCCACGGTGCTGTTCGCCGATGGCGTCGAAGGACGGATTACGCGGATGCCGGGCTGCGACCTGGTCCTCGCGTGTGAGCATGGGCAGGTCGTAGTCGAGGCAGATGGTCGATCCGTGCAGCTGTACGCGCCGGGAGAGGGCGAGGCCTACTGCCAGCGCGCCGAAATTCCATTGGCAGCGTCCGCGCCGGGCGGGACACTCGCTCCGGTCTCGCACCTTGTTCAATGCCTGGCGGGCGATCCAGGCGCAATCGAGCTGAATGCGACGACGCGGCGCGACACCTGGCTCGGCCAGAAGATTCTGTTCGGGCTGGTACAGTCGCACTTCGCGGATGGCCGGCCAGTGGCGATGGACGAGGTGCACGACGACTGGATCGTCTGGGGTCGCAGCGGGGGCCGCCATGCGTGACCATGGAGGCGCCACGTGATTCGCGCCGGCGTCGGCTGTTTGGTGTCCGAGGCATGATGGACCCGCGTCCCGCCCGTCCGCGCGTCCTCTTTTTTGCACGCGGCTACCAGGCTGACTTCTTTCCGACCCTGATCGATGCCACCTACGAGGCGGTGTTCGTCACGTTGACCACGGCGGAGAGAAAGCGCGTGGAAGCCGCGGGCGGCGCGGTAGCAGCTTGCTTCGAAGAGCAGTTCGATCGGCTCGTGCCTGCCACCGTGGACGAGAGCTACCTCGAGACCTCGCTGCCCGCGGATCGATTCCTGGGCCGGTTTGACAACGCGCAGCGCCGCGAGATCCTGGGCAAGGAAATCGCGTTCTGGCGTGGCTTGCTCAAGCAGTACAGGCCCGCCGCAGTTGTGAACGAACTCGTCGCGATTGAGATCTCCGAAGTGCTGCTGATGGAAGCCCGGCGTGCCGGCGTGCGCTACCTCGCGGGCATGAACTGCGTCGTGGACGACTACTTCTACTGGCTCGTCGATCCGATGACGCTCTCCGGTCGCTGCCTGCGACTGCCCGAGCCGGAGGCGGCCCACCGCGAATTGGCGACTGCGTACGTGCAGCAGGCGCTCGACAAGAACTATTTGCCGTTCTACGTCCAGAACCTGGCTGGCCGGCGCGCGCTCATGCCGTTCGTGACGGCTGCCGTGAAGTATGCGCTATGGTCCTGGCGCAGGGTCTCGAGCCGTTGGACGGGCCGTTTCCGTTACGAGATGTACCAGGAGGAGTACGGCAAACGCCTGGAAGTATTCGTGAAGAGCCTGTTCGTGCGCTACGACAAGCTCGAGTCGCTGCCGCCCGGCGCCGAGGTCGTCTTCTACCCGCTGCACCAGGAGCCGGAGGCGACGCTCAACTACATGTCGGCCTTCTACTCGAACCAGGTCGCTACCATCGAAAACATCCTCAAGTGCCTGACACCTGGCCAGGTGCTCGTCGTGAAGGAGCACCCGGTGGACAAGGGTGCGCTGCTGCGCGGCAAGTTCCGGCGCATCCGCAAGGAGAACTCCTCGCTGTACTGCCTGCCTGCCGAAGTGCATGGCCGGCTGGCGCTCGCTCGTGCGTCGCGCGTCGTCACACTCACCAGCACCGTCGGGTGGGAAGCGGCAATCCTCGGCAAGCCGGTCTACGTACTCGGTCAGATCTTCTACGATCACTGTGACCGCGTGGTCCGCGTAGGTAACTGGGACGAGCTCAGGGGGCTGCTGCGCAGTCCGGCGCGGGGTTCGGGCGACGACCGGGCCGGCCTCATCGACTTCGTCGCCAGGATGGTCGCCGGGTCGTACCCGGGGAACCCGTTTCCCCACGCGAGACTCTACAGTGACGAAAACAGGCAGCGCGTGATCGCCGCGATCCGCGATGCGGCTGGAATCTAGTCGCGTGATGTTCAAGGGCCAGTTCGGAAGGTTGCGCGGGGCCCTGGCGGATTCCGGCAGTCGCAGCGCGTACGTCGGCGTCAACCTGGCAGTCAACGTGCTATTTCTTGTGCGCAGCTACATCGGGATGCTGGCGCTCGACTACGGGCAGCTCGGGCTGGTGGCCGTCCTGCAGACCGTGATGGCATTGATCGCGGCAATGCATTTCGGCCTGCTCAACGGTGGCTACCGGCTCCTTTGCTCCGAAGTCGGCGAGACGGCGCGTGGAATCAACTCCCTGGTCTATGCGTTCATCACCGGCGTGGCCGCAGTCGCGCTGCTCGTGGGGGCAGGCTTCCTCGTGTTCGGTTCCGGTGCGGCCGCCACGGGCTTCGCACTGCTGGGCGCGGTTGCCGGCGTGCTCACGTTGCTTCGCAGCTGGGTCACGAACCAGTTGCTCGCCACTGGCCGGCTCGAGGCGCTGAATGGCGCAAACGTCAAGTCGATCACGATATCGCTGTTGCCGCTCGCGCTGATTCCATGGTTTCCGCTGGAGGCCTGCGTAGCGTCCATTCTGCTGCAACCGATCGCGTTCGCGCTGCTCGCGTTGCGCAAGTGTCCGGATCTGCGGCCGAGCTCCCTGCAGGTTTCGCGACCGCTTCTGGGTGTCGTGATGCAGGCCGGCTTCCTGCTTTTCATGACCGGCGTTTTTATACAGCTGATTACCCAGGCGGAGCGCTGGTACGTCGTCAGATACCTCGGCGTCGAGGCCCTGGGGCACCTCTATCTGGCCATCATGTTCGTGACGGTGTACCAGCTGGTGCCCACCTCGCTCGACAGCGTCGTGCTGCCGCGGCTCGTCAAGGACTTCGAGTCGGGCAGTGCACAGGCAGTCCATCGCGAGCTGCGCAGGTTCCTGATGCTCTGCGCGGGGTACGGCGCGTGCGCGGTCCTGGCCGTCTCCCTGCTTGCCGAGCCGGTGGTCTCGCTGATTCTGCCGCGGTACGTCGAGGACCTTCAGTACGTGTACATCGTCCTGCCTGGACTCATCGCGTTTACGCTGGCGGGACCATTTGCAATCATTTTTATCGTGCTGATCCGCTACAACGCCTTGATGGTTGCGTACGGTGGTGGGCTCCTGCTTGCGGTGGTCGTTCTGGGTGCGGCAGCCTGGGCAGGTGGCAGCCTGGACCTGCGCGGGGTCAGCCTGACGCGCTCGCTCGTGCTTATTTTCATGGCGGCGCTGCTGGTCGTGATGTACTTCCGCACAGTGCGGCACTATCCGACGTTGGCGCTGCACCGCCCGTCGCCGGCTCAACCTTCCTGAGCAGGCGACGCTCCGTCCAGAAACCGGCCGTCCGTGTCCGTCCGGCGCCACGAACCAGTGCTGGCATCGTAGCGGCGGATGATCCGCGCCGGTGCGCCGGCGACGACGCAGTGGTCGGGCACGTCGCGCGTCACCACCGAGTTCGCTCCGACGATGCAGTTTCGGCCAATCCTCACGCCGAACACGCAAGCGTTGTGCCCCAGCCAGGTCCCGTCTCCGATGGATGTCTCACGCAGCTGGCGCAGCGGTTGCTGCTTGATGGGGCGCCCGATGTCTTCATACCCATGCAGGTTGTCGGAGATGTACACGCCGTTGGCGGTGAGCACGTTGGCTCCGATCGTCACGCTGCGCGTGGCATACACATGATTGAAACTGCCCAGGTTGGTGCCGCTGCCGATGTCGAGAGTGCAGTCCTGGGAGCCAGTGAGCGGCACGGCGGCCAGCGTCGTGCGGTAACCCACGTAGACATCGTCGCCGAGGCGGATGTTGCTGATGCCCTCGATGCCGAGCGGCAGCACTAGCCGAGTGCGCTTGCCGTAGCTGCGGAAGCGGGCCGAGTAGAACAGTGCGAACAGTTTCGCCCAGAAGTTGTTGCGCAGCCTGAAGATGAACAGCATCGGTCGTGGATCCTGTGGTTCAGCTCGCCGGGACGATGCGCGCGTCGTCTGCCGGCACGATGCGCGGCTGCCGCAACGACAGTCCGCTGAAGATCAGCATCAGGAAGAACGGCGTCAGAATGATGGACTCGCTCAGGAACGACAGGAGCAGCAGCAGCCCGATCAGCAGGCGATGCCGGAAGAAGCGCTGGCGGAACATGCCAATGAAGAACGGCAGGCTGAGAGGAATGCCGATGCTGTAGAGCAGGAACACGACGCCGTTCGAATTGCTGCGGTCCACGGTCTGTTCCTGCGAAAGTTGCGTGTCGGCATAACCGAGGGTGGCCGCTACCTCCTTGTAGTGCTCATGGTTGAAGCCGATACCGACCCAGGGATGGGCGGCCAGCACGTTCAGGCCCGTTATCAGGTCGTAGGTGCGTGCCCACGACGAGCCCCTGAGGTCGCCGAACAACTTCTGCATCGCGTTCTGGTAGGCGAACAGGGCGATGGGCGCCGCGACAATCACTGCAGCGATCACGATCAGCACCTTGCGACGAGGAGCCACTCGCTGAAGCTCGCCCAACGCGTAGCCCCCCATCAGCAATAATGCGATCAGGAGCCCCGTGGTGGACTGGGTGCTCAGCACGGCGGCAAGTGCCAGCAACGAGCGACGCATGTTGCGGAAGACGAACAGCGCAAGGTAAAGGTACAGGTTCAGGTAGATCTGGAACACGCCCGGTTCGTAGAAGAAACCGTCCGGCCGTGCGAGCAGACCGACATCCTCCACCATCACGTGGTAGTTCAGGACGAGCAGCGCGGTCCGGTACGTCGTCTCCTGGATCTCAAGCGACATGAACAGGAACGGTGCGACCAGCGCAGCGGCGACGGTCGCGAGCGCCTGAATGGCCATCCAGCCCAGGATGCGATAGAGATCGCGCGCCAGCGACTCGGTGCCCAATGCAAGGTAGAGCGTGATCAGCGCGAAACCGGTGAAGAAATTCGCCAGGCGGATCGACAGAGACTCGAAATCGATCTCGCCGGGTCGGAGCAGAGTGACGATCGCCATTGCGCCGACCAGTACGAGCACCGGCACGAGTTCGCGGCGCAGTTCCAACTTGAAGCCTCGCAGGAACGGGCACAGTCCAAGAATCAGCAACATGATGGGCAGGCGCGGGAAGATCAGCAGCCCACCGCTGATCAGGATCGCAAGGAACAGCGTGAACTGGCGCGCAAGGTCGCCGCGGACGCGGCGTCCGGCCGGCAGCGCTACCAATGCTTCATGCCGTGTGAGCGTCATCCTGTACTCACTCGAAGCACTCGGCCGCGCCGAGCGACGGGGCTGCGCGATCCTTGGGCGACAATGCCGGTTCCAGGCCGAGGTCCGGCCACTCGATGCCGATCGTCGGGTCGTTCCAGGTCACCGCGCGCTCGGCCTCGGGCGAATAATAGTTGGTCGCCTTGTAGAGGAAGTCCGCCGAATCCGACAGCACCACGAAGCCGTGCGCGAAACCGGGCGGAATCCACAACTGCCGGTGGTTCTCGGCGCTGAGTTCCATGCCCACCCACTGCCCGAATCGCGGGCTGCTGCGCCGCACATCCACCGCCACGTCGAAGACGCAGCCGGCCGTCACCCTCACCAGCTTGCCCTGCGCGTGAGGCGGAATCTGATAGTGCAGGCCGCGCAACACGCCCCGCGCCGAGCGCGAATGGTTGTCCTGGACGAACTCGACCTCGGACCCGGCAGCCTGGTTGAACGCGCGACGATTGTAGCTCTCGAGAAAGAAGCCGCGCTCATCGCCGAACACCCTGGGTTCGAGGATCAGCACCTCAGGCAGTCGCGTCGCCGTGACTTTCATCAGAACGCTCGCTCGCGCAGCAGGCCCATCAGGTACGCGCCGTAGCCATTCTTGCTCATCGGCGCGGCCAGCGTCTCGAGTTGCGCGGCATCGATCCACCCGGAGCGGAAAGCGATCTCCTCCGGGCACGCCACCTTGAGGCCCTGCCGCTTTTCCAGTGTGGCGATGAACTGGCTGGCTTCGAGCAGGCTGTCATGCGTGCCGGTGTCGAGCCAGGCATAGCCGCGGCCCATGATCTCGACGTCAAGCCTTCCCTGCTCGAGGTAGCGCGCGTTGACCTCCGTGATCTCGAGTTCGCCGCGAGCACTCGGCTTGATGCTCGCCGCCACGTCGCAAACGTTCTCGTCATAGAAATAGAGGCCCGTCACGGCGTAGTTGCTCCGCGGCACTTTCGGTTTCTCCTCGATCGAGATCGCGCGATGCTGCTTGTCGAACGTCACCACTCCGTATCGTTCGGGATCCGTCACGTGGTATGCAAAAACCGTGGCCCCGACCGTCCTCGAGTTGGCGCGGCGGAGCAGCGCTGCGAAATCGTGGCCGTAGAAGATGTTGTCGCCGAGCACCAGGGCGCTGGGTTGGTTGCCGACGAAACGCCGACCGAGAATGAACGCCTGAGCGAGACCGTCGGGGTTCGGTTGCACGCAGTAACTGATGTTCATGCCCCAGCGACTGCCGTCACCGAACAGCGCCTCGAAGCGGGGAGTGTCCTGGGGCGTGCTGATCACGAGCACGTCGCGGATGCCCGCAAGCATCAGCGTGCTGAGCGGGTAGTAGACCATCGGCTTGTCGTAGACCGGCAGCAACTGCTTGCTGATGGACAGCGTGGCTGGATGCAGCCGCGTGCCCGAGCCTCCGGCGAGGATGATGCCCTTGCGATCCATGGTGGTTCCCTGCATCGGATGTGCTTGTGTTCAGCGCTCGAGGACTTCGTCGAGCATGCGGTCGACGCCGGACCGCCAGTCGGGCAGGGCGAGGCCGAAGGCGTGACGGAACTTCGACGTGGCGAGCCGCGAATTCGCCGGGCGCTTCGCGGGCGTCGGAAACGCGGAGGTCGGCACGGCCCGGATGGCTGCGTCCGTGACCCTGAGCGGGCGGCCCGCCGCCCGCGCCCGCTCGATCACATGCCTGGCGTAGCCGTGCCACGTGGTCTCGCCACTTGCCGCAAGGTGGTAGGTCCCCGAGACATCCGGCCGCTGTGACGCTGTCCGGATCGCATGCGCGGTCGCGTCGGCCAGCAGTTCCGCGCCCGTCGGGGCCCCGTGCTGATCGTCGATGACGCTGAGTGCCTCGCGTTCCGATGCGAGCCGCAGCATCGTCCTGGCGAAATTGTGCCCGCGGGCCGCATACACCCAGCTCGTGCGGAAAACCAGGTGGCGGCAGTTGCTTGCGCGAATGAGTTCCTCGCCTTCGAGCTTGGTCCGGCCGTAGATGCAAAGAGGACCCGTCGGGTCCTGCTCCGACCAGGGCCGGGTGCCCGTTCCGTCGAAGACGTAATCGGTGCTGTAGTGAACCAGCCACGCGCCCATGGCGGCTGCTTCGCGCGCGAGCACGCCTGGTGCGGTCGCGTTGATGGCGCGCGCGAGGTCCGGTTCGGATTCCGCCTTGTCCACGGCCGTGTGAGCTGCAGCGTTCACGATGACGTCCGGCCGGACTTTCCGGACCATCTCGGCAAGGGCGCCGGCGTCGCCGAGATCACCACACAGCGGCGCCGCGTCGTCGCGATCAAGCGCGACGAGTTCACCCAGCGGTGCGAGCGCTCGCTGCAGTTCCCAGCCGACCTGCCCATTCTTGCCCAGCAGCAGGAACTTCAAAGCGACGCCCTGGTGCCGTAGTTCTGTCCGACCCAGTCCCGGTAGCTGCCGGACTGCACGTGCGCCACCCATTCGGGATGGTCCAGGTACCACTGGACGGTCTTGCGAATGGCGGTTTCGAAGGTCTCTGCGGGGCGCCATCCAAGTTCACGCTCGATCTTGCGCGCATCGATCGCGTAGCGACGGTCATGGCCCGGCCGGTCGGCCACGTGGGTGATGAGCCGGGCATACGATCCGGCCGGGTCCGGCCGCAGTTCATCCAGCAGCCGGCACACGCTGTGCACGATCTCGATGTTGGGCTTCTCGTTCCAGCCGCCGACGTTGTAGGTCTCGCCAACCTTGCCCCGCGCCAGCACTGTCCGGATGGCGCTGCAGTGGTCCTTGACGTAGAGCCAGTCGCGCACCTGCATGCCGTCGCCGTACACGGGCAGGGGCTTGCCCGCGAGCGCATTGACGATCATCAAGCGGGATCAGTTTCTCGGGGAAATGATACGGTCCGTAGTTGTTGCTGCAATTGGTCGTCAGCACCGGCAGGCCATACGTGTGATGCCAGGCTCGGACGAGGTGGTCGCTGGCAGCCTTGCTCGCCGAATAGGGGCTGTTCGGCTCGTACGGATGAGACTCGGCGAACGGGGGGTCCCCAGGGCACAGCGACCCGTAAACCTCGTCGGTGCTGACATGCAGGAATCGAAAGGCGGCTCGTGACTCAGCGTCGAGCGAGGAGAGGTGGCTCCGGGCGGCTTCCAGCAGCGTGAACGTCCCGGTGACGTTCGTCTGCATGAAGGCTGCGGGGCCGTGGATGCTCCTGTCCACATGGCTTTCGGCAGCGAAATGCACGATCGCGCGAGGCCGATGGCATGCAAGGAGGCGGTCGACGAGCGGCCGATCGCAGATGTCACCGCGCACGAAAACGTGGTCGGCCTGGCCGTCAAGGCTGCTCAGGTTCTCGAGGTTGCCGGCATAGGTCAGGGCGTCCAGGTTGACCACGGGTCCGCCGCCGTTGGCCAGCCAATCCAGCACGAAATTGCTGCCAATAAATCCGGCGCCGCCGGTAACCAGAATCATTGCGCCAGTCCGTTGGTTTGCCCGGAGGAGCTAAGTCCGCAATTGTAGACAGTTTTCGTGCCGTGACCACGCCGGACCGCAGGTCCGGTGCGGCCGGCCCGCAGTCCTCGCAAGTGATTCAGAACGATTCAGAACTGGGGTAACATATTGCACGATAGAGTTCGCCATGGAGGCGCGCCTTATCGGGGCAACGGATCGTGGTCGCGTGGCTACCCATGACTCGACGACCACAAGACATGGAGCGTTCATGCTGACGGCAATTACGCCGCTGTTCATCGGTTTCCTGGTCACCATGACCATGATGTTGGCGCTGCGGCCAGTGGCGTCCCAGTTCGGTCTCGTGGACGTGCCGGGCGGCCGCAAGAGCCACTCGGGTGAAGTGCCGGTTATTGGCGGCATTGCCATGTTCATGGGCCTCATGGCCGCTGTCCTGGCTGTGGACGTCGCGTCGCCTCGGGAAGCGGCATTGATGGTTGCGGCGGCGCTCATGGTCATCGTCGGCGTCATGGACGACCGGTTCGACCTCGCTCCCTATGCCCGCCTGCTCGCGCATATCGCGGCGGCGGTGACGCTGGTCCTGGCGAGTGGCCACAACGTCGAGAGTCTGGGCAACCTGCTCGGACTCGGCGACATCGGACTTGGCCCGTTCGACCTTGTATTTACGGTCGTAGCCGCGATCGCGCTGATCAACGGCTTCAACATGCTGGACGGACTGGACGGGCTCGCTGGCGGTGTCGCGCTGGTCGCCCTGATGGGGCTGTCGTTCTATTTCCTGGGCGGGCAGGGTGGCGCCGCGCTGGTCGTGTCCCTGGGGCTGGTGGGAGCCATCGTTGCGTTCCTGATCTTCAATCTGCCGGCCAGGTTCAACAGGCCTTTCCTCGCATTCATGGGCGACGCCGGCAGCACGATGCTGGGCTTCGTACTGGCCGGACTGGCCCTGCTTGCCGTCCAGCCGCGTGGCGCCGGGATGCCGCCGGTCGTGGTGCTGTGGCTGCTGCCCGTGCCGATCCTCGAATTGTTCACCAGCACGATCCGTCGGGCTGTCACTGGTCTGTCGCCGATGCAGGCGGACCGGGGACATTTTCACCATCGGTTGCTCGACGCCGGGTTCTCGGTCCGCGCCGTTTTCATTCTCTATCTCGCCGTCTCGGTGATTTCAGCCGTCACCGGACTCTGGCTGTGGAAAGCGGGAGCAAGCGAACCAGTCCTGTTCTACGTTTTCCTGGCGCTGTCAGCCGTCTGGCTGGTCGGAATGCGCAATGCAAAGCGACTGGCGGGTTATCTTCCGGAAACGCTGCGCAGAGGCAGGTTGCCGCCGCTGCGCAGACATCACAGGTCACGCGCGGCGCGAAATCGCGGCTAGAAGACCATGACGAACCGCCTGCGGCCACGGCGCGCGGGCTCCCCGGGCAGGCCAGACGCGCGATCGCGTGATGCCTGGTGCTGTCCCGACGCCGGCTTGGGCCGCCATGTGCGGCTCCTGGCGCCTTCCATATTTGACTGCTACCACTTCCTCCCAGACTGTGACTCCACGCAGCGCCAGGACTGCGAGGCAATGTCAGTTTCGTGCGCAGGAATGCGGCGATCGCGGTTCCGCGGCATGCCCGCACCGCCGTCTGCTAAAATCCTCGGCTAAACACGACCTTCCTTCGATAAATATATTAACAATCTC
>CAVOSA010000033.1:0-45139 GCA_963698735.1 uncultured Gammaproteobacteria bacterium | reverse complement strand
TCGCTCTACAGTCGATTGAGCACCCGGCGCAGGGTCCCCTGTTCCGTGTCCTGCGCACGGGTCTCTCGCAGTTCCGCGATCAGCCGCGTCAGCGACCGGCCCACCCGATCGCGCAGGCGCTGCAATACCAGCGGATCACCGGACCGTCCCCGGTAGCGGGAAGTCTCGATGGGCGTGCCCAGCGAGAAATACAGCTTCTCGGGTCTCGGGATCATCGTCAGCCCGAGGCCCCGCACCAGCGGCGGAAACTCCTCTCCACCACGCAGGTACCTGTCGGCAATGCCTGTGGATTTGAGGACTCGCCCCAGCGGGCGTCTTCATGTAGTCAGCGGAGTCGAGCAGCACATCGAAGGCCTCTTCCGCCCCGACCGTCGCGTACGGCGTGATCGTGTAGCCGTGCTCGACCGCGAGCTTCACGAAGCCGAAGCGTTCCTTCCAGATCAGCCGGTAGGCCTCGCCCTTGTGCTTGAACACCTCACGCGCACCGCCCGGGAACACCAGGACGTGCTCCCCGCGACGCATCAGCGCGGCACAGTTCGCGCGACTGCCGAGGACCGCGCCGGTCTGCACGACGAAGTTCTGCCACACTGGAATCTTGAAGTGATTGCGGTCGGCGAGCATGCGCAGCGAGATCCCGCGTTCCCGGTACAGGGCATCCGCGAACAACAGGACGTCCAGCACACCGAACACGGAATGATTGCCGACGAAGAGCGTCGGCCGCTTCGCCTCCGCTCGATCCAGGTGCAGGCACTGCGGCGAGAAATACCAGCGCAGCGCGCGGTTGGACCACCGGAATCTCTGGGCCGCGGGCATCCGCAGGTTCGGGAGTTCGTCGTTCACTGGATTGCCGCGCACGCCCCGCTCGTCGTCTTCATCCACGCCGGACCATTCTAAAGCGCTCCTCGGGACCTAAGCCGTCGCGCGCTCACTCAAGAACATGCGGCTGTTGTCGGCCGAGGCGCCTCGTCTGCCACTTGCGACCTGCGACCGCCCGTCGAACTGCAACTGCATCTACCGACACTTCGACGATCGGCGCCAGGGTCCGCGGCGCGAGAACGTGTACGCGACGATAGCCGTCGCCAAAAAGGGCCCCGATCGTCGCACGAGGCGGGGTCGGCGCGACAGCGACTACGAGTAGACGCAGGGCGCGCTTCGCCCTGATTCACTTCGTCCGGCGGTCCGGCACCGTCGACGCACTTGCCGGACCGCCGCCGGCACTGGCTGCAGAGCTCAGGAGATGAGCCAGCGCTCTCTGTGGACCGCGCGACGTCGGGTGTGATGGGCACTGGTGTGCGGCAGCGTACGGTGGGCGCGAGTCGCTCCTGCCAGACTCTCCCCCAGGTCCGCTTAACCAAGGGAATCATTCCATGAACAAGATCGTACTCGTCGCCGCTCTCGCCACGCTGGCCCTCGCTGGCTGCGCCAAGAAGGAAGGCCCCGCCGCCGAAGCGCCTTCCGACGCCTCTGTTGCCGCGGGCCAGGCTGCGGACAGGGCCGGTGAGGCCGTTGACGCGGCCGCCGTCGCGACCAAGGAAGCCGCTTCAGATGCCGCCGACGCCACCAAAGCAGCCACTGCCAACGCCGTCGACGCGACCAAAGAGGCCACTGCAAACGCCGTCGACGCGACCGGCAAGGTCGTCGAGAACGCGGGCGAAAAGATGCAGGAAGCGGCCAAGGACTGATCGGCCGCTCGGCACAAGCTGAATAGGACAGGGCGGGTTCCGCAAGGGCCCGCCTTTTTCATTCACGGCGGGCGACAGCTGAACACCATGGCCGACGGAGGCCGACCTCGCGTCGTGCTTCAGTCCCCGCGGGCGCTGTCTATCATGCGACGCGACGCACGTGCGCAATCTCGTTGTCACCGACTGGGCGAACTGAATCCGCAGGCACGGTCACAACCGCAAGCGTATCTCCGGCGAGCGTAGCGAACTCCACCTCGAATCCGGCATCTGCCCGGTGCACGAGCACGACGGTGCCGACGTCGCCCTGCTCGAGGCCTTCGCCAGGGATATCGGCAGTCAGCACCACCAAGTCGTGTTCTCGAATCGTCATTTCGTCACGCCTCGCAACGGGTATGCCGTGATGAGCCTCGGGCCGTACTCTCCAGCCTCGATGAACCAAATGCTGCGAATTTCCGCCGAATTACCGTTCGGCCCGGAAATGCGACCGTCAATCAGGTACTTGGCTCCGAACGACGTCTGCTGAACCGAGCTTACCTGATTACCTGCCGCATGTTCGAATCGGGGACGCGCGCCTCGTCGATGTGCGGAAGCTGCATAGAGCGCGGTCACGGTGAGTCTCCACGACACTACGGCTGCACCGCCACATCGGCTGATGCAAATCTGTCCGGTACAGCGACATTCGAAAAGGACCTGCCCTTTTTGTTAACGGCAGACGCCAGGTGAATGCTCCGGGCGACGGCGTATGCTTCCGGGCATGGACACCCCATCTAAGCGCAGGCCTGCCGCGAAGAGCGCGCAGTCCACCAAGATCGCCCCCGCCGCGTCGGGATCATCGACCAAGCCATTCCTGCGCTTCTATCACTCCGACGCGCTGCGCAAGAAGACACTTGCAGTGATCACGTCCCTGGAGAGCGCTCGGGACCCCACCGTGCACCGCGGCGCGCTGGCCGACATCGCCGTGGAACTGACCAACGGTGGCCTCGACTACTTTTTTCTCCAGCCGCTCAAGGTCGCCAGGGCAGGCTTCATGGTGGAGCAGTCCGCCAGCCTCGGCATGACCGGGGTGCAGCAGCTCATGGGGTCTGTCATCCGCAATGTCGTCGGGCGCATGACCGGCGCGCAACTCCTGTCGGTTGGGAAATCGCTGCGCCAATTCATGCGGTGACCCCAACGGCAAGCGTTGCGGCAGTGTCACTCGAGTTCGCCTGGACTATCGCGGCCGGGCTACGACGCCGGTGCGATCGCGCCGAAAGACTTCGGAGCCTCAAGCGAGGCCGCTCCGCACCGGCCTCAGAGCAGTGCCTGCAGCCCCTTCCGATCGAGAAGGTTCAGCAACTTGACCGACGGGCCGCTCGGCCGCTTCTCGCCGATCTCCCACTGCCGCACCGTAGACAGGCTGGTATTGAGAATGGCGGCGAACACAGCCTGGCTCACGCGGTGGCGGTCGCGCAGCTCGCGGATACGACCGCTCGAATACTCCGGCAACGGGTCGAGGCAGAGCGCCTCGTACTTTCGCATGCGTCGCTTGTCGATGAATCCCGCCGCATGCAGGTCGAGGGCTGTCTCGTGCACCGCTTTCAGGATTCGACTGCCCTTCGTTAACTTGGGCTCAGTCGATGACTTCTTCGAGCGCGCCACTTTTCGTCTGGGCATCAATTTGTTTCTCGTTCAGGTCAAGCAAGTCACGGGCCAGTTCGCGCAGGGCTTCGAGTTCGCGGGGGCTGATGTTGGCTCGCTGGTTTTTCAGGAAACCGAACATGAAGAACCAACGGTCGCCCCTGTTGGTCGCCAACACGACCCGGGCACCGCCGCTCTTTCCGCGGCCTGGAACCCCGACGCGCTTCTTCAGAACACCGCCGCCGAGATCGCCATCGATCAGTCCCTGCTCGATTTCCTGGACCGCCATCAGCAATGCTGTGTCGCTGAGGTCGGCCCTCAGCGCCCAACGATTGAAAGACCTCGTCTTGAGAATCCGCCGCCGCATAGTGTATCACTAGGTGAACTAGTCACCAAGCTGCTCAATCGAGGCCCAAGCGTGGCTTCTGCGGCACGCGATCGCGCACCGCATTCCTGTTCGATTTCGGGATTAATGCGACCGACACGCTTCTGCGGCTTCGTCGCGGAGATGCGCCGCCCAGGCTTGCCAACGCGCCTTAGCCCACCCACTATTTCCAGCCGATCGCACAGCGCAGCCCGCACAGGTGCCTCATGTCGCTCACGCTCTACTCCCACCCCTTCTCCTCGTATTGCCAGAAGGTTCTCGTTGCCCTGTACGAGAACGACGTCGAGTTCGAGTACCGAATGATCGAAGACCCCGCGGCGATGGCGGAACTGAAGGCACGCTGGCCGTTCGCGCGATTTCCGCTCCTCGTCGACGATGGGCGCACCGTCGTGGAGTCGACCATCATCATCGAGCACCTGATGCTCGAACACGGTGGCCGGGTTCGCTGGCTGCCCGAGGACCCGGTCGCAGCGCTCGAGGTTCGATTCCTCGACCGCTTCTTCGACAACGACGTGATGACGCCGACGTCGAAGCCCGTCTTCGCGGCGATGAAGCAGGACGACGCGCGCAAAGACGAAGCGATGGTGGAAGCAAGGCGCGCACTCGACCTGGCCTATGGCTGGCTGGAGCAGCGGCTCGCGGGGCGCACCTGGGCGGCCGGCGAGAACTTGAGTCATCGCTGATTGCGCGGCCGCACCGTCGCTCTTCTATGCCGACTGGGTGCACGCAATCGCGGATGCCTATCCAACAGTGCGGGCGTACCGATCACGTCTCCTCGCCTGGCCTGCATTCGCGCGAGCCGTCGACGAAGCCAGGCCGTTCCGGCATTACTTTCCGCTGGGGGCGCCGGACCGCGACTAAAGGCGTAGTCTCAAGCGCAGCGAATCCGCACCAGTCTTCCTGCGGGGACCGTCATGAACGCGAATGCCTCACTGTCACGCCGGCCGCCACGTCGCTTCTGGGGCTGGGGACTGGCGGACGCCGCGCTCGACCCGCGCGAACACGCGATCGTCCAGGCCATGGTGGCAGGCGTCGGCGCACGCTTCGAAGACAAGCCGGCGCCGCGCGTCGAAGAGTTCGACCTGGCGCCGCCACGCGTTGCGCCACCCGCGACACTCGCCGCCAGTTTCTCTGCATTGCCGCTCGACCGCCTCAACCACAGCGTGGGCAAGAGCTACGCCGACTGCGCCCGCATGTGGATGCGTCGACCGCCCTCCGCACCCGACTGGGTTGCCTTTCCGGAGGATGAACAGGCCGTCGTCGACATTCTCGACTGGGCACAGGCACACAACGTCGCAGTGATTCCCTATGGCGGTGGCAGCAGCGTCTGTGGCGGCGTCGAGGCCGCCGTTGGCAGTGGCTATGCGGGGACCGTGTCGATCGATCTCGAGCGTCTCAACCGGGTACTGGAAGTGGACCCGGTCAGCCGGGCAGCGCGCATCCAGGCGGGGGCCCTCGGTCCCGAACTGGCCGCGCAATTGAAGACGCACGGTCTCACGCTGCGCCACTTCCCGCAGAGCTTCGAATTCTCATCGCTCGGTGGGTGGATCGCGACGCGAGCGGGCGGTCATTACGCCACGCTGTACACGCACATCGACGACTTCGTGGAATCCACGCGGCTGGTGACGCCTGCCGGCGTGATGCAGACGCGGCGCCTGCCCGGCTCAGGTGCAGGGCCGGCACCGGACCGGCTGGTCATAGGCTCCGAGGGCACGCTCGGCGTGATCACCGAAGCCTGGGTGCGAGTGCAGGTGCCGCCGCGATTCCGCGCGTCGGCTTCCGCGCAGTTCGACGATTACTTCGCCGCCGTCGCCTGCGTGCGGGCACTCGCGCAATCGGGGCTCCATCCGAGCAATTGCCGGCTGCTCGATCCGGCGGAAACCGTGTTCGCCGGCGTCGGCGACGGACGCACGGCCATGCTCGTGCTGGCCTTCGAATCCGACGACCATCCGCTGCAGGCATGGATGGCCCGGGCACTGGAAATCGTGAGCAGTCACGGCGGACGCTACGACGCCGAGGCCGTGGCGCGCTCGATGTCGTCCGAAGATTCTGTCGAACACCGCACCGGCGCGGCCGGCGCCTGGCGCGATGCCTTCATGCGCATGCCGTACTGGCGCGATCCCGCCGTCGGGCTGGGCGTGATCATGGACACGTTCGAGACGGCGATCACCTGGGATCGCTTCGAGACTTTCTACAAATCCGTGAAGGAAGACGTGAGCCGCGCAATCACGCGCGCGACCGGGCAGAAGGCCCGGCTGTCCTGCCGCTTCACGCACCTGTACCCGGATGGCCCCGCGCCCTACTTCACCTTCGCCACGTGCGCTGCAGATGGCAACGTCGCGAGCGCGCTTGCGGCGTGGCGGGACATCAAGCTCGCCGCCAACGAGGCCGTCGTCGCGCACGGCGGCACCATCACGCACCACCACGCCGTCGGTCGCGATCACCGCAGCGGCTACGAGCGCGAAGTGGATCCGCTCTTCCGGCGGATGTTGTCGGCTGCAAAGCAGGTGGCCGACCCGCAAGGCATTCTCAATCCGGGCGTGCTGGTCGATCCGGTCGATCGGCAGATAGGAGCGACGGGAGTGCTGGCCGGCGGATGAACTTCGCGCGGCGCTATGCCGCAGCTGTCTCGACCGTTGACGGCAGTTGGCTCAGTACGAGCTTGTCCATCTGCACTCGTTTGCTGGCTTCGTCGATGTCGATCCCTACGAGTCGCCCCGCAGCGTTGTAGTCCAAGACGACGCCCTCGGAGATCTCGCGGCTTTCGACGCTTGGCTCGTCCGAAAGGTCGATATAGAGCGAGTCAGTGTCGGCGAAGTAACTGAGTTTCACGGTTTGAAACCCCTGTCGGGGAAGGCGTTCAGGATCGTGACCTTATCGGCCAGCGTGACTACCCGCAAGTGACGTCCCCCGAGTTCTGGAATTGGCGCCCAGAAGCGGCAGCGCGAGTCACCTTGCGTTTCTGACCGCGTTGGGTGCTCCACTACCGCGATGCACCATTCCTTGCGGAGGTATGGGCGCTTCAGCAGGACCTTTTGCTCGAAATAGTCGGCAAATTTGTACACGGCCACGGACCGATCGCTCACCGTGCGGGGCAGCGAATCGTCCGTCAGGCCCGCATCACGTTGCGACGCGCCTTTTGCACGCGTTCGACCAGAAAGCGTCACGCGGCGCGGGCAAGAATAATCAATCGGTGCCTATGGCGACGGAGTCGGTGGATTGAATCCATCCGGCACCTCAACCGAATAGAATGGCAGGCTATAACCCAGGCGCCGACTCCCCCTCGACCGCACGGCGTCTCGGCCCGGCTCGACCCCATTACCGTCCTCGTTTGACTGCCGCTGGAGAGTATTTCTGATGAACAGCCTGTTTGAACCGACCACGCTCGCCGGCCTCCCGCTGCAGAACCGCATCGTCATGGCTCCGCTCACCCGCAGCCGGTCCGACGTGATGGGCGTGCCCAAGCCCTTCGTGCGCGATTACTACGCGCAGCGCGCCAGCGCCGGACTCATCATCTCGGAGGGCACGCAGACGAGTTTCGCGGGCCAGGGTTACGCGCGGACGCCGGGCATCCACACCCCGGAGCAGATCGCCGCCTGGAAGCTCGTGACGGACGCGGTCCACGCGCGCGGCGCGAAGATGTTCATGCAGTTCATGCACTGCGGCCGCATCGCCCACCCGCTCAATCGACAGATCACCGATGCGCCCGTTGCGCCGTCGGCGGTGAAGCCGGCCGGCCAGATGTGGACCGACCAGCGGCAGATGCAGGACTACCCCACGCCGCGCGCGTTCGAGACCGCGGAACTGCCGGCACTGATCGAGGAATTCGTCACCGCGGCGCGCAACGCGATCGCGGCCGGCTTCGACGGCGTCGAGCTGCACTCAGCCAATGGTTACCTGCTGAACCAGTTCCTGGCCTCGAACACCAACCTGCGCACCGACGGCTACGGCACCTCAGCTGCAGGGGCGCATCCGGTTCGTGGTCGAAGTCGTTGCAAGCGGTCGCCGCCGCGATTGGTGCGGCACGCACTGCGATCCGCGTGTCTCCGGGCCACATGTTCAACGACATCGTCGACGCCAACCCGCTCGAGACGCACGTCGCGCTGCTCGATGCGCTGCCGACCGCGGACATGGCCTACGTGCACGTCATGCTGGCGGACGCCTTCAGCCCGCAACTGAACAACGCCGGCGACCCGCAGGTGTTGCTCCGCACGCTGCGCAAGCACGTCAAGGGCGCGCTGATCGCGGCCGGCAACCTGACAGCCGAGAGCGCACAGGCGCACCTGGACTCAGGGCTCCTGCAGCTCGCGGTGTTCGGACGGCCGTTCATCGCCAACCCGGACCTGGTCGAGCGACTGAAGACGGGCGCGCCGCTGGCGGCTCCGCGCGCGGAGTTGTTCTACACCGCGGACGCGGAAGGCTACAGCGACTATCCGGCGCTGGCGGGGTAAGCGAGGCCATGAGCCGCTCGGCGCCCTCTAGCCGCGACAGCCCGCGATCGAACGTTCCGAGCGGCAAGTGGCCCGCCTTGCGCGCAACCTCGAGGACCAGGCAACCCGAGAAGCCGAGGGCGGGGCGCACACGGAACTGCGTCAGTGCGCGATCGACCACGACAGCGCCCGATGCACCCGCAACGACAGGTTCGGCGGATACGCATCTCGTTCTGCCCGATGCCGTTCCTTGAGTAGTGCGAAGCTCATCACTTCCCCACTGCGATCGGCCCTGCGGCGCGCAGCGCCTGCGTTGCTGCCTTTGCCTTCTCGAGACCCTGCAGCATGACGCTGGTTGCTTCGATGACCAGAACGAACGCCGGCTCGTATCGCTCATCGCGCTCGGCAGCACGCTCGAGTCGATCCACGACGTCCGTCAGGGTCGCGAGTGCTTCCATCATTGTCGCGTCCATGCCGGTGAGACGCTGCACCGCCGTCGCGACGGCCGCCTTGCCTTCTCCCGCCTCGGCTTGCAGCAGGGCCAGTTCAAACGTCACGCGACTGGACGCGTCCTTGAGCCCCGCACTCAACTCGAGTGCCGTCGCCTGCAGGTCCTCGTCGATCGCCACCGCTGGCAGCGCCTGCAGCAGACTCGCGGCTTGCGTCTCCATCGTATCCGCGCATTCCCGCACCGCGGCGATCGCCACCCGCAGCAGGTTTCTCTTGTCGCCAGAGGTCATGGTTTCTCCTGCTTCGAACTCATCCTGCCGCCGCGGCGCTCGACCCGCGCAGCACGCGATTGAAGAGTTCCACCGTCCGGCGCCAGGCCAGCTGGGCGGCTTCCGCGTCGTAGCGCGGCGTCGTGTCGTTGTGAAACCCGTGCTGAGTGTTCGGGTAGATGTGTGCCGTGTGCTTCACGCCGGCGGCCTTCAGCGCCGCCTCGAACGGCGGCCAGCTGGCGTTGACGCGCTCGTCGTTCGCAGCGAAATGCAGCAGCAGTTCCGCCTTGATTGCGCCCACATTATCGAGTGGCGGCGCGCTGCCGTAGAACGGCACGGCCGCCGCCAGGTCCGGCAACGCCACGGCGAGCCGGTTGGCGATGGCCCCGCCGTAGCAGAAGCCAACGACGCCGAGACGGTCGCTGGTGCCGGGCTGGGTGCGCAGAAAATTCGTCGCAGCAATGAAGTCCTCGAACGCCTTGGGCTGATCGAGCGTCTGGAACAGCGTGCGCGCCTGGTCCTCGTCACCGGGATAGCCGCCGAGCGGGAACAGTGCATCGGGCGCGAGCGCCACGAAGTTTTCGAGCGCCACCCGCCGCGCGACATCCTCGATGTGCGGATTCAGTCCGCGGTTCTCGTGCACGACCAGCACGAGCGGCAGCGGTCCTTTCGCCTTGGCCGGCCGCACCAGGTACCCGCGCGCCTTGCCATGGCCCTTGGGCGAATCGTACTCGACGTAACGCCCGACGAGCCGCGCATCGGTCGGCGCAATCTGCTGCGCCTCGGCAAAGCGCGGACTCAGTGCCCCCAGCAGCGCCGCGGCAGTCACGGTACCGACCGCAAACTTCCCGACCCGAGCAAGGAACGTGCGTCGATCGATGTCGCCGTGCACGTACTGGTCGAAGATCAGCAGCACCTCGGGATCGAAGTCACTCGCCTGCTGCATCGGTGGGCGGTTCGGCATGGTTTTTTCTCCTGCGCTGACTGACAGCTTAGCGCAGCCCGACCGCGGGATCGATCAGCGCCCCATGTGTCCTGTGGCAGAATCTTCCTCCGCTCCGCCACCTCACACTCCATGAATGGCCGTCCGTCGACGATGAAAGCCGACCCTGCAAACGTCGCCAGCACGATCGCCTCTGGCCGCTGCGTGAGATGGCTCGCCGTCGCAATCGTGGGCGCCCTCGCCGCCTGCTCGAGCGCTCCGCCTTTCAAGCCGACCGCGCCCGCGGGCAGCGTGACCCGCGAAAGCTCGCGCTGGATTGCGGTCAAATGGCAGGACTTGCCGGGCTGGAACGCGGACACCCAGCAAGCGGCCTGGCCCGCTCTGCTGAAGAGCTGCCAACGTACGACGCCGGCCTGGACCGAGTTCTGCGCCAACGCGCAGCAGAAGCAGCCGGCCAACGACGCCGAGATGCGCGCCTGGCTGATGCGCCACCTGCAGCCCTATCGGGTCGAGTCGCTGGACGGTGGTGCCGGCGGTCTCATCACCGGCTACTTCGAACCTCTCATCGACGCGCAACGCCGGCCGGGTGGTCCGTACCGCGTGGCGCTCTACGCACCGCCGGCCGACCTGGCCACGCGACGGCCCTACTGGACGCGCGAGCAGCTGCAGACTCTGCCGCAGGCGCAGGCCTCGCTGCGCGGGCGAGAAATCGCCTACGTCGCCGACCCGCTCGACGCGCTTGCGCTGCAGATCCAGGGGTCGGGTCGGTTGCGCGTTACCGAGCTGGACGGGCGGGTCCGCACGGTTCGTCTCGCCTTCGCCGGGCACAACGATCAACCCTACCGCTCCGTCGGACGCTGGCTGATCGACCAGGGCGAGCTGCAGCCAGGCCAGGCGACGTGGCCCGCAATCAGGGACTGGGCGCAGCGCAACCCGGGCCGCATCGACGAACTGCTGTGGGCCAATCCGCGCTACGTGTTCTTCCGTGAGGAGCCGCTGGTCGATCCCGCGCTCGGTCCGCGCGGCGCACAGGGCGTGCCGCTCACGCCCGGGCGCTCGATCGCCGTGGATCCGAAGAGCGTCCCCTACGGCACGCCGGTCTGGATCGACACGACCGAGCCGCTATCGAACGCGCCGCTGCGTCGGCTGGTGCTGGCGCAGGACACGGGCGGCGCGATTGTCGGCGCGGTTCGCGCCGACTACTTCTGGGGCTGGGGCGGCGAGGCCGGCGAGCAGGCCGGCCGGATGCGCCAACCGTTGCAGATGTGGGTGCTGTGGCCGTCGAGAACTAGCCCGCCTCGGTGACCCGTTGCGCCGGCGGCTCCAGCTGATGCCCCTTGCGTCCACCTCGGGTCAGCGCACCCTCGCCGAGCGAACTCGTGATCATGACCTGTGCCATCTCGGCGCAACGGCGCGCCAGCGCCGCCGCGCCGTCGTGCAGTGACGTGGAGTGCTGCACGAACTGCTCGTTGTTTTCCATGTCCTCCGCGCTCCAGCCACGGCTGTGCGCGACGTAGGGGAACTGCGGGAACTGGCAGCCGACCTCGGCGAAGAATCCGAGCAGCTGGCCGGCCACGGCCTGCACGTTGTCCTGCCCGCCGGTGATGATGAAACCTGCGACCTTGTTGCGCAGCAGGTGCTTGCCGGCAATGGTTTCCTGGTTCTGGATGCAGTTCATCCTCTCGACCATCTTGTAGTACAGGCTGCTCGCCCCGCCCCAGCGGATCGGCGTCGCGACCAGGATCACGTCGGCCCAGTGCACGACGCCCTCATACACCCGGTCCATCTGGTCGCTCGAGTCCATCTGCGTGATCGAGCACGGCCACGTGCACGCCCGCGAGGACTTTGAATAGAACCCTTCGCACTCACGGAAGCTGAGGTCGCGGATGCGCAGCAGCTGGGTCTCGCACCCATGGTCGTCGGCCGCGCGCTGCAGCGCATGGGACAGCAGGTCCTCGGACGTGCTGTAGCGCGGATGCGCCGCGGTCATGGCCGTCGTCGAAATGCCCAGCACACGGATCGGGCCCGGCTCGCGCTGCGGCGCCCGCGCCAGGGGATGAGGCGCGTGCGGCTTGCGGCCTCGCTTCGAACTCGCCACCGGGTTGACCAGCACCCGTCCGTTCGCGACACGGACGTCGTGCGCCGGAACGCGGTCTTCTTCGTAGCCAGGCTCGCCCTCGCCGGTACGGCAGTGGAACTTCCAGTAATGCCAGGGGCAGACGACGTAATCACCATCGAGCTTGCCCTCGCCCAGCGGCCCGCCCACGTGGTTGCACACGCCGGAGATCGCGCTGAACTGGCCATCCTTGCAGACCAGCGCGATCTTCTTGCGACCCAGCAGCACCTGCTGGAGTGGCCTGATGGCCAGTTCATCGGCTGCACCGACGTCGGTCCATGCGTTGGGGTCGATCTGCATATGCCCTCCTGGGTGCACCAGCGGTCAGTCCGCGGCAGAAACCTGGCGGCCGCCGAGCATCACGAATGACACGTTCTCGAGCACGGCGAGGTCCTGCAGCGGATCGCCCGGCACCGCGATGATGTCCGCGAGCTTGCCCGGCTCCACCGTACCGATGCTGTCCTGCCAGCCGAGCAGTTCCGCATTGACACGCGTGGCCGCCTGGATCGCCTGCATCGGTGTCATGCCGGCCTCGACCAGCAAACCGAGCTCGCGCACGCCCTGCCGCACCGGGAAGCCGACGTAGTCCGTGCCGGCCGTGACGTTCACGCCCGCCTTGATCGCCTTGCCCACGGCTGCGATGTGCTGGGCACGGTACTTGCGCGTCAACTCGTTCATCTTGGCCTGCGCCTCGCTGCCGGGCTGCTCGTTGAGGTAGTAGTCACCGACGTAGAGCGTCGGCACCAGGTAGACGCCCCGCTCCTTCATGAGCTTGATGCTCTCGTCGTCCATGAACGTGCCGTGCTCGATCGTGCGCGCGCCCGCGAGGATCGATGCCTTGATTCCAGCCGCGGAATGCGCGTGTGCCGCGACCGGCACGCCGAGGCGCGAGGCTTCGTCGACGATCGCATCCAGTTCTTCGGGGCTGAAGTGCGCGCTTGTTCGGGTCGTTGCCGGCCGACATCATCGCGCCGCTCGCCAGCACCTTGATCCAGTCGCTGCCATGCTTGATCTCCTCGCGCACGGCCTTGCGCACGGCATCCACGCCGTCGACGACGAGGCCGTCGCCCGCGACCCGGTGCTCCGGGGCGATGAAGTTCAGGTCACCGCCACCGCCGGTGATGGAGAAGTAATGACCGGCGCCGGTCAGCCGGGGACCGATGAAGAGACCCTCCTGGATCGCGGTGCGCACGTCGAAGTGCGCGTAGGCCACGTCGGCGTCGCCGAGGATGCGGACCGTCGTCCACCCGGACCGCAGCATCTCCTGCACCACGTTCAGGCCGCGCAGCGCCTTGTAGGCGGACGAGCGTCGCAGGTGATCGACCTGGTAGTCGTCGGTCTTGATCAGCACGTGGGCATGCGCGTCGATGAGGCCCGGCAGGCAGGTGTCCTGCGAACGGTCGATCACCGTGCCCGCGTTGACCGAGCTGAAGGGACCGACGGCGACGATGCGGCCGTCTTCGATGCGGATCGCCACGTCGCGCCTGGGAGATGCGCTTGCGCCGTCGATGAGCGTGCCGCAGCGAAGCGTGGTGATGCCGGTTGCGGACGGTGCCGCGGCGTCGGCCGCTGCCGGGCCCGCATGGGCTTGCCACGAAAGGGCCAGGCACGCCAGGAGCACGCCGGTGTTTGCTGCAGGTGAACCCATCCGACTTCTCCCCCTTCGAGACGACTACTTCGGTGCTGGCCCAGGTGCAACTTCGCGCAATGCGCGCCACTGCGCGCGTTGTGCTTCGCGCACCGACGACAAATGCTGGCCGACCCGCTGCTCGGCACTGCTGGTCCACGCCGGCGCCGCAGTCTTCTGCACTGCGCCGTCGAGACCGGTCCCGCTCGTCGCGATCGAGTTGCCATTCACGCGGTCCGCGAACACGTCGGTGCGGTTCGCCGTGTCACCCGTGTTGGTGCGGGCGTACAAGGCGACGAAGGTCGAGCCAGTGCCGCTCAGTCCGTGGTAGTCGCCGAGGAACAGCCCACTGGCGTTCGGGGCGTCGAGCAGGTCGAAGTTTCCAGCCAGCCGTGTCTCGCGCCACGCCGCACCGTCGCGCGACACGGCCAGCCAGAGATCGGTCGGCCGGAACGTCGCCGTGGCGGCCTGGCGGAAATCGTAATACGTGACTCCGACCAGTCCGCTCTGCAGCACGGCGAGCGTTGGCGTGAACGCGGGCACCGTAGCGTCCGCGCTGACGCGGACCGGTGCGCTCCAGGTGCTGCCGCCGTCGGTGGACCGCGCCAGGACGATTGCGTCATGGGTGCCGCCCGAAAAGCGGGAGTCCTGCCAGGCTGCGTACAGCGTGCCGTCAGCAGGGTTTGCGGCGTAGGCACCGAGCACCTCCCCCGCCCTCACCGTGACCGACGCCTGCGACGGCAAGCGCGTGCCCACTGCCAGCAGTTGCGCGATGCGCGTGGGCGCCGACCAGGTCACGCCCTTGTCGGTTGAACGGATGACGGCGAGGCTGCCCTCGGTCGCGGCCGGGTTGCTGGCCGAAGGCCCCAGTTCAGTGAAGAACACGTGGAGCACGCCGTCGGGCGTTGTCACCGCCACGTTGCCAATCGTCTGTCGCGCAAGCCCGGGGTCGTAGATCGTTACCGCTGGCGACCAGGTCACGCCGCCGTCCGTGGAACGCGCAAGCAGCGTGGGTCCGTTGTCGGTCGGATCGACGCGGTCCCATAGAGCGTAGACGTAGCGCGGGTCCGTCGAGTCGATGGTGAGGCTCTCCTTGTCGTGGAAGTACCTCGAACCGTCGTCATCGACGAGGGGAACCGCGGCGCCCCAGGTCGCGCCGCCGTCACTGGATCGGCTCACCAGCACTGTACTGCGCGCGCCTGCCGTCGACGCCACGCCGGTGAAGGCAATGCCGATCTGGAAAACCGTGGAACTGCTGACGGCAACCCAGGGATCGGACACCCGGGCGTACGAGCCGCCCCCGCACTGCGAGAATGGCGACGGCTGCGGGCGACTCCAGGTCGTGCCGCCGTCGACCGAAATGGCGGTCGCCAGTCCGCGTGCACCGCCATCGGAGAGTCGATCCTGCTGCCACGCGGCGACGAGGTGATTCGGATTGGCGGGATCGATGGCGAGGTGCGGCTCAACTTCCGCGTTCACATATACGGTAGTCGCCGCCGGCACCGCGAGACAGTTGGCGCTGAATGGCGTTGGACCCGTCACCCGGACGGCGGTGGCCGTCGTGAACACCGGCGGCTCTTGCGGACGGGTGGCGGGGGTGGCGGTGGCGGTTCGCCGCCACCGGAACCGCCGCCACCGTCGCCGCAGCCCGCGAGCAGCAGGATCGCCGGCGCGGCGACGCAGGCGATACCCCACTGCACCACCTTGCGGCGGCGCAGCTCGGCCCACAGTCCCTCACCCGCCTGGTCGGTCGATTCGCTCACGGATCCCCCCTTGGTGAACCGGAGTGTAGTCGAAGCGGAACCGTCCCCCTGCAGTCTCCGGCGTCACGTGCCGTCGTGCATTGAGGGGCCCGACAGCCATGAACCTGCGCGAGATTGACGTGCTACGCGCTCCTAACTGTCACCGGCCGCCGCGAACGAGCTGCAGGAATGGCTGGAGATCCTGCGTCACCTGCGCCTCGATCAGGCGGGGTCCCCTGGTGGCCAGCGCCGTTTGCAGCTGCTGGTGGAATTCCTCGGCTGTCGTGGCCCGGCTGGCCGGCACGCCTTGCGACTCTGCCATCCGCACCCAGTCGATCGTCGGGCGATCGAGGTCGAGGAGCGACCGCAGCGCGCTGGTTTCCTCGCCCCCGCGCACCCGCGCCATCTCGAAATGGAGGACCGCGTAGCTGTCGTTGCGCAACAGGACGACCGTGACGTCGGCGTTCTCCCGGGCGATCGACCAGAGCGCCTGGTTCGTGTACATCGCACTGCCGTCGGCCTGCAGGGCGACGACCTTGCGGTCCGGGCAGGCAATGGCGGCACCCAGTGCGTGCGGGAGTCCGGCGCCGATCGCACCGCCACAGCCCGGAAACAGATAGTCGTGCCGCCTCGCCCCTTTCGTCAGCTCGAACGTCGCGGGGCCCATCGTGATCGCTTCGTCGACGAGGATTGCGTTCTCCGGCAGCAGCACGCACAGGCTTTGCCCGACGGCCTCCGGGGTCAGGATGCCCGTCGGCACCGGACATTGCGTGCGTGCCTGGCGCGCGGGTGACGCGCCCTGTGCGCCCACCGCACGCGCCAGGTCCTCAAGCGCCGCCCGGATGTCGTGATCGACGGTCGCGAGGGTGGTCACGGTGCAGCCCGCGGGAACTTTGCTGACTGGCAGGCCCTGGTAAGCGAACGTCACGACCGGACGCTGGGCCCCCACCAGCACGAGTTGCTGGTAGGACGCCATGAACTGCAGGGCCATCTCGGCGATGTACGGGATCAGCCGAAACTGGGCGCTGCCTTCGCCTCGGTCGAGCCGCGGCGCCCAGGACTCGCCGAGCAGGTCGGCTCCCGTCTTCGCGGCGATTCGGGCCGCAAGCTCGACGCCATCGCCATGCAGCGCAGACGCGCCCGCCAGGATTGCCGTCTTCTTGCCGTTGCTCAGCAGTCCGGCAATCTCCGCAATCGTCTCCGCCGCGGCGCGAGGAGTCGCGGCCGGCGCCGCACACTCGGGCGGCGCGACCGCAGGGTCCCAGTGGCAGTCCGTGGGCGCAACGAGCGTACAGATCTTTCCCGCACCCGTCCGGGAGTGGTGGGCCGCCTGCGCCCCGAGCGAGCCCAGTTCGCTGGCCGTGCGTGCTTCCTGTGTCCAGTGTGAAACTGCGCGCGCCAGGTCGGTGATCCTGCCGTTGACCAGTTCGTGCTCCGGGTAATTGCATTGATGGTAGGTCGCGTTCGCGCCGACGATGTTGACCATCGGCACGTTCGCCCGGCCTGCGTTGTGCAGGTTGGCCATGGAATTGGCGAAACCCGTGCCCACGTGCAGCAGTGTGAACGCGGGCTTGCCGGCCATGCGCGCATAGCCGTCGGCCGCACCCGTGGCCGTGTTCTCCTGCAGGCAGAGCACGGCGCGCACGGCATTCGTCTGTGCTACCTCGTAGAGGAACTGCATTTCGGACGTGCCGGGATTCGTGAAACAGGTATCGAGCCCGGCGTCGGTGAGCGCCTTGAGCAAGGCTTGTGCGCCATTCATGGTCCAGCTCCTGTTGTCCTCCGCCTGCAGCGACAAGCGTTTCAGCAGCGCGAGGCACCCCTGAGGACCATGTTTGCTGTGGCCTCTTGTGCCCCGATTCTGCGCCCGCTTTCGGGGCGCGTGAATTATGCGAAAATCAATGCGAACCGTTCGCGTCTACCGCATGATGTCGCGCACTCACACCGCCGGCACGTGCCCGGTTTGCCGCCAGCTCCAGCCCGGCGCGGACTTGAAATCCGGCGCCCCTGCCGCATCTCGGGGGAGCAAATCCGCCAGTGACCGATCGTCCGGCGCGATACTCTGCAATTGAGGCGGCCGCATGGATCGGCTCGGGATGGAAGGCATGCGAACGTCGACAACGAGAACGGGTACCCACGTGGCCAGGCTGCTGCCGTTTCTGATTTTTGCAGCGATCGGTCTGCTCCTGCTGATCGCGAACCAGGACCGCAGCAGGCCGGTACGTGACTGGCGCGCGTGGCGGCCTAAGCCGCGCGCCCGCGCCGGGCAACGCGGCCGTGCGCACCAGCACGACGACGCTGCCTTGATCCTGCGCCCGGGCGATGTCGAGGGCCTGCGCGATGCGTACTCCGGCGCGCCGCTGGAGGCGTCGAGGCCGCTCGTGCAATGCGCTAACTGCCAGGCCTTCTATCACGTGGCGAGCACCACGATCCTGCAGCGCGACAACGCCGGCCGCTGCGCGTCGTGTGGCGGCCGGGACTTCCGCGCGGTCGTGGTCGTCCACGACTGACGCCATGCACTCCGACCGCTATCGGCGGCACGAACAGATCGACTGGTTCTCACAGCAGGCGGTGAGCGCAACGCGCGTCGCCGTGGTGGGCGCCGGTGCAATCGGCAACGAGGTCGTCAAGAACCTGGTGCTGCTCGGCGTGGGCGGCATCGACCTCTACGACTTCGACACCGTCGAAGCGCACAACCTGACCCGCAGCGTGTTCCTGCGCGAATCCGACATCGGCACGGGCAAGGCAACCGCCGTCGTGCAGCGCGCCGCCGCGGTCGATCCGGCGGTGAAGCTGCGGGCCATCGAGGGCGACTTCTGGGACCGCCTCAGCGTCTGGCGGCTGCGTGAGTACGACTGCGCCATCGGCGCCGTGGACAACTTCGAGGCGCGGGTCCGGCTGAACCAGATGTGCCTGCTCGCCGGCACCAACCTCGTGAACGCGGCCATCGACAGCCGCCATGCCGTGGTCGAATCGTTTCCGTTTGGCGACGCCTGGGGCGGCGCCTGCTACGAGTGCCACCTGCCGCCCTCCGCCTACGAGCGCCTGGCCGCGCGTTACTCCTGCGGCGGACTGCGTCGCCGCGCGCAAGCCTCGGCGCAGGTGCCGACAACTGCTGTCACCGCGAGCGTGGCCGGTGCGCTGGCGGCATCCACGGCCCTGCGCCTGGGCCGCGGCGCCAGCGACGAGGGCCGCGCGTTTGCGCGTCGCGTGCTCATGGACACGATTGCCGGAACCAGCACGGTCTCGGCAATCGATCGCAATGCGGCCTGCGCCGCGTGCGAGGGCCTCGCGGCGCAGCCCGCGCTGGTGCGCACCCGCAACCACTGGGCGCTCGCTCCGGAGACGGCGCGCTCCGGCGCGTCTGCGCTCGAGCAGGTGCTCAAGCTCAGTGACCCGCTGCTGACCGGCTACGAATGCGCGCACTGCGGAGCACTCGAGGAGGCGGCGCGGTTCGTGAACCGCCGCGCGGCCGACTTCGACGATTCGATCGTCGCGTGTCCGCGCTGCACCGCGCCTGCCGTCCGGGTCGAGATCCGCCAGCGCTTCGAACTCGGCGAGCTCGTCGAGCGCTTCGGTCCCCGGCCGGTGCCAGTCAAGTTCGCGCTCGCCGAAATCGGCGGCCGCACCATCTGTTTCGATTTCGAGGAGGAATGACGCTGATGCCGAATGAACTGAACCTGGTCGTGCGCACGGCCGACCAGACGCGACGCGCGGAACTGAGTCTCGACGAGCAGAGCACGGGCGCCGACATCATCCAGGCCGCGGTCGACAACTGGGCGCTGCCGGCGGACACCGACTACACGCTGGTCAATGCCACGACCGGACGCGCGCTGGCGCCCGGCGATTCGCTCGCCAAGGCGGTGCGCGCCGGCGACGTGCTCGAGGTGCAGCCGGTCCTGGTGGCCGGCTGACGCGCACCGGGCGGACGGAGCCACCGTGACCAGTGCATTGCGGCTGCGCGCCGATGCCGAGCTGCTGGTGGCGCTGGCCGCTGCCGCCCCGGAGCGGGTGACGTTCGACGCGCTGCCGAGCGCAGCGCGACCTGAATTCGTGGCGGCGCTCGCCTGCATCACCGCAGGGTCCGCACGCTACCCCGCGCAGCATGAGTCCAGGGTCCTCGTTCACGTCGCACTGCCCGAGCGGTACCCGTTCCAGGCGCCGGTGGCGACGGTGCGCACGCCGATTTTCCACCCGAACGTGTTTCCCTCCGGCGTGATCTGCCTCGGCACGCGCTGGGTTGCCGCCGAAGGGCTCGACATCTTCGTGCAGCGCCTGCTGCGGCTGGTGACCTTCGATCCGCTGCTGGTGAACACCACCTCGCCGGCGAATGCTGCAGCGGCCTCCTGGTACCAACGCGCCCGCCGGGAACACCCCGCCGCCTTCCCGACGGACCGCCTGGCCGCAGACCAGCTGGCCGAGCGGATGCTGCGCGCGTGCCCGGCCTGCGGACGCAATCTGCGCCTGCCGCGCGGGCGCAGCGGCACGGTGCACTGCCCTTCCTGCGGTGCGCATTTCGAGGCCCGCACCTGATGCGCTGGTCGGAACAGCCGCCAGAACTACCCCTGCAGCCGCTCTCCGCGCTCAGCGCCCGCGCCGCCGGGCAGATCGACCCGCCGAGCGTCGCCGACCCAGGCGTGCAGGTCATCGTGCCACGCGCTGTGCGTGAGGTCGTGGTCTTGCACTTGCAGGGCTCCAGCGCCGAGCAGGGCGGGCTGCTGCTCGGCGAAGTGTTCGTCGACGACGACGCCATGAGCATCGACGCCACGCGCGCCGTCATGCTTACGAATGCCGTGCCGGCACTCGATTTCGAGAGCTCGGCAATATCCCTGCGCATGGAGAGCGGAGTCTGGGAGCGCGCGCGGCTGACGCGGGCGCCGCAGGAACTGATCGTCGGCTGGTACCACAGTCACCCCGGGCTCGGCGCGTTCTTCAGCCTGACTGACCGGCGCACGCAGGCAGCGTTTTTCCCCCATCCCTACAGCGTCGGGTGGGTGATCGACCCGATCGATGAGACGGAAGCCTTCTTCATCGGCCGCGCCTCAAGGGCGCCCGCCACTGTTCGGGGGGGCGGCCAACCGTTACCCTGACGCACCGTCACGACTGGAGGTCGATAATCCATGGCCAAGGCCCCGAATTACTCACAGCAGAAGAAGCAGCGCGAACAGGCCGCGAAGAAAAAGCGCGAGGACAAGCAGCAGCGCCGTCAGCAGAAGAAGGAGGACCTGCCGCCGCCGCCAACGGCCTGACCGTCGTCCTTCGTTCGCCTCCGCCACATAGCGCGCGTAACGCATCGTGTCGCGGCGCACCAGGCGCAAATTGACGCCATGACATCGAAACCTCCGCTGCGGCTCGGCCATGACACGCTGCGGGCGATCCCGCCGGGGATCTGGGCGCTCGGCTTGGTGTCGATGCTGATGGACATCTCCTCGGAGATGATTCACGCGCTCCTGCCGGTCTACCTGGTGACGGTGCTCGCCACGTCGGCGACGACCGTGGGCGTCATCGAGGGCATTGCCGAGGCCACCGCCTCGGTCACCAAGGTCTTCTCCGGCGCGCTCTCCGACTGGTTCGGCAAGCGCAAGTTTCTCGTCGCCCTGGGCTATGGCCTGGCGGCCTTTACCAAGCCCGTGTTTCCGCTCGCACCGACGGTCGGCTGGCTGGTCGCGGCACGCTTCATCGACCGGATCGGCAAGGGCATCCGCGGCGCCCCGCGCGACGCGCTGCTGGCGGACATTGCCCCGCCTGACCTGCGCGGCGCCAGCTTCGGCCTGCGCCAGTCGCTCGATACCGTCGGCGCGTTCATCGGGCCCCTGCTCGCGATCCTGTTCATGTGGTTGACGGCGAATCACTTCAGCACGGTGTTCTGGATTGCCGTCGTGCCGGCGTTTCTCGCCTTTGCGCTGATCGTGTTCGCCGTACACGAGCCCAAGCGCGAACCCTCGCTGCGCAAGGTGAAGTTCCCGCTGCACCGGGACGAGATCGCCCGCCTCGGTCGCGCCTACTGGCTCGTCGTCGCGGTCGCCACCGTGTTCACGCTGGCGCGATTCAGCGAGGCGTTCCTGGTGCTGCGCGCCAACCAGGTCGGGCTGCCGCTCATGCTCGTGCCGGCCGTGCTGGTCGTAATGAACGTCGTCTACTCACTGGCCTCCTATCCCGCCGGCGTGCTGGCCGATCACGGCGGCCGCTACCGCGTGCTCGTCATGGGCGTCGGCTTCCTGGTGCTGGCCGACCTGGTGCTCGCCTTCGCGCCGGGCATCGGCGGCGTCGCCGCGGGTGTTGCCTTGTGGGGACTTCACCTGGGGTTCACGCAGGGGCTGCTGGCGACCCTGGTGGCCGATACGTCGCCGCCCGAACTGCGCGGCACGGCGTTCGGGATGTTCAACCTGTTGACCGGCGGCGCACTGCTGGCCGCAAGCGTGGTCGCCGGCATCCTGTGGGACACGATCGGTGCGCGCGGCACGTTCGTGAGCGGCGCACTGCTCGCGACCGCCTCGCTGCTCGGGCTCATGGCGGTTCGGCGCAGGCTCGCTGCGTGAAGAGCCTCAACCAGGCGACAGCGGTAACCGGCATCACCGCCACGCTATTGCTGTTCGCAGGCGCCTCGACGCTCGGCGGCGGCTGTGCGACGGCAGCGCCGGCCGCAACCGGTCCTCGGCCGGCCAGCTGGGCGAGCCCCGTCGCGGCGGGTCCTGGATTGCCGAATCTCCATCGTGTCAACGCTTCCCTGTATCGCTCGGCGCAGCCGTCGCATGAGGGCTTTGTGCTTCTCGCCACGGGCGCGAGCCTCGCGAACGGGGATCCCCAGATCAAGACCGTCGTCTCGCTGCGCGCCTTCAACAGAGACCCTTCGCTCGTCGCCGTATCCTCGCCTCTGCGCCTCGAGGAGATTTCGTTCAAGACCTGGCACCCCGAGGACGAGGACGTGGTCAAGTTCCTGCGCCTTGCCACCACCCCTGCCTTGCAACCGGTGCTCGTGCACTGCCGCCACGGCTCGGATCGCACGGGTATCATGGTGGCTCTCTATCGGATCGTCGTCGAAGGCTGGAGCAAGGCGGAGGCCACCGACGAGATGATCAATGGCGGCTTTGGCTTCCATCCGATGTGGAAGAACCTGCCTCGCTACATCGAGGCGTTGGATGTCGATGCGATCCGGGCGCAGGTCGCGGCACAAGGACCCTGGCAATGATGAGCACCCTGACCAAGCTCGCACTCGGCGCGATGGGACAGCTGCGACCGCGCCCCACGAAAGGCGATGCGCGTCCCGTCATCAGGCTGCCCGCACCCGACAAGCGCGGCGGCCTGCCGCTCATGCAGGCACTGGCGAAACGCCGGTCATCGCGTGAGTTCGCACGCAAGCCGCTGCCGTTGCCCGTGCTGTCGAGCCTGCTGTGGGCCGCCTTCGGCGTGAACCGTCGAAGCGGCGGACGGACGGCCCCCTCGGCCATCAACGCGCAGGAGATCGATGTCTACGTGGCCCTGCCGGACGGCGCCTACCTCTACGACGCCCGGAAGCACGAGTTACGGCTCGTCGCAGGCAGCGATCTGCGACGCATCACCGGCTACCAGGATTTCGTCGACGAAGCCCCGCTCGACCTCATTTACGTCGTGGACCACTCGCGCATGAAGCTGATCCCCGTCGCGAGCCGCGAAAGCTATGCATCAGCCGCCGCGGGCGCGATCGCACAGAACGTGTACCTGTACGCCGCCAGCAGCGGCCTCGCCACCGTGATCCGCGCCTGGATCGATCGCTCCGCCATCGCCGACGCCCTCGGCCTCACCCACGACCAGCACGTGCTGCTGTCACAGACCGTCGGTTACCCGAAGGCCTGAAGCGTCGGTCGATCGCGCACTCCTGGGATCGGGCGACCAGGCGGCGGTCGACCCGACGCCCTGCGTTGCTGCGGGCGCAGGGCCCTGCACCCTCCGGCAATGCAGTGGCCCGGCTGGCCAGGATTGCCGCGCCGCAACATCAGGCGCGCGATTATCATGCCCGGGTCATGCAGATTCTCGCGGTCACCAACATCAAGGGCGGCGTCGGCAAGACGACGACAGCCGTCAACCTGGCGTACCTCGCGGCCGCATCGGCCCGGCGGACGACCCTCTGGGACCTCGATCCGCAGGGCGCATCGACCCACCTGCTGCGAGGCGAGCCGAGCGTCCAGGCCTCCGCGAAGAAACTCGTCAAGGGCAAGCTCGACTTGTCCGGGCTGATCGCACGCACGAGCTACGAAGGACTGGACCTCCTGCCCGCCGACCTGTCGTACCGTGATTTCGACATTCACATGAACGAGCGCAAGCACCGGACCGGGCAGTTGCTGAAGATGTCCGCCGCGTTGCGCGAGCTCTGCGACACTCTCGTCCTCGACTGTCCGCCCGGCATGTCGCTGTTGTCGGAGAACGTGCTGCGCGCCGCGGACGCGATCATCGTGCCAGTGCTGCCCTCGCCCCTGTCACTGCGCATGCTCGAGCAGCTGTACGAGTTCGCCGCGCAGTCGGGTTGGACCGACCGGTGCATCCTGCCCTTCTTCTCGATGGTCGACCGGCGCAAGTCGCTGCACGAAGAAACGATCGCGAGCACGCGCGCCCGTTTCCCGGACATGCTGTTGACCGAGGTCCCGTACTGGAGCGAGATCGAGCGCATGACCGTGCGCCGCGCGCCGCTGCCGGCCTTCGCTCCCAGGAGCCCGGCCGCACAGGTGTATGCAAACTTGTGGGCCGAGATCGCCGCGCGGCTGCCGCCCCCGTAGCCGCCAGGAGCGCCCTATCCCAGGATGTCGCGCAAATCTATCCCGCGATATCGTGGATCTCGAGCCGCCTGAGCCGCGTGCCCGTGGTGACCGCAGGATCCCAGCTGATCGCCCGGTTGCGGCCCGCTGTCTTGGCGAGCATCAGGGCCTGGTCGGCGCGCTCGATGGAATCCTCCACGCTGACCTCCGGATCCAGCAATGCGAGCCCGAACGAAGCCGTCACGTGGAGTGCGCTGCCAACTGGACCACCAACCAGGGACCGGCCTTCGAGGCTGTCGCGGACGCGCTTGATCACCGTCTGCCCAATCGCCAGATCCGTCCCGGGCAACGCAATCAGGAACTCGTCGCCACCGTATCGAAACACCTTGTCGTAGGGCCGCAGGTTCCGGGTGAGGTATCGAACCGCAGCGGCCAGGATTTCGTCGCCCACCTGGTGACCGTGCCTGTCGTTGATGTCCTTGAAGTGATCGAGGTCCATGAACACGATGCAGCACGGCTGGACGTGCCGCCTCGCCAGCTCGTGCCATTGACGCAGCTCCGACAGCATCTCGACGCGGCCGTACGCTCCGGTCAGCGTATCGCGGTTGCGCAACGCGCACTCGATCTCGCGGCGCAACGAATCCAGTTCGAGGCGCAGCCGCGCGCATCCCGCAAGCAGCTCCTCAAAATCTCCACGAACGATGGGCTCATCCGCCGCCACCTCCCGCAGCAGTCGCGCGGCGATCCGATGCAGGCGCTCGTGCTCCGCGCCGATCGCCGCGAAAGCCGGTTGCCCCCACAGCTCGGCGGGGGCCCGCTCGTAGTACCACCGCCCAAACAGGCAATGAAAGTGCGCGCCTTCCGCCAGGTCGCTCAGATCAAGTGGCAGTCCGCAGACGATCTCGCGCAACAGATTCGAGTGCCACTCGACATAGTCGTGCGTGGCCTGTTCCAGCTGCGCCAGTGCCGTGCGCAATGTAATCGGATCCATGTTGAGCATCGGTGTTCACCCCGCACTCCCCACGCCGCCCCCCCATCGCGAGCTTCCCCCTTCACCCGCGGCGCTACAAGGTGGCAGTCGGCGGATCAACCCGTAAGATCGTGCGCCACGTCACAGATTGAACAAGACCCCGGCCAGCGGTCCTGCCAGCGGGGGTCTCTTGTCAGCGCAACGGGCTTGCTGCGACGCGTACGGCAGTGCCGAAGCGTGCGGGCCGGAACCAGCCGACAGCTCACTCAGTCATTCTGATTCGCCGTCTCGACATCCCCAACCCCGCGAGCCCGAGGCCGAGCAGGACGAGCGTGCCGGGCTCGGGGACCCGGAAAGCACCGACTTCGCGGAAGGGCGTCGGCGGCTGGTTGGGATCGCCCAGCAGGAATACCTCCGACTGTCCGGTACCGAGGGCGCCCAGGAATGATCCAGTACCGCCGGTTATTGAGTACAGCAGCGCGAAGCCCGTGGGCGTCCCCGTCGAGGTGAGCGACCCGAACAGCGAGTCCCCGAAAGCCGCATTGCTGAAATTGAACGTGCCCGTGCCCGTTCCTGCAGCCAGGTTGAAGCTGAACGGCGACGCCAGCGCCCAGCCAGCGACCCCGTTGAACGTGTAGTTGCCGCTCGCAAACAGCGGCAGGTTGCCCGCGGAATCCGGCGCGCCGGTCGGCGTCACCGTTCCGCTGCCCTCGAAATTGACTGTCAGCGCGAGAGCCGGTCCGGCCAGCAGTACGCCCAGGATGCAAACCATCCACGTGCAGCGCTTCGAACGCTCCTGGTTCAAGTTCATATCAACCTCCCCTGGCCTGCCTGGCCTGTTGTTCTGCAATGAAGCCTCCATCCAACCGGGAGAAAGCGCTACACCAATTATTGGTGAGACGGTAGATTTGACACACTCTTCGCATGCAACTCGCCCCGGGGCCACGCCATGCAGTTCCGAGAAGCGACGAACTTCGACATCCCAGCGGTCGCAGCCACCTTCGACGGTCGCAACGCCTTGCCGCTCGAGCCGCGTGTTCGACAGGCGCTCCCGGGCCTGCTGAGCCAGCTGATCGCAAGCCCGGCCTGCACGCTCAGCGTGTTCGAAGACGACAGCTGGTCCGGACCCCGAGTCCTTTCGTTCGCGGCAGGCTTGTTCCTGCGCGACGAGGTCGTCGCGGCGTACCTCGCGACCCCGCATCCAGGCCTGATCTCGGCCGTGCTCGCCGCAATGCTGGACGGCCAGCGGCCACTGCTCACGCTCGACGAAATCTGCCATGCCAATTCGGGCGACGGCCTCACGCTTGCCGTGTTCCCGATGCCGTACGGCCAGCTCGGCTGGCATGACGCTCCAGTGGAGCAATTGCGCAGGCTGGCGCCGCAGGCATTGGTGCGCGACATCGGCGGCTATCGGCTGCGCGCGATCTATTACGAAGTCTTTACGGACGAGGCGGCCAGTTACATCCGGGCGGGTGGTTACCGGTTGCTGCACGACTACTCCGCACTGGCCGGCACAGGCTTCCTGGGCCCGGACTGCCGGCCACGCATGTTGCGGCTGACGCGCGCGGATCTGCCGCCGGCAGCGATGAGCATGGTCACGCAGATGTTCGATCCCCCGCCCGCCAGGCTGGGACTCACGCTGGCAGAACAGCGCGTCGCATTGCGCGCGCTGGACGGCGCATCGGATCGCGCGATCGCCGAAGCCCTCGGTCTCTCGAGCGAGACCGTTCGCTCGAACTGGCGATCGATCTACCGGCGACTCTCGCACGTGCTGGAGCGCGTCGAGGCACCCGCGCAGCGCAGCGACGCAACGACCCGGGGGCTCGAAAAGCGTCGCGTCGCCATTGAATACCTGCGCCAGAACATGCACGAGCTGCGCCCCCATGCGTCGCGCAGATCGGCATTCGCGGCATCGTCGTTGCCTGCATGAGACTGTCGGGCACCGCAATTTCACGCGTGGCGCAGCGAGCCTGACAGGATTCGCAGGAGCCGCTACTCTCTGGCTATGCACAACCCAACACGCCCCGGCCCAGGCCTTCTCCCGTTGCAGCGGACGAAGGAGTTCAAGACCCTGCTGGCGGCGGTCCTCCTGACCATCGGCACGGCCACTCAGGCCGATGCTCCCGCTTTTCCCGACGCCTCCTACCGCAGGCACATCGAGGTGCTGTCGTCAGATACGTTCGAAGGCCGTGCGCCGGGCACCGAAGGCGAGAAGAAGACCCTCGCCTACATCGAGCAGCAGTTCAAAGCCGCGGGCCTGAAGCCCGGCATCGGCGACAGCTTCCTGCAACCGGTGCCGGTGGTGGAGATCACGCCACATGCCGATCCGGTGATGCAGGTGAGCGGCGCGAACGGCAAGTCACTTGCGCTGCGCAATGCGGACGATGTGGTCGTGTGGACGAAGCGCCCCGTGCCCTCCTCCGTCCTCGTCAACGCCGAGGTCGTCTACGCCGGCTACGGCATCGTCGCACCCGAGTACGACTGGAACGATTACGCCGGCCTCGACGTGCGCGGCAAGCTCGTGCTCGCGCTGGTCAACGACCCGGGTTACGCCACGCAGGACCCGAAGCTCTTCACCGGCAACGCAATGACGTACTACGGCCGGTGGGATTACAAGTTCGCCGAGGCCGTGCGTCACGGCGCGGCCGGCCTGCTCGTGATCCACGAGACCAAGGCCGCTGGATATCCGTGGGACGTGCCGCGCAACGGCGTCGACAAGCCGCAGTTTGACCTGCGCGTCGACGACTATGCGACGAGCCGTCTCGCGCTCGAAGGCTGGATCACCGAGGACGCCGCGACCCGGCTGCTGACGCAGGCAGGCATGGACTTCGCGGCGCTCAAGAAGGCGTCATCCGTTCGCGGCTTCAGGGGCAGCGCGACCGGCCTTGAGGCGAGCATGGCCGTGCGCAACGACGTGCGTTACACGACCACGTACAACGTCGTCGGCACGGTGCCGGGCAGCAAGCGGCCCGACGAGGCGTTCGTCTACACGGCGCACTGGGACCACCTCGGCAAGCTTGCGAACGGCAAACCGGGCGAAGACGTGGTCTACAACGGCGCTTCGGACAACGCGACCGGCGTCTCGGCGTTGATCGAACTGGCACGCGCGTTTGCAGCGACCAGGCCGCGACCACAGCGTGCGGTGCTGTTCGTCGCCGTCACCGCCGAGGAGTCCGGCCTGCTGGGCAGCGAGTACTTCGCCGCGCATCCGCCCATCCCCGTGTCGCAGATGGCGGGCGGCCTGAACATGGACAACCTCTACGCAATCGGCAAAACGCGCGACATCACCGTGATCGGGTTCGGCGCCTCGGAACTCGACGATGAGCTGCGTCGCGCCGCCGCGAAACAGGGCCGCGTCCCGGTGCAGGAGCCCTCGCCCGAGAAGGGATTCTACTACCGCTCCGACCACTTCAACCTGGCGAAGGCCGGCGTGCCGATGCTGTACACGAAAGCAGGCGTCGACAGCCCGACCCAGGGCACCGGCTTCGGCAAGCGCTGGCTCGACGAGTACATCGCGAAGCGCTACCACAAGCCGTCGGACGAATACTCGGCGGACTGGGACGTGAGCGGCTCGCTGCAGGACCTGCAGTTGTATTACGACGTGGGGCTGGCGGTTGCAGATTCGGACCGCTGGCCCAACTGGCGGGAAGGCAGCGAGTTCCGTGCGATCAGGGACGCGAGCCGGAAGCAAGCCCTCACCCCGACCCTCTCCCGCTGACGCGGGAGAGGGCGCGGGAACTTCAATCGCGGACGGTCAACTCCGCGATCTGTGCGGGCTCGTCGGCACGATCCATGTCGGCCACGACGTCGAACACCGCGCCACCGTTCGCGCGCGACTCGATGCCTTCGAGCTTGAGACCGGTCGGCTCGCCATCGGCATCGACGACGGTCGTCATGACGGCGCCGCGGTCATCGACATCGAGCCAGCCAAAACGGCACCCAAGCACCGGCCCATCGGAGACCACGTCGGCCGAGTCTTCGGCGCACGCGAGGAACGCCAGCCGGCCATCGGCGGTAACGGCGGCATCGGTGAAGCCGAACGGCACGCCGCCGATGGCGCCGAGGTCCAGCTCCAGGATGCGACGGACCGGCGGCATGTCATTGCGTCCATCGAGCCAGCCGGTGAACTTCGCGAGCGAAACGTCGAGGACTGCGTTCCAGGGTGCTCGGCCACGCTTGCCATTGCCACGCTGCAGCAGGCGCAGCCATTCGCCCTGGACGACGGCACCCTCGATGTTCAGTCGTGCATCCCGCGCATCGGCATGAACCCGCAGGCCAGCGTACAGCTCCGCGCCCGAAGACAACTGCACGGGCACGCCCGCCGCGGCCGAGATCGTCACGAGACGCTCGCGATGCCGGCTCGATCCTGACCCCAGCGCGACCAGCCGTCCGTCCGGCAGCACCAAGGATGCCTCGAGGTCGAGCTTGAGCTTCTTGGTGCCGCGCGTGTCATCGAACACTCTCGCACCGTCCGGTCCCGCGGGCAGCAACAGCGACTGCGTGAGCGAGGTGGACGGATCGAGAATGGCCAGTGCGTTCACGTCGTCCTGCAGGATGACCAGGCGACTGCCGTGGCGGCGGATCGCGGAGGCGGCCCGCACGTGTGCAGGCAAGTCGGAGGCTGGATCGGCACCGCGATCGTAGCGCAGCGGCCGCGGGACGCCGAGCATTGCGGTGAGGCCGGTCGAGTACGTGGCCGTGAGCGTGCGGCATTCGGGAGGGCGCGGCATCGCACGGCATTGAGCGGGGAGCGGCGCCGGCGGTCAAGCGATTCCTGGTTCGGCGGGGTCATGCGATGGCGGTCGCGCCGCCCGACCCTCTCCCGCTGGAAGCGGGAGAGGGAGCAGGAGCAGGAACGAATTCAGGCGGCTTTGCCGGCAGCGAGCGCCTGCACATCCGACGTCTTGAGCGCCTGGCCGCCGATGGCCCAGTCGCCGCTCTCGAACTCCTTGATGCGGACCCAGGTGACACCGCGCATGTTCTCGCCTTCGACCTCGATCATCGCGGCGGTGACTTTCGCAATGAGCTCCTGCTTCTGCTTCGGGGTGAAGACGTCCTTGATCACGTCGATGGTAACGAGGGGCATGTCGTTTCTCCTTCAGGGATTGAGCTTGGACTTGAGATGGTCGATGACGTCACCCATGGGCCCGCTCGGGCTGAACTCGACGGCTTCGTAGTCCTCGTCGACCCAGACCGTGTGACCGGGCGGCCAGTAGTAGACGTCGCCGGCACGAACGGTCTCTTCGGTGCCGTCGGCATAGCGCAGGTGGATGGAACCCTTGAGCACCGTTCCCCAGTGGGGGCACTGGCAGAGGTTCTGCGGCATGCCCTCGAGCAGGGGCGTCGCGTTCGCCCCCTTCGGGAACCGGATGCGCGCGACGTTGAGGTCGGCCCAGTCCTGCGCCTGGATGCAGACGCCACCCGCCTCGAGGCGGGTTGGCAGCGTGGTGCGGTCCTGTTTCACGGTGTGCTCCTTTGGTTGCGCCGCCGACGGATGGATCCCGCCGCCGGTGAGGAGAGATTGGCAGCCCGCAGCCGCCGCTGCTTGCAGGTCCCATGGAGAAGTCATGGAGGTTTGTGGGAGATCGCACCCGGCGGCGCTATCCTCCGGTCCATGCTCTACCGGTTCGGCTACTTCGAGCTCGACACCGCCAAGGCCGAGCTGCGCGCGAACGGCGCAACCCGCCCGGTGGAGCCGCAGGTGTTCGGCCTGATTGCCCTGCTGGTTGAAAACCGCGAGCGGCTCGTCTCGAAGGACGAGATTCTCGAAAAAGTCTGGGACGGGCGCATCGTGTCCGACGCGGCCATTGCGAGCCGGGTGAAGTCGGCACGCCAGGCACTGGACGACGACGGCCAGGCACAGCGCTGCATCAAGACGATCCACCGCCAGGGCTTCCGGTTCGTCGCGGACGTCAATGTCGCACGGACCGTGCAGCTCGTGGATCAGCCCGTCGCACAGTCCGCCGAACAGGCCTCGCGGCCTTCCATCGCCGTGCTGCCGTTCCGCCTCATGGGCGAGGCAGGACCGTATGCGGCCATTGCCGACGCCCTGCCCCACGAACTGATCACGGAGCTGTCGCGGCTGCGGTGGCTCTTCGTCACGGCGCGCGGCTCCTCATTCCGGCTGCGTGCGCCGGACATGGACATGGGCGAGGTCGGTCGCGTGCTCGGCGTGCGGTATTGCCTGTCGGGGACCGTGGACGTGGCGGGCTCGGACCTCGCCGTCACGGTCGAACTGGTGGACACCCGCGACGGCGGCGTGGTCTGGGCGGAACGCTTCGCGGGTTCGATTGACGACGTGCACGCGATCCGCGAGGAGATCCGGTCACGAATCCTCACGGCACTCGAGATCCAGATCCCGTTGCACGAGGCGACGCTGGCGCGCCTGACCGTCACCGAGAATCTCGACGCCTGGTCGGCCTATCACCTCGGCCTGCAGCACATGTACCGCTTCAACCGCACGGACAATGCGGCCGCCACCGCCATGTTCCAGCAGGCGGTCGCGCGCGACCCGGGATTCGCGCGCGCGCACGCAGGCCTGTCGTTCGTGCACTTCCAGACGGCCTTCATGCGGCACACGGACGACATCGCCGGCGAGGCCGAACTCGCCCGTCGCTTCGCGCAGCGTGGCCTTGAACTCGACCCGCTCGACCCCTTCGTGAATTTCACGATGGGGCGCACCTTCTGGCTTGCGGGCGACCTCGACAGCGGGCTGGCATGGCTGGAGCGCGCGACGTCCATCAGCCCGAACTACGCGCAGGGCATCTACGCCCGCGCCTGGACCGAGACCCTGGCGGGCCGCGGACTCGAGGGTCGCGGACACGTGGACCTCGCGATGCGCCTGAGTCCCCTCGATCCGCTGTATTACGCGATGCTGGGGACGCGGGCCTTCACCCACATGGTGGTCGGTGAAGACGCCGCCGCAGCGGAATGGGCCGAGCGCGCCGCGCGTGCGCCCGGCGCCCACGTGCTGATCGCGATGATCGCATGCGCCACGCAGTCCATCGTCGGCGACGATATGCGCGCCGCGGAATGGGCAGCCAACGTCAGGTCGCGCAACCCGGTCCTGGCGCGTGCGGATTTCTTTCGCTCGTTCCCGATGAAGTCCGAGGTCACCAAGGCCCGACTGGCGGGCGCCCTCGAGCGATTCGGGTTTTGACGCGAGCAGCGTCCGGCGGGATTTGGACAGGTTTGACCGGCAGGAGAAGTCGATGCCCCTCGCGATCAGGAAGAGCGTGAAGCAAATGGTGGACGAGGCCCTGGCCGAGATCGAAACGCTGAGCGTCGATCAGGCCCGCGCGATGCTGGGCCGGCCGGACGTCACCTTCATCGACTTGCGCGACCCGCGTGAACTCTGGCGCGAAGGCGGCATGCCCGGAGCGATCAACGTGACACGAGGCATGCTCGAGTTCTGGATCGATCCGGCAAGTCCGTATCACAAGGACTTCTTCGCCTCGGGCAACAAGTTCGTTTTCTTCTGCGCGGGCGGCTGGCGTTCTGCCCTGGCGGCAAAGACGGCACAGGACATGGGACTCACGCCGGTGGCCCACGTCCACGGCGGATTCGGTGCGTGGAAGAAGGCCGGGGCGCCGGTCGAGACAATCGAGCCGAAGCCAAGGATAGGTTAGGATTTCGCCATGGACCCCACCCTCGAAACCGTCCTGGAAACTCCCGACCGGGCTCCACGCACCGGCGCCACGCGGCGGTCACTCGTCATCACCCTTTTGCTCGCGGTGGCATCGCTCACGGCGCGGGCCGACGCACCGCAAGCGGAACTCTCCCCCGCCACGATCCAGCGCATCGATGCCGCGGCCGCCGAGGTGCTGGCGGAGACCGGCACGCCGAGCGCATCGATCGCGATCGTGCGTGACGGCCGCATCGTCTATACGCAGGCCTACGGCAAGGCGCGGATCGAACCGAACCCGATCGCGGCACGTCCGGCGATGCGGTACGCGATTGGCTCGATCACGAAACAATTCACGGCAGCGGCCCTGCTGCTGCTGCAGCAGGACGGCAAGCTCTCGCTTGACGACAAAGTGGCGAAGTACTTGCCCGGCCTCACGCGTGCCGGCGACATCACCATTCGTCAACTGCTGACGCACACCTCCGGCTACCAGGACTACTGGCCGCAGGACTACACGTTCACGGCAATGCTCGAGCCCACGACGCCGGCGGGCATCCTGGACCGCTGGGCGCGACAACCACTCGACTTCGAACCCGGCACGCGCTGGCAGTACAGCAACACCGGCTACGTGATTGCGGCCCTGATCGTCGAGAAGGTCAGCGGCCAGCCCTGGCATGCGTTCCTCGAGCAACGCATCCTGACGCCGCTCGATCTCGCCTCCACCAGCGATTTCGACCGCGAGCCGCATGCGCACGGCACCGTCGCAGGCTATGACACCTACGCGCTCGGTCCGCCGCGGCGCTCAAAGGCCAGCGGCCCGGGCTGGCTGTTCGGTGCCGGCGGGCTGGCGATGACCGCGGCAGACCTGGCCCGCTGGGACATCTCGCTGATGCGTCGCAGCCTGCTGAACGAAGCATCGTACCGGGCGCTGGAAACCGACACGCTGCTGGCAAACGGCGTGGCGACCGGTTACGGGCTGGGTGTGGACGTCAAGATGGAGAAGCAGCGGCGCAAGCTGTCTCACGGCGGAGAAGTGAGCGGCTTCACTGCGATGAACGCCGTTTACCCGGACGACGGCACGGCGATCGTCGTGCTGACCAACCTGATGGCCTCCAAGGCGCCGGATACGCTCACGGAAAAGATTGCCGAGATCGTGTTCGAGCACGGCGACGACGCGACCGATGCCGCCCGCACGGCGCAGGCCCGCGCGATTTACGCTGGACTGCAGCAGGGCCAGATCGATCGCACGCTGTTTTCGCCCAACGCCAACGAATACTTCTCGGCGCAGGCGCTGGCGGATTTCCAGTCGAGCCTGGCGCCGCTCGGCGCGCCGAAGGAGTTCAAGCACCTGCGCACGTGGTTGCGCGGCGGCATGACTGGCCGCTCGTACCAGGCCGTGTACCCGGACAAGAAGCTGCGCGTGTGGACGTACGAGCTGCCCGATGGAAAGCTCGAGCAGCTGCAGGTGCAGGTGCTGGAGTAGCGCCCACCTTCTCCGCAGCCCTCTCCCGCCGCAGCGGGAGAGGGAAAGAGACGCTACTTGATCGAGTGCAGCCCGATCATGTTGCCTTCGGTGTCCATCGCGAGAACGATGAATCCGTACTGGCCGATCGACATCTTGTCGCGCTCGATCCTTCCGCCCGCCGCCGTGACGCGACCACCTTCGACGGCGCAGTCGTCACAGCCGAAGTACACGAGCGTGCCGCCGGGCGTCGACGGGACGCCGGGCATGCTCACCAGCGCGCCGCTGGCGCCGGGATGGCTGTCCGACATCGGGAACGCCCACATTTCCAGGTCACCGCTCTCCAGCTTCTCCAGCTTGATCTTGAAGACCGACTCGTAGAAGCGCCTGGCACGGGCCATGTCCTGCACATAGATCTCGAACCAGCGGACGGCGTTTTCTGCCATGGCGGACCTCCCTCGTTGGAACAAGAAAGCAGCCCGACTAGATTGCCACCGGACGGGCGCGGCCGTCGATGGCGGGCTTGAGGACCTACCGCATCGCCTCCTCGATCTGCTGCAGCAGGTACAAGAGGACCGACCCGAGCATCACGATTCCTGCGATTTCCATCTCTGGCTCCAATCGTCGACCGCCGTATTGGCGTGCGAGCAGGATCGCGCGCCAATGTTGCTGCGATGCGGCAATGATTTGAAGTCTCGATGAAATAAGCGGGAAAGCCGTGCCGTGCAACCGTATTCAGCGGGCGGCGACGACTTCGATCTCCACCAAGCGCGCCGGGCACTGGCAGCGCGACGACCTGCACCGTCGTGCGGGCCGGCAGGCTGCCTTTCGACGCCTCGCCGAAGTGGCGCGAGTACGCCTTCATCAGGCCGCCGAAATCCATGCTGCCACCCTTCGCCGGATCGCCGACCATGAAGACGTTCATTTTCACGACGTCGGCCATCGTCAGCCCTGACGCCGCCAGTTCCTTCTCGATCTTGCCGAGCACGCTGGCAGCCTGGGTCTCGGTATCGCCGAGCCGCTCGATGCTGCCGGCAGGCGCGTCAGGTTTCGCCACATCGGCCAGCGTACCGCTCACGAAGACGACGCGGGCACTGGCAGGTACGGCAACGCTGCTGGAGATCGGGAAATCAGCCACGGGCCGGCGGACGATCGGATCGGCCGCGGACGCCGCAACCGGAAGCGCCACAACGGAAACTGCAATGACCCCCTGGGCCAGCGTGCGAGCGAAAGAATTCATGCGTCCTCCCAATGAATGCAAAGACCTCAACCGGCCTGCGGCCGGCCACAGACGCCGCAGCCGGAAAGGTCACGAGTCCTCACCCACTGCGGTCAGAAGTAGCATACTCACTCCAAACGAGAACTCGCAGGGGGATTGCGAATGGAATCATCTGGAACCTCGCGCAGGAAGTTCCTGCAGGCCTCCGGCGGCACGCTGGGCATGGCATGGCTGGCGGCAAGCTGGCCGCAGGTCGTGGCGGCCGCGGAGCATGCGCACGCCATGGCCGCGGCTGATACAGCCGATCGCAGCAAGTTCCAGCTGCTGAACGCCGCGCAGGCCCGCGACGTCGACGCGATCGCCTCGCAGATCGTCCCGAGCGGCGCTACGCCGGGTGCGCACGAAGCGGGGGTCGTCTACTTCATCGACCACGTGCATGCGGGACTCTGGAAAGCGCACGGCCAGGAGTTCGTCGCTGGCCTGACCACGTTCCAGGCCCAGTGCGCGAGGCACTATGCCGGCGTCGCTCAATTCGCGGACCTGCCCGCAGCCGACCAGCTCGCGTACCTCAAGCACATGGAGCACACGCCGTTCTTCGGCGGCATGCGGTTCCTGACAGTGCTCGGGCTGCTTGCCCTGCCCTCCTACGGCGGCAACGCGGGCAAACTCGGCTGGAAGCTCGTCGGCTTCGTCGACCAGCATGCGTGGCAACCACCCTTCGGACACTACGACGCCGAATACGCCGGGTTCGTGCCCTATGCGAAGACGGCGGGCAAGCAGTCATGAGCGCGCGCAAGTTCAAGCCGGATGACACGGTCGATTTCGTCGTGGTGGGATCGGGAGCCGCAGGCGGAGTGATGGCACGCGAGCTGTCGCAGGCCGGATTCGAAGTACTCGTGCTCGAGCAGGGGCCGCGCTTCACGGCCGCGGACTTCCGCCACGACGAACTCGACTACTGGTTCAACGGCGCAATCACCAACAAGCTCGACACGAACCCGCAGACCTTTCGCAAGACGGCGGCAGAGAAAGCACAGCGCGTCACGGAGTTCCCGGCCGCCTGGTACGCGCCGAACGTCGGCGGCAGTTCCGTGCACTTCACCGCGAACTTCTGGCGCTTCCACGAGGTCGACTTCGACGAGCGCAGCCGCCTCGGCGCGATTGCCGGCACGACGTTCGCCGACTGGCCGATCACGTACGACGAACTCGAGCCGTACTACACCAAGGTCGAGTGGGAAGTCGGCGTGTCCGGGCTCGCGGGCGCGAGTCCGTTCGACCCGTGGCGCAGCAAGCCGTATCCGATGCCGCCGCTGCCCGTGAAGTCGTCGGGCGTGCTGCTCGAGCGCGGCGCACGCAAGATGGGCTGGCATCCATACCCGGCGCCGATGGCGATCGCCTCGGTCCCCTACAAGGACCGTGCCGCCTGCGCGCACTGCGGGTTCTGCATCGGGTTTGGCTGCGAAATGCAGGCGAAGTCGTCGACGCTGTACACCATGATCCCGGAGGCCGAGGCCACGGGACGTTGCGAAGTGCGGCCGCTGAGCTACGTCTCGCGCATCGAGACCAACGCGGCGGGACGGGCGACGGGCGTCGCCTATTTCGACAAGGACAAGCGCGAGCATTTCCAGAAAGCGCGCGCGGTCGTCGTGTGCGCCAACGGCGCGGAAACCTCGCGACTGCTGCTGATGTCAGCCAACGCCCAGTTCCCGGACGGCCTCGCGAATTCGAGCGGCTACGTCGGCAAGAACCTGATGTTCAACACGTACGCCGAGGTGAACGCGCTGTTCGAGCACGAACTGAACGAGTTCAAGAGCGCGCAGGTAACGCGCGTCGTGCACGACTGGTACGACACCGACCCGAAACGCGGATTCTATGGCGGCGGCGGCATCGATTCGCGCATCGGTCCGATGCCGATCGCGTGGTCGCTCTTCGCGCCCCCGCCCGATCGCACGTGGGGCGCCGGCTTCAAGACGCTGCTCGAGGCCTTGCCGCGCGCGATGATCGTCGCCGGTCACGGCACGTCGTTGCCGCTCGAGACCAATCGCATCGACCTCGATCCGGACCTGAAGGACGCCTGGGGCCTGCCTGCGCTGCGGATGACCTACAAGGACCACCCGGACGACCTCGCGATGGCGCGTTACCTGCAGGACCGGGGCGTGGAGGCCATGCAGGCTGCGGGAGCCCTCGACGTCTGGAAGGGGCCTGTCGCCGAATCGACCGGCGGCCCGCACCTGCTCGGCACGGCGCGCATGGGCAACGATCCGAAGACTTCGGTCGTGGACAAGCACCATCGCAGCCACGACATCCGCAACCTGTTCGTCTGCGACGGTTCGAGCTTCGTGACGTCGGGCCGCGGCCAGCCGACGATGACCATCCAGGCCCTCGCCTTCCGGGCCGGCGACCACATCGCGCAGTTCGCAAAGCGCGGCGAGATCTAGGGCCCTCACCCCAACCCTCTCCCACGCGGACGTGGGAGAGGGAGCTGGTGTCAGGCGGCGCGCATTCCGGCGAGGCGCTTCGCGATGATCGTTTCGGCCTCGCCCATGATGCGGTCGACCAGTTCCCTGCACGTCGGCACGTCGTGGATCAACCCGGCAACCATGCCGCAGGACCACGCGCCCGCCTCCATGTCGCCCTGCTGCATCACCTTCGTGTAGGCCCCCGCGACGTACTCGCGGATGTCGTCGATCGTCGTCGCCGCGCCTTTCGCTTTTTCGATCTCGACCACCTTGTCGACCGCCGAGTTGCGCAGCACGCGTTCCGTGTTGCGCAAGGGCCGCATGATCAGGCGCGTGTCGAGTTCGGTCGCCCGCACCAGTGCCTGCTTGACGTTCTCGTGCACGGGCGCTTCCTGCGTGGCGATGAAACGCGTGCCCATGTTCATGCCTTCCGCGCCCAGCGCGAGCGCTGCGACGAGGCTGCGGCCGTCGGCCATGCCGCCCGAGGCGACGAATGGAATTTTCAAGGCCTCGGCGGCCAGCGGCAGCAGGATGAAGTTGGGGACGTCGTCCTCACCCGGGTGACCGCCGCACTCGAAGCCGTCGACGCTGACCGCGTCGCAACCGATGCGCTCGGCCTTGACCGAATGACGCACCGACGTGCACTTGTGGATGACCTTGATGCCATGCTGCTTGAGCACCGGCATGTACTGCTCGGGGCTGCGGCCCGCGGTCTCGACGATGCGCACGCCACCCTCGACGATGGCCTGGATGAGTTCGGCGTACGGCGGGTTCGCGAACGTCGGCAGGAACGTCAGGTTCACGCCGAACGGCTTGTCGGTCATTTCGTGGCAGCGCTTGATCGCCGCCGCCAGCTTCTCCGGCGTGCCGAGCGTCAGGGCCGTGATCATCCCCAGGCCACCGGCGTTCGATACCGCCGATGCCAGTTCGGGCAGCCCGACGAAATGCATGCCGCCCTGGATGATCGGGTGCTGGATGCCGAAGAGTTCGGTGATGCGGGTCTTCATGGGCGGCCTCGGTTCATGTGTACGCGATGACCGCCCATTGTCGCCCATGCATCGAACGGGCGCCTAGCAGGCACCCGGCGACGGCACTATTTCTTGCCGGCCTTGGCGATGACCTTCCTGGCATCGACCATCGCCTTGTCCGTCGCCCGCTTGGCGCATTCCTTCGTGTTGGGCGCGGAATCCGGATAGGCCTTGCCCAGTCCGGCGCACACGTCAGTCGCCGCCTGACTGATTCGCGATTCGAGCGTTGCGGCATCGCCTGGCTTGGCCAGATCGAGGTCGGCATAACTGACGCGGCTCGACATCATGACTTTGTAGTAGCCCGGAGCCGGGCTGGCCGCATCGGCCTTGGTCTCTTTCACGATCGGTGACGCCTCGACGATGATTTCCTCCATCGACTGCGCCTGGACGTTGACCCAGAACATGCATGCCGCGATCGGCAGCGCGACGGCCAGAAGTTTTCTTCTCATAGCGCCTCCTACATTCCCTGCCGGGAGCCCGGGCGCACCAGGACGGCACGCCCCTCGTCCCACGCTTCAAGGGTAGTACCGCCGCCCGGATCCGGTAATTGGGGCTGTAGGAGGAACGCGCCGGTATTTATCGCTAGTCAGCGCGCACAGCCCCCGGCGACTACTGCAGTGTCTTGCTGGCCTCGCGCGAGTATTCGCTTTCGACGCCGCTGCTGCTGATCGCCTTGACGGCGAAATACCAGGTCGCCGGTGAGAGCCCTTCGATGACCGCGGAGGTGATGGTCGAACTACCGACAGGCACGGACTGGCTGTACTGGCCAGACGTCGTTCCGTAATGCACGCGGTAACCCTGCAGGCCGCTGATCGGCGTGCCGTCCACGTTAGTCGTCGGCGCAACCCAGCGGACCGTGACCGACGACGTCGTGGCCGCGGACACCGTGATCGTGAACGCCGGCAATGCGGTAGTCACCTTCCCGTCGCTGACGCTGATCACGACGTTCGGGAACGTGCCGACGTTGGCGGCTGCGGGCGTGCCGGAGAGCGTGCCGGTCGTCGTGTCGAAGGTCGCCCAGGATGGCCTGCCCTGGATGCTGTAGGTGAGCGTATCGCCGTCGGCATCCTGTGCAGTCGGCCGGAACGAGTACGCCTGACTGACCACCGCGGTCGTCACCGGCGTGCCGGAGATCGTCGGCGCGCGATTCGCCGCGGACACGGTGATCGTGAACGCCGGCAGCGACACAGAGACCTTGCCGTCACTGACACTGATCACGATGTTGCGGAACGTGCCGACATCCGCGGTTGCAGGCGTGCCACTGAGCGTACCGTTCGCCGTACTGAAACTGGCCCACGACGGCCTGCCCTGGATGCTGTAGGTGAGCGCATCGCCGTCGGCATCCTGTGCCGTCGGCCTGAACGAGTACGCCTGCGCGGGAACCGCGGTAGTCGCCGGCGTGCCGCTGATGACCGGCGCGCGGTTTGCCGCAGACACGGTGATCGTGAACGCCGGCAGCGACGCGATAGCCGCCCCGTCCGACACGGCGATCGTGATGCCGGAGTACGTGCCCGCCTGTCCCGTGCCTGGAGTACCAATCAACTGGCCGGTGGCCGCGTTGAAGCTGGCCCAGGCCGGCTTGTTGGCGATCGAGAACGTGAGCGCCTGGCCGTCCGGATCCGAGGCCGTCGGCTGGAACGCGTAGGCCTGGCCAACGACGGCGCCGGTCACGGGCACTCCCGAAATCCGCGGCGGATTGTTGATGCCCACGACAGGCGCGGTCCCCCCTGTCACGGCGATGTCGAAGGCGGGCAACGCCACTTGCGCCGCTCCATCCGATACGGCAATGACGATCGCCCTGACGACTCCCGACGTCGTTCAGGGTGGGCGTACCCCACAAGCGCCCGGTAGCGGTATCGAACTGGGCCCACTGCGGCTTGTTGCTGATCGAGAAGACGAGCGCCTGCGCGTCGGGGTCCACAGCCTGCGGCACGAACTCGTACGAGTTGCCGGCAACCACGCTGGTGGTCGGCGCGCCCGTCAGACTGGGCGGCGTGTTTACAGCGGGCGCAGCAACGACGGTGAGGTCGAAGGCCGGCAGTGCACTCGTCGTCTTGGAATCAGTAACCGTGATCTGGATGCCGGAGTACAGGGGCTTCGCCGAGCTCGGAGGCGTGCCCGTCAGCCTGCCGGTCGCGGGATCGAAAGCGGCCCACTCGGGCTGGTTCGTAATGCGGAAGGCAAGAGGGTCCGCATCGGGGTCACTGGCCGACGGGCTGAACTCGTAGGCCTGTCCGACCCGGGCGACAGTCGCCGGGGAACCCGAAATCTGGGGCGCGTTGTTGCCTGGACTGGTCGAACTGGGGGGTGGGCTGCCCGGGGAGCCATCGAGCGACGAGCCCGAACCCGAACCGGAGGCCCCGCCGCCGCAACCGGCGACGAACAGGGAAAACGTCAACAGCGCGATGCGCGTCCAATACGGCTTTTTCAGCACGGTGTACCTCTAACGCAAGTACAGCGTGGAGCAGTCGTTCGGAACCGTTTGCTGGGGTGCGGGTTCCCGGAGACCTACTGCGCCACGTCGAAGACCGGGCGCTGGCAACCCCGCTATCCACGAAACTCACTCGTGGACCGGAGGCTTTGCGTCCCTGCCTTGCGGCAGGTTTGCCTTTGCCTGGAACTGCCGCGGATTATGACAACGCCACGGCAGAAGTCACTGCGAATTGTGTCGCAAAATGGCTACATGCCAACGCGGTTCATGTGACGGCGCTTGGGGGATTTCTAATTATTTTTTGAGAACTTACAGAACATCGCTACCAGCCTGTCGAGCTGGGCCGGGGGCGGCGGGCGTAGAACTCTTCGCGGCGAACCGTGCCCCTACCGGCGCAGTCGCCGCGCCAGCGACACCGCGCCGTTCAGGTCACCGTCGTAGCGCGGCGGCCGGCTCAACTCCCCTGCGCGCAGCAGGTAATTGATCCAAGTGGTCGACTCACGCGCGAAATCGACGACCGATCCAGAGTCGACCGGACGCGAAACCAGGTAGCCCTGCACCGAAACGTCGCCGCAGCTCGCAAGGAAATCGAGCTGCTCATGCCGCTCGACGCCCTCTGCGGTCACGGCCAGCCCGAGGTTGCGGCACAGCACGATGATCGAGCGCGCGATCGAGGCGGCGCGCGAGTTGTGGTCCACTTCGGCAATCAGCCTGCGGTCGAGCTTGACGCGGCTGAGCGGCAGCTGCTCGAGCGAGGTCAGCGACGAGAAGCCCGTGCCGAAATCGTCGAGCGCCGTCGTGACGCCGAGTCCGCGCAGCGCATGAAGTGTCTCAACCGTGATCGCACCCGTCTGCAGCATGCCTTCGGTGAGTTCCAGTTCGAGCGCGTCCGGCGGCAGGCCATGGCGCGCCAGCAAGCGCTCGATCACGGACAGGAAGTCGCCGGCCACGAACTGCTGGGCCGAGACGTTCACCGCGACCCGTGCATCGGGCCAGCCGCTGTCGCGCCAGTTCCGCACTGCAGTGGCTGCGTTCTCGAGCACCCAGTCGTTCAGGTCGAGCATCAGGCCTGCATGCTCCGCAACCTGGACGAACTCGCTGGCCGGGATGATCTCCGTGTCGCTGCGCCGCCAGCGCAGCAACGCTTCCGCCGAATTCGCGCGTTCGATGCCGAGGCATACCTGCGGCTGGTAGTGCAGCACGAAGTCGCCCCCGTCGATCGCCCGGCGCAGGGCCTGTTCGATCCGGAAGCGGTTGGAGGCGTCCACGAGCATCGACGGCTCGTGGAAGCACAGCCGGTTGCGGCCGAGTTCCTTCGCGCGGAACAACGCAGCATCGGCGGCCCGCAACAGCGAGGTTGCATCGCGGCCGTGCTCGGGGAACATCGCCACGCCGCAGCTCACGCCCACGGACACGTCGCGATGGTCGATCGTCAGCGGCCGCTTGAAGCCATTGACGAGCTGCTCTGCCCGCCGTTCGACCTCCTGCGAGTCGCCCGAGTACGGGAACACCAGGGTGAATTCGTCGCCGCCGAGCCGGGCGATGAAGCCGGCCTCGCCCGTGATCTGCCGCATGCGCTCACCGATCTCGGTCAGCACCCGGTCGCCGAACTCGTGGCCGAGGCTGTCGTTCACCGACTTGAAGTTATCGAGGTCGAGGAACATCACGGCGAGCCGCGTTCCTGCAGGTGTGGCGCGGTCGATGAGGTCGTTCAGGTGCTGCAGGAGCTGGCGCCGATTCGGCAGGTTGGTGAGCGGATCGTGCTCGGCCAGGTGGCGCAACTGCAGCGTGCGCTCTTCGACGCGCTGCTCGAGCTGCGCCTGGTAGGTGCGCACCGCGCGCTCCGACTGGTCGAGCTGCAACGCCATGTGATTGAAATCCTGCGCCAGCTCGTCGAGCTCGCTCGCCCCGCCGCGCGGCACGCGTGCCGTCAAGTCGCCCGCCGCCAGGCGGCGCGTGCCCGCCGTCATGCGCCGGACCGGCCAGGTGATGGCCCACGCCGTCACCGCCAGCGCCAGCAGCGCGAGCAGGATCGCCTTGAAGGTTGCGCTGGAAATGTCGCGCGCGGAGGCCTCGACCGCGGCGCGCGCGGCGCTCGCCTCGGCGATGAAGTCGCGCCAGGCTGGCGCCGAAATCTCGTTGTGGACGGCGCTGGCAAGGGCTTCCCCCTGGGCGGTGAAGGCGGCTCGACCCGTCTCGATGTCGGCATCGAGCCGCTGGACACGCCGGCGCAGGTCGATCGCTTGCGCAATGTCCTCTTCCATGAGGCTGAGCCAGGCGACGCCAGGCGAGCGGGTGAACTCCTCTCGGTGAGTTGCCAGCGTCAGCTTGAGGAAGTCCTCGCCCTCGGTCGTGGGCAACGCCGGGCCATGGCTCAACGCATTGGCCGCGTCGCCGCGGGACCGATCGATCGCGCGATCCAGTTCGTTCAGGGACGGTCGCGCGATGACATTGTCGCCGACGACGATCCCGGTGCCGCCGGCGCCGACGACGCGCCGGTCCAGCGCCGCATAGGCCTGGTCAAGGCTCTGCGCGGCACGCGTCCGCTGGTCCTGCAGTTCCAGCAGGCGGAAGCCCTCGCCCTGGTGCTCGGCGCCGCGGCTCCGCAGCGATGGGAGCGCCGCGGCGGCGGCGGCGGAGCCGCCATCGGCGGCCTCGTTCATCGTCTGCGAAAACCGGGCGGCAGCCTCGGCCACCGCTGCGCGGTTCGTGTCGGAGTCGGTCCGGATGTAAGCGAGCACGGAGCGGTCGAACGCCGCCGCGCTTTCACCGAGGTCACGCGCGGTTTGTGCCAGCGGCTCGAACCGCTGCTGCATCAGCGCGACGTCGGCCATCGCATGACGCGTGCCGCGCAGCGCGAGCACGCTGGTCACGGCAAAGGCGCCGATGACGACGGCGAAGCCCAGCACCAGCCATGCGCTGATGGGCAGGCCGAAGCCGCGGTGCCGACGCGTACGCTGCGATGTCGTGGGGGTAGTGCTCACCTGGGGTGTCCGAGGCCCGGGCCCTGAACCAGGCCGGTGCCTGGGGATATTGCTCCAATCCCGGCCGGACCGGGAGCCTGCCCGCTTGCGCGAATGAAAAAACCCCGGCGCGGAGCCGGGGTCGTGGTCGTACCAGGGGTGTCGTCTATGCCCTGCGGCGGCGGCTCAGGGCCAGCCCGGCGAGGCCGAGTCCAAGCAACGCGAGCGAACCCGGCTCGGGAACTTCCTCCCGGAAGCCAGTCACGAGCCCCTGGTTGTCGAAACCGATACCGAAGTCGTGCCAGCGACTGAACGGCGCCGCCACACTGCGCGTGAAGTTGCCGGGACCCAGCGCCGCGAAGAACGGACCATAGTGGTCGAGCGGAGCGCCGTGGACTCGAATATCCAGCAGCAGGTTGCCCTGCGACGGATCGTAGAGGAAGGAGTCTCCGCGAATCACCAGTTCCGGACCCGTCAGTGAAAACCCGCCTGCCAGCGCCGCGAAGAGCTGGGTGTCCGCGCCGAGGTTGTCACCGAAGGGCCGCGAACTGATCTCGTTGACACCGCGTTCCGTCACCGAGAAAAAGAGCTCCAGGGTCCCGGGCAGGACCGGCGCCTGCGTATTGCTGGTGGCGAAGAACACCAGTTCCTGGATCCGCATCGGGCCCGAAAACGCGCTGGCAGCGTAGACCTGCTGGTACCGGGTGCTTGGGAACCCGTAGTAGGAAGACAGCGTGCCCAGCGGAAAGGTGTTTTCGCCGGCCGGGCCGTAGATCTTCGGATCACCCACGATCACCTCGTGCGTCAGTGCACGGGCTTGCGCTCCCACCAGGCAGAGCAGCGCCATCAGCGGCAGCAGGCGCGATCCATTGGTCATGACGGTCCTTGCTCGGCGTGCCCGGACCGGGCAACCAATGCCGATCACGGAAATCTGGGGTCCGAGGTCGTAAAGCCTAATGCCCAGTCTCCCGTGGACCTGTGAAGCGCGTCTCAATT
>CAVOSA010000032.1:0-281603 GCA_963698735.1 uncultured Gammaproteobacteria bacterium | reverse complement strand
GATTCGAACCCACGATCCCCTTACGGGGACGCCGGTTTTCAAGACCGGTGCATTCAACCGCTCTGCCACCTCTCCGAGCGGAAACCCATTCTAGCCCGGCGACGCCGATTCTTCGCGTCAGCCGCGAATAACCTCGGCGCCACCCATGTACTTGCGCAGCGCCGGCGGAATCACAACGCTGCCGTCTTCCTGCTGGTAGTTCTCCAGCACCGCCACCAGCGTGCGGCCCACCGCGAGGCCCGAGCCGTTCAGCGTGTGCAGGGGCTCGGGCTTGTTCGACGCCGGGTTGCGCCAGCGCGCCTGCATGCGCCGCGCCTGGAACGCCTCGCAATTGGAGCACGAGGAAATCTCGCGATACTTCTGCTGCCCCGGCAACCACACTTCGATGTCGTAGGTCTTCGCGGCTCCGAAGCCGACATCGCCGGCGCACAACGCCACGACGCGATACGGCAGGTCGAGGCCCTGCAGGACTTTCTCGGCATTGCCGACGAGCAGTTCGAGTTCGGCGTACGAGTCCTCGGGCTTCACGATGTGCACGAGCTCGACCTTCTCGAACTGGTGCTGGCGGATCATGCCGCGCGTGTCCTTGCCGTAGGAACCGGCTTCGCTGCGGAAGCACGGCGTGTGCGCAGCGTAGCGGCGCGGCAGCGTGCTGGCCTCGAGGATCGATTCCCGCGCGAGGTTCGTGACCGGCACTTCGGCGGTCGGGATCAGGAAGAACTCCACGTCGCCTGACGTCACCCGGAACAGGTCGGCCTCGAACTTTGGCAGCTGTCCGGTGCCGACGAGCGAACTGCGCGCGACCAGGTACGGCGCGTAGATCTCGGTATAGCCGTGCTCGCCCGTGTGCAGGTCGAGCATGTACTGGATCAGTGCGCGGTGCAGGCGCGCGAGACCGCCCTTGAGCACGACGAAGCGCGCGCCGGAAATCCTGCCGGCCGCCTCGAAGTCCATCGCCGTGTCCGCGAGCCCTTCACCGATCGCGACGTGGTCGCGCGGCTCGAACTCGAACTTGCGCGGCGTGCCCCAGCGGCGGACTTCCACGTTGTCGTTCTCGTCGCGGCCTTCCGGCACGCTCTCGTGCAGCGTGTTCGGCAGCCCGAGGACCAGCTCGTCGAACTCGGCCTGGACGTCCGCGAGTTCCTTGTCGAGCCCTGACATCCTGTTGCCGAGCGCTTCGCCCTCGGCCAGCAGCGACGAGATGTCCTGGCCCTGCGCCTTGGCCTTGCCGACACTCTTCGCATGCGCATTGCGGGCCGCGCGCACTTCGTCCGCAGCCACCTGCGCGGACTTGCGACGCTCTTCGAGCGCACGGAAGCGCTCGACGTCGAGCTTGAAGCCCCGTCGCGCGAGATTCGCGGCGACAGTGGCGGGGTCGGAGCGGAGCTGGCGGGCGTCGAGCATGGCGGAACAGCCGGAAAGAGCGTCGGGTCGCGAATTGTAGCCGAGATTACTTGCGCTTCAGCGCGCGGAACCGTTCCAGCGCCTCGCCAATCCTGATCTCGAGCCCGCGCGGCACGGGTTCGTAGTACCGGGCCGGCTCCATTTCGTCGGGGAAGTACTTCTCCCCCGCCGCGTAACCTTCCGGCTCGTCGTGCGCGTAACGGTAGCCTGCGCCGTAACCGAGGCCCTTCATCAGCGACGTGGGCGCATTGCGCAGCTGCATGGGCACGTCCAGCGAGCCGTGCTTCTGCGCGTCGGCCATCGCAGCCTTGTACGCGACGTAGACCGCATTGCTCTTCGCGGCCACCGCCATGAACACGACGGCTTGCGCGATCGCGAGCTCGCCCTCGGGGCTGCCGAGTCGTTCGTAAGCTTCAGCCGCTTCCAAGGCCAGTTGCAGGGCGCGCGGGTCCGCGTTGCCGATGTCTTCGGAGGCCATGCGGATGACGCGTCGCGAGATGTAGCGAGGATCACAGCCGCCATCGAGCATGCGGCAGAGCCAGTACAGCGCAGCGTCCGGGTCCGTGCCGCGCACGGCCTTGTGCAGAGCCGAGATCTGGTCGTAGAACTGCTCGCCCTTCTTGTCGAAGCGGCGGTAGCCTCCGGCCGAGACTTCGCCGGCGATCTCTTCGGTGATCGTGCCCTCGCCCGCACCAGCCAGGTCGGCCGCGACCTCGAGCAGGTTCAGCGCCCGGCGCGCGTCACCGTCGGCGGCGCGGGCCAGTGTTGCGATCGCGTCGTCGTTCGCCTTGATGGCCTCTGCACCGGACGAGAACTCCCTGTCGAGCGCGCGCCGCAGGACCTGCTGGATGTCGTCCGCCGTGAGCGACCGCAGCACGTACACGCGGGCCCGGGACAGCAATGCGCTGTTGATCTCGAACGACGGATTCTCGGTGGTGGCACCAATGAAGCAGACGGTGCCGTCTTCGACGTAGGGCAGGAATGCATCCTGCTGCGACTTGTTGAAGCGGTGGACCTCGTCGAGGAACAGCACGGTGCGGCGGCCGCTGCCGGCGCGCATCTGCTGCGCCTGCTCGACGGCGGCGCGCACGTCCTTGACGCCGGCCATCACGGCCGAGAGCGCCAGGAACTCCGAATCACAGGTGTTGGCAACCAGCCGCGCGAGCGTGGTCTTGCCCGTGCCGGGCGGACCCCACAGGATCATCGAATGCAGGCTGCGGCCTTCGAGCAGCCGGCGCAGGGGCTTGCCGGGCGCGAGCAGGTGCGACTGGCCGATGAACTCGTCGAGGCTGGCGGGCCGCATCCTGTCGGCCAGCGGCCGAAAGGGAGTTACTTCAGCCACGACTCGACTCGCTGGGCCCAGCCGCCGGTGAACACGCTCGCCAGCAGCAGGCCCGTCAGCACGCCCGCGGCATTCGCGGCCATGTCGTAGGTATCGGCCAGCCGGCCCGCACGCATGAGGTACTGCCCCACTTCCATCGACAGGCCGAGGCCAAGCAAGCCGACGCCGACCAACCACCATCGGGGCCGCATGCACAGCCCGGTGAACCACACTGACAGGAACATGTAGGTGCCGAAATGCTCGATCTTGTCGAAACCCTGGATGCTCGGCCCGCCGACGACGTTCTGCAGGCTGCCCCAGACCACGCCGAGCACGAGCACGACGCTCGCGGCGATCCAGAGTCTGCGGTAGCGAAGGTTCAGCATGGGCGTTCCGTGGGCCAGTGTCGGCGATTCCCGGGACAGGCGCGCGTGCGGCGGATCAGCGCGCAGCCGCCTCGCCGATCACGTCCGCGCCTTTGGGGGGCACGAAGCGGAACAGCGCATCGTCGAGCGTCAAGCCGCGTTTCACCTGTGCAAATTCGATCGTCGTGGTCTGCCCAAGCTTGTCGACCAGTTCCATCGCGGCCAGTTCATTGCGGCGGTCGAAGGCGAGGCTGACGCGCTCGAAGTCCGAGCCCTTCTGCTTCGGCACGAGCCGGGACCAGGTCCACGCCTGGATCTGCTCGACAGGCCCGGCAGTGAACGCATCCCCGACCTTGCCGGAGCCCGACAGCAGCATCGCGGGCGTGGCGCCGAGCCCCTGCTCCAGCGAACGCACGGTGACTTGCTCCAAGTCCGGGTCGTACAGCCACAGCTTCTTGCCGTCGGCGACGATCGTCTGCGCGTACGGCTCGCGGTAGTCCCAGCGGAACCGGTTGGGACGCGAAATCGACAACGTGCCGGTCGCGCGGTCCGTGACCTGGCCGCGCTTGTCCTGCACGACCTGCGCGAACTCGGCGGAGAGCGTCTTGAGCGAACCGAGGTACGCTTCGACACGCGCGATCGAGTCCGCCGCGAACGACGCCAAGGGCAGAAGGGCAAGCGCGACGAGAACCGGAGTCCGCGCAAGCGCTGCGCGCGACCTCTCCCGCTGCGGCGGGAGAGGTGAGATCCGACGCCCTCGCCCGCACCAGCGGGAGAGGGTTGGGGTGAGGGCCATGATCAATCCACTTCGGGCGGTGGCGGCGCCAGCACTTCGCGCGAGCCGTTGGTGTTGAGCGGCCCGACGAGCCCGGCGGCTTCCATCGCCTCGATCATGCGCGCGGCGCGGTTGTAGCCGATCTTGAGCCGGCGCTGCACGCCGGAGATCGACGCCTTGCGGCTCTCGGTGACGATCTTGACCGCCTCGTCGTAGAGCGGGTCCTGCTCCGCGTCGGCGCCTTCGCCGCCCTCGCCGCCGTCCTCACCGGGCATGCCCGGGATCGGCATGGACGGCCCTTCGAGGATCTCGTCGATGTAGATCGGGGCGCTGTGCGTGCGCAGCGACGACGCCACCTTGTGCACTTCCTGGTCCGACACGAACGCGCCGTGCACGCGCACCGGGTGCGACGTGCCGGGCTGCAGGAACAGCATGTCGCCGTGGCCGAGCAGGCTCTCGGCGCCGCTCTGGTCGAGGATGGTGCGCGAGTCCACCTTGGCCGACACCTGGAACGCGATGCGAGTCGGGATGTTGGCCTTGATCAGGCCGGTGATGACGTCCACCGACGGGCGCTGCGTGGCGAGGATCAGGTGGATGCCCGACGCGCGCGCCTTCTGCGCGAGGCGGGCGATCAGTTCTTCGACCTTCTTGCCGACGATCATCATCATGTCGGCGAGTTCGTCGACGACGACGACGACGTTCGGCAACGGCTCGAGGTTCGGCACCGTCGCTGGATCGCCGCCGGGGATCAGCCGCTTCATTTCGATCGGGTCGCGGATCGGCTTGCCCTCGTCGGCCGCTTCCTTGACCTTGCGGTTGTAGCCCGCAAGGTTGCGCACGCCGGCAAACGCCATCAGCTGGTAGCGGCGTTCCATCTCGGCGACGCACCAGCGCAGCGCGTTGGCGGCCTGCTTCATGTCCGTGACGACCGGCGCGAGCAGGTGCGGAATGCCCTCGTACACCGAGAGTTCCAGCATCTTCGGGTCGATCATGATCAGCCGCACGTGCTCCGGCGTGCTCTTGTAGAGCAGCGACAGCACCATCGCGTTGACCGCGGTGGACTTGCCCGAGCCCGTGGTGCCGCCGACGAGCAGGTGCGGCATGCGGGCGAGGTCGGCGACGACCGGGTTGCCGCCGATGTCCTTGCCGAGCACGAGCGCGAGCGGCGACGCCATGTCGTCGTACGCCTTCGACTTGATGATCTCGCCGAGCGTGACCATCTCGCGCGTCTCGTTCGGGATCTCGAGGCCCATCGTCGACTTGCCGGGGATGATCTCGACGACACGCACGCTGATCGCCGACAGCGCGCGCGCGAGGTCCTTGGCGAGGTTCGAGATCTGCGCGACCTTCACGCCCGGCGCCGGCCGCAATTCGAAGCGGGTGATGACCGGGCCGGGATGCACTTCGACGACTTCGGCTTCGACGCCGAAATCGCGGAGCTTGAGTTCGACCAGGCGCGACATGGCTTCGAGCGCCTCGGCCGAATAGCCGCCGACGCGCGGCGGCGGGTCGTCGAGCAGGGACAGGGCTGGCAGCGCCGTGGTGCCCGGGCGCTCGAACAATGCGACCTGCTTTTCTTTCTCGACGCGCTCGCTCTTTTCGACCTTGGGCGCAGGCGCCTCGATCTTCGGCGGCTTGCGCTCGGCCACCTTCTTCTGCTCTTCGCGCACGACGACTTCGCGCGCCTGCTTCACTTCCTTGCCGATGCTCTGGTCGCGACGCTCGGAGAGGCGCTCGCGCACGAACGAGATGCCGCGCAGCACCCACGTGCCGATCCGGTCCATGACGTTGAGCCAGGAGAGGCCCGTGGCCAGCGAGACGGAGCCGAGCCACACCGCGAGCAGCAGCAGCGTGGCACCGAGGAAGCTCATCGATTGCGCGAGGCCTTCGCCCAGCAGCGCGCCGACGACGCCGCCCGCCGTGTTCGGGAAACCTGCGCCCGAAAAATGCAGCGTGGCGAGTCCGCAGCTGCTGGCGAGCGCCAGGAAGAAGCCGAGGCCGCGGAACGATGCCGACCGGCGGTCGACGGGGCCGCGGCTGTCCCGCGCCTGGAACAGCCGGTAGCCGGCGATGCCGAGCATGATCGGGAACAGGTACGCAGGCACGCCGAACAACACGAAGAACAGGTCGGACAGCCAGGCGCCGAACGGGCCGATGAGGTTCGTGACCGGACCGGGCTGGCCCGTGGAGGAGAACGCGGGGTCTGCCCGGTCGTAGCTGACCAGTGCCGCAAACAGGATCAGCGCCAGGGCACCGAAGATCCAGAGAGCGCTCTCGCGCAGTCCACGGGCCACGTTGGCCGCCTGTTCGCCGCCGTCGGCGTGCTTCGCTTCCGCTCTAGCCAAAGCTCATCACCTGATTGATCAAGAGTCGACCGTAACCCATTGGTTTAAATAAGGCTACAGCCAATGGGGGCCGGCCGCTACCGCAACTGGTCGGAACGCGCATGAGGGCAGCACCCGCGGTGCTTTCCGTCGGCCGGTGAGAGGCATACCATGCCGCGCCTTCCACGGCGCAATGCGCGATTTTCGAGCAAGGAATTATACATGAGCGACCCCCGCCACTCGCGGCTGATCATCCTGGGATCCGGTCCTGCCGGCTATTCGGCGGCCGTCTACGCTGCGCGGGCCAATCGCAATCCGCTGCTGATCACCGGCATGGAGCAAGGCGGCCAGCTCATGACCACGACGGAAGTCGACAACTGGCCGGGCGACCCGCACGGCCTCACGGGCCCGGGGCTCATGGAACGCATGCGTGAACACGCCGAACGCTTCCACACCGAGATCCTGATGGACCACATCAACGTGGTGGACTTCAGCAAGCGGCCGCTGCTGCTCAAGGGCGACCGCGGCGATTACACCTGCGACGCCTTGATTATCGCGACCGGTGCCAGCGCGCAGTACCTGGGACTCGATTCAGAAGAGAAGTTCAAGGGCCGCGGCGTCTCGGCCTGCGCCACCTGCGACGGGTTCTTCTTCCGCGGCCAGCGCGTAGCAGTCGTCGGCGGCGGCAACACGGCCGTGGAAGAGGCCCTGTACCTGTCGAACATCGCCTCGCACGTCACGCTGATTCATCGCCGCGACAAGCTGCGCTCCGAAAAAATCCTGCAGGACCACCTCTTCGAGCGGCAACGCGCGGGCGTCGTCGACATCGTTTGGAACCACACGGTCGACGAAGTGCTGGGCGACGAGACGGGCGTCACGGGCGTGCGCGTCGCAGCCACTGACGGCTCGGGCGCGAAGGACATCGCGGTCGCGGGCCTGTTCATCGCGGTCGGCCACACGCCGAACACGCAGATTTTCGCGGGCCAGCTCGACATGAACGGCGGCTACATCGCGGTGAAGTCGGGCACGGCAGGCGGCGCCACGGCGACAAGCGTGCCTGGCGTCTTCGCCGCGGGCGACGTCGCCGATCACGTGTATCGCCAGGCGGTCACCTCGGCCGGCACGGGCTGCATGGCTGCGCTCGACGCCGACAAGTACCTGGACGCCCTGGATGCCGGCACCGCCCACTGAGACCGCTCCACTCCCGCTCCCGTCTGCACGGGAGGGGGCCTCGGGCACACAGTGCCGCTGAAGGCCGAGATCATCGGCCGGATCGCCACGGTCGACGCCCGTGACTGGGACGCGCTCGACCGCTCGGCGCACCCCTTCCTGAAGCACGCTTTTCTCGACGCCCTCGAGTCGACGGGATGTGTCGGCGTCGAGTCGGGCTGGATCCCCGCGCACCTCGTCGTGCGTGACGCGGACAGCGGCCGGCTCCTGGCGGCCGTGCCGCAGTACCTCAAGACGCACTCCTGGGGCGAGTTCGTGTTCGACTGGAGCTGGGCGCAGAGCTACGCACGCGCCGGACTCGAGTACTACCCGAAGCAACTCTCGGCGATCCCGTTCACGCCGGTGACCGGGCCGAGATTCCTCATGGCGCCGGAGGTGTGCGCGGACGACGCTGCGGCCATCGAACTGCGCGACCAGCTGGCGGGCCTGCTGCTTGAAACGGCGCGGCATTCCAGCGCATCCGGCGCGCACGTGAACTTCACGCTCGAAGACGACCAGGCGGCGCTCGAACGCGCGGGGTTCATGCGCCGGCACGACTGCCGCTTTCTCTGGCGCAACCGCGGCTACGCGACGTTCGACGACTTCCTGGCGACGTTCCGGGCGGACAAGCGCAAGAAAGCGAAGCGCGAGCGGCGCAAGGTCGAGGAGTCCGGCGTCACCTTTCGCACGCTCGCAGGCGAATCCATCGGCGAGGCGCTCTGGCGCGTCATTTTCAGCTTTTCCGAGCGCACGTTCCTGCGCCACGGCAACGGGCACTACCTGAGCGTCGAGTTCCTGCTGCGAGTTGCGACTGCCCTGCCCGGCTCCGTCGTCGTCAAGCTCGCCGAGCGAGCGGGTCGAGCCGATCGCGGCCGCTGTTTTCTTCGAAGGCGGCGGCGGACTGTACGGCCGCTACTGGGGCTCGGTCGCAGCGGAGGACTCGCTGCACTTCGAGGCCTGCTATTACCAGGGCATCGACCATTGCATCGCGCGGGGGCTGCAGTTCTTCGATCCCGGCACGCAGGGCGAACACAAGCTTGCCCGCGGTTTCGAACCCACGCGCACGACCTCGGCGCACTGGCTCGAGCATCCTGGCTTCCGCAACGCCGTGGCGCGCTACCTCGAGCGCGAACGTGAAGCGGTCGACGACTACATCGAGTCGGCGCGGCAGCACCTGCCCTTCCAGCGCGGTCCTGGGGCGGCGACAGGCAGTGAGGCGGTGGAGAAATGATCCCGTGGTTGAAGCCCACGGATCCACCGGAGGCGTTTCCGCCGGTCACGCGCGCGCTGACCGAACCGGACGGTCTGCTCTGCGCGGGCGGCGACCTGCGCCCCGAACGCATCCTGGCGGCCTACCGGCGCGGCATTTTTCCCTGGTATTCGGAGGGCCAACCGATCCTGTGGTGGTCGCCGGACCCGCGGATGGTGCTGCTTCCGGACGAACTCAAGGTGTCACGCAGCCTGCGCAAGACACTTCGCAACCGTGGCTTTCGCGTGACGTTCGACACGTGCTTTGCCGACGTGATCAAGCAATGCGCGGACAGCGGCACTCGCGCGCACGCCGGTACCTGGATTTCGCCGGACATGCGTGCGGCGTACATGGAACTGCACCGGCTTGGGGCTGCGCACTCGGTCGAGGTCTGGCTGGACGACGGGCCTGGGCCACGACTGGTGGGCGGCCTGTACGGGCTGCTCATCGACCGGGTGTTCTTCGGCGAATCCATGTTCAGCACCGAGGCCGACGCGAGCAAGGTCGCCCTGTACTGCCTGGTGCAAATGTTGCGGGAGCGCAACGTCGAGCTGATCGACTGCCAGGTTGCCAGCGAGCACCTGTTCACGCTGGGTGCCAGGCTCATTCCGCGTGCGGAGTTCGTCGCCCGGCTGGCCCGCGGGATCGCGTCCCCTGCGGCCTCCGCAGGCTGACAAACGGGCGCTTCGCAGGGCGGATTCTCATTGCTTTCGCGGGGGGCTTTATGCAGAATTCGCGCGGCTTTTGGGGTGCATGAGAGGGTGCATGTCGAAGGAAGATGCGATCCAGATGGAAGGCCGCGTGGTCGAGACGCTGCCCAACACGACGTTCCGTGTGCAGTTGCAGAACGGTCACGTCGTCACTGCTCACATCTCCGGCAAGATGCGCAAAAACTACATCCGGATCCTCACGGGTGACTCGGTGACGGTGGAGATGACGCCGTACGACCTGACCAAGGGCCGCATCGTTTATCGCGGGCGCTGAGCGTCCTGCTGCACCCGTCCGGTCGTGTGCCGGCGGATCGTTGGATTGAAGAAGGCCGGCCTTGCCGGCCTTGTCGTTTTCGGCCCGAGCGAGAGGCTTTTCCGGCGTTCGGGAGTGACAGGGACGGAGTCCCGTTCTGCTTCCGGCGAGCGGAAAGGCAGACACGCTCGCCGGAAGCAGAACGGAACCCCGTCCTCCGTTGCCGGCGCCTGAGTGACTCGTCGGGCGGAAACGCAAGGCGGCAAGAGCGGCAACACTTCACGCCCGACGAGCCGCACGGCGCATGCAACCGGAAAGGGTGTGCGGGAACGGACGCTCGCTGCCTGGTGGGAGCGGCGCGCTGCGACGGGCCAATTGGGGCATCAGGTCCAGGCTGCCCTGCCCTCGACGACGGCTGCTGATGTTGGACCGCAGCGCTCCATCAGCCTGCGCGCGAATCCGAGCGACTGTCGCTACCTGCTGCGTGCGCCGTGCGACCTTTTCCGCTCCGGCGGAAAAGTCGCTCAGGCGCGGAGTGTCAGGTGTTCCTTGCGGTCGTCTCCCCGGCGAGCGTGTCTGCCTTTCCGCTCGCCGGGGAGAAGACCGCAAGGAACACCAGAACCCTCACCCGCCCTGCCGGGCGACCTCTCCCGCCGGAGCGGGAGAGGTGCAACCAGCAGTAGCGGGAGAGGTTACTCGAGCAGCGCAGGCTCGTCCGCGCTGCGAGTCTCGACCTTCAGCGAACCGTCGCCGCCGACGCTCACGAAGGCGTGCCCGCCATGCTCCAGCCTGCCGAACAGCAGCTCTTCCGCGAGCGGCCGCTTGATGTGCTCCTGGATGATGCGCGCCATCGGCCGCGCACCCATCTTCGGGTCGTAGCCGCGCCTGGCGATCCACGCCCGCGCGTCTTCGTCGATGTGCAGCTGCACGCCCTTCGTCTCGAGCTGCGCTTCGACTTCGACCAGCAGCTTGTCGACGACGCGCTGGATCGTTCGCTCGTCGAGCGGCCCGAACTGCACGACCGCGTCGAGGCGGTTGCGGAATTCCGGCGCGAACATCTTCTTGATCGCTTCCATGCCGTCGCTGGCATGGTCCTGCGTGACGAAGCCGACCGACGGACGGCTCATGTCCGCGGCGCCGGCATTGGTCGTCATGACGATCACGACATGGCGGAAATCCGCTTTGCGACCGTTGTTGTCGGTGAGCGTGCCGTGGTCCATGACCTGCAGCAGCAGGTTGAACACGTCCGGGTGCGCCTTCTCGATTTCGTCGAGCAGCAGCACGCAGTGCGGATGCTTGGTGATCGCCTCGGTCAGCAGGCCGCCCTGGTCGAAACCGACGTAGCCCGGCGGCGCGCCGATGAGCCGCGACACCGTGTGCCGCTCCATGTACTCCGACATGTCGAAGCGCACGAGTTCGACGCCGAGCGTGAGCGCCAGCTGGCGCGTGACCTCCGTCTTGCCGACGCCGGTGGGTCCGGCGAACAGGAACGAGCCGACCGGCTTGCGCTGGTCGCCGAGGCCGGAGCGCGCCATCTTGATCGACGAGGCGAGCGTGTCGATCGCCTTGTCCTGCCCGTAGATCACGAGCTTCAGGTTGCGCTCGAGGTTCTTCAGCACGTCGCGGTCGTTGCTCGACACGGTCTTCGGCGGAATGCGCGCGATGCGCGCGACGACGTCCTCGATCTGCTCGACCGTCACGAATTCCGCGCGCTGGTCGAGCGGTTTCAGGCGCTGGCGGGCGCCCGCTTCGTCGATGACGTCGATCGCCTTGTCGGGCAGGTGCCGGTCATTGATGTGCCGCGCCGAAAGCTCGGCCGCGGCCTTGAGCGCATCGTCGGCGTACTTGACGCCGTGATGCTCCTCGAACCGGGCGCGCAGGCCGCGCAGGATCTCGATCGTCTCCGGCACCGTGGGCTCGACCACGTCGATCTTCTGGAACCGGCGCGTCAGCGCGTGGTCTTTCTCGAAGATGCCGCGGTATTCCTGGTACGTCGTCGAGCCGATGCAGCGCAGCTCGCCGTTGGCGAGCGCGGGCTTGATCAGGTTCGATGCGTCCATGACCCCGCCCGAGGCCGCGCCGGCGCCGATGACGGTGTGGATTTCGTCGATGAACAGGATCGCCCCAGGCTGCTTCTTGATCTCGGCGAGCACGCCCTTGAGGCGCTTCTCGAAGTCGCCACGGTACTTGGTGCCCGCGATCAGCGAACCGAGGTCGAGCGAATAGACGGTGCTGTCCGCCAGCACGTCGGGCACCTTGCCCTCGACGATCATGCGGGCGAGGCCTTCGACCAGCGCCGTCTTGCCGACGCCCGCCTCGCCCACGTAGAGCGGATTGTTCTTGCGACGGCGGCAGAGGATCTCGACGGTGCGCTCGATCTCGAGCGCCCGGCCGATCAGCGGGTCGATGCGGCCTTCCTGGGCCAGCTTGTTCAGGTTGGTGGCGAACTTCTCGAGCGCCGAGGCGCCCTCAGCGTCGCGCTCGCCCTCGCCCGACTGCGCAGACGTGGAATCCTCACTCGCGCGCGGGGCGTCCTCGGACTTCGACAGCCCGTGGGAGATGAAGTTGACGACGTCGAGGCGCGAGATTTCCTGCAAGCCGAGCAGGTAGGCGGCGTGCGAGTGCTTCTCGCTGAAGATCGCGACCAGCACGTTGGCGACCGAGACCTCCTTCTTGCCGCTGGACTGGACGTGGAACACCGCCCGCTGCAGCACGCGCTGGAAGCCCAGCGTGGGCTGCACTTCGCGGTCGTCGTCCTGCTTCAGGCGCGGGGTGGTCTGGTCGACGAATTCCTTCAGTTCCTTCTGCAGGCGCGTGGTGTCGGCCCCGCAGGCACGCAGGATTTCCCGGACTTTCGGCGTGTCGACGATGGCGAGCAGCAGGTGCTCGACCGTCATGAATTCGTGGCGGGCTTCCCGGGCGCCCTGGAAGGCCTCGTTCAGGCAGATCTCGAGTTCGCTGCTCAACACGGCTTCAGGCCTCTTCCATGGTGCAGAGTAATGGGTGCTGGTGCTGCCGGGCGTAGGTGGTGACCTGCGCAACCTTGGTTTCCGCGATTTCGAAGGTGTACACGCCGCATACCCCCTTGCCCCTGGTGTGGACCTCGAGCATCACCCGCGTCGCGCTGGTGCGGTCCAGGCCGAAAATGTGTTCCAGGACGTCCACCACGAACTCCATCGGGGTGTAGTCGTCGTTCAGCAGGACGACCTGGTAGAGGGGCGGCCGCTTGGTCTGCGGCCGGGCCTCCTCCACGATCAGACCGTGTCCCTGCTGTGTATGTTCCTCGCTCATCGCCTGCCCAATCCGATCGAACGTCCTATATAGGGCCACCCCCCCGCCCTGACAAGCAGCGGGGGGCAACTTCGTGATGTCACTTCCGATCCTCGTAAACGTGAGCCGGTCATCCGTATGAAGCGCAACTGTCTTGAGGCCACGTCGTCCAAGTCCGTATGATGCCGCATCCCGCGGAACGGCCTTGCGGGACGGCCACTTACACAAGAGACCTGATGCAACTGCCCCTGAGCCTGAACGAGCGTTTTGGCCGAATCGCCTCCGTCGCACAGGGCGCCCGGTCCGATGGCTGGCAGAAAATGCTGCCCCTGGCCGTCTCGGCCCTGCTCGTCGTCCTGCTCGCCTGGCAACTGGTGCAGCTCGCCTGGACCCTCCTTGGGGCCGGGAAAACGGCAGCGCCAGCCGCCGCCACGGGTCCGGCAGCCGTCGCAACGCCGCCGGTCCGGACCGTGGACGTGAATTCGATCGTCAATGCCCACCTGTTTGGCGAGGCGAACGCCCCCGCGGCCGGCTCGACCGACCCCAACGCCGTGGCTGCGTCGCAGATGCCGCTGGTGCTGGTCGGCACCATAGCCAACACCGATCCGGCACTGGGGTACGCCATCATTGGCGAGAACTCCGCTTCGGCCAAGGTTTACGCCGTGGGCAAGACGATCACGGGCGGCACCAAGCTCCATTCGGTGTACCCGGACCGGGCGATTCTCGACCGGGGCGGAAAGCTCGAGGCGCTGCTGCTGCCGAAGAAGTTCCAGGGGGGCGGGATGTCCGCCGCGCAGCCGGTCGGTGCCAGTCAGCCGGACCAGATGCTCGGCGACCGGTTGCGCGAGCTCGCCGCGACCAACCCGGCAGCGATTACCGATATCCTGCGACCACAGCCCGTCTTCGCGAACGGCCAGCAGCGCGGCTACCGGATCTACCCCGGTCGCAACCGGGCCCAGTTCAACCGGCTCGGGCTGCTGCCCGGCGACCTGGTCACGGCCATCAACGGCACGCCGCTCGACGACCCGTCGCGCGGCATGGAGGTCATGCAGACCATGAACACGGCCTCGAGTGTCACCATGACCGTCGAGCGCAACGGCGCGACGGTCCAGGTCAACGTGAACAATGCCCAGCTCGCCGCGGATACGGCCGCGGCGGCAGCGGTCCTGCCGGAGGAGATCCCGGTCAATGAAGTGCCGGATGAGTCCGGCAGTTCCGCGGAGTGACGATGAAGCTCAAGCTGTTCCAACGTTCCACGCGGCTGGCCGCGACCGGTCTTGCCCTGATGCTGGCAGTGGGAACCCTCCCCGCGGCGGCCTGGGCGCAAGGCACGATCACGCCGAACTACAAGGACGCCGACCTGGCGCAGATCATCGAGGCGGTCAGCGCAGTCACCGGCAAGAACTTCATCGTGGATCCGCGCGTGAAGGCGCAGGTGACGATGCTGTCTTCCACGCCGATGACGCCCAATGCGTTCTATGAAGCCTTCCTGTCGATCCTGCAGGTGCATGGCTTCGTCGCGGTGCCCTCGGGCGACACCATCAAGATCATTCCGGACGCGAACGCCCGCCAGGTGCCTGCCAACGACCTGCCCTCCCGCGTAAGTTCGTCTTCGGACGAAATCGTCACGCAGGTGATCGCGGTCAGGAACGTGAGTGCGGCGCAGCTGGTGCCGATCCTGCGGCCCCTGATCCCTCAGTACGGCCACCTCGCGGCTTACCCGGCCTCGAACATGTTGATCATCTCGGACCGCGCCTCCAACGTGAGCCGGGTGATGCGCATCATCCAGCGCATCGACCAGCAGGGTGACGAGGCGGTGGACGTCGTTCAGCTGCAGCACGCCAGTGCCGCGGAAGTCGTGCGCATCGTCAACAGCCTCTACACGGGCGCCGGCGCCGCAGGCGAAGGCGCCGGCATGCCGCAGGTGAAGGTCATCGCCGACGAGCGCACCAACAGCGTGCTGATCAGCGGCGAAAACTCCCAGCGCCTGCGTCTCAAGACGCTGGTCGCGCACCTCGACACGCCGCTGCAGTCGGGCGGCGACACACAGGTGCGCTACCTCCGCTATGCGGACGCCGAAAAGCTCTCGCAGAAACTGCGCGAACAGATCCAGGGCATTGCCGCGGCGACGATGCCGACCGGTGCCGCTGGTGCAGCAGGCGCCGCGCCCGCCCTCTCGAGCATGGGTGGCGGCGACAAGAGCGTCACCATCTGGGCCGAGCCACAGACCAACGCGCTCGTGGTCACGGCGCCGCCGAAGGTCATGCGCTCGGTCATGGCCATCGTCGACCGTCTCGACATCCGCCGCGCGCAGGTGCTGGTGGAGGCGATCCTGGTCGAGATGTCGGCCGACAAGGCGATGGACCTCGGCGTGAACTGGTTGATCGCCGATACGGACTCCAACGGCAACTCGCTGCCGGCGGGCGGCTTCGTCCAGCCCGTGGACGGCACTGGCATCGGCCAGATCATCCAGGGCGTGCTGAACCCGGAAGCGATTGCGGGCTTGCCGAGCGGCCTGACGATGGGCCTCGGCCAGATCGTCAACGGCGGCACGAGCTGGGCGGCCGTGATCCGTGCCGTCGGCGGCCTCGGCAACACCAACATCATCGCCACGCCGTCGATCGTCACGCTCGACAACGAAGAGGCCGAGATCAAGATCGCGCAGGAGGTGCCGTTCGTTACTGGCCAGTACACGAGCCAGGGCATCCCCGGCAACAACGGCCAGGTCAACCCGTTCCAGACCATCCAGCGCGAGGAAGTCGGCAACATCCTCAAGATCACGCCGCAGATCAACGAGGGCAGCTCGGTGCTGCTCAAGATCTCGCAGGAAGCATCGAGCATCGCTGCGAGTTCGCAGCAGGTCAGCACCAACGACCTGATCACCAACAAGCGCACCATCACCACCAACGTCATGGTCGAGGACGGCGGCATCATCGTGCTCGGCGGCCTGATCTCGGACGAGGTGCGCGAGAGCAAGTCGCAGGTGCCTTTCCTCGGCTCGATCCCGATCCTCGGCGAGCTGTTCAAGACGCGCAGCATCGACAAGGTGAAGACCAACCTGATGGTCTTCATCCGCCCGCGCATCCTGCGCGACGGCACCGACGCCGCCATCGAAAGCAACGCCAAGTACAACTACATCCGCAAGCAGCAGCTCGAGCGCAACGATGGCCGCGTGCCGCTGATGCCGGGCGAGCGCCAGCCGACGCTGCCGCCGCTCGAGCAACTGGTACCGGCGGAGTTGCTGAACCCGGTCCGCCAGGCCGTCGCGCCCGATGCGACCCCGGCCCAGCGCCAGGAAGGCTCGAGTTCGGGGACGGCTGCCTACCCGGCGACGGGCAACGGTGCGCCGGTCGCTCCGGCACCGCCCACGTCACCGTTCGGCCAGCCGCAGACCGTGCCGCCGCCCGCCCCGCCGCCGCCCGGAACCACTCCGTGAGCACGACGGCGACCGACGAAGCGATCCTGGCTGCGGCAGGCAGGGTCACCGACCCCGTCCGCCCGCTGCCGTTCGCTTTCGCCAAGCGGCATGGCGTGCTCGTCCGCGACATTGCGGAGGACAGCGCCGACGTCGTGGTTCGCGACGGCGCGTCGCCACTCGCGCTGGCCGAAGTGCGTCGGCACCTGCGGCGCCCGCTCAAGCTCGAGCGCGTGAACGTCGAGCGCTTCGACCTGCTGCTGCGCGAGGCGTACGAGGCGGGCTCGGGCACGACCATGGACGCCATGGGCGGCCTCGATGAAGAAACCGACCTCGCCAACCTCGCCCAGGACATCCCGGAACAGTCGGACCTGCTCGAGAGCGAGGACGAAGCTCCGGTCATCCGCCTGATCAACGCGCTGCTCACGCAGGCCGTGAAGGAAAACGCGTCTGACATCCACGTCGAGCCGTTCGAGAACAGGCTCGTGATCCGTTTCCGCGTCGACGGGGTGCTGCGCGAAGTGCTGCAGACCAAGCGCGCGGTCGCGCCGCTGATCGTGTCGCGCATCAAGGTCATGTCCCGGCTCGACATCGCCGAGAAGCGCCTGCCGCAGGACGGCCGCATCTCGCTGCGCATTGCCGGCCGGGCGGTCGACGTTCGCGTCTCGACCATCCCCGCAGGCCACGGCGAGCGCGTCGTGCTGCGCTTGCTGGACAAGCAGGCCGGCCGTCTCGACCTCAACTCGCTCGGCATGGACAGCGTCACCCAGGGCCACATCGACGAGCTGATCCACAAGCCGAACGGCATCCTGCTGGTCACGGGCCCGACCGGCTCCGGCAAGACCACGACGCTGTACGCGGCGCTCGATCGCATCAACGACCGCACGCGCAACATCATGACGGTCGAGGACCCGATCGAGTACTACATCGACGGCATCGGCCAGACGCAGGTCAACACCCGCGTCGAAATGACGTTCGCCCGCGGCCTGCGTGCAATCCTGCGCCAGGACCCCGACGTGGTGATGGTCGGCGAAATCCGCGACCTCGAGACTGCGCAGATCGCGGTGCAGTCGAGCCTGACCGGCCACCTCGTGCTCTCGACGCTGCACACCAACACCGCCGTCGGCGCCGTCACGCGCCTGCGCGACATGGGCATCGAGCCGTTCCTGCTGGCGTCAAGCGTCGTCGGCGTGCTGGCCCAGCGCCTGGTGCGAGTGCTGAATCCCGCCACGCGCGAGGCCTATACCGCCGGCGAGTACGAGCGCCGCCTCCTCAACCTGCCGGACGGCGCGCCGTCGCCCACGCTCTATCGCCCGAACCCGCGCGACCCGAGCGGCGGCTACCGCGGCCGCACGGGCATCTATGAACTCGTCATCATCGACGAGCACATGCGCGCGATGATCCACGACGGCGCTTCCGAGCTGGACCTCGAACGTTACGCGCGCATGCGCACGCCAGGTATCCGCGACGACGGGCGCGCCAAGGTGCTCGCAGGCGTCACGACCATCGAGGAAGTCCTCAAGGTCACGCGCGAGGACTGACGCCGCAGCATGAGTGCCTTCGAGTACGTAGCAGTCGATGCGGGCGGCCGGGAGCGCAAGGGCGTTCTCGAAGGCGACAACGCGCGCCAGGTCCGGCAAATGCTGCGCGAGCAGGCGCTGCTGCCGGTCGCGGTCACCGAGGTGGTCGGCGAGCAGAAGCAGGCCGCCGCCGGGCGCGGCGCCGGGCGCGGGCTTTCATTCAAGTTCCAGCGGGGCATGAGCGCGTCGGACCTCTCGCTCGTCACCCGCCAGCTGGCGACGCTGGTGAAGTCCGCCCTGCCGCTCGAAGAGTCGCTGCTCGCCGTGTCGCAGCAGACCGACAAACCCAAGATCCGCAATACCCTGCTCGGCGTGCGCTCCAAGGTCATGGAGGGCTACACGCTCGCCGACAGTCTCGGGGAGTTTCCGAACAGTTTTCCGGAGCTCTATCGGGCCACCGTGTCGGCCAGCGAACAGTCGGGCCACCTCGATGCGGTGCTCGAAAGGCTCGCGGACTACACCGAGAATCGCGAGGCACTGCGCAGTCGTACGCTCGGCGCCCTGCTCTACCCGGTGATGCTGTTCATCGTCTGCGTCGCGATCGTGTTCTTCCTGCTCGTGTCGGTCGTGCCCAAGGTCGTCGAGGTGTTCCGCAACAGCGAGGCCGAACTGCCCTTGCTGACTCAGGCACTCATCGCGGGCAGCGACTTCATGCGGTCCTACGGCCTGTTCCTGTTCATCGGCATCGGCCTGGGCCTCTGGCTGTTCTCACGCTGGCTCCGGGTCGAGTCGAACCGCCGGCGCTGGCACGATCTCCTGCTGACCTTGCCGCTGATCGGCAAGATCGTCCGTGGCTCCAACACGGCCCGCTTTGCGCGCACGCTGAGCACGCTCACCGCCAGCACCGTGCCGGTGCTCGAAGCCCTGCGCATCTCCGGCGAGGTCGTCACCAACCTGCCGATGAAGGCCGCGGTGACGGATGCCGCGGTGCGCGTGCGCGAAGGCGCGCCGATCGGCAAATCGCTCGGCCAGAGCCGGCTGTTCCCGCCGATGATGATCCACCTGATTTCGAGTGGCGAGTCGAGTGGCGAACTCGATACGTTGCTGGACCGCGCGGCACAGCACCAGGAGCGCGAGCTGGATTCGCTGCTGCAGGCCCTGGTTGGATTGCTCGGGCCGCTGATGATCCTGGTGATGGGCGGCCTGGTGCTGGTGATCGTGCTGGCGATGCTGCTGCCGATCTTCCAGCTGAACGAGCTCGTCAAGTAGCCCTCACCCTTCCCGCGCCACCGGGAGAGGTCGCCCATCAGGCCGGGCGAGTCAGTTGCAGCGCCTCGCGTTGCCACCGGTCCGTGCTTCCTCCGCGCTCCGAAGTCTCCCGCGCATCGCAAACGAACAAGTTCGTTTGCGGCGAACCTTGCTCGAGCGGGAGCGAAGCGATGGTGTCAGCAGAGTAGCGACCAGGCCGCAGTGCCGCTTCGCTCCTGCGCTCGAGCTGCGGCGTCCGACACGGAGCGCGGAGGAAGCATGGACCTGTAGCAACGGCGAGTCGTGACGTTGCAGTGACGCGGGCGCGAGAGCACGTGGAGCCAGTTCCGGTCTTCCTGCGCGCCCCGTGTTGAGCGCCGCAGCTCGAGCGTTGGTGTGAGGCGGCTCCAGTCCATCCGACCAGCCGCTGGCACCATCGCCGAACACCCGCTCGAGCAAGGTTCGCCGTGAATCGTGCGGTTCCTCCGCGCGATTCACGAAGCGCGCGAGACCTCGGGGCGCGCAGGAAGACCGGAACTGGCTCCACGTGCGCGACCGCCCCTCCCTCGTTCCTCAGGCCGCCGCCTCAGCCTTGAGCCGTGCCGCCTCTTCGGGACCGAGGAAGTTCTCGATCCAGCGCCGGGACAGGTACAGCAGCGGACTCAACGCGACCGCCGCCACCATCTTGTAGCAGTAGTTCACCGTGCCGACCGCCAGGAACAGCGGGATCGACCACTGCTGCGGCCCGAGTACGAACGCGATGTAGAGCACGAGGAAACTGTCGACCAGCTGCGAAACGGCCGTCGAGCCAGTCGCGCGCAGCCAGATCCAGCGTTCACCCGTCATCTGCCGGATGCGGTGAAAAATGCTGACGTCGATCAACTGGCCGACGAAGAACGCGGTGATCGAGCCGCCGATGGTCCACAGGCCCTGGCCGAATACGTTCTGGTAGGCGGCCTGCATGTCCGGGACGCCGCGCTCCTGGTTCACGGTCACCCACCAGTCGGCCGGCGCCAGGTGGATCGAGGCGTACGCGAACAGGAAACCGTAGGAGATCATGCCGATGGCGGCATACGAGATCAGCCGCACGCCGCGGCGGCCAAAGTACTCGTTGATGATATCCGTGAGGATGAAGACGATCGGCCAGATCAGCACGCCAGCGGTGAAGCTCAGCGATCCGGTCTGCCCGAACAGGTTCCAGCCGAAGGGCGGCAGGCCGAGCGTCGTCTCCAGCGCGAAGATCTTGACGCCGACAAACTCGGCGACGACGGCGTTACCGACGAAGAATGCCGTCAGGAGGATGAACAGCCGCGTCGAACGCGAGCCGAGCAGGGACACGGACATCCGGCGACTCCCGGGACCCTGGCGACGGGTCGTCGGAGCGGAGCTTACACCGGCCGTTCAGGACTGGAGGCTCGCACCCCACGGTGCCCGCGCAGGCGCGGGCGCGGCAAGGCGATCATTCAGCGTCGGCCAGGCGCCTGCGCAACAGCTGCAGGACGCCCTCTTCCCAGCCGAAATCTTCGGCTTCATCGGGCAGCGGCGGCAGGTCGCCGACATGGGCCCGCACGCGGCTCAACGTGACCGACTCCCAGTCGTCCGGGATGTTCTGCCTGTTGGGATCGAAAGTGGCCTCGGGCATCGTGCTCGGCTCCCCGGGAAAACAGCTTTCCTGAGGACGCCAAGGTACGCCGCCTTTGTGACAGTCGATGTGAGGCCGGTCACGAACCCGGGGGGCGCGCCGAGGCTACTCGTGGCCGCCGTCGCCCGGCAGGCCGCCCCGGCCCTTGACGATGCGCATCAGGTCCCGCCGCTCCCGCTTGTCCGGACGGCCAGTCGAAACCGGTCCCGACAGCCGGTTCAGCTCGCGCAGGTGCGCCCGGGCCGCCTCGCTCTCCGGTGTCTCCCGGTAATGGCCCCGGGCCTCCGCAGCCGGCCCACGCCGCACCGGAATCGACACCACGTCGACCAGGAAACGCTCGCGTTCGCGCGTGATCTGCAGCCGGTCGCCGACCTTGACCTGGCGCGATGCCTTGATGCGATCACCGTTCAGCTGCACGTGCCCGCCATCGACGGCTTCCTGTGCGATGCCGCGGGTCTTGAAGAACCGGGCGCACCAGAGCCACTTGTCGATGCGCAGGGAACCGCCCGGCCCGCCTGGGCCGTCGTCGTCTACGCCGTCGCCGTGACGGCGCGGCGGATCGTTTCTGCGGGGTGACACGCCGCGATTATAAGGCCCTTATAATCCGCGCTCCGCAGCCCAAGGTGCCCCAACCCCATGGATCGTGGCTTTCTCGACCGACTGGCCGCGCAGACCGACGAACTGAAGGGCTCCGGCCTGTTCAAGCCGGAGCGCGTGCTCGGCTCGCCACAGCAGCCGGTCGTCAGGCTCGCGGACGGCCGCGAGTTGATCAACCTCTGTGCCAACAATTACCTGGCGCTGGCAAATCACCCGTCCGTGCGCGAGGCCGCGCACCGCGCGCTCGACCGTTACGGTTACGGCATGGCCTCCGTGCGCTTCATCTGCGGCACGCAGAGCGTGCACAAGGAACTCGAGGCGCGCCTGAGCGCGTTCCTCGGCATGGACGACACGATCCTGTACTCGTCGTGCTTCGATGCGAATGGCGGCCTGTTCGAGACCCTGCTCGACGAACAGGACGCCGTGATCAGCGACTCGCTCAACCACGCCAGCATCATCGACGGCATCCGGCTGTGCAAGGCACAACGCCTGCGCTACGCCAACGACGACCTCGACGAACTCGAGACGCGGCTCAAGGAGGCCTCGGGCGCGCGCGTGAAGCTGATCGCGACCGACGGTGTCTTCTCAATGGACGGCGTCATTGCGCGGCTCAGGGAAATCTGCGACCTCGCCGACCGCTACGGCGCGCTGGTGATGGTGGACGATTCGCACGCCACGGGCTTCATCGGCCACGGCGGCCGCGGCACGCCGGAGTTCCGCGACGTGATGGGTCGCATCGACATCCTCACCGGCACGCTCGGCAAGGCGCTCGGCGGCGCGGCCGGCGGCTACACGTCGGCACGCAAGGAAATCGTCGGGTGGCTGCGTCAGCGCTCGCGCCCGTACCTGTTCTCGAACAGCGTTCCGCCCGTGATCGCGGCGACGACGCTGCGCGTGCTCGACCTGGTCGAGGACGGCGACGAACTGCGCGCGAACCTGCGCCGCAACACCGCGCATTTCCGCCGTCGCATGTCCGAAGCCGGCTTCACGATCGTGCCGGGCGAACACCCGATCGCGCCGGTCATGCTCGGCGACGCGGCCCTCGCCGCCCGCTTCGCCGAAAAACTGGTGGAGCGCGGCGTCTACGTCATCGGCTTCTCGTTCCCCGTGGTGCCGATGGGCAAGGCGCGCATCCGCACGCAGATGACCGCCGGGCACACGCTGGAACAGCTGGACCGGGCGGTCGACGGCTTCATCGCCGTCGGCCGCGAACTGGGCGTCATTCGCTGAGTTGAAGGAAACGACATGAAGGCACTGGTCAAGGCACAAGCCGCCCCTGGCATCTGGATGGAAGACATCCCCGAGCCGAAGGTCGGGCCCAACGACGTGCTGATCAAGGTCCGCAAGACCGCCATCTGCGGCACGGACATGCACATCTACCTCTGGGACCAGTGGGCACAGAAGACGATCCCGGTCCCGATGGCGGTCGGCCACGAATACGTGGGCACGATCGTCGAGATGGGCAGCGAGGTGCAGGGCTTCACGGTCGGCGACCGCGTGTCCGGCGAAGGCCACATCACCTGCGGCTACTGCCGTAACTGTCGTGCAGGGCGCCGCCACCTCTGCCGCAACACCGTGGGTGTCGGCGTGAACCGCCAGGGCTGTTTCGCCGAGTACCTGGTGATCCCGGCCTTCAATGCGTTCAAGCTCAACGACGCAATTTCGGACGACGTGGCTTCGATCCTCGATCCGTTCGGCAACGCGACGCACACGGCGCTGTCATTCAACCTCGTTGGCGAAGACGTGCTGATCACCGGTGCCGGCCCGATCGGCATCATGGCCGTCGCCATCGCGCGCCACGTGGGCGCGCGGCACATCGTGATCACCGACGTCAACGATTACCGGCTCGACCTCGCCCGCAAGATGGGCGCATCGCGCGCCATCAACGTGGCACGCGAATCACTCGACGACACGATGCAGGACCTGGGCATGGTCGAGGGCTTCGACGTCGGCCTCGAGATGTCCGGCAACCCGACCGCGTTCCGGGACCTGCTGCGCACCATGCACCACGGCGGCAACGTCGCGCTGCTCGGCATCCCGCCCGGAGACACCGCCATCGACTGGAACCAGGTGATCTTCAAGGGCCTGATGCTCAAGGGCGTCTATGGCCGCGAGATGTTCGAGACCTGGTACAAGATGTCCGCGATGCTGCAGAGCGGCCTCGACATCACGCCGATCATCACCCATCGCCTGCCGATTGCGGAGTTCCGCGACGGCTTCGAAATCATGCGCAGCGGACAGTCCGGGAAAGTGATCCTGGACTGGGCCGCCTGAAACAGGAGAAGTGGCATGGCAGTCAGACGGGCAGAGGCCGAGTGGCAGGGCAGCCTGCGCGAAGGCGGCGGTGAACTCGCGCTCGAGAGCGGCGCCTTCCGCGGTCCGTACACGTTCAAGTCGCGGTTCGAGCACGGCAAGGAGACCAACCCGGAAGAGCTGCTTGGCGCGGCGCACGCCAGTTGTTTCACGATGGCGCTGACGGCGCTGCTCGCCCGCCGGCAACTGGCGCCAACGAAGATCCACACCACTGCCGCCGTGCACATTGAACAGGCGGCTGGGGGGTTCACCATCCCCCGCATCGACCTGCGCACTCGCGCCACGATCCCGGGGCTGGACGCGGCGAGTTTCGCGGCCCTGGCCGCCGATGCGAAGCAGAACTGCCCCGTATCCAAAGCATTGGCCAGCGTGGAAATCACGCTCGACGCCGCGCTGGAGTAAGGCGCCTCATCTCGGCGCAATCCGCATTGTCAGCAGGGGCCTGCCGGGCGGGAAAGCGGATAAAATCGCAAATCTACCGCACTCACCTGGAAGCGAAGCCATGCCTCTCGTCTCGATGCGCCAGCTGCTCGACCACGCCGCCGAAAACGGCTATGGCCTGCCGGCATTCAACGTCAACAACCTGGAGCAGGTCCGCGCCATCATGGAGGCGGCCGACGAGACCAACAGCCCGGTGATCATGCAGGGCTCGGCCGGCGCCCGTAAGTACGCCGGCGAGGCGTTCCTGCGCCACCTGATCCAGGCGGCGATCGAGTCGTATCCCCACATCCCGGTCGTCATGCACCAGGACCACGGCCAGTCGCCGGGAGTCTGCATGGGCGCCATCCGCTCGGGCTTCTCCAGCGTCATGATGGACGGCTCGCTGCTGGAAGACGGCAAGACGCCCTCCTCCTACGAATACAACGTCGAGACGTCGCGCAAGGTCGTCGACTTCGCGCACTCGATCGGCGTGACGGTCGAGGCCGAACTCGGCGTGCTCGGCTCGCTCGAGACCATGAAGGGCGACAAGGAAGACGGCCACGGCGCCGAAGGCACGATGACGCGCGAGCAATTGCTCACGGACCCGGACCAGGCCGCGGACTTCGTCAAGAAGACGCAGTGCGACGCGCTGGCAATCGCGATCGGCACGTCGCACGGCGCCTACAAGTTCACGCGCAAGCCCACGGGCGACATCCTCGCCATCCAGCGCATCAAGGAAATCAACGCGCGCATCCCGAACACGCACCTGGTGATGCACGGCTCGTCGAGCGTGCCGCAGGAATGGCTCGAGATCATCCGCAAGTACGGCGGCAACATGAAGGAAACCTACGGCGTCCCGGTCGAGGAGATCGTCGAAGGCATCAAGCACGGCGTGCGCAAGATCAACATCGACACCGACATCCGCCTGGCGATGACCGGCGCCATCCGCAAGCACATGGCGGAGAAGCCCGCGGAATTCGACCCGCGCAAGTTCCTTGCCGATGCGCAGGTCGCGGCCCGGGGCATCTGCAAACTGCGCTACGAAGCGTTCGGTTGCGCGGGCCAGGCCGCGAAGATCAAGCCGCTGCCGCTCGAGAAGATGGCCGAGCGGTACAAGAAGGGCGAACTGAACCAGATCGTGAACTGACGACTGCCCGCGCATGACCGACCTGTTCTCCCCGCTGGGCTTCGCCCACGGCCCGGGCATGAAGAACCGCTTCATGCTCGCGCCGCTCACCAACCTGCAGAGTCATGCCGACGGCACGCTGTCGGACGACGAGTTCCACTGGCTCACGTTGCGGGCCAGCGGCGGGTTCGGCCTGACCATGACCTGCGCCTCGCACGTGCAGGCACGGGGCCAGGGCTTCCCGGGGCAGCTGGGTTGCTGGTCCGACGCGCATGTCGCGGGCCTCACCCGGCTCGCCGCGGCGATCCGTGCGGCTGGCAGCCTCGCTTTCGTGCAGCTCCACCATGCCGGCATGCGCTCGCCGCAGGAACTGATCGGTACGCAACCTGTGTGTCCGTCGGACGACGCGGAGACCGGTTCGCGCGCCCTGACGCTCGCCGAAGTCGAGCAGCTGCGCGACGACTTCATCGCTGCCGCTGCGCGCGCAGAGCGGGCAGGCTTCGACGGCGTCGAACTGCACGGCGCTCACGGCTACGTGCTCAGCCAGTTCCTGAGCGGCACCATCAATCGCCGCACCGATCGTTACGGCGGCTCGCTCGAGAACCGCTGCCGGCTGGCGTTCGAGATCGTCGCCGGCATCCGCGCCCGCTGCCGTCCGGACTTCACGCTGGGCATCAGGATCTCACCCGAGCGCTTCGGGCTCGAGCTCGGCGAGATGCGCGACTTCACGCAGCGCCTGCTCAGCGACGGACGGCTCGACTTCGTCGACCTGTCGCTGTGGGACGTGTTCAAGGAACCGAACGAGGACGCTTTCAAGAACCGGCCGCTCATCGACTGGTTCACGGACCTCGAACGCGGCACAACGAGGCTCGGCGTGGCCGGCAAGATCATGGACGGCGCGACGGCACGGAAGTGCCTGGCGCATGGCGCCGACTACGTCACCATCGGCCGCGCGGCAATCCTGCACCACGATTTCCCGGAGCGGGTCCGGGCGGATCCGGACTTCACGCCGATTGCGCTGCCGGTGTCGGCCGAGCACCTGCGGGCGGAAGGCCTGGGCCCCGCGTTCGTCGGGTACATGAAGACCTGGAAGGGATTCGTCGCCGACTGAACCCGCCCTGCGGGCCACCTCTCCCGCACGCCGGAGCGGTGTGGATCGTCAACCGCCCCAGTCGATGAAGCCGGTCCAGGCCGTCAGCAGCACCAGCACGCCGAACCCGATGCGGTACCACGCGAACGGCACGAACGTGTGCGTCGCCACGTAGCGCAGCAGCCAGCGCACGCAGGCGAAGGCCGAGACGAAGGCCGTCACCATGCCGACCGTCCAGATGCCGACGTCGTCCAGCGACAGCAATTCGCGTTCCTTGTACAGCGAATACAGTGACGCGATGCCCAGCGTCGGAATCGCCAGGTAGAACGTGAACTCGGTGGCCACCTTGCGCGACAGGCCGAACAGCATGCCGCCGATGATCGTGGCGCCCGAACGGCTGGTGCCGGGGATCAGCGCGAACGCCTGCGCCACGCCCACCTTGAGTGCATCGAGCGCCGTCATGTCGTCCACCGAGTGCACGCGCACTTCGTGGCTGCGCCGCTCGGCCCACAGGATGATGAAGCCGCCGATGATGAACGCCGCGGCGACCGTCGGCGCGTTGAACAGGCTCGCCTTGAGGGCCTTGCCGAACAGCAGGCCGAGCAGCGCGAGCGGCAGGAAGGCAATGCCGATGTTGAGCAGCAGGCGCCGCGCGGTCGCATCGCGCGTGGCATTCGCGAGCACCGAGCCGATCTTGGCGCGGAACTCCCACACCACCGCGAGGATCGCGCCCGACTGGATCACGATCTCGAACAGCTTGCCGCGCTCGTCATGGAAATCGAGCAGCGTCGCCGCGAGAATCAGGTGCCCCGTGCTCGAGACCGGCAGGAACTCAGTGAGTCCTTCGACGATCCCGAGGATCGCCGCCTTCAGCAGCAGCAGCGGATCCATGGGCGTGCTCAGTCCAACGAACAGGCGAGGCAGTACATGTAGAGGTTGCGCGGGTCGCTGAGCCGCGCAATGCGGTTCAACTCCGCCACCACCGGCTCCAGGCTGAGCGGCAGTTGCGGCATCATCGACCGCGGCAGCAGCGGTGCCAGGACCTTCGCCAGGCTCGCCCGCGTGCGCAGGCCGAGCGCCTCGCCGATCCCCACTTCGACGTCGAAGTGCACCACGTCGAAGTCCTTGCCGAGCTTCGCGAGCCTCGCGGCAAGGTCGACCGCGTCCTGGAAACCGCCGAGCTGGTCCACCAGGCCGAGTCTCTTCGCATCCGCGCCGGACCAGACACGGCCCTGCGCGATCGCGGCGATCGCGGCGACGTCCTGCTTGCGCGACTTGGCCACCATGCCGATGAAGCGGCCGTACTCGTGCTCGATGCTCTGCTGCACGATTTCCCTGGTCTGCTCGCCCATCGGGCGCACCGGGCTGAATTCGCCCGACAGCGCAGTGGTGCCGACGCCGTCCACGTGCACGCCCACCCGCTCGAGGGTGCGCTGGAACGTCGGGAACATCGCGAAGATGCCGATCGAGCCCGTCAACGTCGCGGGGCTGGCGACGATGCGGTCCGCATCCATTGCAATGTAGTACCCGCCGGAAGCGGCCAGCGTGCTCATCGAGGCGACGACCGGCTTGCCGGCGGCCTTGAGTTCGTCGACTTCGCGGCGGATGACTTCGCTCGCAAACGTGCTGCCGCCCGGACTGTCGATGCGCAGCACCACGGCCTTGACGTCCTCGTCGAACCGCGCGTCGCGCAGCTGCTCGGCGAGTGTGTCCGAACCGATCGTGCCAGGTTGCTGGCTGCCGGGGAGAATCTCGCCCGCAGCGACGATGACGGCCACCTTGTCGACCGGCTTCTTTGACAGCGCCCTCGACGAATGGACGTTCGCGAGGTACGACAGGTGGTCGATGCCTTTGTACGAATGCGTGTCTTCGTCCGTGCCGGTGATCTCGGCCAGGTGTTCTTCGACGCGGTAGCGGCCTTCGAGCTGCGTGACCAGCCCGGCGTCGAGCGCGAGCTTGGCCAGGTCACCCTCGACCTTGCGCAGCGACTTGCTGGCGTCATCGGCATAGGCCTGCAGCCTGCCGGGCTCGAGCCCGCGCGCCGTCGCCACGTCGGCCTTCCACGTGCCCCACACCGAGTTGAGCCAGGCGAGGCTCTCCTCGCGCTCGGCCGGCGACATGTCATTGCGCGTGAACATCTCGACCGCCGACTTGTACTGGCCGACACGGAAGACATTCCAGTCGATCGACAGCTTGTCGAGCGCGTCCTTCACGAACAGCCCGTAATTGGCAAAGCCGTCGATGAAGGCCATGCCCTGGGGATCGAGGAATATCTCGTCGGCGTGGGCCGCAAGGTAGTACTGGGGCTGGTCGTAGTATTCGCCGAAGGCGATGACCGGCTTGCCGGCCTTGCGGAAGGCGTCGATGGCGGCGGCGACATCCTGCAGCTTGGCAGTGCCGCCGCCGTCGAGTCCGCCGAGGTCGAGGTACAGCGAACTGATGCGGTCGTCTTTCCGCGCCGCATTGATCGCGTCGACGACGTCGCGCAGGCGGGTCTCGACCGGGCCCTGGCGGAGAACGTCGGCGATGGCCCGCTCGAGCGGGTCGCCCGTGAACTGCTCGACCAACGGACCCTGCGGCGCAATGACCAGCGCCGCGCGGTCGGGGACGAACGGGATCGGCCGCGAAAACAGCGTGCCGATCACGCCGAAGATCAGCAGGAGCAGCAGCAGGTGCAGGATCTTGCGCAGGCCGTCGAGGCCCAGCCAGATCCAGTGCAGCACCTTGCGGATGGCACGCATTCCCGCGCGCCCCTGCCGGGTCAGACCTTCTCTTCGATGCGGGCGGACTTGCCCGTGCGCTCGCGCAGGAAGTACAGCTTGGCGCGGCGGACGTTGCCACGGCGCTTGACCGTGATCGCGCCGAGGGCCGGGCTGTAGCTCTGGAACACGCGTTCGACGCCTTCACCGTGCGAAATCTTGCGCACCGTGAACGACGAGTTGAGGCCGCGGTTGCTCTTGGCGATGACGACGCCTTCGTACGCCTGGACGCGCTCGCGGTCGCCTTCCTTGACCTTCACTTCGACGACGACCGTGTCGCCCGGGCCGAAGTCTGGAATTTCGCGAGTCATGCGCTCGGCATTGAGCTCGGCAATGATGTTGCTCATTTCTTCACCTTAGTCTCGGTTCTGTCCCTGCTCTCGTGGCGTCGCGTCCTGCTCCGCCTGGTATTCCGCGAGGAGCCTGCGCTCCTCGGCACTCAAATCTCTCTGCGCCAGCAGGTCGGGCCGGCGCTGCCACGTGCGCCCCAGCGCCTGCTTCAGGCGCCAGCGGGCGATCGCGGCGTGGTTGCCGCCGATCAGCACCGGCGGCACCGCGCTTCCCGACCAGACTTCCGGCCGCGTGTAGTGCGGCCAGTCGAGCAGGCCGTCCGTGAACGATTCCTGCACCGCCGATTCCGCGTCGCCGAGCGTGCCAGGCAGGAGCCTCGCCACTGCATCGATGACCATGAGTGCCGGCAATTCGCCGCCACTCAGCACCACATCGCCGACCGAGACCGATTCGTCGCTGCATTGCTCGACGAACCGCTCGTCCACTCCCTCGTAGCGGCCGGCGACCAGCACCAGTTCCGCCAACCCCGCGAACTCCGCCACCTTCCGCTGCGTGAGCGGGGTACCGTCCGCGGCGAGGTACACACGGCGGGCCGCCGGCACCTTCCGTGCCGCCTCCGCCATCGCGAGCCGCAACGGCTCGGCTTTCAACACCATCCCGGGTCCGCCGCCGTACGGGCGGTCGTCCACCGTCTTGTGCACGTCCGTGGCGAATTGCCGCGGGTTGATCGTCTCCACCACCAGGACGCCGCGCTCGAGCGCCCGTCCCAGGACTCCAAAACCAAGCGCGTGCTCGACGAACTCGGGGAACAGCGTCACGACGACGATGCGCATCGACCGTGCCTCCGTTCCCTTATCGCCGGTCAGTCGTCCGGGTGCCAGTCCAGCATCACCCGGCCCGCGCCGTGGTCCACCGCGAGCAGCCGCTCGGGCACCACGGGCACCAACCTTTCGACCTTGCCGTCCCGCAACACCATCACGGGGTGCGCCGGCATCTCCAGGAATCCGTCCACCCGCCCGAGCGGCACGCCTTCACGGTTCACCGCGTCGAGCCCCAGCAGGTCGTGCAGGTAGTGCTCCTTGGGCCCGACGGCGGGCAACTCGGAGCGGTCCACCTGGACCTCGGCACCCGTGAGCGCCTGTGCGGCTTCGCGGGTGTCGATGCCTTCCAGCCGCACCGCGATGGCCTGCCCTGCCCGCTTCGACTCCAGCACGCGCACCACGCGTGACTGGCTGCCGTGGACCAGCGTCCACCGCGGATAGTTCGCGATGCCCGCCGCAGGCTCGGTGTAGGACGAAACCTTTACCCAGCCCTGCACACCGTGCGGTGCGCCGACCCGGCCCAGCACCACGGCGCGGGGGCTGTCAGGCCCGGGGCGCGCCGTCATGTCGAATCCGGCGAGACCGCGGCTTCAGGCCGCAGCCGCGACCTGGGTCTTGCGGTAGCCCTTGAGCAACTGCTGCACGCGGTCGGACGGCTGCGCACCAACGCCCAGCCAGTAGTCAACGCGCGGCAGATCGAGGCGCAGTTCTTCGCTGTTGCCACGAGCGACCGGGTTGAAGAAACCCACCTGCTCGAGCGAGCCGCCACCGGCGCGGCGGCTGTCGGTCACGACCACGTGGTAGAAGGGTTCCTTCTTACCGCCGCGGCGCTGCAATCTGATCGTCACCATCTTGTCGAAGCCTCAGGTTCGCGGCCGGCCGCAAGGGGCTGCGTCCGGCCAAAAAAGAGCCGCGAACTATAAACAAAATTCCTGAGAAAAGAAATACTTGTGGGGTCCATCGACTGGCCCTCGCGCCAGCCCCCCACCCCGACCCTCCCCCGCGAGCGCTGGGGAGGCAGCAGATCAGCGGAGACCGGGGGGCATGCGGCCTGCCATCGACCGCATCATGCGCCCGAGGCCGCCCTTGCCCATGCCTTTCATCATCTTCTGCATCTGCAGGAAGTTCTTGAGCAGCCTGTTGATTTCGGCCACCTGGGTACCCGATCCGGCCGCGATCCGGCGCTTGCGCGACCCGTCGATGTGCTTTGGATAACGCCGCTCCCGCGGGGTCATGGAGCAGATGATTGCAATCTGCCGCTTGACCTCCTTCTCGTTCCCTTGGGGCATCTGGCCGGCCCTGGCCGCGAGCTGGGCCGGCAGCTTGTCCATCAGGGCCGACATGCCACCCAGCTGCTCGATCTGCCGCAACTGCCCGAGCAGGTCCTCGAGGTTGAAGTCCTTGCCCGAGGCGACCTTCCTGGCGAGCTTCTCCGCCTCTTCGCGGTCTACCTGGCGCGTGACCTCCTCGACCAGCGAGAGCACGTCGCCCATGCCGAGGATGCGTGAGGCCATGCGGTCCGGCTGGAACGCCTCCAGCGCATCGGGCTTTTCGCCGGTGCCGACGAACAGGATCGGCTGGCCCGTGATCTGCCGAACCGAGAGCGCCACGCCGCCACGCGCGTCGCCGTCCGCCTTGGTCAGCACAACGCCGGTCAGGTCGAGCGTCGTACCGAAGGCACGCGCGGCATTGACCGCGTCCTGGCCGGCCATGCTGTCCACGACAAACAGTGTCTCAATTGGCTTGAGCGCGACGGCAAGTTCACGCACTTCCGCCATCATCTCCTCGTCGACGTGCAGGCGCCCCGCGGTATCGACCAGCAGCACGTCGTAGACGCCGCGGCGGGCCTCCGCAAGCGCGTCCAGCGCGATCCTGAGCGGTGCCTGCGTCGGGCTCGCAGGAGCCACGTCGATGTCCAGTTGCTGGCCCAGGCGCTCGAGTTGCAGCAGCGCCGCCGGGCGCCGTACGTCGGTCGACACCAGCAGTACACGCTTCTTCTCGCGATTCTTGAGCCACAGCGCGAGCTTGGCGGCGGTCGTGGTCTTGCCGGCGCCCTGCAGGCCGGCGAGCAGCACGATCGCGGGCGGCTGCGTGCGCAGGTTGAGCGGTCGCGCACCCTCGCCCATCACCTGGACGAGTTCGTCATGGATGACCTTGATCAGCGCCTGGCCGGGCGTGAGGCTCTTGTGGACCTCCTGGCCGACGACGCGTGTCTTCACGCCGTCGATGAAGGTCTTGACCACCGGCAAGGCGACGTCTGCCTCGAGCAGGGCCATGCGGACCTGCCGCAGCGTGTCGGTGATGTTCTCCTCGGTCAGGCGGCCACGGCCACGCAGTCCTTCGACGACGGACGCCAGGCGGGCGGAAAGCTTGTCGAACACGGCCAGGGAACCTCGGTCGGGAGCCGCCGGCCCGGGGGCCGGCATGGGAGTGCGCGATTATAGTGCGGGTCAGGGGTTGGTTTGCCGTCCTCCTCAGCCTGCCGGGTCCATGGCATCATGCTCGGCGTACTTAGCCACGCTGGGCCCTGCGCTTGCTGCTGCCACTGATTGCCGTCGCCTGCTACGTGATTGGAGCCCTCTGGCTTGCCACCGCCACGTACCAGCAGCGCAGCGAACCGTTCTCCGCACGCGGCCGGGGCGGCCGGATCGCCGCGGTCGCCATTGCCGCCGTCGGCACCGTCGTGCACGCGGCCGCGCTGATGCAGGAAAGGCACCTGGCGCCCGGCTCCGCGCTGTCGCTGGGCGACACGCTCGCACTCGTCGGTCTCACGATCGCCATCACTGCCGTGCTCATGGCGCTGCGTCCCGGCCGCCGCGGCATGGCGGCGCTGCTGCTCCTGATCGCGGCCGCGCTCGAAGCGGCCTTCTCGGAAGGCGCGCGGCGATTCTCGATCGGTCAACCGGGCTGGGAACTCGCGTTCCACGTCGCCATGGCAACGACCGCGTTCGCGTTCCTGACGATCGGCATGGCTCTCGCCATCGCGCAGGTCGTCGTCGACCGGCGGCTCCGCAGCCGGCAACCGCTCGGCTGGCTCAAGATCCTGACGCCGATCGAGTCGCTCGAATCCGGCTGTTTCCAGAGCATCCTCGCTGGCTTCGCCGTGCTCACGCTGGCGCTGGTGACCGGCGGTTTCTTCGTTCAGGACCTGTTCGCACAGCACCTCGTGCACAAGGTCGCGCTGGCGATCGTCGCGTGGATCGTGTTCGGCGTGCTGCTGCTCGGCCGCTTCAGGTTCGGCTGGCGTGGCCGCAAGGCGCTGCGCTGGACGTTCGCGGGCTACATCCTGCTCGGGCTGTCGTACTTCGGCAGCAAGCTGATCCTCGAGAACATCCTCGGCAAGCACTGGGGCTGAGCGGCAGTGGGTGACATACCCTTATCCACGCTGGCCATCTGCCTCGTCGCCGCCGTCCTCCTCTCCGCGTTTTTCTCCGGCACGGAGACGGCGCTGATGAGCGTCAACCGCTACCGGTTGCGGCACCTCGCGCGCGAGGGCAGCAAGTCCGCGAAGCTCGCCGAGCAGCTGCTCGAACGGCCTGACCGGCTGATCGGGATGATCCTGATCTGCAACAACTTCGTGAACTCGGCCGCCGCGGCCATCGTCACCGTGATCGCGCTGTCGATCGGCGGCGAATCGCTCGCCGCGATCGCTGTCGGCGTCTTTACCGTCGTGCTGATCCTCTTCGGCGAGGTCGCACCCAAGACCTTCGGTGCACTTTACCCGGAACGCATCGCACTGCCGGCCGCGGTGATCTACAGCGTCCTGCTCAAGGTCCTGTATCCGATCGTCTGGGTGACCAACCTGCTCGCGAACGGAGTGCTGCGCGTGCTGGGCGTGAACCGCGAGGAAGCCAGCCGCACGACGCTCAGCAGCGAGGAGCTGCGCACCGTCGTGGCCGAAGCAAGCACGGTCATTCCGCACCGCCACCAGCGCATGCTGATGAGCATCCTCGACCTCGAGAAGATCACGGTCGACGACATCATGGTGCCGCGCAACGAAATCTACGGCATCAACCTCAAGGACGACTGGGACGACATCGTCGAGCAGATCCGCGAGTGCCGGCACACGCGGATTCCCGTGTACGACGGAGAACTGGAGTCGTTGATCGGCATCCTGCACATGAAGAAGGTCGCTCGCCTGCTGGTGCGCGGCGAGTTCGACCGCGAGCAACTGATCGCGCTCGCCAGGACGCGCGAGCCGTATTACGTGCCGGAAGGCACGTCGCTCAACCAGCAGCTGCTGCAGTTCCAGCGGCAGCGGCGGCGCGTCGCGTTCATCGTCGACGAGTACGGCGACGTGCAGGGGCTCGTCACGCTCGAGGACCTGCTCGAGGAGATCGTCGGCGAGTTCACGTCGGACACCAGCATCCTGCACAAGGACGTCCACCGCGAGCGCAACGACAACTTCGTGGTCAACGCCTCGGCGAGCGTGCGTACGCTCAACCGCAAGATGGGCTGGTCGCTGCCGACGACGGGTCCGCGCACGCTGAACGGGCTGATCGTCGAGCAGCTGGAGACGATCCCCGCGCCGGGCCAGCGGCTGCGGATCGGCGACTATTCGCTCGAGATCCTGCAGGTGACGGACAACGCGGTGAAGACGGTGCGGCTCACGCAACCGGCGGTCGCGAAGCTCGACAAGCCCAGCTGACGTTCGTCCTTCAGGGCCGCGCGCAGGCGTTCGATCCGGGGCCTTTCCCAGAGCTTGGAAAGGCAGTCACGCTCTGGTTGCAGGCGACCGATCCGGCACCTGCCCCCGAGCTTGGAAAGGCAGACACGCGCTCGAGGGCAGGTGCCGGATCGGTCGCTGGCGACACGGCGCACGCAGCGTTGAGAGCTTCGGAACGCAGGTTCCGGCCGCGGTGCTTCGATCACCGGCTGCGCGCGACGTGCGAGTCGTCGGGCATGGGATGCTGCCCCGCCTTGGGTCTTGCCGCATCGCCCGACGAGTCGCTCAGGCGCAGTCTCGCAAGCGATGGATCCGAAGTCTTTCCCCGAGCGCGTGTCTGCCTTTCCAAGCTCGGGGAAAGACTTCGGATCCACCGCTTGTGGCACCAATGCGTGCCTGCATCTCCGATCGCGACAGGACATGTCGGGTCGGAAGCCAGGAACTGGTCTTGCACGCAATGCGAGAGAAGAATCAGAAAGCCTTGTCGAGCGCTTCCTGCAACCGGCTGACGCCTTCGACCTGCATGTCGTCGATGCCGGCACCCTTGCGCGGCACGTTGGCAGCCGGAACCAGCGCGCGCTTGAACCCGAGCTTGGCCGCCTCGCGCAACCGTTCCTCGCCGAACGGCACCGGACGGATCTCGCCGGTGAGTCCCAACTCGCCGAAGCAGACCGTGTCGACCGCGACTGGACGATCGCGCAAGCTCGACAGCACGGCGAGCACGGCTGGAAGATCGGCCGAGGTTTCACCGATGCGAATGCCGCCGACGACGTTGACGAAGACGTCGCGCCCGGCGGTCGAGACACCACCGTGCCGGTGCAGCACGGCCAGTAGCAGCGCAAGCCGGCTCGATTCGAATCCCACTGCGACGCGGCGCGGACTCATGCCCTGCGCCTCGTCGACCAGCGCCTGCACTTCGACGAGCAGCGGCCGGCTGCCTTCGCGCACCACGGTCACGACGCTGCCGGCAACGGGCTGCGGGTGCCGCGACAGGAAGATGGCGGAAGGATTGCGGACCTCGCGCAGGCCCTGCTCCACCATTGCGAACACGCCGAGTTCGTTCGCCGCGCCGAAGCGGTTCTTGACCGCGCGCACGACGCGGAACCTGCTCGCCGGGTCGCTCTCGAAATACAACACGGTGTCGACCATGTGTTCGAGGATGCGCGGGCCGGCGATCAGCCCTTCCTTGGTGACGTGGCCGATCAGCAGCACCGCAGTGCCCGTTTCCTTTGCATAGCGCACGAGCCGCGCAGCGGATTCACGCACCTGCACGGCCGAACCCGCGGACGACTCGCTGAGTTCGGTCTGCATCGTCTGGATGGAATCGATCACCAGCACCTGCGCCCGCGCCGCCACGGCCTCCTGCAGGATCGATTCGACGCGGGTTTCGGCGGCCAGCCGCAGCTTGGTCGCGTCGAGGCCGAGCCGCTGCGCGCGCGATGCGACCTGCCGCACGGATTCCTCGCCGGAGACGTAGAGCACCGGCAGCGAGCGGCTGAGTGCGTCCGCCGCCTGCAGCAGCAGCGTCGACTTGCCGATACCGGGATCGCCGCCGAGCAGCACGACGGAGCCGGCCACCAGGCCGCCACCCAGGACGCGATCCAGCTCGCCGATGCCAGTGACCGCGCGCTCGTCGCGCTCCTGTGCGATCTCCGTCACGGTCCGGCTCGTGGACGGGCCGGCTGCCACGGCCCGAGCGTTGCGGCTGCCGCCAGAAGGTGCGATGGACGACACCGCGATCTCGAGCGTATTCCAGGCTTCGCAGGCCGGGCACTGCCCCTGCCATTGGGCCGCGCGCGCGCCGCAGTTGCCGCAGACGTAACTGGTTTTGGGACGTGCCATGCGGGGGCTGCCGTTCGGGCGATTGCACAGGGGCCGGGGAAGGCTGCGGATGCTAGCACGGCCCGGCGAGGCAGCCGGAGTGTGACGGCGGCGACAATTCCGCCGCGGGGGCGCGCCCTATACTTCGGGTCACTCATGAGCAGTCAACCCGAACCCACGCTGGCGGCGAACTCCACGGGTGGCAGCGGCCGCAAGGCCCCGCCACGGACCGCCATGCCCGCACGCCTCGGCCGCTATGAGTTGATCCACGAACTCGGCAAGGGCGCGATGGGCGTGGTCTATCGTGGCCGCGACCCTCGCATCAACCGCGAAGTGGCGTTGAAGGCCATCCCCCTGGCCGATGAGTTCGAGCCCGAGGACCTGGAGCAGGCACGCGCCAGCTTCTTCCGCGAGGCGGAGACGGCCGGCCGCCTTTCGCACCCTCACATCGTCACGATCTACGACGCGGGCGAGGACAACGGCACGGCCTACATCGCCATGGAGCTGCTGCGCGGACAGCACCTCGTCGAGTACACGAGCCCGGGACGTCTGCTGCCGCCGGCCATCGCGATCGAAATCGTGGCGCGCCTCGCTGACGCGTTGCACTATGCACACCAGAATCAGGTCGTGCACCGGGACATCAAGCCCGCCAATATCATGTTCGACGCGCCAAGCGGGGAACTCAAGATCACGGACTTCGGCATCGCCAGGCTGACCGACTCGAACCGGACGCGCACGGGCGTGGTGTTCGGCACGCCGTCGTTCATGTCGCCCGAGCAGTTGCAGGGACGTCCAGTGACGGGCCGTTCCGACCTGTTCTCGCTCGCCGTCTCGCTGTTCCAGATGCTGACCGGCCAGTTGCCGTTCCGCGCCGACACCATGCCCGGACTCATGATGAAGATTGCCCAGGAGCCGCACCCGCGCGTCTGCGCGATCAATCCTGTGCTGACGCCGGGGCTCGACGCCTTCTTCGACCGCGCGCTCGCCAAGGAACCGGCCGACCGCTATGACACTGGCGCCAGCCTGGCGCAGGCCCTGCGCGACCTGAACTCGCCCGGCAAGCGCTGAGCTCGCGATGCGCCTGAAGGGAAAATTCCGCTGCGTCGGCGCAACCGACACCGGCCAGGTACGCGAGCACAACGAGGACACGATCGGCACCGACGGTGACATCGGGCTGGTCGTGCTTGCCGACGGCATGGGCGGCTACAAAGCCGGCGAAGTGGCCAGCGGCATTGCGGTACGCACCTGCCTGACGCTGATCAAGGAGGGCGTGGATCGCGAGGACCTCTCGCAGCGCGACGAAGCCAGCGGACTCAGCCGGTCCGGCATCCTGTTGCGTGACGCCATCCAGCGCGCGAACAAGGTGATCTACCAGACGGCGAAGACGCAGTCGAACTGCGAGGGCATGGGCACGACCGTCGTCGCCGGGCTGTTCTATGACGACAAGCTCACGATCGCGCACGTCGGCGATTCGCGCATGTACCGGTGCCGGGACGGCAAGCTCGAGCAGGTCACCCAGGACCATTCGCTGCTGCAGGAACTCGTCGCCCGGGGGTTCTACACTCCTGAGGAGGCGCAGCGTGCCTCGTCGAAGAATTATGTGACGCGTGCACTGGGCGTGGAGCCGACCGTCGACGTCGAGATCCGCGAAATCCCGGCGGACAAGGACGACCTCTACCTGCTTTGCTCGGACGGCCTGTCCGACATGGTCGAGGACGACGACATTCAGTTAACGATCAACACCTTTGGTGCTAATCTTGAGACCCTTGCCAAGCAGCTGGTGCTGCTCAGCAACGACAATGGGGGCCGGGACAACGTCTCGGTAGTGCTGGTCCGGGTGCTCGACGCGTTCCCGGCACAGCGCGGGGTCGTCGACCGGCTGCGACGTTTGTTCGGTTAAGGGAGCATAGGTTTACCCATGGCCAGGCTGGTATTGCATCTCGACGGGCAAGTGCTCGCCGAATACAACATGAGCAAGGAGCGCTACACGATCGGGCGCCTCCCTGACAACGACATCCGCATCGACAACCCGGCGGTGTCGGGTCATCACGCGCTCGTGATCAACATCCTGAACGACTCGTTCCTCGAAGACCTCAACAGCACCAACGGCACGTACGTCAACGGCAAGATCATCAAGAAGCACGCGCTGCAGCACGGCGACGTGCTCACCGTGGGTCACCACGCGCTGCGGTTCGTCGACAGTGAAGCGGAAGAGCCCGAGGACGAGTTCCAGAAGACGATGATTATCAGCCCGCGCGACGCCGCGACGCTGATGGCGGGTGCGCCGAAAGCGGCGGCTGCGGTGCAGGCGATGGCCCCGGCAGCGGCGACTGGCGGCGGTGCAGCCTCGCATTCCTTCCCGAATGGCGTGCTGCCACGGGCCAGGCTGCAGGTGCTTTCCGGCCAGTTCGCCGGCCGCGAACTCGAACTGGTGAAGACGCTCACTACGCTCGGCCGCCCGGGCATCCAGGTCGCAGCGATCACGCGGCGCGCCGACGGCTTCTACATCGTCCACGTCGAGAGCGGCAAGGACGACGACTTCCCGCTCGTCAACGGCACCGCGATCGGCCCGCAGGCGCACCGGCTGCACGACAACGACGTCGTGCAACTCGCGGGCGTCAAGATGGGGTTCTTCGAGAACTGACCTTGTCACCTCTCCCGCGTCAGCGGGAGAGGCCGGCCGACAGGCGGGGTGAAGTCCGCGCGGGCAAGGGCTCGTCAACCCACCTCGAGCTGGACGCGCTGGCTGACGCTGCAGAGCAGGTCCCAGGGGATCGCCCCTGCGTGCGCGGCAATCTCCTCGACCGGCACTTCATTACCCCAGAGCACCACCGGATCGCCGACTCCGACGGCCGGCAGGTCGGTCACATCCACGGTGATCATGTCCATCGACACGCGGCCGATCAGCGGCGCGCGGCGGCCGCCGACCAGCACCGGCGCACCCGAGGCCGTATTGCGCGGATAACCATCGCCATAGCCGGCCGCCACGACGGCCATGCGCGTCTCGCGCGGCGCGGTCCAGGACCCGCCGTAGCCGACGGTCTCGCCCGCGCGCACGTTCTTCACGGCGATCACTTCGGTGCACAGCGTCATCGCCGGCCGCAAGCCAAGCGCGGTGCCGGTGTCGCTCGCAAACGGCGAAACGCCATAGAGCATCAGGCCGGGTCGTACCCAGTCGGCGCGGGCTGCGGGCCAGGCCAGCACGCCGGCGCTGTTGGCAATGCTGCGCGCGCCGGCCACACCGGAGGTCGCGGTCGCGAAAGCTTCCAGCTGCTGGCGCGTCTTTGGATCGCTCCGGTCATCCGCGGACGCAAGGTGCGTGACGAGCATCGGCTCGGCCTGCACGTGCGAATTGCGGCGCAGGCGATCATAGGCCGCGCCGAATTCCTCCAGCCGGAACCCAAGGCGATTCATGCCGGAATCGACCTTGATCCACGCGATGAGCCGGGTCTCGCCGCCCAGCGCCTCCAGCAACTCGAGCTGCTCGAAGCTGTGCACCATCAATTCGAACTGCGCCTGCGCGGCCACGGCGAGCTGCTCCGCACTGAATACGCCTTCGAGCAGCAGGATGCGGTTGGTGAGGCCCGCGGCCCGCAGCGCCAGGCCCTCGCCGAGGCGCGCGACGGCGAAGCCGTCTGCATCGGCGAACGCCCTTGCGGCCGGAACCAGGCCGTGGCCATACGCATTCGCCTTGATCACGGCCATCACGCGGCTGTCGGGCGCGGCACGGCGGACCTGGCGGAGGTTGTGGCGCAGCGCTGCCGTGTCAATGACCGCGCGTATCGGGCTCTGGCTCTGCACCGGAAGCCGCGCCTCAGCCGCCGTAATCGCCGTAGTTGCCGTGCGCGAGGTTCTCGAAGCGGGTGTACTTGCCGAGGAACGTCAGGTGCACTTCGCCCGTGGGACCGTTGCGCTGCTTGGTAATGATGATGTCCGCGATGCCCTTGCGCGGCGTGTCGGGTTCGTACACTTCCTCGCGGTAGATCATCATGATCAGGTCCGCGTCCTGCTCGATCGCGCCGCTTTCACGCAGATCCGACATCACTGGCTTCTTGTCCTGGCGCTGCTCGACGCCGCGGTTGAGCTGTGACAGGGCGATCACCGGCACGCGCAGTTCCTTGGCCAGGGCCTTGAGCGAGCGCGAGATCTCGGAGATCTCGGTTGCACGGTTTTCCTTGTTGCCGGCGACCTGCATCAGCTGCAGGTAGTCGATGACGATGAGGCCGAGGCCGCCCTGCTTCTCCGTGTCGCGCGCCAGCCGGCGCGCGCGGGCGCGCACTTCGGTGGGCGTGAGCGAGCCGCTGTCGTCGATGTACATCGGCGCGGTTTTCATCTGTGCGATGGCGCTGTTGATGCGCGCCCAGTCCTCGTCGCCGAAGTTGCCGGTGCGCATGTGGCCCTGGTCGACGCGGCCGAGCGAGGAAATCATGCGGAACGCGAGCTGCTCGCGCGACATTTCCATCGAGAAGATGGCAACCGGCTTGTTGGCCGCGATCGCCGCATTCTCGGCGATGTTCAGCGCGAGCGTCGTCTTGCCCATCGACGGGCGGCCGGCGACGATGACGAGGTCGCCGGGCTGCAGCCCCGCGGTCATCTTGTCGAGTTCGGCGTAGCCGGTGCTGAGCCCGGTCAGCTGCCCCTGCGAGGCGTGCAGCAGGTCGAGGCGGTCGATCGTCGCCCCGAGCACTTCGCGCACGGCCACGAAGCCGGAGCCCGACCTGCGGCCTTTCTCGGCAATCTGGAAGATGCGGCGCTCCGCTTCGTCGACGAGCTCCGCGGCAGCCTTGCCTTCATTTTCATAGGCGCTGCCGGCGATCTCGCCGCTCACCCGGATCAGCTGCCGCAGCAGCGAGCGCTCGCGGACGATGTCGGCGTAGGCGCGGATGTTCTCCGCGGTCGGAGTGTCTCGCGCCAGGCCGGCCAGATAGGCCAGGCCGCCGGTTTCGTCCGCCAGCCCCTTGCTGGCGAGGCGCTCGGCGAGCGTGACAGCGTCGCTCGGCTCGCTTTTCTGCGAGAGATCGAGAATCGCCTCGAAGATGAGCTGGTGGTCGCGCCGGTAGAAATCTTCAGGGCGCAGGCGGTCCGCGATCGAGTCCCAGGTGCTGTTGTCCAGCAGCAGCCCGCCGAGCACGGCCTGCTCGGCTTCGAGCGAGTTCGGCGGCACGCGCAGGGCTGCCGCCTCCTCGCTGACGAAGGGGCGCGGCTTCCGGCGGACCCTGCCGCCGGAGCCAGAACCGCTGTCGCTGCCTTCCTGCTCCATCACGGACGGATGCTCCCCGCTCGGGCGAGGAGGATCAGTCTTCGGCGGTGATCACGACCGGCAGGTCGATCTCGACGTCGGAGTGCAGGTGCACCTTGACGTGGTGCTCGCCCATCAGGCGGATCGGGCCGCCCGGCAGCCGGACTTCGCTGCGCTCGATCGCGATGCCGGCCTTGGTGAGGGCCTCCGAGATGTCAGCAGTGCCGACGGAACCGAACAGCTTGCCCTCGGTGCCCGCCTTGGCGTGCAGGTTGAGCGTGAAGCCCTCGAGCTGCTTCGCGCGCGACTGGGCGCTGGTGAGCGAGTCGGCCGCGAGCTTTTCGAACTCGGCGCGGCGCTCTTCGAACTTCTTCAGGTTGGTCGCGGTCGCGAGCGCGGCCTTGCCCGACGGCAACAGGAAGTTGCGGCCGTAGCCCGGCTTGACCTTGACCTTGTCGCCGATGTTGCCGAGGTTGGCGACCTTCTGCAGCAGGATGACTTCCATCGTAATGTCCTCGATCGATCTTCAAATTGTTGACTGACTAAACCATCTCGTCGTCGGGCCGCGCGGTCATGCTACCGCTGTTGGCCCTGGCGGCTGCGAACGCAGCCAGTTATCCACGAAACCCCAGGCCGCGAGCGCCACGACCGCGAACGGCGCAACGAACACCAGCAGCGCGTACGTCACCCACAGCCAGACCCTGCCCAGCTTGCCCTGCGACACCGCGCGGTGCGTGGCCGCGAGGCCCACGATCACCAGCGAGCCGAGGAACAGCCGGCCGACGTCACCCACGAGCGCCTGCTCCGTGAACAGCGAAGCGCCGATGACCACGGCCGCCGCGATGCCCAGCACGCGGCCCAGGCGGATCTGCCGGAACTCCGCGCCGAAGCTGCCTGCCCGCTCGGGCAGCGACTGCCACCAGCGGGCCAGGAACAGCGCGCACATCGCCAGCAGCATCGTCAGCACCGCAACCCAGCCCCAGAGCGTGCGGGCCAGCGTGTCCGCGAGCCCGTCCTTCTCGAGGTCCATCGGCACGCCGCGCGTCTTCATTTCCTGCGCGAGGTCGCGCACGAAAGGTGCCCAGAACTGTTGCGGGTCGCCGAGCGAGCCGTGCAGCACGACCAGCAGCGCCGCGCCGACCAGTGTCGCGACCTGCAGGCACAGCGACAGCGATTCAGTCCTGTGCAGCAGGATCGCCAGCAGCAGCGGCGGTCCCAGGACCCAGGCGGAGTAGACGAAACCCACCGCCATCGGCCGCCCGAACAGGACCATCGCCGCCGCCAGCAGGAGGCTCGCGCCAGCCGCAACGATCGTTCCCGCGCGCACGCCGCGCACCAGCACGATGAGGGCGGGCACGGCGCCTGGCAGGAAGAACGCGATCCCCACGCCGAGCAGCGGCAGCAAGCCCAGCAGGGCCGTCAGGAGGACGGCCCCGACCGGATTACCGGCAAGCCACTGGGCCAGCGATCGGTTCATGCTGGTGCGTGCTCCGCAGGCAGCCCTGCGACAGGGCTGCCAGGATCACCCACGGAGCGCTGGCTCAGTGCTGGTCCGTGTACGGCAGCAGCGCGAGGAAACGGGCCCGCTTCACTGCGAGCGCGAGCTGGCGCTGGTAGTTCGACCGCGTGCCGGTGATGCGGCTCGGGACGATCTTGCCCGTCTCGGTGATATAGCCCTTCAGCGTGGCGAGATCCTTGTAGTCGATCCGCTCGACGCCTTCGGCCGTGAATTTGCAGAACTTACGGCGACGGAAAAAACGTGCCATGTGGTGTCACCCGGTAATGTGTGTGGTCTGTGCTGTAGCAGCGTGCGACGAAGCGACGGCGGGGCTCAGCCCGCGCCGATCGACTCTTCGCTGTCCCCGGTACCGATGGGGCCTTCGTCGCTGCGGGGCGCGCCTTCTTCCTCGGCGCGCGCCATCGGCGACGGCTCCGTCACGGCCGCCGGCATCGCGATGACCATGTTGCGGATGACGGCGTCGCTGAAGCGGAAGCTGCCCGTCAGTTCGTCGAGCGTGGCTTTGTCACACTCGACGTTCATGAGGACGTAGTGCGCCTTGTGCACCTTGGCGATCGGGAACGCGAGCTGGCGGCGGCCCCAGTCCTCGAAACGGTGGATCGCGCCGCCGGCCGCGGTGATGATGCCGCGATAGCGCTCGACCATGGCCGGGACCTGCTCGCTCTGATCCGGGTGGACCAGGAAAACGATTTCATAATGACGCATCGACTCAAGTCTCCTTGCGGAATGATGTCGCCCTGAATGACTGAAAACGCAGGTGCGACAAGGAGTTAAAACAACCCCCGGACCGTCTGTCGACGGCACGGAGCCGCGTATTGTAGCGGAGGGAGGGGCTAGGGGCCAGCCCGGCGCTGGCGAACGGCCTCGAAGAGCGCGACCCCCGTCGCCACCGAGACGTTGAGGCTCTCGACCGCCCCGCCCATCGGGATGGACACCAGTTCGTCGCAGGCCTCCCGCGTGAGGCGACGCATGCCCTCCCCCTCGGATCCCAGGACGAGCGCCGTGGGGCCCTTGAGGTCAACTTCGTACAGCGTACGGGGCGCATCTTCGGACGTGCCGACGAGCCAGATGCCGCGCTCCTTGAGTTCGCGCAGGGTCCGGGCCAGGTTCACGACCTGGACCAGCGGCAGCGTCTCGGCCGCCCCGGCCGCAACCTTCCTCACGACAGGCGTCAGTCCCACGGCCCGGTCGCGCGGCACGATGACCGCGGCCACCCCGGCCGCGTCCGCGCTGCGCAGGCAGGCGCCGAGGTTGTGGGGATCAGTGACACCATCGAGCACCAGCAGCAGCGGCGGCGCCTCGCCGAGCGCCTCGAGCGCCTCTTCGAGTTGAGTCTCGGGGTCGCCCGCACGAGGCACGAGTTCGACGACGACGCCCTGGTGGCGTTCGCCGCCCGCCAGCCGTTCGAGGCGCTGACCGTCGGCATCCTGGATTGCGATGCCGGCGTTGCCTGCGAGCGTGCGCAGTTCCTGCAGCCGCGCCGCCGACTCGCGCTCCGCCGACAACCAGAGCTGCCGCACGCGCTGCGGCGAGCGCTGCAGCAGCACGCGCACCGAATGGATGCCGTATGCAACGTTGTCAGCGGACTGCGCAGCGGGCGCGCCGTGCGCATCACGCGAGCGGCCACCGGAAGCGGCGGGCCTGCGCTGCGATCCGCCTGCACGACGCCCGTCGCGCGAATCGCCCCCGCGCGGCATCAGCGACGCCTCCGGCCGCCCTGGCGCAAGAAGCGCCCGGCCGGACGGCGCGTCTCCTGCGTCTCCCCGGCGAGTTCGAAATCCACGCGACGGTCGTCGAGCGACACGTTCGTGACGCGCACGCGCAGGCGGTCGCCGAGCCGGTACACCTTGCCGGAACTGCGACCGATCATGCGGAAGCCCGAGCTGTCGCGGCCGAAGTAATCCGCGCCCAGCGCAGACACGTGCAGCAGCCCGTCAACCTGCAGTCCCTCGAGCTGCACGAACAGGCCGAAGTCGACGACGCCGGAGACGATGCCGTCGAACTCCTCGCCGATGCGGTCCTGCATGTAGTAGCACTTGAGCCAGGCCACGGCGCTGCGCGTTGCTTCGTCCGCACGACGCTCGCGGAACGAGCAATCCTGGCCCAGCACAGGGAACTGCCCGTGCCACTCGATGAGGTCCTGTGGCTCACCCTCGCGCAGCACCTGGCGGATGCCGCGATGGACCACGAGGTCCGGATAACGGCGGATCGGCGAGGTGAAGTGCGCGTAGTGCTCGAGCGCGAGACCGAAGTGACCGATGTTGCCCGGCTGGTAGACGGCCTGCGGCATCGAACGGATCACCGCCGTCGAGATGAGGCCCGCGTCGGGGCGGTCGCCGATCTTCTGCAGCAGGTCGCGCAGGTGTTCGGGCGTGATTTCCCCGGGTGGCGGCAGCCACAACCCGAACTCGCGCATGAACGTCCGCAGCGTCTCCAGCCGGTCGATCTCCGGCAGCCCGTGCACGCGGTACAACGTCGGCACCTTGTGACGGTCCAGGAAGCGCGCAGCCGCGACGTTGGCCGCAACCATGCATTCCTCGATGAGGCGGTGCGCGTCGTTGCGCGGATACTCCACGAGCGCGGCCACGCGACCCTGCTCGTCGAACTTGAGCTTGAGCTCGGGCGTGTCCAGTTCGAGCGCGCCGCGGCCGGACCGCGCGCGGATGAAGGACTTGTACACGCCATGCAAGGCCAGCAACCGCTCGCGCAGGCCCTCGAGCTTCGGCGGGTGTTTCGCGGCGGGCTTGTCCAGGAATTCGCCCACGTCGCGGTAGGTGAGCCGCGCAGCGGAACGCATGACGCCTTCGAAAAAGCGTGACCGGGTGATGCGCCCGTCGTCGGCGACGCGCAGCTCGCAGCACAGGCACAGGCGGTCTTCGTCCGGCTTAAGCGAGCACAGGCCGTTCGACAGCGCTTCGGGCAGCATCGGCAGCACGCGGTTCGGGAAGTACACCGACGTGCCGCGTTCGCGCGCCTCCACGTCGAGCGGACTGCCGGGCCGCACGTAATGCGCGACGTCCGCGATGGCGACGATCACGCGCCAGCCGCCGCTCCTGCGCTCGCACCAGACGGCATCGTCGAAGTCGCGCGCGTCCTCGCCGTCGATGGTGACGAGCTCGATTCCGCGCAGGTCTTCGCGGCCCGCGATGGCGTCCTGCGGGATGCGCGCGCCGAACGCTTCCGCTTCGGCCACGACCGCTGCCGGGAACTCGAACGGCAGGCTGTGCGAGTGGATCGCGATCTCGGTTTCCATGCCGGGTGCGCCATGGTCGCCGAGAATCCTCGACACGCGGCCGACCGGCCCGGACGTGCGCGAGGGCTGATGGGTCAGCTCGACCATCACGATCTGGCCGTGCACGGCGTCGCCGAGCTGCTGGCTCGGCACCAGCACGCGATGCGGGATCCGCGGGTTGTCGGGAGTCACGTACGCGATGCCCGATTCCAGGTTCAGGCGGCCGACGACTTCTCTGGTGCGGCGTTCGAGCACTTCGACGATGGTGCCCTGCGCGCGGCCCTTGAAGCGCGTCGCTTCGATGCGCGCCGCGATCCGGTCGCCGTGCATGATCTCGCGCATCTGCTGCGCCGGCAGGTAGATGGGCGCCGAACCGTCGTCGGGGAACAGCTGGCCGTCGCCGTTGCGGGCACCTTGCACGGTGCCCACGACGAGGCCGGCGAGCTGCTCGCGCAGGCAGTACTGGCCGCGGCGGTTGAGCATGACCTCACCGCGCTTCAACAGCTGCGCGAGTTCCTGCTCAGCCTGGGCAGCTCCCGCGGGACCGAATTCCTCCGTGATTTCGTCCAGGCGCAGCGGCCTGGCGGCCTTGCGCAGCACGTTCAGCACGGCGGATTCAGGGGATTGCGGCGCGCGCGCGGCTGCCCGGCTGCGCGGTTGCGGCGCATTGTCGCGCGGGGCCTTGGCCGAACCGCGCCTGTTTCTGTCTCTACGCATCGTTCCTTACATTGACAGTCCGGGGGGCCGCCAGTAAATTGCGCCACCTTCCAGCACGGCCCCGGGCCGCGCCGCGACCTAAGCCCAGGTGGCGGAATTGGTAGACGCACTAGTTTCAGGTACTAGCGGGTAACACCGTGGAGGTTCGAGTCCTCTCCTGGGCACCATTCGGCAACAGGGGGCGTGCCCCTGCTGCCGGGCCAACTTTAGCACTCCTGCACTTCAACCGCCTGTTCCCGTTGGCTTTTCGGCGGCGCTTCGGCGCACCTGCGGCGACTACAATGGCGTGCCCGCCCCGGGCTGACGCGCGCCTTCTGCCATGACCTGCACCACGCTCGACTACACGGTGACGGACCGTGTCCTGACGCTGACCCTGAACCGGCCGGACCGTCTGAACGCCTTCACGGTCACGATGGCGGACGAACTCGAGCATGCGTTCCGGCGCGCGAGTGCGGATGACGCAGTCGGCGCCATCGTCGTGACCGGTGCCGGCCGGGCGTTCTGCGCGGGGATGGATCTTGCCGCGACCGGCAACGTGTTCGGCCTCGACGAAACCCAGCATCCCACCCTCGCGGACATGCACGACAGGCTGGACGACCCCGCCATCCTGCGCGGCGTGCGGGATACGGGTGGCCGCGTCGTGCTCGCAATCTACGAATGCATGAAGCCGGTGATCGGCGCCATCAACGGTGCGGCGGTCGGCATCGGCGCGACCATGACGCTGCCGATGGACATCAGGCTTGCAGCAGAAGGCGCAAAGATCGGGTTCGTGTTCGGCCGGCTCGGCATCGTGCCGGAGGCGTGCTCGAGCTGGTTCCTGCCGCGGCTGGTCGGCATTTCGCAGGCCCTGGAATGGATCTACACGGCGGAACCGTTCGACGCCGCAGAGGGCGTGCGTGCCGGGCTGATCAAGGCCGCAGTGCCGGCGGACCGGCTGCTCGATGAAGCGCACAGGCTCGCGCACAAGTTCATCGACAACCGCTCGCCCGTCGCGGTCGCGCTGGCGCGGCAGATGATTTACCGCAACGGCGCTCAGCCGCACCCGCTCGCGGCGCATCGCGTCGATTCGCTCGCGATGTGGCACCTGAGCCAGCACGACGGCGCCGAGGGCGTGCGTGCCTTCCTCGAGAAACGCGCGCCGCGTTTCGAGTCGAAGGTGTCGACCGACCTGCCCGACTTCGTGGCGGAGTGGATGCAAGCGCTGATTCCTCGCCTCGCCCGCGTCGCGGGCGAACTCGACCGCAGGTCGGGTGAGAGTCTCCGCTCGCCATTCCAGCGCTGGTCGCATGAATTTCGTGGCGGGCCTGCCGCTGCAGAATCCGGCTGTCTTGCCGCGCTCCGTGTCGGACGCCGCAGCTCGAGCGCATCGCGCGAGGCGGCACCGCATTTGCATGACCAGCCGCGGCCCATCAGCCTCGCGCCCGTTCGATCCGCAAGGCTCGCCGTGAATCGCGGGTTCCTCCGCAGCTGCACGATGCGCGGCTGAGACCTCGGAGCGCGGCAAGACAGCGCGGATGCTGCAGGCGGCAGGCCTTGGCACGTTTTGCGCGCGATCTGGCGATAGATCGAAGGCGAGGAGGCCCTACCCGACCCGCCGGTCGACCTCGCGCGCATGCCCACATGGGAGAGGCGAGGAATCAGTGCTTCTTCACCGCGAGCCGATGCTTGTGCAGCAACGGCTCGGTGTACCCCGACGGCTGCTTCGTGCCGAGGAACACGAGGTCGCAGGCCGCCTTGAACGCCTCGCCGTCGTACGCAGGCGCCATCGGGCGATACAGCGGATCACCGGCATTCTGGCTGTCGACGACCGTCGCCATGCGCTTCATGACGTCCATGACCTGCTCGCGCGTCACGATGCCGTGGTGCAGCCAGTTGGCAATGTGCTGCGAGGAGATGCGGCACGTCGCGCGGTCTTCCATCAGGCCGACGTTGTTGATGTCCGGCACCTTCGAGCAGCCGACGCCCTGGTCGATCCAGCGCACGACGTAACCCAGGATGCCCTGCGCGTTGTTCTCGATCTCGGCGTTGATCTCGGCGGCGGGCCAGTTCGTGCCCGGCGCCAGCGGAATCGTCAGGATGCCCGTGAGCCGGTCCGCACGGCCGGCTTGCGCGAGCTCCGCCTGCCGCGCCTTCACATCATAGGCGTGATAGTGCGTGGCGTGCAGGGTCGCGGCGGTCGGGCTCGGCACCCAGGCGCACGTCGCGCCCGCCTGCAGGTGGCCGATCTTCTGCTCCAGCATCGCGCGCATGAGATCGGGCATGGCCCACATGCCCTTGCCGATCTGCGCCTTGCCCGGCAGCCCGCACGCCAGCCCGATCTCGACGTTGGACAGTTCGTACGAGGTGATCCACGCCTGCGTCTTCATGTCGGCCTTGCGCACCATGGCGCCCGCCTCCATCGACGTGTGAATCTCGTCGCCCGTGCGGTCGAGGAATCCCGTGTTGATGAAGGCCACGCGCGACTTCGCGGCGCGGATGCATTCCTTGAGGTTCACCGTCGTCCGGCGCTCCTCGTCCATGATGCCGAGCTTCACGGTGTACTGCGGCAGGCCCAGCGTCTTCTCGACCTGCGTAAAGATCTCGTCGGCGAACGCGACTTCTTCCGGCCCGTGCATCTTCGGCTTCACGACGTAGACCGAGCCCTGCGTCGAGTTGCGCACGCCATCGCGCTTGCGCAGGTCCACCATGGCGATCAGCACGGTGCACATGGCATCGAGCAGGCCCTCGTAGGCCTCGTTGCCCTCGCGGTCGAGCACCGCCGGATTCGTCATGAGGTGGCCGACGTTGCGCACCAGCATCAGCGAGCGCCCCTTGAGCGCGAGCGGCTTGCCGTCCGGAGCGGTGTAGACCCGGTCCGCGCTCATCGCGCGATCGAACGTCCTGCCGCCTTTCTCGACTTTCTCGACCAGGTCGCCGCGCATCAGCCCGAGCCAGTTGCGGTAGGCGTGCGCCTTGTCCTCCGCATCCACGGCAGCGACCGAATCTTCGCAATCCATGATCGTCGTGATGGCCGCCTCGAGGAATACGTCCGCCACGCCCGCCGCATCTGCCCTGCCGATGCGGTTCGCGCGGTCGACGTGGATCTCGACGTGCAGGCTGTTCTGCCGCAGCAGGATCGCGCTGGGGGCCGCCGCGTCACCGGCGTAGCCAGCAAACAGCGACGGATCGGCAAGGCAGGTCATGCCCTGGCCCGTCGCAACCTGCAGCGTGCCGTCACTAACGCGATACGCCGCGGCGTCGGCATGGCTGCCGGCCGCGAGCGGCGCAACCTGGTCCAGGAATTTCTTCGCCCACGCGATCACGCGGGCGCCCCGTTCTTCGCTGTAGCCTCCTGCCGGCGGCAGTTCGCCCATCGCGTCGGTGCCGTACAGCGCGTCGTAGAGGCTGCCCCAGCGCGCGTTCGCGGCGTTCAGCGCATAGCGCGCGTTCATCACGGGCACCACCAGCTGCGGGCCTGGCATGCTCGCAATCTCGGGATCGACGTTGGCCGTCGCGATCGTGAAATCCGGACCCTCCGGGACGAGGTAACCAATCCCCGTGAGGAACGCCTTGTAGGCCGTGGCATCTATCGGCATGCCGCGGTGCGCGCGATGCCAGGCGTCGATCTGGGCCTGCAGGTCGTCGCGCTTCGCGAGCAGCGCACGGTTCTTCGGACCCAGCCCGTGGACGAGGTCCGCCAGCCCCTTCCAGAACGTGTCCGAGGCGACGCCCGCCGCTGGCAGGGCCTCGTGTTCGATCATGTCGAACAGGGGGCGCGCGACCCGAAGGCCGAATTTCTCGATGCGGTCGGTCATGGGCGTGATTCCCGGGCCGTGAGCCATGCGTGTTGCGACGCATCATTATGGCTCGACTCGGTGGTCCGGGACAGTCGGGGCTGCCCTCACCCCAACCCTCTCCCGCCAGGCGGGAGAGGGAGCAGGAGCACTCGGCGCGATCACTCCTCCCGCCGAGGCGGGAGCAGGGCGGTCAGAGCGACCGCGAGATGAGTTCCTTCATGACCTCGTTGGTGCCGCCGTAAATGCGCTGCACGCGCGAGTCGGCGAACATGCGGCAGATCCGGTACTCGTTCATGTAGCCATAGCCACCGAAGAGCTGCTGGCACTCGTCGATCACCTTCTGTTGCATGTCGGTGACCCACCACTTGGCCATCGCCGCGGTCTCGGTGTCGAGTTCGCCCTTGAGCAACTGCTCGATGCAGCGATCGACGAACACGCGCGCGATCCGCGTGTGCGTCGCCGCCTCGGCGAGCTTGAACTTCGTGTTCTGGAACGCGGACACCGGCTGGCCGAAGATCTGGCGCTCGTTGACGTAATTGATCGTTTCCTCGAGCGCGCCTTCCATGGCCGCGACGCCGCCCAGCGCGATGAGCAGCCTTTCGTACGGCAGGTCGCCCATCATCATGTGCATGCCCTTGCCTTCCGCTGCAGCAGGCAATCGACCGGCACGCGCACGTCCTCGAAGAACAGCTCGGCGGTGTCCTGCGCCTGCTGGCCCATCTTGTCGAGCACCCGGCCGACGCGATAACCCTGCAGGTCCTGCGTCTCGACCATCAGGATCGAGAGCCCGCGGCCGCGGTCGTTGGGGTCGGTCCGCACGACCAGCATCAGCAGTCTCGGCGCTGCCGCCGTTGGTGATGAAGATCTTCGAACCGTTGACGACGTAGTGGTCGCCGTCGCGCACGGCCCGCGTGCGGATGCCCTTGAGGTCCGAGCCTGCGCCCGGCTCCGTCATGCCGATGGCACCGATCAGTTCGCCCCGCGCCATGCGCGGCAGCCAGCGCTGCTTCTGCGCTTCCGTGCCGTAGTTCAGCACGTAGTGCGCAGAGATGCTGTGCACGCTCTGGCCGAAACCCGAGAGGCCGCGCCGGTTCGTTTCCTCGTACAGCAGGGCCTCGTGCCGGAAATCGCCGCCGCCGCCGCCGTATTCAGCGGGAACGTCGAGCAGCAGGAACCCGGCCTCGCCGATCTTGCGCCAAGCTGCCTTGTCCACGTGGTGCTGCTTGCGCCAGCTTCTCGTCGAGCGGCATGAACTCGGTCTCGACGAAACGGGAAATCGCCTCGCGCAGCATGCGCAGGTCGTCGTCCATCCACGGGGATTCGTAGGGCTTCATGGCGATCAGTCGTAGGGGTGACGCAGGATGATGGTCTCGGAGCGGTCCGGCCCGGTCGAGACGATGTCGATCGGCACGCCCGCCAGTTCTTCCATGCGCGCGAGGTAACTGCGCGCGTTGGCCGGCAGCTTCGAGAAGTCGGTGACGCCGTGCGTAGGCTCGGACCAGCCCTTGTGCTCTTCGTACACCGGCACGCACTCCGAGAACCGGTGCGGCAGCAGCGGCGGCTCGTCGCGCACCTCGCCGTCGATGCGATACCCGGTGCAGATACGCAGCGTGTCGAGGCCGTCGAGAACGTCGAGCTTGGTGACGCCGAGGCTCGAGAGGCTGTTATGCATGACCGCGCGACGCATCGCGATGGCGTCGAACCAGCCGCAACGGCGCGGACGGCCGGTGACGGCGCCGAACTCATGGCCCACGCGCGAGAGGTGTTCGCCGGTCTCGTCGAAGAGTTCGGTCGGGAACGGGCCCGCGCCGACGCGCGTCGTATAGGCCTTCACGATGCCGAGCACGGCATGGATGTCGCGCGGGCCCAGGCCCGTGCCGACCGCAGCCTCGCCCGCGATGGTGTTGGACGAGGTGACGAACGGATAGGTCCCGACGTCCACGTCGAGCAGCGCGCCCTGCGCGCCTTCAAACATCACGTTGCTGCCCCGCTTCATTTCCTGGCGCAGCAGCACGCTCACGTCAGCGATCAGCGGCTCGGCGCGTTCGGCCTGCGCCATGAGTTCATCGAGGGTCCGCTGGAAATCGACCGTCTCTGCGCTGAAGTACCGGCTCAGCACGAAATTGTGGAAGTCGAGCATCTCGCCGAGGCGCGCGGCGAGCCGGTCGCGCTGCATCAGGTCCGCCAGGCGCACCGCGCGGCGCGCGACCTTGTCCTCGTAGGCCGGGCCGATGCCCCGGCCAGTGGTGCCGATGGCGTTAGCCCCCTGGGCGCGTTCACGCGCGCGATCGAGCGCGATGTGCGACGGCAGGATCAGCGGACAGTTGGGACTCACCTTGAGCCGGTCGTAGACCGGAATGCCGCGCTGGACCAGCATGTCGGCTTCGCGAAACAGCGCTTCGAGGGAGACCACGACGCCATTGCCGATGAGGCACTGCACGCCCGGGTGCAGGACGCCGGACGGGATCAGCGACAACACCGTCTTGGCGCCGTCGATGACGAGCGTGTGGCCGGCATTGTGACCGCCCTGGAAACGCGCGACCGCGCCGACCCGCTCGGTGAGCAGGTCCACGATCTTGCCCTTGCCTTCGTCGCCCCACTGGGCGCCGATGACGACGAGATTCTTAGGCATGTGGGGACATGACGAGTGAATGGTGAATGGGACGGCGCAGGCGGATCAGGGCCCGCCGCGCACCAGGTAAAGCAGGACGCAACCTGCGATCATGCTGCCGAGGCCGATCCGGCGCAATACGCGCTCGTCGAGCTGCGACATGGTGGACAAGGCGCGCTTGGCGCCACCCGGATTCAGAAACGGCAGGATGCCTTCCAGCACCAGGTACAGGGCGAAAGCCGCCCACAGGTCCTTCCAGTCCATCGCGCGGCGGAACGTCCGGGCGCCGCGGTCAGCGCCCGGATTCCTTCAGGTACTTGAAGAACTCGCCATCGGGGGCAATCACCAGGATGTCACCCTGCTTGCCGAGTGAGCGCCGATAGGCCTGCATGGAACGGTAGAACGCAAAGAACTCCGGGTTGCGGCCGTGGGCCTTCGCGTACACGTCGGCGGCCAAGGCGTCGCCTGAACCCTTGAGGATCTCGGCCGTGCGGTAGGCGTCGGCGAGGATCTCGGTGCGCTGACGGTCGGCTTCGGCGCGCGTCCGCTCGGACACCGCGGAGCCCTCGGCACGCAGCTGCGCCGCCTGTCGCGCGAAATCCTGGCGCATGCGGTTGAACACCGATTCACTGACCTCCTCGGGCAGTTCGATGTTCTTGACGCGCACGTCGACCAGCGCGATGCCGAGGTTACTGACGTTGGTGCCGGCGATCTTCAGCACCTCGCCCAGGAACTCGCTGCGGTCGGCCGCCACCACCTGCTGGATGGTGCGGCGCGCGATCACGGTCTTGATGCCGTCCTTGACGATTTCGCCGAGACGGCGGTTGGCGACTTCCTCGCTGCCGCCGGACGTGGAAGTGTAGAAGCGCGCGACGTCGCTGATGCGCCACTTCACGAAGAAGTTGATGCGCAGGATCTTGCCTTCACTGGTCAGGAACTGCTCGGCGGGGTAGTCCTCGGTGAGGATCCGCCGGTCGAACTTGACCACGTTGTTCAGGAACGGCGTCAGGAAGTGCAGGCCCGGCTTGAAGTCCGCCCGCACGATCTCGCCAAAGCGGAACTTGAGCGCGAGCTCGGTCTCGCGGACGGTGAAGGTTGCCATCGAGAACAGCAGCGCAGCGGCGGCGATCAGGATGAGTGGCAGGTAACCGCGGTTTGACATCAGCGTGCTCCCCGCTCGCGGCGCGCTTCCGGCACGACGACGTCGGCCTGCGCCTCGTCGGCCGCGGCGCGCGGCTGCACCGTTGCAGGCACCTGGCGCTGCTCGTCCAGCGTCAGCGTGCGGGTGCGGCCTTCGCTGAGCTTGTCCAGCGGCAGATAGACCATGTTGCCCGTGCCCTTGGTGTCGACCAGCACCTTGTTGGTGTTGCCGAACACTTCTTCTATCGTTTCGAAATACAGACGCTGGCGGACGACGCCTGGCGCGCGCTCGTAACTCTCCAGCAGCTGCGTGAAGCGCTGCGCCTCACCCTCGGCATCGGCCACGATGCGGGCCTTGTAGGCCGCCGCATCTTCGGTCTGGCGCGCCGCGGAGCCCTTGGCCTTCGGCAGGATGTCGTTGGCGTACGCCTGCGCTTCGAGGGCAAGACGTTCGCGGTCCTCGCGCGCCTTGATCGCATCGCGCTGCGAGCTCTGCACCTGCTCCGGCACGCTGACGCCCTGCAGGTTGACCGAGGTCACCTCGATGCCGGTCTTGTAGGCGTCGAGCGTGCGCTGGATCAGGTCCTTGGTCTTGGCCGTGATTTCCTGGCGGCCTTGTTCGAGCACGAAATCGAGCTGGCTGCGGCCGACGATCTCGCGGATGGCGCTTTCGGCCACTTCCTTGAGCGTCTGGTCCGGATCCCGCACGTTGAAGGCGTAGGAGACCGGCTCGGCCCGGCGGTACTGCACGGCGATGTTGATGTCGACCAGGTTTTCGTCCGCAGTCAGCATGCGGGTCTGGTCGGTCACGCCCTCGATGGTCTCGACGTTGATGATCTGGCGGGCCTCGATCGGCCACGGGATGTGCCAGCGCAGGCCCGGCGCGGTCGTCGCGACGTACTGGCCGAAACGCGTCACCACGCCCCGTTCCGCCGCATCGACGATGTAGAAGCCGGTCAGCGCCCACACGCCCAGCAGCACGAGCGCGACGGTGCTGAAGCCGAAGCCGCGCATTGCCGCGCTGCTGCCGCCGGAGCCACCGCCGCGACCATCGTCACGGCCACCATCGTCGCCACCGCCACCGGTGCCCCCGAACATCTGGGAAAGTTTGCGTTGCAGGTTGCGCAGGGCCTCGTCGAGATCGGCCGCTCCCTTGTCGGGGCGATTGCCCCAGGGATTGCGATTCCTGCCCGGGTCGTTCCAGGCCATGGGTGGGAGTGCTCCGGATGCTTTGAATTTCAGGTGCTGAACGGGCGAATCCCCGGCCGCGCTCGGGTGTCGGCCATCATGCCGCACCCCGGGTCGCCAAAGAGTCGATGGATTGTAGAAACCGGCCATCGCCGGCACAAGGCGCGTTTGCCGCTGGCAATTCGATCCCGTCGTCGCGGCAGATTCGCTCGAGGTCCTGCCGACGCAGGCTGACCTCGACCTCGAGGACGCCGTCGTCAAGCGTTTTCTGACCAATGACGGCCCCAGCCTCGAACAGCCGCGCCCGCGCCCGCCCGGCTCGGGCCGGGATGCGCAGGACGCAATGGCAGAGGTCCGCGCCGAGCCGCTGGTGCAGCGCCTGCAGCAGCAGGTCGACGCCTGCGCCACTATGCGCGGACAGCCAGATCCGGTCGATCAGGCCGCCCTCGCCCACTTCCGAACGCGATGGCTCGCCGGTGCGGTCGATCTTGTTGTAGACCGCAACCTGCGGCACGTCCCGCGCGCCGATCGACTCGAGCACCTCGTTGACCTGCGCGATGCGGTCGTTGCGCTCGGGATCGGCGGCGTCGATTACGTGCAGCAGCAGGTCGGCCTCGCGCGCCTCCTGCAGCGTGGAACGAAATGCCGCGACGAGTTCGTGGGGCAGGTCGCGCACGAAGCCGACGGTGTCGGCCAGGGCGGTCTCGAGTCCCGGAGCCAGGTGCAGGCGTCGCACGGTCGGGTCGAGCGTCGCGAAGAGCTGGTCGGCCGTAAAGGCCCCGGCACGCGTCAGCCGGTTGAATAGCGTGGACTTGCCCGCGTTGGTGTAACCCACCAGCGCGATCGTCGGCACTTCCTGGCGCTTGCGTTCCTGCCGCGTCGTCTCGCGCTGCTGCAGGACCTTCTCGATGCGGTCGTTCAGCGTCTTGATGCGCTTGCCGATCAGCCGCCGGTCGGTTTCGAGCTGGGTTTCGCCCGGGCCGCGCAGGCCGATGCCGCCGCCTCGCTGCCGTTCCAGGTGGGTCCAGCCGCGAACCAGGCGCGTGGACATGTGCTCGAGCTGCGCGAGCTCGACCTGCAGCTTGCCTTCGAAAGTGCGCGCGCGTTGCGCGAAGATGTCGAGGATCAGGCCGCTGCGATCGAGCACGCGGCACTTCAGTTCTTTTTCGAGGTTGCGCTCCTGGCTGGGGCTGAGGGCACCGTCGATGACGACGACTTCCGCGCCCAGCGCCTCGACGCGGGAGCGCAGTTCCTCGACCTTGCCGGAACCGATCAGGAACCGGGGGTCGGCGGACTTACGGGTGGCCACGATCACCTCGAGGACCTGCGCGCCAGCCGAACGGGCCAGGGCGCCGAATTCTTCGATGCGATCGGGCTCAGGGGCGCGGCCGAGCCCCACACAAACGAGGATCGCGCTTTCTCCGCTGGCCGGCCTTTCGAACAATGCTCCCTGTCCTCGCCTGCGGCAGATCAGTCCGCCGGGGCGTCCTCGAGCGGTGGCAGGTCGTCATCGCCCGCGGGCAGGCGCACGTTACGCGCCGGCACGATGGTCGAGATGGCGTGCTTGTAGACCATCTGGCTCACGCTGTTGCGCAACAGAACCACGAACTGGTCAAACGAGTCGATCTGGCCCTGCAGCTTGATGCCGTTGACCAGATAAATGGATACGGGGATGCGCTCCTTGCGGAGAGCGTTCAGGAAAGGATCCTGAAGGGACTGGCCCTTGGCCATTTTGATCTTCTCCTTCTTGTCTCTTGTGCCGTTCGTTCCTGCGCCGCATCTTCCTTGCAACGGCCCGTCTGCGTGCCGCGTGGGCCCAGCAGGAACGGGCCGAGTCTAGCACAGGGCATCTGGACCGATTTTTTCCACGGCGCTCGTCAGTGCAGCGGATATCGGGGCGAGATCGGCCGCTTCAAGGGACGGCACCCAGGCGATTTCCGGGTCGGCGCGCAGCCAGGTGAGCTGGCGCTTGGCCAGGTTGCGCGTGGCTTTCCTGGCCTCCTCGACGGCCCCGTCGAGCGATCCCAGGCCCTCGAGGTGCTGCCAGAGTTGCCGATAGCCGACCGCGCGCAGGCTCGGCAGGTCCGGGTCCAGGTCGCCCCGGGCGCGCAGACGCCGGACCTCGTCCAGCAAGCCGGCGGCCATCATGGCGTCAAACCGCGCGTTGATGCGCTGGTAAAGCTCGGGGCGGGACACGGGCACCAGCGCGAACCTCGCCAGCCGGTACGGCGCCGGCTCAGCAAGCCGCTGCAGGTCCGACAGGCGCTCGCCCGTCAGCTGCAGGACTTCGAGTGCGCGCTGGATGCGCTGGGCGTCGAGCGGCTGGATCCGGCCGGCGGCGACCGGGTCGCGCTCGGCCAGCTCGGCATGCAGCGCCGGCCAGCCGGTGGTCTGGGCCATGGCATCGAGGGCCGTCCGGATGTCCGGGTTGGCTTCGGGCAGCGGCGCGAGACCGTGGGTCAAGGCGCGGAAATAGAGCATGGTTCCGCCCACGAGCAGGGGTACACGCCCCCGTTCCCGAATGGCTTCGATGCACGCCAGGGCATCGCGGCGAAAACGGCCGGCCGAATACGGATCCGACGGGTCGCAGATGTCTATCAGGTGATGGGGCACCGGCGCCCGCTCCGCGACCGTCGGCTTGGACGTGCCAATGTCCATCCCGCGGTACACGAGCGCCGAATCGACGCTGATGATCTCGACGGGAAAGCGCGTGGCCAGCTGCAGGGCCAGCGCGGTCTTGCCCGTGCAGGTCGGCCCCATCAGGCAGACCGCGTCGGGCGCGTTGGTGCCGGGCAGTGCGGTCATCGGCCGCGCAGGAACAGCCTGTCGAGATCGTCCATGCTGACGAACGACCACGTGGGACGGCCGTGGACGCACTGGTCGCTGCGCACTGTCTGCTCCATCTCGCGCAGCAGTGCATTCATCTCGGCGACGGTCAGCCGCCGGTTTGCCCGCACCGCCTGGTGGCACGCCATCGTACCGAGCGCACGGTCGAACGCTGCGGAGGCGGCGGTGCGCCCCTGTTCGCGCAGGTCCGCGAGCACGTCCTTGAGCAGCGTGGCGGGATCAATGTTCGGCAGCAGTGCGGGCGTCGATCGCAACACGAGCTGGGCGGGACCGCTGCGATCGACCTCCAGGCCGAGGCTCGCGAACAACCCCGCATGCGCCTCGGCCTCGTCCGCGTCGGCCACCGACACGTTGACCGCGATCGGCACCAGCAGCGGCTGCGCGGGCAGATGTTCGGCGTGCAGCGACGCCTTGAGTCGTTCGTAGGTCGTGCGCTCGTGCGCGGCGTGCATGTCGACGAGCACGAGGCCGCCCTGGGCCTGGGCCAGGATGTAGACGCCATGGAGCTGGGCGATGGCATAGCCGAGCGGGTGCTCGGTGGCGGCGGCGGGCCCGGTGGCGGCGACGGGCTCGGGTGCCGCGATCGCGCGCTGTTGATCGAGTACGCGGTACAAGTCCGTGGCAGCGACCGACCGAGACCAGTCCAACCCTGCGGTTCCCGGCATGGACCAATCGGCACGTGCGGCGGGAATCGCCTCCGCCGCGGATTGCGTCGGCCGGGTCTCGGCGAGTGCCCGCTCCAGCGTGCGGAACAGGAAATCGTGGACCAGGCCCGGTTCGCGGAACCGCACTTCGAGCTTCTGCGGGTGCGCGTTCACGTCGACGCGTGCCGGATCCATCTCGAGGTACAGCACGTAGGCGGGATGCCGGCCATGAAACAGCACGTCGCGGTAGGCGAGCCGCACGGCGCTCGCGATGAGCTTGTCGCGCAACGGGCGGCCGTTGAGGAAGAAATGCTGCTGATCGGCCTGGCTGCGCGCGTACGTCGGCAGGCAGAACCAGCCCTGCAGGCGCATCCCGGACGACTCGTGATCGAGCTTCATCGCATTGGCGATGAAATCATCGCCCAGCATCGACGCTACGCGGGCATCGCGCGCGCGTTCGTCGCGCGCGGGCGGATGATCCGCGAGCACCTTGCGCGCGGTAGAGAGCCGGAAGCCGACGTCGAAACGGCTCAACGCGAGTCGTTCGACGAGACGCTCGATCTGCCCGAGTTCCGTGCGCTCCGCGCGCAGGAACTTGCGGCGCGCGGGCACGTTGAAGAACAGGTCGCGCACCTCGACGGTCGTGCCGTGCGGATGTGGATGCGGCGCCGGACCGGTGAGCGCACCGTCGACGGCCGAGACCATGGACGCCGTCCCGGCGTCTCGCGGCCGCGAGATCATGCGCATGTGCGAAACGGAAGCGATGCTCGGCAGCGCTTCGCCGCGGAACCCGAGCGTGCGCACTGCTTCGAGGTCGTCGATGCTGCCGATCTTGCTCGTCGCGTGCCGCGCCAACGCCAGCAGCAATTCATCCGACGCGATACCCGCCCCGTCGTCACGCACACGGCAAAGCTCGGCGCCGCCCTTCTCCACCTCGATGTCGATGGCCGTGGCGCCGGCATCGAGGCTGTTCTCCACGAGTTCCTTGATCACCGACGCCGGGCGCTCCACCACCTCGCCGGCCGCGATCTGGTGAACGAGTTGCTCGGGCAGGACCCGGATGGGCATGGAGGTCGGCAGCTGGCGGCGTCTCGCGCCGGGTGCGCGAGGATAGCAAACGCCGCGGGATATCAGCGTCCGGAGAGGGTCGACGCGGTTTCGACGGTGCCGCCGCGGCGGGCCGCGACGATTGCGGCAAGCTTCGAGCCAGGTGGCGGGTTGTCGTACCAGTAATTGCGCACGCCGGTGCGCACGGCTTCGGCGATGCGCTGCTGGTGATCGGTGTCGCGCAGGCGGCGCTCGTCCGTCGCATTCGAAATGAAGGCCGTCTCGACCAGCATCGAAGGAATGTCCGGCGACTTCAGCACGACGAACCCGGCGTGCTGGACGCGCGGGCGGTGCACGTTACCTACACCGCGCAGGGACGCGAGCACGCTTTCGGCGGCCTCGACGCTGTCGCTGATCGACTCTTTCTGCGTGACGTCGAGCAGCACGGACGCCAGCACGTCGCTGCTGTCGTCGAGCGACACGCCGCCCTTGAGATCGGCGGCATTCTCGGAGTCGGCCAGCCACTTCGCCGCCTCGTCGCTCGCGCCGCGCAGCGAGAGCACGTAGACCGAGGAGCCGCTCACCTCGCGATTCAGCACCGAATCGGCGTGAATGGACACGAACATGTCGGCGCCAAGCTGCCGCGCCTTGCGCGTGCGAGCGCCGAGGGTGATGAAGTAATCGCCGTCCCGGATCAGCACCGCGCGCATGCCCTCTTCCGCATCGATCTGCGCCGCGAGCTTGCGCGCGATCGCGAGCGTGACGTCCTTTTCGCGCGTGCCGCCACGGCCGAGCGCGCCGGGATCCTGGCCGCCGTGGCCTGCGTCGATGGCGATGACGAGGTCGCGGCCCTTCGCGGACGAACTCACCGACTTGACGGGTGGCACCGCGGGTTCGGTCAGCCTGGGCGTTGCCTGCGCAGCTGCTGCGCGCGAGGACTCGGCGGCCATCGCGAGCACTTCGTTCCCGGCAGGCGGTGTTGTCGCGGGCGTCGTTCGCGGCGCGCTCACGGCTGTGATGACCGGAGCGGGCTTGCCCGGCAACTCGACGACGAGGCGATGACCCGCACTGCCGTCCGGCCCGACCATGAAGCTGCGCGGCTTCTGCGCTGCCGTCAGATCGAGTACGAAGCGCAGCCCCTGCCCCACTTGCGGCCCGGAGCGCAGCGACTTCACCGGCCCTTGTCCCGCAGGCAACGCTTGCCTGGCGGAGATCGTCGTGTTCGCGAGGTCGACGACGACGCGGTCCGGATCGTCGAGCGCAAAAACGTCGTACTCGACGGGCGACGACAGTTCGATGACGAGCCGGGTGCCTTCCGGCCCCGACCAGAGACGCACGTCGGTGACCCGCGCGGGGCCTGCCCAGGCCGGCAGGCACGTGACCAGCAGGGCCAACCAGGCCACGCGCAAGGCGAGCGGGCGAAGTCCTTGCTTCAACATGGCGCGTAATCTACCGCGCCAGCGACACATAATTCAATAAAATTATATAGATACAGGCTCTTTGTCACGTCCCTTCAGAACCCAACGAGAACGTCCCTGCCAGCCGGCGTCAAGGCGTCGAGGCGAATGCTCCTCGCGTCCGGCTCGGCATAGTCGAGCGCCAGCACGAGATCGGGAAAACCGAGCCTGCCGTCAGCCTTTTCAGGCCACTCGACGAGCATCACCGAGCCGGGCCCCTGCATGTCGCGCAGGCCCAGGTCGTCGAGTTCTTCCGGATGCCGCAGCCGATAGAGGTCGCAGTGGACGATGTCCCGGTTCCGCAACCGGTAGGGTTCGACCAGTGCGTACGTGGGACTGCGCGCGGGACCGACGTGGCCAAGTTCAGCGAGCAGGCCACCGACCAGCGTCGTCTTGCCGGCGCCGAGGTCGCCCGACAACGTCACCAGCAATGGCACTGCCGCAGGGGCCGCGTTGAGCGCGCGCGCGAGCCGGGCACCGAAGGCTCGCATCGCGTCCGCGCCATGCGCGACGTGCTGCAGCGTCACCGTGGATTCACGCTGACGCGCAACTGCGCGATGACGTCGCTCGCGAGCAGGCCACGCCCGCCGCCCGCCGCTGCCGCCCGATCGCCGGCGACCGCATGCGCGTAGACGCCTGCCTGCGCCGCGAGTGCGAGATCGCCACATTGCGCGGCAATGCCGGCAATGACGCCCGTCAGCACGTCACCCATGCCGGCGGTGGCCATGCCCGGATTGCCGCGGTCGCAGATCCACGCTCCGTCGCGAGCCGTCTGCACGATCGATCCGGCACCCTTCAGCACGACCGTCCCGCCATAGCGCGACTGCAGGCTCGCTGCGGCGGTCATGCGATCGTCCTGGATGCTGGCCGTCGTCGTGCCCAGCATGCGCGCCGCTTCACCCGGGTGCGGCGTGAGCACCCACTGTTCGCGGACTTGCGGAGCCGCGGCCAGCAGGTTGAGCGCGTCGGCATCGACCACCATGGGTTTGCGCGCCGCCAGCGCCGCGCCGAAAATCTCCATCGCCCACGGCGACCGGCCGAGGCCTGGCCCCAGCGCCAGGACCGAGGCGCGATCGACGGCGCGCTCCAGATCGTCGCAGGAGTTGATTGCGACCGACATCAGTTCGGGGCGCGCGCTGAGCGCTGCCACGCTGTGCGGATGAGCCGCGACCGTCACGAGCCCTGCGCCGGCACGCAGCGCAGCTTCGCCCGCGAGGCGCACCGCGCCGCCCATGCCCGCCGCACCGCCGATCACCAGCACGTGGCCGTTTTCGCCCTTGTGTGACGAGCGTCTGCGCGCGGGCAGCGCCGCCTCGACGAGCGACGCATCGAGAATCCGCAACGCGGGTGGACGGCCGTCATAGACGCCGAGCGGCACTTCGAGGTCGTCGAAGACGACGTGTCCGGCATGGTCCGGGCCGGCACCGAGGTAGCAGCCGAGCTTGTGGCCTATGAACGTCACGGTGAGGTCGGCACGCACTGCGCGGCCGAGCACGTGGCCCGTGTCGGCATGCAGGCCGGACGGGATGTCCACCGCGACGACCGGGCGGCCGGCCGCTGCGATGGCCTGCAGGCACTCGGCAGCGAGGCCGGTGACGTCCCGCGTCAGGCCCGTGCCGAACACCGCGTCGACGATGACGTCACCCGCACGGGCAACCTGCGGCTGCCATGGCTCGATCTGCCCGCCCGCAGCAACGAACTCTGCGTGGGCGCGCCTGGCATCGCCCTGCAGACTCGCCGGATCGGCCACCGCGACGACATGCGCGCGCAGGCCCTGCGCACGGGCGATGCGCGCGACGACGTAGCCATCACCACCGTTGTTGCCGGGGCCGCAGAACACGACGACCGAACGCGCCTCGGGCCAGCGCTGGCGCAGCGCGTTCAAGGTCGCGTGGCCGGCGCGCGTCATGAGTTCGTAGCCGGGCAGGTCGAAGCTCTCGATGGCGCGGCGGTCGAGCGCGCGCACGTCGGCGGCAGCATAGAGCCCGGCAGGGAGCGGGTGCATGCAACCATTATACTGCCGCTCTCTTCGACCGCCCCGCGGAAACCCATGCCAGCAGCGTTGCTTGCGCAGTCGATCAAAGCCTGGGGCCGCGAACTCGGCTTCCAGAAGGTCGGCATTGCGGGGGTCGACCTGGCCGTGGACGAGGAGCGGCTCGCGGCATGGCTGGCACAGGGACGCCACGGCACCATGGACTACATGGAGCGGCACGGCACGCGCCGCTCGCGCCCGGGCGAGCTGGTGCCCGGCACGATCCGCGTCGTCAGCGCGCGCATGGATTACCGGATCGATGCCGCGGACCCGGAAGCGGTGCTGAACGACCCGCTGCTCGGTTACGTCTCGCGCTATGCGCTCGGGCGCGACTACCACAAGGTGCTGCGTCACCGCTTGGCGCAGCTTGCAGAGCGCATCGCAGCGGCTGCGGGCAGCGAGGGCTACCGCGCGTTCACGGACAGCGCACCCGTGCTGGAGAAAGCGCTCGCGCGCGATGCCGGGCTCGGCTGGATCGGCAAGCACACCAACCTGCTCGACCGTCACGACGGCTCGTGGTTTTTCCTGGGCGAGATCTACACCGACCTGCCGCTGCCGCTCGACGAGCCGGTGAGTTCGCACTGCGGCTCGTGCACCGCGTGCATCGACGTGTGCCCGACGCAGGCCATCGTTGCGCCCTACGAACTCGATGCACGACGCTGCATTTCCTACCTCACGATCGAACTCGACGGCCCGATCCCCGAGCAATTCCGCGCGGCGATGGGCAATCGCATCTACGGCTGCGACGATTGCCAGCTGGTCTGCCCCTGGAACCGCTACGCGAAGGTCACGGCCGAGCCGGATTTCCGTGCGCGGCACGGGCTCGACGCGCCGGGCCTCGTCGACCTGTTCCGCTGGAGCGAAGCGGAGTTCCTGGCGCAGACGGAAGGCAGCGCCATTCGCCGCATCGGTTACGAACGCTGGCTGCGCAATGTCGCGGTGGCGCTAGGCAACGCGCCGAAAACGGCGGCGGTCATCGCCGCACTCGAATCACGCGCTGACGACCCGAGTGAACTGGTTCGGGAGCACGTGCGCTGGGCGCTAGGCGCGAAGCACGTTTCCAACTAGGCCCGTAAGGGCGCGGTGCACTGGATATTGTCGATCAATCGAGCCTTGCCGAGGCGTCCTGCGGCAAGCACGACGAGCTCGACTTCGCTGCCGGTCGGCTTTGCCAGCCGAGCTGCAGCGCGCACCTCGAAGTACTCCGGCCTGATACCCGCCCTGGCCATCGCGTCGAGTCCCGCCTGCTGCATGCCCGCGTAATCGGTGTCGCCGGACTCGAGCCGTCGGCGGGCCTGGTCGAGCGCGCGATAGATCGCCGGCGCAATCGCGCGTTCTGCCGCGGACAGGTACCGGTTGCGCGAACTGAGCGCGAGGCCGTCCTCGGCGCGCACTGTTGGCGCGCCGACGATCTTCACCGGCAGGTTGAGGTCGTCGACCACGCGCCGGATCACGGTGAGCTGCTGGAAGTCTTTCTCGCCGAAGATCGCGACATCCGGCTGCACGAGTGACAGCAGCTTGACGACGACCGTGGCGACGCCCTGGAAATGCCCGGGCCGGAACGCTCCGCAGAGTATGTCGGTGAGCCCCGGCACGTCGACGATGGTGCTGCCGACGCTTCCTTCCGGGTACATCTCTTCCACCGTTGGATGGAACAGCGCGTCGACGCCGTACTCGCGCAGCAGGTTGCTGTCGTCGTCGGGCGTGCGCGGGTAGGCGCTGAAATCGTCGGCCGGCCCGAACTGCATCGGGTTCACGAAGATGCTGGAGATCACGCGCCTGCCGTGCAGGTGCGCCGCCGACATCAGGCTCGCGTGACCCATGTGCAGGTTGCCCATGGTCGGCACGAACGCAATGCTCTCGCGCGCGAGCCGCCAGCGCGTGACGGTTTCGCGGAGTTCGGCGATCCGCGTGATCGTATGCATCGGCGATCGGTCCCTGCTTCCGGTGCGGTACTAGAAACAGTGCTCGGGTGCCGGATAGACCCGGCTCTTCACTGCTTCGGCATAGGCCTTGAGCGCGGCGAGCGGGCTGTCGCGACCCTGCTGGAAGTTCTGCACGAACCGCGGCTTGCGCCCCGGTGTGATGTCGAGCACGTCGTAGAGCACCAGGATCTGGCCGTCCGTGTCCGGACCCGCGCCGATGCCGATGACCGGCACATGCAGTTCCTTCGTGATCTCCGCGCCGAGGTGCGAGGGAATGCATTCGAGCAGGACGACGTCGGCGCCTGCGTCCTGCAGCAGCTTTGCGTCGCGGCGCATCTGCGCGGCGGCCGCCTCTTCCCGTCCCTGCACCCGGAACCCGCCGGTCTTGTGCACCGACTGCGGCCGCAGGCCGAGGTGGGCGCACACGGCGATGTCGTGGCCCGCGAGGAACTCGACGATGTCGGCCTGGCCGGCGCCACCCTCGAGCTTCACCATCTTGGCGCCACCCTCCTGCATCAGCCGCACCGCGTTCTTCAGGGCCTGCTCTTTCGAGGTGTAGGTCATGAACGGCATGTCGGCCATCAGGAAGGGCCGGAACAGGCCCTTCGACACGGCGCGGCAGTGGTAGATGACGTCGTCCAGCGTGACCGGCACCGTCGTGTCGTGCCCCTGGATGACCATGCCCAGCGAGTCGCCGACGAGGACGACGTCGAGATCGGCCGCGTCGACGAGCGCGGCATAGCTCGCGTCGTAGCAGGTGATGCAGGCGATCTTCTCGCCCTCTTCCTTCATGCGGCCGAGCGAGGCCACGGTGACGGGTGGGCGGGCCGAATCCCGCAGTTGCAGTTGGGTGTACATAGGGCCGCCTTGCGCGAGGCCGCAAGGATGAATGAGCGGCCCCGAAACATCAACGCCGGACTGTGCGTGGGGCTACAGCAAGTTCTTGAGCGGATTGAAGTAATGCCGCCCCTTGCGGGGCCGCACGATCGCGCCGAGCAGGCTCTGGTAATCCGCCTCGTTGCCGATCGGGTCGATCTCCGCCGCGTTCACGATCAGCACCGGCGCGGCGTCGTACTCGAGGAAGAACCGGGCGTAGCCTTCCGTCAGGCGCTCGAGATAGCGGCGCTCGATCTGCTGCTCGTAATCGATGCCGCGGCGGGCAATGCGCTCGAGCAGCACGTCCACCGGCGCCTGCAGGTACACGATGAGGTCGGGCACGGGTGCGTCGATCGCGAGCCGCTCGTACACCTGCTCGTACAGCGCGAACTCCTCGTTGTCGAGCGTGAGTCGCGCAAACAACCGGTCTTTCTCCAGCATGTAGTCGGCGACGCGGACCTTCTCGAACAGATCCGCCTGCCGCAGGTCCTGCAGCTGCCGGGATCGCTGGAACAGGAAATGGAGCTGTGTCTGGAACGCAACCGCGCGCGGGTTGCGGTAGAAGCGCTCCAGGAACGGGTTGTCGGCATCCTGCTCGAGCACGAGCTCGCTGCCGAAGCTCCTGCCGAGCCGACGCACCAGGCTCGTCTTGCCCACGCCGATCGGACCTTCGATCACCACGTAGCGGTGAGGCGTGGGGACGATGGGTTCGGCATCGTCGTGGCCAGGCAGATCGCGTTCCAGCGTCATGCGTCGACGCGTTCCAGGCCGGCCGGGTGGAGGCGCTGCAGGAGCGTGCTCACTCTGCCAACGCCGGGCACCTCGAGGGACGGACTGATCTCCGCGAGTGGCGCAAGTACGAAGACCCGCTCCGCAATGCCGGGATGCGGCACGGTCAGCGTTGCGTCGGACATGCGGGTGTTGCCGTGAATGAGCAGGTCGAGATCGATCAGTCGCGGACCCCAGCGCACCACGGGCAGTTCCCGTCCGAGCCGCGACTCCAGGGCCTTCAGTTCGACCAGCAACGTGGGCGCGTCGAGCTGCGTGAGCAGCGCAGCCACCGCATTCACGAAGTCGGGTTGCTCGACGGGGCCCAGCGGCCGCGAGCGATACAGCGAGGACCGCAGCACGAGCAGGGTTTGCGGCAACGTCGCGAGCGCGCCGAACGCTCTCGCCACCTGGCGTGCCGGTTCAGAGAGATTGCTGCCGAGCGCAACATACGCCGGCACCCAGCGCGGCTTGTCGGTCGCGACGGGTGCAGGTGCGGACACCGACGTCACGGCGCCGGCGCCGGCCCGGACGGCTTGCGCCGGCGGCGCGGACGCCGGCGGCGCGTGGTCGTCTTCGCCGGCTCGGCCTTCTCAGACAGCGGACGGTTCTCGACCATCGCCAGCCGATCGTCGGCAGACGCGTCCTGCAGGTCGGTCCACCATTGCGCGAGTTCCGGATCGGCCTCGCCGGCTGCGGCCCGCAGCAGCAGGAAATCGTAGGCCGCACGGAATCGCGGATGCTCGAGCAACCGCAGCGCGCGACGGCCGGAGCGCCGCTCGAACCGCGTCTGCAGCATGATGAGTTCGCGCATCGGCAGCGAAAAACGCTTCGGCAGCGCGATGCGCTGCAACTGGCGCGCGATCACCTTGTCGCTGGCGTCGAGCAGCCGCTGCGGATCTTCCGGCAGCGGGCCATCGGGCGTGCCGAGCGCGCGCAGGATGGCCGGCCACAGCAGGACGGCGAACAGGAAAGTCGGCGTCACCGACTTGTCGTCATGCACACGGTCATCGGTGCCTTCGAGGCCCAGCTGCACCAGGCGCGCACCGGCGGATTCCGGCGCGGCTTCCAGGGCCGTGGACACGTCGGGCATCAGGTGCGGCAGCAGTTCGAGGCGGATCAGCCATTCGAGGGAGGCTTCGGCATGGCCCGACAGCATCAGCTTCATCGTCTCGTCGAAGAGCCGCGCCGGCGGCATGCGATCGAGCATGTAGGCGAGTTCACCGATCGGCGCCTCGGTGCCCGGGTGCAGCGTGAAGTCGAGTTTCGCCGCGAAGCGGGCCGCGCGCAGCATGCGCACCGGGTCTTCGCGGTAACGCGTCGCCGGGTCGCCGATCAGCCGCAGGACGCGGTTGCGAGCATCCTCGACGCCGCCGACGTAGTCCCAGATCGAGTAGTCCTCGATGTTGTAGTAGAGCGCGTTGGCGGTGAAATCGCGGCGCCAGACGTCCTCTTCGATCGTGCCATAGAGGTTGTCGCGCAGGATGCGGCCGTGCTCGTCGATCGCGCGATGCTCGACCTCGTCGACGCCGTGGTCTTCATCCATCTCGGTATGCGCGGCACGGAAGGTCGCGACTTCGATGATCTCGTGACCGAAGCGCACGTGCGCGAGGTGGAAGCGGCGCCCGATCAGGCGACAGTTGCGGAAGATGCGGCGGACGTCTTCGGGGTGCGCGTCGGTCGCGATGTCGAAGTCCTTGGGCTGCACGTCGAGCAGCAGGTCGCGCACGGCGCCGCCGACGAGGAACCCCTGGTAGCCCGAATCCTTGAGCCGGTACAGCACCTTGAGCGCCGCAGGCGAAATGTTGGAACGGGAGACCGGGTGATCGGCGCGCGCGTAAATCGTAGGCTGCGGCGGGCCAGCGGGGGTTTCCGTGGCGGCCGTCGCCGCCTTGGCATCGCGCGAGCGGAAGAGTTTCGTAAACGAGAACAAGGGCTGGGAGCTTCTGCTGGACCGGGGAAATCAGCCGAGTATAATACGCGGCTTCCTTGCGACCCGGTTAGTCCAACCGGTCCGGCCACGCTCCCATCGTCTAGAGGCCCAGGACACAGCCCTCTCAAGGCTGGTACGAGGGTTCGAATCCCTCTGGGAGCGCCATTTCCGCCCGGTGAGACCCATGATCACCCCGCTTAAGGAATCGCGATGAGCCTGTTCGGCCGTATCGGCCTTGCCGCCCTTGGCGCACTGGTCCTGGTGGCCGCCGTGGTCGCCGTTCGAACGGTGACCTTCCGGGCCCCGGGCGCACCGGCCAATGCGGCCGCAGTCGAAATCGCGGCTGCCCCACCGATCGACGTTGCACTCGCGGCACGGCACCTTGCGGAGGCCGTGCGTATCCGCACGATCAGCCACCAGGACCCGCGCGACAACGACACTGCCGAATGGGAGCGGTTGCACCAGTGGCTGCAGGACAGCTACCCCGCCACGCACGCGGCCATGACCCGCGAGCTGGTCGCAGGACACACACTCGTCTACACGTGGCCGGGCACCGATCCCGCGCTGCCCGCGGTCGTGTTGATGGCGCATCACGATGTCGTGCCGGTCACGCCCGGCACCGAGCGCGACTGGAAGCACCCGCCGTTCGACGGCGTCGTGGCGGAAGGCGCCGTCTGGGGGCGTGGTTCGGTCGACGACAAGGGCTCGCTGATCGGCCTGTTTGAAGGCCTTGAAGCCCTGGCCGCCAGCGGCTTTCGGCCGCGGCGCTCGCTCATCATCGTGAGCGGCCACGACGAGGAGGCGGGTGGCAGCGGCGCCCGCGCGGCGGCGGCGCTGTTGCAATCGCGTGGTGTCCGGGCCGAGTTCGTGCTCGACGAAGGACTCGCGATCGTCGCGGACATGCCGATGATCGGACGCCCGGCGGCGTTGATCGGCATCGCGGAGAAAGGTTACGCGACGCTGAAGGTCGTCGCTCCCGCGAAAGGCGGGCACTCGTCCGCGCCGCCTCCCGAGACCGGCGTCGAGGAACTGGCCAGGGCCGTGCTGGCCATCACCGGCAAGGCGTTTCCGCTGCGGTTCGACGGACCGTCGGCGGACATGGTGCGTGCGCTGGCACCCGCGGCCGACCCGATGGTCAGGGTCGCGGTCGCCAACGAATGGTTGTTCGCCCCGCTGCTCAAGCGCACGATCGCGGCCACGCCGGCCGGGGCCTCCACGCTGCACACGACGATTGCGCCGACGATGCTGCGCGGCAGTCCCAAGGAAAACGTGCTGCCGCAGGACGCGACGGCGTGGATCAACTATCGCATCGCACCGGGCAATACCGCGGCCGAAGTCATGCAGCGCGCCCGCGATGCGACCGCGGGCCTCGCCGTCGAGCTGGCGTGGGAAGGCACGGCCTACGATCCCTCGCCGGTGTCGTCGATCGATTCGGACGGTTACCGCTTGCTCGCCGCGCTCGCGGCGGACGACGGCCGGATTCCGGTCGCGCCGGGACTCGTCACGGCAACCACCGACAGCCGCTCGATGACCGCGATCGCGACGGACATCTACCGCTTCCAGCCGCTGGTCGCGTCGCTGAGCGACTTCGAAATGATCCACGGCACCAACGAGCACATGACGCTCGACAACCTGCGCCGCACGGCGGATTTCTACGCCAGGCTCATCGCGACCGCGGCCCGCTGAAGCTGCCGCGCCTCAGTAATCGTCGCCGAGCGCGAAATCGTTCGGCCGCGCGCGCCAGCTTCCGCGCGTGAAATCCGGGAACTCGACCGTCCTGGCGTTACGCACCGACGCTTCGCTGAGCGGGGTGATCGCGCTCCAGGTGGCCGCGTCGTAGACATCCTGCGGCGTGGGCACGCCGCGCTTCACGCTCTCGACGAAGGCGTGCAGCACGAAGAAGTCCATGCCGCCGTGCCCGGCGCCCTGGGCGTCGCCGCCGTACCTGCGCCAGAGCGGGTGGTCGTACCGGTCCAGCCAGGGCTGTGCCGGCTCCCAGCGGTGTCGTTCGCTGCTGCCCTCGACGTGAATCGACTGGTTGACGTCCATCCACAGCCCCTTCGTGCCCTGCACGCGGAACCCGAGCGAATACGGCCGCGGCAAGGACGTGTCGTGCTGCAGCAGCACCGTCTCGCCGTTGGCGCAGGCGATCTGCGTGGTAACGACATCGCCGAGACTGAACTGCACGGCGGCGTTCGGATGGTCCGCACCCCCCTTGGCCACCACGTATTCGTGCAGGCCGCGCGGCTTGCTGGCAAACGAACTCAGTCGCGTGAAGCGGTTGCCGCGATTGATGCCGGCCATCATCGCCAGTGGCCCCACGCCGTGGGTCGGGTAGAGATCGCCGTTGCGATCGACGGAATGCTGCGTACGCCAGCGCGCCTCCGAGTACCCCTTGGCGCCGAACTCCGCGCCGCTGTCGTAGGGCGTCCTGCCGTCGTTGAACTTCACGCCACGCAGGTCGTGCTGGTAACCACCCTGCAGGTGCACCAGTTCGCCGAACACGCCAGCCCGCACCATGTTCAAGACCGCCAGCACGTCGCGGCGGTAGCAGACGTTCTCCAGCATCATGACCTGCGCGCGGTGACGCTCGGCCGCGCGCACCACTCGCCAGTGGTCCTCGAGCGTGATGCCGAGCACCACCTCCGTTCCGACATAACCGACGCCGCGATCGAGCGCGTCGAGGATCATCGGCGCATGCCATTCCCAGGGTGTCGCAATGATCACGGCATCGAGGCTTCCCGCCTCGAGCAGGCGCCGGTAGGCGTGGACGTCTCCCGTATGCACGGCGGGCTGCGGTCGCCCGGCGTCACGCACCTGCTTGAGTGCGCTGGCCAGCATCCCGTCGTCGATGTCGCAAAGGGCGACGATGTCGACGTCCGGACGGTGCAACGCGAGATCAAGGTGGTCCTGCCCGCGCAGGCCGACACCGATGAAGCCGAGGCGCACGCGTTCCCGCAGCACGGCGGCACCCGCGGGCAACCACGCGGCCGCGCCTGCAAGTGCGGCAGCAACGAGAAACTCACGACGATTCACCGGCGATCCCCCTTCTCCGGGTCCCTCAGAGATGCTGCTCGAACAGGTGCCCGATCGACTTGCGGAAGCGTTCGATCACGTCCTCGGGCGCTTCGAACTCGGCCGCCAGCGCGGGCGTCACTTCGCGGCTGTACTTGAGGTCGTTCTCGAGGTACGCGCTGCGCAACTGCCCGGCAAGCTCCGGCTGCTCGAACACCATGGCCGTCTCGCTGTTCAGCTTCTCGCTGCGCGGGTCGAGGTTGTAGGAACCCACGAGGCCACGGCGTCCGTCCACGACCGCGTACTTGGAATGCATGGTGCCCTGGCGGCGCTCGGCCTCGTCGGCGGATTGCCCGACCCACTCCCAGATGCGCAGCCCTGCGTCCTGATTCTTGCAGGCCGCGACCTCGGGGGTTTGGTTCACTGCCAGCAGGTCCTTGTAGTAGCCGCGTCCGACCAGGCTGATCTCTGGCAGGTCGTTGGTCCCGGGACTGTTCGAGATCAGCCGCACGGCGACGCAGCGCTTCGCCGCATCCTTGAGCGCGAGCGCGATCGACGGCGTCGGCACGAAATAGGCATTGGCGATCAGCACTTCGGACCGCGCGCGCTCGATGAGCTTCACGTACGCCTGCTGGATGTAGGATTCCTTGAGCCGCGGCCGGCTCTGGAAAAAGCGGCACGTGGCGTTGCGGAACTCCAGCGACGGCTGGCGTGCCTCCATCTCGGCGACGTGCGCCAGCACGTCAGGCTTCGTCGTGTACTTCACGGGCAGCTTGCCGGTCTTGTCGAGCACGTGGCGGGTGGCGTCCCAGTACAGGTTGGTGTTGAAGATGCCGCGGCTCTGCTTGACGCTCACGAAGTACTCGAAGTTGCGGTCGAAGGCCACGACCAGGTCGCGCACGATCGCGCCGCGCACCACGACGTCCTGGTCGCGCCAGGTCGAGTCCGGGTCCGCCGGGTCCGCCCGGAAGTATTCGTTGCCGATGTTGAGGCCGCCCGTCACCGCAATCGCGTCGTCGGTCTCGCCGTCGATGATCCACATCTTTTCGTGGAAGCGCTTGTCGGGTTGATCCGGGTCGTAATGCGGCGTCAGCTTCGGGACTGGAATCTTCGTTGAGCCACTGCAGCGCCATCGCCTCGTAGCCCTCGACCTCGATGCCGTTCTGCTTGAGGTCGAAGAACATCCACTGCGTCTGCAGCCACGGGTTGGAGAACGCGTCGACGATGACGCGCACGTCGAGGCCGGCCGCCTTTTTCTGCTTGAGGATTTCCGCAACGCGCAGGCCGGTCTCGTCGCCTTTGAAGATCAGCGCCTGGATGCGGATCGACTTCTGCGCGCGCCGCAGCGCATCGAGACGGGCTGCAAAGGAGTCCTCACCGTTCGCGAGCACGGCGATGCGGCAGTCGTCCGGACCGCGCGGCGGAAAGAGCCCGGCCGTGCCGACGTCCTGGTACGGGCTGCCGACGAAGACGCTGTCAGCGCCCAGCACGGACGTGGCGGCCGCCTGCTCCACGAATACCTGGGGATCGACCGTCGCGGGCGACACCTCGGCGGGCCTGGTGGCGGCGCAGCCCACCAGCACCGCCAGAGCCGATGCCGCAAGCACCCGGTGTGCGATCTGGTCTGTCCGATTTGCGTCCGGCAAGTGCCCCCCGGGCGAATGGTCTGGCGGCGGAATCCGGGGCGCAATATAAGCTACAGTCCATGCACACAGGTATCTCGCCGCGCGCGTGGCGGCCTGGCCGCAGGGGAATACGTAACGCATGACGCACCGATCCGCACTCAGCAGCGCCCGGGGTGTCGCGCTCCTCGCTGGCATGCTGCTCCTCGGCGCAGTCACCCTCGCGGCGGCCGACCCGTCCCCGGCAACTCCGGCGGCGGCTGCGGGCGCCGAGGAACAGGCACTGGCCCAATCCGCCGCCGTGGCGCAAATCCAGGCCGAAACTGCCAGCTTGCCGCTCGACCTCGGCCGCGTGCGGACGCTGCAACAGGACGGGGTGACAGTTCACCTCGCGATCCCGACCGAGGAACAGTCGGCGAGGTACTTCGGCGTACCCCTCGCAGACCTGGGCATCCAGCCGATCTGGCTGCGCATCGAGAATGCGAGCGAACACGACTTCTGGTTGCTGCCGGTCTCGATCGACCCGGACTATTACTCCGCCGACGAGGTCGCGCTGGTCACCGCGAAGAAGGTGCCCAAGGACCGGCGCGACGCTCATGCCGGGATGTTCCACAAGAGCTCGCTACCCTTCTTTTCGAAAGCAGGGTCGACCAACGAAGGCTACGTCTATGCCTCGCACGTGCGCGGCGGTCGCTTCGTCGACGTGCGCATGACCGGCACCCAAGTGGGCGTCCGGATGCGTTTCGCCGTGCTGCTGCCAACGGAAGGCTTCGACTACGAACGCTCGGCGCTCAAGGTGCTGTACGACAAGGTCGACGACTACCCGGACCTCGACCTCGACCAGTTCCGCGCCCGCCTGCGCGAGTTGCCCTGCTGCACGAGCAACGCGGAGGGCATCGGCGAGGGCGACCCGCTCAACGTCGTCATCGTCGGCACCGGCGAGGATGCGATCTCGGCCCTTGCCGCCAGCGGCTGGAGCTTCACCGAGGCCATCACCGCGGACAGCGTGCGGCGCATGGTCGGCGCAGCGATCGCGGAGAAATCGTTCCTGACGGCGCCGGTCAGTTCGCTGTATGCCTTCGGCCGCAAGCAGGACGTAGCGCTGCAGCGCGGGCGCTCTACGATCGCACAACGCAACCACATGCGATTGTGGCTGGCGCCCTTCCGCTGCGAGGGCCAGCCGGTGTGGATCGGCCAGGTCAGCCGCGACATCGGCGTCAAGTCGACGACGAAGTCGCCCACGCTGACCACGCACGTGATCGACCCGGTCGTCGATGAGTCGCGCGAGTACCTGCTGCACAGCCTGCTGCACCACGACGCGGTGAGCCGGTTCGCTTTCGTCCGGGGCGTGGGCGAAGCCACTCGCGACAGCCCGCGATACAACCTCACCGACGACCCCTACCTCACCGACGGCATGCGGCTCGTCGTGTGGATATCCCGCGATCCGGTCGCGCCGGACAACGCAAGCAATCTTGGGTGGAACCTGTCGACCGACCCGGTGCTCGAAGGGCGCGGCGAGTACTCCAAGGTGCCGCCGAAGAAAGACTGACCCTTCGAACCGCATTGGTGTTTGACGCGCACCGCGCAGCCGGCAGCTCGTCAGCTGAGCTTCATCCCTTCCGACTCGTCGATCGAGCGCTCGCGATGGATCAGGATCCACTGCGCGTGCTCCTCGAGGGCGGCGTCGCCGAGGACCTTGAGAATGCGGCGCCTGTCGCCGTCGTTGTCCGCATCGTCGATGCGCTTGCGGGCGTTGCGGAAGATGCGGTGCATGAACTCGTACTGCTTGATCAACTCGGCCTCGGCCGTGGTCTTGGCATACGCCTGGCGGATGCCGACCATCAGCAGCACGACGCCCATCAGGTAGACGACCGGAGTCTGCACGGCATCCGACAGTTGCGTGCCGACGAACAACAATGCCGTGAGCGCAATGATCGTGGTCCAGATGCCGAGCCGGCCGATCCGCATCGTGGCATTGTGCTCGACGATGCGCTGGGCAGACTTCCTGCTGTAATAGCCGAGCTGGCCCGTCTTGTCGTCGCCGATCCATTCCTGCACGGCGAACTGCACGCCGCGCGGTGCGAGGTTGGGCGCGACGTCGCACTCCATGCCGGCCACGCGCATGACGTTGCGGATCCAGCCGAGCTCGGTGTCCTGCATCTGCAGGAAGTTGTCGTGCGCGAACTTGGAGACGCTGCCGCTGGTGACGCCTGCAGCCGCCCAGTAGAACTGCACGCGCATGCCCTCGGCCAGCGTCCGGTAATCGAGGTACTTGCGCTGCCAGTTGCCGCGGACCGCGAGCGCGTTGTTCACGACCGTGAACAGCATCATGACGATGATGCCGCCGATCATCAGTGGCGTGGAAAGGAGATCCGTGTAGGACAGGTAGGCGACGCCGGTCAGCAGCGCGGCAACGTGGCCGGCCTTCACCGTCCGGACCACCTTCTTCTGGTAATGGATGGCGAGCCAGTCTGCCGCGCAAAACGCCTGGTTGATGTCCCAGAGGCCCGGCGGCAGCGTGGCCGCCTGCTCGCTGTCGAGCAGCGAATAGCGTTCCTTGTCGATGGCGGCCGCGTGATTCTGCGCCTCGCGGCTGAACTCGTTGGTGTACTCGAACACCTTGCGATGCCGCGCGGGAATCTCGGTGCTGCGCGGGTTCGCCTCGTCGGTCGTGAACCAGAACGTATCGAACGGCTTGAAACCGGGCGCGGGTTCGCCGCCCGGCCGGTCCCGCGAGCAGACGATGTGATGGACGAGGTCACTCTCGTCCTCGGTCAGGTTGAGCTTGTTCGACGTCACGCGCGGCGTGTAGCCGGGCATCACGTCGTGGTGATGGAACCGCACCGTCGCCGCCGTGCCGCCGAGCAGGTCGCTGTCCTTGCCGTCCCAGAGCGCGAGCAGCACGTGGCAGTGCGCGCTCAGGAAGACGCCGACCTGGGCGTACTGGCGCGTGCGGTTCGGCCCGCTTTCCGCGATGGATCGTGGCGTGGCTCCCGGCAGCAGCGGCAACTCGAAGATCTCGGCGGCCTTGTCGCAGAGTGCCGCAAACTGCTCGAGGGAGTCCGGCGTGAAGTCTTCCTCGTACAGCACCCGCGGCATCGGCAGCACGACGCTGAGCGGCATGCCGAGCTGCAGGGCCTCCTCGGCCACGATGCGGTCGGCGCCGTCAGCGAGCGACGACATCACGACGATGATGCGGCTGGGGTACTCGTAGCGCAGACTGAACAGGCAGTCGCGCACGCGCGAGCGGATGATCGGAATCTCGTCGGGCACGAGGTCCCGGTGCCCGGTGACGGCGACGATGAACGGAACGGCGTAGGTGCGTGCGCCGGACCGGCGGTCCGGACCGGCGGTGAAGGGAGTTTCCGCGGGCGCTGCGTACTCGGGTGCCGTCGCCATGCGCGGGGATGATACCCATCCATCGCCGCGGGCGCGTCGATTGTTGCGATCGCTGGACGCCGCCGATGGGTTCTCCGCTGGCAACGCTAATGGAACAGCGTCGCCAGCCGGCCCAGCGATTCCCAGCCCAGGTAGATCGTGACCAGCCACGCCACGAAACCCAGCGCAGCAAGAGGACGGGGATAGGCGTAACCGCCCAGGAGATCGGGCCGTCGCGTCGCCACCCACAACAGGACGGCGATGCCGAGCGGCAGGATCAGGCCATTGAAGGCACCCGCGAACACCAGCAGCGGTACGGGCGCCGTACCCGCCATCAGGTACACCGTCGCCGACAGGCCGATGAACGCCACCACCAGCACGTTCCGGCGCCGGGCAAAGCGCTCCGACGCGCCGACGAGGAACGACACGGACGTGTAGGACGCACCGATGACCGAGGTGATCGCCGCGGCCCACAGGATCAGGCCGAACACGCGCCTGCCGGCATCGCCTGCCGCCGCCGCGAACGCCGAGGCGGCCGGGTTGGACGGATCCAGCCGCACGCCCGCCGCGACGACTCCAAGCACCGCGAGAAACAGCAGGACGCGCATCAGGCCAGTCACCAGCACGCCGATGACGGATGCCCGGGAAATCTCCGCCACATGTTCCGGACCGCGCACGCCGGCGTCGAGCAGACGATGCGCACCGGCGTAGGTGATGTAACCCCCTACCGTGCCGCCAACGAGTGTCGTGATCGAAAGGAAGTCGATCTGCTCGGGCAGCACCGCATTGCGCAGTGCGGCGCCAACCGGAGGCTGGGAGACGAAGGCAACGTACGCCGTCAGCGCGATCATGACGAAGCCGAGCACGACGACGATCCGGTCCATCGCAATTCCGGCGCGGCGCGATAGAAAGACGGCGATGGCGAGCACCGCCGAGACCGCCCCGCCCCACTTCGGGTCGAGCCCCAGCAACGCGTCGAGCCCGAGCCCGGCACCCGCGACGTTGCCGACGTTGAAGACGAAGCCGCCGAGCACCACGAAGAACGTGAGCACGTGGCCGAGACCCGGCGCGACGCTGTTGCCGAGTTCCTGGGCACGCAATCCCGACACGCCGATCACGCGCCAGACGTTCAGCTGCAGCGCGACGTCGATGAGGATCGAGACCAGGATCGCGAAAGCGAAGGCCGCGCCGAGTTGCGCGGTGAACTGCGTGGTCTGGGTGATGAAACCGGGACCGATGGCGCTGGTGGCCATCAGGAACATGGCGCCGTACAGGCGCTGGTCGAGCCTACCGCCGTTCAAGCGCGACCGCACAGGCGCGCTGGGGCTGCGTCCTGCCCCAGCGGCCCGGGCTCCTCAGCAACAAAGCCCGTGTGGTGAGCCACGGGCTTTGTCCTGCCCTCGTTCAAGGCGCGTATGGAATGACCTTGACCCGCAGCGTGAACTCGATGTTCGTGCCACGCATCAGGTGTTCGCCGTTGAAGTTTTCACCGGGTGTCGGCGTGTACCTGACCGCGTCGACGAGCCTGAGGAACTGCTTGACCAGGATCAACGCTCCCGCAGGATCGCCCCGGTCGAGCCTGTAGATCGCGAGGCTGACCAACGCGTCCATTGCATAGGAGACGCCGATTCTCAGGGCGCCGGCCGATCTCGCCGCAACAATTGATTTTTGCAGCAACGAAAGCTTGTACCGGGTCAATTCCACGAACTTGAAGTGGTTCCCCGCCGGGTTGCCGTCCAAATCGTAGCCGGTCCCGAAGTCGATGTGCATGCCGACCACGAAATAGGAGGTTTCCTTGCCCGTTCCGCGCGAACTGCCGCATGAATTCGTGAACTCGCCTGCAGCACCGTCGTACAGGCCCGATCCAACGCTGTCTTCGAGCATGCGGCCCGGATCCGTGGTCTGGTAGACGACCACGTCCTGGTATTGCGGATCCTCGCCCGGGCTGGGGAGGATCGGGCCCTTGGTGTCCTTGCAGTCCTTGATGGTGTTGCCGGGCAGCACAGTTGCTGTGTCGTTCTCGATCAGCACCGTGCCGCCCCGGTCAAAACTGAGGTCACTCCCGTCCACGGCGATGACGACGAACTGGGGCGAGCCGCAAAGATACGGCGGAATACGCAGTTCCGGCTTGCCATCGTTGAGGTCACTGAACAGGGTCAACCCGTCCTTGCCGCACCTGCTCGTGCCAACGCGCAGATCCGTGAATTCATATGCGGTGAACGCGATCGTGTCGCCTTCTGAAACCCACCCTTGCGGAAAAGTCAGCGTGTGGCCAGTGATCGTCTCGCAGCCCTCGCCGACAGCGCACTCGGCTGTACGTGGGACGTCGTACTCAACGACGAAGCCGCCAATGTTGCCGAGATTGCCTTCGTCGTTCCAACCAAACGCCCCCCCAAGTCCAATCGCGAGGTAGTTCTCGCTATCGACGCCGGTATTGTCGTTTGGTTCGTCGGGCAACCAGTTCTGGTACGAACCAAGAAGTGGCGTGGCTGAGGTCGCAATTGGGCCCTCACCATTGTCCCACCGCCAGCCAATCCCGACTTCTTGTCCAGGCGCCTGGACGCCGCCAATCCACACCTCGGGTCGTTCCAGTCCGGAGCCCGCGCGCAGCACGTCTACCCACTCATCTTCGGCTCGCGACGTGATCGTCGCCATGTGACCTTCTACCGCAGGTATGCCGACTCCCGCGGAGTACGGCGGCAGCGCCTCAACAAACGCCTTGGCGCATGCCCATGTGATGCCCTTGGCCTTGAAGACTTGATAGTAATGCCCGGTTTCATCATTGGTATCTGCCCCGAGAAGGGCCGGCGTCGGGCACGCGGGCGGCGGCGGCACGGTCGATGCAGCGGCCGTCCCCATCGCAATCAACGCGGTCAGACCGATGAATAGACTGATTCCCTTAGCCATTCTTCCCACCCCTTGATGCGCGCAAGGCCCGAGGCAGTTGCGGCGATTTGTTGTTTCTTCGGCGAGTCGTCAGGTGCCCGGCCGGCACGGTCTGCGTGAACTGCGAGGCCGTGATTCCGGTGCAGATACTCGAGGGGACGCACACTAGCACATCACAGATTTCACGCGAATGAATGTTGTTCAGGGATTATGTCAAGCCGGTGGACCCGATACGGCCGTCGGCGGGCGGCCAGGTTGCTGCCCGGCCCAAGTCGCTCAACGACCGTTCTTGCCCTGCAACATGGCCTGGTACTTTGCCGCTTCCGGCAAATTGCCCTGCTTGCGGTAGAAGTCCGCCACCCAGCGGGTTGCGGTGTTGACGACGAACGGCAGTACTCCCGGATCGGCACGCAGTGCGGCAAGCCCCTCGAGCATCAACTTTTCAGCCGCTGCCTTCTGTCCGAGTCCAGCCAGCGCGGCGCCTTCGGCGGTGGTGGCGGCTGCCGTGCGCCGATGACCGGCTCCCAGGGCCGGCAGGCAGATCGCCCGGGCTTCGGCCGCCGCTGCCTGCGCTTCCTCGAAGCGACCGGTATCGATCAGCAGTGCCGCAAGCAATGTCAGGCTGGCGGCGACGTCCGTGTGCTCGTTGCCCAGCAGCTTCCGGCGCAGTTGCACGGCGTCGCGGAGCAGCGGCTCGGCCGACGCGAAGTCCCCGCCTTCCATCTGCCACATCGCCAGGTTGCCCATCGCACGGGCAACCGACGGGTGTTCAGCGCCGACGGTGCGCCGATACATTTCGAGCGACTCGCGCATCATGTTGAGGGCGCCAGCGGCATCGCCCTTGTCGTGCAGCACGAAGGCTAGATTGTTCAAGGCCAGCGCCACGTCCGGGTGCTCGTCGCCGAGCAGCTTGCGCTGCATTGCAATGGCTTCGCGATACATGGTCTCCGCTGCGTCGTACTTCTTCTGGTCGGACAGGGCCATCGCGATGTTGTTGAGGCTCGTCGCGATCTCGGTGTGCGCGTCGCCTAGCAGGAAGCGCTTCATCGTCAGTGCTTCCCGGAACAGCGTCTCGGACTCGCGATACTCACCGCTCGCACTCAGCACGAAGCCGAGATTGTTCAATGCTTCGGCGAGGTCCGTGTGCGGCTCCTTGTGCAGTTTCCTCTGCAGCTCGACGGCCAAGCGCATCGCGGGCAACGAGTCGCTGTACTTGCCCTGGTCGTACAGATTCAGTGCCAGGCCTTCCAGGCTCTTGGCTGCCGCGACGGTGTTGCCGCCAAGGAGCTTGCGCTGCATCGCCAGCGCCTGGCGAAACAACGGTTCGGCAGCTTCGTAATCACCCTTGCGCCCGAGGAGGTCGGCCAGCTGGTACTGGCTGCGCGCGATGTCGACGTGCTCGGGTCCGAGCTGCTTCTGCCGCAGGTCGAGCGCCTTGCGATACATCGTCTCTGCCTTGTCGTACTCCGCCGTCAGCGTCAGCACCCCGCCGAGCTTTTCTGCCGATTGCGCTACCTCAAGGCTGTCCGCACCGAAGAGTTCGAGGCGCTTCTGCAGTGCACTGTCGAGCAGCGACGCCGCAGGAGGGTAAAGCGCCAGGCTCGTGTACACCGTCCCCATGGTCTCCATCAGCGTCGCCTGGATCGCAGGCTGCGTGACCAGTTCGGACTTGATTCGCTGCGAACCCTTGTCGAGGATCTCGCGCGCCGTGATGGAGTTGCCGCGCGCCTCGTTCGGGTCGGAGACGGCGAACAGGCCGACGAGAAAGTTCGTGGTCTGCCGGGCGGTCTCGGCTTCGGTCTCCGCGCGGACACGCTCGCGCTCGGCCTGGTTACGGGCGAGCCAGGCGGCGGCGGCCAGGCCCGACGTGATCGCCATGCCGGCGACGGACGCCGTCACCAGCGCCATCATGCGCCGATGCCGCCGATGGGCCTCGCGCTGCTTCAATTCGTCGAGGCCGACGCCGAGCATCCCGGCGACCAGCTTCAGCCGGACGTCCTGCTTGCTGTCCTTGTGCGGCCGGGCGTCGGCGGCGATCGGTTCGCTGCGGGTCGAGGTGAGTTGCCCGTCGTCCCCCATCTTGTAGATCAGTGCGTTGGGGAAGCACTCGTGGTCGGCGGTCGCCTCCGCGGCGGAAGCGCCCGGCTCGCCGGCCACGATCAGGCAGAAGATCCGGTGTTCACGGCCAAGGCGCTTGAAGGCGAGGATTTCCTCGTTGACCCAGCGCGACCTGGCGGCGGCCGGCGAACAGATGACGATCTGGAATGCGGACTGTTCCAGCGCCCGCGTCAGGGTCTCGCCCAGGTTGGTCGCCGTCGCCAGTTCGTCACGGTCGCGAAACACCGGCGCGAGTCGCGCGGGCACGGGGCCGTACGCGGTCTCCGTGCCGACGAGGTGCTTCGGCACGGCATACGTCTCGAGCGATTTGTGCAGCCACTTGGCCCAGCGCTCGTCGCTGTGGCTGTAACTGATGAAAGCGCGGTACTTGAACTCGGAATCCATCCGTCGCGCTCCAGACGCACAGCGGCGGGGATACTCGCCCGATCCGCCACGTTCTGTCAAAACGCCACCAGGCCGCGGAACCGGCGAGTCAGGGACCCCATGGCCGTCATCAAGCCGCCTTGCTTTGTCTTGCGGCGGGTTTGCGGCGACTATGAGCGCTGGGCTTTGCATCCATTCGCACTGGAAACACATTGACGGCTTTCTCGCGCTGCGCCGTGGCACTGGCGATGCTGGCGGTCGCCTCCTGCGGATCCGATCGGGGCCCATCGCCACCGGGCGCGGCGGCGCAAAAAGCGGCCACGAGCCTGACCCGGGCGCTGGGCGGCGAACCGGCAACGCTCGACCCGCAGCTCGCCGAGGACAATGCGGCACTGGCTCTATCGCAGGAACTCTACGAGGGGCTCACGGCCGAAGCGGCGGACGGCAGCATCGTGCCGGGCGCAGCGGAGTCCTGGACGGTCTCGCCCGATGGCCGCACCTGGACGTTCCGATTGCGCGAGAACCTGCGCTGGTCGGACGGTGAGCCGTTGGTCGCGGCGCAGTTCGCTGCGGCGCTCGATGCGGTCCTGGCCACTGGCTCGCAGGCGCCTTACGCCGCCCTGCTGCAGGACCTGGTCGACGCACGCGCCGCGAACACCCGCACGATTGCGCTCGAGTTGGCCCGGCCAATGCCGCACCTGCCGGCCGTGCTGGCGCTACCCGTCGCGGCGCCGCAGCGCCCGGCCAGCACTGCCGGCAATGCCGTCATCGGTAATGGCCCGTACCGGTTGCTGTCGCGGCGTCCCGGCGAAAGGATTGAGCTCGAGCGCAACCCGCACTACCACGGCGCCAGTTACGTCGCGATCGAACACGTGACGTACCTGACGCTCGATGATCTCAACACCGAGTTGAATCTCTATCGTGCGGGCGATCTCGACGTCACCAGTGAAGTGCCCAACGCGCAGGTCGCCTGGCTGCAGCAGAACCTCCCGGGTGAACTGCACGTGTCGCCCTACCTCAGCACGTACGCTTATGCCGTGAACCTGCGTCGCCTGGCCGACCGCGACGCGCGCGCGGCCCTGGCCATAGCCATCGACCGCAGGCAGATCACCGACCTGGTCACGGGCGCCGGCGAACTCCCCGCCTACAGCTGGGTTCCGCCGGGCATCCCGCGCTATGCGCCCGCCCGGTTTGCATGGGCGGACCTCCAGGACGGTGAACGCACGAAGCTGGCTCAGGAAAAGTGGACCGCAGCCCGCAAGCGCGGCGGCGCGCCGGCGCACCTGATTCTCTGCACCGACGCCAGCGCGAATCACCGCCGCACGGCCGTCGCGCTCGCGGACCAGTGGCGACAGGCGCTGGGGGTCGAAGTCACCATCGTCGAAATGGAATGGAAGGCTTACCTGGTCAAGCGCGAGCAACCCGCCGAGTGCGACCTGCTGCGCTTCGGCTGGTCCGCCGACTTCGTGGACGCCGAGGCGTTTCTGGCCCTGTTCAGCTCGGGCCACGCGCAGAATGTCCCGGGGTACTTGAACCCGACCTATGACTCGTTACTCGAGTCGTCGCACGTGACGGTGGATGCCACGCAACGATCCGCGTTGCTGGCGGAGGCGGAGCAAGTCTTGCTCGGCGACGCCGTCGTCGTCCCCGTGTTCCATCGCGTCTCGAAGCGTCTGGTCAAGCCGGGCGTCGCAGGCGTCGTTGCCAACCCGCTGGGACACCTGGCCACGCAACACCTGCGCATGAGCCCCGCGACAAAAAAATAGGGCGGGAGGCTTGCGCCATCCCGCCCGAAGGGTGGACCGAGAGGTCCGGGGTTCGTCGTAATGTCTGTATTTACGGATTCGCCGCCGTGACCGCGGCCGCGATCGCCTGGACCTGCGCCGGTGTCAGCGAACTCAGCGAGCCCATGCGGCCCCTGTTGGTGTCGATGGCGTTCTGGATCCTCGTGGCGTCGCGCGAATTGCGACTGAAGATCGGCGCAATCGGACCGTGGCAGGCCTGGCAGTTGGACGTATACAGCGCTGCACCGTCGATCGCAGGCGCCGGTGCCTGCGCGGTGATCGTCACGCTGGCCGACGACGTCAGCGCGCCATCACTCACGGTCAGCGTCGCCGTGTAGGTCCCGGCGATGTCGGCCACGAAACTCGGCTGGCTGCTGGTGGCGCCCGTCAGTCTCGCGCTGCTGCCGCCCGGCACCTGCAGCGCCCACGAGTAAGTGAGTGCCGCGCCTTCAGGATCGGAGCTGGCGCTGCCGTTCAGGGTCACAGTGCTGCCCGTCGTCACGGTGCTGGCATTGCCCGCCCTGGCGACCGGAGGCTGATTGCCGCTCGGCGGCGGGGTCACTGGCGGCGGGGTCACTGGCGGCGGGGTTACCGGCGGCGGGGTCACTGGCGGCGGGGTCACCGGCGGCGGGGTTGCCGCGGGCGGGGCCACACTGCCGCCTTCGCGCTCGATCTCTGCCTTGGTTGCCAGCAGGGACGTGCCGTTCCAGCTGCCCTCGACGTCGACGATCTGCCCGGCAGCACGCGCCAGAAACTCGCTGGCGCTGATCCGGGTGTCTTCGTCCTCGAACTCGGTGCCCGGCAGGAGCTCGACACTGACGCCGAACACCTTGAGGCTCGTCGTCGCGATGTCGCTCGCCGGACCGCGCAGTTCCACCTCGTCTTCGGCCTCGTCGCGCTCAAGCTTCATAGCGATCAAGCGGCCGGTGCCCGCCGGGTCGGAATAGCCGCCCACCTCCACCCAGTCGCCGACCCGGAGGTCGTCGAGGTTGAAGAAATGGTCGTCGCTCTCGTGGTCTTCCTTGCGCGTCGTGGACGACACGACGATGGTCACGCCAAGCGCGCGGAACGTACCGCCCGCGACATCGACGCTCTCCACCTTCGCGGACAGTCGCAGCGATGACTGTCGCTTGAACACGACCTTGGTCGCGACCAGCGTGTCGGTCGAGTCCAGCTTGCCTTCGACCTCGACTTTCACGTTGAGCTTGAGGTCGCCGGCAGCGCCGTTGACAAAGCTCGTGGAAGCATTCGTCGTCACCTTCTGGCCCGCGACGTCGAAGTCGGTGGCAGAACCGAAGCGCGTGACGAAGCCTTCCACTTCACTCTCGTCGCCATCGCGACCGTCGAAGTCATGGTCTTCACGCTGGACACGGGTTGCCCGCAGGGCGCCGTCCGCGAGGAACGAGGTGCCCTTGACCTCGACCAGGAAGCCCGCCGCGATGCCGGTCGAACCGAAGTCCTCGAGCGTTGCGGATGAATAGTCAACGACGAGACTGCCAACGCTGAAGCGACGCAGGTTCGTGTCGAGGTTGGTCACGAGACCGGTCACTTCGACTTCCGTCTCGCCTGGACCTGCCTTTTCGATGCGCGTGGCGCGCGCCTCGCTGCCCGAACTGGCGAAGCCATGCACCTCGATCATGTCGCCAACGGCGATGCCTGCCAGCGAGCGCTGCGGAATCGAGTCGTCGAACATCGTTTCGTTGTCGACGGTGATCACCTGCCCGGCGATGGTGAGCGTGCCTGCCACCCGATCGATGGCCTGCACGGCGCCCTGGATCAGGTGATCCTGCGCAATCGACCTGGCGCGCGCGACGCCTTGCGAGTCGACCTCCGCCTGCATGTGGATGACCTCGCCCACCCGCAGCTGTGCCGCAGTCGCGGGCTTGTCCTCGATGCTGACCTGCGCGGAATCGGTGTCGTAGCGCACACCGTTGACGATGACGCTGCCGAAACCGGCGATGGCGCCGGTGACGTACACGGTCTTGCTCGAACCGGCCGTCACGGGCGGCGGCGGCGGGTTCGAGACCGAGCCGCCGCTGCTCTCGCCTCCGCCTCCGCCTCCGCCGCAGCCGGCGACCAGCAGGGCCACCGCGGCCACTTTGAATGCATTTACATGAACTGAATTCATCTCACACCTCTAAACAGCTCGGTACTGATCGGATCGGGCCCGTCTTTGCAGGCCCGCCTTACCCCGGAACCCCGGTCAGTCGTCGAGTTCGGCCCTGGTGGCCAGCACGGTGTTGCCCACCAGCGTGCCGCGCGTCTTCACCTTGCGGCCCGGGGCCGCCTGGAAGAACGCCGCGGCGTTGATGGTCACGCCATCTTTGTCTCTGAATTCCGTATTGCCATCGGTCGTGACGGCGACTCCGCCAACCGTGAAGTTGGGCGCCGCCACGTTCTGGGCGATACCCTCGAGCTGGACCTCGCCCTGGCTGTCGTCGCGCTCGATCTTCGTCGCGAGCAGGCCGGAGCCGTCGTTGTACGCATCCACCTCGACGTAGTCGCCGACGGCGATGTTCACGAGGCTGAAGCGCTGCACGTCGGCGCCGCTGTTATCCTCGAAGCGGGTCAGCGAATTCGTGCGGATCGTCGTCCCGAAGACGACCAGGCTGTTGCCGGCAGCGTTGACGGAGTCGACGCGTCCGGAGAACTCCGTGTCGCTGCCGCGCCGGAACTGCACCTTGCTGGCGACGATCACGCCCGTTGCATTGAACCGGCCTTCGACTTCGACCGGGACGTCGAGCGCGAGGTTTGACGCCGTGCCGCCTTCGTACGCGGTCGACGACGTGGTCGTGACGCGCTGCCCGGCGACGCTGAAGTCGGTCGCGGACACGAAGCTCGTGATCAGGCCTTCGTAATCGGCCTGCTCATCGGTCTTGCCGGCTGCGCCGTCACTCTCCTTCTCGATGCGCGTCGCGATCAGCACGCCCGCGCCGTCGACAGTGCCGAAGGCCTCGACCCTGTCGCCATTCGCCGGCTGGCCGCTGGCGAAGCCGTTCAACTGCGCGCTGGCATAGGACACGGTGAGCAGCCCAAGCGCGAAGCGCCGGGCGTTGGTGTCGACCGACGCGACCGTGCCCTTCACCTCCACGCCTGCCTGCGCGGACTTGCGCTCGATGCGCGTGGCTTCCACCAGGCCGCTTGCAGCGACACGGCCACTCACTTCGACGCGGTCCCCGACGACGAGACCGTCCAGGTTGCGCGGTGTGATGCGGTCGTCAAACGAGGTCTGCGCACCGACTGAGACGGTGCGGCCAAGCACGACCAGGCGCGACGCGGCGCGATCGATGCTCTGCACGGGTCCTTCGACTTCGTCGTCGAAAGTGACCTTGGTGGCGGTGCCGGTGACGCCGTCCTGCTCGATGCGGCCCTCGACGCGGACGATCTGGCCGACGCGCAGGTCCGATTCCGTGCCCGGGTTGTCGTCGATCGTGAAGGTGGCGCCGGTGGTGACGTAGCGCACGCCATTGACGTGGACGCTGCCGAAGCCGCTGATGGCGCCCGTAGCCGTCACTCTGCCGCCGCCATCAATGCCCGCGGTCATGCCGCCCGAACTGCCTCCGCCACCACAGGCAGCGACCAGGATCGCGACACCGACCATCGTCCAGCGACTCACCGTTACACGTGCATGCATCATCGTCGTTCTCCGACCATCCGTTCCTGAATTGCAAAGACCCCTACGCCCAAACGCAGAGTGGCAACCGACGCCCCTTCGCCCTGTTGCGCCTCGTGCGCGCTCAGCCATTCGTCGCAGCGCTCGAGGAACGCCTGGCCTTCGCGCTCCATGAACGCGCGGAAAGCCGGCAGCTGGCGCGGATCGATGTGACGATTCTGGGCGCGACGCTCGAAACGGGGCGGCTCCGCAGCATCGCGCGACAGGTTGTGTTCGATGGTCGTCGCGAGGTCGGCAATCACGGCGCCCGAACGCTCGACGGCCTGCCCGTCCATTGCCCTTGGCATGTAGAAGCGTCGCAGCGCTCGATAGCAGCCGTCTTTCGTGCGCTCGATCGAACCGGAGCGCACCAGCTCCTTGGTCAGCGCCGTCACGGGGATGTCGCCTGCGTAGCGGCGCACGAGCCGCTCGAACGTTGCGCCCTCGCCCTTGGCATTGAGCGCTCGTGGCCGGCCGAGCTCGTCGATGAATTCGCGATCAAGGTGCCAGCCTGCCAGCACTCGGCTCGCGTGGTTGAGGTCGTCCTCCGCTCGTACTTCCTCGACCGGAATCTCGACCTCGGACTCACGATAGCGACGCACCTCCCGGCGAGTCATGCCCGTGAGCAGTGCGATGCGCGACACGTTGGTCGGGCGGCCGCGCAGCCCGAACTCAGTGGCAGCAACGTCAACGAAGACGACGCGCGAAAGCTCGGCAAATTCCTTCCAGGTGATGCCCGACTTCAGCAGCCAGCGCGCGATCGGCCGCAGCCAGCGCAGGCAGGCGGTGATGATCGATCGCTGTGACTCTTTAGCCATATATGGGACACTATGTCCCATATATAGATTCATTGCAATCCCCCAGATCGCACGGATCGCGGCCCGGCGCGGAACTGCGAGTCCCTTCACAGCTTTGGCAGGGAAATCCGGGCGAACACGTGCGACACCCCCCGCCTCGCACTAGACTGCGGCCACGGACCGGGCGGGGTGACACGATGTCGGCGTCAGACAAGCGCGTGGAGGAGTTACTGGAGCGCTGGCTTGCCAGCGTCGACCTGCACCTGCGCTACCTGAAACTGGACGACGCGGCCTATGCCCGCGCCGAGGCGTGGCCGAAACACCAGCGCCCGAATGCCTTCGTGGTGAAACTCGCACAGACCCGGTTGCTGGAACTCAAGGCACACCTCGTCGAACGCAGGGACCAGGGCGACGCGAAGTTCGCGGAGTCGCTCGAGCTCATGTCGTTCCTGACCGGCCTGCTGGGGTCGGAGCACATTGAACGCTTTATCCCGCTCGCGACCGGCAAGGCACCCGATGCGGGACTGTCCGGCACGGTCGAGCAACCCAGGATCCGGAGTACTGCGAAGTCGTCGACGAAAGCGCCGCCAGCGGGCCCGCCCGCCAGGTCCGCGACGGGCACGCACAAGCGGCCCGCCAGGAGCACAGCGCCGGCAGGGGCTGCGAGCCAGTCGCGCCCCGCGGCTGCGCCTCGGGCGGCAGCAGCGCCGACACGCCCCGCGTCAACTCCCGCCGTGAAAGACGCAATGGCGGTTAAGGTCATCGCCGACGCCGTACGCATGCTCGAGTGGGGGCGCGAGTGGCCCGCGCTCGCCAGCCTCATCGCCCGCATGGCCGATCGGCCGTCCGAAACGGACGTCTGGAAAATCCTGCGGGCGCACCGCAGCGAGATCCTGGCCAAGGCGCCCCGCATCACCGGCTGACCTCGCGGACACCGTGGTGACACCGCGCCGCGGGCTGCGGTACCTTCGCTGCTCCGTAATGGACCCCCAGCTGAAGGAGCCTTCCCGCAATGAATCTTCCCCGTCCGTTTGTCATCGCCGCGCTGGTATCAGCCTGCATCTTTGCCGGCGCCGTGCACGCGCAGGGCGCGCCCTCCAAGGGCGAGCAGGCGCTCAAGTACCGCAAGTCGCTGTACCAGGTCATGGCCTGGAATTTCGGCCCGATGGGCGCGATGGCCCAGGGCAAGGTGCCTTACGACGCCGCCGAGTTTGCCAGGCGCGCCGAGCGTGTCGCGGCCGTGGCGCCGATGCTGAGCGAAGCCTTTCCGGTTGAGTCGAAGGGCCTGCCGCACTCGGAGCTCAAGCCCGAAATGTGGGCGAACCGCGCGGACTTCGACGCCAAGATGAAAGACCTCGTCGACCGCAGCGCAACGCTGGCGACCGTGGCGAAGTCAGGCGATTTCGCCAAGAGCAAGGCAGCGTTCTTCGATACGGCGAACACCTGCAAGGCCTGCCACGACAAGTACAAGAACGACTGAGGCCGCAGCGTCGCAGCCCGGCGCCGCAATCAGGAGTCGCAGCCTAGAAAAGACTGATGGTCGCCTCGGGCGCCGCACGGATCGCGAGCGCCAGGGCGACGATCAGCACGATCACGATCAGGACGGCGCGTTCGCCGCGCGATGAGTCGATGCCGTCCGCTCCCGTCTTCCGTCCCGTCCAGAATGCGCGCACCAGGCCTTCACGCCGGACGATGTCGTACCACGCCACCGCGGCCAGGTGCAGGACGATGAGGCCGAGCAGGACCTTCGAGTTGATTGCGTGCAGCGACGTCAGCCGATTGCTGGTCTCCGGCGTGGTCCAGCCGAAGAACGGCCCGGCATTCGCGATCTCATCATTTGCAAACAGTCCCGTCGTCGCCTGCACGACGAGCACGAGCAGGAAAGCGACGACGCTCAGGCCGCCGAGCGGATTGTGCCCCGCGGCCGGATACGCCTGCCGGCCACGCAGGTGGTCGAATACGACGGCCGGGCCGCGCAGGAAAGACGCAAAACGCGCATGTCGCGTCCCCACAAATCCCCACGCGAGCCGGAACACGATCAGCACCAGCGCGGCGTAGCCGCAGCGACGGTGCCACGCGAACCACTCGATGCCCGCGTAATGCGTGGCAAACGAACCCGCCACGGCCAGCGCGAGCGTCCAGTGGAAGACGCGCAGCGGCCAATCCCAGACCAATGCCTGGGCACTCGAACCGTTCTCCGGAGTGAGCCTCATCGCGCTTTCCTTCGTGCAGTGTCACGGCCTGGATTCCCGGCCGCGATGCCGTGACTCCCGCCGCAATTTCGCCTACCGTTGCCGCACACGCAAACTGTCCGCGTCACCCGTCGACGATTCATGCTGAACCTGGACCCCGTCATTCTGTTCTTCCTGCTCGGTGCCTTCGCGGGACTGGCGCGCGCCGAGCTGCGCTTGCCCGCCGCCATCTACGACTTCGTCAGCACCTTGCTGTTGCTCGCGATCGGCCTCAAGGGCGGCGTCGAACTCGCACGCGCCGGCGAAGGCATCCCGGCAATGGAACTCGCGGCGCTGCTGGCCCTCGGGTTCGGCCTGCCGCTGCCGGCTTTCCTCGCTGCACGGCATCTCGGACGACTGTCACGGCCTGACGCGGCATCGCTGGCCGCGCATTATGGCTCCGTGAGCGTCGGCACGTTCGCTGTGCTGATCGGCCATCTCGCCGCGCAAGGCATCGCTTACGAAGCGCGCGCGCCGGTGTGGGTGGTCGTGCTCGAAGTACCCGCCATCCTGGCCGGCATCGTGCTGGCGCGCGGCCTCCGCGCAGACGTGGCATGGAAGCCGCTGCTGCGCGAGTTGCTGCTCGGCCGCAGCATCGTGCTGCTGCTCGGCGGCCTCGCGATCGGCTGGCTCAGCGGTCCCGACGGCACCGCCTCGATTCAGCCGCTGTTCTTCGGCCTGTTCAAGGGCATCCTGGCGCTGTTCCTGCTCGAGATGGGGCTCATCGCCGCCACCCAGCTCGGGGCGCTCAGGCGCAATGCCGTGTTCCTGGTCCTGTTCGGCGTGCTGATGCCGCTCTTCGGTGCCCTCGTCGGCGCGCTGCTCGGGCGTGCGATTGGCCTGTCGGTTGGCGGCATCACCGTGCTCGCCACGCTGGCTGCCAGCGCTTCCTACATCGCCGCGCCGACTGCCATGCGCACTGCGGTGCCGGAAGCCAATCCGGCGTTGTCGCTGACGGCCTCGCTGGCCATCACGTTCCCGTTCAACATCATCGTCGGCATCCCGCTGTACCAGCGGCTGGCGTCGGCGATAGCCACCTTCTGAGACCCTTCACATGCAGCAGTACACGCGACGCATGGTCACGATCGTCACCGAAGCTGCGCTCGAGCGCTCGCTCGTGGGCGAACTCGAAACTCTCGGTGTCCGCGGGTTCACGATTACGGATGCGCGGGGCAAGGGCAGCCGCGGCACGCGCCAGTCCGACTGGGCGCAGGAAGGCAACATCCGCGTCGAAGTAATCTGCGACCCTGCGCTCGCCGACCGCATCGCCGGGCGGATGCGAGAGAAGTTCTACGATCACTACGCCATGATCCTGTTCATGCAGGACGTCGGCGTGCTGCGGTCCGACAAGTTCTGAACGGATGACCAGCCCGGCTGACGATACCGGCCTGCCCCGCGCCGGACTGCCACGACGGTTCGCCGCCATGCTCTACGATGGCCTGCTGCTCGCCGCGCTGCTGATGATCGTGACGGCGTGCTTCCTGCCGTTCACCGGCGGCGAAGCCGTGACCTGGCGGCAGTTCCCGCTGCTCGCCGCACTGCACCGCCTCGCGTGCGTCGCCGCCATCGTCGTCTACTGCGGCCTGCCGTGGACCCGGCGCGGCCAGACGCTCGGCATGACGACGTGGCGGCTGCGCGTGCAGCGCGATGATGGCTACCTGCTGACGTGGCGCGACGTCGCGCAACGGCTGGGGGCGAGTCTCCTCTCCTGGATTCCAGCCGGGCTTGGCTGGTGGTGGGCGCTCTTCGATCGCGAGCGCCGCACGTGGCATGACTCGCTGTCGCGCACGCGGGTTGTGGTGTTGCCGAAGCGCACAAAGACGAGGACGTGACATGCGCTCGTTCCGGGACTTATGCGGGCGAGCGGAAAGGCAGACACGCTCGCCCGGATAAGTCCCGGAACGAGCGCCTGAACGGCCGCGCCTGAGCGAGCTGTTCGGCACGCCGAACAATTCGCACGGCGCAAGCAGCGGCAACAGCCAGAGCGCACTCGGATCGATCGGCGTCACAACAGCCCAAACGAACCCAAGGCTTCGCAGAACGCTACCAAAGCGTCTTTCCTGATGCGATGTTCGCCGCGTGACACAGCGCCCTCTGTCGGCCTGACGTTTGCATTCGCGCGCCGGCATCGACTGGCGCCGCGTCGACGCTGCTGCGCCGTGCGTGTTTTCGGCGTCGCGCCGAAAACCGCTCAGGCGCCGCATATCAGGCGCCCGGTTCGGTTGCCTTTCTGGCGGGCGTGTCTGCCTTTCCGCCCGCCAGAAAGGCAACCGAACCGGCGCGCCACGCTCCGGTGCCTAACTCAATTCGGGCGCAAGCCAAGAATCAAAACAAGCAAACAGCCGAAAGCGCCAGCAGAACGCCGGCGCCGCGAATCAGCGATTACGCCAGAGCAGCGTCCCGGTCACCACGGCGAGCATCGCCGTCGGAATCCAGCCCACCAGCCAGGGGGAGAGACTGAACAACTCGCCACTGCTCTCGAGCGTCTGGCTCATCAACACGAAACCCGCGCCGATCAGCACGCCGACGACCGTGCGTGCCCCCTGCCCCGAGTTACGCAACGAACCGATGCAGAACGGCAATGCCAGCATGATCACCAGCAGCACCGCGACGAAACGCGCGAGACGCGACCAGTAGGCCGCCTCGAATCGTGAGGACTGCAACTCGTTGCGCTTCAGGTGCGCGACGTAGCCGCGCAGGTCGCGCAATCCCATGTTTTCGGGCTCCATGACCGCAAGCCCGAGGAAGTCGGACGACAGCGACGTGCGCACATCGCGCTCGCCTTCGCGGCTCACGGTGGCCGTCATGTCCGGCGCAAAGGCGGTGCCGACGTATTTCTCCAGGCGCCACACCTGGTCGCCCTTGACGCTGGCGGACTCGGCGCGGCCGACGCTGAGGAGCTGCCGCTCACTGTCGACCTGGAATACCTTGATGCCGCCGAAGCGCGTGCTGCCCGACTGCTGGTCGACACTGATGATCGTGTCACCGTCGCGCACCCACGTGGCGCGGTTGCCGCCGAGGTTGAACTCGTCGAACTTGGCAAACACTTTCATCTGGCGCGCGTACTGGCCGAGAGGTGGTGCCAGGAATTCACCGATGACGAACATCAGGGAAGCGAGGATCAGGCCGGCCGCACCCAGCCACAGGCAGAACCGCAACGTCGTCACGCCCGACGCCCGCATGACGATGAGTTCGCTGCCCCGCGCCAGGTTACCGAGCCCGAGCAACGAGCCGATCAATGCCGCGACGGGCAGCAACTGGAACAGGTAGCTCGGCAGGTTCAGCGCGACGAACAGCAGCGCCTGGGTCGCCGTGTAGTTGCCGACGCCGATGTCGTCCTGCTGGCCGATAAACATGAACAACGCGCCGAGCGCGAGCAGCACCGCCATCACGACCAGCGTGTAACCGAACACGGTGCGGATGATGTAGCGGCCGAGTATGCCCATGGTGACGCCTGTGACCTCAGCTTGCCGCGGACGCCGGCCGACGGGACCAGGGCATGCGCCACGGTCGGCCTGGATGCAGTTCACGCCACAACAGCCACGCGGCGATCAGCAGCGGGATCGCGTGCACCCACCAGAGCCCGAACTGCCCGGCCGGCGTGTCCTTCTGGATCCAGACACGCACCGCGGCGAGCAGGTTCGAGTAGAAGAAATACGCGAGCACCGCAAAAGCCACTCGCGCGAACCGCCCCTGCCGCGGCCGCAACTTGGCGAGCGGCACGGCCAGCACCATGAGCACCAGGGCCATGATCGGCACTGCCGTGCGCCAGGCGAGTTCAGCGCGATCCTTGGGATCCTTCGACGCGAGCAACGCCGCCGTGCTCTTCATCTCGATCTTGCTCTTGCCGGTCTTGGCCTCCGGCAGGCGCACCGGGATGCCGTGCTCCTTGAATTCGACGATGCGCCAGGACGGCGTGCCAGGCACGCCTTCATAGCGCCGCCCGTTGTACAGGATGAACAACTGCTCCGGCTGGCCCGCGCCGCGCTGGACCGCGCGTTCGGCCATCGCGACCTCGATCCTGTCGCCGTCGCTGCGCTGCACGAACACGCCGAACAGTTCGCCCGACTTCTCCACGCGCTCGGCGTAAAACACGGCCTCGCCGCCCGCGAAGCTGCGGAACCGGCCTGGCTCGAGCGCGCCAAACTGGGCCGCGCGCGTCGCCTCTACGCGCAGTTCGTTCGACTTCATCCACGCCGCCGGCACGACACGATAGGACAGCACCGCAAGCAGCGCGGCGACGACCAGCGCAAGCAACGCGATCGGCCGGTAAATCCTGAGCGGCCCGACGCCGCAGGCGGTCATCGCCGTCATCTCGCTCTCGTGGTAGAGGCGGCCGAGCGCCAGCACGATGCCGAGAAACAAGCCAATGGGGACCAGCACCGTCAATTGCTGCAGCGTCGTGAGGCCGATCAGCGTCATGACGATCCCGGCAGGAAAGCCGTTGGCTGCGGCCTGGCCGAGCACGCGGGCGAACTGGTTCGACAGCAGGACGATCAACAGCACGCCGGTGACCGCGATGAACGTCCACGTGACTTCGCGCAGCAGGTAGCGGTCCAGGCGATTGAGCAAAGTTCGCGGGCCTCGGCGGGAATCGGTAAACTCGCGGCCTCAGTTTAACGGGCGAACTGGTCGGCGGGTACCTAAAGCCGGCGACCTGGACGCAGCCACGGACCAAGGACCGACCGATGCGCTTATTCGTCGCTACCGCCGCCCCCCAACGCCAGAAGTCCGACTGCGCCATCGTCGGCCTGCACGAAGGCGGCGGACTCACCGGAACCGCGGCAGTGCTCGACGTCGCCCTCAAGGGCAAACTCACGCGTCTGCTCAAGCGCGGCGATGTGCACGGCAAGACCGGCGAACTGCGCCTCGTGGACACGGATGGCGCCTCGTGTGAACGCGTGCTCATCGTCGGGCTTGGCAAGAAGGGCAGTTTCGGGCGCAAGCAGTACCGCAAAGCACTCACGGCCGCGGTCGGCGCCATCGCCAAGACCGGCGCCCGGGATGCCGTCAGCTACCTGGCGGAATCGATCGCCACCCCGGATGCCTACTACGACTCGCGCCTCGCAGCCGAGGCAGTCGGCGCGGCACTGTACCGCGTGCCGGCGATCCGCAGCTCGCGCAAACCGCCGGAACCGGCGCTGAAGGCGTTCGGCGTGGCCCTCGCCGCAGGCGGCCAGAAAGCAGCGGCCCAACGCGGCCTCGACCAGGGCCTGGCCATTGCCGTGGGTTCGGCCCTGACGCGCGACCTCGCCAACCTGCCGGCCAACGTCTGCACGCCGGGCTACCTCGCGCAGCAGGCCCGGGAACTTGCCCGCTCGTACAAGTCGGTGCGCACGCAGGTGCTCGAAGAACGCGACCTGAAGCGCCTCAAGATGGGATCGTTCCTGTCGGTTACCAACGGCACCGACGAACCCGCCAAGCTAATCGTCATGCGCTACGCGGGAGGCCGCGCCGGACAGGCGCCCGTGGCACTCGTCGGCAAGGGCGTCACGTTCGACAGCGGCGGCATTTCGCTCAAGCAGCCGCCGGGCATGGACGAAATGAAGTTCGACATGACGGGCGCCGCCAGCGTCTTCGGCGCCATCAAGGCTGCCGCCGAGATGGGCCTGAAGCTCAATGTCGTCGGCATCGTGCCGGCGTGCGAGAACATGCCGAGCGGCCGCGCCACCAAGCCCGGCGACATCGTCCGCAGCATGTCGGGCCAGACCATCGAAGTCATCAACACCGACGCCGAGGGCCGCCTGATCCTGTGCGATGCCCTCACCTATGCGCGCCGGTTCAAGCCTGCCGCCGTCGTGGACATCGCCACGCTGACCGGTGCGTGCGTCATTGCGCTGGGTGCCCACCTGACCGCCGTGATGAGCAACGACGACGAACTCGCCGGCGAACTGAAGGCCGCCGGACTGCGCGCCGAAGACCGTTGCTGGCACATGCCGCTGGCCGAGGAATACCACGAGCAGCTCAAGAGCAACTTCGCCGATTTCGCCAACGCCTGCGGTCGCGACGGCGGCGCGATCACGGCCGCCTGCTTCCTGGCCAAGTTCACCGACGGCATGCGCTGGGCCCACCTCGACATCGCCGGCACTGCCTACCTGACGGGCTCGCACAAGGGCAGCACCGGCCGCCCGGTGCCGCTTCTCATGGACTTCCTCATCGGCCGGGCCTGAACCCGCCGTACGACCGTGGGTACGCCGAAGGTCGACTTCTACACGCTGGGTGAACCCGATCGCCGGGCGCGCCTGGTCACTGCGTGCCGCCTCGCTGAAAAGGCGTACGAGCAAGGGTTGCGCGTCACCGTGCGCACCGGCAGCCCCGCCGAAACCGTGGAGTTCGACGAGCTGCTGTGGACGTTTTCCGACCGCAGTTTCGTTCCGCACGGCGTATGGCCTGCCGAGCCGGACGTGGCGGTCGCGACGCCGGTGCTGGTGGGCAGTGCGAGCCTCCCCGACAGCCACCGTGACGTGCTGATCAACCTCGCGCCCGATGCGCCAACCGACTTTTCCGCCTATGCTCGGGTCTGCGAGGTGGTGGGCGGCGACGAAGACGGCAAGAAAGCCGGCCGCCGCCGCTGGCGGACGTACCGTGATGCCGGATGCCTGCCCGAGGCGCATCCGCTCTGAATGAGGCCGAGCAGAAGCCATGAACACCCTGCCTTCCGACGACATCCCGGTCCTGACCGACATCGTCGAACCCCAGGTCGGCACCGCGTCGGCTTACATCAACGACACCAGCCGGTTTCTGGGCGAACTCGAGGCACACCTGACCGCGGTCATCCACGAACAGGCCGACGAACTGGTGCACAACGCCCTGCGCGAGATGGAAGCCCTGCTGCTCGAGCAGGTCTCGGACCGCCTGAAGGCCTCGCTGCCCCAGCTCATCTCGCAGGTCATCGCCGAGCACTTCCGGGGCCCCGGACTCGCGAACTAGCTGCCCTCACCCGCGCTGTGCGCGACCTCTCCCGCCGTCGCGGGAGAGGTACCGGAGTCTCCGCCCGGTATAATCGGCGGTTCGCGCACGAGGCCGTCGATGGATAAAAGCTACTCCCCCCGCGATATCGAATCCCGCATCTATGCCGCCTGGGAAGCGGCCGGCTGGTTTGCGCCCGCTGGCGACGGCCCGCCCTACTGCATCGTGATTCCCCCGCCCAACGTCACGGGCACGCTGCACATGGGCCACGCCTTCCAGCACACGCTGATGGACGTCCTGACCCGACTCCACCGCATGGACGGCGACCGGACCCTGTGGCAGCCCGGCACCGACCACGCGGGCATCGCCACGCAGATGGTCGTCGAGCGGCAACTCGCGGCCGAGTCGAAGACGCGCCACGACCTCGGGCGTGCATCGTTCGTCGAGCGCGTCTGGGAGTGGAAGGAGCAGTCGGGCGGCACGATCACGCGCCAGATGCGACGGCTCGGCGATTCCGTCGACTGGTCGCGCGACCGCTTCACGATGGACGAAGGCCTCTCGGAGGCCGTGCGCGAAGTGTTCGTGCGCCTGCACGAAGAAGGACTCATCTATCGCGGCCAGCGTCTCGTCAACTGGGACCCGGTGCTCCACACCGCGCTCTCCGACCTGGAAGTCATCGCGGAACCCGAAGCAGGCAGCCTCTGGCACCTGCGTTACCCGCTCGCGGACGGCAGCGGCCACCTGGTCGTCGCGACCACGCGGCCGGAAACGATGCTGGGCGACACGGCAGTGGCCGTGAACCCCGAGGACGAGCGGTACCGGCACCTGGTCGGCCAGCAGGTCCGACTGCCGCTGACCGACCGCCTGCTCCCGATCATCGCCGACGAGTACTGCGACCCGGCCTTCGGCAGCGGTTGCGTCAAGATCACGCCGGCGCACGACTTCAACGATTACGAGATCGGCAAGCGTCATTCGCTGCCGATGATCAATATCTTCACGGCCGATGCGGCGCTCAATGACGCGGTGCCGGCGCAGTACCGGGGGCTCGACCGATTCGAGGCGCGTAAACGCGTTGTCGCCGATCTCGAAGCGGCAGGACTGCTCGAGAAGACGGAACCGCACACGCTGCCCGTGCCGCGCGGCGACCGCAGCCAGGCCGTGCTGGAGCCCTGGCTCACGGACCAGTGGTACGTGCGCATCGCCCCCCTCGCCGCACCAGCCATCGCGGCCGTCGAAGACGGCCGCATCCGTTTCGTGCCCGACAACTGGTCCAAGACGTATTTCCAGTGGATGCGCAACATCCAGGACTGGTGCATCAGCCGCCAGCTCTGGTGGGGCCACCGCATTCCCGCGTGGTACGACGAGTCCGGCAATATCTTCGTCGCCCGCAGCGCAGCCGAAGCGCAGGCGGCCGCGACGAAGCAGCACGGCACGGCCGTGGCGCTGCGCCAGGACGAGGACGTGCTCGACACGTGGTTCAGTTCGGCGCTGTGGCCGTTCTCGACGCTCGGCTGGCCGCGCGAGACGCAGGAGCTCGCCGCGTTCTACCCGACGTCGGTGCTGGTCACGGGTTTCGACATCATCTTCTTCTGGGTCGCCCGCATGATCATGCTGGGCCTCAAGTTCCAGGGAGACGTGCCCTTCCGCGAGGTCTACATCACCGGGCTCATCCGCGATGAGCACGGCAACAAGATGTCGAAGTCGAAGGGCAACATCATCGACCCGCTCGACCTCATCGACGGCATCGACCTCGACGCGCTGGTGGCCAAGCGCACGACGGGCCTGATGCAGCCGCAGATGAAGAACGCGATCGAGAAGGCGACGCGCAAGCAGTTCCCGCAGGGCATCCCCTCCTTCGGCACCGACGCGCTGCGCTTCACGTTCGCCGCGCTGGCCACGATGGGGCGCGATATCCGCTTCGACCTCGGCCGCGTCGAAGGCTATCGCAACTTCTGCAACAAGCTCTGGAACGCGGCGCGCTACGTGCTCATGAACACCGAAGAGCACGCTGCCGACATCGCGTCCGGTCCGTGCGAGTACTCGGTGGCCGACCGCTGGATCCGCGGACGGCTCGGTGCCGCCGTCGCGAACGTGCGCGCCAACCTCGCCGCCTACCGCTTCGATCTCGCGTCGCAGGCCATGTATGAATTCGTCTGGTACGAATTCTGCGACTGGTACCTGGAGCTGTCGAAGCCGGTGCTGCAGGGCGCCGACGCAGATCCTGCCGCGCGGCGTGGCACGCGACGCACGCTGCTCGAGGTGCTCGAGGGCACGCTGCGCATGCTCCATCCGCTGATGCCGTTCATCACCGAGGAAATCTGGCAGAAGGTCGGGCCGCTCGCCGGGCGCAAGGGCGAGACGATCATGCTGCAGCCTTACCCGCCGGCGACGGAGTTCGCGCCGGATGCGCTGGCTGAGCGCGACATCGCCGCACTGCAGGCCGTGGTGCTCGGCATCCGCCAGATCCGCGGTGAACTCGACGTGCCGCATTCGCGCGCGACGCCAGTCTACGTCCGCACCGACAAGGCGGGCGACGCGGAAGCGATTGCGGCCCTTGCCGCGACGATCCGCAAGGTGGGCAACCTGGAGTCCATCGAGCTCGTGCAGTCGGAGGCCGACCTGCCGCCCTGCGCGATTGCGATCAGCGCCGGCCGCACCGTGCTCGCGCCGTTCGAGCGACTGGTCGATGACGTGTCCGCGGAACTGGCGCGGCTCGAGAAGCGCAAGGCGAAGACCCGGCAGGAACTGGACAAGTGCGCGGCCAAGCTCGCGAACGCGAACTTCGTCGCCAACGCGCCCGAGAGCGTGGTGACGCAGGAGCGCGAACGCATCGCCGAGTTCGACCGGCAGCTGCAGCAGCTCGGCGAACAGATGCGGCGACTGGCGGCGCTCGCCGCGGTAACGGGAGGCTGACATGTCCACGGCGCTCGAATCGTCATCGACGGCCGCACCCGCGCTGCGCTCCCTGCTCGACACGTCGGTCGCCGGACTGAACGAGATCATCCTCGGCAAGGAGACGCAGGTTCGCCTGTGCCTGGCCTGCCTGCTGGCGCGCGGGCACCTGCTGATCGAGGACATCCCGGGCGTCGGCAAGACCACGCTGGCCCACGCACTGGCGCGTTCGCTCGGCCTTTCGTACCAGCGCATCCAGTTCACCAGCGACCTGCTGCCCGCCGACATCATCGGCGTGTCCATCTTCGAAGCCGACAGCGGCCAGTTCCGCTTCCACCGCGGGCCGGTGTTCGCGCAGCTGGTGCTCGCCGACGAAGTGAATCGCGCGACGCCGAAGGCACAGAGCGCGCTGCTCGAAGCGATGGAAGAGCACCAGGTCACGGCCGATGGCCAGACCTACCCGCTGACCGAACCGTTCTTCGTCATCGCGACGCAGAATCCCGCGTACCAGGTCGGCACGTATCCGTTGCCGGAATCGCAGCTCGATCGTTTCCTGATGCGCATCGAACTCGGGTACCCGGCGGCCTCGCTGGAACGGCAGCTGCTGCTGGGTCGCGACCGGCGCGACCTGCTCGCGGACCTGCCGACGGCCATCTCTCCACAGCAACTGCTGCGCCTGCAGGCCGCCGTGCCGAAGGTGCACGCCTCCGAGGCGCTGCTCGACTACGTGCAGGCCGTCGCGCGCTATACGCGGCAGGCGCCGGAATTCGAGGCGGGACTCTCGCCGCGGGCGGTGATCGCATTGCTGCGGGCAGCGCAGGCCTGGGCGTTCATGCACGGCCACGAGGGCGTGCTGCCCGAGGACGTGCAGGCCGTGCTGCCGTCCGTGGCCGGGCACCGCCTCGCCCCGCGCGACGACGCGCGCTTCCGCAACTCGGGCGAGATCGGTCAATACGTGCTGGCAGCCGTCCCGGTTCCCTGACCATCCATGCGCGGCCTGCTGCAGGACCTGCGGGCACCGATCGAGCGGCGCACGCGCGCGTGGATCCGCCGCCGCCAGGGTGAGGACATTGATCCCGTCGAACTGAAGCGGCAGCGCATCTACATCCTGCCGACGCGCCTAGGTGTCGCCTACGGCGCGATGCTGTTCGCCATGCTGCTCGGCGGCATGAACTACAACAACAACCTGGGACTCTGGCTCACGTTCCTGCTGGTGAGCCTCGGACTGGTGACGATGCACCACTGCCACGGCACGCTGTCGGGGGTGCGCCTGCGGTTATTGGAAGCCGTGCCCGGCTTTGCCGGCAGCAACGTCCGGTTCCGCCTGTTGCTCGAACACTCGGCCAATGCGGCGCGCCCTGCGATTGAAGTCGGTCTCGGCAAGGAAGGTCCGGGCACGGTCATGGCCGACCTGCCGCCACTCGGGACGGCCACAGCGACGTTGAGCGTGCCCGCGGAGCGCCGCGGACGCATCACGCTCGACCGCTTCGTGGTCTCGACGAGCCACCCGTTCGGCCTGTTCCGGGCCTGGGCCGTGGTCCACCCCGCCTATGCCGCGATCGCATGGCCCCGGCCCATGGAGCGCGGTGCAATGCCGCCCCTGACCGCGACCGACACGGGCGGCGCGCAGGCAGGAGCCAGCGGCGAGGACGACTTCGCGGGCCTGCGGCCGTACCAGGCCGGGGACTCATTGCGCCGCGTTGCATGGAAGGCGTATGCGCGCGGACAAGGACTGCACACCAAGCAGTACGCCGGCACCGACGTGGTGTCGCACGTGCTGGATTTTGCAAGCCTCGCGGGCCTCGACACGGAATCCCGGCTCGAACAACTGTGCCGCTGGGTGCTGGACGCACACGAGCGCGGTGAGGCCTTTGCGCTCCGGCTACCGGGCACGTTCATCGACACGAACGTCGGTCCGGCGCATCGCGAGCACTGCCTCAATGCGCTCGCGCTGTTCCAGGGCACGGAGCAGGCCCGTGGCTGAGGCCGGTTTCACGGCCCGCATTCGCGGCCTCGCCTGGGTTTTGGCGGCGCTCGCGGCGGCCGTCGTGCCGCACGTGCCGCACTTGCCGGCATGGGTGACGCTGCTGTTGCTCGCCGTCGGTGCCTGGCGCTGGACGGCCGACCTGCGCGGCTGGGGATTGCCGCCAGCGGCATTGCGCGTCGCTGTCGTTCTCGTATCGACCATCGCGATCTTCGGCACCTACCGGACGCTGAACGGCATCGAGGCCGGTACTGCCTTTCTCGTCCTGATGGCGGCCGCCAAGCTGCTCGAGACGCGCACGGCCCGCGACCTCACGGTCATCGTATTCATTTCGTGGTTTCTGCTCTACGCCGCCTTGCTGCGTGAGCAGGAACTGCTGAAATTGCCGTGGCTGCTCGCCAGCGCGTTCCTGACCGCCGTGGCGCTCATGCGCGTCCACGCCGCGTCGGCGCAGGCGCCCGCGCGCCACATCCTGCGCCGGACCCTGCTGTTGATGCTGCAGGCGGCACCGCTTGCCGTGCTCCTGTTCCTGTTGTTCCCCCGGCTGCCCGGACCCTTCTGGGGAGTCGACTCGCGCACCGAGGCGCGGACGGGGCTCGATGATGAAATGACGCCGGGCGACGTCTCCGACCTGAGCGCCTCCGGCGAAGTCGCGTTCCGCGCGCGCTTTTTCGGCAGCACGCCGGCGCCGGAACAGCGCTACTGGCGAGGGCCGGTGCTGCATGAATTCGACGGGCGCAGCTGGCGACGACCGCAAGCGCAGTCGTTTCCACAGACACAGGTCGCCTTCTCCGGGCCGCCGATCCGCTATCAGATCACGCTCCAGCCGAGCGCCCGCCGCTGGGTGCTCGCGCTCGACCTCCCCTCGCAATGGCCGGCACGCGAGGTCCTGCAGTCCCACGATCTCACGCTGCTGTCGGCGCGGCCCATCAACAACGTGACCGCCTTCGACCTCGTCTCGCATACGAGCTTTTCCGCCGGCCTCAGCCTGGCGGAGTCACTGCGCCGCAAGGACCTCGCCCTGCCGCGCGACGGAACGAACGCACGCAGCGTTGCGCTGGGCCGCGCGCTCGCAGCGCGCCATGCGGGCAACGCACCTGCCATCGTCGGCGAAATGCTGCGGATGTTCCGCGAGCAGCCCTTCGAGTACACGATGCAGCCGCCGCGACTCGCCGACAACGCGGTGGACGAGTTCCTGTTCTCCACGCGCAAGGGATTCTGCGAACACTTCGCGTCGGCGTTCACGGTCGTCATGCGCGCGGCCGGCGTGCCCGCGCGCGTGGTCACCGGCTACCAGGGCGGCGAGTTCAACCCGTTTGGCGGCTACCTCATCGTGCGGCAATCCGACGCGCACGCCTGGTCGGAAGTCTGGATCGAGGGCCGCGGCTGGAAACGCGTCGACCCGACGGCGGCCGTCGCACCCGAACGCATCCAGGGCGGCCTGATCAATGCCGTCGCCGCCGACGAGCCGGTACCGGGCCGCCTGCGCGATGCGAGCCAGGCCTGGCTGCAGGTGGAAATGGGCTGGGACGCAGTCAACGATTTCTGGAACCAGCGCATCGTGCGTTTCGACGCGCGGGCACAGTTCGACCTGCTGGATCGCCTCGGCGTGGACGATCCCGACTGGCGCTCGCTCGGCCTCGGCCTGGCGGGCAGCCTGGCAGCGTTCTTCGTCGCGCTGTCCGCTTATCTTGCATGGCGGTACCGCCCGCCGCCGCGCGACTGGCCGGCACGCATGCACGCGCTCGTCGTCAAGCGCTTGCGTAGACGCGGTCTCGAGCCAGGCCTCGCCGAAGGACCCGTGGCGTTCATCGAGCGCGCCGAGCAGGCCTGCCCGGATCTCGCGCGCCCCCTGGCCGACATCCGCAGGCTGTACTCGGCATTGCGGTACGGTCCGGCGCCACGACCCGACGACCTGCAGCGCCTCAAGCACGCGGTGAACTCCCTGCGACCCTGAACCGGCCAGGTAGCGTCGGGGACATGGTCGGGTATGCTTGCACCCTCTCACCGGGGGAACCGACGATGGCCGTGACCGACAAGAAGTTCGAGGCAGCCGCGAACGACGTCAAGAAGCTGACGAAGCGTCCGGACGACGACGACATGCTGCGGCTTTACGCCTTGTACAAGCAGGGCTCCGAGGGTGACGTGCAGGGCGATCGTCCGGGCGCGTTCTCGTTCGTCGACCGCGCGAAGTACGACGCCTGGGCCAAGCTCAAGGGCACCGACCAGGCGAAGGCACGCGAGAACTACGTCAAGCTGGTCGAGCGGCTCAAGAAAGCCTGCGCCTGAACGTGAGCGCCGCGATCGCTGCCATCCTGGCGGTCGCCATCGCGGTGCTCGCCAGCCTGCTGGTGCCACCGCTGCTGCGTGGGCGGCGCCGGCGGCGTGCCTTGAACCAGGCGTTGCCCGAGCCGTTGCGCGCGTCGATTGTCCGCAACGTCCCGGTCACCGGCGCACTGCCGCCGGACCTCGCCCGCCGCCTCGAAGGACTGGTCATCTCCTTCCTGGCGGAAAAGCAGTTCGTCGGCTGCAACGGCCTCGACGTCACGGACGAGATCCGTGTGACCATCGCTGCACAGGCTTGCCTGCTGCTGCTCGGCCGTGCGGGCCTGTACGACGAACTGCAATCGATCCTCGTCTACCCGGGCAAGTTCTGGGTCGAGGACGAAGTGCACGACGAGGACGGCCTGGTGACGCAACGGCGCCGTGAGTTATCCGGCGAAGCCTGGGACTCCCACCGCATCATCCTCTCCTGGCAGGACATCGAGGAGAGCGCGGCCCGACCGGGCGACGGCTACAACGTCGTGCTGCACGAGTTCGCGCACTACCTCGACGCGGAAGGCCGGGGGCTTGCGGCCTCGTCGCGCACGCTCGAGGCCTGGCACGATGAACTCGGCGCCGAGTACGAGTCGCTCTGCGACAGCGTCGATCGCGGCCAGGCGACGTTTCTCGATCCTTACGCCGCGGAGGACGAGGTCGAGTTCTTCGCGGTCGCCAGCGAGGAGTTCATCGAATGCTCCGCCGAATTGCGCGAGGCGCATCCGCGGCTCTACTCGCTGCTGCGCGAGTTCTACGGCATCGACCCCGCGCAGTGGGCGGCAAGCGATATCGCGTCAGCCAGCAGCCAATAAGCGACAGCCAGGACACGGCGCATGCGACCGCCCCGGCGTGCGCTGCGGGGTGTTCGTTCGAGGGGGCGTCACGCGACATGGACGTCGCGTGCGAGCCTCCAGGGATGGATTCACGGCGTCCCCCTCGAACGAACACCCGGCAGCGCACGCCGGGGCGGTCGCCGGGAGCGATTCAGTGCGTCGCCTGTGATGCTGCGGCTGCACGCCGCCGCGCGCCGCTCACTGCGCGCCGCGACGACCAGCAGCGCGCCGCCGCCGATGAAGAGCAGCAGGATCGAGAGGATCGCAAGTCGCGAATCGCCAGTGACGTACGCGACCACGCCGGTGAGGAGCGGGCCGAGCACCGCGGCGAACTTCCCCATCATGTTGTAGAAGCCGAAGAACTCGGACGACTTCCCCTCGGGCACCAACCGCCCGAAATAGCTGCGGCTCAATGACTGCACGCCGCCCTGCACCAGTCCGACGACCACGGCCAGCGTGTAGAAGTCGCGCGTGGTCTCGATGAAGTAGGCAAAGCAGGTCGCGGCCGCGTAGACCGCGAGCGCCAGGAAGATGCCCTTGCGCGGCCCGATCTTCTTGCCGATCCAGCCGAACGCAAGCGCCGCCGGAAACGCCACGAACTGCGTGAGCAGCAACGCGGTGACCAGGTCTGACGCCTGGAAGCCGAGCGACAGGCCGTAATCCACGGCCATCTTGATGACCGTGTTCACGCCGTCAATGTAGAGCCAGTACGCGGCGAGGAACCAGAGTATCGGCTTGTAGCGGCGGATCTCGCCGAGCGTCGTGCGCAACTCGATGAGCCCGAGCCGGACAGCCTCGCGCGCGCGCACGACCGGCCGTCCCGACCGCCTCTCGTTGACGAAGAACACGCAGGGCAGCGCAAACACGAACCACCAGATGCCCGTCATGACGAAAGAGATGCGCACTGCTTCGCTGGCGTCCGCGAGACCGAACAGCGCGGGCTTGACGGTCATCAGCACGTTGACCGCGAACAGCAAACCGCCGCCGAGGTACCCGAGCGCGTACCCGAAGCCAGAGACAAGGTCGTATTCCTCGGGCTCGGCCACGTGCAGCAGCAGCGAGTCGTTGAACACGATGCCGCCCCAGAAGCCGAGCGACGCCACGACGTACAACGCCGCCGCACCGAGCCAGTAGCCCTGCGACACGAGCGCAAGTCCCGCGGTCGCGGCGGCGCCGAGCACGGTGCACATCATGAGCAGCCGCACGCGCGAGCTGCTGCGATCCGCGATCGCACCGAGCACCGGCGCCATGACGGCGACGATCAGGCTCGCGACGCCGCTGGTCACGCCGAGCCTGAACGTGCTCTCCGTCGCGGGGACACCTGCGTTCCAGAACTGCTTGAAGAACACCGGGAAGAACCCCGCCATCACCGTGCAGGCGAACGCAGAATTGGCCCAGTCGTAGAAGGCCCACGCCAGGACGGGGCGGCGGCGCAGGACCGCCCGGCTGCTCACGCCGCGCTCGCGAGGTGCTCGCGCGTTTCGCGGAACGTGACGTCGGGCCACCGCTCGAGCGTGAGCTGGAGGTTCACGCGCGTCGGCGCGAGGTAGACCAGGGCGCCCGAGTGGTCGAGCGCCAGGTTGTCGTAGGCCTTGTCGCGGAACTCCTGCAGCTTCTTCGCGTCGCTGCAATAGACCCAGCGGGCGGTGTAGACGCTGATGTTGTCCCAGCTCGCCTGCACCGAATACTCGTCCTGCAGCCGGAACGCGACCACGTCGAACTGCAGCTGCCCGACGGCGCCGAGGATCAGGTCGTTGTTGCGCAACGGCCGGAAGAGCTGCGTGGCCCCCTCCTCGCACAACTGGTCGAGGCCTTTCTGCAGGGCCTTCATGCGCAGGGGGTCCCGCAGCACGACGCGGCGGAAGAGTTCCGGCGCGAAGTTCGGGATGCCCGTGAACATGATCTTCTCGCCTTCGGTCAGCGTGTCGCCGATGTTGATAGTGCCGTGGTTGTGCAGGCCGATGATGTCGCCGGCGTAGGCCTCGTCGGTGTGCTGGCGGTCGGCGGCGAGGAACGTCACCGCGTCGCCGACGCGGATTTCCTTGCCGTGGCGCACGTGGAACAGCCGCATGCCCTTGCGGTAGCGGCCAGAGCAGATGCGCATGAACGCGATCCGGTCGCGGTGGCCGGGATCCATGTTCGCCTGGATCTTGAAGACGAAGCCCGCCAGCGCAGCCTCGTGGGGATCGACGGCACGCGTCGTGGTCTCGCGCGCGAGCGGCGCCGGGGCGATCTCGACGAACGCCGCCAGCAGCTCGGTGACGCCGAAGTTGTTGATGGCGGAGCCGAAGAACACGGGGGTCTGGCGGCCTGCACGATATTCGTCGAGATCGAAAGTGTGCGAGGCGCCGCGCACGAGTTCGACCTCGTCGCGGTAGGCCTGCGCGCGATCGCCGAGGAACTCCGTGGCTTCCGGGCTGTCGAGGCCATCGATGATCTCGTTGGTGCCGGCCCGGCCCTTCTCGGCCGCCTGGTAGGCGTAAATGCGGTCCTCGAGCAGGTGGTAGATGCCCTGCAGGGCGCGCCCCATGCCGATCGGCCACGTGACCGGCGCGCAGGTGATCCTGAGCACGCGTTCGATTTCATCGAGCAGCTCGGTCGGTTCGCGCCCCTCACGGTCGAGCTTGTTGATGAACGTCATGATTGGCGTGTCGCGCAGCCGGCAGACCTCCATGAGCTTGATCGTGCGCTCCTCGACGCCCTTCGCGCAGTCGATGACCATCAGCGCCGAGTCGACCGCCGTCAGCGTGCGGTAGGTATCCTCCGAGAAGTCCTCGTGGCCCGGCGTGTCGAGCAGGTTGATCATGCGGCCCTGGTACGGGAACTGCATCACGCTGGACGTCACGGAGATGCCGCGCTGCTGCTCGAGCGCCATCCAGTCCGACGTCGCGTGCCGGGTGGCCTTGCGGCCCTTGACGGTGCCGGCCAGCTGGATCGCGCCCCCGAACAGCAGCAGCTTTTCGGTGAGCGTGGTCTTGCCGGCGTCCGGGTGCGAAATGATGGCGAAGGTGCGGCGACGCGCCACTTCGTCGAGGGGCTGATTCATCCGCTGGATTTTACCGGTAATGACAGCCGCAGGACCAACGCATCCTCGCGTCCGCCCACTGCCTGGTAATAGTCGCGACGGCGCCCGACCTCGATGAAGCCGAACGACTGGTACAGCGCGATGGCGCGCAGATTGGATGGGCGGACTTCGAGGAAAACATCCTGCACGCCGGCCTGGACGGAACGTTCGATCAGCAGCATCAGGATGCGGCGGCCGATGCCGCGGCCGCGTACGCGCTCCGCGACACAGACGTTCAGCAGGTGGGCCTCGCCGGCACCCATGGCCACGATGCCGTAGGCGACGACCTCGCCGTCCTGTTCGGCCACCCGGCAGAGGTATCCGACCCGCAGGCAATCGCGAAAAATGCCCTCGCTCCACGGAAACTGGTACGACGCGCGCTCGACCGCGCCGACGCCGGGTACGTCGGACGGCATCATCGCGCGAAACCGCACCATGTTCTGCGGTCCGGCGGTGGACGTCACTTCGGCCGAGCTCACGCGCGGCCTCCGCCGGCAGACTCCTGCTCAAGGCGGGCAACCAGCTGCTTTGCGTACAGCAGGTCCTGCCAGGCCTTGCGCTTCTCGCCCGGGCTGCGCAGCAGGTAGGCCGGATGGTAGGTCACGACCAGCGGCCAGGCCCGGGTTCCGCACGCATGCACCTTGCCACGCAGCTTGGCGAGCGGTGTCTCGGTGGCCAGGAGGCCCTGCGCTGCAATACGCCCCACCGCGACCACGAGCGTCGGGTTCACGAGCGCCAGCTGCCGCTCGAGGTAGCCGCGGCAGCTGGCGGCCTCCAACGGTCTGGGATCGCGGTTGCCGGGCGGGCGGCACTTGAGGACATTTGCGATGAAGACGTCCTCACGGCGCAGACCGAGTGCGCGGAGCATCGAGGTCAGCAGCTGTCCCGCGCGGCCGACGAACGGCTCGCCCTGCTTGTCTTCCTCGGCGCCCGGCGCCTCGCCGATGAACATCCAGCGGGCCTGCGGGTTGCCAACGCCGAACACGGTCTGGGTGCGCGTGGCATGCAGTTCGCAGCGCTGGCAGGCCGCGACGGCGGCGCGCAGTGCATTCCAGTCCAGGCGCTCCTCGGCGCTCGCCGGCATCGCGTTCCCTGCGGGAGTCTCCCGCGGTGCGCTCTCGACGCAAGTGGCGGCTGCGGCCGTCAGCGCAGGCGCGCCGCGCGGCACGTAGACGTCCACGCCAAGCGCCTGCAGGTAAGCGACCTGGCGCGCGTCGATCACGCGATCAGGCCCTCGGCTCCGGCCGCGAACGCCGTCCGCGGCGCAGGCGCCGCCATGCCCACAACATCGGACCCGAGCTGGCGTAGACCGCGAACAGGCCGAACAGCACCTCGGGTGGGCTCGAACCGACGAGCACGAACCCGAGCGGCACCAGCACCATGAAGGCCACCGGGACGCGCATCCGGGGATCGAGGTCCTTGCCGCTCAGGTAGCGGAACCGGCTGACCATCAGGCCGCCCGCAACCAGTGCAACCGTGAAGGCCAGGATGAGGTCGCGCAGGCCCTCACGCTGCAGTGACTCGAGCATCCAGACGAATCCCGCCAGCACCGCCGCGCCCGACGGGCTCGGCAGGCCCTCGAAGAAACGCTTGTCGGCCGTGTCGACCTTGGTGTTGAAGCGCGCGAGCCGGATGGCGACGCAGGCGGCGTAGAAGAAGGTTGCCAGCCAGCCCAGCCGGCCCCAGAGAAAACCGTACTCGGCGATCCGGGCCACGCCCCACTGGTACGCCACGACGGCGGGTGCCAGGCCGAAAGCCACCATGTCCGAGAGGCTGTCGTACTGCGCGCCGAAATCGCTCTGCGTGTTGGTCCAGCGCGCAATACGGCCGTCGAGGCCGTCACTCACCATCGCGACGAAGATCGCGATGCCGGCACGGTCGAAATTGCCGTCGGTCGCGGCCACGATCGCATAAAAGCCCGAGAACAGGACCGCAGTCGTGAACAGGTTGGGCAGCAGGTAGACGCCGCGGCTGCGCTGACGCGGTCGCGATGCGCCCGTCTCGGGTGATTCAGTCGTCATGGGTAGCGCCACCTGGCGGGTGTCGAGTGGCCTCCATGATAGGTAGCGCGGCGTCTTCGCACAACGCAGCCGTCGGGCGCAGGGCTGCAGCGTCGGGTGCCGCGGTTCGCTCTGGTAACATGGGAGCGTTTTTCCTGCCGCCGGACGCTAAATGCGACTCTCGACCTACCCCGTCAATACCCTGCGCGACGTCCCCGCCGATGCGGAGGTCGTGAGCCACCAGCTCATGCTCCGCGCCAGCATGATCCGCCGCCTCGCCGCCGGCATGTACACGTGGCTGCCGATCGGCCTGCGTGTCCTGCGCAAGGTGGAGAACATCGTCCGCGAGGAAATGAACCGCGCCGGCGCATTCGAGGTGCTGATGCCCACGATGCAGCCCGCCGAACTGTGGGTGGAATCCGGCCGCTGGGACAAGTTCGGTCCAGAACTGCTGCGCATCAAGGACCGCAACGACCGGTCGTTCTGCTATGGCCCGACGCACGAGGAAGTGATCACCGACATCGCCCGTCGCGAACTGAAGAGTTATCGCCAGCTGCCGGTCAATTTCTACCAGATCCAGACCAAGTTTCGGGACGAGATCCGGCCCCGTTTCGGCGTGATGCGCGCGCGGGAATTCACGATGAAGGACGCGTACTCGTTCCACCTCGACGACGCCTCGCTCGAGGCAGGCTACCAGGCGATGTACCGCGCCTACACGGCCATATTCGAACGCCTGCAGCTCAAGTTCCGCGCGGTTCGCGCCGATACCGGCAGCATCGGCGGCAGCGCATCGCAGGAGTTTCACGTGCTCGCGGATTCGGGCGAGGACGCGATCGCGTTCTCCGACAGTGACGACTACGCCGCGAACCTGGAAATGGCCGAGGCTCTCGCGCCGGCTGCGCCGCGCGCTGCGGCAACCGCGGCGATGAAGAAGGTCGAGACACCGAAGGTCCGTACGATCGAGGATCTCACGAAGTTCCTCGGCATCGGCGCGGACCAGTGCATGAAGACGCTGCTGGTCGAGGGCGACGCGGGCGTCGCCGTCGCGATGATCGTCCGCGGCGACCACGAGCTCAACGCGGTCAAGGCCCAGAAGCTGGCCGGCGTGGCCTCGCCGCTGCGCATGGCATCTGCCGAACAGGTGGCGGCGACGGCCGGCTGCGAACCTGGATTCATCGGCCCCGTCGGCATCAAGTGCAAGGTTTACGTCGACCGGTCCGCGGCGCAGATGGCCGATTTCGTCTGCGGCGCCAACGAACGCGACATGCACCTCACCGGCGTGAACTGGGCCCGTGACCTGCCGGAAGGCGAGGTCGTCGACATCCGCAACGTGGTCCCCGGCGATCCGAGCCCGACGGGCAAGGGCCGGCTCCGCATCGCCCGAGGGATCGAGGTGGGACACATCTTCCAGCTGGGACGCAAGTACAGCGAGGCGATGGGTGCCACCGTGCTCGACGAACAGGGCAAGGCCACCGTGATGGCCATGGGTTGTTATGGCATAGGTGTGACGCGCGTCGTGGCGGCCGCCATCGAACAGAATCACGATGAACGCGGCATCATCTGGCCGGAGCCCATCGCGCCATTCGACGTGTCGCTCATCCCGATCAACCTGCAGAAGTCCGCGCGCGTGCAGCAGGCGACGGAAGCGCTGTACGCGGAGCTGACCGCGGCCGGCCTGGAGGTCGTGCTCGACGACCGCGATGCGCGTCCCGGCGTGAAGTTCGCCGACGACGAACTGCTCGGCATCCCGCACCGCATCGTCATCGGCGACAAGGGCCTCGAGCGAGGCGTGCTCGAGTACAAGCGGCGCCGGGACGGCTTCGGGGCCGAGGTGCCGATTGCGGAAATGGCTGCCTTCCTGCGCGACAAGCGGGGCACGGCGCGCAACTGAACGAGTCCATGCGCCGCACGACGATTGCCTCCATCCTGTTGCTCGCTGCGTGCGCCCTGCCCGGGGCCGATGCGCGCGCCGACCGGCAGATGGACCCGGAGTTGCGCGGCGTCGTGGCGGCGGCGCTCGAACCCACGCGTTGCTTCGACGACAAGTACGAGCGCGCCGTCTGGTTTGCGACCATGGAACCGCGTCTGACGCGCTACGTGGCCGACGCAAGCGAGCGCGAACAGATCCTGCATTCCGTCCACTGCGAGGCGAAGCGGGTCAACATCCCGCCTGAACTCGTGCTCGCCGTGATGGACGTCGAGAGCCGCTTCGACCGCTATGCCGTGTCGTCCGCAGGCGCCGTCGGCCTGATGCAGGTCATGACGTTCTGGCCACGCGAACTCGGCATGACCAACGACCAGCTCGTGCGCATCCCGGACAACGTGCGCATGGGCACGACCATCCTGGGGTACTACCTGCGCAAGGAACGCGGCAACTACCAGCGTGCGCTGCAGCGTTACAACGGCAGCCTGGGCCGGCCGAAGTATTCGGACCTGGTGCTCGACCGGCTGGCTTCGCGCTGGCAGTACGGCAACTGAAGCTTCGCGCGCAACCTTAACGGGTTTCGAACACCGACGGCCACGGCGTCATGAACTGCGGATCGGCTTCATCGATCTCGACACCCGTGACCTGCGACGCCGGCGAGCCCTGCCAGAGCCAGGCACACAGCGCGTCGACGGCCGCTGCGTCGCCGCAGGCCAGCACCTCGACCCGGCCATCCGGAAGATTCCGCGCATGGCCCAGCACGCCAAGCGCCTGGGCGCGCTGGCGCGTGCTCGCGCGGAAAAACACGCCCTGCACGCGACCAGAGACGAGGCAGCGGCGCGCGATCAAGGCTTGGGCGGTGGGGCGGCGTCTTCGGCAACGCGGCGGGCCTCGACGGCCTTGGTCCGCGCGAGTTCCGCTTCGTCGCGGGCAGCCCGGTAGTCGCCACGACGCAGGTAGCTTTCAGCGCTCTTGAGCAACTGCTTCGACTCGTTCATCAGTTCCGGAGCCACCGTAGGGGCCCCGGCGCGCTCGGCGGCCCTGACGGCCTGCCGCGCGTTGCTCATTTCCTGCACCGGCGCGCCGGCGCAACCGCCCATGACCGCTCCGGAAAGCAGTGCCAAGGCCAGCAGCAACGGTGGCAGGAAGCGCGGCAAGCGAAAAACGCCCGGTGGAAGCGGCAGACCCACGGGACCGTAACAAGCGATCCCTGTACCGTCAAGGCTCACCGACCTAGAATCCGCGCGCCGCATGCCGGACGAAATGACCCGTCCAAGTCACGAGGCGGCTGCAACCATGACTGAAGTGCTCGTACTCTACTACTCCAGGCACGGCGCGACAGCCGAGGTGGCCCGCCACATCGCGCGCGGCATCGAATCCGTGGCTGGAGCCACCGCGCGCCTGCGCACGGTTCCACCGGTGTCGCCTACGACGGACGCCACCGAGCCGGCCGTGCCGCCGTCCGGACCGCCCTATGCCCGGCACGAAGACCTGGTCGAGTGCGATGGGCTCGCGCTCGGCAGCCCAACGCGCTTCGGCAACATGGCGGCGCCGCTGAAACACTTCCTGGACGGAACGGGTTCCCTCTGGTTGAACGGCGCGCTGGACCGGAAACCCGCCGCCGTCTTCAGTTCGACGTCTTCGATGCACGGCGGGCAGGAATCGACGCTGCTGACGATGATGGTCCCACTGCTGCACCATGGCATGTACATCGTGGGCCTGCCTTTCACTGCTCCCGCGCTGAACCGCACGCGCACGGGTGGATCGCCGTACGGCGCGACCCACCTCGCCGTCCAGGGTTCCGCGCAACCCCGGCTGAGCGACGATGAGCGCGAGCTGGCGCAATTGCTGGGCCAGCGGCTGGCAGAGATCGCAGACGCCGCGCGAGCCGCCCGTCATGGCCGATGAAAGTCACGACGCCGCGACTGGCGCGGGTCATGCGCGGCTCGTGGCGCTGGCACTCGTCTTCGTGCTGGCCGGCACTTCGCTGCTCGCGGCGTTCTTCGGTGAGCGCAGCCCGGTGTCGTTCTGGCTGCTGGTGCTGCTGCTCGTCGCGCCGCTCGTAGCCACGCTGCCGGGCCTGTTGCGCAGCAACCGCCGCACTTTCGCATGGGCCACGCTGTGCGTGACGCCGCACTTCATCTACGCGCTGACGGAAGCGGTGGCGAACCCCGCGATCCGGGCACTGGCCGCGGCCATGCTCGGACTGAGTCTGGGCCTGGTGGTGGCGCTGATCGCGTACTTGCGACTGACGCGCCAACGCGCTGCCGACTAACCCCTGGCCCCCGACCCCTTCTCGAGCTCTTCGCGCAGGAACGGAATCGTGAGCCGCCGTTGCGCCGCGAGCGATGCCTGGTCGAGCCGGTCGAGCACGACGAACAGCGAGTTCAGGTCGCGCGGCAGCCGATGCACGAGATACAGCGCAGCCTCCTCCGAAACTTCCAGACCCCGGGCGGCGGCGCGCAGCCGCAACGCTTCGCACTGCCCCGCCTCGTCGAGTTCGGCGAGCTGGTGCTGGTCCGCGGCCAGCAGGCGCGAGCGTAGATCGGGCAACGTAAACGGCAGGCCCGCCGGCGGCGAACCGCTGGCAACGACGAGCCGGCCGGAACCGTCCTGCAGCAACGTGTGCAAGCGGAAGAGCGCCGCGTTCCAGTCCGCGTCGGGGGCGACGTGCTCGAGTCCGTCGAGGCACACGAGCCCGAGGGCTTCGCAGCCATCGAGCATCGCGCTCGAGGGCGCTGCACCGAGATCGACGTAGGCCGCCGTTGCTCCATGTTCACCCGCCGCAGCGCAGGCAGCCTGCAGCAGGTGCGTCTTGCCCGTGCCGGCACGACCCCACACCCAGACGACACGCGGCGCGTCCGGGCCTGCGAACTGCAGCGCGGCCAGGGCTTGCGCGTTCTTGCCGACAACGAAGCTCGCGAACCGCGCGGAATCGCGCAGCCGGACCCGCAAGGGCAACTGTTCCATCATGGTGCCGGCTCAATGCCGGTGAGAAGCGCGCTCACGCACCACGACCTGCGCGCGCCGTATGTAGATGAGCGTGTAATCGATGCCACTCACGCAGGTCGAGAACAGCACGAACGCCCCGAGGGCGAGCACGATCCACCCGGGCGGCCACTGGTACCCCGCCGCCGCGACGACCGCAAGGCAATAGAGGATCTGCGCCAGCGTGTTGATCTTGCTGGCAATGGTCGGGTTGCCGTTGACCGGGCCGAACAACACCTTGTACGTGAGCGCGCCGAAGACGATCACCAGGTCGCGCAGCAGCACGAGTCCCGTAAGGATCCAGGGCACGACACCATTAAAGCTCAGGCAGATGAACACGGTGATGAGCAGGAGCTTGTCGGCGAGCGGGTCAAGGAACTTGCCGAGCTTGCTGGTCCAGCCGAAGCGCTTGGCGAGGAAGCCATCGAGCGCGTCGGTGGAGGCGGCGACTGCGAACAGCAGCATCACGTCGGCGTAGCGGCCCTGCAGGATCCAGTGCGCAACCGGATACACCATCAGGATGCGCAGGACGCAGAGCAGGTTCGGCAGGTGCCGCAGGCTCATGGCTGCCAGAGCAGGTCGGGCGACTCCTGCGCATCGTCCCCCGCGCGGGGGGCGGCAACGATCCGGCCGTCGAGGGCGAAAATCCGCCGCAGCAGTTCGAGGTCGCCGCGCACGCCGAGGTCGAGCAGGACAGTGCTGCCAGACAGCTCGCGCAACGTCACGGTGCGCACGAGACTGAGGCTTTCGAGGTACCGGGTCAGCGCGGCATAGGAGCGCACACCGTCGAGTCCGCCGATGCGCACGGACACCGCATTGAGGCCGCGCGTGGAGCCCGGTGCATAGCGGGCCGCCAGCGAATCCGCCGCGAGACCTAGACCAGCCGCGGGGCCGCCCTGCCCTCGGGCTGCCTGCGCCGCGTGACCGAACGTCCAGTCGAACCCGCCTGCGCCGGGCACGCCGACCAGGACAGCCCCGGTGCTGCCGGCCGACGCCGCGCGGGACCTCGCCGTTGCCGGATCGACGGTTTCGGTGGGCCAGGCCAGCGGCACGCCACGCGCCTGGGCTGCCCGCTCAAGTTCGGCTCGCTCGGAGGGACGTTCGGCTGCGGTGACCGCCCGCGCGCCACCGGCCACCGCCGGAACGAAGAGAAACACCGTGGTCTTGGGGCGCTCTGCGGGCCACAGCGGCAGGCCGGCCTGCTGCAAGAGCTGCTCCATCGCGCGACCGTCGAAGCCGACCTTGAGCATGCGGTCGGTCGTCGTCGAATACTGCTGGACGTAGCGTGTCGGCTCCGCGGCAGCGGCTACGACGGCCGGCGCCTCCCCGGCATCCCGGCGGCCAGAGGCCCGCACGGCCGCGGTCTTGAGCGCCTCGCCAAATGCCGCCGCCCGGTCCGCCTCGGCCGAGCTCTTGAGCGGCACGACGGACTGGTAAAGGGCAACGTCCGCCTGGACGGCAGGCGAGACCAGCAAGAACAGCCCGAGCAGGCCGCACGCGAAGTTTCGCGCCGGTCCCTCGGTGACGGCGATGGTTCGTTGGGCAATCATGTGTGGAGGGAAGTCGGCGTCGACGGCCGGTGTGTAAAATACCACAGCCTCGAGCCAGACCCCGGGGCGCCACCCCCCCGGGAGCAACAGGACAATGGCCGAGAGCCCGACCAGCAGCACGACCTACCGCGACGCCGGCGTAGACATCGAAGCGGGCGACGCCCTCGTCGACCGGATCAAGCCCGCCGTAAAGCGCTCGATGCGCCGCGAGGTGCTCGGCGGGATCGGTGGCTTCGGCGCGCTCGTGGAGGTGCCGCTCGACCGGTACCGGAGGCCGGTCATGGTTTCCGGCACGGATGGCGTGGGCACCAAGCTCCGACTCGCGATCGAGACGGGCCGCCACGACACCATCGGCATCGACCTGGTCGCGATGTGCGTCAACGACGTCGTCGTGCAGGGGGCCGAGCCACTCTTTTTCCTCGACTATTACGCGACCGGCAAGCTCGACGTCGACACTGCCGAGCGCGTGATCAAGGGCATCGTCGAAGGCTGCCTGCAGGCGGGCTGCGCGCTCGTCGGCGGCGAGACGGCCGAGATGCCCGGCATGTACGAAGGCGAGGACTACGACCTGGCAGGCTTCTGCGTCGGTCTCGTGGAAAAGGACCAGATCATCGACGGCACGAAGACACGCGCCAGCGATGCCATCATCGGCCTCGCTTCCTCCGGCGCGCATTCGAACGGCTATTCGCTGATTCGGCGCCTGCTGGCGCTGAGTGGAGCGGGCCCGTCGACCCAGCTCGATGGCAAGCCGCTTTACGACCTGCTGCTCGAACCGACACGCATCTACGTCAAGTCGGTGCTGGAGGTGCTCAAGCAGTCCGTGCCGGTGCACAGCATCGCGCACATCACGGGCGGCGGACCCACAGGCAACATCCCGCGCGTAATGCCCGCAGGACTCGAGGCCGTCATTGACGCGCGGCTCTGGCCGCGACCGGCGGTTTTTGACTGGCTGCAGCGCGTCGGCAACGTCACGCGCGACGAGATGTACCGCACGTTCAACTGCGGCCTCGGCATGACGATCTGCGTGCCGGCGACCGAGGCCGATCGTGCGCTGCAGATACTGCGCGCCTGCGGCGAGACGGCTGCCGTGATCGGTGAAGTCCGCTCCGGCAGCCGCGAGGTCGTCATCGTCGAATGACCGCCGCTACGCCCCCGCTCCGCATCGTCGTGCTGGTATCGGGGCGCGGCAGCAACCTCAAGGCGATCGCCGCGCGCGCCGATGCGGGCGAACTGCCCGTCCGCATCGAAGCCGTCGTCAGCGACCGTGCGGATGCGGGCGCGCTCGAGTGGGCAGGCGGACGAGGCATCGCCACGTCGGTGCTGTCACCCGGCGACTTCCCCGATCGCGAGTCCTATGGTCGCGCCCTCGGCGACATCGTCGCGTCCCATGCGCCGCAGCTGGTCGTGCTTGCCGGCTTCATGCGCATCCTGAGCGACGAGTTCGTGCTGCGTTTTTCCGGCCGCATGCTCAACATCCACCCTTCCCTGCTGCCGAAGTACGCCGGCCTGCACACTCACCGCCGGGCGCTCGAGGCGGGCGACCGCGAGCACGGGGCCAGCGTCCATTTCGTGACGCCCGAACTCGACGGCGGTCCGGTGGTCTTACAGGCGAAGGTCCCGGTGCTGCCGGGTGACGACGAGGACTCGCTCGCCGCGCGCGTGCTGCGCGAGGAACACGTGATTTACCCGCAAAGCATCGGCTGGTTTGCGGCGGGCCGGCTTGCCTTCCGCGACGGGGCGGCCTGGCTGGATGGCAGGCGCCTCGAGGCGCCGGTGGTGCTCGGCAACGAAACGAAGGAAGGTGCGTGATGCGGCAGGTGTCGAAATGGTGCGCCCGGACGGCCGCTGTCGGCGGAGCCTGGCTGCTGGCTGCACCGGGCGTCGCCGTCGCCGATCCAGCAACTGCTCCCGCCGGCCTGCAGCCGTACACCGCCCGCTACCAGGTCAGCTACCGCGGACTGAACGGCGGCGAGATCGAATCAAACTTCAAGCGCGGCAGCACCGCAGGTCAGTGGCAGTACGAAACTCACGTCTTCCCGACGCTGCTGGCACGCGTCGCAATCAGTTCCCAGGCCCACGAACTGAGCGTGATCCAGGTGACTGCCGCGGGCGTGCGCCCGCTGTCATTCAATTTCGACGACGGTTCGGCGGATGCGGCCAAGGACGTCAAGCTGAACTACGACTGGAAGGCACTCACGGTGACCGGCAGTGTCGAGGGCAAACCGGTGTCGCTCGCGATCACGGCCGGAACCCACGATACGTCGTCGGTGCAGGCGGCGATGATCCAGGAACTGCTGGCCGGGCGGAAGCCGCAGGGCTTCAAGATCATCACGGGCGGGAAACTGCGCGAGTACCGCTACTGGCCCGAAGGCACGCAGCAGGTCATGACGCCCTTCGGCCAGGTCGAGGCCGAGGTCTGGGCCAGCCAGCGCTCGGGTTCGAACCGCGTCACCAAGACCTGGCATGCTCCTTCGCTGGGCTACGTGCCGGTGCAGGCGATCCAGTACCGCAAGGGCAATCCCGAAGTACAGATGAAGCTGGTCAAGCTGCAGCGGGGCTAGCGATCCCGCGCGTTACGCTTTTGGCAGCGTGACGCCCTTCTGCCCCTGGTACTTGCCGCCGCGGTCCTTGTACGAGACCTCGCAGACTTCGTCCGACTCGAAGAACAGCATCTGCGCCACGCCCTCGTTGGCGTAGATCCTGGCGGGCAGCGTCGTCGTGTTCGAGAACTCGAGCGTCACGTGCCCTTCCCACTCGGGTTCGAGCGGCGTGACGTTGACGATGATGCCGCAACGCGCGTAAGTGGACTTGCCGAGGCAGATCGTCAGCACGCTGCGCGGAATGCGGAAGTATTCGACCGTGCGCGCGAGCGCGAACGAGTTCGGCGGGATGATGCAGACCGGGCCTTCGAAGTCGACGAACGAGCCGTGGTCGAAGTCCTTCGGGTCCACGATCGTCGAGTTGATGTTGGTGAAGATCTTGAACTCGGCGGCGCAACGCACGTCGTAGCCGTAGCTCGAAGTGCCGTAGGACACGATGCGCTGGCCATTGGCCACCCGGACCTGGCCGGGCTCGAACGGTTCGATCATGCCGTGGCTTGCCGCCATGCGGCGGATCCAGCGGTCGGACTTGATGCTCACGATCAGGTTTCCTCGACGGTGATCTTGGGAAATCCGGGGGCGGCCGCAGCCGCGATTGACAGCCTTGCGGCCGTGCGGCGCGCGGTCTCCACGTAGGCGCTGCCGATACGACCCGCGGGATCCACGACGACGGTCGGACGACCCCCGTCCGTCTCTTGCCGGATGCGGATGTCGAGCGGCAACTGGCCGAGCAGGCTCACGCCGTACTGCTCAGCCATGCGGGCACCGCCGCCACTGCCGAAGATCGGTTCTTCGTGGCCGCAGCTTGAACACACGTGCGTGCTCATGTTCTCGACGATGCCGAGCACGGGCACGTTCACCTTCTGGAACATCCGCAGGCCCTTGCGCGCGTCGAGCAGCGCGATGTCCTGCGGCGTGGTCACCACGACGGCGCCGCTCACGGGCACGCGCTGCGACAAGGTCAGCTGGATGTCGCCGGTGCCCGGCGGCATGTCGACCACCAGGTAATCGAGCTCGCCCCAGTCGGTGTCGCTCAGCAGCTGCTGCAGCGCCTGCGTGACCATCGGGCCGCGCCAGACCATGGGTTGCTCTTCCTCGACCAGGAAACCGATCGACATGACCTTGACCCCGTGCGCCACCAGCGGCTGCAGTCGCTTACCGTCATGGCTGACCGGCCGTTCGCCCTGCAGGCCCATCATGCGCGGCTGGCTCGGGCCATAGATGTCCGCATCGAGCAGGCCGACCCGGGCCCCGTCCAGCGCAAGCGCCAGCGCCAGGTTGACCGCCGTGGTGGACTTGCCGACTCCCCCCTTGCCCGAGGCCACCGCGATGACGTTACGAATGCCTGGGAGCGGTTGCAGCTGGCCCTGGGCGACGTGGGTGGCGACCTTCCAGGACACGGTCACCGCCGCATCCCCCAGCCCCGGGGCGGCGTGCAGCCGGGCCTGGAGTTCGGCCGCCAGGGTCCGGGCATAGGCGCCCAGCGGGAACCCGAGTTCGACCTCGACGACCGGCCGGTTCCCCTCCAATCTGACGGACTTCACAGCTTTGGCGTCGCCAAGAGGCATCGCCAGGTAGGGTTCGACATAATTCTCGACCAGCAAGCGGGCCCGGGCGATGCGATCGTCCTGCATTCGGGATTCCGTGAAGTGAAAAGGGGAGCGGGATGAGCCGGAAGCCAAGGATTGTAACGGAAACAGGCAGCCATCCGTGCCGGGACGGCGGTCCACGGGACGCCGGGGCCGCGTGGCATAATCCACCCGTTTTGTCGTCGGCGGTTGCGCCGGCGCGACGTTGCTGCAATCCGCTGGACTAGGACGTCCCCCGCCCGTGACGAACTGACCACCCACCCGCGTCGCCCATGAGTTTCTTCACGAACATGCGTGCTGACCGCCTGATCGCCGAGATCAAGGCGGCCGACGGCGTTGAAGGCCACCGCGCGACGCTGGAGAAGCTCGTGCGGCTCGGGCCGGCGGCGATCCCGCGCATCCTCGACGCGCTCGCCAGCGCCGACAAGCAGGAGACCACCGGTTTCGTCGCGGTGCTCACGGCACTGCTCGACGACAAGACGTTTCCGCTGGTCGCCGCCGGCCTGACCGAGGGCAACCAGCGCACGGTGGCCGGCGCCGCCGCCGCGCTGTCCAGCTCGCGCAATTACTCTGCCGGCCATCTGTACGCGCTGCTCGACCAGGCGGCGATGCCGAAGGGCACCATCGTCGGCATCCTGACCGCCCAGAAGTCCCGGCTCAACGCGCGGGACCTGCTGCAGCGCGCCTACAACCAGGACGCCGCCGAGAAGGCCGCAATGTTCCGCATCATCGCGGAGATCGCCGACGAGAGCGTCGTGCCGGAGATGCTGAGCCGGCTCGAGGGCAAGGACCCCATCGCGCGCACTCACATCATCAACATCCTCGCACGGTTCAACCGGCGCGACGTGGCGGACGCGCTGCAGCAGCAGCTCAAGGACACCAACAAGTTCGTGCGGCAGTCGGTGCTGAATGCGCTGGCCGGATTCAAGGGCAACGTCGACGTCGGCCTGCTGTGCGAAGTACTGCGCGACCCCGACGTCGAGACGCAGCAGAAGGCGATCGACGCGGTCGTGCGCGCGAACCATCCGAACACGATGCAGCACCTGATCACGGTGCTGCGGGACGAGGACGAAAACGCCCGCCGCGCCGCGGTCGAAGTGCTGAACGAGATCGGCACGGCGCAGCACGTGAAGGAACTGCTGCAGTCGATCAAGGACGACGACTGGTGGGTGCGCAGCCGCGCAGCCGACGCGCTGGCCAAGATCGGCGGCCCGCGCGTGATCGAGGCCGCGCTCGAACTCATCCGCGACCAGGACGAGGACGTGCGTCGCGCGGCGATCGAAATTCTCAATCAGACCAAGGACGAGCGCGCCGTCGGCTACCTGATCGAAGCCACGCGCGACAACGACTGGTGGGTGCGCGAGCGCGCGGTCGACGCGCTGGCCGAGATCGGCAGCCCGCGCGCGCTGCCCACGCTGCTCGAGCTGCTGGGCATCGGCGACGAGCGCTCGCTGCCGACGGTGACCCGCGCCATCGGCAAGCTGGGTGACGCAGCGGTGATTCCGCGCCTGCTGCCCCTGCTCGACAACGCGTCGAAGGAAGTGCGGCTCGAAGTCATCACGGCACTCGCCCGCCTCGTCGACGACAGCTCGGCGGACGTCGTGCGGGCCCGCCTCGAATCGTTCGGCGCCGAAGCGGCCGACCCGACGGTCAGCCATGCGGCGATGCGCGCAGTCGAGGACATGGACGCGCGCTTCTCGACCGGGGTGCGTGACGCCCAGCAGGGCGCCACGCGCATGGCCGAGCCGTCGCGGACGCTGCTGGCCGAAAAGCCTGATTTCGAAGGGCTCGCGAACCAGTCGTCGCCATCGCAGCGGCTCGACATCTCGAACCTCAAGCCGGGGGACGTGCTCGAGGGCCGCTACAAGTACCTGCAGAAGATCGGCAAGGGCGCGTTCGGCACCGTGCTGCTGATGGAGGACACTGTCGTCGACGAGCGCCTGGTGCTCAAGTTCCTGAACCCGAACGTCTCGCAGGACGAGGAGATGATGAAGCGGTTCGTGCACGAGCTGCGCTACTCGCGCAAGATCACGCACCGCAACGTCATCCGCATCTACGACTTCCTGTTCATCCGCGGCAACTATGCGATCTCGATGGAGTACTTCCCGTCGCACACGCTCGGCAACGAGATCAACGACAAGCCGCTGCCGCTCGACAAGGCCGTCCGCTATGCCATGGACGTGGCCACCGGCATGGCCGTGGCCCATCAGTCCGGCATCATCCACCGCGACCTGAAGCCCGCGAACGTGCTGATCGACGACTCGCACCTGGTCAAGATCGTGGACTTCGGCGTCGCGGCCGCGCAGCACCAGGGCGACACGCAGCTCACCAAGACCGGGTACGTGATCGGCTCGCCCAAGTACATGGCGCCGGAGCAGATCCTGGGCAAGAAGGTGGATGAGCGGGCCGACGTCTACTCGCTTGGCGTCATCCTCTATGAGATGCTCACGGGCGAGCCGCCCTACCACCGCGGCGATCACATGGCCGTCATGTACCAGCACGTGCAGGGTAAGGCGAAACCGCCGATCGAAGTGAACCCGCAGATTCCGCCGGGCCTGTCCGAGATCGTCACCAAGGCGATGTCCGTCGACAAGGCACGGCGGTTCCAGACCATGGACGAACTGCGTTCCGCGCTGGAACGCTACCTCTGAGGCAGCCTTGGCTCGCATCGACGCATTCCTGAAGCTCGGCGCCTCGCAGGGCTGCTCCGACGTCCACCTCGCGGTGGGCGTGCCGCCGATGCTGCGCATGAACGGCGACCTGCTGCCGATCAAGTTCCGCAACCTCGCCGAGGCCGAGCTGGAAACCTACGTCACGGAGATCCTGACGCCGTCGCACCAGGAGCAGTTCCGCAAGGGCCACGACGTCGACTTCTCGTACGTGTCCGACGACGGCGCGCGCTTCCGTGTCAACGTCTTCCGCAAGGAGACGGGCGTCGGAGCGGTGTTCCGCGCGATCCCGAGCGACGTGCCTTCGCTCGACTCGCTGAACCTGCCGCCGGTCGTGAAGAAGTTCTGCGATTTTCACCAGGGCATGGTGCTGGTCACGGGGTCCACGGGCACCGGCAAGTCGACCACCCTCGCGGCGATGATCGACCACCTGAACCAGACGCGCCGGCTCAACATCATCAGCCTCGAGGATCCCATCGAGTTCGTCCACCGCAGCAAGCAGTCGCAGGTGATCCAGCGCGAGCTGCACACCCACCTGCCCTCCTTTGCCGACGGCGTGCGCGCCGCCATGCGCGAAGACCCGGACGTCATCCTGGTCGGCGAGTTGCGCGATGCCGACACCGTGCGCTGGGCCATGACCGCCGCGGAGACCGGCCACCTCGTGCTCGGCACGCTGCACACCACCAGCGCGGTCAAGACCATCGACCGCATCGTGGACGCGCTGCCCGCCGAAGAGCGCGAGCAGACCAAGAGCTTCCTGTCGCAGAGCCTGCTCGGCGTCGTGACGCAGTTCCTGGTGCGCACGCCCGACCTGCGCGGCCGCAAGGCCATCTGCGAAGTCATGGTCATGAACCGCGCCATCGGCAAGCTGATCACGAGCGAACAGTCGCACATGATCCCGTCGCAGCTGCAGACGGGCCGGGACGCCGGCATGCAGACGCTCGACCAGGCGCTGCTGGCAGCGGTCCAGGCGCGCGAAGTCGACCCGGAAGACGCCTTCGGCTACGCCGCCGACAAGCGGCCGTTCGCCCGCTACGTCCCGGACGGCACGGCGATCCTCAAGTCCGACGTGACGCAGGGGCTGTGATGCCGACCGACACGTTGCAGGTCACGGGCGGCACGGAGGTGCTCCAGCACGCACCGCGCAAGATCGACGAGCTGCTGCGCGAGGTGCTTGCCAGGGGTGGCTCTGACCTGCATTTCGTCGCGGGCGACCCGCCGCGCATCCGCCTGAACGGCGAGCTGAGTTCGCTGCGGGACGTGCCGCTCGACAAAGAGTTCGTGCGCGAGACGATCTACGATTTCATCACGCGCCGCGCGCAGGCGCAGCTCGAGGAGAAGGACGGCGCGGACTTCGCCTACTCGATTCCCGGCGTCTCGCGGTTCCGCGTCAACGTGTTCCGGCACATCGGCGGCCTGGGTGCGGTCATGCGCGCGATCCCGTCGAAGGCCCTGACGCTCGAACAGCTCAACCTGCCGTCGGCGGTGCGCAGCCTCTGCCGGGTAAACAACGGGCTGATCCTCGTGACGGGCAAGACTGGCTCCGGCAAGTCGACGACCCTGGCCGCGATGATCGACGACATCAATACGCGCGAGAAGGGCCACATCCTCACGATCGAGGACCCGATCGAGTTCGTGCATCCACGCAAGAACTGCCTGGTCAGCCAGCGCGAAGTCGGGCTGCACAGCCCGGGATTTGCCGAGGCCCTGCATTCGGCCCTGCGCGAAGACCCGGACATCGTGCTGGTCGGCGAATTGCGCGACCTCGAGACCATGAGCATCGCGGTGACTGCCGCCGAGATGGGCATCCTGGTCATGGGCACGCTGCACACCAACGGCGCTGCGCCCACCGTGGACCGCATCGTCAACGCATTTCCGTCCGACAAGCAGGGCCACGTGCGGACGATGCTGTCGACGTCCCTGCGCGGCGTGATTTCGCAGCAGCTGATCCAGCGGGCCGACAAGCGCGGACGCGTCGCTGCGCTCGAGGTACTGATCAACACGCCGGCCGTGTCGAACCTGATCCGCCAGGGCAAGCTCGACCAGCTGGAAAACGCGATGCAGAGCGGCGGCGCCCATGGCATGCGGGTCATGGATTCGGCCATCAAGGAACTGCTCGAGAAGGGCGTGATCACCGGCCGGTCGGCCTACGAGAAGGCCATGAACAAGCCGCTGTTCGAGCAGTACAAGGACATGGGTTGAACGGGGCCCCGGCATCGCGCTAGCGACTGCGCTTCGGCGGGAGGCCGCAAACCGACTGTCCTCAGCCTGCGCATTGGTCGGAGTTTCGGTACGTCCTCCGCGCCTTGGAAAGGCAGACACGCGGCCCGGAGGACGTACCGAAACTCCGACCAATGCGCCGACAGCGCGGTGACAGCGGACGCTGCTGCGGCGACCGATCCGGAGCCTTCCCCCGAGCGCGTGTCTGCCTTTCCAAGCTCGGGGGAAGGCTCCGGATCGGTCGCCTGCACCGAGTGCGTGTCTGTCTCTCTAAGGGGCGGGCAGCCAAGCCGTTGAGCGCCTCGACTGGCATAATCGACGGTCCATCGACCCGGACCCCGCCGATCCATGACCGCCCAGCCCAAGCGCACCCTGCTCGTCACCAGCGCGCTGCCGTACGCCAACGGCGCGCCGCACCTCGGCCACATTGTCGAGTACGTCCAGACCGACATCTGGGTGCGCTTCCAGCGGATGCGCGGGCACGACTGCCTGTTCATCTGGGCGAGCGACGCGCACGGCACGCCGATCATGCTCAAGGCGCGGCAGGAAGGCATCACGCCAGAGCAGCTGATCGAGCGCGTCGGCGCCGAACAGCGCCGCGACTTCGGCGAGTTCGACATCTCGTACGACAATTTCCACACGACGCACTCGGAAGAGAATCGCGAGGTCACCTACGAGATCTATCGTCGGCTCGTCGCGGGCGGCCACATCCGGCGCGAGACGATCGTGCAGGCCTACGACGAGCAGGCGCAGATGTTCCTGCCGGATCGCTACGTGCGCGGCACGTGCCCGAAGTGCGGCGCGCTCGACCAGTACGGCGACAGCTGCGAAGTCTGCGGCGCCACCTATACGCCGGCCGACCTGCTGAATGCCGTCTCGGTGGTGAGCGGCACGGCGCCGGTCCAGCGCGAATCCGAACACCTGTTCTTCAAGCTCGGCGACTTCGAGCCGATGCTGCGCGACTGGACGGGTTCCGGTCGCCTGCAGCCGGCCGTGACTGCCAAGCTCGGCGAATGGTTCGACGCGGGGCTGCGCGACTGGGACATCTCCCGCGACGAACCGTATTTCGGCTTCGAGATCCCCGGCGAGACCGGCAAGTACTTCTACGTCTGGCTCGACGCGCCGATCGGCTACCTCTCGAGTTTCCTGCACTATTGCCGCCGCACGGGTCTCGATTTCGACCGCTACTGGAAGCCCGGCAGCGACGCCGAGGTCTACCACTTCATCGGCAAGGACATCGTGTACTTCCACACGCTGTTCTGGCCTGCCGTGCTGACCGGCGCAGGGTACCGTCCGCCGACGTCCGTCTGCGCGCACGGCTTCCTCACCGTGAACGGGCTCAAGATGTCCAAGTCGCGCGGCACTCTGATCTCGGCGCGCGCGTGGCTCGACCACCTGCCGGCCGAGTACCTCCGCTATTACTTCGCGTCGCGGCTCGGCGACGGCGTAGAGGACCTCGACCTCAACCTCGACGACTTCGTCGCCAAGGTGAATTCCGACATCGTCGGCAAGCTCGTCAACATCGCGAGTCGTTGCGCGGGTTTCATCGCGCGGGGTTCCGCAGGACGTCTGGCGCCGGCCCTGGCCGAAGCGGCGCTGCAGGACGAATTCGCCGCGGCGGGCGAACGCATCGCGGCGCTCTACGAAGGCCGCGACCTGGCCGGGGCCATGCGCGAGATCATGGCGCTGACCGACCGCGCGAATCTGTACATCGACCAGCGCAAGCCCTGGATCATGGCCAAGGATTCCGCGCAGGCAGGCGACGTCCAGGCCGTCTGCACGCAGGGAATCAACCTGTTCCGAGTGCTGGTGACCTACCTCAAGCCCGTCATGCCCAGGCTGGCTGCGGGTGCCGAGAAGTTCCTGGGCCTGCCGCCCCAGGCGTGGGCAGATGCCGCGACGCCGCTCCTCGGCACGACGATCAACGCCTACGAGCCGCTCGCCACGCGCGTTGATCCCGCGGCGGTGAAGGCCCTGCTCGAGGCTTCGTCGGAGAGCCTCAAGGCGACCGGCGTGCCCGCGACTGCGGCCACGGCCCCGTCTGCCGTTGCCAAGGTGACGACGGAGAAGTCGGCCAGGCCCGCCGCGCAGCCAGCCGGCGCGGACGGCCCGCCTGCGGCACTGTCGATCGAGGACTTTGCCAAAGTCGACCTGCGCATCGCACGCATCGAATCCGCCGAACACGTCGAAGGCGCGGACAAGCTGCTCAAGCTCGGCATTGACCTCGGCGAAGGCGGCAGACGCACGATCTTCGCCGGCATCCGCTCGGCGTACGAGCCGGCGCAGCTCGTCGGGCGCCTGACCGTCGTGGTGGCGAACCTGGCGCCGCGCAAGATGCGTTTCGGCCTGTCCGAAGGAATGGTGCTCGCGGCCGGCCCGGGTGGACAGGAGATCTTCCTGCTCGCGCCCGACGCGGGCGCGGCACCGGGCATGAAGGTGAAGTGACCGCCACGACGAGGGGCCCATGACCGAGCTGCTGCTGCTCGCGCTCGGGGCGAGCCTCGTCAACAACTTCGTCCTCTCGAACTTCCTCGGGCTCTGCCCGTTCGTGGGCGTCAGCCGCCGGTTTGAAGCCGCCGCGGGCATGGCGCTCGCCACGCTGTTCGTCCTGACCATCGCTTCCGGCCTGAGCTTCGCGGCGTGGCAGTGGGTCCTGGTGCCCCTCGAGCTGGAGTACCTGCGCACGCTCGTCTTCATCCTGCTCATCGCGGGCGTCGTGCAGTTCACCGAACTCATGGTGCGCGCGACGAGCCCCCTGCTGCACCAGCTGCTCGGGATCTTCCTGCCGTTGATCACGACCAACTGCGCGGTGCTCGGCGTCGCGCTGCTCAACGTCGACCGCCAGCGCGGACTGCTCGAATCCCTCGTCTTCGGCGCCAGCGCCGGCGCCGGTTTCGGCCTCGCGCTGCTGTTGTTCGCCGCGTTGCGCGAGCGGCTCGAAACTGCCGACGTGCCTGCCGCATTCCGCGGCGCACCGCTCGCCTTGATCACGGCGGGACTGATGGCGCTGGCTTTCATGGGCTTTGCGGGGCTGGGATCGCGATGAGTCCCGATGCCGTCATCACCGCGGTTGGTGTCGCTGCCGCGCTCGCCGCCACCATCGGGCTCGCCCTCGGCTGGGCCGCGTCGCGCCTCGCGCCGGACGACGGGACGCTCGTCGCGCAGATCGATGCGCTACTGCCGCAGACGCAATGCGGCCAGTGCCAGTTCCCCGGTTGCCGGCCCTATGCCGAGGCCATCGCGCATGCGCAAGCGGACATCGACCGCTGCCCACCTGGGGGTGATGACACGGCGCGCGCCCTCGCCGCCCTGCTCGATCGACAGGCACGGCCAGTAAATCCGGCGTATGGCGTGCGCAAGCCGGCGCAGGTCGCGTGGATCGACGAGGGGCGCTGCATCGGTTGCGCTCGCTGCCTGCCCGCGTGCCCGGTCGACGCCATCGTCGGCGCCGCGCGACAGATGCACACGGTGATCGCCGACCAGTGCACGGGCTGTGAACTCTGCCTGCCGCCCTGCCCCGTCGATTGCATCGAATTGCGGCCGGCACCGGTCGTCGCCGCACACTACCGCATGCATCGGTCTGCATGATGGGCGCACGACCCGCATTCCCTGCCGGCCTGGCGCTCGACGCGCACAAGCAGCGGGCGGCTGGCCTGCCGATCGTCGAGCTGCAGCCCCCGGCGCAGGTCCTGCTCGCGCTCGACCAGGGCTCCGGCAGCACGGCGCAGCCGGTCGTTGCCGTCGGCGCGAAGGTTGCCGTCGGAACGCTCGTCGCGCGCGCCGGCGACCCCTACGCATCGGCAATCCATGCTCCGGTGGCCGGCACCGTCATTGCCATCGAGCAGCGCGAGGCGGCCGTCGACGGTGGCCGCGGCGTCTGCATCGTGATCGAGAGCGACGGCACCGCTGCGATCGATGCCGCCCTCCGACCGCTGCCCGATGTCACCGCGCTGGATCCCGCCGAACTGGTGCGGCAGCTGCGGGACGCCGGCATCGCCGGCCTGGGTGGCGCGGCGTTTCCGACGGCGACGAAACTCTCCGCTGCGCGCGCCCGCGGCGTGCAGCGGTTGCTGCTGAACGGCGCCGAGTGCGAACCGTGGATCTGCTGCGATGACGCGTTGATGCGGTCGAGCGCCAGCGACGTCGTGCTGGGTGCGCGCATCCTGCAGCACGCCCTCGGTACGGCAGAGTGCGTGATCGCCATCGAGGACGACAAGCCGGAGGCCATCGCGGCGCTGCGTTCGGCGCTCGCACGGCAGGACGATGCATCGCTGTCGGTCGAGGTCGTGCCGGCGGTGTATCCGCAGGGCGCCGAGCGACAACTCATCACGACGGTCACGGGCATCGAAGTGCCCTCGGGCGGCCTGCCCGCGGAGGCAGGAGTGATCTGCCAGAACGTCGCCACGGCCACGGCCGTCGCGCGCTGGGCCCAATTCGGCGAACCGGCCATCTCACGAGTCGTGACCGTCACGGGCAGCGGTGTGGCGCGCCCCTGCAACGTCAGGGCGCCGATCGGCACGCCGCTGGCGGCGTTGATCGACGCGGCGGGCGGCTACCGGGGCACGCCAATGCGGCTGATCGCAGGCGGCAACATGACCGGACGCGCGCTGGCTTCGGACGAAGTGGGCCTCACCAAGGCGATCAACTGCGTACTGGTCGCGACCAGCGCTGACCTCGGCGTGCGCCTGCATGCCCGGGAAGCGCCGTGCATTCGCTGCGGCGACTGCGCGGCGGTCTGTCCCGCGGGGCTGTTGCCGCAGCAGTTGCACCGCGCAACGCTCGCCGACGACCTGGAGTCCCTGCGCCGGCTCGGCGCGCATGACTGCATCGACTGCGGACTCTGCGACTTCGTCTGCCCCAGCCAGATTCCACTCGCCCACCGCTTCCGTGAGGCGCGCAGGAGACTGCGGGTCGCGGACGCAGCGGCACTCAGCGCCGCCGCGGCAAAGGCAAGATTCGAGCGCCGCGAGCAGCGGCTTCGCGCAGCGGCAGCAGCGGAGCAGCAGACGCTCGACGCCGTCAGGTCCCGCGCAAGGGAAGGCCGGGACGGTGCCACGGGACCTGCGGACGGGCCTGGCTGACATGCGCTTCGATACGTCACCCGCACCGCACGTCGTGGCCGGCTACACGGTGCCGCGGGTCATGTTCCAGGTGCTGCTCGCACTCGTGCCCGCCGGCATCGTGCACTGCGTGCTGTTCGGGCCCGGGCTGCTGCTGCAACTGTCCGTCGCGTGCGTCACGGCGCTGCTGTGCGAGGCGGTCGCGCTCCACTGGCGGGGTCGTGACGCAGCGCCTGCGCTCAAGGACGGCAGCGTGCTCGTGACCGCGTTCCTGCTGGCGTACTCCGTCCCGCCACTATTGCCCTGGTGGCTGACCGTGCTCGGAACGGCGCTCGCGGTGCTGCTGGGCAAGCACGTCTTTGGCGGCCTCGGCCAGAACCCGTTCAATCCCGCGATGGTGGGCTACGCGATCCTGCTGGTGTCGTTCCCGGCGGAGATGACGCGTTGGCCGATCCCGCTGGATGCCGATGGAGCCGGCTCGTGGACAGAACTGGCGCGACTCTCGCTCGCGAGCTTCTACGGTGCCGGCGTCGACGCACGCTGGGATGGATACACTGGCGCGACTGCGCTCGATTCGATCCGCAACGGACTCGACCTGCGTTACACGTTGCCGGAACTCCTGGGTCGCGGGGCGGTCGTGGGACCGCTGGGGGCACGCGGCTTCGCCTGGGTGAACCTGGCGGCGATCGCAGGCGGTCTGTACCTGATGGCTCGCGGGCTCGTGCGCTGGCACATCCCCGTCGCCGTGCTCGCGGGCTTGCTGGTCCCCGCGTTCGTAGCACATGCGCTCGATCCCGGCGGCCACCTGGGGCCAACGCTGCACGCATTCTCAGGCGCGACCATGCTCGGGGCGTTCTTCATCGCCACCGATCCCGTCTCGGCGGCGACGAGCGATCGCGGACGCCTGTGGTACGGCGCGGGCATCGGCCTGGTCACGTGGATCATCCGCACCTGGGGCGGCTATCCCGACGGGTTCGCTTTCGCCGTGCTGCTGCTGAACCTCGCCGTGCCGCTGATCGACCGTTACACCGTGCCGAGGATCTATGGGCGTGGCGCCTGAACCTGCCATGAGGCGCAGCGGCCGGGCTGCGCTCGCGCTGCTGCTCTGCGCCGTGCTGGCGTTTGGCGTCGTGTCGCTCGTGCATGAAGCCACGCGCGACGAAGTCGCCGCCGCCAGGCGCGCCCGCGAGCTTGCGCGTTTCGACGAAGTCCTGCGCGGCCAGCGCTACGACAACGACCTGCTCGCGGACACGATCCTGGTTCGCGACGCCGAATTGTTGGGCAGCAGCGCACCCATCACCGCCTACCGCGCCCGGCTCGGCCAGCAGCCCGTTGCCGTGATCCTCGCTCCCGTCGCTCGCAACGGTTATTCGGGCCCGATCGAGCTGCTGGTGGCGATCGCACCGGACGGCAAGCTGCTTGGCGTCCGCGTGACCGCCCATCGCGAGACCCCGGGACTCGGGGACGGGATCGAGACCCGCAAGTCGGCATGGATCGAAAGCTTCACCGGCCGCTGGCTGGGTTCACCGCCCCTGCAACGCTGGAAGGTGCGCAAGGATGGGGGCGATTTCGATCAGTTCACGGGCGCCACGGTGACACCGCGGGCGATCGTAAGCGCCGTTGCGAATGCGCTGGCCTACTTCGAACGGCACCGCGACGAACTGCTGGCATCCGCCAGTACAATGCCGCCATGACGCCGTCCGAGATCTTCCGCGCGGGCCTGCGCGACCAGAACCCCGGGCTCGTGCAATTGCTCGGCCTGTGCCCGCTGCTGGCTGTCACTACGTCGCTCGGCAGCGGCCTTGGGCTCGGGCTGGCGACGCTCGCCGTGCTCGCCGCCAGCAACGTCCTGGTCTCGCTCGTCGGACGGGCGTTGCCCGCCGAGATCCGGATCGCCGTGTTCGTGCTGCTGATCGCAGCCCTGGTCACGTCCGTCGAACTCGCGCTTGCCGCGTGGTTGCCGGGACTGCACGCCGCGCTTGGCATCTTCCTGCCGCTCATCGTGACCAATTGCCTGGTGCTGGCGCGCGCCGAGGCCTTCGCCTCGCGCCAGCCGGCAGGCGCCGCGCTGCTGGATGGTGTGGCGATGGGCAGCGGCTTCCTGCTCGTGCTGGTCACGCTCGGCAGCATCCGGGAAGTGCTGGGCCGCGGCAGCCTCGGCGGTGACCTGCAGTTGCTGTTTGGCGGCCACGGCACACACGGGGGCATTCACTTTTTCGGCGAGCAGCACGGGTTCCTGCTGGCATTGCTGCCGCCGGGCGCGTTCATCCTGCTGGGGCTCATGCTCGCCTGGCGCCAGGCGGTGCGTGCGAAGGCGACACCTGCGACGCCGCAAGTTGCAGCTCCGCCGGAGCTCGATGGGCGCGCGCGAGCATGAAGGAAGCGGCCATCCGCGAACTGTTCGAGCGGCTGCAGGCGCTCAACCCGCATCCCGTCACCGAACTCGAGCATGCGAGCCCGTTCGAGCTGCTGGTCGCAGTGATCCTCTCCGCGCAGGCAACCGACAAGGGCGTCAACCTCGCGACGCGCAAGCTGTTTCCGGTCGCGAACACGCCGCAGAAGATCCTGGCGCTTGGCCCCGAGGGGCTGACCTCGTACGTGAAGACGATCGGCCTCTATCCGGGCAAGGTGAAGAACATCCTCGCGACCTGCCAGATCCTGCTCGAGCGCCATGGCGGTCAGGTGCCCCGGGATCGCGACTCGCTGGAGGAACTGCCGGGAGTGGGCCGCAAGACAGCCAACGTCGTGCTCAACAGCGCGTTCGGCATGCCGACCATGCCGGTCGACACGCACATCTTCCGCGTGTCGAACCGGATGGGGCTCGCGCCGGGAGCAAACCCGCGCGAGGTCGAGGACAGGCTGCTCCAGCGCATCCCGCCCGAATACCTGCTGCATGCGCATCACTGGCTGCTGCTGCACGGCCGCTATGTGTGCAAGGCGCTCAAGCCCGACTGCGCAAAGTGTCCGGTCGTCGATCTCTGCGGGTTCAAGGAGAAGACCAGGGGCGGGAAGCGCTGATGCCGTTCTTCCACGACCAGAGCCGGTCAGCGCTGCGCCGCATGTACGTGGAAGCCTGGCGCAAGCACCGGCAGACGCTGCCGGTGGAGCCGGTCGAAGACCAGATCATCCGCGTGATCGCGTTGCATCCGGAGTACGCGGGCATGCTTGAAGCGGAGGATGCCCTCGACCGCGACTACACGCCGGAGGACGGCCAGACCAATCCCTTCCTGCACATGGGCCTGCACCTCGCGATCCGCGAGCAGGTCGGCACCAATCGCCCGGCGGGGATCGCCGACGTGCATCGGGCGCTCGCCGCGAAACTTGGCGACGTGCACGAGGCGGAACACGCGATGATCGAGCGCCTCGGCGAGGCGCTGTGGCAGGCCCAGCGTTCCGGGCTGCCGCCGGACGAGTCGAGGTACCTGGAGGCGCTGCAGCAGCTCGCGGCTGCCCGGTCGCGCTGACCCGCGCTACCAGTCCATCGGCTCGCCGAGCAGCGCCTCAAGAGCACGGTTGTGCGGCGCGAAGTACTCGCGCAGACGCCCGGCCGTGGCGGGATCGATCGGCGGATACTTCCGCGTGTTGCGTGGCTCGAGTTTCGCGCTGCCCATCGCCGGCAGTCCGAGATACTGCAGCGACCGGTTCAGCACCGGCAGCGGATCCTGCGCGAGATCCTCGAAGCGCAGGACCAGCAACTGCTGCCGTGGAAAGAGGCGCAGCCAGCGCTCGATCTGCTCGGCATACCGGCTGCGCGCCAGGTAGCTGAAGTACTGATGCGACTCGTTGCGCTCGATCGCGCCGGACGCCAGCTGTTCGCCAGCGCGACCGATGCGCTCCGGTTCGGCGGCGAGCGCATCTTCAAACGACAACCGTTCACGTCCCTTGTCGCGCTCGTGCCAGTAATGCGAATACGCGCGCCGGACCGGATCCCGCAACAGCACGATCAGTTTCGCGCCGGGCACCAGGGCATGGGCGCGGCTCGGCACCTGCGGATGGAACAGGTAGTACGGGCTGCTGTCGAGGTTGAGACCGGGCTCGCCCGGCCGCCCGAAATTCGCGCGGTACCAGCTTTCGCCCCGGGCAAAGTTCAGGTCGAAGTAGTGCACTTCCTTGCGCAGCGGCGGGATCACCTGCGGATGCTGGGTCAGGTAGTAATGCAGCGAACTCGTGCCCGACTTCATCGCGCCGATGATCATCGCGTCCGGCAGTGCGCGCGCCTCCCGCAGCCGGAGCCGCAATTCGAGCTGCCTGCCCGCTTCGAGCAGGCCGAACCAGCGCAACGTGCGTGTGAGTGTCGGGTGCATGTGCTGTCAGTGCGGCGCTGCGGACGAACCGCACCACGGCGTCTTACTTCTTCGCGGGTCCGCGCCTCGGAATGTAGAGGTCCGTCAACGTGCCGTCGAATGCCTCCGCAGCCATGGCCACCGTTTCCGACAACGTCGGGTGCGGATGGATCGTCATGCCGATGTCGGCCGCGTCCGCGCCCATCTCGATGGCGAGCATCACTTCGCTGATGAGGTCGCCGGCGTTGCTGCCGACGATCCCGCCGCCGATCACGCGGTGCGTCTGCGGATCGAACAGCAGCTTGGTGAATCCTTCGTCCCTGCCGTTGGCGAGCGACCGGCCGCTGGCCGCCCACGGGAACACCGCCTTTTCAAACGCGATGCCGCTGGCCTTCGCGTCGGTCTCCGTGACCCCGGCCCAGGCGATCTCCGGATCGGTGTACGCGACGGAAGGGATGGACCGCGCGTCGAAGAAGCGCTTGTGGCCCGCGATGACTTCCGCTGCCACCTTGGCTTCGTGCGTCGCCTTGTGCGCCAGCATCGGCTGTCCGACGACGTCGCCGATCGCGAAGATGTGCGGGACGTTGGTGCGCTGCTGCCGGTCCACCGGGATGAAGCCGCGCTCGTTGACGAACACTCCCGCTGCGTCGCAGCCCAGGCGCTTGCCGTTCGGTGTGCGGCCGACGGCAACGAGGACCTTGTCGTACGTCTGCGGCGCGGGGGCCTTGTCGCCCTCGAAGGTGACCTTGAGGCCCTCGGGCAGCGCCTCGATGCCGGTCACCTTCGTCCCCAGCATGATGCTCTGGTACCGGCCCGCGATGCGCTTCTCGAGCGGCTTGACGAGGTCGCGGTCGCAGCCCGGCATCAGGCCGGCGGTGAGTTCGACGACGCTCACCTGCACGCCGAGCGACGCGTACACGGTCGCCATCTCCAGGCCGATGATGCCGCCGCCGACCACCAGCAGCCGCTGCGGCAGTTCGAGCTCGAGTGCGCCGGTGGAATCGATGATGCGTGGATCGTCGGGCAGGCCAGGCAACCGCAACGATTCGGAGCCGGCGGCGATGATGCCGTGGGCAAAAGTGACGGGCTGGTCGACCCCGTCGTCGCCCGTGACCTTGACCGTGTGGGGGCCGGCAAACTCCGCGACGCCGCGCAGGACGGTCACCTTGCGTTGCCGGGCGAGACCGGTCAGTCCCGTCGTCAGGCGGCCCACGACCGTGTTCTTCCAGTCGCGCAGCTTGCCCGCGTCGATCTTCGGCGCACCGAACTCGATACCGTGCGCCGCCATGGCGCGGGCGTCTTCGATCACCCGGGCTGCGTGCAGCAACGCCTTGGAAGGAATGCAGCCGACGTTGAGACACACGCCACCCAGGACCGGCCACCGTTCGATGAGTCCGACCTTCAGGCCGAGGTCGGCCGCACGGAAGGCGGCCGTGTAGCCGCCGGGACCCGCGCCGATCACGACGACATCGAAATCAAAATGCGCAGGTGTGTCCGCTGCAGCGGTGCCAGGCATTGCCGTCGCGCCCATACCAGGGCTCGACGTATCCGCAACGGAATCGGCCTTGAACGGCTTGATCGGAACTGTGTCGACGTAGGGCTCGCCGCCGAAAGGCTCAGCTGCCCGGCGCGTTCGCTGCGGGGTGACTCCAGCTTCCCCCGCGGCAACCTCGAGTTCCATGACCGCCGTGCCGGTCGTGACCTTGTCACCCGGCTTGACGAGGATTCTAGCGACCTTGCCGGCCGTCGTAGCCGGCACGTCCATCGTCGCCTTCTCGCTCTCGAGCGTGAGCAACGCCTGCTCGCTCACGACCAGGTCGCCAACCTTCACCAGCAACTCGAGGACGGTGACCTCGGCACTCGCGCCCAGGTCGGGCAGCCGCACTTCAAGCAGTGGCGCCGTCGACGGATGCGCGCCGTCACCCGGGCCGCTCACGGGATTGCCCTCAGCAAGCCGTCCACGTTCGCCAGCGCGTCCGCAAGGAAAGACGTGAAGCGCACCGCCGCCGCGCCATCGATGACGCGGTGATCGTACGAAAGCGACAGCGGCAGCATCAACCTGGGAACGAACACACCGTCCTTGTAGACTGGTTTGTAAGTCGAACGCGAGACACCCAGGATCGCGACCTCGGGGGCGTTGATGATCGGCGTGAACGCCGTGCCGCCGATGCCGCCGAGGCTCGAGATCGTGAAGACGCCGCCCTGCATCTCAGCCGCCGCGAGTTTGCCGGCGCGGGCCTTCTCGCTGAGATCCGCCAGGTCGCGCGCCAGTTCGAAAACGTCCTTGCGGTCGACGTCGCGGACCACTGGGACCACGAGCCCGTTGGGCGTGTCGGCCGCGAACCCGACGTGCACGTATTTCTTGTAGACGAGTTCGCCGGCCTCGGTGTCGAGCGACGCGCAGAACTGCGGAAACTGCGTGAGCGCCTGGGCGCAGGCGCGCATGACGAACGCGAGCGGCGTGAGCTTGATGCCACGCTCGGTCGCCTGCTGCTTCATGTTCGCGCGGGTCTGCTCCATGTCGGTGATGTCGGCTTCGTCGAACTGCGTGACGTGCGGCAGGTTGACCCAGCTCGCGTGCAGCCGCGGACCCGAAATCTTCTGGATGCGCGAGAGCGGCTTGCGTTCGACCGGCCCGAACGCGGCAAAATCGACCACCGGCACCTTCGGCAACGCGGCGCCCGCCGCTGCACCCGCCCCGCCGGCGGTCAGGACCCGTTTGACGTAGGCCTTGACGTCGCCGTCCGTGATGCGGCCCTTGGCGCCCGAACCCTGCACCTTCGCCAGGTCGACGCCGAGTTCCCGCGCCAGTTTGCGTATCGACGGGCTCGCGTGCGCCCGGGCGAACCCAGGTTCATCGATGCCGCGCTGCTCCAGTTTCCCAACTCCCTCTCCCGCCTTTGCGGGGGAGGGTTGGGGTGAGGGCCTCTTCACTTCTCCCTCGCCCGCCTTTGCGGGAGAGGGTTGGGGTGAGGGCTTGCTCTCTCCCTCTCCCGCCTTTGCGGGAGAGGGTTGGGGTGAGGGAGAGGTGATCTCGACCACCGCGATCACGTCGCCCTGCGACACCCGCGAGCCGCGCTGCACCTTCATTTCGCGCACGATGCCCGCCGCGGTGGACGGCACGTCCATCGTCGCCTTCTCGGTCTCGAGCGTGATGAGCGCGCCTTCGATGGCGACCGCGTCGCCCGCCTTCACGGCGACCTCGATGACCTCGACGTCCTGGTAGTTGCCGATGTCCGGCACCTGCACTTCGATGAGCTGCTTGTCTGCCACGTCGCTCACCTCGGGCTCAGACCGTCACCGGGTTCGGCTTCTCGGGATCGATCCCGAACTTCTCGATGGCGCTCGCGACGGTCGCACGGTCGAGCTTGCCCTCGTCGGCCAGCGACTTGAGCGTGGCGAGCACCACGTAACGATGGTCGACCTCGAAGAAGCCGCGCAGGGCCGCGCGCGAATCGCTGCGGCCGTAACCGTCCGTGCCCAGCACGTGATAACTGCCCGGCACCCACTGCCGGACCTGGTCGGGCACGATGCGCATGTAGTCGGTGGCCGCGACGAACGGCCCTTTCTGCTCCTGCAGCATCTGCTGCACGTACGGCACGCGCGGAGCCTGGTCCGGGTGCAGCAGGTTCCAGCGTTCGGCGTCGAGCGCCTCGCGCCGCAATTCGGAGAAACTGGTCACGCTGAAGACATCGGCCGGCACCCCGAACTCCTGCTCGAGTACCGCGGCTGCCTTGACCACTTCGCGCAGGATCGTGCCCGCGCCGAGCAGGTTGGCGCGCACCTTGCCCTTGCCGCCTCGCCTGAGCAGGTACATGCCCTTGAGGATGCCCGCCTCCGCACCCTGCGGCATCGCCGGCTGGACATAGTTCTCGTTCATGCAGGTGATGTAATAGAACACCGACTCGCGCTCGGCATACATGCGGCGCAGGCCGTCCTGCACGATGACGGCGAGTTCGTAGGCATAGGCCGGATCGTAGGCAACGCAGTTGGGGATCGTCGTCGCGACCAGCTGGCTGTGGCCGTCCTGGTGCTGCAGGCCTTCGCCCGCCAGCGTCGTGCGCCCCGCGGTGCCGCCGATCAGGAAGCCGCGCGCCTGCATGTCACCGGCGGCCCACGCGAAGTCGCCGATGCGCTGGAAGCCGAACATCGAGTAGTAGATGTAGAACGGCACCATGTTGACGCTGTGATTCGCGTAGGCCGTGCCTGCCGCGATCCAGCTGCACATCGCGCCGCCTTCGTTGATGCCTTCTTCGAGAATCTGGCCCTTCTTGTCCTCACGGTAGTAGAGCAGCTGGTCGGCATCCTGCGGCGTGTACAGCTGACCCATCGACGAGTAGATGCCGATCTGGCGGAACAGGCCTTCCATGCCGAAGGTGCGGGCCTCGTCCGGGACGATCGGCACGACGTGCGGGCCGATCTCCTTGTCCTTGAGCAGGATGCCGAGCAGGCGCACGAACGCCATGGTCGTGGAAATCTCGCGCTCGCCCGACGATTCGAGCAGCGGCGCAAACGCCTCGAGCGCCGGGGTCTTGAGCGGCGGCGCCTTGTCGCTGCGCTGTGGCAGGTACCCGCCGAGCGACTTGCGGCGATCCTGCAGGTACTTGAGTTCCTCGCTGTTCTCGGCCGGGCGGTAGTACGCGAGGTTGGCGATCTCCTCGTCGGACACCGGGATGCTGAACCGGTCGCGGAATTCGCGCAGCGAGGCGTCGTCCAGCTTCTTCTGCTGGTGCGTGATGTTCTGCGCCTCGCCGCCCGTGCGGCCGAGGCCGAAACCCTTCACCGTCTTGGCAAGGATGACCGTCGGCTGGTCCTTGTGCTGCACCGCCGACTGGTAGGCGTTGAACACCTTGCGCGCGTCGTGCCCACCGCGATTGAGGTGCCAGATGTCGTCGTCGGACATGTTGGCGACCATCTCGCGCAGCTCCGGGTACTTGCCGAAGAAATTCTCGCGCGTGTACGCGCCGCCCTTGGCCTTGAAGTTCTGGTACTCGCCGTCCACGCATTCCATCATCAGGCGGCGCAGCAGGCCCTTGGTGTCCTGCTGCAGCAGCGGATCCCAGCGCGAACCCCACACCACCTTGATGACGTTCCAGCCCGCGCCGAGGAACGCGGCTTCGAGTTCCTGGATGATCTTGCCGTTGCCGCGCACCGGCCCGTCGAGCCGCTGCAGGTTGCAGTTGATGACGAAGACCAGGTTGTCGAGCTTCTCGCGCACCGGCATCGTGATCGCGCCGAGCGACTCGGGTTCGTCCATCTCGCCGTCGCCAAGGAAAGCCCAGACCTTGCGATCGCTCGCCGGCACGATGCCGCGGTGCTCGAGGTAACGGACGAAGCGCGCCTGGTAGATCGCCATCATCGGGCCGAGGCCCATCGACACGGTCGGGAACTGCCAGAAGTCCGGCATCAGCCAGGGATGCGGGTAGGACGACAGCCCGCCCCCGACTTCCTCGCGGAAGCGGCGCAGCTGGTCTTCCGTCAGGCGGCCTTCAAGGTAGGCCCGGGCATAAATGCCGGGCGCTGAATGCCCCTGGATGAACACCATGTCGCCCGGATGCTGCGCGCTCGGCGCCCGCCAGAAATGATTGAAGCCGACTTCGTACAGGGTCGCCGCCGAGGCGTAGCTCGCCAGGTGGCCGCCGTACTCGGAACTCTGCCGGTTGGCCTGCACCACCATCGCCATCGCGTTCCAGCGCAGGTAAGCCTCGATCCGGCGCTCGAGCGCGCGGTCGCCGGGGTACTCGACTTCCTGGCCGGTCGAGATCGTATTGACGTACGCGGTGTTCGGCTTGAACGGCAGGTAGGCGCCGGACCGGCGGGTAAAGTCGATGATGCGCTCGAGCAGGTAGTGCGCACGCTCGGAGCCCTGGGTCTTGAGCACGGAGTCGATGGACTCGAGCCATTCGCGCGTTTCGGCGGGATCGGCGTCTTCGATCTTGGACGTTTCGAACATCTGTGGCGATCTCCATCCCGTTGCGAATACGCGTCTCGAGCCTGTGGCGGTAATGATTTGCCCGGCACGGCCTGTTAGCATGCGCGCCGCGCCGGAGCGCGCGCATATCGGCCCGCGCGCTGCACGCAGAATGCGTCCCGTCAATGATCGTGTCCGGGCCGATCAGGGTCAAGGTTCCCCATGGATTACGTCACACCGCCAGCGCTCAAAATCGACGTCTCGGCGAAGCCCTTCGCCTTGTCGGACGCGACGCTCGCGCGCGCCGATGCGGTCATCGTGCTGCTGGAGCGAATGCCTGCCCAGGACAAGGCGGTCGCGAAGCTGCCTCACGCCGCGCTCTGGCGCCGGCTGCTGCAGGTGCACCAGCGCGGCGGCCAGGATGCGCCAATCCTGGTGTCCCGGCTGCCAAATCGCAATCACACGCTGGTCGCCGTCGGTTTCGTGAAAGCTGGCGCGTCCGGCTTCGAACGACTCGAACTGGCGGGCAAGCTGGCGCGCGAAGTGGTGAAACCCGGCGTCGCCCGGGTGCAGCTCCACGCGGGCGAATTCAAGGCGCCGGGCGAGCGACTCGCAGCGCTCGAGGCCGCGCTGAGCGCGGTGCTCGCGCACGCGGCGCCGATGCCCGAGCAGAAGTCCAAGCCCACGCCCCCGTGCGAGGTGTCGAGGATCGAGATCGCGTACCGCGCGTCGCCTGAATTCGATCGCAGCATGGCCATTGCCGAGGGCAATCACCTCGCGCGCTGGCTCGCTGCCCTGCCGCCGAACGTGCTCGACTCCGTCGCGTACCGCACAGCGCTGCAGAAGCTCGCGCGGCGCGAAGGCTGGTCGTACCGCTTCTACGGCATCCAGCAGCTCGAGCAGCTCGAAGCCGGGGCGTTCCTCGCCGTCGCCCGCGCGAATCCCCACCGGGAAGCAGGCATCGTCCGCCTGACGTACAAACCGAAGGCGCTACGCAAGGGAGCGAACGGTATCGCGCTCGTCGGCAAAGGCATCTGCTTCGACAGCGGCGGCATCAACCTGAAAACCCATCGCAGCATGTACACGATGCACGGCGACATGCAGGGCAGCTCGGTGGCCGTGGGCACGCTGCTGGCCCTGACCCGCCTCGCGGCGCCGTATGCCATCGATTGCTGGCTGGCGATCACCGAGAACCAGATCGGCCCGACGGCTTTCCGGCCGCAGGAGATCGTGCGCGCCCTGAACGGCGTCACGATCCAGGTCGTGCACAGCGACGCGGAGGGCCGCATGGTGCTGGCCGACACGCTCGCGCTGGCGTCGCGCGAAAAGCCGCGATTCATGCTGGATTTCGCCACGCTGACCGGCGCCTGCGTCAACGCCGTGACTGAGCGCTACGCCGGCGCGTTTACCAACCGCGCCGGCCTGCACGACTGGCTGCAGGGCACCGGACGCCACAGCGGCGAGCGAATCTGGTGCTTTCCGATGGACGAGGATTTCGACACCGACCTCGAGAGCCACGCGGCCGACGTCATGCAGTGCACGATGGACAGCAAGGGCGACCACATCCTGGCCGCGCGCTTCCTCGGCCGGTTCGTCGACCCGAGCGTGCCCTGGGTGCACGTGGACCTCGCGCCCTCCGAGCGGAAAGGCGGCCTCGCCCACGTTCCGACCGAGTTCACCGGCTTCGGCGTACGCTATGCGGTGCACCTGCTCGGCGACGAAGCCGAGCTCAATGACCGACTGCAGGCCCTGACTTGAGCACCGCCCCCCAGACCCTCACGCTGCGCCGACCCGACGACTGGCACCTGCACGTACGCGACGGCGCACAACTCGCTGCGGTGGTGCCGTTCACCGCGAGGCAGTTCGCGCGCGCGCTGGTGATGCCGAATCTCAAGCCGCCGATGACGACGACGGCCGCGCTCGAGGCCTATCGCGCTCGCATTCTCGCGGCCGTGCCCGCCGGAACGACGTTCGAACCGCAGATGACGCTGTACCTCACGGACAGCACGTCGCCGGACGAGATCCGCAAGGCCCGTGCCAGCGGTTTCGTCGTCGGCGCCAAGCTCTATCCGGCCGGCGCCACCACGCATTCCGACGCCGGCGTCACCTCGATCGAAAAGGTCTGGCCCGCGCTCGAGGCGATGGCTGAGCACGGCCTCGTGCTGCAGGTTCACGGCGAAGTCACGGACGGCCAGGTGGACGTCTTCGACCGCGAGCAGGCGTTCATCGATCGGGTGCTCAGCCGCGTCGTCGAGCGGGTGCCGCAGCTCAAGGTGGTGTTCGAGCACATCACGACCGGCGTGGCCGCCGAGTTCGTGCGCGGCGCGCGCAAGGGCGTGGCCGCCACGATCACGCCGCAGCACCTGCTGTTGAATCGCAACGCGCTGTTCGACGGCGGTCTGCGCCCGCACCACTATTGCCTGCCCGTCCTCAAGCGCGAGCGGGACCGCGAGGCCCTGCTCGAAGCCGCGACCAGCGACGATGCGCGCTTCTTCCTCGGCACCGACAGCGCGCCCCACGCCCGCCACACCAAGGAAGCGGCGTGCGGCTGCGCGGGCATCTTCTCGGCCCATGCCGCCATCGAACTCTATGCAGAGGCATTCGAGAACGCGGGCCGGCTCGACCGCCTCGAAGCATTCGCTGCCGAACGCGGCGCCGATTTCTATGGGGTGCCGCGCAATGCCGGCACCATCACGCTGCGCAAGGAAACCTGGACCGTGCCGGACCACTACCCGTTCGGCCCGGCAAGCGACCAGCTCGTGCCATTCCGCGCGGGATCCACGCTGGCCTGGCGCATGACGGACGCGGCATGACCGACGAATTCGAAGCCTACGAATTCGTCGAGCCGCGCATCGCAGACCGGTTCCGGGGCTTCCTGCCGGTGGTGGTCGACGTCGAGACCGGTGGCTTCAATCACCAGACCGACGCGCTGCTCGAGGTCGCGGCCGTGCTGATCGAGATGTCACCCATGGGTGAACTGCGGCCAGGCGCAACCCACCGCTACCATGTGCAGCCGTTCCACGGCTCGCGCATGGACCCGGCGTCGCTCGCCGTGAACGGCATCGACCCGCACCATCCGTTGCGGCCTGCGTTGCCGGAGAAGGAAGCGCTGACCCAGCTGTTTCGCGAGATCCGCAAGGAAGTGCGCGACCGCGAGTGCACGCGTGCCGTGCTCGTCGGCCACAACGCGTCGTTCGACTTGAACTTCCTGAACGCGGCGATCGCGCGCACCGACATCAAGCGCAATCCGTTCCATCCGTTTTCGAGCTTCGACACGGCCACGCTCGGCGGCGTGGCGTTCGGCCAGACGGTGCTGTCGCGGGCGGTCGCCGCCGCCGGGCTCGAGTGGGATCCGAATGCGGCGCATTCGGCCATCTACGACGCGGAACGCACCGCGTCGCTCTTCTGCATCATCTGCAACCGGTTTCGCGGGCTCTACGAAGAAGCGCTCGAGCGTGCACCGCAGCTTGCGCAGCGCGAGCCGCCACCGGCTGGCGACGAGCCCCTCTGACGCAGCGCGCCGGCGCGCGCCTGCGGACAGCGCTGCGAGCAATCTGCCCGGATCAGGCGCGCTTGGTCGTGGCGCCGGCTTCGGTGAGCACCTGCTGCAGTTCGCCCTTCTGGAACATCTCGGTGAGGATGTCGGAACCGCCGAGCAGTTCGCCCTTGACGTAGACCTGCGGGTAGGTCGGCCAGTTGGAGTAGCGCTTCAGGGCCTCGCGCAGTTCCGGGTCCTCGAAGATGTTGACGAAAGCGAACTCGGCGCCGCAGGCCTCGAGCGTGCGCACGGCCGACGCCGAGAAGCCGCATTGCGGGAAGTCCGGCGTGCCCTTCATGTACAGGACCACCGGGTTCGACTTGAGCTGTTCCTGAATACGCTGCGTGACGTCCACGATCCTTACCCCTCGGCCGCGCAACGCAGCCAGTACGCCGGCGACGCCGGCCTTGCCAAAGACAACCGAACGCAGCCTGCGTTCCCTTCGCGCCGAACCTAGTTCGCCGCGACAGGGGAACGCGCTGCGGCTTCCTGCTGGCGGACATGCTCCAGGCGGGCAATCACCTGCCACTGCTCGGCGGCGCTCATCCGGCCCCACCTCGCGATCTCATCGAGCGTGCGGTGGCACCCTGTACAAGTACGGGCGGCGTCGAGCACACAAATGTTCATGCAGGGGGAAGTGGGGGCAGCCTGGGTCATTGAGCCTCCTGCGCTCAGGGCGCAGGACATTGAATTATGGGGGTCCGTCGCCTATTCTTCAAACCATTCCAAAGGTCCGGGCGAACCTAACTCCCGGTATCGAAAAAGATTTTTCGCCCTGGAGGCATCCGTACCCATGAACCCATTGAACACCGTTCGCGGCGCCATCACGACTGGTTTCGTGCTGGCCGTCGTGCTGGCACTGCTGATCGCGCCCACCACCTTCCACGAGCTCGGGCTCGCCCGCTGGCTGCACATCGTTGCCGGCATCGCCTGGATCGGCCTGCTGTATTACTTCAACCTCGTGCAGATTCCCGGCCTCGCGGTCGCGGCGGCCGACAAGGGTGGCCCGGGCGGCGCCGGCATCAGCAAGTACATCGCGCCGCGCGCGCTGTTCTGGTTCCGCTGGGCGGCACTCGCCACCTGGCTCACCGGCGCCTGGTACCTCGCGCGCTCGGGCAACTTCCACGGCGCCTTCGCGCTGGGCCTGATCAGCGATCCGGTCAACTACTACCAGCTGGTGATCGGCATCGGCGCCTGGCTCGGCACCATCATGCTGTTCAACGTCTGGGTGCTGATCTGGCCTAACCAGAAAAAGGTGCTTGGCATCGTGGCCGCGACGGACGAGGAAAAGGCCGCGGCGCGCAAGACTGCGATGCTCGCTTCACGCACGAACTTCGTATTGTCGATCCCGATGCTGCTGTGCATGGGTTCGGCCACGCACGGCTTGCCGTTCTGATCGGCGCTGCGGCGACCTGAGGGAAACCCGGCTCCAGCCGGGTTTTCTTTTTTGGGGAGTTACAATCGCCGCTTCAGCCGAGGTGTGACCAACCGATGACCCGCTCCCACGACCCGAACGCCGCCCTGGTCCTGCCGGCCGACATCGGGAAGACCGTCGCTGCCGCGCTGGCCGAGGACGTCGGCAGTGGTGACCTCACGGCGGCGCTCGTGCCCGCCGGGCGCAAGGGCCACGCCACAGTCATCACGCGCGAAGCCGCTACCGTTGCCGGCCGGCCTTACGTCGACGAGGTGTTCCGGCAGGTCGATCCGTCCGTCACGGTTGAGTGGCACGTGGCGGATGGCGATGCCGTGCAGCCGAACCAGCTGCTGTACCGGCTCTCCGGACCTGCGCGTTCGCTGCTGACGGGGGAACGAACCGCTCTCAATTTCTACCAGGTGCTGTCGGCCACGGCGACGGCGACGCGACGTTACGCCGACCTGCTGGCCGACCTGCCCTGCCGCGTGCTCGACACGCGCAAGACCCTGCCGTGCCTGCGCAACGCGCAGAAGTACGCGGTGCGCTGCGGCGGCGGCGTGAACCACCGCATCGGCCTGTACGACGGCATCCTGGTGAAGGAAAACCACATCATCGCCGCCGGCTCCATTGGTGCGGCGGTGGCCGCGGCCAAGGCCTCAGGTGCCGGCGTCATGATCGAGGTGGAGGTCGAGACGCTCGCTGAACTGCGGCAGGCGCTCGCGGCGGGTGCGGACATGGCGCTGCTCGACGAGTTCTCGCTCGACGACCTGCGAGCAGCGGTCGCGCTGAATCGAGCGCATCCGCAAGGCCCGATCAAGCTGGAAGCGTCGGGCGGTGTCTCGCTCGAATCGCTGCGCTCGATTGCCGAGACCGGCGTCGACTTCATTTCGGTCGGGTCGCTGACGAAGCACGTGCGGGCCGTGGATCTCTCGATGCGGTTCGAGTACGCGGACTGAGCGACTGCTTGCCCGCCAGGCGACGGATAGTCGTGGCGCGTGGTCCGGATGCGCGGGATTACGCGCGTCGACGAAGGTAATTGGCAGGTAGTACAGCCGGGAAAGCGGAACTTCGGCTACGTCCGAATTCGGCCATTGCCCTGATACAGAAACCCCGGCGCAGGGCCGGGGTTCGGCTGGATCGTCCTGACTGGAGCGGCAAATCAGCGCACCGTGGCCATCGCTGCATCCACGGCTTTCTTGACGCAGGTCGCGTCATCGGGACTTGTGGGATTTCCGAATGCGAGGCGGTCCAATTCCTTGCATGCAGCGCTGGCCGCAGCCTTCACGCGCGTTTCAAGTTCGGCCTTGCCTGCGCTGCTCGCCAGATCAAGGTCGGCGACATTCACCCTGTAGCTCAGTGAAACCTCGCGAATGTCCGCACCTATAGTTGATCTCCCGACGCTCTTTTCTGACACCGCCCGCGATCCCGTTACCGTCACGGTCTCCAGTGTCCCGGCGTAAGCACTCGTGCCGCCGATCGCGATCGCCGTCAGGCCGAGCACCAGTCCCCTGAGCATGGCTCTCATGGTCGCCTCCTGATCTCCCGGAGGTTGGGCGCACCACGAGCGGTGCGTCGTCCGCCCCACCAGAATCAGGCTAGCGCGAACGCTCCGACGTTCACATTCGGGCTGTAGGAATCGGGGCAGGTATTAATCGCTTGCATAGAAACCGAGCCCCCTTCGCGCGGCTATCGAGGGTCCGCATCGGGCGTTGTCGGGCCTGGTGGGTCCGCTATCGGTACCGACGCCCATGGGTAGGCCCAGCCGCAGGGCAAAGCCTCGCAGAGCCGGTGGGTCGCGCGCACCACCCAATCTGTGGCGCTACGGATCGAGCCGCTGCACGCCACTCCCTCGGTCGCAGCGAAGTTCCGAGTCAGCCGTCTGGATCTCCCCGCCCCTTACGCCGTGCGCAGTCTTCGGTCACGAAGACGAAGCCCAGGCGCGGCCCGTCAGCGGATCGAGTCCGTGTCCCCTCCGGCGGGCGTGTCTGCCTTTCCGCCCGCCGGAGGGGACACGGACTCGACCGCCGCCACGGCTCCGCCTCTTCGTCTTCTGCCCTGAAAAAGCCGCCCCAACCAAGGAACGGTGAAACGCGACGGCCGCTCAGCCGTTCGCCGCGATCCTGACGATGCGCTGCGGCGCCGAGATTCCGTAGCCCTGCGCGTAGTCGACGCCGAGCGACCGCAGCATGTTGATGATCTCCTCGTTCTCCGCGAACTCCGCGATCGTCTGCTTGCCCGTGAGGTGGCCGATCTCGTTGATCGACCGCACCATCTCGCGGTCGATCGGGTCGTGCAGGATTTCCTTGACGAAGCTGCCGTCGATCTTGAGGAAGTCGACCGGGAAGTGCTTGAGGTACCCGAACGACGACAGGCCGGTGCCGAAGTCGTCGAGCGCGAACTTGCAGCCGAGTTCCTTCAGCGCCTGGATGAACCGGTTCGCCTGCGAGAAGCTGGCGATGGCCGCCGTCTCCGTGATCTCGAAGCAGATCTTCGAGGCATCGAGGCCGCTGCGGTGGAACTGGTCGATCACGAACGGCAGGAACTTGTCGTCGCCCAGGCTCTGGCCCGACAGGTTGATCGAGCACAGCGCCAGCCGCTCGCGCTCGTCGGCCTCCGAAACCAGCCAGCGCAACGCGTTCTCGATGACCCAGCGGTCGATCGCCGGCGTGATGCCGTAGCGTTCGGCCGCGGCGATGAAGTTGTCGGGCGAGACGATCTTGCCGGTCTCGTCCTTCATGCGCAGCAGCAGCTCGTAATGCGCGCCCGTTTCCGCCTTCTGCAGCGGCTGGATCGTCATGCGGAACAGCTCGAAGCGCGATTCCTCGAGGGCGTTGTTGATGCGCGCGGCCCACTGCATCTCGCGGCGGCGGCGCATCAGGTCGATGTCGTTTTCCTGGAAGCTGTAGACGCGGTTGCGCCCCGCTTCCTTCGCCGCCTGGCAGGCGCTGTCGGCGGCGGACAGCACCGCCGCCACGTCTTCGCTGTCGCCCGTGATCGGCACGACGCCGATGCTCGCGCCCAGGCGGAAAGTGCGCTCTTCCCAGACGAACTTGTAGTTGCGGATGGTCTCGCGCAGCTGCTCCGCCATGCGCAGCGCCTCGTCGAGCGAGCAGCTCTCGAGCAGCAGGCCGAACTCGTCGCCGCCGAGGCGCGCTAGCGTGTCGCGCCAGCGGATCTTGGTCTTGAGCAGTGCGCCCACCTGCCCGAGCAGCGCGTCGCCGGCGCTGTGGCCGCAGGTGTCGTTGATGATCTTGAACTGGTCCACGTCGAGGTGGCAGAGCGCGTACTGCGTCTCGCGCGCCTTGGCGCTGCGCAGCGAGCGCTCGAGCCGCGCTTCGAACTCACGACGGTTGACCAGCCCGGTGAGGATGTCGTGGCTCGCGTGGTAGGAGAGCTTGCGGTTCAGCTCGCGGCTCTCGCTCACGTCATGGAACACCAGCACGCCGCCGCACACGGCGCCCGAGCCGTCGCGGATCGGCGAGGCGGTGCTCTCGATGTACATCTCGTTGCCGTCGCGCTTGATCAGCAGCGTCGGCCGCACCGACTTGATCGCACGGGCGCGCCGGATCGCAATCGACAGCGGGTTCTCGAGCGGCTCGCAGGTTTCCTCGTGGAAGCCGCGGAAGATGTCGTCGATGTTGCGGCCCTGCGCTTCCTCGAACTTCCAGCCGGTGAGTTCCTCGGCGGTCGGGTTCAGGTACTCGACGACGAGGTGGCCGTCGGTGGTGATCACGCCGTCGCCGATGGACTGCAGCGTGATCTGCGCGCTTTCCTTTTCCTTGAACAGCGCGTCTTCGTAGAGCTTGCGTTCGGTGATGTCGAACTCGACGCCGACCAGCCGGCGCAACCGCCCCGAACTGTCGACGCGCGCCTTGGCGCGGCTGACTACCCAGCGCCAGTCGCCCTTGCAGTGGCGCATGCGGTGCACGCTCTCGAACATCGGCGTCTTGCCCGCGATGTGGTCGCGGATGAGCGCCTGCACGCGCGCCATGTCGTCCGGGTGCACGAGCCGGCGCCAGTCGGGCGACACGTTCGGGTCGTGCTCGTCGTAGCCCAGCATCTTGCGCCAGCGCGGCGAGAAGTAGACGGTGTTGTTCTCGACGTCGAAATCCCACAGGCCATCGTTGGCCGACGGCAGCGACAGCGAATTCCGTTCCTCGAGCTTCGCGAGGTGGCGCTGCGCGCGCAGCCGTTCCAGGCCGGTGGCGAAGCTCGAACCGACCAGCTTCAGCATCAGGTGCAGGTTGGCATCCCAGCCTTCCCGGCGCGGCTGCGACGAAAAGAGCGCCAGGAAGCCGCAGACCCGGCCGTTCAGCGAGAGGCCGCACACCAGCGCAGCCCTCACGTTGAGTTCAGCGAGGCGTGCCGCGTCGACCGCGTGGTCCCGGCGCGGTTCGAGCGTGTCGCGGATCTCGGCGAGGCGCAGGTGATCGAGCTTGCCCGCCAGCGCCGGCAGGCGTTCGACGGCGTCACCCTTCAGGACCTGCGGGTCGAACGGCGTGAGCAGGCCCGTGGCGCCCGCAACCCGCTCGATGACCTTGCACTCGGTGTCGAGCAGCGCGATGCAGATGGCGTCGACGCCAGTCGCCTCGCGCAACGCCTCGAGATTGCGCTTGACGCTGTTGTCGCCGGCTTCGCTGGTGAGGCCGACGAAATCGACGGCGACCTTGGTGACGAGGACGTCGAGACCGACGGAGGGACGGCCACCGCTGCCGAAAACGAACTGGGTGGACAGGAAGTCGGTGTTTTCCTGTTCTTCACCACCGATCGGCGGGGGTTGCGACGACATCGCGCTATCCAGTCTCCCTGTGCGCAACGCGGCCACTCATTGAAACGACGACCACTCGGCCTGCGTTTGCGCGAGCCGGATTCTGACAGAAAGCCCTAAGAACTCAAGCTAAGGCGCTGAATTTATTGACGCATTCGGCGGAATGTAGAGCCGGGCACGGCGCAGGTCGCCGCGCGCGGCGCACGCCGGGTCCACCGTGCCGCCGGTCACCAGGAACCAGTGCTGCCGGTTCGCCCGCCCGAGTTCCTGCGACTCGGTGTCCTTGAAGCAGATCTCCAGCGTCTTCTGGTGCACGAGCAGCGCTCGACCTGGCTTGGCGGCGAACCACGCGGCCGCGTCGGCGGCCTCGGCTTCCTTTTCCCGCCAGCGTGCGTGGCCGAAATTGATGCTCGGCCGCCCGAGTTCGAGCAGGTATTGCTCTTTCGCCCCGACCAGCCCCAGTTCGTCGATGCCAGCGGACGCCTGCGCGACTTCGGCCATGAAGGCCCTGCCGGACCGCACGTCGTCGATCTGCGGATAGACCACGAATCCTGTCGTCGCGAGGATCGCCGCGAGCGTGCCGCCGTAGGCGAGCCAGCCGTCCTTCACGCGGAACACGGCCAGCGCGACGAGGCCGCCGATGCCGGCGAGGGCCAGCGGCAGCAGCGGCGCAATGCCGAAGTCGCGGAGCATCCGCGCACTCGCCTTGGCGTCGACTGCGAAGTAGACGGCGCCGAGCACCGCGCCGACCGCGAGGATCGAGGCCAGGATGAACGCGAGTTTGCGGGTCTTCGGCAGGCGCAGGATTTCCGGCAGCCACGGCGCCGCTGCCATCACCAGTGCCGGGATCGCCGGCAGCACGTAAACGCCGCGCTTGCCCGAACTGACCGTAAAGAACAGCACGACCACGACCACCCACGCCAGCAGCACGGCGACGAACGTATCGCGCGAACCGGCGCGCAATGCGGTCCGCCAGCGCGGCCACAGCCACGGCAGCAGCGCGGTCAGCGGCAACCACAGCACCGGGATGACGTTGACGAAATAGAACCAGACGGGCGCGTGGTGGTGCCACGCGTCCGCGTAGCGCGTGACCGTCTGCTTGAACAGGATCTCGTTGCGGTACGCGAGCAACTCGCCGCCGGCCGACGTCACCAGCATCATCGGCACGAACCAGAGCGCGATGGCGCCGAGGAAGAACACCGGCCCCAGCCACCAGCGCGGGTCGCGGTGGGGAACGGTGACTGGCCAGCCCCTGGCGGCGAGGACCACGAACGGAATCAACGCGAGCAGCGGCAGGAAACCCACGCCCTTGGTGATCACGCCGAGGCCCGCAGCGGCCCAGCCGACAAAGAACCAGCCGAGCGCGGGCCCCGCGAACAGGTGCCGCAGCAACCCGTACAGGCTCAAGGTCGTGAAAAAGCACAGCACGCCGTCGATCTGGGCCTGCCGGAACTGCCACACGAACTGGAACGTGAGCAGCAGCACCAGGCCACCGGCGAAGGCGACCTCACGGCCGCGCACGCGACGCAGCAGGTCGTACACGAGCACGACGGCGCCGACGCCCGCGAGCAGCGACGGCAGCAGGAAGCCGACGCGCATCGAGCCCGTCACCGCCATTGCAGCGGCCATGAGCCAGAAGAACACCGGCGGCTTGTCGGCGTAGAGGTCGCCGCCGACGCGTGGGATCATCCAGTCGCCCGAGCGCAGCATGTCGCGCGCCACCAGCGCAAAGCGCGGCTCATCCGCGGGCCAGGGGTCGCGCAGCCCGAGCCCAGTGGCCATGAGCAGCAGTGCCAGACCGACCAGCCAGGCAAGGTCGATCATCACGTCGCGCGGGGAATCCGCGCCGGGCCGCAACCAGCGATCGAGCAGCGAGGTCGATGCGCCGCCGGCGCGGGCCATCGGTCAGCGTTCCTCGCGGATCGCAACCCGCGGGGAGGCGCGCCGGATCAGCCAGCTCAGGCCGAACAGGTCGACGATGCCGACCCAGAGCCGGTTGTGCAGGCCGTACTTCGACTCGCCGCGCATGCGCTCGCGGTGGTTGACCGGGAGTGACACGACTTCGTAGCCCTCGCGCTGGAACAGCGCCGGCATGAAGCGGTGCATGTTCTTGAAGCGCGGCATGTGCATGAACACGTCGCGGTCGAACACCTTGATGCCGCACCCGGTGTCCGGCGTGCCATCCTTGAGGATCCAGCCGCGCACGCCATTCGCCACGCGCGATGACACGCGGCGCAGCCACGTGTCGCGGCGAGTCGTGCGGTTGCCCATCACGAGCTTCAGCTGCGGCGATGCGGGCTTCATCAATGCGTCGAGCAGCCGCGGGAAATCGGCGGGATCGTTCTGCCCGTCGCCGTCGAGTGTCGCGATCCAGCGGCCGCGCGCATGGCGCACGCCCGTGGCCACGGCGGCGCTCTGGCCGGACCGCTGCACGTGCGACAGCAGACGGACTTCCGGCATGCCCTGCTCGCGCGCAGCCAGCACCATCTCCGCGGTCTTGTCCGTGCTGCCGTCGTCCACGAAGATCTGCTCGAAGGCGTACTTGCCGGCGAGCGCGACATGGATCTCGCGGGCGAGCGGCAGGACATTCTCGTCTTCGTTGCAGACGGGTATGACGACGGAAACGTCGGGCATCGAGGCCGGGGACGAGGTCGTGGTCACGGTCGAAACAGCCCTGCAGTTGTGGTTTGTGCGGTCACTGGGTTCGGGACCGTCAGGTAGTATAAACGCTCCCCCGCCCCGGGGCCGCTGCCGGCCGCCCATCGCCCTTGAAAGACCGCCTCGCGCATTCCCGTCCGCAAGCTTCGGAGAGCCGCCGGCTCGGCTGGGCGTTGCTCATCACGGCATCGTTCATGGCCCTGGAGGTCGTGGGCGGCCTGATTTCCGGCTCGCTCGCCCTGCTGGCAGACGCCGGCCACATGCTGACCGACACGGCCGCATTGGCACTGGCGTGGACGGCAGTTCGATTGACGATGCGCCCCACCAATCCGCGCCGCTCCTACGGGTATCACCGGGCGCAAGTGCTGGCGGCGTTCGTGAATGCGCTGGCTCTGTTCGTCGTCGCGGGCTGGATCGTGATCGAAGCCGCGCAGCGCCTGTCCGCACCGCGGCCGATCGAAGGCGTGACGATGCTGGGCATCGCCCTCGGCGGGCTGGTCGCGAACGTCTCCGTCTACTCGATCCTGCGCAAGGGCAGCCAGGACAACCTCAACGTCTCGGCCGCCCGCCTGCACGTGATGGGCGACCTGCTGGGTTCGATCGGCGCGATCATCGCGGCGGCTGTCATCCTCACCACCGGCTGGACCCCGATCGACCCGATCCTGTCCGTGCTCGTGGCGCTGTTGATCCTGCGCAGCGCCTGGTCGCTGCTGGGCAAGTCGACCAGCATCCTCATGGAGGAAGCACCGGATTCCGTCGATCCCGACGCCTTGCGCCGCGAGTTGATGGCGACGGTGCCCGGCCTGCGCGACGTGCACGACGTGCACTGCTGGTCGCTGACCTCGGGGCAGACCATGCTGACGCTGCACCTGGCGCTCGACCCGGGCGCCGAAGGTGCGCTGGCCTTGCGCGAGGCGAAGCGCGTGATTGTGGAAAAATTCGACATCACCCATTCAGCACTGCAGCTCGAGCAGGCAGAATGCCCGGATGAAGTCTGACGGCCGCCGGGCCTCGATCCGCGCAAGATGAAAGATCCCGACGAGCAAGCGGCGGCCGGCGCAGAGCCGTCCATCGAGCGACCCCGCACCGCTCAAGAACACGCTGTACCGCAAGGTCACGCGCGGCCGGCGCAAGCTGACCCGCGGACGGATGTTGCTGTACCAGGTCGCCGTGTTCGTCGCGTGGTGGGCCGTGCGCGCGATCTGGGCCAGTTGCCGCGTCACGCACGTGGCAGGCAAGGATGTCGCCGCCCAGGCGGTGCGCGACTCGAAGTCGCTGATCCCCGTGTACTGGCACCAGCACATGCTGTTCGGTGCCCGCGCCCTGCTCGACCTGCGCAGCGAAGGCCTCAAGGTCGGCTTCCTGGTCAGCCCCTCCATCGATGGCACGGCACCCGCCATGCTGGTGCAGAAGGTCGGCGGCCACGTGATTCGCGGCTCGTCGACGCACACCGGTGCCCGCGCGCTGCGCGACTACTACGAGACCATCGTCAAGCAGCAGATTTCGCCGGCCCTGACGCCCGATGGACCGCGCGGCCCGCTGCACGAGTTCAAGCCCGGCGCGATCATGCTGGCGCAGATCACGGGCAAGCCGATCCTGCCGATCGCGATCGCGCATTCATTCAAGTTCACGTTCCCCACCTGGGACTCGTTCGAACTCCCGCTGCCGTTCAGTCGCGTCGCCATCGTCTACGGGGAGCCGGTCAAGGTCAGCCGCGCCATGGATGCCGAAGCGCTCGGGGGCTGGCAGCAGAAGATGTCGGAGCGCTTACTCGAACTGCGACGGCAAGCCGAGGCTGCGCTCGAGCGCGGCTGAGATCCCGGGACCCGCGAGGTCCACGGCCTCGACCACGAACGTCAGCCCGGCAGGCGAGGCGACGTGTCCGATGCAGTCCGGCACGGCATCGAGCGCCTGCAGCACGCAGCGCTCGTCGCGCACAAAAGCGACATCGAGCGTGTTTCCCAGCACCACTTCGTGCGCTGCCCGCAACCCCTGCCCCGCTGCCTTGAGCGCGGCCTCAGTGGCGGTCCAGCGCTCGAGCCTCAGCACTGTGGCGGCATCGGGATGCGCACCGGTCTCCTCGATGTCGAGGCCGCACTCGCTGGTCAGGCTCGCAATGCAGGCCACGCGCGACGCCGTGTGCGACACGCTGAAGCGGGGCCCGCCGCGCAGCACGGGCTTGCCATCCAATGGAAACGAAAAGGCGCTCGGAGAAAGGCTGCTCCGGCCGATGCGCTCCGCCGCCATCAGGGTGAGCCCCAGTGCCGAGAGGCTGGCCCGGCGTGCCTCGGTGCTGCGGCGAGCGAGTTCGAGCCGCTGCGCGTACGGCAGCGCCTGCAGCAGTGCCTCGTCCCAGTGCGCGGACCACGGCAGCCGCAGTGAGGCGTGAAGTATAATTGCGTCGGTCATCGTGCCCGTGAAAAGGACTTCTGACTCGGGTTGCGTCACGACCCGCTGCTGTACCAAGTGAACACCGGCCAGCCCAAAATCGCCAGCACGACCGAACCGCCAGCCGCGGCGCACGGACACGACCTCGGCAACACGGACGAGACGATCGAGGTCCTGCGGCGCGCGTTCGACGAATGGGGCGACCTGTTCCGGGTGCACGCCCCCGGCCGCGGCTCGTGGACCTGGCTGGTCTGCAATCCGGACGACGTGAAACGCGTACTGGTGACGAACCACCGCAACTACACCAAGGGCGTCGGCATCGACCGCATCCGGCTGCTGCTGGGCAACGGCATCATGACCAGCGAAGGCGAATTCTGGCGCCGTCAGCGCAGGATGATGCAGCCTGCCTTCCATCGCCACGTGATCGAACGCTTCGCCGCGGTCGTGCGTGACGAGAACGAATCGCTCGCCCGGGACTGGTCGGCGGCGGCCCGCGGCAGAGAGCCGGTCAACGTCACGCTGTCCGTCAGCCGGCTCGCCCTGCGCATCATCCTGCGCGCGATCTTCGGCGACGACCTGCCGCGGCTGGTGCCGGACCTCGATAACAATCCTTTTGTCACCCTGCTGCAGGACTCGCGCCGCGACGTGCGGTTCGCTTATGAGTTCCGGCAACTGGCACGTGAGGTGCGGACCGTCATCGCGACGCGGCGCGCGCGGCCACAACCTCGCTTCGATCTTCTGCAGATGCTCATGGAGGCCCGTGACGCCGACTCCGGCGCAACGATGAGCGACGCGGAAGTGCTGGACGAGGTGATGACGCTCGTCGTCGCCGGCCACGAAACCACGGCGAGCACGCTCAACTGGACCTGGTGGTTGCTGGCCACGCACCCTGGCGTCGAAGCCCGCGTCGCAGCGGAACAGGTCGCCGTCGGGGATCCTGGGCCCGCAATCTATGCGGACCTCGTCCGCATGCCGTACACGCGCCAGGTGGTCGATGAGTCGATGCGGCTCTATCCACCCGGGTGGCTCCTCACCCGCCGCAGCATCGGGCCGGACACGCTTGGCGGGTACGCCGTGCCGCCGGGAACGGATGTCTTCGTCAGCCCCTACCTGCTGCACCGTCATCCGCGCCACTGGGCGTGGCCGGAGACTTTCGATCCGGGCCATTTCGAGCCGGCGCAGGTCGAAGCGCGCCACGCATTCGCGTACATTCCGTTTGCAGCCGGGCCGCGTCACTGCATTGGCCAGAACCTCGCGTTGTACGAGATCCTGGTCCACTTCAATTGCGCGGTACGACGGTTCCGGCTGGCCGATCCTGAGCCCGCGCGGCCTGCCCTCGAGGCCCGCATCAACCTGCGGACGGCCGGTGACGTTTACATGAGAATAGAGCAGCGATGATCAAGTACCAGACGCTTCCCGCGATGCTCGACGACCGCGCCCGCGGCGACGGCGCGATCGTTTACCTCGAAGGCGAAGGTGCGGAGAGGACGCTCAGGCTGGCGGACCTCAAGCGCCGCGCGCTCGGCATCCTGTTCCACCTGCAGCGGGTCGGGGCCAAGCCCGGTGACCACCTGATCCTGCACGTTGCGAGCAACGAACAATTCATCGACGCGTACTGGGCCTGCCTCTACGGCGGCATAGTGCCAGTGCCGGTCGCGGTCGGCATCAGCGACGAGCACAAGCACAAGCTGCTGCGCATCGCGAAGCAGCTCGGCCAGCCGTTTCTCTACACCGACAAGAAGCTGCGCGACCGGCTCGCGACCTTCACCGCCACGACCGGCGAACCCGAAGCCTGGACGGCGCTCAAGCCGCGCACCTTTCTCATCGACGCACTTGACGACATCTCGCGCGCCGGGACGCCGGCCGAGGTGTCCCCGGACCAGACCGCGTTCATCCAGTTCTCGTCGGGCTCGACCAGCGAACCCAAGGGCGTCGTGCTCACGCACCGCAACATCCTCGCCAACGCCGAAGGCGCGCGCCAGGCCGCAGGCTTCTGCGAGCAGGACGTTTCGCTGAGCTGGATGCCGCTCACGCACGACATGGGGCTGATCGGTTTCCACTTGATCATGATGTACGCGGGCGTCCGGCAGCACCTGATGCCCACGGACCTGTTCGTGCGGCGCGCGCTGCTGTGGCTCAAGTGGTCATCGGAGAAGCGCGTCACCGTCACGTGTTCACCGAACTTCGGCTACCGGCACTGCCTGCGCGCACTCGGCGACAAGACGCTCGAGAACCACGACCTGTCGTCGATCCGCCTGCTCTTCAACGGCGCCGAGCCGATTTCCGTCGAGCTGGCCGAGGAATTCCTCGACCGCCTCGCTCCGTACGGGCTGCGGCGCACGTCGATGTTCCCGGTGTATGGCCTGGCGGAAGCCTCGCTCGCAGTGAGCTTCCCACCGGTCGACACGCTCTACCGCTACATCACGGTGGACCGTCGTTCACTGGGCGTGGGCGTTGCGGCACGGCACGTCGACGCCGCGAATCCGACCGCGCTCAAGCTGATGTGCGAAGGCAAGCCGATCCCGTTCACCAGCGTCAAGCTGGTGGACGATGCGGGCGCCGAGGTGGCGTCGGGAAGCGTCGGTCACCTGCTGATGCGCGGTGACAACGTCACCCGCGGCTATTTCCAGAACCCGGAGGCGAACGCCGCCGCGATCACCGCCGACGGCTGGCTGCGCACGGGCGACCTGGCGCTGGAGCACGACGGGGAGCTGTATGTCACCGGCCGCTCGAAGGAGATCCTCTTCGTCAACGGCCAGAACTATTACCCGCACGACCTGGAGTCCGTGCTGCAGGCGGAGCCGGGCCTCGAACTCGGCAAGGTGATCGCGGCGGGTGCGCGCTCGGCCGCATCGCCCACGGACGAACTGGTGCTGTTCGTGCTGCACCGGAGCGACATGGCCGATTTCCTGCCATTGGCCACCAGGGCCACACACCTCATCAACGAGCACGCGGGCGTCGAAGTGGCGCGTGTCGTGCCAGTAAAGCGCATCCCCAAGACGACGAGCGGCAAGCTGCAGCGCAGCGCGCTCGCCAAGGCGTATGAAGATGGCGAGTTCGCCGCCGAGATCGCGGAATTCGACGCCGCGTGGGCTGCGCTGCACGGGCAGGGCCGCGCCGCCAAGGGCCGGATCGAGGCGCAGCTCAAGGCGATCGTGGACGACGCAATGCCGGGCAAGCACGTCGACATCGACGACAACCTGTTCGACGTCGGCGCGAGCTCGCTGACACTGATCCAGATCCACGAGAAGATCGACGAGGCTTACCCTGGCGTCGTGGACCTCACCGAGCTGTTCGACTACCCGACCGTCTCGACGCTGGCGAAGCGGATCGAGGAAAAGCTCGCCGCTTCCTGACCCTCACCCCAGACCTCTCCCACCTTCGGTTGGAGAGGGAGGCGCAAGTTTCCACCGCTTGTGCGACCACCACCAGCCGGCGGGGTCGGCCTGGATGTCGCGCTCGAGCAGGCGCACGTAGCGCTCGGTTGCGGCACCGTTAGGCAGCCTCTCGCCAGCCGTCAGCGGTTCGAGTTCGATCTCGTATCGCCCGCGGCCCAAGCGCCGCATCGACACGTAGACGATCCGTGAGCGCAGCGCTCGCCCGAGCCGCTCCGGCCCCTTGAAGAACGCGGTGTCCTGGTGCAGGAAACGCGTCCAGTAGCGGTCGGGGCTCGTGCGCGGCACCTGGTCGGCGATCATGCCGAGTGCCCTCGCCTCGCGGATGGCCCCCAGTTCCCTGGTGACGGATTTCGCCGGCATCAGCCTCGCACCGAAGCGCGTGCGGACCGTGCGGAAATAGCGCTCGCCCAGTTGGCCATTCAATGGCTTGTACAGGGCGACCAGTCCGGGGCCGAGTTCGAGCGACAGGCGCAGCAGCAACCATTCGAAATTGCACTGGTGTCCACCGACGAGAATCAGGCCGAGCGCCCGCGACTCCGTCGCGATCACGTTTGCCTCGTCGATCAGGCGCACGCGCTGCCGCAGTTCCGCGGCGCCGATGCGGCGGGAGTAATCGATCTCGGCGAAGGTCTCGGCCTGGCGCGCGACGAAGTCGTTGCGGATGCGCCGGAGCGCGTCGTGATCGCGTTCGGGAAAGGAACGCCCGAGGTTCTCGCGAATGACCGTGCGACGCAATCCAAGCAGCCGGTATCCCACGAAGAACACCACGCCGAAGAGCGCATAGCGCAACCGCAGGCCCAGCGACTCGCGCGGCACGTCGGCAGTGGCTGCGGTCGCGGGCTTCTCAGCCATACAGCGGCTTCTCGCGCTTCCAGCGGTTGTAGGCCCAGAAATACAGCGCGGGATACTGCCTCACGTGCTGCTCGAGCGCGCGGGTGTAGGCGGTCAGGATCTGGTCCGGCTCCATGCGCGTGCCGACCTGCGTCAGCTCGATGAAGCGCACGACGTAGTGCCCGCGCCGCTCGCGATGCATGGCAGCGAGGTACACCGAATAGCCAAGCTTCGCGCCAATCCAGCCTGGGCCCCGGAAGAACGAGGTCGGCTGGCCGAAGAAGTCGAGCCACGTCTGCTGCTCGCTCTTCGCCGAGGGCGACTGGTCGGCGAGCATCGCCAGCAATCGCACCTGGCCGCGCTGCGCGAGCAGGTGCGGCACCAGATCCTGCGCCTTCACCATCCGGCAGCCGAAGCGTTCACGCCAGCCACGGAGCAGTCGGTCCACCCATTCGCGACGCGTGGGCTTGTACGCCGCCGTGAGTGGCTCACCGAATTCGGTCGAGCAACGCAACAGCAGCCACTCCCAGTTGGCGTGGTGCGACGACAGCACCAGCGCCCTGCCCGATGCCTCGAGGCATTGCCGCACCAGTTCGGGATTCTCGAAACGCACGCGCCGCTCGAGCGCCGCCGGGTCGAGGATGCGCTGGGCGAGGAATTCGGCGGTGAGCTGGCCCAGGTGGCTGTAGAAGCCTGCCTCGATGCCCCTGCGGCGGGGTTCGTCGAGCTCAGGCAGGCAGCGCGCCAGGTGCCTGCGCACCAGCTCGCGGCGCCAGCCAAAGACGCGCAGCAGCCAGGCCACGAACCCCATGGCCGCGTACAGGACTCCGAGCACCGCGGACTGAAGGAGGCTTTTCACGGACAACAGGGCAATGGTGCCGACTCGCGGATTCGAACCGCGGACCTACTGATTACGAATCAGTTGCTCTACCAACTGAGCTAAGTCGGCTTTCTCTGCAGGCCCCTCCGGCGCGGAGGGGCGCGCATTATAAGGATTCGCCCCCGCCGGTGGAAGCTTGGCTCAGGTAGCTGGTCGCCGGACTCGGATCACCACTTCGACGCTGTCGATCTCCGTGCCGGGCGGCAGCGGCGGCAGGCTCGAAAACGCAAGGTCGTCGGGGCGGATGTCCAGCATTTCGCCGGTTTCGACGTGCTGGAAGTGGTGGTGCGGCGCCATCTTCGAATCGTAGACACAGCGCTCGGGGTCGAGGTGGATCTGGCGCACGAGGCCGTGGTCCACGAAGAGCTTGAGCGTGTTGTAGACGGTCGCCTTCGAGACGCGGCTGGGAGACTGCCGCAGGCTCGTGAGCAGCTGTTCCGCGGTGAGGTGCACCGGGGCTGCAAGCAGCACCTCGGCGACTTTCACGCGCTGCTGCGTGGGGCGGATTCCGTGTCGTTCCAGGAGGCTGCTGAGGTCATTCACGGCCGTGGTCCGGGGTCGGAAAAGTGGACTGATTATAAAGGCCGCGGCCGACCGAGCCGCAAATCCGCATAAACCCGTGTCGAATGCCGCGGGACTGCGGTTTCGCGCAGCCCTACCCTGCCTGCTCGCTCGGCGGCCCCTCCGCTGCCGCGCCACCGGACGCAGGGGCAGGCCATGGACGGCAGGCAAGGGCAACTCACCGCAGCCGTGGGATCCACCCGGGGCTTCACGCTGGTCGAACTCGTCGTCTGCATGGGCGTGCTGGCCGTGATGGCTGGCTGGGGCCTGCCGGCGTTCGGCGAACTCGCGCGGAACACCGCTCGCACCCGGGAGGTCAACCGGTTCGTCCAGGCGATCTACCTGGCCCGCAGCGAGGCCATCAAGCGCAACGGGGTAGTCAGCCTGTGCCCGAGTGCCAACGGGTCCACCTGCCAGCCGGGTCCGCAGTGGCAGCGCGGCTGGATCGTGTTCGTCAACCTCGACCACGATTCCCCGGCCAGCCGCGACGCCGGGGAGCCAGTGGTCCACGTCTATCAGCAATGGGACGCGGGTCGCATTCTGTCAAACCGCGGCACCTTATCCTTCCGACCGTTCGGGCAGATGGGTGTCACGGCAACGGTCACGTTCTGCGACGACCGGGGGCCCGCGGCGGCAAGGGCGGTCATCATCAGCCAGACCGGGCGGCCGCGAATCTCGAGCCGCAGCGCGTCGAATGGCCCGCTCGTCTGCACATAGTTAAAACAGGCGCCGCTCGTCGTTTGCGGCGAACCGCCCGTCGGGGCACCCGGCCAGGGAGCGAGCAGCGACTTATGCTTCTTTCCAAGATGAACGCGAAGCAAGCTGGTTTCACACTGCTCGAACTCATGCTGACCGTCGCCCTGCTGGCGGTAGTCATGGGCTTTGGCCTGCCCAACATGCAGGAGTTCGTGCGCAACTCGCGGATGTCGAGTTCTGCGAACGACATCATCTCGGACTTCAACTTCGCCCGCTCCGAGGCCGTCAAGCGCCGGGTTCCCATCACGCTCTGCAAGTCGCAGGACGGGGCGGCCTGCGACGCGAATCGACGGCAGGCCCGTTCAACCGCTGGGTCATTTTCGTCGACGACGCCGACCCGGCGCTCGTCGAAGGCACGGATGGCAACGGCGTGATCGATGCCGGCGAAGTGATCCTGCGCGATCGCGAGTTGCCCGACAGCATCACGGTGACGACGGACAACGGCGAGATTCGGGCCACTTTCCTGCCGACGGGCTTCCCGCGCATCGAGACCGACAACGTCGACCTCTTCGTGCTGTGCGACGTGCGCGGCAACGTGGCCAGCGCCGGCGGCGACTCGGCTGCGCGCGCGATCGCAGTGCTCCCGACCGGCCGCCCGTCGGTGTTCCGCTCGACAACGACTATCACTGCGTTCGGAGGTTGCTAATGATCCGCAACCGCACGTCTCCCGCTGCAACGCGCCGCAATGGTGGCTTCACGCTGGTCGAAGCGATGGTCGCGCTGATCGTCCTCTCGGTCGGGCTGCTCGGCATCGCGGCGCTCTACGTCGAAACGCTGCGCGCCAACCGCACCTCGCTGCACCGGACCGAGGCCGTCAACCTGGCCACCGACATCGCGGACCGCATGCGGTCCAACCGCCTTCCCGCTGATGCCTACGCTTGCGCCAGCCCTTGCGACCCCGTCGGCCGGCGGTAACGCCATCGCCAATCGCGGACCTCACGGACTGGGTGGACCAGATCGGGGCACAGCTGCCGGGAGGCGTCGTGGACGTCACCTACACCGCGCCGCGACGGCGACCACGCCGGCCGCGTACGTCGTCGACATCAGCTGGGACGAAGTCGGGCAGGACGACCCCGCGACCTTCCAGCTGCGAATCGAGATCTGAGGGCGCCCCAGTGAACGACATGACGACGCATACACATGCATCGGTCGCGACAGTCCGGCGTGGGCCTCATCGAACTCATGGTGGCCCTCGTGATCGGGTTGTTCCTGATCCTGGGCGCCGTCACCGTGTTCAGCCAGAGCCGCAGCACCTATCGCACCGCGGAAAGCGTTGCGCGCCTGCAGGAGATCGGCCGTCTGGCCATGGACGTGGTCGAAACCGACGTCCGCATGGCCAATTTCTGGGGCATGAGCAATCGCGCGGACTACATCGTCAACCGCGCGCCGATCGGACAGCCACCGCCGGCCGAACTCAACGGCACGCAGCAGGCGAACGCCGCGGTCTGCGGCACCACCTCGGGCACCGGCAACTATTTCGTGATCAACCTCGACGAGTACATCGGCGGCAGCAACAATTCGTATGCGCTCACCTGCGCGGCGAACAGCTACCAGGCCGGGACCGACACGCTGTGGATACGGCGTGCGAACAGCACGCAACCCGCCACCATGGACGCGAACCGGATCTACCTGCAGACCAGCCGCATCCAGGGCACCCTTTTCGTGCCGGCCTCGGGTTGCACGAATCCCACCAACCAGGCCTGCATCCCGGCGGACTACCTGCCTCCGGCCTCCATGTCGCGCGAACTCGAGGCGCACGTCTATTACGTGTCGTCGACCTCGACCAACCGCAACGACGTGCCCTCGCTGCGACGCAAGCGGTTTGCGAACGCGAACGGCACCGCCGCGAACGCCTTCATCGACGAAGAGATCGTCCCGGGCGTCGAAGACCTGCAGGTGCGCCTCGGCGTCGACACGGACGGCGACACCAATATCGACCAGTACGTCGAACCGGGCGCAGTGCCCGCCAACGCCGACGTGGTTTCGGCCACGATCTGGCTGCGCATCCGCGCCGAGGAACGCGAAGTCGGCCACGTCGACGGCACGGACCTACCAGTATGCCGACATGGCATCCGAGGTGACGCCCAACGACAATTTCCGGCGCATCCTGCTCACCAAGACGATCCATATCCGGAACACACGCGCATGACGACCCGTCAACGCTCGCTGTTCCCTCAGGCCGGCCCGCGACGCGAAACCGGTGCGGCACTTGTCGTCGGACTCATCCTGCTGCTGGTGCTGACGCTGCTGGCCATCTCCGGAATGACGACTGCCTCGCTCGAACTGCAGATGGCCGGCAACGCGCAGTACCAGGAACGCGCCTTCCAGCGGGCCGACGCAGGCGTCGAGCAGGCGCATGGCCGCCGGCGTCTACAACACGAACATCACCGATCGGCGACTACGACAACGCGGCAGCCGTGAACCCGGTGCCCGAGCGCGGCACGGGCCAGCAGATCGCCAACTGCGACGAGGTCGCCTCGCCCGCCGCCGGCGAAGAATGCGAGTACTTCCTGCGTTTCGACCAGCAGGCCGGCCAGACCGCAGGTGCCGGGCGGCGGCTACTCGATCGGCACGGGATTCGAGGCCTATCACTTCGTCATCGACAGCTACGGCGCCGCCGAGCGCGGCGGCGCGTCCGAGCATCGCCAGAGTTTCTACGTCGTCGGCCCGGGCGGCACGTGAAGACCACTCCCGCAGCCGCCGCCACTCATCCGAGGAACGAGTCATGATGACTTCCACGACCCGCTTGTTGGTTAACCTGGCCACGGCGGCAGCCGTCACGGTCCTCTCCGCGATGCCCGCACGGGCCGACGACACCGAGTTGTTCGTCGGACCCGCCGTCACCGCGCCACCGGCACGGCCTAACATCCTGTTCATCGTGGATACGTCCGGAAGTATGGATGAGGAGCAGTGGACACAGGGTGAATTCATTCCGGGCGAAACGTACAGCGGCTCCTGCAGACAGAGGCCGACTCTATTGGTCGAGGACTGGGACGCCCCCGGACTGCGGCAGCATCCAGCGGCTACGTCTCGACCAGCGCGTTCGTCTGCAATAATGCCCAGCAGGTCCCTGAGCCTCAATGGCTACGCGGTCGTCGAGAGAGCTGCGCAATGGCAGCCGCGTGTATCGTCGACGGTCCCCGGACGCCACTGGCGGGAACTTGCCGCCAAACGACTCGAGCAACTACGTCGAGTGCGCAGCGGATGCTGGTATCCACGGCGCTGAACGCCTCATCGAGTCGGCGATACGCGGTCAATGGCTCCTCGGGCGCTTGGCAGAGCAGTGCAACGCTCTGGCCAGGCGGCGAGACCGGGCACCGTCCACTTCTATAGCGGTAACTACCTGAACTACCGTGCGGATCCGGACCAGAGGATCCGGGCAACACGACTTGACATCGTCCGCAGCGCTTTGCGCAACGCTGCTCGATGACCTCGAATGACAACGTCAACGTCGGCCTGATGCGATACAGCAACGACCGCAACTCACTGCCCAATGCGTCGGATGGCGGCATGGTCATGACGGCCATGGGCCCGATCGAGACCAACCGGGACGTCATGAATGACGCAGATATTCTCGTGGGTAGCCTCGCCGGCTCGACACCCTTGACCGAGACGCTCTATGAAGCCTCCCTGTATTTCCGCGGCCAACCTGTGTTCTGGGGCCTGAACTCCGATCAGTGCGCGCCAACCAGAGGACTTCTCGCCGTAATCCGGTCCCTGCCCGGCCGGCGTACCCAGCCGCGGTCAACGACACCCCGAGCGTGCCCGACGTCGCGCTATGTCATCAGACCAGAGCCTGTATGACTCCCCGGCGGACGGGGATTGCCAAAAGAACTACATCGTCTATCTTGACGGACGGCCTGCCGCAGAGCGACGCGATTCGAACGCCACGATCCAGCGCACTGCCGGGATTCGGGACGTCAACGGTTACGCGACGTCTTGCGACCGGCGGTGCCAGCGCTGGCCAGTGACGGCGATGGAACCGGCCAGTGCACTCGACGAACTGGCCAAGTGGATGAACGAGTCCGACATGCCGGCCCGGACAGGCCGGGCGTACAGAACGTCACCAGCTACTGGATCGGCTTCGGCCGGACGTGGCCGCCGGTACGGACTTCCTGCAGCCAGGTCGCCCAGCGCGGTGGCGGCGAGTATTACGCGGCCTCTGACACGGCCGAACTCAGCGAGGCCTTTCACCAAGATCCTCGGGGCAGATCCTCGCAACAGAACGACGATCATTCACCGCGCCGACAGTCGCCGTCAACGCGTTCAACCGCACGCAGAACCTCAACTACCTCTACATGTCGCTGTTCAAGCCGCGCGCTGTCTTACCGGTGGCTCGGCAACATCAAGAAGTACCGCATCACCCCTGACGGGCAGCATCCTGGACGCCAACGGCAATGCCGCCGTCGACCCGAACACCGGATTCTTCGAATGAAGATTCCCAGAGCTATTGGTCCGGACAGCGAGACGGTGCCGACGCCGCATTGGGCGGTGCCGCGGGAGAATTGGACGACCCCACGACTCGCAAGTTGTACAGCAACCTGACCATCAACTCCGGGCTGCTCTCGGCGGAGCCGCTGAACCTGCTCAAGAACAGCAGCCGTCTGACCCTCGCCAATACCCTGCTCCTCGGCACCGCCACGCCGGCGGCGGGCCGGCCGAGCGTAGCGAACCTCGTCGACTGGGCCTATGGGTTCGACGTCATCGACGAGGATGGCAACAACGACGTCACCGAAGCGCGCGTGGACATGGGCGACCCGCTGCACTCCAAGCCGGCAACTGTCGTGTACGAAGGCCCCGCAGACGACCCGGTCCTTTGCTCTTCGTGACGACGAACGACGGCTTCCTGCAGGCGATCGACGCCAGTGACGGCACCGAACTCTGGTCGTTCGTGCCGCGCGAGCTGCTGCGCCGCATCGAAGAACTTGTACCTGAACGACACCGTGACTTCGCGTAGCTATGGGCTCGACGGCGACATCGAGGTCGTGCGACTCGACCGCAACAGCAACGGCACGATCGAGCCGGACGGCACCGACATTGACAACAGTGGCGAGACCGAGGAAGACGAAAAAGACAAGGTCTTGCTGTACTTCGGCATGCGCCGCGGCGGGTCGCACTATTTCGCCCTCGACGTGACCGACCCGGACCGCGCCGCGACTGCTCTGGTCCATCGGGCCGAGCGAACTGCCCGGCATCGGCCAGACCTGGTCCGCCCCGACGGCGACTGGGTCAACGTCGATCGCACATGGACCGATTCGCAACCCCGACAAGCTGGTGCTCATCTTCGGCGGCGGCTACGACACCGTGCAGGATACGGTCGGTTACTTGCCCGACTGAGTGGGCAACGGCATGTACATGGTCGACGCCATTACCGGCAGTCTGATCTGGCGGGCCGGCCCTGACGATGGCGCAGACCTGCGCCTGACGAAGATGACCAACGCCATTCCCGGCGAAGTGCGGCGGTCGACCTCACCGGCGACGGCTTCGCCGACCGCATTACGCTGCTGACATGTATGCGTCGGACCTGGGCGGCCGCGTGTGGCGCTTCGACGTCCGCAACGGCCAGCCCGTCCAGCCTGGTCATGGGCGGCGTCTTTGCGTCGCTCGGCCTCGGCGACCTGGGCACGCCGACCAATGCCACCGCCCCGACAACCGCCGCTTCTTCTATGCGCCGGACGTGTCGTTCTGCTCAAATCGGGACGTCCAATCTCGTCAACGTCGCCATCGGCTCCGGCCATCGCGAAAAGCCCGATCACGGACCAGACGGTGGTCAATCGCTTCTACAGCCTGCGCGACTACAACGTCTTTACGCGGGTGGCGACAGCCGCAGTACAAGGACCTCTGCGGCACCACCGAGACTTCGCCCTGCCACCAGATCATCACGGACGACGACACGCGCCTGGTGGATGTCACCAGCGACATGACCCACGACTGCGTACCGGCAGCCGCCGGCTGGAAGATGAACCTGCAGGATGGCGGCGAAAAGGTGCTGGCGGAATCGCGGACCTTCCAGAACGCAATCTACTTCACGACTCGTTCGAGCCCTCAGCTGATCAGCACTCGACCCGGCGACCTGCTCGTCCAAGTTCGGCCTCAACCGTCTGTACGTCGTCGACGCGGCAACCGGCAACCCGGTGCGCAACTTCGACGACGCCACCGCCGACAATGCCAGCGTTTCCGATCGCTCGAAGGAACTGAACCAGCGCGGCACGCATCGCGCCGGAGGCGATCTTCGTCTTCCCGACGCCAGCGACAATGCCGGCCGACCCGCGGGTCGACCCGGTTTGCCTGGTCGGCCTCGAAAACTGCGGCAGCGGACTCACCAACCCGCCGGTGCGGACCTACTGGGAAAAGCGCGGCTCGAACTGAGTTGGACGGGACCGCCGGAGCGATCCGGCGGTCCACCTTCACTCGTCCTGAAGGAGCGACTCGATGCGGAACAAGATGCGCGGCATGACCCTGATCGAGCTGGTGGTCGTGGTGGCGATCATCGCGCTGCTCGCCACCATCGCGGTACCGAGCTACCGACAGTTCCTGCTGCGGTCGCATCGAGCCGAGGCCAAAGTCGGCGCTGCTCAACCTCGCGGCCGCCCAGGAAAAGTTCTACCTGCAGAACAACACCTATACGGAAGAGCTCGAGGATGATGCGGTGGCGCCCGCCGGGCTCGGCCTGACCGCGACGACCGTCAACGGCCACTACACGGTGGCGATCGACGGACGGCGACGAGGACAGCTTCGCAGCCACGGCGACGCGACTGGAGCGGCAGGCGCAGGATTCGCACTGCGCCTCGTTCACGATCAACCAGGCCGGCACCCGCACGGCAACGTCAGACGACTGCTGGTAGCAACGCGGCGCGCGGCGATAGCGCGCACTGCCCTTTCCGTTCAGGCGCCGTCGGCGCCTGTATCCTTGAGGCGGCTGCCGGCAGCCATGCGCAGTTCCCGCGGCAACGCAAACACGACGTGCTCTGCACGCCCCTCGATCTCGTCGGCGCCCTGCCCGCCCCACTCGCGCAGTCGCGCCACGACGCGCTGCACCAGCAGCTCCGGCGCTGAAGCGCCCGCGGTGACTCCCACTGCCCGCTTGCCCTCGAACCACTCCTGGCGCAGGTCCTCGGGTCCGTCGACCAGGTAGCCCGGCATCCCCGCCTTCTCGGCGATCTCGCGCAGGCGGTTTGAATTCGAACTCGTGGCCGAGCCGACCACCACCATCACGTCGCAGTCCGCGACCAGTTTCTTCACTGCGTCCTGCCGGTTCTGCGTCGCGTAGCAGATGTCTTCCTTGCGCGGCGTGGCGAGCGTCGGGTATTTGTGCTGCAGCGCCTCGAGCACGTCGGCGGTGTCGTCCACCGAGAGCGTGGTCTGCGTGACGACACCCACCCGCGACGGATCACGGACGTTCAAGTGCTCGACGTCCGCGACGTCCTCGACCAGGCAGATGCGGCCGCCCTGCGACGCATCGAACTGGCCCATCGTGCCTTCGACCTCGGGGTGCCCTTCGTGGCCGATCAGGATCACGTCGCGGCCTTCGCGCCCGTAGCGCGAGACTTCCATGTGCACCTTGGTGACGAGCGGACAGGTGGCGTCGAACACCCGCAGGTCGCGGCGCTTCGCCTCGGCCTGCACCGCCTTCGAGACGCCGTGCGCGCTGAAGATCACCGTCGCGCCGTCCGGCACCTCGTCGAGTTCCTCGACGAACACCGCGCCCAGGCGGCGCAGCCGGTCCACCACGAACCTGTTGTGCACGACCTCGTGCCGCACGTGGATCGGTGCCCCGAACAGCTCCAGCGCACGCTCGACGATGTCGATCGCCCGGTCGACGCCGGCGCAGAAACCGCGGGGATTGGCCAGCAGGATGCGCATCGGCTAGGCGTGCCGCTCGCGAAAGGCATCCAGGATCATCAGCGCCGCGCCGATGGTGATCGCGCTGTCGGCAATGTTGAACGCAGGAAAGTACGACGCGCCCCAGTGCACGTGGATGAAGTCGATGACGTACCCGTGCGCGACGCGGTCGATCACGTTGCCGATCGCGCCGCCCACGATCAGCGAAAGCGCCAACGGCAGCATCTTTTCGCCGCGCGGGATCCGCCACAGCCAGACCACCAGCGCGATGCTGACGACGATACCCAGCGCGATGAAGAAGATGCGCTGCCAGCCCGAGGCGTTGGCAAGGATGCTGAACGCGGCGCCCGTGTTGTGCAGCTGCGTGAAGTCCAGCACCGGCAGCACCACGACCCGCTCGTAGAGTTCGAGGAAGCGAGTGACCAGGAACTTCGTCGCCTGGTCGAAGGCGATGACGAACAACGACACCCACAGCCAGGCCGCGGGGTGCGTGCGCTGCAGGCGCAGGTTGGTGAGCGTCGCGAGGCCGATCGCGGCCGGTGCGCTCTTCCCCGACGTCGGTGGCGGCGGGGTGGGTGTCGTGGAAGGGTTCATCGCATCCTTGTCCGTCTCAGGCGTGGCGGCGGGTCTCGCCCGAACCGTCGAGGTTGACCACGCAACGCCCGCACAGTTCCGGGTGAGCCGCCACGGTACCGACGTCGGCCCGCTTGTGCCAGCAGCGCGCGCACTTGGCCGCTTCCGACCGGCGCACCTGCAGCCACAGGCCGCTCTTCCCTTCCGCGTCCGCGGCCAGGGCCTCTGCCGGGCGCGCGGCGACCTCTGCAACCGTGGCATCGGAGGTGATCAGCACGAACCGCAGTTCGTCACCGAGCGGGGCCAGCGCCGAGATCCACTCCGGGGTGCCGTACAGCGTGACGCTGGCATCGAGCGGCGCGCCGATCTGCTCGGCAACGCGCAGGCGCTCGAGTTCGCGCAGTACGGCAGCACGCGCCTCCAGCACCCTGGCCCAGTCGATGGCCTGCGGCACCGTGTCCGTGGCCGGAATGTCGGCCCAGGTCGAAAAGAACACGGACTCCGCGCGCGCGCCCGGCATGAACCGCCAGATCTCCTCGGCGGTGAACGACATGATCGGCGCCAGCCAGCGCACCATCGCTTCCGCGATCCAGTACATGGCCGTCTGCGCCGAGCGGCGCGGGTGGCCGGCGGCGGGCGTCGTGTACAGGCGATCCTTGATCACGTCGAGGTAGAAGCCGCCGAGGTCCACCACGCAGAAGTTGTGCAGCTTCTGGTAGATCACGTGGAAATCGTAGCTGCGGTAGGCCGCGATGACTTCGTGCTGCAACTCGCGAGTGCGCTGCAGGGCCCAGCGGTCGAGCGCGACCATCTCTGCGACAGGCACGGCATCGCGCCCGGGATCGAACCCCGCAAGGTTGCCGAGCAGGAAGCGCACGGTGTTGCGGATGCGGCGGTACGAATCCGACGTGCGCTTGAGGATCTCGTCGGAGACGCTGATCTCGTTGGCGTAGTCGGTCGCCGCCACCCACAGGCGCAGCACGTCGGCGCCGAGCGTGCTCATCACCTTCTGCGGCAGCACGACGTTGCCGAGCGACTTCGACATCTTGCGGCCCTTCTCGTCCACGGTGAAACCGTGGGTTAGCACGCCCTTGTAGGGCGCGTGGCCTTTCTGCGCGACGGAGGTCAGCAGCGAGCTGTGGAACCAGCCGCGGTGCTGGTCGGAGCCTTCGAGGTACAGGTCGGCCGGCGACAGGATCTCGGGCCGGATCGTCGACACGCAGTGGTGCGACACGCCGGAATCCACCCAGACGTCCATGATGTCGGTGACTTTCTCGTAGCTCGCAGCCTCGGCGCCGAGCAGCGCGGCCGGATCGAGATCGAACCAGGCGTCGATGCCGTCCTTCGCAACCAGGTCCGCCACCTGCTCGATGAGCTCCGGCGTGCGCGGATGCAGTGCGCCGGTTTCCTTGTGCGTGAGCAGCGCCAGCGGCACGCCCCATGCGCGCTGGCGCGAGATGCACCAGTCGGGCCGGCCCGCGATCATGCTGTAGATGCGCTGCTCGCCCCAGTCGGGCGTCCACTCGACCTTGCCGATCTCGGCGAGCGCCGCGGCGCGCAGGCCCGCCTGCTCCATGCTGATGAACCACTGCGGCGTGGCGCGGAAGATCACCGGCGTCTTGTGGCGCCAGCAGTGCGGATAGCTGTGCCGGAACGCCTCGTGGTGCAACAGCGTGCCGCGCTCCGCGAGCACTTCGACGACGTGCTTGTTGGCGTCGAACACTTTCTCGCCAGCGAAGATCGGCGTGGCGGGCAGGAACCGGCCGTCGCTGCCGACGGGGTTGTCCACCATGAGGCCATACTTCTTGCCGACGACGAAGTCTTCCTGGCCGTGACCCGGCGCGGTGTGCACGGCGCCCGTGCCGCTTTCGAGCGTGACGTGGTCGCCGAGGATCACCGGCACCACGCGTTCGTAGAACGGATGGCGCAACTGCAGGTGCTCGAGCGCTTCGCCCTTGACGCGGGCAATCTCGCGCGACGAGCCGATCCCTGCGCGCGCCAGGACCGAGGGCGCGAGCTCCGCGGCGAGGATCAGCAGTTCCTCGCCCGCGCCCGTGTTCACCGCGAGCAGCGCATAGTCGAATTCCTGGTGCACCGCCACCGCCTGGTTCGCGGGCAGCGTCCACGGCGTGGTCGTCCAGATCACGATGCTGGCAGGTCCAGCCGGCAGGGTTACGCCACCAACTCGCCGCGCGAGATCGGCACTGTCGACAACCTCGAACCGGACGTCGATCGAAGGCGACGTGCGCTCCTCGTACTCGACCTCGGCTTCCGCGAGCGCCGAGCGGCAATCCATGCACCAGTGCACGGGCTTGTAGCCCTTGTACAGGTGGCCGTTGCGGATGATCTGCGCGAAAGCGCGCAGCTGCTCTGCTTCGTAGCGCGGCGCGAGCGTCAGATACGGATTGAACCAGTCGCCCAGCACGCCGAGACGGATGAAGTCCTTGCGCTGGACGTCGACCTGCTCCATCGCGAACTCGCGGCAGGCCTGGCGGAACGCCTTGGCGTCGAGGTTCTTCGCATCACGCCCGCGCACCTTCTCTACCGCGTGCTCGATCGGCAGGCCGTGACAATCCCAGCCGGGGACGTAAGGCGCGTCGAAGCCGTCCATCGTCCGCGACTTGACGATGATGTCCTTGAGGATCTTGTTGACCGCGTGGCCGATGTGGATCGCGCCATTCGCGTACGGCGGACCGTCGTGCAGGATGAACTTCGGCCGGTCCCTGGCGATGGCGCGCAGCTTCTCGTAGGTGCCGTGCTGCTCCCACCACGCCAGCATCTCGGGTTCGCGGCGCGCGAGGTCGGCCTTCATCGGAAAAGCCGTCTCGGGCAGGTTTACGGTGTTCTTGTAATCAGCCATGGAGGGGGACTGTAGAGCCGGGAGCGCACGCGGGCAGGGAACCCGAAATAGTGAGGCAATTCATGGATTTAATCCAGACGTTGCAGCGCAACAGGCGGCCGGGGTCAGGCGCGGACCGGAATTTCCGCGAGTGCGGCGCGAGCCTGCGCCGAATCGACGTCCATCTGCGCGACCAGCGCATCCAGCGAATCGAACTTCAATTCCGCCCGCAGCCAGCGCAGGAAGTCCACGCTCAGGTAGCGGCCGTACAGGTCACGGTCGAAGTCGAACAGGTGCACCTCGAGCAGCGGATCGGTGCCGTTCACCGTCGGGCGCGTGCCGAGGCTGACTACGGCGGGGTGATCCTGCAGGCCCGCGCCACTCACGCGCACGGCCATGACCCCCCACAACGGCACCACCTTGCGGTGCAGGGCGAGATTGGCAGTGGGATAGCCCAGCGTCCGGCCGAGCTTCGCGCCGCGGCGCACCCGGCCCGTCATGCGATAAGGCCGGCCGAGCAAGTGTGCCGCACGGTCGAGGTCGTTGCGGCCGAGCGCCTCGCGCACCAGCGAACTGCTGACGCGTTCGCCGGCCACCAGGAACTCACCGACCTCCTCCACCGTGAAGCCGTGCTTCGCGCCGGCCGCGCGCAGCGAGTGGATGTTGCCCTCGCGCTTGCGGGCGTAGTGAAAATCGTGGCCGACCACCATGTGCCGCACGCCAAGGCCGTCGACCAGCAGCCGCTGCTCGAACTCGGCAGCGCCGAGATTGCGCATGCGCTGGTCGAAACGCAGCACGACGACACGGTCGATGCCGTAGAGCTCGAGCGCCTCGAGTTTTTCGCGCAGGCGCATGAGCCGCGCGGGAGCCGTCGCGCCCTCGAAGAATTCGCGCGGCGTCGGCTCGAAGGTGACGACCGTCGCGGGCACGCCGAGTTCGTCCGCCTTGCGCCGCACGGCTTCCAGCATGTGCTGGTGGCCACGATGCACGCCGTCGTAGTTGCCGATCGTCGCGACGCAGCCACGGTGCCGCGGCCGCAGGTTATGCAGTCCGCGCACGAGTTCGAGCTTGCCGGCAGCGCGGTTCAAGGGGTGGTGCCTTCCGCACGCGGCGGCACCGTGACCTTCTGGTGACGCAGGTGCTGCAGGCGCATGCCCAGCACGTACAGCGTGCCGAAGTAGATGCCGGCGCCGCCGACGACGAGCAGGCCCATCCAGCCGACGCGATGCCAGGCGTCCATGTCGAGCCAGCGCTGGGTGTCGCCCGCCACGAACCAGAGGAAAAGGCCCATCAGGACGTTGCCGGCAAGGATCTGCCACAGCGTCCTGCGCCAGCCCGAGGAGTGATGCAGCACGTGCTGCCTGCGCAGGCCGCGATAGAGCATCGTCGCGTTGAACCAGGCGCCGATGCCGGTGTTCAGGGCCAGCAGCGCGTGCAGCCCCGGCTGGTCCGGGTAGAGGAAGGCCAGCGGCAGCACGATCGCGAGATTGAGGCTCATGCTGAGCACGAGCGACTGCACGCCGATCTTGACCGGCGTCTTCGTGTCCTGGCGCGCAAAAAAGCCGGGCGCCAGCACTTTCACCATGCTGAATCCCATGAGGCCGCCCGAATAGGCCATCAGCGCGAGCGTGGACATGCGCACGTCCTGCTCGTCGAACTTGCCGTAGTGGAAGATCACGACGGTGAGCGGCCCGGCCAGGATCAGCAGCGCGACGGTCGCCGGCAGCACGACGATGGTCGTGAGCTTCACAGCCCAGTCCAGCGTCGAGGCGAATCGCTCGGGCGACTGCGATGCGTGGTGCGCGGCGAGGCCCGGCAGGATCACCGTCGCGAGCGCAATGCTGAACACGCCGAGCGGGAACTCGACCAGCCGGTCCGCGTAATACAGCCAGGCGATGCTGCCGGTGGCCAGGAACGAGGCGATCACCGTGTCCAGCAGCAGCGCCACCTGTGACACCGACGAGCCGAAGATCGCGGGCAGCATGAGCCTGCCGATCTTGCGCACGCCTTCGTGACCCCAGCTCCAGCGCGGCCGGCGCAGCAGGCCGAGCTTGAGCATGAACGGCAGCTGGAACCCGAGCTGGACCAGGCCCGAGACGAACACGCCGATGGCCAGCGCGATGCCGGGCCGCTCGAAATGCGGCGCGATAAAGGCGGCGAACACGATCATGACCAGGTTCATGAGCGTGGACGTCGTCGCGGGCACGGCGAACTTGCCGTAGCTGTTGAGCACGCCGCCCGCGAGCGCCGCGAGCGACACGAACAGGATGTACGGGAACGTCCAGCGCAGCATTTCGACCGTCAGGTCGAAGCGGTCGCCGTCCTCCCGGAAGCCCGGGGCGAACAGCAGCACCAGCAGCGGCGCCGCGACGATGCCGACGATCGTCAGCACCGACAGGAACCAGGCCATGGTGCCCATCGCGCCGTCGATGAGTTCCCGAACCTCGTCGTGCTGGCGCTGGACCTTGTATTCCGAGACGACCGGCACGAAGGCCTGGGAGAACGCCCCCTCGGCGAACAGGCGGCGCATGAAATTCGGGATCTTGAACGCGACCAGGAACGCGTCCATGAGCAGGCCCGCGCCGAACATGCGCGAATAGACCATGTCGCGCAGCAGGCCGGTCACGCGCGAGATGAGCGTGAAGGCGCCGACGATCGAGGTGCTGCGGAAGAAGCCGCCGCTCAAGGGACGATCCGGGTCAATGACATGCGCCGCGGATGATACGTTCTTGCCCCCTCTCACGCTGCAGCGGGAGAGGGCTGGGGTGAGGGGCCCGCCTGACCCCCTCTCCAGCACTGCGGGAGAGGGGCGGGGTGAGGGCCTGCCTATAATCCTTGACCTTGCGGCCTCCGATCGCCAAAATACGCGGCTCTTTTAACCCGATTACCCGAAGGTTGGTCGTCCCCCAGGTGGGCACGCCGGCCGCAGGAGTTCCAGTCCGTGGCGAACATCAAGTCCGCAGAAAAGCGCGCCAAGCAGGATGTGAAGCGTCGTGCCCACAACATGGCGGCCCGCTCGCGCCTGCGCACGTCGATCAAGAAGGTCCTGAACGCGATCGGCGCCGGCGACAAGGCCGAAGCCACCGCGGCTTACAAGCAGGCCCAGCCCGTGATCGACACGATGGTGACCAAGGGCATCATCCACAGCAACAAGGCGGCCCGCCACAAGCGCGAGCTCAACGCCAAGATCAAGGCCCTGGGCGCCGCCGCCAAGTAAGGCAGCACCCGGCGCGGCGCCGACGCCGCAGCCTGATCCATGAAAAAGCCGGCCCTGGGCCGGCTTTTTCGTTTCCGGTGACCGGAAGCGACGCCAGGCTAACCCGCGTCGGGGAGCTCGGCGCCTGCGAGCCGGATTTCTTCGAGCCGCCGCATGATGTCGAAGCACAACTGCTGCGTGCCCTGCCTGGTGACGCCCGAAATGCGGTACACCGGACCCTTCCAGCGCAGGCGACGGACGATCTCCTTGCAGCGCTTTTCGGCTTCGGCCGGAGGCAGCAGATCGATCTTGTTGAGCACCAGCCAGCGCTCGCGCTTGGCGAGTTCCGGGCTGAACTTCTTCAGTTCGCCGGCGATCGACCGCGCGTCCACGACGGGATCGGCCGCGGGATCGGGCGGCGCGATGTCCACCAGGTGCAATAACACGCGCGTGCGCTGCAAGTGCTTCAGGAACCGGATGCCGAGGCCTGCGCCTTCCGCGGCGCCTTCGATCACGCCCGGGATGTCGGCCATGACGAAGCTCTGGTGCTCGCCCACGTACACGACGCCCAGGTTCGGGTGCAGCGTGGTGAACGGGTAATCGGCGATCTTGGGCCGCGCCGACGACACGACGCTGATCAGGGTGGACTTGCCTGCATTCGGCAGGCCCAGCAGGCCTACGTCGGCGAGCAGTTTGAGTTCGATCCGCAACTCGCGCTTCTCGCCCGGATTGCCCGGCGTCGCCTTGCGCGGCGTGCGGTTGGTGCTGCTCTTGAAGCGCTGGTTGCCCATCCCGCCCTCGCCGCCCTTGGCGACGAGAATCCGGTCGCCATCGGCAGCGAGGTCGCCCAGCGTTTCCTCGGTGTCGACGTCGTAGACCACCGTGCCGACGGGCACGAATACTTCCGCATCCGCGCCGCCGCGGCCGCTGCAGTCCGCGCTGCCGCCCGGCTCGCCGTTCACCGCCTTGAAAGTGCGCATGTGGCGAAAGTCGGCGAGCGTGTTCAGCCCGGCTTTCGCGACCAGGTAGACGTGGCCGCCGTCGCCGCCGTCACCGCCGTCCGGGCCGCCGAAAGGCATGAATTTCTCGCGGCGAAAGCTGACCATGCCGCGGCCGCCGTTGCCGGCCTGCACCTTGATCGTGGCTTCGTCGACGAATTTCATGGGTGCGGAACCGAACCCTCACCCGCGCGTTGCGCGACCTCTCCCGCAAGCGGGCGAGGTTGAGGATCAGCCCTTGCTGGGCTCGATGCTGACGTGCACGCGCTGGTCCACGCCCTTGCGCTTGAACTGCACGGTGCCGTTGGTGAGCGCGAACAGCGTGTGGTCGGTGCCAACGCCCACGTTGTCGCCCGCACGGTACGCCGTGCCGCGCTGACGAACGAGAATGTTCCCGGCAACGACGTTCTCGCCGCCGAACTTCTTCAGGCCGAGGCGCTTGCTCTCGGATTCGCGGCCGTTCTTGGTCGAACCGCCTGCCTTTTTATGTGCCATTGCAATGACTCCCGAGGGGTTTTACGGCGCCAGGCTCAGGCCTGGATGCCAGTGATCTTGACGTCGGTGTAGAACTGGCGGTGCGTGCCCTGGCGCAGGTAGTGCTTGCGCCGGCGGAACTTCACGATGGGCTTCTTGTCGCCCTTGCCGTGCTTGTGCACGACGCCAGACACCTTGCTGCCCGCGACCAGCGGGGCGCCGACCTTGATGTCGCTGCCGCTGCCGACGAGGAGGACCTTGTCGAATTCGACGGTGGCGCCGAGATCGGCCGCCAGTTTCTCGATGCGAACCACGTCGCCTGCGGCGACGCGATACTGCTTGCCGCCCGTCGCAATGACCGCGTACATGAGCTTTACTCCAAACCTGAACTTAGGGGGCCGGGAGCCCCGGCAGAAAGACGCGGGATTTTAGGGGATCGACCCGCCTGAATCAAGCGCTTAGCGGTTCCCCGCCATTCCCTAGGGACGGGGCGACAGGTACCATGCCGGGTTTCCATAAGAAAGTACCTCCGGGCGGCTTGTCGCGAGAATGCAACTCGAAGAGATCCGGGCGCTGGTCACGGAAGACCTGCAACGCGTCGACCAGACCATCGTCGAACGGCTGGCCAGCGACGTCGTGCTGGTCAACCAGGTGTCGCAATACATCATCGGTGGGGGCGGCAAGCGGCTGCGCCCGCTGAGTGTCCTGCTGGCCGCGCGCGCCTGCGGGCACGAGGGCCAGAAGCACGTTCCGGCCGCTGCGATCATCGAGTTCATCCACACGGCCACCCTGCTCCACGACGATGTCGTGGACAGCTCCGACATGCGCCGCGGCCGCGATACCGCCAACCACGTCTTCGGCAACGAGGCGAGCGTGCTGGTCGGCGATTACCTGTATTCGCGCTCGTTCCAGATGATGGTCGAGCTGGGCGACCTGCGCATCCAGGAAGTCATGGCCAATGCGACCAACACCATCGCCGAGGGCGAGGTGTTGCAGCTCATGAACGCGCACGATCCCGACACCACCGAGCAACGGTACCTCGAGGTCATCTACCGCAAGACCGCCAAGCTGTTCGAAGCGGGCGCGCAGCTGGCCGCGATCCTGTCCGGCTCTCCGCGCGAGATCGAGCAGTCGATGATCGAGTACGGCCGCCATCTCGGCACGGCATTCCAGCTCGTGGACGACGTGCTCGATTACACGGCCAGCGCCGAAGAACTGGGCAAGAACCTGGGCGACGACCTCGCCGAGGGCAAGCCGACGCTGCCCGTCATCTACGCGCTGGCAAACGCGCAGCCCGCCGGGGCGGCCCAGCTGCGGGCAGCGATCGAGAACGGGGGCATCGACGACCTGGCCCAGATCACGCGACTGATCGAGACCTCGGGTGGGCTGGAATACACCGCCCGCAAAGCCCGGCAGGAGAAGGAACTGGCAATCGAGGCACTCGGCAGGCTGCCGGCCTCCAGCTACCGCAATGCCCTGATGGCGCTGGCCGAATTCGCGGTTGCCCGCACGTATTGAGCCGACTGGAACCGGTCTCGCCATCCGCTTCGAATTGAATAGGCGCGGTGCCTTCAGTACACTGCGCGGCTCTTAGCGGGGCCTGCCCCGCCGCCCTCGCCTTCAGTCGGCCACCCGAGCCGGACGGTTTCTTGAGGCCCGCGGCGACCTGGATACGGGATGTAGCTCAGCCTGGTAGAGCACTACGTTCGGGACGTAGGAGTCGAAGGTTCAAATCCTTTCATCCCGACCACTATTTCCAATAAAAAAAGCCCGGCACTGGGCCGGGCTTCATCGCAGCGAGTGACGTCTGTCGCTCAGGCGACTTTGCGACGCCGCGCCAAGGCCAACCCCGCGAGACCCAGGCCAAGCAGCGCGAGTGAACCAGGCTCCGGCACGGCCCTGAAACTCGCTGTCCCGACCGACAAACCAGTCGTGAACGCCGGGTTCGTGGGTCCGAACACTTCGTTCAGCGCGCCCGCCGCACCCGCGGTCAGGCCCAGCGCAAGGGTTTCGCCGTTGACGGTAAACAGCGGCAGCAGACCGATGTTATTCCCGTTCAGTACCGCCGTGCCGAAGACGGTGAGTTGCGTCAGGTTGATGTCGAAGTTGAGGAGCTGCAGGGTCGTGCTGCCCTCGGTGAGGCTGATCCCGCCGCTGTGGAGGATGTTGGTTGCGCTGACGCCCGTGATCGGAAAGCTGAACGCCAGCGGATCGCCGCCCAGGACGCCCGGAGCGACCGCTGCCGGTGCGATCCCATTCTGGGTGGCTACGGACACGAAGTTCAGTTGCGACGTGAGATCGAGTGTGACGACGGTGGATCCACCGACCACGGGCACGGCAGATGCCGGGGCCGCGAAGCCGAGCAGCAGCGCTGTCGCCGCTGCAGCGATCCGCGCCAGATGAGTTAACGCGTTCAAGTTCTTGCTCCTGAGTGATGCTTTGGTTGCGACCGAGTGGTGCATGACCTGCGGACCGCCTGGATCCGCCAGCCTGGCGATGCAGAGAAAGCAAGAAAGATGCCATCAAACCGTACGGTGTACAAAACCTATTCAGTCAATGACTTATGTTCGCCGCACTGCCGCCATATTTTACAAAGTGTAAACTCTTTCGACATAAGATTCGATTACTGCAGCCGGTATATTGTACAAAAGCCATACATTCTTGCCGTCCATGCAAGGCAGGCAGGTGCGTGGCACGGTCCGCAACCGTCTGTCGTTCAGTCCCTGCCTGGCCTCACACGGCCTGCATTGACGCTCCAACCCCCCAGGCGTAGCGTCGGCCGCTCCTGGGGAGGGCCGGTCATGCGAACCACGACGCTTGCTGTCACGTTCCTTGTTTGCCTGTGCCCGGGCGTCGCCGCTCAGGCGCAAGCGCCCAAGCTGCCGGCGGTGGTCGTTGCAGACCTCAAGGGGATTGCCGCGGAATGCACCGGCGCCGGCGGCAAGGCGCTCACGGCCGATGCCGTCAAGCGCGCCGACCTGAATGGCGACGGCAAGGAGGACTACGTCCTCGACGTGGGCTCGATCAACTGCGACGGTGCCGCCAGCATTTACGGTGATCGCGAAAAGGGCGTCACGGTCTACGTCGGCGACGGCGCGGGTGGTGCAAAGAACGCATTCAGCGACTGGGTGTACGGCGCAAAGATCGAGGGCACGGGTCCCGCCGCCAGGCTCTGGCTGACCGTATCCGGCGAGCAGTGCGGCAAGAAACCGGCGGCCGATTTTGCCAGCGAGAACTTCTGCGACAGGTCCATCGCCTGGAACGCGAAGACCCAGAAATTCGACTACGCGCCGGTGTCGACCGTCAAGACGATCCAGTAACTCGCTCTCGGTTACGACGACCCACGGGAGCTGCCGGCTACCCCGCTACGGCACGCGCTTCGCCTCGCCGAGCTCCACGGCGAGCAGGTAAATGTGCTCGAGCCCTTCGTAGAAGGAACGGACCGGCAGCCGCTCGTTGAGGCCGTGCGCATACATCTCCGAGGGTTTCGAGAACAGGCCGGAGCTCGCGAACGTCGGGATGCCCGCGGTGCGATACACCTTGCCATCGGTGCCACCGGACTCGAGATAGGGAACGACCGGCACGCCCGGATAGTTGTCGTGCACGGCGCGGGTGATGGCCTGCATCACGTCGGGCCGCATCTCGGATACCGGGCTCGCTTGCGGCTTTTCGAGGGTGGTGATCTTCACGTCCGGGTCGGCGATTGCAGCCGCCAGGGCGTCGCGCACAGTCTCCACGGGTACGCCGGGGAAGATGCGGCAGTTGACCGTGGCCTTTGCCGACTGCGGCAAGGCGTTCTCGGCATGACCTGCGGCGAGCATCGTCGCCACGCAGGTCGTGCGCGTCGTGCCGACGAATTCCGGCGACTTGGCCAGCGTCTCCGCCGCGGCCGCATCGGTTGGATCGGCGGCGAACCGCCGCAACGCGTCGCCGACTTCGCCCGTCTTGCGCTTGTCCCACCGCACCGAGGTACGCCCGCGTCAGCTCGTTGGCCATCACCGGGAACCGGTACGACTCGACTTTCAGCACTGCGCGCGCGAGCTGGTAGATCGCATTGTCCGCGCGGGGACGCGAGCTGTGACCGCCGGGATTGGTCACAGCGAGTTCGAACGTCGCGTAGGTTTTCTCGGCGCCCTGCACCAGGTAGATGAGAGGCTTGCCGGTGGCGTCGTCGAGGAGGCCGCCGCCGGCATCCGTGTTGATGGCGAACTCCGCGTTTGCCACCCAGGGATGGTCCGCGATGAGTTTCGTCGTCACCATCCCGGTCTCTTCGTCGCCGACAAAGGCGAACACGAGATCGCGCGATGGCTGCATGTTTCCCGGCGCGAAGGCGCAGGATCGTGGACATCAGCGCAGTGACGCCCGCCTTGTTGTCCGTGGTGCCGCGACCGTAGAAAACGCCATTCTCCTCGAGCAGCGTGAACGGATTGCGCTCCCAGTCTTCAGGACGCGCATCGACGACGTCCATGTGCGCCGAAAACAGGATCGGCCGGCCGCGTCCCTGCCCCGGCACGCGCACGATCATCGCCTTCGTCTCGCCCGAATCGAGTGTCGTGATGTCGGACGCGGGAACGCCCGCCCTTGTCAGCACGTCCGTCAGGTAGGCAACCATCGCCGGAACCTGCTGCTGGCCTTCGGCCGTGCGGAACCCGACGACGCGCGCGTAGATCTCGCGGGCCTGGGCTTCGTGCGCTGGTGTGTCGGCCATGGCGGGCACCGACGTCAGCGCCACGGCCACCATCGTCAGGATCAGTCGCGTCATTCTTGTCTCCCCGGGCTGGATGATCGCGAGCATACCTGAGCCTGCTTGCCGCAGGTTCCATGCGCTGCCGCTAGCACGATCCGAAAGCGCATACTCACCCGCTCGATCGACGCCAGGAACCTGCCTGTGCTGCGGTCGCAGACGGATGATTGGCAACACATCACTTTGGAAGGGGGATTTCATGCACTCATTCTTCAGAACGCTGCTGGTTGGAACCGTGCTGGCCATCGGCGGTATCGGCCGTGGCTGCGGCGGCTGATGCGACCGAGCTGTGATTGGCGTCTGGAAGCTGAACCTGGCCAAGTCCACGTACAGCCCGGGCCCGGCACCCAAGTCCCAGACGCGGACGTACAAGGCGACGGCTGACGGCATCGACATGATGTACACCGGGGTCGCTGCGGACGGCTCGGCCGTGAACGGAAAATCGACGTTCAAGTACGACGGCAAGGACTATCCGATCTCGGGTTCGGCCGACTTCGACACGCTGTCGTTGAAGCGGATCGACGGCGATACGATCGAGAGCACGCAGAAGAAAGCGGGCAAAGTCACCGGCAAGACGGTCCGCACGATTTCGGGCGACGGCAAGGTCCTGACGCTGAAGGGCAAGGGAACCGACGCCAAGGGCAAGGCCTACGACAACGTGATGGTGTTCGACAAGCAGTAGCGCGACGCCAGGAGTGGACCGCCTCGACCTCGATCGAGGCGTGATCCACTCAAACGCGCCTTCGGCCCGACCAGAGCCCGAAGCGCACGTCGCAGGCAGCCTGCCAGGCTCCGTCTGCAAGCCGAGGTCCGGTCAGGACTCGAGCCCCTGCGACTCCAGATACTCGTCATAGGTGCCCGTGAAGTCGGTGACGCTGCCGTCCGGCTTCAGTTCGATCATGCGGTTGGCAAGGCCGCCCACGAACTCGCGGTCGTGCGAGACGAAGACCAGCGTGCCGGGGTACTTCTCGAGCCCGATCTGCAGCGACTCGATCGTTTCCATGTCCATGTGGTTGGTCGGCTCGTCCATCAGCATGACGTTCGGCCGCGTCAGTATCAGCTTGCCGTACATCATGCGGCCCTTCTCGCCGCCCGAGAGCACCTTCACCTGCTTCTTGGTCTCGTCGCCGGAGAACAGCAGCCGCCCGAGTGTGGCGCGCACGATCTGCTCGTCGTCCGCCTTGCCGGTCCACGTCGACATCCAGGTCAGCAGGTCGACCTTCTGGTCGAACTCCGCGCTCGGGTCCTGCGGCATATAGCCCATCTGCGCGTTCTCGACCCACGTGACCTTGCCGCTGGTGGGCGTGAGGTCGCCGGCGAGGCAACGCATCAGCGTCGTCTTGCCGATGCCGTTGGGACCGATGATCGCGACGCGCTGCTCCGCTTCGATCGTGAAGTTCAGGTTCGTGAACACGTCGGCGTCCGCGCCGGGGTAACGGAACGACAGCCCCTCGACGGTGAACGCGGTGCGGTAGAGCTTCTTCGCCTGCTCGAACCGGATGTAGGGGTTCTGCCGTGAGGACGGCCGGATCTCCTCGATCTTGATCTTCTCGAGCTGGCGCTTGCGCGAGGTGGCCTGCCGCGCTTTCGACGCGTTGGCTGAGAAGCGCCGCACGAACTCCTGCAGGTCCGAGATCTGCGCCTTCGCCTTGGCGTTGGATGCCTCGACGCGCTGGCGGGCCTGCACCGAAGCCAGCATGAAGTCGTCGTAGTTGCCCGGGTAGATCTTGAGCTGCTGGTAGTCGAGGTCGGCGATGTGCGTGCACACCTGGTTCAGGAAGTGCCGGTCGTGGCTGATGATGATCATGGTCGCGTCGTACGCGTTGATCGTGCGTTCGAGCCAGCCGATCGAGTGGATGTCGAGATTGTTGGTGGGCTCATCCAGCAGCAGCACGTCGGGCCGCGAAAACAGCGCCTGCGCCAGCAGCACGCGCAGCTTCAGGCCCGGCGGGATCTCGCGCATCGGCAGGTTGTGCTTCGACTCGTCGATTCCAGCGTCGATCAGGATCGCACCGGCCCGCGCCTCTGCCGTGTAGCCGTCGTACTCGGCAACCTTGCCCTCGAGTTCGGCGGCACGCATGTAGTCGTCGTCGCTCGCGTCCGGGTTCGCATAGATGCGGTCGCGCTCGCGCATGGCGGCCCACATTTCGGCGTGACCCTGCATGACCACGTCGAGCACGCGCTCGTCTTCGTAGGCGAACTGGTTCTGGTTCAGCTTGCCCATGCGCATGCCGGTCTGCAGCACCACGTCGCCGGAGCTCTGCTCCAGTTCGCCGCCCAGGATCTTCATGAGCGTCGACTTGCCGCAGCCGTTGGCGCCGATCAGCCCGTAGCGATTGCCGTCGCTGAACTTGACCGAGACGTGTTCGAACAGCGGCTTCGCTTCGAACTGGATCGAAAGATTGGTCGTGGAAAGCATCAGGACGCCGTGGAGGGAGTTGCTGGGGATGAAGCATTGCTGGCCGCACGCTGGCGCTTCGCCTCGCGCACGGCCAGTTCCAGTGCTTCGAGAAAGCGGGACCGGTCGCGCGCACCGAAAGGCGGCGGACCGCCTCCCACGCCGTAAGCGCGCAGGTCGGACATCAACTCGCGGGTGGCCAGGGCATTGCCGATGTTGTCATCCGTGAAGGGCTTGCCGGCCGGCCCGAGTACGCGCGCGCCCTTCTTGAGGCAGCGCGAGGCGAGCGGTATGTCGGCCGTCACGACGACGTCCGCGGCCACGACCTGTGCGACGATCCAGTCGTCCGCGGCGTCGAACGCGCCGGTGACGACCTGCATGCGCACACGCAGCGCGCGGGGCACCTGCAGCCACGAGTTGGCCACGAACGTGACGGCCAGCCCGTGCCGCTCGGCGACCTTCACGGCCTCCGGTTTGACGGGACAGGCGTCGGCATCGACGTATATCTGCGGGTCGGTCTGCATGGGGGCGCGCAGTTTAGCCTCTCGGGCTGCCGCCGGGGCGACGATGCGCCCGCCGCGGCTGGCTCGGCTGTAATCGATTGCAAATCAATCGGTTATGGACGAATGGACGGGTGGAATGCATGCTGTGCGCCACGACCTCACTGCAGTCCCGGCCCATTGGCGGTGACGGCACGACACTGCACACGGCGAGCGCGCTCCAACCCATGCCCCTGACCACCGTCGACGCCCTCGGCTTCATTGCCGGCGCCCTGACCACCAGTGCCTTCGTGCCGCAGGTGCTGAAGTCCTGGCAGACGCGCGACTTGAGCGGCGTTTCGCTGCGCATGTACAGCCTGTTCACGCTCGGCGTGGCGCTCTGGCTGGTCTACGGGATCGTCCTGATGAGCTGGCCCGTCATCGTCTGCAACGCGATTACGCTCGCGCTGGCCGGCGGCGTGCTGGCGATGAAGATCCGCCACCGCTAGTCGGCACCTGCCGGCGTCGACATCGAACTAGAGCAATGGCCGCTGCGGCGGCATGGCCTTGAGCGACGCAAAGACCTGCATTGCGACTTCGGCGTCCGCGACATTCAGCGTTCGCGCTCGACGCGTTGCCGGAAGCACACACAGCGCTTCGAGTGTCCCGAGCTCCAGGCTGCCGAGCCCGCGATAGCGCAATGCGGTGAATGCGGTGGATCCACCCGCCCGAAGCTCCGCCGAGACGGCCTGGAACTCGGGCTCCGAATACACCAGCTGCGGCGGCTCTCCGTGCCCGCGCGCGATCTCACCGAACGGCGGCCGGACGATCTCCAGGCGCCCCTGCTCGAGCAGTGCCGGCATCCAGCGGTGAAAAAACATCAGCAGGAGGGCGCCGCAGTGGATGCCGTCCGCGTCGGGATCGGTGAGCAGCAACACACGCTCGTAGCGCATCGATCGCAGGTCGAGCGTGCCGCCCCACCCCGCTCCGATAGCGTCCACGAGTGCCATGAAAAAGGGATTGGCGGAAACCTTGCCGGCCGTCGCGCGCAGGGCGTTGAGCGGCTTGCCCTGCATGGGCAAAACCGCCTGCGTTCGCGCATGCCGCACCTGGCTCACCGCCAGCGCGGCGGAGTCGCCCTCGACGACGAACAACTCGGCGCCGGAGCCCGCGCCGTGGCTTTCGCAGTCGACGAGCTTGATCGGGCCGCGGCGGAAATGCATTCGGGCCTGCCCTGAATAGGCCGCAACGCCGCCCGCGGCTCAGACCGCGGCGACCACCTGGATCTCGACCTTGTACTGTGGCGCAGCGAGCTTCGCTTCCACGGTTGCGCGCGCGGGCGTATGCCCCCTGGGCACCCACGCGTCCCACGCGGAGTTCATCTGCGCGAACGTGGCGATGTCCGCCAGGTAAATCGTCGCGGACAGCATGCGGGTCTTGTCGCTGCCTGCCGCGGCAAGCAGCCTGTCGATGCTCGCGAGGATCTGGCGGGTCTGTCCCGCGACGTCCGCGGATGGATCGTCTGCGACCTGGCCGGCCAGGTAGACGGAGTTGCCATGCACTACGGCCTGCGACATGCGCGGGCCAACTTCAATGCGCTTGATCATCTACTCAAGTCTCCGGATTCGAACGCGAATCAAGGGTGGAGGATGCCATGTACGAGTCAGTCTTTGGCGAGTTCCGCCGCCATCAATGGCATCAGCGTCTGCAGCGCTTTGACCGGACGCACCATGACCTTGAAGCGGGTAATCAGGCCCTCGGCATTCCATTCGATCATGTCGATGCCGTTCACTGCCACTTCCCCGAGCTGGCACTTGAACTCGAGCACCGCCGACATTTCGCCATGCCACTCGCCGACGTACTCGAAGCTGCCGTTGTTCAGGACGACGCACGCGGCCGCCAGGTACTTGTGCGTGAGCGCCTTGCCCTGCTGCGGCGTGTGCACGGCCGGCGACTCGAAGACCACGTCGTCCGCCAGCAGGCCGTCCAGGCTGGTGATATCGCGCGATTCGATGATGCGGTGCCAGCGCTCGAGCGCCGACGGCTGCGAGCTTCTGCGCACGACGCAGAAGCGCTGCCCCGTGGGCGCTTCCATGACCCACCACGTGTGCACCTGGGCGACGCGCTTCGCCCCGAGGCCCTCGAGGCGTGCGGCCTCCGCCTCGACGTCGTCGGTCTCGATGTCGAGGTGGACGCGGCTCGGATGCGTGACGGCCTGCACTTCGATGTGCAGGCGACGCTCCGGATCGACGAGCCGCACGTACTTCTCACCCTCCTCGGCCGGCAGCGACTTGACGTCCATGCGCAATGCGGCGCCCCAGAACTTCGCAGCGGCCGCCAGGTCCGGCACGTTGCAGTCGATGATGAATCCCGCCAGTCGGCTCGTGTGCATGTCGTCGCTCCGTCGCTCGAGTTGCGGCCACTGCGCCACGCGCACGGCTGCCGCCATGGTCGCACCAAGGCCTGTTGGCGACTACTGTGCCGGGTTGTGTTTGGCCAGGAACGATTCGAGGCGGCTCAGCCAGTCGGCCATGTTGTCCGGATTCTCGAAGCCGTGGTCCTCGCCCGGATAGGCGATGAATTCGTACGGCTTGCCGGCCTTCTGCAACGCGTCGCGATAGGACGTGGACTGCCTGTACAGCACCGTCTTGTCGGCGTCGCCATGCGCCAGCAGCACCGGCCGCGTCAGCCGGCCGGCCTGCTTGAGCGGAGAGATCGAGTCGAGGTCGAACCCCTGCTCGCCTCGCACGGTGGCCTGCCAGTCGCTCCGATCCGAGCCGCTGAGTTCGTACGACTGGTAGCGCAACTGCCGCGCGACGTCGGTCACGCCAGCAAAACTCGCGGCGCAGCGATAGCGCTCCGGATCGCGGGTGACCGCCCAGAGCGCAGCGTAACCGCCATAGGAACTGCCGACCACGCAGACCCGCTTCGGATCGACGATGCCGCGCTGCGCGAGCCAGTCGACGCCGTCGTCGAGGTCGTCCTGCATTGCGCGCCCCCATTGGCCCTCGCCTTTCGCGGCGAAGGCCGTGCCGTAGCCCGACGAGCCGCGGAAGTTCGGCTGCAGCACGACGTAGCCGCGATTGGCCAGGAACTGGACTTCCGGGTCGTAACCGAGGAGATCCCGCACGTAGTACGGCCCGCCGTGCGGCAGCACGATCAGCGGCAGCCCGCGGGGCTCACGCCCTTTCGGCAGCGTGAGATAGGCAGGAATCTCCAGTCCGTCGCGCGCCTTGTAGCGCGTGTACTCGGTGCCCGCGAGCTGCCGCGGATCGAGTTGGGCGTTGATCTGCGCAATCCGCTGCAGCAGGTTCGAAGCCGGCACGTAGAAGTAAAACGAGCCCGGATCGTTGGCGCCGCCGACCCAGACGATGAAGCGCTCGCGCTGCTCGTCCCGCGACTCGAACAGCACGGCCATCCCGGGGAATTTCGCTTCCAGTTCCTCCTGGTGCGCGCGCATCGCGGGATCGAGCCAGAGCACGCGTTCGCGGTCGTCGGTGAACGAAACCGCCATGACTCGCCGGCCGTCGCGACTCAGCGTGTAGTCCTCGATGTCGTTCGTCGGGTTTTCGTACACGACGTCACCGAGTTTCTGCGTCGCGAAGTTGTAGCGATAGAGCGCATAACGCCCGGTCTTGCCATCGGCGAGCAGGTAGCCCTCGTCCGTGCCGCTGGCAATGCCGAGCAGATCGTAGCCCGCGGCTTCGTCGTCGTAGCTCGACTTGCCGAGTTTCCGGAACGGTTCGTCGGCGCTCCTGCGGTAAAGCATGAACCACGACCTGCTCAGGTAGCCGATGCCCGCGCGGACGACGCCGTCGGTGTCGGCGTACCACTCCCACACGTTGCTCCTCGGCTTGACCACTTCCGTGCGCTCGCCCGTCGCGAGGTCGTAGCGGAAGACGGTCGGATACTCGTCCCGGGTCTCCTGCATCGAGAGCAGCAGCCATTGGCCGCCCGGATCCACGTACAGGACGTCGTCGCCTTCGGGGCCGCCGAACTTGTCGCCGAGCACTTTCGCCGTATTGGTTGCGAGGTCGAACACGAGCAGCCGCGTAACGTACGTCTCCTCGCCCTCGAGCGGCCTGGTCCAGCCGAGACACACGAGCACCCGTTGCTCGCCAGCCCATTCGAACCAGTCGACCTGAGCATCCGTCGGCAAGGGGATCAGGTTCGCCTTGCCGGTCACCAGGCTGTGGATGACGATCCGCTCACGCCCGGCGATCGTCGTGCGCGCAATGATCTGCACGCCGCGCGGCGACAGGTCAGGGTCCCAGTACTCCGCGCTGCGCGCGAACACTGCAGCCGGAATCAGCGGCGGAGGCGCGAGCGCCGCAGGTTGCGGCGGCCGGTCGCAGGTCGGCAGTACGCGCAGGCTCCTGTGTATGCGCCGCTCCGCATGCACCCAGCAGCACGAGCAGCGCTGCGACCCAGCCTGCAGGCATGGCCTTCACTCTCCGCTGCACCGGCGGCGACTTGCCCTGTGCCGGGGTCAACGCGCCGCGGTGACGCCGAACGCCGCAGCTTCAGCGGCGCAGTCACGGCCTGCGGGTTGCCCGCCTTCGCGCGCCTTGATGACCTCGGCCCTGGCGGCGGCGAGATCCGTCATGAATTCAACATCCTGGTGCAGGCGTGTGACGACGGCCGCGCCCACCTTGCGCCCTGCATCGACGTCGCTCTGCCAATGCACGCGACAGACGACGCGACTCTGCGAAAACTGGTACCCGCGGGCCCGCAGCTCATCGGCACGTTCCGGGGCAACTTCTGCCAGGACTTCGCCCCACACGAAACCGAGCGAAGAATGCCCGGACGGATACGCGGCATTGGACCGCAGCAGTTGCTCGTCCTCTGGCACGCAGGTGTCGTCGCCGGTGATCATGAACGGACGCTGGCGGTTGTACTTCTGCTTCGCGGCAGAGGTGGACTGGCCGGCGTCAATGATCGTTCGCTGCAGCAGCGTGTAGAGGTGCGGCGTCGATGACTGGGTGATCGAGACGCCGAGCGTGCATGCGAACGCGTTCGGCGCGCCGGGAAACTTCAGGTTGGCATCGGCCGCCGCCATCCGCCAGCGCGACGAGCCTTCGAGCGGCAGCAGCTCGCGGTAGATCCGCTCGTCACGGGCGAATTCAGCAGAACCCTGCGCGGGCGGCGGCGGGATCAGCGACACGCTATCCGGCCGCTCCTCGGGCCGCAGATAGCCCGACGTCGTGGTGGCTGCCTGCGCCGAAGTCGAGACGCGGCCGCCGGCCTGCGATTCGGGAGCGAGACGGCAACCGGCGATCGACGACGCCAATCCGATGCAGACCAGCACGGCCAGGGCAATGGTCGATTTCTTCGCGCTTTCCATGCGCCCAGTGTACCGGCCAAGAATCTGCGCGTCTCCGTTCCAAATGTGCGTTTCCAGCGGCAACGACATCGGACAACTTGTCACCGTTATCCGGGCAACCGCCAAGCAGGGAGACGGCGATGTGGAAAACGGCATGGATGCACAGGCTGGCGCGGCGCAGCCGCTCGATTTGCACCGCGGTCCTGGCGGCCACGTTGACGGCACTGTCCGGAGCCGGCGCCGCAGGCGCCCCAGGCTCAATCTCCGGCACCAGCACCATCGGTGGTTCCGCGTACAACGCCACGAGTGGCGCCGGCGACGCAGCCGCCGCCGGGCGGACGCCGGGCACGTTTGGCGTGTCGCAGTCCGGGGCAGCCTCGTATCGCATTCCGCTCTGGACGCCGCCGGGCGTCGGCGAAGTCGGCCTCGACCTCGCGCTCGTCTACGGCAGTCGCAGCGGCAACGGCACGCTGGGCGTGGGCTGGTCGTTGTCCGGACTGTCGACGATTGCGCGCTGTAACCGCACCTGGGTGCAGGACGGCGCCGCCGCCGGCGTCACCAACACCCTGGCCGACCGTTACTGCCTCGACGGCCAGCAGCTGAAGCTGGTCAGCGGCTCGCACGGCACGGCAGGCGCCGTGTACGCAACGGAGGTCGAGACGTTTTCACGCATCGTTGCGAGCGGAAGTGCCGGCAACGGTCCAGCATCCTTCGTCGTCACGACCCGCAACGGCCTCATCTACGAGTACGGCACCACCGCCGACTCGCGCGTGTTCGCGGGTAACTCGGGCACCGTTCGCGCGTGGGCGCTGTCGCGCGTGCGTGACCGTGCGGGCATCGGCACCGGCAACTCCATTGCGCTCACCTATGCCAACGACGCCCAGTCAGGTTCGTACAGCAACGGCACGCAACGCATCGCTTCCATCGCGTATCCGACGACGGCAACCGGTGCAGGCCCGTTCTACCGGGTCGATTTCGCCTACTCCGCACGGCCGGCCAGCGACGTGCCGACAGGCTACCTGGCGGGCAATGTCGTGCGCGAGCCGTACAAGCTCGACCGGATCTCGATCCAGGCGATCGGCACCGCAACTCCGATCAAGTCGTATGCGCTGACGTACGAAAGCGCGCCCGTCTCCGGCCGGTTGCGGCTCGGCAGCATCCAGGAGTGCGCCGCAGCGAGCTGCCTGCGTCCAACGACGATCACCTACCAGAACGGCGCCAGCGGCTGGCAGCCCATGACGGACACGGGAGTCGTTGCGGCCGCCAGCAAGGCACCAATGCCGCTCGAACTGAACGGCGACGGCGTCACCGACCTCCTGTACCCGGTCGACGCCGGCAGCGGCCGGCTGAGCTGGCGCATCCTGCTCGGCACACCCGCAGGCTTCGCGGCGCCACTCGATACTGGCCTCGTCACCGACACGTCGCCCAGGATCATTCCAGGACTGTTCGCGGGCAACGGCCGCACGCAATTCCTCGTGGTCCAGAACGGCTACTGGCACGTGGCCGGGTACACCAATGCCGGCTTCTCGGTGGCCAGCACGGGCCTGGTACCTGGCGGCGAATACGGTGCCGCCGATTTCGACGGCGACGGACTCGCCGACCTCGTATCCCAGGCCGGAGCCGGCACTACCCCGACGATCAGCGTGCGCCGCAATGTCGGCACGCCAGGCAGCAACTCATTCACGGTGGCGTTCGCACCGACGTCGCAGCCTGTCTGGACGGTGCCGGGCATCCGGCAAACCATAGCCTGGGACAACTTGCGCGTCGCCGACCTCAATGGCGACGGCCGTGCCGACATCGTCGCGCTGACCTTCAACAAGTCGGAACGCAATCCAAGGTTCTTCGCCACGCCGTTGCTGTCGAACGGCTTCGGCAACGCATTCACGCTCGGCACGGAACGGCAATTGTGGCAGGAATCCATGGTCACCATGGGTGACTGGAACGCCGACGGCTGCTCGGACATCGTCCAGGTCCACAGCGTATTCGTCTCGAACTGCGCCGGCGCCCTGGTGGAGCTGGCGACCGGTGCCACACCTGCAACCGGCAGCACGCTGTACACGGCGCTGCCCGCCGACTGGAACGGCGACGGCCGGACCGACCTCCTCTACGTCGACGCGGCCACCCGCCAGTGGTTCGTGGTGCCATCCACCGGAGAAGGCGCAGGCGCGCCCCTCAGCACTGGCATCGCTGCGCCTGCGTCCACAGCATGGTTCGACCTCGACGCCGACGGCGACGGACTGACGGACCTCGCCTATCGCGACGGCAGCCACGGCAACCGGCTGCGCTACCACCTGCATGCCGGTCCCGCAGCAGCCGCCGATCTGGCCACGACCTTCAGCGACGGCTTCGGCATGCGCCAGAGCCCGGCGTATGTCTCGATAGCGCGCGGCAGCTACACGAAACTAAGCGATGCCGTATTTCCGGCCGCGGACTTCCAGGGCCCGCTGTATGTCGTCAGTGAATTCAACGCGAGCGATGGACTCGGTGGCACCTACCGCAACCAGCTCTCGTATTCCGGCGCAGTCGTGCACCTGCAGGGCCGCGGCTTCCAGGGCTTTGCCACGCAGCGCATCGAGGACTCGCGCAACGGGCTGATCACGTTCGATTACGTGGCGCGCGCATTTCCCCACACCGGAATGCACACCCAACGGACTGTCTTCCAGGCCGACGGCCGGACACGCGTGAGCCAGTGGACGGCCGACCTCGCTGCGCAGGCGACCGGCGGATACGGCAGCGAGCAACGGGTGTTTCCGCTCGTTGCCTCGACCACTGACCAGCGCTTCGAGTACGGCGGCGCCTTGAACGGCACGGTGATCACTGAAACCACCAATGCCTTCACCTATGGCGACGGCTACGGCAATCCGACGCTGGTGCAGACCCACGTCTGGGATACCGATCCCGGTTCCGCGACCTATGGAAGCGCCTGGCGCTCGACCGCCAGCTTCAGCTACGCCAACGACACGTCCGGCAACTGGTGCCTGGGACTGCCGGTGTCCAGCACCGTGACGAACACCGCGCCCGAGAAGGTGGCAATGACGCGCGCGACGACTTACGTCGCCGACACGGTCGCGTGCCGGATCACGCGACAGGTGGTGGAACCGGGCGTGCCGGCCCTCAGGGTCGTCTCCACCTTTGGATTCGACGATTGCGGCAACCTGAACTCGATCCAGGTCGTCGGCTCCCACCCGAAAGGCACGCCGATGACGGCGCGCACGACCGGCTTCAACTACGGCGTCCGTTGCCAGCTGCCGGAAACGGTGACCAACGCGCTTGCACAGACGACCAGCTACACCTGGCGCTACGACTTCGGCGTGCCGACGCGCGCAACCGATGCCAACGGCTTGTCGACGACGTGGACGCACGACGAGTTCGGGCGCCGCTCGAGCGAGACGGCAAGCGACGGAACTCGGACGACGTGGGAGTACCAGTCGTGCGGCGCAGGTCCGTGCTGGGGCATGAGCGACCTGCGCTTCGCCGTGTACGACCGCCGCTACGGAGCCGACGGCACGCTGGTCCGCGAGTATCAGTCGTTCTACGACGGCCTCGAGCGATTGAAGGCGGAAGGGGCTCACGGCGCGCTCGGCAAGTGGCTGCAACGCACCTACGCCTACGACGCGCTTGGGCGCCCTGTCCGGGAATCGCGCCCGTATTCGACCGTGCTCAATGGGCAGACGACCCGGACTTTCGACCCGCTCGGACGCCTGACCAGCGAACGCGACTCCGACGCGAACGGCGCCAACGTGCGGAGCGTCACGCTTGGGTACTCGGGGCGCACGACCAGCATCACCGATTCCCTGGGACGCACGCATTCGCGAATCACGGACGTCGGCGGCAGGCTGCGCCGTACCGTCGATCCCGCCCCTGGCGGCACGACGCGCTACGACTACGATTCGTTCGGCAACCTGAGCCGCATCCAGGATGCGGGCGGCGCCGTTTCCACCGGCACCTACAACGTGCGCGGCTTCCGCATCCAGTGGTCCGATGCCGATGCCGGCTCGTGGACCTACTCGTACAACTCACTTGGCGAGCTCGGCGGCTGGACGGACGGCAAGGGCCAGGCACATTTCGCGACCTACGATGCTCTGGGCCGGCTCATTACGCGGACCGACCCCGAAGGCGCGAGCACATGGACGTGGGGTACGTCGGCGGCCGCGCGGGACATCGGCCGGCTGCAGGCAAAATCGGGCTTTGGCTACGCCGAATCACGCAGCTACGACAACGTCGGCCGCATCAGTTCGCGGACGATCACGACCGACCAGAGCTACCAGTACGACTACACGTACAACGCGACCGGGGACGTCGACACGTTCACGTATCCGTCGAGCCCGGTGCCTGTCGGCCAGTCCGGCAGCCGGTTCAAGATTCGCTATGCCTACAGCTTCGGCGTGCCGTCGCGAATTGACGACGTCACTCAGCCGCAGGCTCGCACGTTGTGGACCCTTGGCGCAGCGAACGACTTCGGTGCACCGACGCAGGAAGCGCTTGGCGGAGTCGTCTCGCGCACGTCAACCTATGATGCCGCGACACAAAGGTTGACGGCCCTCCAGGCCGGCACAGCCGGCACCGGCAGCAATCGGCAGAACCTCGCCTACCAGTGGGACGCCGCCGGCAACCTGCAGCAACGGCGCGACCTGAACCAGAACCTGACCGAGTTGTTCACTTACGACGGCATCGATCGCCTCACACGCTCGATGATGGGCGGCGGGATGAACCTTGCCGTGGCCTACGACGCCTCTGGCAACATCACCAGCAAGTCGGACGTAGGCAGTTACAGCTACAGCGACTCCGCCAGGCCGCACGCGGTGACGGGCGCCGGCAATGACTTGTTCACCTACGACGGCAACGGGAATCTTGCGACGCGCAATGGGCTGAGCCAGGAGTGGGCCTCGTACAACCTGCCCACGACCCTGCGCAAGCCTGGCTTCCAGGCGCAGTTCGCGTACGGCCCCGACCGCGAGCGCTGGCGACAGGTCGCCGGCTACCAGAACGGCACCGAGACGACGCATTACGTCGGCAGCCTGCTCGAGAAGGAATCGACGACTTCGACCGGACTGACCTACTGGCGTCACTACGTGCCGACGCCGGGCGGCTCCACGGTCGTCGTGTCGCGCAATTCGGACGGCAGTTCGTCGACGACCTACGTGTTGCCGGATCACCTCGGCAGCAGCGACACGCTGCTGGACGGGACGGGGGCGACCGTCGCCAGGGCCAGCTTCTCGCCGTTCGGCTCGCGCCGCGGTACCAACTGGAGCGCATCGACCGCGCCGGACTGGCTCGGGATCGCGAACACCACGCGGCAGGGTTACACCGGGCACGAGATGCTCGACAACGTCGGCCTCGTGCACATGAACGGCCGCGTGTTTGACCCGATGCTTGGCCGCTTCCTGTCGGCAGACCCGGTGATTGCCGGCCTCGGCGACAGCCAGTCGGTGAATCCGTACGCGTACGTCGGCAACCGGCCGCTGAATGCGACGGATCCTACGGGCTACTGTGTCGACGGCTGCGCTTCGATCTTCGTGGCGAAATTCCTGGTCGACTCGGTCGCGGGCTCGCTGGTCTACAGCCTGTTTAATCGCTCGGGAGCGCCGCCACCTCCTGCGACCGCCCTTCCCGGTTGGTCAGCGCAGAGCGGCGCACCGCTGTGCGGCGCCGGCACGTTCTCACCGACCTGTGGCGGCACGATCCTTTACGCGGGCGCCCCTGGCATGGGCGCAGGTGGTCCGGCGACTTCGACCTGGGCGGAGTCGACCATCGAAGGCGAGTATGCCGCCGAGAACCTGAGGCAGCTTTTCATCGACCTCGGGGTGAACGCGGTCGACGTGCTGATCCTGTCGCCTGTGTACGACGCCAGGGACGCTTATTCGTCGGCGAAGCGCGGCGACTATGCGACCGCCATCGTCTATGTCGGTTTCACAGTCTGCGACGTTGCGAAGCCCTGCCAGTCCATCCTGGCCCCGACAAAGGCGTTGCGGCGGGCGGCGAAGAGCATGTACCGCGCAGACACCATGGGCGTTGAAGTCGTTCAACGAGCCATGTCACGTGCAGAACTGGACGCCACCTTGCAGACGGGATTGCTCCGAGGCGGCCGGGCAGGAACGCACTACGTCAGCGATGCCGTGAATGCCTCTGGCTCGCGCGCGCGGCAGCGACTGGCACTGCCTACGCAGCCAGAGGTCAGGGCAACTCTCGAAGTGCGTGGAGGGGTATTCTCGTCTCCCGCAAAAGTCGCGCCATTGCGATTGCCTGACGGCACCGTCTTGCGCGGTGGCGGATCGGAAAGAACCGCCGTCGGGGAAGTTAAGGTTCGAATCATCAAGGTTGACGAACTATGACAAGTAATAGTCGCGGCTCGCTCACGGTGTCGGACCCATGGGAACTCGCCGCAATCGTAGGATGCGAACCCTTGGCGGTAATCGTGGAAAGCTGGACTCCTGATTCGGCGACGTTGCGCTTTGACAAACCTCTGACGATAAACAAGGCGGTCATTGTGCGAGCCGAAGTCTCCGTTCGACATGTGGGGCGAGAGTTTGCACGAGCAATGCACAACGGTCCCGGCAAACATCTCGCTCCTCACCGAGGATCATGTTCCAGCATTTGCAGCGATCGGCAGCCTCACGATTTCTTGAATCAACTTCGACCCCACCGGACACCGGACGTCTCCCCGTGCGAAGATGGCACTTCGCACGAGGGAGCACCGTCCGCCATGACCCAGACCTGCCAGCGCATCGTTCTAGCCAGCCGCCCCCGCGGCAACGTAACGCCCGACAACTTTCGCCTGGAGAGCGTGCCCGTTCCCACCATGGGGCCCGGCCAGGTGCTGGTGCGCAACCACTACCTCTCGCTCGACCCCTACATGCGCGGCCGCATGGATGACTCGAAGTCGTACGCCGCGCCACAGGCCATCGGCGACACGATGATCGGCGGCACGGCGGGCATCGTCGAGGCATCCAACCATCCAAAATTTGCGCCGGGCGACGCGGTCGTGGGCCAGTTCGGCTGGCAGGAGTACGGCCTGTCCGACGGCACGATGCTCAACAAGGTCGACACGACGCACGTACCGCTCTCGGCCTTTCTCGGTCCCGTCGGCATGCCGGGCGTGACCGCGTGGTACGGGCTGCGCGAGATCTGCAAGCCGAAGGCCGGCGAAACCGTACTGGTCTCCGCGGCGAGCGGCGCGGTGGGCTCGGTCGTCGGCCAGCTGGCGAAGATGTCGGGCTGCCGTGCAATCGGCATCGCCGGCGGCCCGGAGAAGTGCGCGTACGTGCGTGACGAACTGGGCTTCGACGCCTGCCTCGACCACCGCGAACTCAACGACGTCCGCTCGATGGGTGCGGCGCTCAAGGAGGCCGCCCCGAACGGCATCGACGCCGTATTCGAAAACGTCGGCGGCGTGTGCCTCGACGCAGCGCTGGCCCGCATGAACGCATTCGGCCGGATTGCGCTCTGCGGCCTGATCGCCGGCTATGAGGGCGGGGACATCTCGATCCACAACACGCGGGCGCTGCTGGTCAGCCGCCTCACGGTACGCGGCTTCATTGTGTCGGAGCACCTCGACTTGTGGCCGAAAGCGCTCGCCGAACTGGGACAAGCCGTCGCGACCGGCAAGATCAAGTACCGCGAATCGATCGCGGACGGCCTGGCTGCCGCACCGGAGGCTTTCATCGGCATGCTTCGCGGCAAGAATTTCGGCAAGCAGCTGGTCAAGCTCATCTGAGTTCCTGGTCGGTGACCTCGATTCCGCACGCTGCAACGGTGCTGCTCCTGCGCGAGTGCGACGCAGGCCTGCAGGTGCTGCTGACCAAGCGCGCGGCCAGCCTTTCCTTCATGGGCGGGCTGTGGGTGTTCCCCGGCGGCCGCATGGAGCCTTCGGATCTCTCGCCCGAGCTCGCTGCGCGGGCCGACCAGGCCTCGATCGCCGACACCGCCTTGCGCATGCTGGGCGCGGGCGGTGAACCCATCGACATCGAGACCGCTCGCGGGTTGCTGATGGCTGCGTGCCGGGAGACCTTCGAGGAATCGGGCGTGCTGCTCGCGCGAACTCGCGAGGGAGCCGAGCGCACGGAGGCCGAACGGTTCGCGCGGGTAAGTGCGCGGCGGGTGGAGGCCTCGGCCGATGCCGCTGCGTTCGTGCGCCTGCTCGTCGACGAAGACCTGGTCCTCGACGTCGAGCGTCTCGTCTACTGGTCGCACTGGATAACGCCGTCGTTCGAGAAGAAGCGCTTCGACACCCGATTCTTCGCGCTGCCCGTTCCCGCAGGCCAGGAAGCGAGCGTCGATCTCGGCGAACTCACCCACCACGCATGGCTCACGGAAGAAGACGTCCGCACCCATCTCGAGAGCGGTGAAATGCGAATGGCACCGCCGACCCGCGCGACCCTGCAGGATCTCTGGCGCAGTCATGCGCGGCATGGCGGACTGACCGAGATGCTGGCAGCCGAGCGGGCACGGGCCGTGCCGCCGATCCTGCCCAAGATGATCGAAGCTGGAGAGCAGCTTGAGATCGTATTGCCCTGGGACGAGCACTACGAGCAGGTCCCCGGCGAGGGGTGCCGGGTGCTTGCGGATTATCCGGACTACGTTCGCGCCATGCCGTCGCGGATGCGGTTCCCGCGGGCGCGCTGACGCGGCCACCGCCGCGCAGGGCAGGCTCCCTCCCGCCGTGGCGGGAAGGAGCGCCCGGAATCAACGAATCAGGACTTCTCGCCCGGGACCAGGTTGCCGACGGCGCTCTGCACCGTCTCGCTGACCTTGCTGGCGATGTCCTTGGCCTGGTCGAACATCGACGTGGCCTGCTTCTCTGCCGACGCCTGCGCCGCGCTCACCATCGAGCCGGCCTGCGAGGCCGTCTTGCTGGCCTGCTTCTGCGCGACCTTGATGGCCTTCGAGATGTTCTTCTCGGCCGCCTTGAGGTTGCGTCCCGCCTTCCTCACCGCCCGTCGCGCCGACGGGGGCAGGTCGCGAACAGCCTTTTTCACGGCGGCGCGCGTACGCGCCGGGGCCTTCCGGGCCGCTGCCTCGATGGCGGCGACGCGGCGGCTGGTCGCAGACTTGCGAGCCTTGGCGACTTTCGCCTTGCGGACGACCTTGCGCTTGACCTTGGCGACTTTCGCCTTGCGGACGACTTTGCGCTTGACCTTGGCGACCTTCGCCTTGCGAACGACTTTGCGCTTGACCTTGGCGACCTTCGCCTTGCGAACGACTTTGCGCTTGGCCTTGGTGGCCCTCGCCTTCGTGACCTTGCGCGGCGCGGCGCGGCGCGCCTTCTTCTTCGCTGCCATTGATTCAGTCTCCCTTGCCGTGGTTTGCGTCGGCGACGGACAACGTCGCGCTTGACGTGACGACGCTATTCCTCGCGCCGTGCGCAGTCAACAAGGGAAACTGCTGCCGGGATCAACCGGTGCCCTGCAGGCCGTGCGCGATGCCGTTCACCGAGGCGACCAGCGCAGGAAACAGGCACCGGTCGGGATCGTCCTTTGACCGGCCCTTGTCGTTCGGCGAACCCGCCGCACGCCAGCTGTGCAGCAACCGCACCTGCATGAGGTGGATCGGATCGACGTAGGGGTTGCGCAGCCAGATCGAGCGCTGGAGGGTGGGTTCGGCATCCAGCAGGCGGGAACAGCCTTTCAGCTGCAGGACCAGCCGGCGGGCCAGGTCATATTCCTGCCGGATCATCTCGGAGTAGCGCTCCACGGTGCCCTGGTACAGGCGTTCGTAATGCCAGGCGATGTCCATGTCGGCACGCGCAAGCCGCATCTCGACATCGTCCATGAGCCCTTCGAAAAACGGCCAGTCCCGGTACATCTCGCCGACGATGTCCTGCCCGAAACGATCGATGACGGCCGCAAGGCCGGTGCCGGCACCAAACCAGCCGGGCAGCATGTGCCGGCTCTGCGACCAGGCGAACATCCAGGGCACCGCACGGATCGTGTCGACGCCGGTGCCGCTGCCACGCACCAGCGGACGTGAGCCGATCTGCATGCGTTCGATCACGTCGACGGGCGTCACGGCCTGGAAGAACTCGAAGAAACCGGGGTCGTCGTGCACGAAGCCGCGGTAGCGCGCCCGGCTGGCCTCCGACAGCAGCTGCATCGCCTCTTCCCAGCCTGGCCGCACGGTTTCCCGGCATTCGCCGGCGACGGCGAGCGCCAGGGTGTTCAGCCCCTGCTCGAAGGTGCGCAGCGCAATGGGTTCCAGGCCGTAACGGTCGTTGATGGTCTCGCCCTGCTCCGTCACCCGCAGCTGTCCGCTCGCAACGGCCGCAGGCAAGCTGCTGATGATGGCCTCGGTCCGGCTGCCGCCGCGGCTGATGGAACCGCCGCGGCCATGGAACACCAGCAGGCGGACGCCCGCTCCCTCGCATGCGGCAAGCATTGCCTCCTGGGCCTTGCGCAGAAGCCAGCGCGACGAGGCGATGCCCGATTCCTTGTTGCTGTCGGCGTAGCCGATCATGACCACCTGGCGATTGCCGCGTGCGGCCAGGTGGTCGCGATAGATCGGATCGGCGAGCAGCCGGCGCAGCGTCGAACCGGCAGCGTCGAGCGCCGCAACCGACTCGAACAGAGGCGCGACGTCGAGCGCGACCTGGCCGGTGTCGTTGTCGACGAGGCCGGCCCAGCGCGCCAGCAGCAGCACCGACAGCACATCGTCGATGTCGCGCGCCATGCTGATCACGTAGGAGCCGACCGCCGCCTGGCCGTACCGGTGGCGGCAATAGTCCATCGCCTCGAAAACCCAGAGTGCGCGCTTGCCCGCGGCCTCCAGGACCTCGGGCGGTGATTCGTCACGAGCCAGCGCGTCGCGCAGGCGCTCGGTGCGCTCGGCCGCCGGGCGCGTGTCCCAGTTCGGCTCATCGAGGGCGCGGCCTACGATCTGGCGGTGGACTTCAGCGTTCTGGCGGACGTCGAGCGTGGCCAGGTGCAGCCCGAAGGTTTGCACGCGCCGCAGGAAGCGACGGACGCGGAACAGGCCCGCGTACCGGCCCGCGTTGGCCTCGAGGCTGCGCGCAATGATGTTCAGGTCGTCGATCAACTGCTCGACCCGTTCGTACTGGCCAGAGCGATGGTCGTAGGTCGCGCGCAGGCGCTCCGCGATCTGGTTGAGCAGCACGCGGTACGGCATCTCGTCGTGACCCGAGGGGGCGGTCGCGCGGGCCGCCGGAACCACCGACTTGTAGTGCTCGATCCTGTCGTACAACGCCCTGGGGATCGCGGGCGTGCGCCGGTCGCTTTGGCTCAGCTTCTCGGCCAGGCGCTGGGCCTCGAGGAAGTAACGATTGACGATCAGCGCGTGGTGTCGCGCGCAGCTCTCGCGAATCGTCTTGGCGTGGACATCCGGCAGGCCGTCCATGTCGCCGCCGACCCAGGATCCGAAATGCAGCATGTCCGGGACGGTCGCGTTGCGGGCCTGGTCGCCAAAGACGACGACGAGAGCCTCCTCGATGCCTTCATAGAAGACCGGGATCACGTCGTAGACGACCTCGACGAGGAAGAACAGCACGTGCTCGCGCTCGTCCGCAATCGTCAGCTTTTCGCGTGAGTTGTCGGCGGTCTGCCAGCCGGTGGTCAGTTCGCTGCGCACCCGCTCGAGCGTGGTGCGCCGCTCGACCGGCGTCAGCGACGCATCGAGCCGGGTCATGAGCAGGCGGGCAATGCGCTGTTGCTGGCGCAGCAGCGTGCGGCGGGTGGATTCGGTCGGGTGGGCGGTGAAGACGGGCTCGATGCTGAGGCGACCGAGCAGTTCCAGCACCTGCTCCAGGCTGTAGCCGATCGAACGCAGCTTCTGGAAGCACTCGACGAGGCCGCCCGGCTGGTGCGTGCTGCTGTCGTTCAGGTACTGCCGGCGCCGGCGTACACGGTGCACCTTCTCGGCCATGTTCACCACCTGGAACCACGTGGTGAACGCCCGGATCAGTTCCGCCGCTTGTGCCGGCCCACGGCTGTCCGCACGCACGACCAGTTGCACCGCGGCATCGGAGTCGCCATCGCGGCGGCGGATCGCCACCTGCCGGTCGCCCTCGACCTCGTCGAAGAAGCCGTCTCCGCCCTGGTCGCGCAGCATCTCGCCGACCAGCCCGCCCAGCGTATGGACGTCCTCGCGGAGCGCCGCGTCCTTTGCCGTAAACGAAATGTCCTTGCGTGCCATGGCCGCGGGTGGGGCGGGAGAACGTCGTGGATGCGAGGCGCGGCGGGCGGTGGGGAGGAATCGGGAGAGAAGCGGAAGTCGAATGCTAGCAGAGCCCGCACCAGACGCACTGTTGCAACGAGGACAACAGCCGTGCGGGTCGCTGGCGCGCGCCGCCCTGGGTTGTCCTATTGTCTTACTTATATTGTAACTTGGCGAGGACGGGTGCTATGTTCGCGCCGACCACGGGGAGCCGGCCCGCCAGGGCCTTTCCGACCTTCCAGCACGGGGACCACACATGAATCATGCCAAGACTCGATTGTTCGCACTGGCCGCCGCTCACGGCGCATCGCTGCTCGCGGTGCCCCCGGTGCTGCAGGCCGCCGAGAGCGGCCAGCTCGAAGAGATCGTGGTCACCGCGCGACAGCGCGAGGAGCGCATCGAGGACGTGCCCGTCTCGATCACTGCCTTTACGGCGGCGGAAATCAGGAGCGCCGGCATCGAGCGCCCGCAGGACTTCGTCGCGCTGACAACTGGCGTGTCGGCCGTACAGACGGCGGAAGCCGGTGACATGCAGCTGAACATTCGCGGCATCAACACGGGACGCGATTCGGAGACCAACTTCGCGCTCGTCATCGACGGCGTGCTGCAGACCAATCCCCAGGCGTTGAACCAGGAGCTTTCGGGCGTCACCCAGATCGAAGTCCTGAAAGGCCCGCAAGGTGCGCTCTATGGCCGCAATGCGCTGGCCGGTGCGTTGATCCTGACGACGCGCAAGCCGGGCGAAGAGTTCGAGGCCGATATCAAGGCGGGCTACGGCTCCGACAACAGCTACAACGGTAGCGTCTACCTGGGCGGCGGTCTCACGGACGGCGTCAAGGGCTCGATCGCCGCATACACGCGCAAGACCGACGGCCAGTGGAAGAACCTGAAGAACAACTGCGACGACTGCGTCGACCGTTTTGAGGAAACTGGCGTCTCCGGCCGCCTGCTGTTCGAGGCCCTCGGCGGCGACATCGACGTCAAGGCCAAGTACTCGCAGCTCGACTCGGGCGCCATCAACTTCAACGCGTCGATCGCGCTCGCCGACGTGGCGCCGTTCGTCGGTGACTGCATTCTACGAGGACGCGAACAAGCACAACTTCCGCTACATCAACAACGTCGATCCGCAGAACGAGCAGGAAAACATCAACCTCTCGATCAAGGGCGACTGGGACGTGGGCATCGGCACGCTGACGAGCTACCTGGCCTACAACGACCAGACCAACTACTTCCTGACGGACGGCACCAGCGACGCGTTCCTGCTCTACGCGGTGGACGCGACCTGCCAGGCCTCCAACGACGCGAACCTGCAGGATCCGGGCTACGAAGCTCCGTTCTTCGGCATCCCGTCGAGCATCTGGTTGACGCCTGCGGGCGGCAACGGCGCAGGCTTCCTGCCGCCGTACGGCCCGTCCACCTGCGGCGGCTACCAGTACCAGCAGCGCGACCAGGAAGACCTGAGCCTCGAAGTCCGCCTCACCTCGCCGGGCGACCAGTCGCTGCGCTGGGTTGCGGGGGCGTACTTCGCCGACATCGACCGTCACGTGGTCGTGTCGCAGGGCTCGGATCTCGCGCAGGGCTTCAGGGCGCGCCCGTTCGTGCCGACCAGCGGCCCGAACCCGACCGACCTGCTCTATGACGACGACTTCAGCAGCAAGGTCTACGCCGTGTTCGGCCAGATCGCGTACGACGTGATGGACAACCTCGAAGTGGCCCTCGCCCTGCGCTACGACAGCGAAGACCGCGAAGTCAGCAACAACGTGCCGGTCTGCACGGGCACGGACACCACGTCATGCCGCGCGCAGACGCCGAGCTTTGCATTCGGCAGCAACCCCTACATCAATCCAGCCTACACGGTGAACTCGGCGTATGCGACTGCGGGCATCCCGAACCGCAGCGAGACCTTCGACCAGCTGCAGCCGAAGCTCACGGCCAACTGGAGGCTCACGGAAGACTTTGCGGTGTTCGCGTCCTACGGCTACGGCTTCCGCAGCGGCGGCTTCAACTCGTCGGGCAGCGCCGCCACGGTGGACACGTTTTACGGCCTCGCGGGTGACACGCCGCTCTGCCTCGGTGAAAACACCACCGGCCCCAACGGACCCGTCTACGCGCCCGCCTGCACCGCGTCGTCCCAGCTCAACCTTACCGACGTCAACGACACCTTCAAGCAGGAGCTCTCGAAGGCAGCCGAACTCGGCGTCAAGTCCTACTTCCTCGATCGCACGGTCAGCGTGAATGCGGCGGTGTACTACACGAAGGTTGAAGACATGCAGTTCTTCAATTTCTTCGCTGGCCCGTTCGGCCTGCTGCGCGCCGTGACCAACATCGACGAAGTCACGATCAAGGGCGCCGAGATCGACGCCCGCTGGCAGATCAACGACATGTTCACGGTGTTCGGGGGTTACGGCATCACCGACGGCAAGATCGACAAGTACACGGGCCGCCCGTACACCGAGGGCGGCGAAGTGCCGTACGCACCGGAGTACACGGGCAACATCGGCGCCGAAGCCACGTTCACGCTCACCGATGCGCTGTCGCTGATCGCGCGCATCGACGGCTCGTTCGTCGGCGAGACCTGGTTCCACCCGGTGCAGGAGCAGCGCCTGCCGAACCTGTTCGGCTACTTCGGCTTCGGCCAGGGCGAGTTCTCGAAGCAGGTGCGCGACCCGTACGCAGTGTACAACGCCCGGCTGACCCTGCAGGGTGAGCGCTGGGGGGTGACGGCCTGGGGCCGTAACGTCGGCGACGAGAAGTACCTCGCCGAGATCATCCCGGCGCCGGAGTTCGGCGGTTCGTTCGTGCACGATGCGCCGGGCAGCTCGTACGGCGCCGAGCTGGTCTACCGCTTCTGACCTTTGGCTCGCCTCCCTCCCACTCCCGCGTCAGCGGGAGTGGGTTGGGGTGAGGGTCCGCGGTGCTAGACTCACCGCCGCTTGAACATCCCGCCTGATTTCGTGCTTCGACCCATCACCGCTGCGGACGACGCAGCGATGGCGCAGGTCATTCGCACGGTGATGCCCGAGTTCGGCGCGTCAGGACCGGGATTCGCCATCAACGACCCGGAAGTCGACCACCTGAGCGTCGCGTACTCCGCGCCGCGTGCCGCGTATTTCGTGCTCGAGCGCGCTGGACGGGTCGTGGGCGGCGGCGGCATCGCGCCCCTCGCCGGTAGCGACGCGGAAGTCTGCGAGCTGCGCAAGATGTATTTCCTGCCTGAGACGCGCGGGCACGGCCAGGGCCGCCGGCTGCTGCAGCACTGCCTCGCCAGGGCGCGGAACCTGGGTTACCAGCGCTGCTACCTCGAGACTCTGACCGGCATGGACGCCGCGCAGCACCTCTATACGGAAGCGGGATTCAAGGCGCTCTGTGCGCCGCTCGGCGCGACGGGGCACTTTGCCTGCGACCGCTACTACGCCCTCGATCTCTGAGCGCTCGCACATGCCACCCGCACTGCCGCTTGCCGGTCTCCGTGTCCTGACATTCGAGAACTTCGGCGCCGGCCCGTTCGGGTCGATGTACCTCGCCGACCTCGGCGCCGAGGTCATCAAGATCGAGAACCGCGAACAGGGCGGCGATGCCACGCGCGCGATGGGGCCGTTCTTCCTCGGCGAGCACGACAGCCAGTTCTTCCAGGCGTTCAACCTCAACAAGAAGAGCGTGACGCTGAACCTCAAGCACCCGGCCGGACGCGAAGCGTTCCACCGGCTGGTGCCAACGGCAGACGTCGTGCTCAACAACCTGCGTGGCGACCAGCCCGGCAAGCTCGGGCTGGACTACGCAGCCCTGGGCCCGATCCATCCGCGCGTCATCTGCGCGCACCTGTCGGCGTACGGCCGCGACAACGAGCGCAAGGGCTGGCCCGGCTACGACTACCTCATGCAGGCCGAGGCCGGTTACCTGCACCTGAGCGGTGAACCTGGCTCGCCGCCGGCGCGCATGGGACTCTCGATCGTCGACTACATGACGGGCATCACGACGGCGGTCGCGATCCTGTCGTCGCTGGTCGGCATGTTGAAAGGCGGCCGCGGCCACGACATCGACGTGTCGCTGTTCGACGTCGCGCTGCACCAGCTCACGTACCCGGGCGCGTGGTACCTCAATTCCGGCTACCGCACCGAGCGCCTGCCGCGCAGCGCGCACCCGTCCGCGGTGCCCGTGCAGTTGCAGCGCACGCGCGACGGCTGGATCTTCATCATGTGCATGACGCAGAAATTCTGGAGCGAACTGGTCGCCGTCATCGAGCGCCCGGACCTTGCGTCGCACGCCGACTATGCGACGGTCGAGGCGCGCCGCGCGAACCGCGAGACATTGACCGTCTTGCTCGACGACGTGTTCGCCGGCGCGACTACTGCACAGTGGTTGAGCAAGCTGCAAGGCGTGCTGCCGGCGGCGCCGGTCTACGACCTGTCGCAGGCGCTGGACAACCCGTACTTGCGCCAGATCGGCATGGTGCGTGAGCTGCCACACCCGGCGCAGGCGGGCTATCGCGTCCTGGCCAACCCGATCAAGCTCGATGGCGAGAGGCTGCCGAGCCGGCGTGCGCCGCAGCTCGGCGAACATACGGACGCGATCCTGCGTGAAATCGGCTACGACGAAGCGGCAATCGTCGAACTGCGCGCCAATGGCGCGGCCTGAAGGGCCTACTGGGCGAGCGGCGTGACGAACTCGTGCAGTACGCGCCACGACGAGCCGTCGCGATGCCAGATCCGGACGTAGACCGCGCGGACCTGCGGCTCGCTGCCGCGCGCGCCACGCTTGTCCTTCAATTCACCGTGCGTCACTGCCAGGTCGGCCCGGCTGGTGCCAAGCAGCGAGCCTGTGGTGGCTGCCTTGATCGCGACGCCCGCCGAGTCGCCGGCTCGCAGCGTGCGCAGGCTTGAGTTCTGCTTGCGCTCGGCCGCGAGCAGCTTTTTCTCGCCGTCGGGGCGTTCCTCACAGCCGGCCACGTCCGCCGCCGCGGCCTTGCCGGCAGGCATCGCGGCAAGGCTCACGGACTGGTCGAGCGCGATGCGCCAGTCGCCCGACTCGCTGCGGCGCCAGGCGGTCAGGTACTGCCCGGTCTCGGCGGACTTGCTGTCCCGAGGGAGGTAGGTCCAGTTGCCCAGCGTCACCGCAAGACTCGAGTCGCAGGCGGTTTCCGCCACGACCGGGGACCACTCGAGCCTGCCGCTCGCCGGTTCGTGGGTGTCCAGCCACTCGCGCGCACGCACAGGCATGGGACGGAACAGCACGGCGTCCTCGGCCAGGTAGCGCTCGTAGGCCGCACGAATACCAGACTCGAGTGCCTGCGCAGCGAACTCGCGGTCCGCCGTCAGCGCATCGATGTCGATATCCGAGGGAACTTCGGCAGGCGCAGCGCGACAAACCCCGTAGCCCGCAAGCGCCGTGCAGGCCAGCAGGGTCCCGTGCAGGAGGGTCCGGGTGGTAACGGGTAACGGGCGAAAGATGTTCATTCTTGTCCGGCGCAGACCGCGATGCAGACGTCGCTCCCCGGCCCAAGCTTATCCTGCCGCACACGGTCGCGCTGTGCCGCACCGACGATCCAAGCACGCATTCTGTTAAAGTTACGGGAATCATCACCTTGCACGTTACCCAGCCCACCATGAAGAGACTCCTCGCCGCCTGCCTGTCCGTGTTGCTCGCGGTCGCGCTGGCCTTGCCCGCGCCGGCACAGGCCGACTCGAAGACCGACCAGAGGCTGCAGAGATCGAAAAACGTCTTCGAGGCATTCTCCGATCTTTCCGAGCAGACCATTCCCAGCTGGCTGCTCGAGCGCGCCTATGGCGTGATCGTGGTACCGGGCGTGGTCAAGGTGGCCCTGACGCTCGGCGGGCGAGGCGGCAAAGGCGTCATGTCGGTGCGCAATCCTGACGGCACCTGGAGCGCGCCGGTGTTCGTGACGCTGGGCGGCATCAACTTCGGCTTCCAGTTCGGCGTGCAGTCGACGGATCTCGTGCTGGTCCTGATGTCGCGCGACAGCGTGGAAGGCATCGCGGGCGGTAAGGTCACGCTTGGTGCCGACGCCAGCGTTGCCGCCGGACCGCTGGGCCGGTCTTCGGCAGCGGCAACGGATGCGACATTGAGCGCCCAGGTGTTGTCCTACTCGCGCAGTTCCGGCCTGTTTGCGGGCGTAGCGCTCGACGGCACCGTCATCGCCATCGACAAGGCCGCCAACGAATCCGCCTACGGCATTTCGGGCGTGCTCGCCTCGCAGATCCTCGAAGGCAAGGTGTCGAACGTGCCGGCGGGCGCCCAGGAATTCACCGCGGCCCTCACGCGCGCGACGCAGGCTCCGGCGAAGGCGCCTGCTGCGGCGCCTCCCGTGAAGGCGGCACCGGCCACGCCGGCCCCGTCGGACGAGCCCGCAAAGACGTATCCGATGGAAGACCCGAACCCTGGCACGCCCCCGCCAGGAGGCTGACCACACAATCCGACTCAGCCGGCCGAGGTGACCAGGCCGATCGGACAGGAGACGCCGGTTCCGCCGAGCCCGCAATAGCCGTCCGGGTTCTTCGCGAGATACTGCTGGTGGTAGTCCTCGGCGAAGTAGAACTCCGGCGCCGCGAGGATCTCGGTGGTGATGGCGGGGTATCCCGCCGCCTTCAGCCTCTCGCCATAGACAGCAGCGCCCTGCTCTGCCGCCTTGCGCTGGGCCTCGTCGTAGACGTAGATGCCTGACCGGTACTGGGTGCCGATGTCATTGCCCTGGCGCATGCCCTGCGTCGGGTCGTGCGATTCCCAGAACACCCGCAGCAGGTCCTCGTACGAGATCTGCCGCGGGTCATAGACGACGCGCACGACTTCGTTGTGCCCGGTGTAACCGCTGCACACTTCCTCGTACGTCGGGTTCGGGGTGCGTCCGCCCGCATAGCCGACCTGCGTGCTGTGCACGCCGCCCGTCGTCCAGAACCTGCGTTCGGCGCCCCAGAAGCACCCCAGGCCGAACAGCGCCAGCCGCATGCCCGCCGGGAAAGGCGCTTCGAGGCGATTGCCATTGACGAAATGGCGCGCCGGCACCGGCATGCGTTGCTCGCGGCCAGGCAACGCCTCGTCGGCGGTCGGCATCTCGAGTTTCTTCTTGCGCAATGAAAACATCGTAGACCCTCGTCAGCGGGCGCGGATTGCCTCGGCCAGGCCTGACCAGAACGCGGGGTCGTTCAGGATCATGGTGGTGCCGTTGATGAGGAACTGCACGCCGATGGAAATCATCAGGAAACCGGTCAGTCGTGTCAGCGCGACCATGCCCGTGGCGCCAAGCAACCGGTTGACGCGTTCCGCCCCGCGGAGCACGAACCAGCTGAGCAAGGCCGTGAGGAAAATCGCCGTCAGCACGCCCATGAAGTCGACGATGCTGTAGAAACCTTTCTGCGCTGCGGCCTGCGACGACAGGCTCATCACCACCGCGAAGGTTCCTGGCCCGCTGAGCCCGGGCATGGCGAGCGGCGTAAAGGCGATGTCGTACTTTTCGCCGGCCGCCTTGGTCATGGCTTCCTTGTCCGAAATCGGGTTCGGAAACAGCATCTGGAAGCCGAGGAACGCGACGATCAGGCCGCCCGCAATGCGCATGCCGGGCAGAGAAATGCCGAAAAAATTCATGATCAGGCCGCCCGCAACCAGGAAGCCGGCCATCAGGAAGAATGTGTAGACGCAGGCGCGCCGGATCTGCCGCAGGCGCTCCTGCTCGGGCAGGTGTCCGGATGCCGACATTACGAGCGGCACGGCGCCGAACGGGTTCACGATCGGCAGTATCGCCAGCAGCGCGGCTGCCAGCGAGCTGAAATAGAGGCCCAGCCAGTTCATCCGCACACTTTAACCGGCGGCTAGAATGCGTGCATGACCGCGTGCAGACCCCAGGAATGAACACCTCCCGCAGCACGCCCCGGGTGCGGCTAATGAGTTTCGCCATCCTCTGCTGCATCGTGGCGGTGGCCGTTGCAGAGCGGCCCACGTTTCCGGGCGTGGCGGGTGCACTGGCAGGATTCGGCGGGTTCGTCCTGGTGACCGTCGCCGCGCTAGGCCGCCTGTGGACCTCGCTGTTCATTGCGGGACGCAAGGACGCGACGCTGGTGCAGTCCGGCCCCTATGCGGCCTGCCGGCATCCGCTCTACACGCTCTCGCTGGTCGCGATGTTCGGTCTCGGGCTGGCGACGCGCAGCCTCATGTTGCTGGTCGCCCTGGTTACTCTCGCCGTCGCGCTGCACCTGCGCGCGATCCGCGCAGAGGACGCGTTGCTCGAAGCAAGCCACGGCGACTCGGCGCGCCGGTATCGCACGCAGGTACCGGCGCTGCTGCCCGACCTGTCGCGTTACTCAGTTCCCGAGACGCTGGTGATCCAGCCGCGTGTCGTCTGGAAAGCGGTGATCGATGCGGGCAGCCTGCTGCTCGCGTTCGCGCTCGTGCAGGGCGCGCACGTGCTGCAGCACGCTGGAGCGATCGCACCCTGGATGCGCCTGCCGTGATCGATGCACCGCCCGTGCGCACGCTGCTGAAGCGCGACCTGCTGGGCTCCGTCTGTCGCCTCGACACCGCTCCAGCAGGCGATGCGGGACCGCCCTGCCTCACCTGCATCGAGCGCGACACGCGCGATGCCCGCTGGTGGTTGCGGCTGGCGTCGCGACGTCTTGCCGCGCGCGAAGCGCTGGCATTGCAGGCACTGCGCAGGGTTCCTGGCGTGCCGCGATTGCTGGGCTGGGACGGGCGCCGACTGCAGCGCTCGTGGATCGACGGCGAGCCGATGCACCGCGTGCAACCGCGCGACCCAGGCTACTACCGCGACGGCCTGCGCCTGATTCGCCGCCTGCATGCGGCAGGCGTCGTCCACAACGACCTGGCGAAGGAGCCGAACTGGCTCGTTGCTCCAGACGGCTCACCGGCCGTGGTCGATTTCCAGCTCGCCATGCGCCCGCGGTATCGCGGCTGGCGCTTTCGCGCGCTCGCTTACGACGACCTGCGCCACCTGCTCAAGCACAAGCGCTCGTACTGCCCCGAGTCGCTGACGGCACGGCAGCGTTCGATCCTTGCACGCCGCTCGCTGCCCGCCGCCATCTGGATGCGCACCGGCAAGCCAGCGTACCTATGGGTGACGCGCAGCCTGTTGGGCTGGTCGGATCGCGAGGGAGCTGGTGATCGCGGCCATTGAGGCCGCGCGTCGTTCAGGGATCGACTTTCTCGAAGTCGAGCGTGGGCGCGTCGCCCGGGCGGAAATACACGTAGCGGCCGCTCATCTGGGACAGTGCGGCGTCGCGCTCGGCGCGCGTCGCGTACCAGTGCTCTTTCTGCCAGTCATCGCCCACGAGGTGACGAAACGGGTCGTTGCGGCGCGCGCGGATGCGCAGGCCGTAAGGACGGGACGCGGGCAGCGGCTGCCGCAGGTTCTGTTCGTTGGCGATGGCCATGAAGTTCTCCGGGGACGCCCGCATTTTAGCCTTTCCCCACCGGCAGTGCCCGCCGCCCTCAGAACGTCTTGCCGAGGTACAGGTAGAACGCGCGTTCGCCGCCACTGGCGAGCCCGGCCGCCAGGTACACGGGGCCGAACGGGCTTTCCGCGCCGAGAAACAGGCTGCCACCCGCCTCGAGATCGCCGAAGTCCACGTCGTCCCTCGTGGCCCACACGTTGCCCGCCTCGACCGAGAACCCGAGGTACGCGGGGAACTCGAAGAATCCCGTGCCGCCGCGGCTGATGCGGCGGTAGACGATCGCGCGCGCAATGCCGTACTGCGTGCCCACCCTGGCGTCGGGAGGCAGGCCCGACAGGTCGAACAATCCGCCGAGCGTGAACAACTCCTGGGGCGAGACGAACTCGTCGTCGAGCGCCGAGCCGCCGTCCAGCGACCAGACGACGCTGTAGCGCCCGCGGCTGCGGGCCAGCTGCCACGAGGCGCGCACGATGTCGGCATCGCGCGTGGCGCCGAGCGATTCGCGGTCGGCGATCCAGCCAGCGCGGAATGCCTGCCCCTGCTTCGGGAAGTAGGCGCTGTCGAGGCGGTCGTAGCCGAAGCTCATGAAAGCGCCGCCGATGTCGAAATCACCCTCGGGCAAGCTCGGGTCGCCGACCATCACCCGGCTGCTGCCGTTGCCGCGTCGCACGCCGACTCGAACCTCACCCCAGTTCGACAGCTCCGCGCCGACCGCCAGTGAAACATCGGTGTCGCGGACGCGGTAGCGGGCCACGCGCTGTCCTTCGTCGCTGACGACCTGCAGCGTGTTCTCCTCGTAGCGGAACGCCGGCGCAATGAAGTACGGCCGACGCAGCGACAGTGGCTGGTAGAACTCCGTGATCAGCTTCGGCTCTTCGCCGATCTGTGCGTCGATGATCCACTCCGCGTCGAGCGCATTGAGGTGGGTCAGGCGCAGTTGCGCCGCGGCGTTGGCCGTGGCGCCGCCTTCGAAGTCGTTTTCGACACCGACGCCAAGCCGCAGGAACGCAGGGCCCCATGACTTGCGCCGCAGGTCGATCTCGAGGCCGCGCGCACTGTCGTCCCGGACGACGCGATAATCGACCGATTCGAATTCGTCGAGTCGGTACTGCGAGGCGAGCCGCTGCTGCAGTTCGTCCGTGTTGAGAGGCTCGCCGGCAAGGTCGCCGAAGACGGCCTCGACGCGCCTGGCCTCTCCCTGCGACCGCTCACTCGGGCGCACGAATGCAACCTGCACCTCGGGCTCGACGGAGCGCGTGCGCAGCGCCACGTACTGGCCGTACTCGGCGGTGGGCAGCGACAGTGACGCCAGCTGCGCAGCCTGGTTGCGGGCCGCTATCCGGCCCTGTTCCATGACCTGCGGCACACGCCCGAATTCCAGTGCAGTCATCGCGCCGAGGTCGGGTTCGATCAACACGTCGCCCGGCTGCATGTGCTCCTTCGACTCCAGCGTGCCGCGCCGGACCATGATGCCGATCATCTGGTTCGTGACGTCGAACGCCGAGCCGAAATCCTGGCGCTTCGCGAGCGGAAAGCTCACGTCCACGACGATGAGCCGGTCCACACCCATGCTCTGCGCGAGTTCGACGGGCAGGTTGTCGATGAGGCCGCCGTCGACGAGCAGGCGGCCGTTCACTTCGACCGGCGACAGCACGCCGGGCGCCGACATGCTGGCGCGCAGCACCGTGACGAGGTCGCCCTGCCCCAGCACCACGGGCTCGCCCGTCTCCAGATCGGTTGCAAGCGCACGAAACGGTGTCGGCAGCCGGTCGAAGTCCTGCACATCCGCCACGCGTGCGGTGGCGCCACGCAGCACCTGTGTGATCTTGTGTCCCTGCACCAGGCCGAGCGGCAGCACGATGCCCTCGCTCCCATCCACGCCAAGCGCGCCTTTCGCCAGGATGTTGCGGTCGTCCTGCTTGCGCCGGTAGGCCAGGTCCCGGCGCGGCGCCCGGTCTCGGATCGCCTCCTGCCAGTTGAGGTCGAGGAACACCTGTTCGATTTCGGCGCCGCTGAGTCCCGCCGCGTACAGTCCACCGACGACCGCACCCATGCTCGTGCCCGCAATCGCGTCAATTGGAATCCGCATCTCCTCCAGCATGCGAATGACGCCGACGTGGGCCGCTCCGCGCGCGCCGCCGCCGCTCAGGACGAGCCCGATGCGCGGGCGCTCCGGCGGGGTGGGGGTTGTCGTTGCGGCACCTTGAACAGTGGTCTGGTCGGCCGCGCCCGGGGTCGGTTCCGCACGTGCAGCAGTCACGCTGCCGGCGCTTGCCAGCAGCGCCAGCCAGACGATGACGCGCGACGTGCGGCCGGATCGAGAATCGCGCAAGCGGCCTGAAACGAATGGGATTCGCATTGCCTGCTCCAGAAGATGGCCGCGATGGTAGCAAACGCCGGCACGCCAGCCGCCGCTGCCGCACCCAGTCAGAGATAATGCACGCCCGTCTCGCCTGTTCCCGGCACTCGCCCGCATCGCCAATCGACGCATGAAACTCATCGTAGCGACGCTCGTCCGAATCGTGCTGACAGGCATCGGCACAGGCCTGGCCTCGCCTGTCCCCGCGTCCGTGCCGGCTGCACCGTCGAAGCTCGAGGAAATCGTCGTCACGGCGCAACGGCAGGAGGTCGCCGCGCTGGCGACGCCGCTCAGCATCGGACGTGTCGGCAGCGACACGATCCAGTTGCTCGGCGCCACCCACAGTTCCGAGGTGCTGAACCGCGTTCCCGGCGTGATGGTGCAGCGAGGCAGCGGGCAGGAAAGCCTCACGGCGATCCGCTCGCCGGTACTGACGGGAGCGGGTTCGTGCGGCGCGTTCCTGTTCATGGAGAACGGCATCCCGATCCGCCCCGTCGGCTTCTGCAACGTCAACGAAATGCTCGAGATCAACACCGAGCAGGCGGACGCGATCGAGGTCCTGCGCGGCACGGGCACCGCGCTCTACGGTTCGAACTCGGTGCACGGCACGATCAACGTGCTGCAGGACGCGCCGGCAGGACTGCCGGGCTGGCAACTTGGGCTGGGCGTCGGTCCATCGAGCTACACGCGCGCAAGCCTCGTCTCGGCGTACACCGGCGAGTCCACCGGAGCCTCGCTCAAGGCGCTGTACACGCACGATGGCGGCTGGCGCGACGACTCGGGCTTCGACGAGGGCAAGCTCAATGCCACCGTGACGACCGGCGCCGACGGCCACATGCCTGCACGCTTCGACCTTGCCGCAACCAGGCTCGACCAGGAAACCGCCGGATTCATCACGGGCAAGAATGCGTACCGCGACCAGGACCTGAGCGAGACCAACCCGAATCCGGAAGCGTTCCGCAACGCACACGCCGTACGGCTCACCGGATTGCTGCAGCCGCAGACCTCGCTGCCCGGCGCACTCGAACTGCGCCCGTACCTGCGCACTTCGCGCATGGAGTTCCTGCAGCACTTCCTGCTCGGGCAGCCTCTCGAGCGCAATGGCCAGGAAAGCGCGGGGCTCATGACCAGCGTGAACTGGAACCTTGGCGAGCGTGTTGCGCTGATCACGGGGATCGACCTCGAGTGGGCGGACTCCTTCCTGATCGAAGACCAGGCGGAGCCGACGACGGGCGGCAGCCCCGCGGCCAATGCCATCCGTCCCGTGGGTCTGCACTACGACTACACCGTCACCTCCAACGTGGCCGCAGGCTATGCCCAGCTCGAGTACGCGATTACGGACACGGTGCACGCTGGTGCCGGCGCGCGCCTGGAGTACGTCGGGTACGACTACGACAACCGCATGCTGGCCGGCAACACGGACGAGAACGGTGTGCCGTGCATGCCCGCGGGCTGCCTGTACAGCAGACCTGCAGATCGCGAGGACTCCTTCACCAACACGGCCCCGAAGCTCAGCCTGCGCTGGGACGCGGCGGAGGGCCTGATGCTGTACGCGAACGCATCTCGCGGATTCCGGCCGCCGGAGATGACCGAACTGTACCGGTTACAGCGTAACCAGCCCGTGGCCGAACTCGACTCCGAACAGATCGACGGGTACGAAATCGGCCTCAAGGCGGCGCGCGGCGACTGGCAGGGCGAACTCGCGGCTTTCGACATGCGCAAGAAGAACGTCATCCTGCGCGAGTCCAACGGGTACTACGTGAGCAACGGCCGTACGTCGCACGAAGGCATCGAGTACACGCTGGACTGGCAGGCACTCGACTGGCTCGCCGCGAACGTCTCGGGTACGTATGCACGGCACCGTTACGACTTCTCGCGTGCCGTGGAGGGCGGCGAGGCGATCATCTCGGGCAACGACGTGGACACCGCGCCGCGCGAGCTGCTGCGAGCCACCCTCGAGTTCCAGCCACTGCCCACGCTAGCCGCGGAAGCGGAGTGGCTCGTAGTCGGTGACTATTTCGTCGATGCGTCGAACGCCAATCGTTACACCGGGCACGAACTGCTGAACGTCCGTGCCCGCTGGGACTTCGTGCCGCGCTGGTCGTTGACCGTGCGGCTCAACAACGTGCTCGATCGCGCCTATGCGGACCGCGCGGACTTCGCTTTCGGCACGTACCGCTATTTTCCGGGACGGCCGCGCTCCGTCTTCGCGGAGTTGACCTGGCAGGCGCGGTGACGCGTTCAGGCGGCTGTGCGCAACTGGCGCCAGACCACGGGTGCCGACCCGAACCAGTGCAGCTTTTCCGCGAGTGCCGCGACCTCGCCGATGATGACCAGCGCTGGCGACTTCACGGCCGCAGCCCGCCCTGCGTCTTCGACCTCTGCAAGGGTCGCGAGCACGACCCGCTGCCCGGCGCGTGAACCGTTCTCGACGATCGCAACCGGGGTGGACGGCGCACGGCCGTGCTGAACGAGGCGGTCGCGGATCGTGGCGAGGCCCGCGACACCCATGTACAGCGCCAAGGTTTGCCTTTCCTGCGCGAGCGCCGGCCAGTCGAGCGTGTCGATCGATTCGCCGCAGTGCGCGGTCACGAACCGGACCGATTGGGCGTGTTCGCGATGCGTGAGCGGAATTCCGGCATAGGCACCGCAGGCCACCGCCGCGGTGATGCCCGGCACGACCTCGAACGGAATGCCCTGCTGTTGCAGATATTCGAGTTCCTCGCCGCCGCGGCCGAAGATGAACGGATCACCCCCTTTGAGACGGACGACGCGGCGGCCTTGCCCAGCGTGCTCGAGCAGCAATTCGTGGATGCGTTCCTGCGGGACCGAGTGGCCGCGGGCAGACTTGCCGACGCAGATGCGATCGGCGTCGCGACGCGCGAGATTCAGCACTTCGTCCGAGACGAGCCGGTCATGCAGGATGACGTCCGCCTCCTGCAACGCACGCAGCGCGTTCAGCGTCAGCAGCCCCGCATCGCCCGGCCCTGCCCCGACGAGGACCACGCTGCCGCGGCGCGGCGCGTTCGCTCCGGTGAGCGCGCGTCCGAGTTCACGCTCGGCGCCCTGCAGATCCTGATTGCGGACCAGCGTGGCGACGTGCCCGCGCAGGACGGTTTCGTAGAAGCGGCGGCGCGCATTGACGTCAGTCAGGCTGGCCTTGATGCGCGAGCGCCACCGCTCGAGCAGCCCCGCCAGCTGGCCGAACGATCCGTCGATCAGGGACTCCAGCCGCTCGCGCACCAGCCGCGCGAGCACCGGCGCCACGCCGCCGGTGGAAATCGCGATCACCAGCGGCGAACGGTCCACGATCGCCGGCACGATGAAGCTCGAGAGCTCGGACACGTCGACGACGTTCACGAGCACGCTGCGCTCGCGCCCGGCGGCGGCAACTGCCGAATTGACCCTGGGGTCGTTCGTCGCCGCGATGGCCAGCACGGCGCCGGCGAAATGTTCCGGACTGAACCTGTCGCGACGGATCTCGATGGCGGGATTGGACTGCAGCCAGTCGGTCACTTGCGGGGCGACCAGCAGCACCTGTGCGCCGGCCTCGAGCAGCAAACGCACCTTGCGCTCGGCCACGGCACCCCCGCCGACGACGAGGACGCGTCGGCCGTGCAGGTCGGCGAAGAGGGGGAAATAGCGCACGTCAGCCGCCGAGCCCGTGCAGGCCGCACTCGCGCTTCAATCCGAAGAACCGGGTCGCCTCTGCATCGCCCGCCTCCGCCAGCGTGCGCGTCGTGTGCCAGTCGCCGATCGAGACGTAACCTTCGTGCCACAACGGGTGGTAGGGCAGCTCGTGCCTGCGCAGGTAGTCAAAGATCTGGCGGTCGCTCCAGTCGAAGATCGGGTGCACCTTCCACCGCCCGTCGCGCCATTCGAGCGGTCGGATGCGGCGGCGCGTCTCGGCCTGGTCACGGCGCAGGCCCGCGAACCAGGTGTTCACTCCCAGTTCGCGCAACGCGCGCTGCATTGGTTCGGTCTTGCGCAGTTCGTTGTAGCGATCAATGCCTTCGATGCCCTGCTCCCAGAGCCGGCCGTGCCGGGCCTCGAGCCAGGCGGGGGACATGCCGGGCTGGTACACCTTGAGGTTCAGGTCCAGCTTCTCGACGAGGTCGTCGATGAATCGGTACGTCTCTGGAAACAGGTAACCCGTGTCGATCAGGACGACCGGCAGCGACGGCAGTTGACGCGTGACCAGGTGCAGCGAGACCGCAGCCTGCGCGCCGAAGCTCGACGACAACGCGTGCTCGCCGGGCAGGTTCGCGACCGCCCAGCGCACTCGGTCCTCTGCGTTCATGCGCTCGAGGTCGCAGTTCACTTCGTCCAGGATCGCGGGCTCGTGCATCGCCAGTGCCGGGTCCCATGCCAGTGCTCTCATGCGTGCCACCCCTCCACGGCTCATGCCGGCCTGGCCTCGACCAGGCCCGCGCGCCATGCGAAGTCGCCGAAGCGCTCGCCCTCGGTGCGCTCCTGGGCGTAGCGGCCAAACGCCGCGTCCAGCGCCGCGACGATCGTGGGCTCGTCGACGTTCTCGAGGTACAGCGCGTTGAGGCGCTGCCCCCGGCCGTCTCCGCCAAGGAACACGTTGTAACGACCTGGCGCCTTGCCTACGAGTGCAACTTCCGCCAGGTATGGGCGGGCACAACCGTTCGGACAGCCGGTGATGCGCAGCACGAGCGGAGCCTTGGCCAGGCCATTCGCGGCGAGACGTTCGTCCACCAGTTGCGTGAGGCGCGGCAGGTAGCGCTCGGCTTCAGCCATGGCGAGTGCGCACGTCGGCAGCGCCACGCACGCAAGCGCGTCGAGCGCAACCGGCGTTGCACGCGCGTGCCGGTCGAGGCCGTAGCGCACGACGAGCCCGTCGATGAATGAACGCGACGACGCATCGACGTTGGCGATCGTGAGATTCTGGTTCGGCGTCAGCCGGAAGTCGCCGCGGTGAACCTTGGCGATCTCGCGCAGCCCCGTGAGCCAGGGTCCCCTGGCCGTGTCGGCGACCCGGCCCGCGTCGATGCGCAGCGTCAGGTGCCAGCGACCATCGAACCCTTCGGTCCAGCCGAAGCGGTCGCCTGTCGCCGTGAACTTGAACGGCCGCGCGGGCTCGAGCGCGAAGCCCTGCCGTCGCGTGATCTCGGCGACGAACCAGTCGAGGCCGCGGTCCTCAATCGTGTACTTGAGGCGCGCGCGCTTGCGCACGGCGCGGTTGCCGAAATCACGCTGCGTCGTCAGCACTGCCTCGGCCACGGCCAGCAACTGGTCGGGCTTGAGGAAGCCAGCGACGTCCGCCAGGCGCGGGTGCGTCTCGGCGTCGCCATGCGTCGCGCCCATGCCGCCACCGACGGTCAGGTTGAACCCCTGCAATTCGCCGTTCTCGATGATGGCGATGAACCCGAGGTCATGCGCGAACACGTCCACGTCGTTGAGCGGCGGCACCACGATCGCGGCCTTGAACTTGCGTGGCAGGTAGGTCGGCCCGTAGAGCGGCTCGACTTCCTCCGTGCCCGACACTTTCGCGCCGTCGAGCCAGATCTCATGGTAAGCGCGCGTCTTCGGCAGCAAGTGCTCGGACAGGCGCTGTGCCCACTCGTGCACGACCGGGTGCATTCGCGATTCCACAGGGTTCGCGCTCGCCAGCACGTTGCGGTTGACGTCGCCGCAGGCCGCGATCGTGTCGATCAACGCGGCGTTGATCGCCTGCATCGTCGTCTTGAGTTCGGTCTTGATCACGCCATGGAACTGAAACGCCTGGCGCGTCGTGATCCGCAGCGTGCCGTTGCCGTAACGGCGCGCGATCTCGTCGAGTTGCAGCCATTGCGCGGGAGTGCAGACGCCGCCCGGCAGGCGCGTGCGGATCATGAAGCTGTACGCCGGCTCGAGCTTCTGGCGCCGGCGCTCGTCGCGGATGTCGCGATCGTCCTGCTGGTAGCTGCCATGGAACTTGATCAGGACCGTGTCGTCCTCGCGGATCGCGCCGGTCAGCGGATCGGCCAGGCTCTCGGTCAGCGTGCCGCGCAGGTTGCGGCTCTCGCGCTTGATGCGCTCGACGGGGGTCTGTTCGGTCATTTCGTTCCCGCTCAGTAGACGTCGCGCAGGTAACGACGGTCGTCGGCCAGCCCGCGCAGGTACGCATCCGCATCCTCGCGGCTCTTGCCACCGTGCTCCGCGACGATGTCGACCAGCGCCACGTTGACGTCCGGCGCCATCTTCTCGGCATCACCGCAGACGTACAGGGAAGCACCGCCCTCGAGCCACGCGTAGAGGTCCCTGCCGACGCGGCGCAGGCGGTCCTGCACGTACTCGTGCGCGATGCTGCGATCGCGCGAGAACGCCAGGTCCAGCCGGCTGAGCACGCCTTTTTTCACGGCGTCCTGCCACTCCGCCTGGTAGAGGAATTCACTCTGGAAATGCCGGGCGCCGAAGAACAGCCAGTTGCGACCCGTGGCGCCCAGCGCTGCGCGATGCTGCAGGAAGCCGCGAAACGGCGCGACCCCCGTGCCTGGCCCGATCATGATCACGTCGCGCGACGCGTCGGCAGGAAGGCGGAAGCGCTCGTTCGGCTCGACGAAGACGCGCGCCCTCGCCTGCTCTCCGGTAAGGCTGGCGAGATGCGCGGATGCCGCGCCGAAGCGGCGTTTGCGCTCCAGTTCGTAATCGATCAAGGCAACCGTCAGGTGCACCTCTTCGCCGACCGCTTCCATGCTCGACGCGATCGAGTACAGTCGCGGCGCCAGTGGGCGCAAGGCCTGCACGAAGGCCTTCGCGTCCCAGTCGCCGGGATGGCGCTGCAGCACGTCGACGACCTGCAGGTCCTTGAGCGTGTGCCGCAAGGCAGCCTCGTGACCCGGCTGCAGGACTTCGGCCAGCGCCGCGTCCTGCGAACGCTCGGCCTGTTGCGCCAGGAACGGGCGCGTCAGGCGCGTGAGCTCACGCGTGGTCGCGAGCCAGTCGCGCAATGGCTTCACCGCGCCATCGATCTCGACGGACTGCTCGCCGTCGAGTCGCAGCGCCTGCAGCACGTCATGCACCACCACTGGCGGGTTCTCGTGCCACACGCCGAGCGCGTCGCCCGGCGCATAGGTGAGCCCGGAACCGGCGAGGTTGATCTCGAGGTGGCGGACTTCCCTGGTCGCACCGCGCCCGGTGATTGCCTGGTTGGCAAGCACTTCCGCTGCGAACGGCTGTTCGCGCGAGAACTGCGGCTCGGGCGACGCTGCGCGCAGGCGCGTGACGGTGGCAACCTGCTGGCCGCCGCCGAGCGCTTCGCGCGCACCATTGACGACACGATCGAGCCATGGCGTGGCCAGCGTCTCGTAGTCGAGGTCACAGTCGACACGATCGATCAGGCGCTTCGCACCGAGAGCTGCGAGGCGTGCGTCGACCTGGCGGCCGGTCTCGCAGTACTTCGGGTAGCTCGAATCGCCGAGCGCGAGCACCGAGAAGGACAGCTGCTCGAGTTGCGGCGCGCGCCGCGAGGCGATGAATTCCATGAAGCCCCGCGCATCGTCCGGCGGGTCGCCGTCACCCTGCGTGCTGACGACCACAACCAGCATCCGCTCCCTGGCGAGGTCCTTCAGCGGATAGTTGCCCGAAGCGTAGACACGGGCCGCGAGACCGGCCGCTTCGGCGGCGCGACCGAGACGCTCGGCGATGCGTTTGCTGTTGCCTGTCTGCGAGCCGTAGACGATGGTCAGCCGGGCAGTGGTTTCCGCGCGCGCCACCGGTGCGACGGCGGAACCCCCAGGGGGAACGGCAACGGCGACGCCGGCCGCTCGTCCCAGGGCTCGCTCGTGGGCCACGCCGGCAGCAAAGCCGGAGAGCCACTGCAGCGTGGGGGGTTCGAGCCCGTCGACGACGCGCAGCAACAGGTCGGTCCGCTCGGGGTCGAGCGGACCCAGGGGCAGGGTCGTCACGATGTTCGCGCTCATGGCATGCCTCCCCCGCGAACCTGTGCGGGGAATGGCATGCTAAGGAGACCGACCCGGCCAACGGAAAGGCCGGGTGGTTATCGACTCATAACGGGGGTCAGGCCGGGAAGAAGTCGATCGGCTTGGTGGTCGTCATGACGGCCACGTCGCGGTCCTCGAACTTGAACATCTTGACCCGCGCCACAAGCTTGCGCTCGAGCTCCGGATCGCCCAGTTCACTGGAAATCACGCGGCATTCGGTCACTTCACCCGTCGGCGCGATGGTGACTTCGAGCACCACCTTGCCCTGCAGCGCCGGGTTCTCCCGCAGCGCGCGGCTGTACAGCGAGTAGATCGCCGATTTGTTCTTGTCAAAGACCAATTCGATCTCTTCGCGGGTCCGGGCCGCCTTGGCGCTCTTGCCGGACCGCTGGGCCTCGGGTGCCGCACTGGCCTCGGTCGTCGTCGAGGTCACCTGGGCTGTGGCGTGCCCCTTGAGGCCGGTCGAACCGCCGCCGAACCCTTTGCTGACCTCGCCGACGGCGATGCCACCGCTGCCGCTGCCGGTCTTGGCTGTGAGGATCGACCGATCGACGCGCGTACGTTCGCCGGCCCCGGCGTTCAAGGACTTCGCATCGACGTTGGTCTTGACGTCCATGTCCCGCAGTTCGGCGAGCTGGTCCGACAGCGCGAGCAGACCGGATGCTGCTGCCTTCTTGCGTGGGTCGGGTCGAGGCTCGGCCTGCGTCACGGGAACCGGCACCGGGCGTTCGACCCTGGTCTCGACCTTCGGCACCTCGACCGGCTTGGGCGGCGGCACTTCGACCGGCTTGGGCAACGGTTTCGGCTTCGGTTGCTGGAGGATGAATTCGACGATGCGCTCCGGCATGGCCGGCGCCATCGCGGGCGTGCGCGGCTTCTCCGGCAACAGCGGGATGACGATGCCGAAGCCGATGAACAGCCCGAGCACCGCGCCCAGCACGCGTCGAACACGACGCTGTTCGTCGTCCGACGGCGTCCAGGGCAGATCGTAAACGCGGTAGTAGGTAGCGCTCATCGTGCCCGCTCCATCAGGCCCCTGCCTGCGCAGCGAGCGCCTGCTCGCGCTCGACGACCGCCAGGGACACCTTCGTGTAATCGGCGGCCGAGCAGCTTGCAACGATCTTGCGCAGCACGGCGTACGGCAGCGATTTCTCGGCCATGACGGTCACCTCGCGCTGCGCGTCCGTACCGGGCAGAAGCCCGGCCGACTCCCGGCCAAGTGCCGCGCGCAGGGGTTCCACCACCGGCTCTGCCGTGCTGCCCACGTCGGCCACCGAGACGATGGCCTCGCCGTTCACGTACAGCATGTCGCGGGTCACGGTCACCACCGTCGCCGGCCGCGGTTTCAGGTCCGAGGCCGAGTACGGGATGGAGATGTTGCGGGTATTCGGCAGGATCTCCGTGTCGGCCGAGTGCACCAGCAGGTAGACCACGAGGATCATCAGCATGTCGATCATCGGAATGAGCGTGAGCGGTCCATGACCGCCGCTGCTGCCGCCGTGACGCGTGTGACGCGCCTTTCCTGACGCGAATCATGTCGGCGCATCTCCCAGCGCAATCAGCGGGAACAGTTCACGGCGCACGACTTTGCCGCCAACCGTGCTCTGGCGGACGCGAACGGCGTCCATGACCTGCACGATCGTGTCGTAATCCACGTCTTCGGCGACCAGCAGCGTCGCGTTCTGCTTGTCCGGGGAACCGCCCCTTGAGTCCTTCCAGGTATGCGGACAGCCGCACGACGTCCTGGCCCGTGGCCGTGGCCGGCACGGTTTCGAGGACGCCCTGGTTGCGATCCGCGATCTCGACGGCGCCGCGCCGCACGATGACCTCGAGTTCGAACACCGGCACCGTCGATGTCGCCTGCGCACCCGGACCGGGCAGGTTCACCTCCAGCACGCTGGTCTTCGAGAACACTGCCGTGAAGATCAGGAAGAACGAGAGGATGACCATCACGTCCAGCATCGGCACGATGTTCAGGTCGTTGCGGCCGCGGTAGCGCGCGTGATTGCGCAGCTGCCGGCGGGCGAGCGTCGAGCTCTTCATGCGCGCGCTGCCCCGAGGATCTGTTCGCTGGTCCGGGCCGCGGCCGCCGCCGTCGCCGGCTGCGGCACCGCCGGGCGGCGCTCGGTGATGCTGTTCAGGAACTTGATCGACGCGACCTCGAGGCTGTCCACCAGCTCCGTGGTCTTGGTCTCGAGATACATGTGGCAGAGCAGCAGCGTGATCGCGAGCCCGAGGCCGAGCGCCGTGTTGTTCATCGCCACCGAGATGCTCGCCGACAGCATGGCGGCCTTCTCCGCCGGGTTGACGGCGGCGACAGCGGCAAACGCGTTGATCAGGCCGATCACCGTGCCGAGCAGGCCCATCAGCATGCCGATGTTGGCCAGCGTGGCGAGGTAGTGCGTGCGCTTCTCGAGGCGCGGGATCACCTCGATCAGGCTTTCTTCCATTGCCTTTTCGATGTCCTCGCGGCGGTGCGCGGTCGAGATCCGCGACATGCCGTAGCGCATGATCGTCGAGAGCGCCGAGTCGTTCTTCTCCGCGATCTCCATGGCCTTGCGGAAGTTGCCACCCTGGATGAGCGGCGCCAGCTCGGCCCACAGGCGGCGGTTGCCGTGCGAGACCCGGGTCAGGTAGATGAAGCGCTCGACGGCAAAGCCGAGGCCGACCGCGAACACCGCGGCGATCGGGTAGAGGAAGGCCCCACCCTGCTTGAAGAAGTTCACGATCATGTCGATGGCATTCATGGCTCTTTGGCTCCGGGAGTCGAACGGTCCGAACTTTGCGACGTCAGGTCGCGGAAATATGTGATCTCGCGCCGGAATTCGTCACGATCTACCGGCGCCAGGACTTCATCGATCAGGCTGCCCATCGGCCGATCGGGTCCGGCCGGCGGTTCGGCCGCTTTCCACGGCACGATGCTCATGACCTTCGGCAACTCGCGGTTGCCGGTGATCGACGTCGCATCGAGCTGCAGGCGGTCGACGGCTTTCTCGGCAGGCGGCGTTTTCTGCGGCGGATCCGCCGCGAGAGCGACCGCTGTCGCGGCGCCAAGCAGCAGCGTCGCCAGGCAGCGCCGAATGAGGAAGTTCACGGTGTGGCCTCCGCGGTGCGGGTGACGGCCGCCAGCCGCGCCTTGAGTTCGGCGAGCCAAGCGGTGACCTGCGTATCGGCGCCCTGGGTGAGCAGCTGGTAGCGCTCGTAATGCGGCAGGGCGGCCGTCGGGTTGTCGAGGTACAGGTCCTGCAGGATCGCGAGATTGCGCTCGGCGTCGGCAAAATTCGGGTCGAGCGCCAGCGCGCGTTCGTACGCGGACCTGGCATCGGCGAACTGGCCGGCGCGGCGCTTCTGCACGCCGAGCAGGTTCTGCGCCGCCGGGTCGGACTCCGGCGCCAGGCTCGAGCCTGCGGCCGGCTCGTCGGCAACTTCGAGTCGCGCGTAACGGCCAGGCTTCAGCTGCGCGAGTTCGGCGTAGCTTTTCTGCACCCACTCGTCGTACACGCCCTGCGCCGCCAGGCGCACGTTGCGCTCGTGGATGCCGATCGCCTTCTCCTCGAACGGGAACGCCTGCTCCTCGAGCAGCACGTCGTATTGCTCGAGTTCGTCGGCATCGAGTCCCTTGGGCCGGTCGGACTCGAGCAGCGCGCGGCCGAGGTGCCGGTAGAGATCCGCCATCGCGAACGCGGACGCGGTCGTGACCTGCGCCACGCCGTACTCCTCCGCGCGGCCATAGGCGCCGAGCGCAGCTTCGAGCGCCTTGCGCTTGGCAGCGAACGATTTCTCGAGCGGCACGGCCAGCCGGATGGCACGCGCCGAAGCGTCGAGCGGTCGGGCCAGTTCCAGCGCGGCAGTTGCGGCCAGGTACTTCGTGCGGTCCGTGCGCTCGCTGCCCGCGCCGCGATCCGCGACGATGATTTCCTCGAGCCAGCGCTTTCGACCCTCGGAGTCATTGGCGTCGCGCGCGAGGTCCGCGAGCGTCTGACGCGCGTCGAGCGCAGGTCCTACTGGCGCGGGATACCGCTTCACGTACTCGGCATAGACGCGGGCTGCCGAAGCGCGGTCGCCCGCGGCCAGCTGCAGGTCCGCCGCCTGCCACAGCGCGGTGCGGCGAACCTCCGGGTCCTCGGTCTCGCGCGCCGCGACTCGTTCGAACTCAGCAGCCGCCTTGGCCTGCTGCCCGGACTCGACGTAGGCCACTGCCAGCTTCCGATCCACGTCCGCGGCCAGCTCATGCTGCGGGTAAGCCCGGCGGAAGCCCTCCAGTACCGCGGCCGCTTCGGCCCACTGCTTCGTCTGCAGCAGCAGCGTTGCCGCATCGAATTCAGCCTTGGCGCGGATCGGCGAGGCTGGAGCGACGGCGGCTACCCGCAGGAAGTCCTGCACGGCGCCCGCGGTGTCGCCGGCGGCCTGGCGAACCTCGGCCTGGCGGTAGACGGCCGCTGCCTGGCGTTCCACCGCTTCCGCATGCTGCGGGTCGCTGGCAGGGGTGCGCGCGACGATCTCGCCGTAGGCACGCTCGGCTTCGGCGAAGCGCGAAGAATCGAAATACGTGTGCGCGAGCACGGTCCAGGCCACGAGCTGCTGGCCAGCGTTGGCGCGCGGCCCGAGCGCAAGCACGCTCTGCGCGACGGCTTCCGCCCGTTCCCGGTCACCCAGGTCGAACAACTGCTTGGTCGTGCGCGTGAGCACGCCCGGCGTTTCGACGTGGTCCGGGAACGTGCTGGTGAACCGCAGCGAGGATTCGATGGCCCGTTGGCGGAGCGCGGGGCGCTCGGACTCCGCCAGCGTCGGCTCGGCCTTGTCGAGCGCGACCAACGCGGCGTAGCCGGCGCGGCCGGCCTCTGGTGCATTCTGGTAGTTGTACGCGGCCTTCTCGTATTCGTCGGCCGCCTCGACGTACCGCGAGCCCTCGAGCAGGAGATCGGCAAGCAGCAGCCGCGTGGCCGGTGCTTCCGCCGTCGCATCGAAGCCATCGAGGTACTCGCGGTACCAGCGCACGGCCGCGTCCCGATCCGCCTCGCCGCCCTTTTTCTGCGCGAGCGAGTGATGATGGCGCGCGAGATCGAGCAGGTTCGCCTGCACCGCTGCACTGACGCGCGGATCGATGTTCGCGCCGCGTTGCGCCCAGTACGCGCTGCGGGGACCGTAGAGCTCGACCAGTTCCTGCTTCGACTCGAGCACGAGCGCGGTGAAGCCCGCCTTGCCATAGGCCTCGGTGGCCTTGCCGAGCAGGAATGGCGCCTCCGGGTCGAGCGGCTGCCGCCGCGCAAAGGAACGGTAGACCTCGGCTCCGTCCTGGAAGCGTTCCTTCTCGACGTAGAGGTCGCCGAGCGCGCGATACAAGCGGGACTCGTAGGGCGCAGGCCCGCGCTGCGACAGTGCCGCCTGCAACGACGCCGCGCCTTCATCCGCCGCGAACATCAGGCTCAGGGCGCGCAGTGTGTCGTCGGAAAGTTCCTGCTCGGGGCGCGTGATCTGCGCCGCGTCGCGCAACTGGCCGTCCTGCACGAGCACGGTATCCAGCAGGGCCAGGAAGTCGCGGCTGCTCGCCGCGTTGTCGCCCAGCTTGAACTGTGCCCAGCCCCGCTTGTACAGCGCCTGTTCGAAGAACGAACTCGCAGGACCCATGGCGAGCACGGCGCCGAAGGCCTGCCCCGCATCGGCGTAGCGTTGCGCACTGAAGAAGACCTCGCCGCGGCGGAACTGTGCTTCGTCCGCGTGCGCTCCCTGCGGGTAGTGCGTCACCAGCTCGTCGAGCGCTGCCATCGCGGCGTCGGGGTCGCCTGCCACTTCGGACGCGCGGGCGAGCTGGTACAGGGCGGCATCGCGCGCCGCGTAGTCTGGATAGTCGCGCAGCAGTTCCTGGTAGGCAGCGACGGCTTCGCGGGCCCTGGCTTGCGCTGCGGGGTCGATCACGTCGCCGGCACCGCTCAAGGCGGCTGCCTGCTCGAGACGCAGATCGCCGAGCCGCCGCAGTGCCTGCGCCTTCAGCGCGGGGTCCGCACCGTCGATGCGCAGGAACGTTTCGTAACTGTTCGCGGCATCCTCCGGCTCGGCCTGCACCGGCTGCGAGCGATCGACGGGCGCGCTGCGGCCCGCCAGCGACCCGAGCGTCGGCTCCGCTTTCCTGCGCGCACTCTCAGCCGTACCGGCCCAGCCGGTGGCAAGCACGCCGGCCACGGCCAGCCAGAGATAACGCGAGGTGCTCATCGGCCACCTCCAACTGTCGCGCCGTCGTACAACGAGGCGAGTGCGAACTGCGCCTGCGTGGAGTAACTCCCCAGGCGCTTCTGTTGCGCCTGCAACTCGGTGACCGCAAGGTCCGCGAGCGCGCGTTCCTGCGCCAGGGCGGTGTTGTCGATCAGCGGCGCAATGCGCGCGACGCGATCGGCAAGTTCGTTGACGCGGCCCGCGAAGCCCAGCGTGTCGCGGGGAACGAGATCGCCCGCCTCGCCGATCGCGGCCAGCCTGGCGTTGGCCTCGCCAAGCGCGGCTTCCGTCTGTCGCAAGTCACGACCCGTCTGCGCCACCCGCTGCTTGTAGGAACCATCGAGGTCCCAGAGCAAGGTGCCGCGCAGCAGCCGCGCGCGCTCGGCGAACTCCTCGCGCTGCGGACCCGGCGGCAACGCCGCCACCGTGGAATCGATGCGCGCCAGGGCCTGCCACTGCGCAAGTTGCTGCGGTGCCGCCAGCCCGACCACGTCGCGATTCGCTTCGACCTGCGCGAAGCGCTCCACCAGTTCCCGGTGCTGATCGGCCAGCGACTCCAGGTCCGTGCCCGACAGCATTTCCTGGCGGCGCGGTTCGCGCTGCGTCGCGGCGATCTCACGCGCCTCGATCATGGCGCCGAACGCCTCGAGCGAATCGGTCCAGCGCGAGAGGTTGGCCTGCATCAGGCGCAGGTCGCGGTAGTTCTTGAGGCCTTCCTGGAACTCGTGCGAAGCCAGCAGGTGATAGAGGTACCGCGTGTGCGGCGCGTCGGGCATCTGCTCGAGCTGCCAGAACCAGCCTGGACGGTCGCCTTGCGGCACCGTGGCCAGGATCGAGTCGAGAAAGCCACCTTGACGGATCGCGGCAATCGATTCGTCGATGCGCTTCGATTCGCGCGCATAGGCGTCGACCGCCGATCGATAGTGCTGCGACGCCTGGCCGTTCGAGGCCAGCTTGACGTAGGCATAGGGAACCGCGATGAACGACTCCTGCACCGAAGCGTCGAGGAGCCGCCGCTGCTGCAGCTCGAGCCAGGGCACCAGCGCACGGTCCGGGCGGTTCGCGTTCGCTTCCGCCCAGCCCAGCGCCAGCAGTGCCTTGTTGGTGAACGGGCCGTCGAGACGCACGCGGCTCAGCACTGCCGCCGCATCGTCTCCACCCTGCTGCTGCAGCATCGCGAAACCCAGTGCGAGATTCGCGCGGTCACGCAGCGAAGCCTGCTCTTCGTTGGCCGCCTGCATCGTGCCGACCTGCTCGAGGAACTGCCGCCCGCGCGGGGTCTCGCCCGCCCGGACCAGCGCTACGCCCAGGTTGAACCGCGCGTAGTTGGACCAGCCGCTGGTGTCGGTCCAGCTCTCCAGTCGCTTCGCCGCCTCGCCATAACGGCCGAGACTCATCAGCACGTTGGCTTCCAGCAGGCGCCTCTCGGGCTCGAGCTTGCCCGGCAGCGGCTGCTCTACCAGCCCGAGGTTGCGTAGCGCTCCCTCGAAGTAGCCCCGCTGGTAGCCGATGCGGGCCAGGTAGAAACGCGCACGGTCGCGAACCGAAGGCGCCACCGGCCCGGCCAAGAGGCGATCGAAGATGCGCTCCGCCTCCGTGTGCAGGCCGAGCGAAAGGTACAGGCCGCCCGAGAGCAGTTCCGCATCGGCGGCGTGATGCTTCAGCCGGTCGAAATCGCGATTGGCCTCGAGCCGGACGATCGACTCGAAGTAGTCGTCCTGGAAGAAGTGGAACAGCACGTCGCCGTAGTCGAGATCACGGATTTTCGTTGGCGCAGGCGCTTCGCGCGACGGCTCGTCCGCCTGCACGGTCCAGGCCACGGCCGCTCCCAGCACCAGGAAGATGCAGAGCGCGTAGAGCCGGGCGGTTCGATGTCGTTGACGCATGGTGACGCTGGTGCTCGGGACGCAGGAACTCCGCCTCACTCCCACTGCCGCACGACGAACTCGGGCTGCAGCGAAGCCTCGCGGTCGCTGATGCGCAGCTCGACGTACTTGGCGCCGACGGTCTTGTCGACCTTGAGCGTCGTGCCGCGGCGATAGTCGCGCTCGTGCGGACCCTTGCCGGTGAAGAACGCGACGATCTCGTGGCTCCCGGCCTTCAGGTTGCCGAGGTAGAGCTTCTGCACGCCACCGCGGTGCAGCGCCTGCACCTCGCGGTCCGTGTACAGGTAGTTCGCGACTTCCTTGTCGTCGACCTTGAGCGTCACCGAGTCGAGCGCGAAGAACGTACCCACGTCCACCGAGAGGAACACGGCGACCTGCGTGCTGGCCGGATAGAGCAGTTCCTCTTCCAGCTTGAACAGGTCGCGGTTGAGGTCGATGAGCTGCTTCTTGAGCGCCTGCACGTCCTGGTCGACGGTCTTCAGGCTCGATGCATCGTTCTCGGACGGCACCGCCGCCAGGGGGGCAGCGAGCATGGCCAGCACGGCGACCAGTTTCATCATGCGCGGCATCGGGTTAGGTCTTGGTTTCATGCGAGACAAGCTCCGTCAGTCCTGCCGCAGGCGTTCGAGCTGCGGCGTGAGTTCATTCAGGTTGGCCGGGGCACCTGCCCACGACGCACGGACGTTTCCGTCCGCGTCGAGCAACAGCGTGAGCGGCAACTTGGCCACGTCGTAGGAACGCGCGACCGACTGTCGTGCATCGACGAGCGTGGGTGATTTGAGCTGCAGCGAGCCGGCGACCGCGGCAGCACGTTCGTTGCTGCCGTCGAGATTGACACCGAGCACCGGTGTGCCGGTGCGGGCTCCCAGCGCATCCAGTGCGGCGATGGATTCGCGGCAGGGGCCGCACCAGCTGGCCCAGAAATGCAGCACGACGGGTTCGCCGCGGAATTCCGACAGCCGGAGATTGCGGCCGTCGATGCCTTTCAGGGCGAAATCAGGCGCAAGGGAATCGAGTGCGGGCGGCGCCGCAAGCGCAGGCACGGCGGCGAGCACGGCGAACGCCGCTGTCGTCCATGCTCGTATCACCCCTGACGGGGCATTTGGTCTCAGTGTCCTGCGTTGCACCTGGCAACCCCGCTGTCATGGGAGAGTCCCGAAGACCGGTGGCTTTGCGTCCCCGCCTTTCGGCGGGTTTGCCTTTTTCAGTCAGGTGCATCGTTGTCTGCCGTCCGCCGCGCTGTCAAATTGGACGGCCGGTGAATGCCAGACACTTGCGGTGCGTCACATTTCGCGCCCGCGGACGTCGCAAAACCTAGCGCGGCGGCTCCAGGCCGGCGGAGTAGAAGATCTGCCCGTCGCGGTCGACGATGACCGCTTCGACGTCGCCCAGCTTGCGGATGAACTCCATGCCGCGCTCCACGCCGAGGATGAATACTGTCTTGGTGAGCCCATCCGTGCGCGTGGCATTGGCCCCGATGACCGTGACGCTGCGCACCGCGTTCGGTGACTTGCCGGTCCCGGGCACCAGGATGTGGTGATACCGCTGCCCGCCTTCTTCGAAGTAGCGCTCGTAGTCACCCGACGTCGAGATCGCTTCGTCCTGCAGTGGAATGCGCGCCACTACGGCACCCTGCTTGCGCGGGTCACGAATGCCGACCATCCACGGCTTGCCGAGACGGTCGCCGAGCAGCGCGGTGTCGCCGCCCGCGTTGACCATGGCGTGCTCGATGCCCATGCCGCGCACGATCTCGATGCTGCGATCGACGGCCCAGCCCTTGGCGATGCCGCCCAGATCGATGCGCATGCCGGGCTTGAGGAAGCGGATGGTGCGCGCCTCCGGGTCGACCTGCAGCTGGCGGTAGTCCACCCCCGGCAACGCGGCCTGGATCTCGGCCTCGGTCGGGTGCTGGTGCTTGCGGTAGTCGTAGAGGTACCCGACGCTCGCGTAGGTGATGTCGAAAGCGCCGTCGCTGATGCGCGAGTACTCGAGCGACTTCATGACGACGTCGATGATGTCGGCGTCCACCTGCACCGGACGCTCGTAGGCATGCGCGTTGACCTGCGAGAGCTGGCTCTCCGGCTTGTAGGTGCTCATCAGCGCGTCGGTGCGGTGCATTTCGGCCATCACCGCGTCGATCGCATTCACGGCGCGGACCTCGTCCTCGGACCAGAGCTGCACCGCAATGCGGGTGCCCATGATGGCCTCCTCGCGCTCGTACCAGGCGGCACGAGCATTCGGGGCGCTGGCGAGCAGCACCACGGTCAGCAGGAACACGATCCGTCGCATCGAGGAGCCTCAGGTTCCGGGACGAAGCTGCGCCTCGTCGTGGAGGCGCAACAGGTAGTCGCGCACGATGCCAGTCGCCTCCCCCGCCGGCAACAGCTTTTCCTCGGCCAGGCGCGTCGCGATGTCGACAAGCGAGCGGCGCCCGTCCACCAGCGAGGCGACGTAGCCGCGAACCCGCAAAGCCAGCGCGTGATCGGCCACCTCCGGCAGCAATGGCACCGGCTGTCGTGGATCGGCAAGCCAGTCCGGCAGCGACCGGACGGGAAGCACGGCTTCGCGCACCTTCGCCACTGCGAAAGTGACGATCTCCTCGATGCGTGCGTGACGGCTCGCGGGCGACGCGAGGTACGGCACCTTGGAGCACGCGAGTTCCGGGGACTCGAACCCGGCCTCGACGACGACTTCCTGCACTTCTTCGCTCGAGTACGCCTCCGCCGGATCGGCCTGCTGGAAGAAGAGCGTGCCGGTGCAGATCCAGCGCCCGCCCGGCGCGAGCAACGAATTGACCGTGGCAGCGAGGCTCGCAAGATCGGTATCGATGACGTCGACGAGCCACGGAGTCACGACCGTATCGAAGCTGCCAGGCGCGAACGGCGGCTGCTTCGCGTCGGCAAACACGAGTTGCAGGCCGGCAGCGGCGCGCCCCGGCGATACCAGGGCCCGGAGCAGCGCGTGACTGGCGAGGTTGCGCGGCGCCACCGGGAATTCGTAGAGGTCGATGCGTTCGGCCGCGTACATGCGTCGCGCCACGGTCATCAGCAGCGGGTTGATGTCCGCGGCAACGGTTGCGGCCGGGTGGAGACTCGCATGCAGATCGTACGCAAGGCGACCTGCCCCGCTGCCGAGCACGAGCATTCGTTCGGGTTTCGCGCCGCCGAGCGCGCGGCGCACGGCCTCGCTGGATGCATGATTTTCCAGTTCGCCCCAGCACCAGTCGCGATGCACGTTGGCGTAGTAGCTGGCGAGCCCCTGTGCCGAGGCGACCGCCGGAGCCAGCGCCGCATACGTCGCCGCGGCCGCCTGTTCGGCCTCGGCCTCGAGGGGGGACAGCAGGGCTTGCAGCCGGCGCGCGTGGTCGGAGCAGGCCATGGCCAGCAGCTTGAGACGATTGCGCGTCGCCGCACGGGTCACTTCGGGTCGCAGCGCGGCTCGATACTGCGCCGCCTGCCGCCTGAGGTGCGCCGTCATCGCGTGCAGGCGACCTCGCCATTCCGCGAGCGCCAGCGCCGGCTCGGGCAGCAGCCAGGGCATGCCGTCGACGCTCGGATACCCAGCGCCGCAGCGACGGCAGTTCAGCGCCGAATCACCCTCGAGCACGCCCGCGCAGCGCGGGCACCGCAACAACGGCAGGACTGCGCTCGAGATCGGTCCGTTCAAGGTTCTCCGGCTAGCCGATGCGGCCGCTCACGATCGGATTGAAGGCGATCAGGCTGTCCTGCAACGCCGCATTGCCCAATCCGTTGCGCGGGAAGCGCGACGCGAACTGTGCTTGCTCGCCGTGCAGGGCCATGTAATTCAGCACCACCGTCTCCACCAGCAGGTTGACGTTGCCCGCCGCCGGGCTCGATGCGGTTTCGACCGACGCATCCGAGCGGAAGTAACCGATCTGCTGGTGGCGGGCCGCGCCGCCCGTGCCCGTGGTGACCAGGTCCGGACGGCCACGGGGATTGTAAACCAGGAAGAACGACGCCGCGGTGGACTGGTTGTCGCTGGTCCACATGAACTTGCCCCGGCCATCGGTCGTGCTGTCCACCTGGCCGCTGGCCGAGATCGAGCCGTCCGAGAACACGTAGAGCATCAACGGCATGCCGCGGCGCGCCGCATACTCGAGGCAGGCGCCCATGCAGCGTCCGGCGCGCAGATCGCGCAGTTCGCCCGTCGCGCGCCCCTGCCCGTGATAGTCGTACCCGCCGAGCGCGATCGTGCCGGCGCCGGCGTAGCCGGAGAGCACCATCTTCATGACCGCCGCCGTCTTGCGGAACTCGGCGTCGCCGTCGTACTCCGCGCGGCTGAAGATGCCACCCGCGCCGACGATGTCCGGGTCGAGGTCCGGGTTGAGGCTGGTCGGGTCGCCGTATTGATCGACGACGTCGGCCGCCTTCACGTAACCGCAGTTGACGAGTTCCTTGACCACCTCGTTGCGCGTGACGGTCGTCTGCTTGGGGTCGGCCCAAGGCTGCTTCGGGTTGATGTTCTGGATCTTGCGGTCGCTGATGCGCTGGATGGCCTCCATCACCGCCACCGTGTCGTCGAGGCTCAGCAGGCTCGCGAGCTGCCCGGTGTCGACCAGGCCGGTGACGTCGCTTGCGCGGTCAACCTTGGTCGGCCGCACCGAGAGGTCGATCAGACCGGCCGGCGCCATCGAGTTGCCGCCGGAATCCGAGGCACGCGACCCGATCAGCGTCGCCAGCGCGCCATCCGCGCCCGCCTGGTGGATGCCGTACATCGGGTTGTGCGGGTTGTTGCCGGTGTCGTTCTCGGAGCGCGCGGCAATGACGGCGCCGTTGATCGACGCTGCCGTCGCCGGCGCGATGCGATCGAGAATGCCGCGCAGGAACGCGCTGTCGCTGTGGAAGGACAGGCCGAGCCGCGAGTCGGTGAAGCTCGTGCCCGTTGTCACGTTGGTCATGCTCGGCAGCATGTCGCCCGGCAGGCCGAGCTTGCCGTAGCCCGCCGTGCTGAGGAAGTCGAGCTGGCCGCCAGGCCCGCCGATCAGCACGTTCGAGCCGACCATGTTCGCGCCACCGGCGAGGTCGATGCAGATGAACGGGATCTTGCCCGCGCCCGCCACGTCGAGGCCGCAGCTCGCCTTGAGGGCGATCAGGTCGGACGACAGCGCGGCCTGCGCCGCGCGCGGATTGGCGAACAGGCTGAACACCGTGGGCGCGGCAATCGTCGCCAGGCCCGAGGTGAAGCCCTGCGCGAGGAAATCGCGCCGGGTGACTGGACGCTTGTGCGCCTGCTCGTGGCGAATCGGCTCGTCGAGGCCGAGCGCGCGAGGGGTCTTGTTTCGGATCAGCATGTGATAGTCCTCGGTACTCGACGGCGTCAGTGCAGCAACGTGGCGGCGCTGCCGAGCAGCGCGGCGCAGCTGGCCTTGACCACGACCTCGGTGCGATCCGCGGCGCAGGAACCGCCGCAACTCGACAGGCGGGTGATCAGGTTGTCGAGGTCAGTGCGCACGCCGACGGCATCCGGTTCAGTGGCCACGCCGGTGCGGAGCATTCGCCCGAGCAGTGAGTCGAGCACGATCGCGCGACCCGCGGGAGTAAACGCCGTGGACGGCGCCGCACCGAAGTTGAAGCCCGGGAAGTACTGCGCGCGCGCCGTCGGGTTCTCGACCAGCGCATTGCAGTACTGGATCGAGAGCTGCGCGATCGCCACCGGGTGCGCGGACACGAACGTGTCGATCGTCTCCACGGTCGGCAGCGACTGCCGGATCGTCGCGTAGGTCGCGGCCACGCCCGGATCCTGCGGGCTCACGCCGGTGAGTTCCGCCATGGTCGCGTTGAGTTCGTCGAACACGCGCAGGCCGACGTCTGCCGAGCGTTGGACGTCGGGCGGCGGTGCCGGCGCCAGCGGCACCGGGTCGAGCCGCACGTTCTGGTGCGTGCCGAGCACATCGAAGGTGAGGAAGAACTCGTCGGTGTCCGGACCCTTCTCGAGCGCAATGACGGTGCCGACGCTTGCGAGCGGCTGCCCGAGCGGCCCGTACTGCGAGTCCGTGATCGTCGTGTTCAGCGTGCGATAGGCCTGGCCGATTGGGGCCTCCGCGCCATTGATGCCGATGCGCAAGCCGGCCACCGGGATGGAGCCCGGCCTGGCGTTCGGGTCGAGGCTGATGAACGTCGGCTTGTCGAACAGGTAGCTGTACGAGTCGAACTGGCTGACTTCGAACAGCAGGTAGGCCTGTGGCACGTCCACGAGGTGGCTGATCGAGAACAGCAGGTAGAACTTCTCGCCGACGCCGGCCTGGAAGTTGGTCTGGATCTGCGCATCCGTCAGGGTGCGGTTGTAGACCGCCACCAGGCGGAACACGCCCTGGAACTGCCGGTCGCCAGAGACTTCGTTGCCGAGCACGAACGCAAACGTGTCGTCCCAGTCCGAGATCGTGCCGCCGGCTGCCGGGTCCATGTCGCCCGTGAACACGCCGTTGACGTAGATGCGCCGGCCGCGGATCGGGTCGTAGGTCGCGACCACGTGCTGCAGCGTTGCCTGCAGGTCCTCGTCGGCAGCAGCGGTCGTCAGCTTCGGGTCACCCGCCGTGTTGGTGCGGGTCGAGCGGTTGTAGAAATCATAGCTGTAGAGCGTCTGGCCGAGCATGAAATTGCGCGCGGTCGTACCACCCGAGTACGACACGATGCGGGAGTCTTCCTGCGCCACGTTGCCCGGCGCCACCCACGCTTCGATCGTGTACTCGCCGGTGGCCTTGATCAGGTCGCTCAGCTTGCGGCTCGCCGTGGTCGAACCCTGCGCCTTGCCGCCGCGCACGTTGATGCCCCAGCCGCCGACCCAGCTGACGTCGCCCGAGATGTTCAGGTTCAACGCCGGTTCAACGCCGCTGGTGTCGTATGCGACCGAGCCGCGGCCCGTCTTGAACTCCCACAGGCCGATCATGTTCGCCGTGTAGCGGTTGCCGCCGCTCGCGACGATGCCGTCGGGCAGGCGCAGGGCCTTCGAAAAGACGAGCGAGGATTCCACCTGCGTCACCGGAACCTGGTTGGCGAACGCCTGGATCGCCGCCTCCAGCTGGTTCGCGTTGGCCGCGCAATCGCTCCAGCAGTTGTGGAATTCCGAGCGCAATCGCACCACGAGCCGCGACAACGCGGGCTGGTCGAGGTTGATCTTCACCTTTGCGCCCGCGTACGCCTCGTCGACGTCGTGGGACGCGAAGAAGGGCGACTGCGATGCCGCAGCGGTCGAGGTGTGGCAACGCGAGCAATACTGCTCGAGCAGCGGATGGACGGTCGCGGCGAACAGCGCCGGCGAGGACGGGAAGCCCTTGCTTGCGCCCGGGTCCTTGATCACCGGCGCCTTGAGCGCGACGCCCTGCACGCCGCCACCGGCGGTTGCGCCGGCCCACGCCGTGATCCACGTCGTGAGGATGTCCGCGCAGGCATCGTTGCTCGCGAGCCAGCAGTTGTGGCCGCCCGCCACCTTCTGCACCATCCGCGAATCGCGCGGCGAGGCGAGGTTGACGATCGGGTTCGCCGCCGAATAGGCAAGGTTCACGTCGTCCTGGCGCACGAACTGCGGCGCCTGCCCACCCGAAACGTGGCACTGCCCACAGCGGTTGTTGGCCTTGAGGTTGTCCCAGACGTTGAGCTTGAACGCCTGCACGTCCGCAGTGGACGGCGCCGGCCCGGCATACGTCGGCGCGGAGCCGCCGGTGGTGATCGGATTTTCCGTGGTCTTGGCGCCCCCGCCGCAGGCGCTCAGGACGAGCGCGCACACGGCAATGGCAAACGCACGGAACGAAGAAAGTCGCGGGTTCGTGAGATTCATGTGCTGCCCCTCAGTCGCCCATGCAATAGGTGGCGGCTTCGGCGAAGACTCGCTTCAGCTGATAGCCGCTGGACTTGAAGCTGGCGGTCATCGCCTGCACGCGCGCACGGTCCTGCGCGTCGCTCGGCGCGCGGAAACAGACGTTCTTGAACACCTTCTGCACCTGGCAGGAGGCGAACGCGTCGCTGTGCGAGAGTTCGCGGCCGAGCGACTTCGCACCTGTGCCCTTGCCCGGCAGCGAGCCGTCCCAGCCAAGCAGCGAGTTGTTGCCCTTGCGCCAGTAGTTGTCCCAGTTGTCGTCGGGCGTCGAGAAGCCCGCCGGGAACGTGTCCTTGTTGTTGAAGTACTTCGGCCGCACGACTGCCCGGCGTGTAGAGCATGCGCCCCGCGGTTTCGTCGTAGTCGTAGTAGGCGAAGGCCTGCGTCATCGGGTCCATGCCCGAATGGCAGGCGATGCAGTTATTGAGGAACAGGCGGCTGTCGCCGCCGGGGCTGCGACTCACGTCCTGGCGGATGCGGTCCGGCGGCCGGGTCGGGTCCTGCACCTGCTCGAGGTCGGTGCACAGGTGGTTCATCAGCGTGAAGCGGAACATCGCGCGGTTCGTGCCGGCGACAAAGAACGCCTGGGCCGCGGCGCGCGAAGTGAGCACGCCCGCTGTCGCCTCGGCCGGAATGCCGTTGGCCGCCGACTGCGTCGTCCGGACCAGGTCGTCCTTGAGGCTGACACCCTGCGACTCCAGCGCCGCGTAGTGGTCGTTGCCTGACGGCGAGTAGCCCGGCACGCCAAGGCCGCTGCGACCGACGTACAGGATGTCGTCATAGAGCACGCGGTCGAACGCGACGTCGTCGCGGACCATGCCGATCACCGTCGCCACGTAGTCGTTGAGCGGCGTAAACACCGTCTGGTCGCGATTGGTCCACGGCATCGCGAAGTTCTTGAGCGTCACGTCGTAGAACGCCCGGTGCTGCATGGCCGTGTAGGCGGCCTCCGTTTCGCGTCCAGCCGCGATGTCGTTTGCCATCGACGTGAGCACCGCCTCGGTGGGCGGCACGCCCGCGAGGCGATCGTGGATGCGCTTCGCCTGCGAGCGCGCATCGGCATGCGCGGCGGCAGGCAGCAACGCCGCGCCGGTAAGGCAAAGGCAGGCGAATACGCTGCGCCAGGCGCCAGCGAATCGAGTGCTCGACTTCCAGTTCTGCGGCATCCGCCCCTCCGTATCGGCCGTGGTTGACCGCCGTGGCGACGGAATCTGTGCCCTGCCGCCCCTCGGCGCAAAGCCGTGTTGGCGTTTATGCGATCGATCTCACACAACCGCTGCCCAAACGTCACCCCGGCGGACGATTTGTGCGAGAAAACAGCCTCGCGGCGGCAACACGCCTGGATTCGCCGTGAGGGAAGACCTATGGCAGCACATTCAACGGTGTCCGTCGGACGGCGCCTGCACTATTGGAAACTGACCGCCCTGCTGGTCGCCGGCGCGGCGCTGGCCGCGTGCACGAGCAGCGACGGTGGGGGCGGTGCGAGCCCGAGCAGCGGGCAGTCGCCCGATCCAGTCGTCCTGGATTTTCCGATTGCCTACGTCAAGCGACCGGTACCCACGGGCAATGCGCTGTCACCGGATGCGCGCGAACTGTTGCCGTTCCAGCCGGGCGCCGACCTCTACCTGCGCGACCGCGCCGCGCCTTCGGCAGCCGAGCGCAACCTGACGGCAGCGATCACCAAGGGCCTGGGTGACGTCCGTGACGTCGAACCGTCGTACGACGGGCGCAAGCTCGTATTTGCGCTGCGCGAACCGAACATCGTTGGCGCCGCGCCCGAGGACCAGCCGACCTGGAACATCTGGGAATACGACCTCGACACGCAGCAGCTGCGCCGCGTGATCGCATCGGACACGACTGCGGAAGACGGCCAGGACGTCGCGCCGCATTACCTGCCGGATGGCCGCATCCTCTTCTCGTCTACCCGGCAACGCCAGTCCAAGGCGATCCTGCTCGACGAAGGCAAGCCGCAGTTCGAGGCGCAGGACGAAAGCGACGATGGACCCGCGTTCGTGCTCCACGTGATGAACGCGGACGGCTCCGGCCTCCACCAGGTCTCGTTCAACCAGAGCCACGACCTCGATCCGGCCGTGCTGCCCGACGGGCGCGTCGTCTTCAGCCGCTGGGACAACGCGGCTGGGCACGATGAGATCAGCCTGTACGCCATGCGCCCGGACGGCAGCGACCTGCAACTCCTTTATGGAGCGCGCAGCCACGACACCGGCACCGACGGGCAGGAGATTCATTTCCTCGATCCGCGGCCGATGGCGAACGGCAAGCTGCTGGTGCGGGCACAGCCCTTCGAAGCGCCGGACCTCGGCAGCCAGCTGCTCGAGGTGGACACGGACAACTACGTCGAACTGGCGCAGCCGACACTGCCGAACCGCGGCGTGCTCGCGGGGCCGGCACAGGTCCCTGCAACGATCAACGACGTGCGGACCGTCGAAGGGCCCTCGCCCGGCGGCCGCTACAATTCGGCTTTCCCACTGCAGGACGGCACCGGCCGCATCCTGCTGACGTGGAGCCAGTGCCGCCTGCTGGAACAGGGCACCGCTGCCACCGCGCAGATCGTCCCGTGCTCACCGGAACGGCTCGCGGCCGGCGCGACAGCCACCGCCGCCCCGCTTTATGGCGTGTGGATGTACGATCCGGCGCAGAAAACGCAGCTGCCGGTGTCGACGCCGGTCGAAGGCACGGTGTATTCCGACGTCGTCGCAATGCAACCGCGCGCCCTGCCTCCCGTGCTGCTGGATCGAGTTGCCGGCGTGGATTACGACGCCGACCTCGAGGCCGAAGGCGTCGGCATCATCGACATCCGCAGCGTCTACGACATCGCGGGCACGGACACCGCACCGGGCGGCATCGCGGTACTGCGCGATCCAGCCCGGACGCTGGCAGCAGCACGGCCCGCGCGCTTCGTGCGCATCGAGAAGCCGGTAAGCATGCCGGACGACGACGTCCGTGATTTCGACCGCAGCGCGTTCGGCGTCACCAGCGCCTTCGGCATGCGCGAGATCCTGGGCTATGCGCCGGTGGAGCCGGACGGCTCCGTGCGCGTCAAGGTGCCCGCCGACGTCGCCTTCGCCCTGAGCGTGCTCGACGCGAACGGGCGGCGCATCGGCGCGCGACACAACAACTGGCTGCAGGTGCGTGCAGGACAGGAACTGAAGTGCAACGGGTGCCATTCACCCACCCGCGACGACTCACACGGGCGCGGCAACCTGTTTGCGGCCGCGAACGCAGGGGCGCCTGGCACCGGCGTGCCCTTCCCCAACACCAGCGCCGCGTACTTCGCCGATTTCGGCGAAACGATGGCTCAGGTCCGCGCGCGCATCAGCTGCCAGACGGACTGCGCCGACCTGCTGCCCGCCACGGCCATCCGCTACGAAGACATCTGGACAGATCCCGTCGCGGCAGGCCGCGCGCCTGACGCTGCGTTCGCGTACGACTACCTCGACCTCGAGACCGCGGCACCCACGTCGTCGGACTGCGTGACGGCATGGCGTGCCGGCTGCCGGATCACGATCCATTACGAGCGCCACCTCCATCCGTTGTGGAGCAAACCGCGCGTCACACTTGCCGCCGATGGCACCGTGCTGCGGGACGACACCTGCGTCGCCTGCCATTCGGCGCGCGCCGCGGACGGCACGACCCGCGTTCCGGCAGCGCAACTCGAACTGACGGACGGCCCGTCCGCGGACGTGCCCACGCAGTTCCACGCCTACCGCGAACTGCTTGCCACCGATGCCGAGCAGGAAGTCGTCAATGGGGCGCTGGCGGACCGCCTGGTTCAGACCGGTGTCGATCCGGTAACCGGGCTGCCGCAGTTCTCGACCGTGCCCGTGGCGCCGTCCCTGCGCGCGGGCAGCGCCGGCGGTTCTGTGAGGTTCTTCGCACTATTCGCCCCCGGTGGCACTCACGCGGGCCGCTTGAATCCTGCGGAGTTGAAGCTCGTCTCGGAATGGACCGATATCGGTGCCCAATACTTCAACGACCCATTCCTGGCGCCGCTGAATTGAACCGACCCGTCTTCCGGCCACTGCTCGCCTGCTGTCTCGCGCTGCTCGGCGCGAGCCACGCCACGGACGCGTGCGCCGAGAAGACGCCAACGACAGTGGTCGTGCAGGACGCCTACGCCGACATGCGCAGCGGCCCAGGCCGTGGTTTTCCAGCGACGTACTCCGTAGAGCGGGATGCGTCGATCCAGCTGCTGCGGCAGCGCACGGACTGGATCAAGGTGCGCACCGCCGAAGGCCGCGAAGGCTGGGTGCACCGCTCCCAGCTCGAGCGGACGCTGACCCCGGGCGGCGCCGAGGTGCGCGTGGCCGGGCCGGCCCCTGAGGCACGCACCGGGCACCGTTGGGAAGTCGGCCTCGCGACCGGTGACTTCGGCGGCGCCAACGTGATCTCGGTGAACGGCGCCTACGCGCTCAATTCGAACCTGCTGGTGCGGGCCGACGTGAATCACCTGCTCGGCAGCTTCTCGGACGGCTGGCTCGGCACCGCCGGCATCGCTCACGTCTTCATGCCGGAGTGGCGCGTTTCGCCGTTCATCGGCATCGGCGGCGGCGTGCTCAGCATCTCGCCCAAGGCCACGCTGGTGCAGACCGAAGACCGCACCGACTCGACCGCCTACGCCGCGCTCGGCGTGCGCGGCTTCCTGACCAACCGCTTCCTGCTGCAGGCCGAATACCGCAGCTACGTCGTGTTCACAAGCCGCGACGAGAACGAGGAGATCGACGAATGGACCGTGGGCTTCACCTACTTCTTCTGACGGCACTGGCGACGGCCGCGTCGCTGCCGGGCATTGCCGCCGCGCAATCGGCCGGCGAGCCCTCGGCATTGCCGGCCGAACAGCCTCAGGTCGTCGAGCCCGCCGTCAAACGGCGTGACGTCGAGCCGGCCGCGATCGACTCCGAGAATTTCGAAGCCGGCGCCTTCGTCGGCACGGTCAGCATCGAGGATTTCGGCTCCAGCCTGCTGTACGGCGCACGGATCGCGTACCACTTCACGGAGGACCTGTTCGCCGAGGCAACCGTGGGCTCGTCCAAGGCCGGCAAGACCAGCTACGAGGAACTGAGCGGATCCGTGGAACTGCTGACCGACAGCGAGCGGCAGTACACCTACTACGACCTCGCACTGGGCTGGAACGCATTGCCGGGCGAAGTGTTCTTCGGCGGCAAGCGCGCCATGCCGAGCGCCGTGTATTTCACGCTGGGCGCCGGCAGCACGACATTCGCGGGCGACGACCACTTCACCGTGGCGCTCGGCGCGGGCCTGCGCGTGCTCGCCAACGACTGGATCGCCGTGCACCTCGACGTGCGCAATCACATGTTCCAGAGCGACCTGCTCGGCAAGGACAAGCTGACCCAGAACCTGCAGGTCGGGCTCGGCATCACCGCTTTCTTCTGAGGATCGGACCATGGGAATCACTCGCCGAATGCTGTTCACTTCCTGTCTCGCGCTCGGGATGCCGGCCCTCGCCATGGGTGCGGCAAACCCGGGATCGCCAGCGCCGGACTTCACGCTTGCGGCCCGGGAGGGCGGCAACGTCAGCCTTGCCGACCTCAAGGGCCAGGTCGTGATGATCAACTTCTGGGCGACGTGGTGCGGGCCGTGCAGGCAGGAGATGCCGCTGTTCGCGCAGCTGCAGTCCAAGTACGAGCCGCTGGGCTTCACGCTGCTCGCCGTGAATGTCGAGCCGGACAGCGCGGCGGCAGTCACCTGGCTCAAGGGGATGCCGATCACCTTCCCGATACTGTTCGACACGGACAGCGCCGTGGCGGGACGCTTCGGCGTCGAAGGCATGCCCAGCACCGTCTTCGTCGACCGCAAGGGCCAGGTGCGTTACGTGCACCGCGGCTACAAGCCGGGCGACGAAGCCAAGTACGCGGACATGATCCGCAGCCTGGTCAAGGAGTGAACATGCGCACGTCCTGCCGCCTCGCCCTGCTGCTGGTGCTGGCCGCCTCGAGCGGCTGTTCGAGCGTCGAGCCGTGGGTGAAGCCGTACGAACGCCAGTACTTCGCCGACATCATCATGTCGGCCGAACGCGACCCGGTGGCCGGCTCCTACCTCAACCACGTGTTCGAAGCCCGCGAAGGTGCGCGCGGCGCCACCGGCAGCCATGGCGGCGGCTGCGGCTGCAACTGAGGCATCGAGCACGATGATACCGCGCCGGATAGCCACGACCTTCGCTCTCGCCGGCCTTGCGCTGCTGGCGCACGGCGCGGCGCAGTCGGCCGTGCTGCCTGACGACCGTGCCGACGTGCTCTACCACCGTTACGACGGCGGCGGCGTCACCATCGACGGCCCATCGGTGCTGCTGCGCAAGAAATTTGCCGAAAAGTACTCGGTCTCGGCCAACTACTACATGGACATGGTGTCGAGCGCGTCGATCGACGTCATGACGACGGCCAGCCCGTACACGGAGGAGCGCACGCAGGGCAGCCTCGCGCTGGACATGTTGCAGGGCAAGACCCAGTACAGCGTGAGTTACACGCTGAGCGACGAGAGCGACTACACGGCCAACACGGCGAGCTTCGATGTCAGCCAGGACATCTTCGGCGACCTCACGACCGTGTCGTTTGGATTCAGCCAGGGCTGGGACGAAGTGCGCAAGCGCGACGACAATACCTTCAACGAGACCGTCGACCGCCGCAATTACCGCTTCAGCCTGCAGCAGATCGTTACGCCGCGCCTGATGGCCGGCCTGAACTATGAAGTCATCACCGACGAGGGCTTCCTCAACAACCCCTATCGCTCTGTGCGCTACCTGGACGACTCGAGCGCCCGCGGCTATTCGTTCCAGCCCGAACTTTACCCGCAGACGCGCACCAGCAACGCGGTGTCGATCACCGCTCAGTACTACCTCCCGTATCGCGCGTCGGTGAGCGCAGAATATCGTTACTTCACCGACACCTGGGGCATCGACGCCAACACGGCGTCGCTCGGCTACACCCAACCCTGGGGCAAGCGCTGGATCCTCGAGGCCGGCTACCGGTGGTATGACCAGTCCGCCGCGGACTTCTACTCAGACCTTTTCCCGCGGGCGGATGCCCAGAACTTCCTGGCCCGCGACAAGGAATTGAGCACGTTCACGAGCCACATGCTGAGCGTCGGCGCAACCTACGAACTGCCTTCGATCGGCTGGGACCGCATCCGCCGCTCGACCGTCAACCTGTTCTACGACCACATCATCTTCGACTACGCCGACTTCCGGGACATCACCAAGGGCGGCGCGCCGGGCTCAGAGCCGCTCTACGGCTTTTCAGCCGACGTGTTCCGCTTGTTCGTCTCGGGCTGGTTCTAGCCGGCGCTGCGGGCGATCAACAGCGCAGCGAGTCGGTCCGCGCTGCCCGGGGCGTGCGGAAAGAACAACGAAGGTTCCGTCATTTCGAGTTCGAGGATGACCGGAGCACCCTGCCCGTCCCGGATCATGTCGATGCGCGCGTAGAGCGGCGGGTCGAACGGGATGGCGGCATGGGCAGCCGCCGCAAGCAGGCGCTCGTCGTCCCCGGGATCACGGGCGCTGATCTCTTCCGGCGCAAACAACCCTTCGACCAGGCCCGCATCGAGGCGCAACAACGGACCCTTGCGGATTGCGTGGCTGGCCTCGCCACCGAAGTAGATCAAGGCGGTCTCGCCGAACGTGTCCACGCTGGCCAGGTACGGTTGCAACATGGCGCTGCGGCGCTCGGCCTCGACCAGCCGCGACAGGTGCTCCAGCGCCTTGTGTGCATCCGTGCGCCGGTAGCGCGCCGTGTCGCGCGAACCCGCGCCGATCGAAGGCTTCACGACGAACTGGTCAAAGTCGCATTCGTGACCCGCTGACAGGGAGTCCGGACCTCCGGCCAGGAACTGCTGCAGGGACCGCGCTGCATCCTCGCCCGGCTCGACGAAGCGTGTCGGCACGACCGGCACGCCAGCGCGATGCAGGTGGGCCAGGTAGTGCTTGTCCGTGTTCCATTCGACCAGCGCCGGCGGGTTGAAGAGCCGCGTCTGCGAGGCACAAAGGCGCGCCCACACGCGGAACTCGGCAATGCGCTCGACGTAGTCCCAGGTCGATCGCAGCACCGCGAGGTCGAACGCCGACCAGTCGACGGCGGCATCGTCCCAGCAGGGCGTGGAGACTTGCGCTCCGGCGCGTCGCAACGCTTCGACCAGCGGCGGCAGGTCTTCGTCGAGCGCCAGCGCTTCGCGCGCGCTGACCAGTGCAATGTGCGGCAACAGCGTCTCCATCGGAACAGCGGTCTCGCCTCAGCCGAGGGCAGCCTCGACCTGGTCCGCCAGCGCGCGCAGCACGGCAAGCCGCGCACTGCGTTTGTCGTCTGCCGGGATGACCGTCCAGGGTGCATAGGGCGTGCTCGTCCGCGCGATCATTTCCTTCGCGGCCCGCTGGTAATCGTTCCAGTGCTTGCGATTCGCCCAGTCTTCGGGATCGACCTTGAACCGCTTGAGCGAATTGCGATCGCGCTCGGAAAAGCGTTCGAGCTGCTCGGCCCGGCTGACCGACATCCAGAACTTGGCGACGATCACCCGGTGCTCGACCAGTTGCCGTTCGAACTCGTTGATCTCGTCGTAGGCCCGCTGCCAGTCCTTGGCCGCCGCGAATCCCCGCACACGCTCGACGAGCACCCTGCCGTACCAGCTCCGATCGAAGATCGTGTAGTTCCCGCGCGGCGGCAGCTGGAACCAGAACCGCCAGAGATATGGCCGCGCCAGCTCCTCGGATGTCGGCGCCGAGATCGGCACGACCCGGTACTGCCGCGCATCGAGTGCGGTCGTGACGCGACGGATGGCTCCACCCTTGCCCGCGGCATCCATGCCTTCGAACGCGGCCACCACGGAGTGGCGCTCGAAACGCTTGCGACGCGACAGCAGCGCCAGCCTGCCCTGCAGCCGTTCGAGCTCGGCATCGTAGTCGTCATCGGTGGGTGACGCCCCCACAGGCTTGCTGGGCAGGCGCACACGCGACAACGCAGTCTTCGCCCCGCGCGGCGCACGAATCGCCGGCAGCCGGTCGTCGGCATGAGCGATCGCGGCGAGCAGATGCCGGCCCACCTCGAGCGCCCGGTGCTGACGGTCGGTACCGTCAATGACGTGCCATGGCGCGAGCGGCTGGTCAGTCATGGCGAGCATGTGCTCGAAGGCGCGCTCAACTTCGCGGTAGTTGCGGGCGAGCGAGCGGTCTTCCCCGGTCACGCGCCAGCGGGTCGTCTTGCTCGCGTGCAGCTTGGCCAGGCGCTTCTTCTGTGTGTCCGGCGCGATGTGCAGATGCACCTTGCAGACCACGAGGCCGTCACGCACCAGCATCTGCTCGAGCCGACGCACGCGCTCGACGCTGCGTCGCAGGTTGGCTGGCTGCGCAGCCGCGCGAGGACCGACCCTGGCCGCAGCGCGCAGCAGGTCCTGGTACCAGCCGCCGTGCAGGATCGCGATCCTGCCCTTGGCTGGCAGGAGCCGCCAGTAGCGCCAGAGCGGCGGCCTTTCGCGCTCGACGTCGTTCGGCGCATGAAACCCGTACACGGTCGTGAGCTTGGGATCGAGCCAGCCGAGGAGCTCGTTGACCACCTCGCTGCGGCCTGCGCCCGGAATTCCCGTGACGATCATGACGACAGCGTGCTTGCGCGCCTCCCGCAGCGTGAACTGCGCGTCGAGCACACTGTCCTGCAGCTTCGGCAGTTCTTGCTCGTACTCGAGCCGCGTCAGGCGGCGGCCACTCAGGGCTTGATGCAGACGCCGGTTGGCCATGACTCGCTTCACCGCCTGCGGTCGCGCGCGAGCGGCACTTGTTGCGTCACGCAGTGCACGTTGCCGCCGCCGAGCAGGATCTCGCGCCCGGGCACGCCGACGACCTCGCGCTTCGGGAACAGGTCCTGCAGCTTGCGCAAGGCGTCCCGGTCGCGGCGCGGGTCGAGCAATGGCGCCACGATGCGGCGATTGCCGATGTAGAAATTGACGTAGGACGCCGCCATGCGACCGCCCGCAGCGCGCGGCTGCGAACCCTCGGCGGCGTCGACGCCCGCGGCCTCCTCCGCGGTCATGTGCAGCGGGCCTGGCTGTTGCAGCTTGTGCACCTTGAAGCGCCGACCGCGCGCGTCACGGGCGTCCATCAGGCGTTCATAGGCCGCACGCGAGATCTCGTATTGCGGATCGTTGCGGTCGCTCGTCCACGTCAGCACCACCTCGGCTGGCCGCACGTAGGCGCACAGGTTGTCGACGTGGCCGTCCGTCTCGTCGTGCAGCACGCCCTTGCCCAGCCAGACGACGGCTTCGACATTCAGATAGCGCTTGAGCTGCGTCTCGATCTGCGTGCGGCTGAGACCCGGGTTGCGGTTAGGATTGAGCAGGCATTCCTCGGTGGTGATCACCGTGCCCTGCCCGTCCACGTGGATCGAGCCACCTTCCAGGATGAAGGGCGCCCGGTAGCGGTCGCAGCCTTCGATCTCGGTGACCTTCTGCGCCACTGCATCGTCGCGGTCCCAGGGGAAATAGAGACCTCCCTGCAGGCCGCCCCATGCGTTGAACTGCCAGTCGACGCCGCGGATGCCGCCACGGTCGTTGACGACGAACGTCGGCCCGACGTCGCGCATCCACGCATCGTTGCTCGAGAGCTCGACGACGCGCACCTGCGACGGCAGCAATCGCCGCGCGTTCGAGTATTGCGCCGCGGATGCGCCGATCGTCACGGGCTCGCTGCCCGAGATCGCCGTCGCCAGCGCGACAAACGCCTGCTGCGCGGGTTTGCCGCCGAGACGCCAGTTGTCGGGACGCTCCGGCCACAGCATCCAGCAGCCCGAGTGCGGCTCGAACTCGCCGGGCATGCGGAAGCCGTCGCGGCGCGGGTTGGAATCGAGGGTCTTGCTCATCCCCCGATGTTAGCAAACGGCGTCAGTCCAGCGTGCTGCGGCGCAGTCGCAGCGCGTTGCCGATGACGCTGACCGAGCTCAAAGACATGGCCGCGGCCGCGATGGCCGGCGACAACAGCCAGCCGAAGACCGGATACAGGACGCCCGCGGCAAGCGGCACGCCGAGCGCGTTGTAACCGAACGCGAACCAGAGGTTTTGACGCACGTTCGCCATGGTGTTCTCGCTGAGCCGCAGGGCCCGCGCCAGCCCGCGCAGGTCGCCGCTCACGAGCACGACGCCTGCCGTCTGCTTGGCCACGTCCGTGCCTGCTCCCATTGCGATGCCGACGTCGGCCGCGGCCAATGCAGGTGCGTCGTTGATGCCGTCGCCCGCCATGGCGACCTTGCTTCCCGCGGCGCGCAGAGCGCGGACGATTTCAGCCTTGCCCGCGGGCTCGATGCCGCCGTGGACTTCCTTGATGCCGGCCTGCGCGGCGACCGCGCGCGCGGACGTCTCGTGGTCGCCGGACACGAGGACCAGCCGCAGCCCCAGGTCCTGCAGCGACTTGACCACATCCCACGCTTCTTCCTTGAGCGGGTCGGCGAGCGCGATGAGCCCGATCGGCTGGCCCTCCACCGCGACGAACACCGCGGTCTGGCCGTGGTCCCGCAAGTGCTCCGCGTCCGCCACCAGCGACCCGGGGTCGATGCCCTGCGAACGCAGCAGCGCCTCGTTGCCGATGAGCACCTTGCGCAGCTGCACGACACCGGACGCCCCGGCGCCGGGGAACGCCGCGAAACCGTAGCTGCGGCCGAGCCGCAGCCCGCGTGCCAGTGCATGACGCACGATGGCCTGGCCGAGCGGATGCTCGCTGGCCTGCTCGAGGCTGGCGGCCACGCGAATCAATTCGTTCTCGGGCACCCCTTCCACGGGCAGCACCGTGACCACCTCCGGCCGCCCGCGCGTCAGCGTGCCGGTCTTGTCCAGGACCAGCGTGTCGACTTCTTCGAGCGTCTCGAGCGCTTCCGCGCTGCGGAACAGCACGCCGGCCTGTGCGCCGCGCCCCATGGCCACGGTCATCGACATCGGTGTCGCCAGCCCGAGCGCGCAGGGGCAGGCGATGATGAGCGTGCTCACGGCCACGACCAGCGCGAACGCGAGCCGCGGCTCGGGACCGACGACCGCCCACACGATCGCCGCGAGGACTGCAGTCGCCACGACCGCCGGGACGAACCATGCCGAGACTCGGTCCGCGAGCGCCTGGACCGGGGCACGACTGCGCTGCGCATCGGCCACGGTCTGCACGATCTGCGCGAGCAAAGTCTCTGCGCCGACACGGTCCGCACGCATCACGAACGCGCCGGCGCCGTTTAGCGTGCCGCCAATCAGTGCAGCGCCCGGCGCCTTGTCCACCGGAATCGACTCGCCCGTAAGCATGGACTCGTCGACGGTGCCCGCGCCTTCGAGCACCGTGCCATCCACCGGAATCTTCTCGCCGGGACGCACGCGCAGCGTGTCTCCAGTCTGAACATTTGCGAGTTCGACCTCGGCTTCGCTGCCGTCGGACTCGATGCGATACGCCTTGCGTGGAGTAAGATCGAGCAGCGCCCGCAGCGCGGCGCCGGTCTTCTGCCGCGCACGCAGTTCGAGCACCTGCCCGAGCAGGACGAGCGTCACGATCATCGCCGCCGACTCGAAGTACAGGCCTGCCGTGCCGCCATGGCGGAAGGCATGCGGCACCACCTGCGGAAACAGCACGGCCAGCGTGCTGAAGCCGTAGGCCACGGCGACGCCGAGCCCGATGAGCGTGAACATGTTGAAGTTGCGCGAGCGCAATGAACGCCAGCCCCGCTGCAGCAACGGCGAGCCACACCAGAGCACCACCGGCGTGGCGAGCGCCAGTTGCAGCCACGCGCTGGTCTGGCCGTCCAACGCTTTGGGCAGCCAGCCCATCATCGCTGACATGGCAAGCGCCACGAGCGGCACGGTGAACGCGATCGACCAGCGCAGCCGCTGTCGCATGTCGAGCAATTCAGGGTCGTCGCCCTCGGCCACGACGGGCACCGCGCGCTCCAGCGCCATGCCGCACTTCGGGCAGGCGCCCGGCGTGGGACTCTCGACGCCGGGGCACATCGGACAGATGTAGAGCACTTCGCCGGGAGCGAGCGCTCGCGCGACCGGAGCGATGCTCGTGCCTGCTGGGGCACCCTGCGCGTGACAGCAGGAATGCTCTGCGGCAGGAGGCGATACCGCGACGGGAACAGTCTCGACGACCGGAACTGCCGCAGCCTTGCTGCAGCAGTCGTGACCGGCGGAATGGGCAGATGTGGGATCCATCTGCCCATTTTAGTCGCACTGGGACGTTAGCGGTTCCCTGTCAGCCGACGACGCAGGAAGCCACCCAACCCGAGCAGCATCGCGCCCAGCCAGCCGAAGCTGCCGCCGCCACCGCTGCGGCTCCTGCTGCCACTGTTGGAACCACCGCCGCTTGAAGGCGGAGCGTCGAGGATCGTCACGGTCGCATTCGATGCGACGCCGAGCATGGCCCCGCCGGTCGGCGACACGAGTTCCAGCGTGAAGGACTCCGACGACTCGTTCGCCGTGTCGCGCACCACTGGAACATAGAAGGATTTGAACGTCTCGCCGTCGCCAAAGGTCAGCACGACGTCCTGCCAGTCAGTCCTGCCCTGGCCCTGGAAGTCCTGGCCCGGCGTCGCACTGCCGCCCGCTGCGACCCGCACCGTGACCGAGACAACGCCTTTACTGTAGTAATTGCGGGTGACGTAGATGGCCGCCTGACCGCCCTCGGTCACCCCGACTGGCTCGGCTCGAATCGTCAGGTCGCCGACGGGATAGCTCGCGCCGGCGATTTCGACGTCGGCACCGAAGGCCCCGAGCCCGGCACCCCCTTCAGGCGCCTCCAGCACGACCTCGAAAAACTCGGGCACTTCCGCATTCGTGTCGGAGGCGATCGGCACGACGATTTCCTTGTCGCCCACGTCGCCGTCAGCCCAGGTCAGGCGGCCGGTCGAGGTGGTGTAGTCCGCGCCGTTGATGGCTCGCACGCCGGGTGCGAAGTGGGACCCGTTCTCCCCCGGGCCGGGGAAGTCGCGGGTGGAGTACGTCACGGCGACGGCGCCTTGACTGCCGCCCGTCCGGCGCACGGAAAGCACGGCTCGCCCGCCCTGTCTCAGTTCCAAGAACCCGTTGCTGCTTCATGCCGAGAACGCCGGGGCTGGTGCCAGCGACATTGCCGAGCAGTCGGACCACGGCTACGCCGACCGGAGTACGAGTACGCATTGCCGGCAACGACGAGCGCGTCGTTGGCTGTCACCTTCATGTCGCTGACGATGAATGGGGCGGCGCGCCTGGCATTCAGGTCGAACGTGGCCACGCCCGCACGGCCGAACAACGTGTCGAGCGTACCGTCGGCGAGGAGGCGGACCACCAGCGCTCCGGAAAACCCCGTTCGGTCCTGTCCGGTGACGAAGATCGAACCGGTGGATCCGACGGCGAGCGCAGAGCACTTGACCGACAATTTCGCTGCCGCCTGGATCTGGATGGAAGCTGGAGTCGGCCGCGCCCGTCGCGAGCAGCCGGCCGATGTAGCCACCGCCGACAGCATCGTTGTTCGCTACCGCCCAGCAGAATGCGACCATCGCCTTGCATGGCCAGGGATTTGCAATCGACGATGCCCTTGTCGTCGCTGCGTCGAGCGGTGCCGCCGCAATTCCGGCGACACCGAACCCGGCATCGAGAACGCCTGTGTCCGTCAGGCCAAACACACTGCAACTTGAACTGGACCCGCCCGTGACCGGTGCTTGCGGGCCATGTGCCATCACGCGGTAGCCGCCGCCTGGAGCGCGGGCAATGCGCGCCGGGTAGCCGCCGAACCCGACCGGGTGCGGAAGCGATGTAGATGCCGCCCATGCCGAACGACGCATCCAATGCGCCGTTCGTCGTCAGCCTGGCGAACCAGAAGCAAGCCCTGGTTGCCACTTGATGCGACGCGTGCCCGCCACGACGATGCGGCCGTCCGGATCCACGATCACCGAATGCCCTCGATAGCTGCGTTGCTGCCGTCACCGACCAGCACGAGTCCCGCCGAGCCCGAAGTCGGGGTCGAGCGCGCCATCCGGGCGCAGCCGGAACACCTGCAACTTGCCTTGCCTCTGGTGTAGCCAACCGCGCGACGACCTTGCCGTCAGGCTGCAGCGCCGTGTCGAAAACGACCAGTATCTTTCCAGCGCCGCGGCGGCGAAGCTCGCATCCGGCGTCCCGTTCGGGAGCAGCCGGCCGACGAAGTAGTCCTCGTAGCAACCCCAGTAGCAGTATTCACCGCCACCGCCGAACAGCACTGCGTCGTCCGCCTGCACGTCGATCGACCAGAGCGGGAAATCGCTGTAATGCACGGACGACTGTCGCCCGACGTCGCCGAACGACGGATCGAGGTCGCCCGGCGCAGCCATGGCCGGCGACCCTGCGATGCTCGCCGCGGCCGCTGCCGCCTCCAGCCCGACCAACCGGATCAGCGGCGACTTGCCCTTCGATTTCTTGCGCTTCATGTCCAGTCTCCTCTGCGCACAAGTCGGGAGCTGCGATTCAATCGACGACGCAACGCACCGCCCAGGCCGAGTAGCACGGCACCGAGCCAGCCGAAGCTGCCGCCGCCGCTTCGCCCTCCGCCGCCAGTGGAACCGCCCAGGTTGAGGCTGGTTGTGCTGGTTGTGGACGACGCCGAACCCGCGATCGCCACATTGGCCATGTTCTCGGCGCCAACAAGTGCTCCGCCGGTCGGCGACACGAGTTCCAGCGTGAAAGACTCGCCTGGGTCGCTGGTCGAGTCGGACAGGACCGGCACCGAAAATTCCTTTGTCCGCGTGTCGCCGTCACCCCAGGTCAGCACGATGTCCTGCCATGCATTGGTGCTCCGGGACTCGCGAAGTCCTGCCCCGGTGTCGCACTGCCCCCCGCTGCCACCCGCACCGTGACCGAAACTACGCCCTGGCTATAGAAATTGCGATAGACGCGGATAGCCGCCTGACCGCCTTCATTTACTGTGTCTGGGGTCCGCTTGAGATCGTCAGCTCGCCGGCCGGATAGCTCGACTCCGGCAATTTCGACGTCGGCACCGAAGGCCCCGAGCCCGGCTCCTCCTTCCGGCGACTCGAGCACGACCTCGAAGAACTCGGGCACTCTCCGCATTGGTGTCGGAGGCGATCGGCACGACGATTTCCTTGTCGCCGACCTCGCCGTCAGCCCAGGTCAGGCGGCCGGTCGAAGTCGTGTAGTCCGCGCCGTTGATCGCGCGCACGCCCGGCGCGTAGTTCGCCCCGGGCTCCGCGGGAGCCAGGGAAGTCGCGGGTGGAATACGTCACCGCAACCGACGCCGGCACTGCCACCGGTCCGTTGCACCGACAGCACCGCCTGCCCACCCTCTCGGTTCCCACGAACCCGCGACTGCTTCATGCCGAGAACGCCGGGACTGGCTGCCGGCGACATTGCCGAGCAGTCGGGCCACGAACTATGCCGCCGGAGATAGCCGTCCTGGAAGTCATTCGTGAAGCCGGCAACGACGAGCGCGTCGTTGTCGACCACCTTCATGTCGTTGACGATGGATCGGGGCGTTCTACGCCGAGTCGTTCAGGTCGACCCTGGCCACGCCCGCCGTGCCCGTAGCACGTGTCGAGCGTGCCGTCGGCGAGGAGACGGACGACCAGGCGCGCCGGAAGACCCCGTCCGGTCCTGTGCCAGCCACGAAGATCGAACCGTTGGAACCGACGGCCAGCGCAGTGACTCGACGACGAACTGCGCGGCTGCCGCGCTCGTCGGCCGAAGCTAGAATCGACACGTGCCGTTCGCGAGCAGGCGGCCGACATAGCCGCCGCTCGTAGCTCGCTATCCGTGCCGCCCGAGCAGGAGCTTGCCGTCGCTCTGCACGGCCAACGACTTGCAATCGATCCCTTTTTCGCTGGTCGACGGTGCCGCCGCAATTCCGGCGAACCGAACGCCGGCATCGAGAGCGCCGGTGTCCGTCAGGCCAACCACGCTGCACTGCTGGACCCGCCCGTGACCGGTGCTTGCGGGCCATGGGCCGTACGCGGTAGCCGCCGCCAGGAGCGCGGGCAATGCGGCCGGGTAGCCGCCGAACCCACCGGGTGCGGAAGCGATATAGATACCGCCCATGCCGAACGACGAATCCAATGCGCCGTTCGCCGTCAGCCGGGCGACGAGCAGAAGTGTCGTCATGTGCCACCGCCACGACGATGCGGCCGTCCGGATCGACGATCACCGAATGGCCGATCTCGTAGCTACGGTGCCGTCGCTGACCAGCACCAGCCCGCCGAGCCCGAAGTCAGGGATCGAGCGCGCCGTCCGGGCGCAGCCGGAACACCTGCAACCTGCTTGTCGTCCGTTGCAGCCAAGCCTCGCCGACGACCTTGCCGTCGGGCTGCAATGCCGTGTCGTAAGACGACCAGTCCTTCCAGCGCCGTCGGCTGAAAACCCCGCATCGGGCGTCCCGTTCGGGAGCAGCCGGCCGACAAAGTAGTCCTCGTAGCAACCCCAGTAGCAGTATTCACCGCCGCCGCCGAACAGCACCGCATCGTCCGCCTGCACGTCTATCGGACCATTGCGGTGAAATTACTGTAATGCAGGATTTCGACTGGCGCCCGACGTCGCCGAACGCCGGATCGAGGTCGCCCGGCGCGGCCAGGGCCGGCGACCCCGCGATGCTCGCCGCAGCCGCTGCGGCCTCCAGGCCGACCAACCGGATCAGCGGCGACTTCGCCTTCGCTTTCTTGCGCTTCATGGCAGCACTCCTGCGCGGGTTGCGTGATGTCCCCGGCGGTTCGTTTACCGCCGTGGTCGCAATCTGCCCCCGTCGGGCGCCGCCTGTCCTGAAGCGTTCTGAATCCTTGTGAAATCCCTCGTCAGCGCGCCTCGTCCGGTAGCCGCCAGCCGTTCAGGAGCAGGTACAGCGACGGAATGATCACCAGCGTGAGCACCGTGGCTGAGACCATGCCGCCCACCATCGGCGCCGCGATGCGCCGCATCACGCCGGCGCCTGTGCCCGATCCCCACATGATCGGCAGCAGGCCGACGATGATGGTGATCACGGTCATGAGTTTCGGCCGCAACCGCAGCAGCGCGCCTTCGACGATCGCTTCCCGCAACTCCGCCCGGGTGGGCTCGCGCGATTCGGCCGCCGCCCTCGCCTTGCGGTCGGCCCAGGCGTGCTCGAGGTACATCACCATCACCACGCCGGTCTCCGCGGCAACACCGGCGAGCGCAATGAACCCGACCGCCGCCGCAATCGAGAGGTCGTAGTCGAGCAGGTACAGCAGCCAGACGCCGCCAACGAGCGCGAACGGCAGCGTGAACAGGATCAGCCCGACGTCGCGCGCGTTGCGGAAGTTGAGGTACAGCAGCAGCACGATGATGGCGAGCGTGAGCGGCACCACCAGCTTGAGTCGCTCCACTGCTCGTTGCAGGTACTCGTACTGGCCGGACCAGCTCAGGCTGTAGCCCGCGGGCAGCACGAGTTCGTCGGCGATGCGGTCCTTGGCATCGCTCACGAAGCCGCCGAGGTCGCGGCCCTGGATGTCGACGAAGACCCATCCCGACGGCCGTGAATTCTCGCTGCGGATCATCGCAGGACCGTCGGCGATCTCGACCCGTGCGACGTCCTGCAGCGTGACGTTCGCACCGGTCGGCGCAACGATCGGCAGCTGCCGCAGCTTCTCTAGCGAATCGCGGAAGCTCTGCGGATACCGCAGGTTGATCGGGTACCGCTCGAGCCCCTCGACGGTGTAGCTCACGGTCATGCCGCCCACGGCGCTGCCCACGATGTCCTGCACGTCCTTGATGTTGAGGCCGTAGCGCGCCGCCGCGACCCGGTCGATGTCCACGTCCACGTAGCGGCCCGTCGCGGTGCGCTCGGCATACACCGAGGTGGTGCCCGGCACGCCCTTCATGATCGTCTCGATCTTCTGGCCGAGCTGCTGGATGGTCGTCAGGTCCGGCCCCATGATCTTGATGCCGACCGGCGTGCGGATGCCCGTGGCGAGCATGTCGATGCGGGTCTTGATCGGATACCCCCAGGCGTTCGACAGGCCCGGGAACTTCACCAGCGCATCGAGTTCCGCCTTGAGCTTCTCGGGCGTCATGCCGGGACGCCATTGGTCGCGCGGCTTGAGCATGATCGTGGTCTCGAACATCTCGATCGGCGCCGGGTCGGTCGCGCTCTCGGCGCGCCCCGCCTTGCCGAACACGCGTTCGACCTCGGGCACCGTCTTGATCAGGCGGTCCGTCTGCTGCAGCAGCGCGCGTGCGGCGTCGGTCGAGAGCCCCGGCAGCGTGGTCGGCATGTAGAGCAGGTCGCCCTCGTCCAGCTCGGGCATGAACTCCGTGCCGAGTCGCGAGGCCGGCCACAGTGTCGCGAGAATCAGCACAGTCGCGGCCACCGTCACACCCCACGGGTGTCGCAGCGCCAGCTCCAGGACAGGCTTGTAGGCCGCGGCCGCCGCCCGGTTGACCGGGTTCGCGTTCTCCGGACGGATGCGTCCCCGCACCAGGTACCAGATCAGCACCGGCACCAGCGTGATCGACAGCAGCGACGCCGCCACCATCGCGTAGGTCTTGGTGTAGGCGAGCGGCGCGAACAGCCGGCCCTCCTGCGCCTCGAGCGTGAACACCGGCAGGAAAGAGAGCGCGACGATCATGAGCGAGAAGAACAGCGACGGCCCTACTTCGCGGCACCCTGCGAGGATCGCTTCCATGCGTCGCGATTCGTCCGGCTCGTGCTCGAGCTTCTTGTGCACGTTCTCGATCATCACGATCGCCGCGTCGACCAGCGTGCCGATGGCGATCGCGATGCCGCCCAGCGACATGATGTTGGCGTTGATGCCCTGCGCATTCATGATGATGAACGCGGAAGCCACCGCGAGCGGCGTGACGATCACGACGATCAGGCCGGAACGCAGGTGGAACAGGAAGATCAGACAGACCAGCGCCACGACGATGAACTCGTCGAGCAACTTGCCCTTCAGGTGATCGACCGAGCGCTGGATCAGCGTCGAGCGGTCGTAGGTCTCGACGATCTCGACGCCCTCGGGCAATCCAGCGCGCAGCTCGTCAATCTTGGCCTTGACGCGCCGGATCGTGTCGCGCGCATTGTCGCCGTTGCGCATGACGACCACGCCGCCGACCGCTTCGCCCTCGCCGTCGAGCTCGCCGATGCCGCGGCGCATCTCGGGCCCGAGCCGCACTTCGGCGACGTCGCGCAACAGCACCGGCGTGCCCTCTTTCGTCACCATCACCGGGATGCGCTCGAGGTCGGTGATGCTCTTGACGTAGCCGGTGGCGCGCACCATGTACTCGGCCTCGGCCATCTCGACGACCGAACCGCCCACCTCCTGGTTGCCGTTGCGGATCGCCTCCTCGACCATCATCAGCGAGACGCCGTAGCCACGCAGGCGCAGCGGATCGACCACCACCTGGTATTGCTTGACCATGCCGCCGACCGTCGCGACCTCGGCCACTCCGTCCAGCGCCTGCAGCTCGAACTTCAGGAACCAGTCCTGCAGGCTTCGCAGCTGCGCGAGGTCGTGGCCGCCGGTGCGGTCCACGAGCGCGTACTGGTAGATCCAGCCGACGCCCGTCGCGTCAGGCCCCAGCGCGGGCCGCACGCCCTCGGGCAGGCGCGCCGTGGCCTGGCTCAGGTATTCCAGCACGCGTGAACGGGCCCAGTACGGGTCGGTGCCGTCGGTGAACAGCACGTTGACGAACGAATCACCGTAGAAGGAATAGCCGCGCACCGTGGTCGCGCCCGGCACCGAGAGCAACGCCGTAGTGAGCGGATAGGTGACCTGGTCCTCGACCACGCGCGGCGCCTGGCCGGGATACGGCGTGCGCACGATGACCTGCACGTCGGACAGGTCCGGCAAGGCATCCACGGGCGTGCGCAGCACGGCATGTGCGCCGATCGCCGCCAGCATGACCGTGAGCAGCAGCACCAGCGCCCGGTTCTCGAGCGAGGCACGAATGATCGCGTTGATCATGATGGCCCCTCAGTGTCCCGCGTGCGGATCGGGATTGGGCACGGGCGCCGGCGTGCCGGAACCGTCGTCGAGCCGGTCGAGTCCCGCGTCGAGGTTGGCTTCGGAATCCAGCAGGAACTGCGCGGCGACGACGACCTTCTCCCCTTCCTGCAGGCCTTCACGGATGGCGACGCGGTCACCGCCTTCGATACCGGCGACGACGTTGCGCGAGACGAAACGACCATCTCCCAGGGCGACCACGACGCGGTCGCGCGTGCCGTTGCGGATCAGTGCGCTGCGCGGCACGTGCAGGACGGCCTCGCCCGCATCGGCCAGCAGGGTCACGTTGGCCAGCATGTTCGGCCGCACGTCCTGCGGCGGCGCAGCGAGCGTGATGCGGGCGCGCAGCGTGCGCGTCTCCATGTTCAGCTCCGGATAGACGTATTCGACGCGCCCGTGGATCGGTTCGCCGGGCTGCGACGGGAAGCGGACCTCCGCGTGCGCACCGGCCTTGACCCAGCCCGATTGCGCTTCCGGCACCTCGGCGACGACCCACAGGCTGCCGAGTTCGGTGATCGTCATCGCCGCCATGTCCGGGCTCAGCATCACTCCTTCGCGCGCCTCGAGTTCCGTGATGACGCCGGAGATTGGCGCGTAGAACGGAATGCGTCCCGCCGCACGACCCGATTTCGCGAGCCGCGAAGCCGTGCCCGCATCGAGCCCGACCGCGCGCAGACGGTCGCGTGATGCATCGATCAGGTCGCGGTTGCCGATCTTGAGCGCGTCCAGGTACTCCTGCTGCACGCTTTCGAGCATCGGCGAGTAGAGCGTGAACAGCAGCTGCCCGGCCCGCACGGTCTCGCCCATCGAGCGCACCGACAGTCCTTCGACCCAGCCTTCCGCACGGGTCCGGACCTGCTGCACCTTGCGCTCGTCGAACTGGACGTAGCCCACGGTCTCGCTGCGGCGAGGGAGGCTGCCGCGGACGACGGGTTCCGTGCGCACGCCCAGGTTGTTGCTGACCGCAGGCGAAATCCGCACTTCGCCTGCAGCGGCCTTGCCCGCGCCTGCAGTATCCGCCGCCGGCTCTTCGATCTTCACGAGCGTCATGCCGCAGATCGGACAGACGCCGGGCTCGTCGCGAATGACCTGCGGGTGCATCGGGCAGCGGTACCTCGGGTTCGTGTGCTTGAGCGCGTGTTCGGCCAGCGTGTCGTCCGCCGCGCTGCGCAGACGGTTCGCTCGGTGGCTGCTGCGAACAGGCGCCGAGCAAGATGGTGAGCATCAGTACGCCGGCAATGCGGCCAACGGAAAGGTTCATCGTGCGTCACCTGCGAGATAGTCGATTTCGTGTTGCGCCAGCGCGCGGTCGGCAGCCAGGCGCAGATGCTTCAGCTTCGTTTCCAGCGCGAGCCGGCGCGCCATCACGACTTCGTCGAACATGGTGCGGTTCGAGCGCCACCCGAGCAGCGCGGCCGTCACCGACTGGTCGGCGAGCGGCAACAGGTCCGTCTCATAGAACCGTTCGAGTTCGGCCGTGCGCCGCGCCGCGTTCCAGGCCTCGGTCAGCATTGCCTGCATTTCGCGCTGGTGATCTGCGTGGCGCTCATGCAGCCCTTGTGCCTCGAGGTGCGCCGCACTGACGGCACGGTCCTGCCGGTCGCCGCGGAAGAGCGGCAGACCCACGGTAACCATCGCGCTCAGCATGTCAGGCCGCGACATGCCGTCCGGCGCGTTCTGCCGGAAGCCGTAGCTCACGTCGAGCATCCAGGCGGGCTTGCGCAGTTCGCGCGCGACGTCCTCGGCCGTGCGCGCAGCGTCGATGCGATGTTCGTAGTCGAGTTGGGCAGGATGCGCCATGACGCGTGCCTCGAGCGCAGCGAGCGGCTCGAGTTCGGCGCGCGGCGACAGGCCGGCAGGCTGCACGCGCGCGGCTTCTTCGGCGCCGAGCCAGAACGACAGCTGCGACCGGTACATGGCGTCGTCGCGGTCGAGGTCGAGCTGCTGCTCGCGCAGCATCGCGGCATCCAGCCCGGCTTGCAGCACATCGAGCTGCCGGCCTTCGCCGGACGCATAACGCGCCCGCGCCGACTGCCGCATCTGCTCGACCCAGCTGGTCTGCTCGTCGAGCAGGCTGCGGGCGCTGCCGATGTAGGCGAGCTGCGTCCAGAGCTTGCGCACCTCGCGCCGCACGATGCGCTCACGGTCGAGCGCGGTGGCGTCCATGGCGGAAGCGAGCTGCACCATCTGCTTGCGCGAGAGCCGGCGTGAATCACCGGGCTGGAATTCCTGGACGACGCCCACTTCGAGCATCGTCATGTCTTCCTCGTCCAGGCTGAACGAATCCACGGGCACGTTGACCGCGCCGAGGCGCAGCTGCGGATCCATCAGCTCGCCGTCCATTACCGCGCGCTCGCGCATCGCAGCGCCCTGGGCGCGCATTTCGCGCAGCATGGCGTCGCGCTCGACGGCGATACGCTCGGACTCAGCGAGGGACAGGCCGTCGGCATTGGCCGCCAGCGGGGCGGCCCCGCCGATTAGCAGCAGTGCGAGCGCCAGTGCACCCGCGTATCGACTCGAAAGAAGGAACATGCACGCACTCCGGCAAGACAGAACGCGCCGGCGGGAGGTGCCGCCGACGGTCAGGCAAGGACGGGAGGACGTGCTATTTCAGGAATCGACAGTAGCTGACAGCCAGCGACGTGCTCGGCACCGGGGCAGGCGCAAGAGCGACGGTCAGCGTCACGCCACCGGCGGCATGGTCGACGGGAACGACGAACACCAGGCTGGGCGGTGGCGCCATGAGCGCGGCAGCGAAACCGGCTCGGGCATCGACCTGCGGGTCGTGCGGAAACGCGCACACGGCAGGAGAATCGTTGCTGCCGGCCTGTGAGGCTTCCGGCGGGCAATAAGGACAGTGCTCGCCGGGCGCCATCACCATGCCGTCCGGCATGGCCGCAGCCTGCTGCCCGTCGCCCGCTGCTGCGACCTTGGCAGCGCCGCCGCCGGCCGCATCGAGCGCCATCACGCATGGCATCGCGGCAAGCTGCAGCCACGTGAGGCAGAACAGGGCGAGCACGACCCGCGCCAGGGCGCGCTGCTTGCTGCGGAACCAGTGGAGGCCTGCGAAGTGCATTCCGGGCTCGTTCGAACGATTCTTGGAACCTACCTCGCTGGGACCGGTGAGGCAAGCGATATGCTGCGCGGAGTTACGGAAACCTGCGGAAAGTCCTTAGCCACGTGCCAGAATTCGGCGATGAAGCTGCTCCATGCCGTAGCCGCGGGTGCCCTCCTCGCTCTCTCGTCATGGGCGGCTGCAGCCGGCAGCCCGCCGCGCAACCCTGGCTGGGCACCCTGGTGCCTGTTGCCACGCCCGCAGCCGCCGGAGCGCGCTTTCCGCACCTGGCAGCAGGACCGTCGGGCCGGCCGGTCGTCATGAGCTGGCTCGAGCCAGCGTCCGCCGCCGGGGAATTCCGGCTGCGCTACGCCGAATGGCAACCGGGCAGCGACTTTGGCGCGCCAATCGAGGTCGCAACAGGAAAGGACTGGTTCGTCAACTGGGCGGACTTCCCGTCGGTCGTGCCAGTCGAACGACACCGGCGGCGTGGTCTGCCCATTGGCTGCAGCAGACGCCCGGCGGCATCTACGCTTACGACGTGATGACCCGTCTCAGCACCGATGGCGGCAAGACCTGGAGCGAGCCACGCTCACCTCATGACGACGGCACGGCAACTGAACATGGCTTCGTCTCACTCGCGACGGTCGCGGGACGGCCTTACGCCGTCTGGCTCGACGGCCGCAGAACCGGCGGTGAAGGTCACGGCCACGAGGACCACGGCTCTGCGCAGGGCGCGATGACGCTGCGCGGCGCGGCACTCACGCCGGACGGCGCCGTCGCAGGCGTCGAGATCGACGACCGGGTCTGCGACTGCTGCGGGACCGATGCCGCGACGACGAGCGATGCCCTGCTCGTCGTGTATCGCAATCGCACGGACGACGAGACGCGCGACATCCAGGCTGCACGGCTCGTCGCAGGCAAGTGGTCGGCACCGACCCGCGTGCACGAGGATGGCTGGCGGATCGATGCCTGCCCGGTGAACGGCCCCGCGGTCGCGGCGCGAGGTGACGACGTCGCGGTGGCCTGGTTCACCGCGCCCGACCAGCCGCGCGTGCGGCTCGCGTTCTCATCCGACGGCGGACGCACGTTCTCGCCACCGCACGAAGTGGCAGGCGGCAAGGTCGCGGGCCGTGTGGACGTCGTGTTGCTTGCCGACGGGCGGGCGGTCGTGAGCTGGCTCGCGGAAACGCCGGACGGCGCGTCAATCCGCGCGCAGCCGTTCACGCGGCAGGGCGCGGCAGGCCCGGCCATTGACGTCGCGACATCCGACGTCGCGCGCTCGTCTGGTTTCCCGCAAATGCTCGAAGCCGGCGGCGGCCTGCTGTTTGCCTGGACCGGGAACGAGTCCGGTCCTGCCGTTCGCGTCGCGTTCGCGCCCTTGCTCTGAACGCTCAGGGCGTCCCGGCCGCAGGGCCGCTGTGCTAGCATTTCAGCCCCGTTTTTCCACAAAACACGTTTTACCGGAGCCAGGTCGATGTCCACCGCGGTCAAGCTCGTCGTGCCCCCGCAGGGCCAGAAGATCACGATCTCGAACGGCAAGCTCGTCGTTCCCGACCAGCCCATCATCCCGTTCATCGAGGGGGACGGCACCGGCGCAGACATCTGGCGCGCCTCGGTGCGCGTGCTCGACGCCGCGGTCGCCAAGGCCTATGGCGGCAAGCGCAAGATCCACTGGATGGAGGTCTATGCCGGCCAGAAGGCCAACGACCTCTTCAACACCTGGCTGCCCGACGAAACCGTCGATGCGTGCCGTGAGTACCTGGTCTCGATCAAGGGCCCGCTCACCACGCCAATCGGCGGCGGCATCCGCTCGCTGAACGTCGCGCTGCGCCAGATGCTCGACCTGTACGTGTGCCTGCGCCCCGTGCGCTGGTTCGAGGGCGTGCCCTCCCCCGTCAAGGCGCCGGGCAAGGTCGACATGGTGATCTTCCGTGAGAACACCGAGGACATCTACGCCGGCATCGAGTTCGAGGCGGGCAGCCCGGAGAACGAGAAGTTCAAGAAGCTGTTCAAGGAAGCGTTCCCGAAGCTCTACGGCAAGATCCGCTTCCCGGACACCTCAGGCATAGGCATCAAGGCCATCTCGCAGGAAGGCACCGAGCGCCTGTTCCGCTCCGCCATCGAGTACGCGATCGTCAACAAGCGCAAGAGCGTGACGATCGTGCACAAGGGCAACATCATGAAGTTCACGGAAGGTGCGTTCCGGAACTGGTGCTATGCCCTCGCCGAACGCGAGTTCGCCGACCAGACCTACACCTGGGACCAGTGGGAGCGCACCAAGGCGGCGAAGGGCGACAAGGCCGCCAATGCCGAACAGGATGCCGCGAAGGCGGCGGGCAAGGTCATCATCAAGGACGCCATTGCCGACATCACGCTGCAGCAGGTGCTCACGCGCCCAGAGGAGTTCGACGTCATCGCGACGATGAACCTGAACGGCGATTACCTGTCGGACGCGCTCGCCGCGCAGGTGGGCGGCATCGGCATCGCGCCGGGCGGAAACGTCAACTACTTGACGGGCCACGCTGTGTTCGAGGCGACGCACGGCACCGCGCCGAAGTACGCCAACCTCGACAAGGTCAACCCGGGCTCGGTGATCCTCTCCGGCGAAATGATGCTGCGCTACATGGGCTGGTTCGAAGCGGCCGACGCGATCATCTCCGCGATGGACAAGAGCATCGGCCAGAAGACCGTCACCTACGACTTCGCGCGCCTGATGGAAGGCGCGCGCGAGGTCAAGTGCAGCGAGTTCGGCGACATCCTGATTCGCAATCTCTGATCCGGGACCGGCGGGGCTGGGCGGCGCAAGAGACGACACGACGATGAACCTCACCGTCGCCCAACCCACTTCGCGCGACACGCTGGTCGCCGACTGCGCGCAGACGCTGGTCGACGCGTTCGCGGACTACAACGCGGACTTCCGCGCGATCACCCAGCGGGCGCCGCAGCGCTTCGAGGAACGCGACTGGCGCGGCAGCCAGAAGGACGCGGTCGAGCGCATCGAACTGTACGAGAAGTACGTGCAGGGCACCGTCGACCTGATGCGCAACCGCCTCGGCGACGACGTGCATGAGCGCGCCGTGTGGTCGAGCATCAAGCGCCGTTTCGACGAGATGATCGACCCGCTGCCGGACAGCGAGTTCTCGAAGACCTTCTTCAGTTCCGTCACGCGCAAGACGTTCGGCACCGTCGGCGTCGATCCCGCGGTTGAGTTCATTGCGCTCGACCTCGACCCGGTGGGCAAGGTCACCACGCACGTCGAGACCAAGATCTACCCGAACCGCGGCGACATCGAACTGCTGGCGGAGGAACTGCTCGCGGACTTCAGCTTCCGCACACCCTACCGCGACTTCGAGCGCAGCGTGAAGATGATCGCCGACGAGGTGAAGGCGCTGGCCAACTCGGGCAAGGAGCGCCGTGCGATCGAGTCGGTGGAAGTCATCAAGGAAGTCTTCTACCAGATGACGCGCGCGTACCTGGTCGGCCGCATCAACGGCCGCGGCTGGACCATGCCGTTCGTCGTCTCGTTGCGCAACGGCGACAGCGGCGTGGTCGTGGACGCCATCATGCTGGAGGAGAGCACGGTCAGCGTGCTCTTCAGCTTCACGCGCTCGTACTTCCACGTCGACCTCGCGCACGTCGGCGAGGTCGTCAGGTTCCTGAAGACCATCCTGCCGCGCAAGCGCGTGAGCGAGCTCTTCACCGTGCTCGGCCGCGCCAAGCAGGGCAAGACCGAGCGCTACCGTGAACTGTTCGGCCACCTGCAGCAATCCGACGACAACTTCGTGCTGGCGCCGGGCGAACGCGGGCTGGTCATGATCTGCTTCACGCTGCCGTCGTTCGACGTGGTGTTCAAGCTCATCCGGGACAAGTTCCCGTACCAGAAGAACATCCTGCGCGAGGACGTGCTGACCAAGTACGAACTCGTCTTCAAGCATGACCGCGCCGGCCGACTGGTCGACGCCCAGGAGTTCCGGAGCATCAAGTTCCCGCGTTCACGCTTCTCGCCGGAGTTGCTCGAGGAACTCCAGAAGGAAGCCGCCCGTACCGTGCACTTCGAGGGCGACGACCTCATCATCGACCACATGTACATCGAGCGGCGGATGACACCGCTCAACCTGTACCTGCGCTCGGCCAGCCGCGAGGAAGCGGAGAAGGCGGTGATCGAGTACGGCCAGGCCATCCGCGACCTCGCCGTCACCAACATCTTCCCCGGCGACCTGCTGCTCAAGAACTTCGGCGTGACGCGGCACGGGCGCGTGATCTTCTATGACTACGACGAGCTCTGCCTGGTCACGGACTGCAAGTTCCGCGAGATTCCGCAGTCGGAGCACGACGAGGACGACATGCGCGCGGATGCCTGGTTCTACGTCGGCGAGAGCGACGTCTTCCCCGAGACGTTCATCAACTTCCTCGGCTTCGATCCGCACCTGAAGCAGGTCTTCCTCGACGCGCACGCGGAAGTGCTCACCGCCGACTGGTGGCGCGGGATCCAGGAACGCCTCCGGGAAGGTGAACTGCTCGAGGTGCTGCCCTACCACCGGCATCGCGTGCGCGTGTTCAGCAGCCTGTAGTCGCTGCCTTCACCAACAGGAGATCGACGACATGCAACGCATCCTGATCGGCGCTGGCGTGCTGCTCGCGCTGGCGGGCCTGTTGTGGCCGTGGCTGTCGAAGCTGCCATTTGGAAGACTGCCCGGCGACCTGGTCGTGGACAAGCCGGGATTCAAGGTCTTTGCACCTTTCACCAGCATGCTCGTACTCAGTATCGTCTTGAGCCTGCTGTTCTGGCTGTTCCGCAAGTGACGCCGGGGGCCGCCAGCCCGGCCGCGCTGCGAGCGCCGCTGTGGCTGGTCGCGCTGTTCTGCCTGATGGCCTTTGCCTTCCAGGGCACGCGGGGCCTGTGGGAACCGGATGAAGGCCGCTACAGTTCCGGCGGCATCCACATGGAACAGAGTGGCGACTGGCTGGTGCCAACGATTGACGGCGAACGGCCACACCTCACCAAGCCGCCGCTCACGTACTGGGCGCTCGCCGCCAGCTTCGCCGCGCTCGGGCACAACGAATGGGCGGCAAGGCTGCCGAGCGCGCTCGCCTACATCGGCACGGGCCTGTTCGTGTTCGGTCTCGGCCGCCGGCTTTGTCCGCGGAAGCCGTGGCTGCCGGCTGTCACCTGGGGGCTCTCGTTCGCTCCGGTGATCGCAGCCAACGTCGTCTCGACCGACCCGATTCTCGTGTTCTTCGAAACGGCGGCGATGTATGCCTTCGTCGAGGCATGGTCGCGGCAAGGAGAGGATGCGAGGCGCTGGTACGTGCTGATGTGGCTGGGCTGGGGCCTTGCGTTCATGACGAAGGGACCGCCCGGACTGCTGCCGCTCCTGGCGATGATGCTGTACCTGGGCATCCACGATCGCCCACGCCTGAAGGCAGTGTTCGCGCCGGCCGGGCTCCTGCTGTTCGCCGTCATCGCATTCACGTGGTTCGGCGTCATTGTCGCCCAGCAACCGGACCGGCTCGGTTACTTCCTCGGCCACGAGGTCTATGACCGGGTCTTCACTGCAGCCCATGACCGCAATGCGCAATGGTACGGCGCGTTCAAGGTCTACCTGCCGGTGCTGCTGGCCGGCGCGCTGCCGTGGATCGTGTTCGCCGCGATCGCTGCCGGCGGCCCTGTCCGCGGCATCCGCAGGCTGCGACAGAAGCTGCGCGAGCGGGACCGGGACTGGCTGCTGCTCGCTTACTGGCTGCTGCTGCCGATGGCGGTCTTCTTCCTGGCGCGTTCGCGGCTGCAACTCTACATCCTGCCGCTGTTCGTGCCACTGGCACTGATCATGGCACGACCGCTCGCAAACTGGCGCGGACTCGAGGGTCGCCGCGGCGCCATGGTCGTCGCGCTCACCGCGGTCGCACTCGTCGCGCTGAAGGGCGTGCTGGCGTACTGGCCTTCCAACCGGGATTCGCGCGCGCTCGCGTCGCAACTGCGCCAGCAACTCGCATCGCAGGCGGTCGACGAGATCATCTTCGTCGGCATGCGTCCGTTTTACGGCCTCAACGTCTACCTGCCGCAGCGCATCGACGGGCTCGAGATCGACGACCGCCGGTTCGACTACTCCACGCACGTGACCCGCCAGGAACTCTGCGGCGAGATCGCCCGGCGCGAGCGGACGGCCTACCTGCTCAAGGAGCGCAATGCGCCCGGCTTTGCAGACGCGCTCAATTCGTGCGGCTTCCGCCCCAGCCGGCTCGGGACCGTTCACGCAGATGACAACGACCTGGCCCTCCTGGCAGCAGGCACGAGCGCACGCTGAGCGAATTCGGGCTAGGATTATCCGCGGCGCAGGACCGCCGGCAGCCTGCCGGAACCGACGCCCGCACTCGTTCGCCTGGGGAGAAGGACGCATGAAAATGAATCACGGGCTGGTGCGCCTGCTTGCAGCGCCACTACTGCTGGGGCTCGTCGCGACGGCGGCCGCGCAGGATTCCAATATCACGCAACCCATTGCCGACCTCGAGCAGCTGCTCGCCGCCGAGCCGCTGGTGATCACGCAGGCCGAGATCAGCAGGCCGAAAGCCAAGGGCGACATCACGCTCCGGGCCGACGTCTCGTTCGGGGGAGCACCCCCGCTCCGCGTGAAGCTGCGCAAGGCTGAGCCCGGCGCGAATTCGTTCAACAACGTTCCACGCTATGACCTCGCGGCGTACGAGTTGCAGAAGCTGTTCATCGACCCCCCTGAGTACGTCGTGCCGCCGACGGCGCTCAGGATGGTGCCGCTGGCGGACTTCGCCAGGTATTCGCCGGGTGTCGAGCGCACGTTCTCGTCGGCGGACCAGGTGCTGGCCGTGGTGCAGTACTGGCTGAGCGACATCACGGTGATCGCGGACGTATACGACCCCGCCAGGTTCGACGCCGACCCGGTCTATGCACGGCACATCGGCCAGCTGAACGTGCTCACGTACCTGATCGAGCACGGCGATGCCAACGTCGGCAACTTCCTGATCGGCAAGGCTGCGATCGGCGCGCGCGTCTTCTCGATCGATCATGGCGTGGCGTTCGCGTCGGAAGAGAGTGATCGCAGCAAGGTCTGGAAAGACATGCGCGTGAAGCGCCTGCCGGCCGACACCGTCGACCGGCTGCGCAAGATCACGCCGCAGCTGCTGCAGGATCGACTGGGCGTGCTGGCGCAGTGGCAGCTGCAGGGCGCGCAGTACGCGCCCGTTGCGCCGGGCGAAAACCTGTCGGTCAATCGCGGCGTCCGGCGCGAGGGCGGCAACCTGCAGATGGGCCTGACGAAATCGGAGATTTCTGCCGTATACCGATTGCTGACCAGGCTGATCGAGCGCATCGACGCTGGCGAGATCACGGTCGTCGCCGCAGCCAACTGAGGAGCCCATTGATGCCGACGCGAACTCTTTCCAGGATTGGACGCTCGCTGCTGGGACTGGTCGCCAGCGCGTGCCTGGTCGTACCGCCGCCGGCAGCCGCGCAGTCCGCGCAAGTGCAGTGGAAGGGCGTCGAGCGCGTGGTCGCGTTCGCGGACGTGCACGGCGCGTACACCGAACTGGTCACCCTGCTCCGTGAAACCGGGATCGTCGATGCGCGGGATCGCTGGGCAGCAGGATCGGCACATGTCGTGAGCCTGGGCGACCTGCTCGACCGCGGCGCCGATTCGCGCAGGGTCATGGACCTGCTGATGCGACTGCAGGGCGAAGCCCTGGCGGCCGGCGGGCAGCTGCACGTCGTGCTCGGCAACCACGAAGCGATGAACCTGCTCGGCGACCTGCGCTACGTCGAAGCCGGCGAATTCGCCTCCTATGCGGACGTCGAATCGCCGTCCGAGCGCGCGGAACTGCGCAAGTCCTGGGAGGCGGCACAGGGCGCGGGTTCCGGCGAGGCCTTCGACCAGAAGTTTCCGCCGGGCTATTTCGGTCACCGCGCTGCACTGTCGCCCAAGGGCAAGTACGGACAATGGCTGCTGTCGCTGCCGGTCGCGATCGCCGTGAACGACACGCTGTTCATGCACGCGGGACCGTCGAATGTCGTGCGTGGCATGAGCCTGCAGGAACTGAACCTGCGCTACCGCACGGCGCTCACCGATTACCTGGGCCTCGCGGACCGGCTCGAGCAGGCAAGTCTCCTGCAGCGTGGCGACGAGTTCCGCGCCCGGTCGAAGCTGGCGAAGGAACGTCTTGCGGCCCTGGCGGCAGCGAACGGCGGCGCGGCGGACCCTGCACTGGCCGACGCTGCCCAGCGCTTCGCGGCAGCCGCCGACAGCTCCCTGCTTTCCTCGGACGGCCCCAACTGGTATCGCGGGGCTGCACTGTGCAACGAGGCGGCCGAGGCCGACATCCTGTTGCCCCTGCTGCAGCAGTTCGGCGTCGCGCGACTGGTCGTCGGGCACACGCCAACGCGCTACTTGCAGGCGGTCACGCGTTTCGACGGGCGCGTGGTGAAACTCGACGCCGGCATGAACCGTGCGGCGTACAAGGGCCGTGCGGTGGCGCTTTTCCTGCAGCCGTCCGGGATGAGCGTGCGCTACGCCGGCGAGCCCGACGCCACGCCGCTCAAGGCGGAAGGTCTCTTCGTCGCGCCGAACGAACTCGACGATGCGAGCGTGCTGGCCGCGCTGCGCGACGGCGAGGTAACGGTCACGGGTCCACGCGGACCGAACGAGCTGAACGTCTCGGTGAGCCATGCGGGCAAGCGCATTCCCGCGGTCTTCCAGGTACGTAGCGATGGCGCAGCGCGCAAGGAGATCGCGGCGTACCTGCTCGACCGGCAGCTCGCCCTCGGCATCGTGCCGGTGACGGTCGAGCGCGAGGTGCAGGGACAGCACGGCGTGCTGCAGGGACGCCCGCTCAAGTGGGTCACGCAGACGGAAGTGCAGCAGCAGTCGCTGCGCGGCGGCGGCTGGTGCAGCGCCGAGCCACAATTCCAACTGGTCTACGCGTTCGACACGCTGATCGGCAACGAGGGCCGCTCACCCGACTCCCTGCTCTTCGATTCCGAAGACTGGTTCGTCTACGTCACCTCCCACGAGCGCGCATTCGGCACGACAAAAGGCTTGCCGGCCTACCTGAAGGCCCGGCCGCCCGCGCCTGGCCCGGAATTGCGGCGGCGCATGCAGGCGCTCAACGAGGCGAACCTGCAGGCGACGCTCGGCGAGTCCGTCGATGCGCGTGCAATAAAGGCAATGCTGGAGCGCAGGGACTCCCTGCTGGCCTTGCCCGCGGCGGCGACCGCCAAGTCACGCTGAAGCAGTGCGGCTGCCCTGCGTCCTCAGGAAGTCAGGCGCCTGAAGCAGAACGCGCTGCGTGCCTCGAGGCCATCCACGTCGCTGGCAATGACCACGATCCGCAGAGCACTGACTTCGACGGTGTGCGGCGCCGTGCCGATGAAGGCGCGTTGACGGACGTCGAATCGCACCCAGTGCGGCAGCGGCTGGCCGTCGTCGCAACAGGCCCGCAGGTTCAGCACGTCGCCAGGGTCCGCGTCGCGGAACGCCGTTGCCGAGATCGGGTGGAGGAACGGCTGGCCAGGCGAAAAGTGCAGGTCGGGTATCGGGTCGACCGCCTCAGGCGCCACGTTCATGACGTTCTCGAGCGCCTTGCGGCTGAAGCCGCGACCGATCGCCACCGCGAGCGCGATCCACGCCAGTGCCAGCAGCAGGTTCAGCAAGGCGAACTGCGACGCCTGCCAGTGCAGGATATTGAGCCCGACGTACACCGCCAGCGCCTGGATCAGGTCGCCGAAGCGCCAGAAGAAGGTGTCGATGGCCGTCTTGCCGTCGTACTTCGCGTCGCGGTCGACCGGCAGGAACAGCGCCTGCCGCGTCGTGTTCATCAGCGAGTAGTCGACGCCGTTCTCGGCGATCTTGATCCAGCGGATCATCGTGAAGATCGGCACGAACCCGCCGAGCAGCGGCGCGAGCGCCAACAGCCCGTAGCCCACGGCCACGATGAGCGGGTGGATCAACAGCGCACCGCGTACGCCCACGACCTGGAAGATGCGCGAGACCAGGAACAACTGGATACCGAAGCTGACGAGCGTCACCCAGAACTGGAAGTCGCCGTAGAACGCGGTGATGAGCGTGCTCATGTCGAGCGCGCCGCCGCTCGCCGCGATGCGCGCAGTGGCATCGGCCTTGACGTAATCGGCGAGGATGAATTCGCCCGTGGAGTTGATCCAGTTGAGCAGCACCACGAGCAACGCGATCTGCAGCAGGTAGCGGTCCCGCAGGACCAGACCGATGCCGCCCAGCAGGCGCGACACGCGCCGGCCATGCTCAGCCGAGATCGCGCGCGAGCCGTCGGGGACGGCGGCGCGTTCAGGTCCGGCCAGGAACAGCGTCGCGCCGAGGATGCCGGTCGCCAGGATCATGAGCCCCATCGGCGACAGCCCTGCCGCTGCCAGCTGCGTGAACTTGGCCCCAACGAGCGCTCCCAGGTTGGCGCCCAGCATGATGACGACGAACAGGCGCTGGCCGCTCTTGACGTTGAACGAGTCGGCGGCGAAGGCCCACATCTGTGACACGACCATCACGCCGTAGATGCTGACCCAGACGTAGAACGGGAACGCGATCGACACGCCCGCATGGGCGAGTGCCGCGAACATTGGCATCGTCACGACGAAGAAGACCGTGACCGCGCGCAGCAGCCGCGCGCCGTCGAGGTGGCGCCGCACCGAGCCATACAGCGGCACGATGATCATCAGCACCAGCGCCGTGACCGCCACCGCATAAGAACGCGTCTCGGCCGAGAACCTGGTGAGTATCAGGGCTTCACGCAGCGCCTTCACCACCTGGTAGGACGAGAGCAACAGGAACCCGTGCAGAAAGAACAGGAACGCGGCGCGGCCCTCGCCGGGCCGCACGCGCGTCATGAGCGACAGGAACTGCTCGAAGCGGCTGAGACCAGCGTGATCGGAGATCAAACCGCCCGTGCCTCAGCGGTCGACGATGATCACAGGGTCGAGTTCGAACCCGAGAGCTTTCCTGGGATCTGACGGATCGACGCCCGACATGGTAATGAAGTACTTGGCCGATTCTGTCTTGCCACCTCCCGTCGGCAGTACCTGTTCGAAGTAATACTTGTACGGGTCCGCCCCGTCATCCTTGGCCCGCGTAAAGTCGCCCGGACCGAATTTGTTGCCGCCGTTGCCCTTGTTCGACTTCATGCTTTCGAACCGGATCCAGAACGGGCTGCTCGATTTCCATCGCACGACATTGCGGTCACGGGGCGACTGCGACTCGATGCGGGCGTTTCCGCCACCGTACACACCATCTGCGCGAGTAAGCGGTTGGACATCGATGTTCGTGACGCTGCCGCTGGCGGGCACGCGCGTCACCGTAAAGTCGAAGTAGTACGTCGCAAGCCCGCCGGCAGCCCCATCACCACTGCCGCCCGTGCTCGCGCATCCCGCCAGCACGACCATGGCCGCCAACACCACGGCGCGGCGCGAGAATCGATTGATCACTGCGATTTTCATTGCAAGATCTCCCCTGTGCATCGGATTCTGTTTTGAACGCCACCTGGCCCCAAGGGCGTTCCGCAGTCGGAAACGCCCGACGATCAGCCGGCACCGGTTATCTTCCGGTACTCGGCATCCTGCAGCAGACTGCGGAACTCCGGCGCGGAACGCAACAATGACTGCGGGTATCCCAGCCGGACCAGTTCGCTGACGGCGCGCAGCGCAGCCTCACGGTCACCCTTGTCGGCGGCGGAGACGCCGACGGCGTACTGCACGTAGAGCAGGTCCGGGCCGGCCGCGAGCGCCTCCGACAGGTAACGCCGGGACTGGTCCTGCTCGCCCACGCGACCGTGGTAGTACCCCAACTGCGCCCGCACCGTGGCATCGGCTGGCTTGGCCTCGAGTTCGGTTTCTGCGAGCAGGATCGCGCGCCGATAATGTGCAATCGCGTCGCCCCGGCGGCCTTCGATCTGCCAGAGCGCGTCGCCGAGATTGCCGTGGACGACGTGGTCGTGCTCCCCAAGCTCGGCAGCTCGCTCATAGTTGGCGACGGCCTCGGCGAACCGGCCGAGGTAGAAGTAGGACGTCGCCAGGTTCGAGTAGGCTTCCTTTGAAGGCTCGAGCCGCAGCGAGTGGTCGTACGCCTCCAGTGCCTTGCTGAAGTCCCCCTGCATCTGCAGCGCCCCGCCGAGATTGCTCCAGGCGTGCGCGCTCGAAGGCACGAGTTCGGTAACCTTGCGCAGGGCTGCTGTCGCCTCGTCGATCTTGCCGCGCTGGAACAGGTACGTCGCCAGTGCAGCGTGGGCGCCCCAATAGGCCGGCTCGGCCGAGATGGCGCGTCGGTAGGACGCCTCGGCCTCGGCGCTCTCGCCCATGCCGCCGAGCGCGTCGCCGAGACCGATGTGCGCGTCGGCGTCCTGCGGGTTGCGGTGGACCAGCCCACGATACGACTCTGCAGCCGAATCGAACTTCCCGGCGACGACGGCCATGCTGGCACGCGCCTTTTCAGTCTCGACCTGCGAGGCGTCGAGTTCGAGGGATTTGCGGCAGACACCGTCTGCAGCCACGAGCGGAGCCGGATCGTGCGTGCGCTCGTACTGCCGGGCATACGTCCGGCAGAGTCCGGCATAGGCTCCGGCAAACTCGGGGTCGACCTCCAACGCCCGCTTGAACGACAGCTCGGCGATCTTCAGGCGACTCGCGTCACCCGGTTGGCGCAGGGCGGCGAGGCCCGCAAGGTAGGGATCGATGGCGCGTGTGTCGATCTGGTGAAGTTCTTCTGCGCGTTGCCCAGGGTCCTTGTCTTTGAGTACGACCTGCAGCGCATCCGTCACCGACACCGCGATCTCGTCCTGCAGCACGAGCACATCGCGCCACGCGCGATCGAAATTGCCAGCCCAGACGTGATAACCGGTCGCGGTGTCGATCAGCTGCACCGTCACGCGCACGCTGTCGCCGTCGCGACGCACGCTACCCTCGAGCACGTGTCGCACGCCAAGTGACTGGCCTATCTTGCGGACGTCGAGATTCCTTCCCTTGAACTCGAAGGCGGACGTGCGCGCTGCAACGCGCAGACCCGGGATCTGCGCTAGCTTCGTCGAGAGCTCCTCGCTCAGTCCGTCGCCCAGGTACGCGTTGCCGCCCGACGGGCTCATATCGACCAGCGGGAGCACGGCAATCGAGCGGGGCCCGGGCTCCATCCCAGGCGCGGATGGAGCGGCAGAGGTCGCAGTGCCTTCGAGCGAGCGCCACCACGCGAAGCCCGTCACCGCCGCCATGAGTGCAACACCCGCGACAATGGCTGGCGCAATGGACTGGCGTGGGCGCGGCAGCCTGCGCAGCACGCCCGTGCCATCAACCCCCGGGTCGAGCACGATGCCTTGCGGGGTAATCTCGTACGACCACGCCAGCACCACCACGATTGGCAGGCCGATCACGGCCAGGATCGTCAGGGCCGTCATCCACCAAGCGGGGAATTGCAGCGGCTCGAAGGTGACTTCGGCGACCTGCAGCATGACCCACATGCCGATCAGGTATGAGACCGTGACCTTGATTACGTTCCGGCGTCGAAGCTCCACGAGCAGGTGCTGCACGCGACCGCCGACTGTGGAACGCGCAGTGTAGCCGGTAGCAAGCAGATCCGGCGCCGGCGCAACCGGCGCGACGCGCTCGAAGTGCGCGACCAGCGCGTAGGCGTCATTGCCGACGCTCGCGATGTAGTGGGGATGGCGGGGCTTGTCGCCGAACAGCGCGCGCAGGCCGGCGATGCATTGGCGCAGTTTCTCCTCTGCGCCCTGGCAACCGGGCCAGACCGAGTTGCGCAACGTCCGATGGTCCACTGCCTCGCCGTGCCGCGAGGCCAGGACGATCAGTACTTCGATCTGGTCGTCGGTGAGGCTGACGGTTCGGTCATTCGTGGACGCGCGGGATTCCCTGGGCTCGACGAGCCACTCCCCCACCCGAAACCCGTCTTTAAGGTATTCGGCGTCCATTGCCCGGCGCCACCTACGTCGCCTCCCGGCCGCGCGGCAAGGCCGGCGACATGGTCAGTCATGGTTGGCCGCGCCCAAGGCCTTGTCAAGGTCGTCGATGAGGTCACCGGCGTCTTCCAGCCCGATCGACAACCGGACGGTCCCGGGTCCGACATCCGACCAGACCTTCTGCTCCGCGGTGAAACCCTTCGATCGCTCCAATGCCGGTGGCACGACCAGTGACTCCGTCGAACCGAGGCTGGCCGCGATGGAAAACAATTCCAGGGCTTCGCTGAAGCGCGAACTGGCGTCGGTGCCACCCTTGACGTCTACAGTGACGATCGTGCCGAAGTCATGCATCTGCCTGCGTGCCAGCGCGTGCCCCGGATCTCCTGGCAACCCGGGATAGCGCACGCGCTCGATGCGCGGATGAGCGGCCAGGAACTCGGCGATGGCTTGCGCATTCCGGCATTGCGCCTCGTAGCGCACGAAATAGGTTTTCATACCGCGCTGCAAGAGAAACGCGGCGTGTGGATCGAGCGTCGGCCCGAGGATTCCCACGTCAGCGCGCATCGCGTCGATGAGCTCGGCGCGACCGATCACCGCGCCGCCCATCACGTCGCCATGCCCGGACGCGTACTTCGTCAGGCTGTGCGCGAACAGGTCGATATCGAACTGCCCGTGGTTGTGAAAGCCGGCGAGCGTGTTGTCGAGCAGGGTCAATGCGCCGTGGCGGCGTGCCATCGCAGTAATCCGTTCGATGTCCGCGATCTTGAGGACCGGGTTCGTCGGCGACTCGAACACCACGAGCCGCGTCGGCGTGGCAGCCAATTCGCGCTCGAGCCCGTCGAGGTCGTCGATCGAAAGCATCGTGCTGGTGACGCCGTACCGGCGCAGCACACGGCCGATCAGCGCGCGCGTGGGCTGGTACTGCTCGACGAAGTGCACCACGTGGTCGCCGGACTTGAGCAGCGCGATGAGCGGCATCGCGATCGCCGCGACACCCGACCCAGTGAGCAGGCACGCATCGCGATCCTGCAACTCCGCCAGCAGCAGTTCAAGCTGCCGCAGCGTCGGATTCGAGACGCGCGAGTAGTAGAACCCTGCGCGTTGTCCCTTGAACTGCTCGAGCGTCGCGCCGACGTCGTCGAACGTGAACTTGACCGACTGGTAGATCGGCGCGACCAGCGGCCGGTTGTCCGGCGGCACCACGACCTGCGGCGGATGCGTGACTCGCGTGCGCTTCTTCACGACGCGTCTGTCCGCAGTTCGAATTCATCGGCGTCCAGGTGCGCCGGGAAGTCGCGACGGAAGGTCGCGAGCGACTCGCGGTCGAGCACGACGGTCTCGACGAAATCGCCGCCGCGGTCGCCGCCGAGCGTCTGGCCGAGGAAGTCGAGCGCCGCGCTGTCGCCCAGGTACGTGGCGCCGTTGCCGTCCTTGCCGACGCGATTGACGCCGACGACGTAGCAGAGGTTCTCGATGGCCCGCGCGCGCAGCAGGGCGCTCCACGCGGCCCGGCGGCGGGCGGGCCAGTTGGCCACGTAGAGCAGCACGTCGTAGTCGCCCCGGTTGCGGCTCCAGACCGGGAAGCGCAGGTCGTAACAGACCATCGGGCAGACACGCCAGCCCTTGATCTCGACGACGAGCCGGCGGCTGCCCGCTGCGTAATGTTCCTGCTCGCGCGCCATGCGGAACAGGTGGCGCTTGTCGTAGTGCGCGATCCCGCCATCGGGCGTCGCCCAGACCAGCCGGTTGAAATGCCGCCCGCTGTCGTCGCGCACGATCAGGCTGCCGGTGATCGCACAGCCGACGGCGGCGGCCTCCTCGCGCAGCCAGCCGATCGTGGCGCCGTCCATGGTCTCGGCCAGCGACTCCGCATCCATCGAGAACCCGGTCGTGAACATCTCGGGCAACACGATCAGGTCGGTGTGCCCGGCAAGGCCGCGGAAGTGCGCCGCGAGGTTGCGGCGATTGGCGGCCGGGTCCTGCCAGGCCAGGTCGGGCTGGATCATCGTGACGCGCAGATTTGCAGTCATAGCAACCTCAACTTTTCGGCCGCCGCAGCCAGCGTGGCCTCGTGCTTGGCGAAACAGAAACGGACGATGCGCTCCCCCGCGACTGCCTCCGCCGAGAAAACCGAGATCGGGATGGCGGCGACGCCGTGGCGAGTGGTGAGCAGGTGCGCGAACTCGACGTCGGGCAGGTCGCTGACCGCCGAGTAGTCGACGAGCTGGAAGTACGTGCTGCGCGCGGGCTCGAAGCGGAGACGCGTCTCGTCGAGCAGGCGCGCGAAGCGATCGCGCTTGACCTGGTAGAACGCCGGCAGGTCCCGCGGGTGTTCCGGGCACTCGCGCATGAAATCGGCGATGGCGGCCTGCAGCGGCGTAGCCACCACGAACTGCACGAACTGGTGGACTTTGCGGAACTCGTGCGTGAGCGCGGCCGGAGCGACACAGTAGCCGACCTTCCAGCCGGTCGCGTGATAGGTCTTGCCGAACGACGACACGACGAAGCTGCGCCCTGCCAGCTCCGCGTGCGAGAGCACGCTGTGGTGGCGCCGCCCATCGTAGAGCATGTGCTCGTAGACCTCGTCCGCCAGCACGAAGACCGGCGTGTCGCGCAACAGCCAGGCCAGCGTGTCGAGGTCATCCCTGGAGAGCGTGGCGCCGCTGGGGTTGTGCGGAAAGTTGACGACGAGCAGCCGCGTGCGCGGTGAGAGCGCGTCCTGCAAGCGTTGCCAGTCGACGCCGAACCCCGGCCGCTGCAGCGGCACGTGCACGGCGCGGCCGCCGGCCAGCGTGACCGCGGGCTCGTACGAGTCGTAGGCCGGGTCGAGCAGGATGACTTCGTCGCCCAGGCGGACGATGGCCTGGATCGCGCAGAACAGCGCCTCGGTGCCGCCAGAAGCAACCGTAATGTCACTGTCCGGGTTGGCGCGGCAGCCGTAGTACTCGGCGACTTTGTCGGCAATGGCTTCGCGCAGGCTCGGCAGGCCGGTCATCGGCGCGTACTGGTTGCCCGCGCCCCCTCGCTGCCGCATATGGTGGTCAGCGAGTTCGATCAGGCGGGCAGGCGGCTCGAAATCGGGAAAGCCCTGCGACAGGTTGATGGCACCGTGTTCCGCGGCGAGGCGGGACATGACGGTGAAGATTGTCGTGCCGACGCGCGGCAGCTTGCTGTCGATCGGCGGGTGCATGGGTCGCATTCTAGCAGCGGCCCGGCGCTGCCCTTCTTATTGCGCACGACGTACCGACCTCTCCACCAAAAGGTCGGGCTAGAACGACCCGGGGCGGACGGTCGGTGAGGGCGTTCGTTCCGGGTCTTTTCCGGGCGAGCGGAAAGGCAGACACGCTCGCCCGGAAAAGACCCGGAACGAACGCCTGATCGACCGCGCCTGGGCGAATTCCCGTCAAAGCCCGGGAACTCGCACGGCGCATGCAACGTCAGCGCGGTTACATCGCATGAACACATGCCGATGATTCGCAACCAGCAATTCCCGTGGCTCTATCAGCCGATCGTGTTGATGGAGATCGATTTGATGCGTGCCGCGCGCCCAAAGCAGACGGTCTACGGGGAAAGACG
>CAVOSA010000031.1:0-102191 GCA_963698735.1 uncultured Gammaproteobacteria bacterium | reverse complement strand
CGCAGTAGCGAACACGACGGCAGTGCCGCTCCGCTCTTTACGCTCGAGCGGCGGCGCTCGACACGGAGCGCAGAGGAAGACCCGAACCCGTTCAGCGGGCCTGACGCTGCCCGCCCACCAGCCCTGCGTGCGGACTCGCCCAGCGGACTGGGAGAGGTGAGGACCCGCGCCTCAGGCTGGCCGCGCCGGCCGTCGACTCCGGCTGCCCCGCGTCTCGCCGGCAGGTTGCGCCGCCGTCTTGAGCGGCGGCAGTTCGACGACTTTGCGCAGGTTGGGGTAGTCCGCCGTCTTGTGCGGAATCGCCATCGCCTCGACGAAGTGCTCCTGGAAGCGCGGCTCGATCGCAGTTTCGATCTTCTCGACGCGGCCGACCAGCGACTCGATCGTCTTTCGCGACCGTGAGTCCAGCAGTGCAATGCGCGCACCCGTGCCCGCGGCGTTGCCGGCGGAGGTGACCTTGCTCAGGTCGCAGTCCGGAATCATGCCGAGCACCGTCGCGTACATGACGTCGATGTGTGCACCGAACGCGCCGGCCAGCCGGATGCGGTCGAGCTTCTCGACGCCGAGGCGTTCCATCAGCAGGCGGATGCCGGCCATCAGCGCCGCCTTGGCGAGCTGGATCGCGCGCACGTCGTTCTGCGCGATGCAGAGCGTCTGTGCGCCTTCGTGCAGCACGTAGGAGTAGGTGCGGCCGCTGGGAACCACCCGCGGCGAGCGGGCAGCCAGCGCGCCATCGATCACACCGTCCTGGGTGATGATGCCCGCCAGGTACATCTCGGCGACCACTTCGATGATGCCGGACCCGCAGACGCCGGTGACGCCCGTGTTCTTCACGGCCTCGGCAAATGCCGGATCGTCGGACCAGAGGTCCGAACCGATGACCTTGAAGCGCGGCTCGAGCGTTGCGCGATCGATGCGCACGCGCTCGATGGCGCCGGGCGCCGCACGCTGGCCGCAGCTGATCTGAGCGCCTTCGAACGCTGGTCCGGTGGGGCTCGAGCAGGCGACGAGGCGCTTGCTGTTGCCGAGCACGATCTCGGCATTGGTGCCCACGTCCACCAGCAGCGTCATGTCCTCGGTCAGGTCGGGCCGCTCGGCGAGAATGACGCCGGCCGTGTCCGCGCCGACGTGACCCGCAATGCAGGGCAGGGCGTAGACGCGCGCGTTGGGATGCAGGGCGACGCCGAGTTCCGCTGCCGTAACGGTCACCGCGCGGTCGATTGCGAGTGCGAAGGGCGCGCCGCCGAGTTCCACCGGATCGATGCCGAGCACGAGGTGATGCATGATCGGGTTGCCGACCAGCGTCACCTCGAGGATGGATTCCTTCTCGACGCCCACCGACTCCGCGACCTCGGCCGCGAGTTCGCTCAGCGCTTCGCGCACGGCCGCCGTCATCTGCGCGGCTCCGCCGGGGTTCATCATCGAGTACGAAACGCGGCTCATGAGGTCCTCGCCGAAGCGGATCTGCGGGTTCATGCGCCCCGCGGAAGCCACGACCTCGCCGCTGACGAGATCGCAGAGGTGTGCCGCGATCGTGGTCGAGCCCACGTCGACGGCGAGGCCGAACGCCGTCTCGTGAAAGCCCGGCCAGACCGCGATGATCCGCGACGTGTCGTGGACCGCGACCGTGACCTGCCATTGCCCGGCGCGCAGCGCCGGTTGCAGCTGCTGCAGCACGGAGAGGTCGCAGCCGAGGTTCTTGAGCTGCCACTCGCGCTCGAGCGCCATCTCCAGCCGCTGCAGGTCCCCGGTGGGATCGTGCATGTCCGGTTCGGCGACTTCGACGTAGTGCAGCTTCACGAGCGGGTACAGCTCGATGTCGCGCGCCTCGGCCTCCTTGCGCACCACCTGCCGATGCACCTGGCTGTTCGACGGCACGTCGACGACGACGTCGGCCTCGACCCTCGCCTGGCACGAGAGCCGCCGGCCCTCGGCCAGCACCTTGCGCGTGCCGTAACGCTGCTCGGTCTCCGAGACCGGCGACAGCGAGGCCGCGCTCGAGCGCACGCCGTGCTTGGCGAATTCGCCTTCGGCGACCAGCACCTGGCAACGCCCGCAGATCGCGCGGCCGCCACAGACGGAATCGATGTCCACGCCCAGTTGCCGCGCCGCGGTCAGCAGCGGCGTGCCGACGGGAAAGCGTCCGCGCTTACCCGAGGGCGTGAAGACAACGAGTGGATCTGTCCGTGTCACGTCGTCGTTGCCTCAGGCTGCACCCGGGGTGCCGCCGGCGGCGCGGCGGCGAGCCCCGCCTTCGCGGCGGCCGCGCTGCTCGCCGGGAGCTCCCGTGCCAGGCGGAGGCACTTCGCGAAAGCGGCGGATCCAGCGGGCGCAGTCGGGATCGTGGCCCATCATGACGTCCGCGGCCATGCAGGCCTTGACGATGTCGCCGTGCAGCGGATTCGTGATCGCCGAGGTCATGCCCGAGGCGATGGCCATGGTCAGGAAGCCGCTGTTGATGCCGTCGCGGGCGGGCAGGCCGAAGCTGATGTTCGACGCGCCGCAGGTCGTGTTGACCTTGAGTTCCTCGCGCAGGCGCTTGACCAGGCGCATCACCTGCACGCCGGCGTGGTTGATCGCGCCGATCGGCATCACCAGCGGGTCGACGACGACGTCGGACGCGGGAATGCCGTGATCCATGGCGCGGTGCACGATCTTCTTCGCGACTTCGAAGCGCACGTCCGGGTCCTCGGAGATGCCGGTCTCGTCGTTCGAGATCGCGACCACGGCCGCGCCGTACTTCTTGACCAGCGGCAGCACCGTCTCGAGCCGGTCTTCCTCGCCGGTGACGGAGTTCACGAGCGCCTTGCCCTTGTAGACCTCGAGCCCGGCGGCCAGCGCGGCCACGATCGACGAGTCGATCGAGAGCGGCACGTCGGTGATCGACTGCACCAGCTGCACGGCCCTGGCCAGAATCGCCGGCTCGTCGGCCAGGGGAATGCCCGCGTTGACGTCGAGCATGTGCGCGCCGGCCGCGACCTGCGCGAGTGCGTCGGCTTCGACGCGGCTGAAGTCGCCGGCGGCCATCTCGGCGGCGAGCAGCTTGCGCCCGGTCGGGTTGATGCGCTCGCCGATGATGACGAAGGGCCGGTTGAAGCCGATGATGACTTCGCGGGTCGCCGAGCTGATGACGGTGTCGGTCATGATGATTTCCTGTCTGCTTCAGTCTGCTGATCTCTGCCCGGGTACCAGGGCACGCGCCCCGCGAGAACTCCCGATCGCTGGATGACTTCCGCCACGGACTCTTCCTGGCGGTACGCCATGACATGCGCGCCACTCACGCCCTTGATCGTGCGGATCTCCTGGATGAGGTCGACGCAGAGGTTGAGCCCTTCGCGGGTCTGGTCGCTGGCGCCTTTCATGCGCTCGATGACGGAATCTGGAATGTGAATGCCGGGCACGTGCGTGCGCATCCATTCGCCGGCTTTGGCCGTGCGCAGCGGGCCAACTCCGATCAGGATGAACACCTTGTCGAGCAGGCCGGCGTCCTCGACTGCAGTCATGAAGCGACGCAGCAAGGGAATGTCGTAGCAATACTGGGTCTGGACGAACTGCGCGCCGGCCGCGATCTTTTTTGCAAGGCGCACCGCGCGGTGTTCGACGGGGGAGACGTTCGGGTTCTCGGCGGCGCCGAGCAGCACGCGCGGCGCATAGCTGATCTTGCGGCCGCTCTCGAAACGATGATCGTCGCGCAATCCGCGCGCGATGCCGAGCAGAGACGTGGAGTCCAGGTCGAACACCGGCTTGGCCTGCGGATGGTCGCCCGCCTGCACGCCGTCGCCGGTCAGGCAGAGAACGTTGCAGACGCCCATGGCGGCACCGCCGAGGATGTCGCCCTGGATCGCGATCCGGTTCTTGTCGCGGCAGGAAATCTGCATCACCGGCGCGTAGCCGACCTTGGTCAGCAGGGCGCAGACCGCAAGGCTCGACATGTGGCAATTGGCGCCGCTGCCGTCGGTGGCGTTGATCGCGTCGACGTAACCGTCGAAGACGCGCGCACGACGATAGACCTCTTCGGGATCCGCCGAATCGGGCGGCGCGAGTTCGGCAGTGACCGCGAATGCGCCGGCCCGCAGCACGCGCTCCAGACGCCCGGGCGACGTGTGTCCCGGCAGGATCGGCAGGGGATAGCCCGGGACCGGCTCGTCCTCGAATCTCATTTCGCGGCCTCGTTCTTCTCGCGCACGACGCGTAGCCACGCGGACGAGCCTTCGAGCCGGCGATCCACGGGCGGCTGCAGCTGCTGGATCGCATCGAGGCCGCCGGGCATGCGCTCCGCGCCGCGCCAGGCTTCGACCCAGACGCAGCGCATCTCGGGCTTCACTTCGCAGTTGCCGTTCGCCCGCACGCCGCCGCAGGGTCCGTTGCGCAGCTGCTTCGGGCAATTCATCGGGCAGGACATGCCCGTCGAACTCAGCACGCAGCGGCCACACATGCGGCAGTCGAACAGCAGGCCCTTCACGCTGCGCTCGACGGCGGCCACGGGGCGCTCCAGGCGCTCATAGCCGAGGCGCTTGAACAGCGGGTGCAGGTTGCACAGGGCGCCTTCGAACCACTTGTAGAAGCCGGCGAGGCCGCGCGAGTGGCGGACTGACCAGAGACGGACGGCGTACATCAGGCCTTTCCGGCGTCGGCGGCGGGCTTGAACGGATCGGCGAGGTTGACGTCGATGCCCTTCGCGCGGATGAGCCGCTCGAGGTCTTCGTCGGTATAGCGCGCTTCGATCGCGTCGGCAGCAGCTTGCGCCTCGGCTTGCAGTTCGTCGCCACAGGGCTGGGGAGCGGCACGACGCCAGTCTTCGAGGTAGGCGTCGGAACTGCCGCGGCCCGCGCGCATCGCGGCCCGGTCGACGGCCTCCTGGAACCGGTGGGACAGCTGGACCTTGGCGACTTCGCGGCCGCGCTTGACCACGACCTGCGCCGGCACGTCACGCCACGAAATCACGATCAACGACGCCATGCCGTCTTCTCCCAGGAAACAGGGTGTTCGCGGGCTGCCGCGACCGTTGCGAGGCTGGTGGCCAGGTCGCCGTACCCCGTGAAATGCTCTTCGTACGCCAGGCCCAGGCGTTGCGCTGCCGCGCGGGCACTTTGCGGCGAGGCCGGCGTCCGGCGCCTGCACCAGGTAGGTGAGCTTGCGGTAGTTGCGGAAGTACTCGCTCGCCAGCTCGGGATGCCGGTCGATGCCGAGACCTTCGATGACGAGCCGGTCGAAATGGCGCACGAGGAAATCCGTCAGGTAGAACGTGCCGGGTTCCGCGTCGCCCAGGGCGGCAAACGCGGCAGAGGTCGCAAAAAATTCGTAGCAGTGCGCTCCGGGAAGTCGCTCGACGCCTTCGGCCTGCAGCACTTCGTCGAGACGGCCGGCCGTCCCGCAGTCGGCGTACGCCACGAACAGCCGCTGGTATTTCGCCCGCGCCTCGACGATGGCTTCACGCACCGCCGGCGCGATGCGCTCAGGACGGTTGTGGAGTTCGGGCGGCAGGCACTGGACCTCGAGCGCAGCCCAGCCGTTCAGTTTTTTCAGCGCGACGATTTCGCGGGCGAGGGCGCCGCAGGCGATGACGAGGACGGGAGCTGTACCGTCCATCGCACCGTCAGTGCGCCGCGGCGGCAATCGCCGAGCGCCTGGCGGCAATCAGCGTCTTGGCGGTTTCCACGGCGACCGCGGCGTCGCGGCAATACGCGTCGGCGCCGACGGCCTTCGCGAACTCTTCGTTGAGCGGGGCGCCGCCGACCAGGACGATGTACTTGTCGCGCAGGCCCTTCTGCTTGAGCGTGTCGATGACGACCTTCATGTACGGCATCGTCGTCGTGAGCAGCGCCGACATGCCGAGGATGTCCGGCTGGTGCTCTTCGAGCGCAGCCAGGTAATTCTCGACCGGGTTGTTGATGCCGATGTTGATGACTTCGAAACCGGCGCCCTCGAGCATCATCGAGACCAGGTTCTTGCCGATGTCGTGGATGTCGCCCTTGACGGTGCCGATGACGACCTTGCCGATCGGCTCCGCGCCGGTCTCGGCAAGCAGGGGCCGCAGGATCTCCATGCCGGCCTTCATCGCGTTGGCGGCAAGCAGCACTTCCGGCACGAACAGGATGCCGTCGCGGAAGTCGATGCCGACGATGCGCATGCCTTCGACGAGCGCGTCGTTCAGGACGCGGTCGGGTCCCCAGCCGCGCTGCAGGAAGAGGTTGGTCGCTTCGACGACCTCGTCCCGGAGCCCGTTGTAGAGATCGTCGTGCACCTGCTCGACGAGTTCCTCATCGTTCAGGCTGCTGAGTTCGAATGCTTCGCTCTGGTCGTCCGACATCAGGTGTCTCCCCGGGACTGCGCCGATTGTAGGCATCAAGCGCCACGCGCTGTGACGCTGCGGCGACATAGGCTTGTCACGATGCGACATTTGCGGCGCACTGTAAAGGGCGCAGGGATCGCTCCGGGCAGGCCGCGCGCCGATGTACCGTTTAATCTATTTATTCGCTAGGTCCATGCTTTCTACCGGAGGCCGAGCGAGGGCCTGCCAGGCCCTCGTGATCGCAGCGGATCGCGCTTGCGCACGGTCGTCGCATTCTGACAATCTTCGCCCCCCCGGGGCACCCGCACGACCCCGACACCGATTTGCGGAGTACTGCATGAGCTTCGACACCGAGCACCCGTACGTGCTGACGGCCACCTGCGCGAGCCGCATGGGCACCACGGCCCGGGTGACCACGTTCCTCGCCACGCGACGCTTCTACATCGTCGAGATGCAGCAGTTCGACGACACGATTTCGCAGCGTTTCTTCGTGCGCGTCACGTTCTGCGCGGTGCAGGGCGACAAGGTCGACCTCGATGCGCTGCGCCGGCAGTTCCAGGAAGTGGCGGACGCCGAGCAGATGGAGTGGAACATCCACGACTCGCGCGACCGGGCGCGCGTCCTGATCATGGTGTCGAACTACGACCATTGCCTTGAGGACCTGCTGTACCGCCACCGCATCGGCGAGCTGGCGATGGACATCACGGCCATCGTTTCCAACCACGTCACGCTGCAGCCGGTCGCGGCCCAGAACCGCATCCCGTTCTTCCACCTGCCGGTCACCGCGCAGACCAAGTCGCAACAGGAACAGAAGCTGATCGAGCTGATCGATTCGACGAAGACCGACCTCGTCGTGCTCGCCCGCTACATGCAGATCCTCTCGGACGACCTGTGCGGCAAGCTGCGCGGCCGGGCGATCAACATCCATCACTCGTTCCTGCCCGGCTTCAAGGGCGCCAAGCCCTACCACCAGGCGTATGACCGCGGCGTGAAGGTGATCGGCGCGACGGCGCATTTCGTCACGGCAGACCTCGATGAAGGCCCGATCATCGAGCAGATCGTCGAGCACGTCGACCATGCGTTCACGCCCGACATGCTGGTGGCGGCAGGGCGCGATTCGGAGCGTCGGGCGCTGTCGCGTGCCGTCCGCCTCGCGACGGAGCACCGCGTGTTCCTGAACGGCAACCGGACGGTGATTTTCCGGTAAGTCAGCGGCCCCTGGGGACGACTTCGAAGCCCGGTTCCTTCGGGTTGTCGTCCACCATCGTGGCCGGGAAGCCGGTGCCCAGCACCTTCAGGCCGCAGGGTTCTTCGTAGCGCCGGATGATGTTCGGCGAATTCTCGCGCGGGCCGTACTTCGCAGCCGCGTCCTTGAATATCTTCAATATCAGCGGCGACAGCTCGAGCGGGACCTTGTGGTCGATCGCGAGCTGGTCGAAGAGCCCGACATCCTTGATCACCAGGTCCATGGTGAAGCCGATGTCGCGGCTGCCGTTCAGGATCACCTGCGACTCAGTCTCGTGCACGAACGAATTGCCCGACGAGATGCGGATGGCCTCGTAGGTAGTGTTCATGTCCATGCCCATCGCCTTGCAGGTCGTGAGCGCCTCGGCGAGGGCCACCAGGTGCACCGTGCAGAGGAAGTTGGTCATGACCTTGAGCATCGAGGCCGAGCCGATCTCGCCCGTGTGCAGGATCTGGTGGCCGAGGATCGACAGCGTGGGCAGGGCACGCTCGAAGGCCGCGCGGGAGCCGCCCGCGAAAATGGAGATGTTGCCGGTTGCGGCACGATGGCAGCCCCCGGAGACCGGGCAATCCATGGCGGTGCCGCCCCTGGCTTCGACCTTGGGTGCGAGGCGCTTGATCTCGTCGGAGTCGGTCGTGCTCATCTCGAGCCAGAGCTTGCCCGGACTCATGCCGTCGAGCAGCCCGTCCTTGCCTTCGACGACTGCGGCGGAAATGGCCGGCGAGGGGAGGCAGGTGATCACGATGTCGCAGGCTTCCATCATCGCCTTCGGCGATGCGCCGCGCTTGGCGCCCTGGGCGACGAAGGCGGCGACGGCGTCTTCGTTCAAGTCGCGCACCGTGAGATCCACGCCGTGGCGCAGCAGGTTTCCCGCCAGCGAGGCGCCGACGTTGCCGAGTCCGATAAAGCCGATGCGAGGGTTCGTCACGCGCCATTCTCCCAGCGTTTGGGGCCGGTCCCGCACGACGCAGGACGCCTTCCGCCCCCTGAGGCTAGCGGGGCCGTGCCGAGCGGAACAAGCAAAAAAAATAGGCGGATCCGAAAGGATTACTTGAGCGACATTGAGATGCCGGCCCGGGGAGCACCCGCGCCCGGTCGATGAATAGCTGGTATCCGCCAGCGATTTTCAGTACAAGAGATTTCAACGCATGCGACCGGCGGGCATGGTTCGCCCATCGCGATGACGCGCCATTAGTAAAAGAACAGACGTTGGGGGAGACCGAATGACTGCCAAAGTGCAGGTTGAAGCCGCAGACGGCGGCGTCGGCACCGTGATGCAGCGCTGGTACGTGCTGATCATGATGGTGCTGGTCTATACGCTCAGCATCGCCGATCGCTACGTGATTTCCACGGTGCTCGAGCCGATCCGCCTCGAGCTGCAGCTGACCGATTCCGGCATCGCCTTCCTCACCGGTGTGTCGCTGGCGCTGTTCTACGTCGTCCTCGGATTCCCCATCTCCTGGCTCATCGACCGTAGCAACCGACGCAACATCATTGCGGTCTGCCTGATCGCCTGGTCGGTCATGACGGCCTTCAGCGGACTGTCGAAGAACTACCTGCAGCTGCTCCTGTCGCGCATCGGCGTGGGCATCGGCGAGGCGGGCGGCACGCCCGGCGCCAACTCGATCATTTCCGACTATTTCCCGGCCGCCAAGCGCCCGATGGCGATGACCGTGTTCGCGCTCGGCGCGCCGATCGGCGCCTGGATCGGTGCGGACATAGCCGGCATCGTCAACGACCATTACAACTGGCGCACGGTGTTCCTGGTGCTCGGCGTCCCGGGCGTGCTGTTGGGCATCCTGATCTTCCTTACCGTGCGCGAGCCGCGCCGCGGCCAGCTCGACAAGAAGGGTGGCGACCACAAGGGTGCGTCCTTCGGCGAGAGCATGCGTTTCCTGTGGACCCAGCGATCCGCCGTGCACGTCATGGCGGCGAGCGCGCTCACCGCGTTGTGGGGCTGGGGCCTGATGTGGTGGACGCCGACCTACCTGATCCGCAATTTCGGGCTGACGCCGGGTGAGGCGGGCTCCATCCTCGGGCCCGTGCACCTGATTGGCGGCGGCCTGGCCACGCTTGCCACGAGCTGGTGGCTGGCGCAGCCCACGATGAAGGACCCGCGCCGGATCGTGCGCATGATGGGCTGGGGGGTCGGTATCGCAACGATCGTCTCGGGCGTCATCTACTGGACGCATTCGCTCGAGCTGGCCAGGGCGCTGTTCTGGATCTTCATCCCGGCGATCTACTTCTACATCGGGCCGTGCTTCGGCCTGCTCAACAACCTTTGCGAGCCGCGCATGCGGGCGCAGTTCTGCGCCGCCACGCTGTTCGTGGCGAATGTGGGCAACCTGATCGTTGCGCCGCAGCTGGTGGGTTTCCTGAGCGATGCGTTCGCGCCGAACCACGTCGCGAACGGCGAGTCGCTACGGCTTGCCATGCTCTGCCTGGTGCCGGCGGGGTTCTGGGCGACCTGGCACTATTTCCGCTCCGCCAAGCGCATCATCCAGGACGAGGAGCGGGCGACCGGCGTCAAGCCCGTCTGACGCACTGGCTTGCACCTGCGCCCGCGCTGGCAGCGGGCGCAGAGGTCAGGACTTGACCAGCGGGCCGAGCGCCTCGCGCAGCGGGCCAAGCCACGGCTCGAAGTTCTTCCACTGCTCGACGCCCTCGCGATTGATGGGGCGGCGGACCTGCTCGGAGCTGGCCGTGTGCACGCGGCGCTCGGTCTTGTGGAACTCGACGCAGCCAGCTTCGAACTCCAGGCCGCAGAAGTCCAGGATCCGCCGCACGCTGCCTTCCAGGTCGTCGATGACGTCCTCGTGCTGGACATGCAGGATGCGACCCGGCAGCACTGCGTTCCAATGATCCATCAGTCGGACATACAGCGAATAATAGCGGCCGATGTCCTCCAGGCTGTACGTGAACTGCTGGCCCGAAGCGTACAGCTGCTTGAAGTTACTGAAGCAGCAGGCCATCGGTTCGCGGCGTGCGTCGATGATCTTCGCATTCGGCAGCATCAGCTGGATCAGGCCCAGGTGCCGGAAGTTGTTCGGCAACTTGTCGATGAAGTACGGCTTGTTGCCCGCACGGTAGATACGCGTGTCGCGGATGTAGGCCTCGCCGAAACCGCGGTATTCGTCGGCCGACAATAGCGCCAGCGCGCCTGGGTAACGCGCACCGCTCGGATGGAGTACAAGCGAGCTGACCAGGCGCGGGATATCCGCGAGTTCCATCGTGCCCTCGACCAGCGAGTGGGAGGCCAAGATCTGCTCCAGCAGCGTCGAGCCGGCGCGGGGCAGGCCCACGATGAATATCGGCGCGGGGTCGTTGAAACCGTACCCTTCGCGCTGCGCGAAGAACTCACGTGTGCAGACCTCGGTCTGCTTCTGCGCCGTTCGCTCCAGCACTTCCGGCCGGTAAGTGGACTCCGCCTTCTTGAAGGCATTGCCCCGCGCGTAATAGTGGAAGGACTCCTCGTAGCTGCCCAGGTCTTCGTAGGCCTTGCCCAGCGCGAAACACAGGTGATACCGGTCTGCCAGGGGAATGCGGGGCGCCTCGACCTGCTCGCGCATAATCGCGATCTCCGATTCCGTGAACCGGTAGGTCTTGAGATTCGCGAGGCTCCAGTAAGCGTCGCCGAAACTGGGGCGATGTCGCGCAGCCTCCTTGTATTGATGCTCGGCCTCGGCGCGAATGCCCTGGGTCTTCAATGCGTGCCCGAAGTACATATGCAGGTCGGCGTCGTCCGGATGCTCGTTCAGGAGTTCGCGGTACAGGTCGATGGCCTCGGCCGTGGATCCCTGGCTGACCAGGATGCCGGCCAGCGTGCGACGATGGGCGATGTGGTCAGGTTGGGCCCGCATCAGAATTGCCAGCTCTTCCCGTGCCCGGACGTGCTGGTGGGTTGCCAGCAGCGCAGCAACCAGGTCCTGGCGTGCCGCGTGATAGCCTGGATCCTTCGCCAGCACTTCTTCGAGGATTATCGCCGCGTCCTTGGAGAATTCGTTGCGTTGCGCAACCAGTGCAAGGACGCGCAAACCTTCGATGTCTTCGGGCGCACGCTTTACGTATGGCCGGATCAGGGCCTCCGCCTCGGTCAGGTTGCCGTCCGCCAGCATGCTGCGGGCCGTGACGACCTCCGTGGCCAGGGTGGCGAGCTTGGCAACATGCTGGCCGGCGTTCTCTGCCTCGGATCGGTGCCCCGTCAGCGCGTACAGCGATGCAAGCATTCGCCAGCTGGCCGGCAGGGCCGGGTTCAATTCGACGGCCTGCGTGAACGCCTGGATCGCTTGCGGCGCCTGTCTCAGGAATACGTGGCAATGCCCGCGCTCCTGGAACAGCCTCGGGTAGGTCGGATGCATGTCTTCGAGGGTATCCAGCGTCGCCAGCGCCTCAGGCACACGGCCCAGGTGGCGCAGCGCCACTGCGCGCATGTAGAGCAGGTCGCGATGTCCCGGCGAGTGCGCGAGCAGCCGATCGGAAGCGGCGAGCGCGTCGTCGAATCGACGCTGTTCGATCATTTGCTGCAGTTCGCGCAATTCCTGATCGAGGTCGGTCACGGGCAGTGGACTGGGTGTCGTGGTGGCAGGTTGCATTCCGCAATGATGACCGATCGTCCCAGCAAAACAAAACGGGCCGGCGGGTTGCCCCACCGGCCCGCATCGAGGCAAGTGACGATCAGTTGCCGCCGAAACTGTAGCCGAAGCGCAAGCCCATGGTCCGCGGACGGATCGGAACCTCGGCGACAATGAACTGCGACGCCGTCGTGTACACGCTCGCATCCTCGTCGGTCAGGTTGATGACGTAGAACTCGGCGGTCCACGCATTCCTGCCGACGCCGAGCGACGCGTCCATCGTGGTCCAGGAGGGCATCAAGTACCGATTGACCGCATTGGCCGATGAAAACGACTCATCCTGGTACTGCACGGCAGCTCCAACGTACGGATTGTAGTCGCCCCAGGCCCACTCGTAGCGCGCCCGAACGTTGAACTGTAGTTCCGGCGAGTTGGCCATTTCCTGGCCCTCCTCGCCGAAAACGTTCTCCACGCTTACGATCTGAGTACAAACACCTGCGGCTCTGGCGACGCACGACTCCGTGATCGGTTGACCGAAGTCCGCACTATTCGGAACGTTGTTGAAGAATTGCGGCGAGTTGGTCAGCTCGCCCTTGTTGTACGAACCGGCTGCGGTGATTGTAAGGCCGTCGAGCGGCGCAACGACGACATCGAATTCGATGCCGTTGACCTCGTAATCCGGGCCGTTCGTGAAGAACTGCAGGTTCCCGAAGCCAAGTTGCGGCGCAAACAACCCTGTCTGCGCGTTTTCCCACGTCACCTGGTAGATTGCAGCATTGAACTGCGCCCGCCCGCCCCAGAATGTCGTCTTCCAGCCGACCTCGATGTTGGTCAGGTCATCTTCCTCGTACGAGGTGGGGCGGCAATACTGCGGGCGAAGAGTGACTGGGTCCGTGACGTTGCAGGACGAGCCGCGGTTGAAGCCACCCGGGCGGTAGCCTTCGGACCATGTGGCGTACACCAACGCATCGCCGGTAATCCGCCAGGTCAGGTTGGCGCGACTCTTGAACCCGTCGGTCTGGATGTCGTTGACATCCTGCTCGTCAACGTTGGTGCCGTTCGAAGTAAGGCAGGGAGTCGATACCCCGCCGCCGTAGGCCTTGCAGCCAAAGCTACCCACGTTCGCGCCGACGATCGAATTCTCGATGTCGTAGTAGCGAGTGCCTAGCGTCAGGGTCAGGTTTTCGAGGATGTCGAAGTCGACCGAGGCGAACGCTGCGATCTGGGTGTACTCGCGCGTGAAATCATTGAAGAAGCCCGTGGTCGGCGAGCGGCGGCTGGGGTCGTTCAGGGTTGCCGTTTCAAACTTCGGCTGGACCAGTGGATCGAGGTAACGGAAGCAGTCGGTCGTGGACGCGACGCCTACCGGACACTCCGGAACGGACTTGTAGAGCCAGTCCGTATTGGCCTGGACCTCGCGCTCTTCGTAGAACAGGCCCGTCACGAAGCGCATGCGCCAGTCCGTCGGGCTGCTCAGGCGGAGTTCATGGCTCTGGTTGGTGCTTTCAGACTTGTCATTCCAGACGCTGGAAGGCGTGTAGCACTTGTCGAGCGAGGCAGCATAGTAGCCGGTGCACTGATAGTAGATGCCGTAACGGCCACGTGCGTAGTTGGTGTAGTCAGAGACCGTCTCCGCGTCTCGCGTCAGGTAGGCGCCGGCGTAGACAAGATCGAGCGTGCCGACCTTGCCGTTGACCGTCAGCGCGGTGTTGATGAACTCGTCACTCGTGTAGCCTTCGTTGAAGATGGTCACCTCCAGCGGTTTCAGCCGTTGAGTCGACCCTGGGCAGCCCTGCACGAGCACATTGTTCTCGTCGACGGTGCAACCGGCCTCAGACCCGTCTGGGTGCTGGTAAAAGACGCCTTCGCCGTCGATTCGCTGGTAGGCGACCGCCAGCAAAGCATCCCAGTCATCGATGATCTGCCACTTGAGGCTGACGCGGGCGCCGCTGTAATCGACCTCGTTGATGTTTTCGTCAGCAATTCCAAAGTTGTTGAGTGGTGCGGAATCGGTCGGCACGACTCCACCGGTGACCACGGCGAATCCCAGGTCCGTGCCACGTCGAGTGAAGGTACTGGCAACGTTGTCGATGTAGCCGCCGCGGTGGTCCTGGTAACCCACGACGCGCATCGCCAGCGTGTCGTCGATCAGCGGGATGTTGACCACGCCCTCGACGTTGTAGCTGTCGTCGCCGTCCGACGTGTTGGCGTAACCGGCCTTGACGTTGGCAGACAACTCGTTGAGTTGGGGCTTGTTAGTGATGTAGCGCAGCACGCCGGCCTGGGCGCCGGCGCCGAACAGCGTGCCCTGCGGGCCGGTCAGCACCTCGATGCGCTCGAAGTCGGCCGCGTAGACGTCGAGGTTGCGGCCCGGAACCTGGGTCGACTGCTCGTCGAGGTACACGGCCACGTTCGGCCAGGGGCCGTTGGTACCTGACCCTTGAGTACCGAGCGAGCCGGTGCTCAGACCGCGCATATAGATGTTGCTCTGGCCCGGTCCAATGGTTGCTGTCGTAACGCTGGGCAGAAACCTGACGAACTCCTCGATCGTCGAAACGTTCAGCTGGTTAAGCGTATCGCCGGTAAGCGCCGTGATCGCAAGCGGCACGTCCTGCAGGCTTTCCGCGCGGCGCTGCGCGGTGACGACCACCTCTTCGAGGGCGCCGGAGGCGGCTTGGGCCCAGACAACTTGGGTCGGGCTGGCGGCGAGGACGGCGGCCACCGCAGACGCGAGTCGATAATTCATGCTGATAAATCCCCCAGGCTTCGTGTTTTCGACGCAACGCCCGCTGCAGCCCGGGTCGTCGCCCTTTGATGCTCCTCGCACATCCTTCTCCGCGTGAAGTGCGAGTTCGTCCGGACCATATCAAGTCGTAGCCGCCTTCGTCTACAACTAGATCATCTGAAAAAAGCATTAACCGGAACCCAAAAAAAGCATTGCCGGGGGTGTCGCGAATGCGCCACGCTTGCCGGCCAGTGGGACATGCTGAGCCATGGGTGCCGGGAAAGCGGAAACCCGGGCCTCGACGGCGGATTGGGGGAACTGCATGATCGACAAGGTACGCATCGACCGTCGCTGGCTGCCGCTGAACGCGCTGCGCGCGTTCGAGGGCGTGGCACGGTACGGCAGTTTCACCAGCGCCGCGAGCGCCTTGAGCATCGCGCAGAGTGCGCTTTCCCGCCACGTCATCTCGCTCGAGAACCTGATCGGCGTGAAGCTGTTCGAGCGCCGACCTCACTCGCTGGTGCTCACGGCGGCGGGCGAGCACCTGCTGCCCGTGGTGTCCCGTTCGTTCGACCGTCTCGAGCACGCGATCGACGAGATCCGCGATGCGCGCGCGCCGCGGTTGCGCACGCTGCGCGTGCAGATGCCGCCGAGTTTTGCAGCGCACATGATGGTGCCGTTGCTGCAGGACTTCCGCTCGGACCACCCGGAGGTAGAGATCGACCTCGTCAGCCCCTACGGCATCGGCCCGCCCGCAGCCGACGTGGACATCGCCGTGCTGTACTCGCGGCCGTCAGTGACAGATCGCGTCAGCGATCTGCTCTGGCAGGTGCGCCTCGGTATCGTCTGCCACCCCGATCTCGCGGCGCGTCACGCTGGCAAGGACATCGAAGCGTTCATTCGCGACAACGAGCTCGTGCACATGCGCGTTGAAGGCCTGCCGCGCCGCCATTTCTGGTCGCAGTTCGTCCGCTCCGCGGGACTGACGGGCCTCGACGTCGAACGTGGACTGGTGTTCGACACCGAGATCCTGACGGTCCAGTACGTCCTGAGCGGCTCCGGCATCGCGCTCGTGGACCTCGACCTGTTCCGTGATCACCTGACCGCGGGCCGGCTGGTGCAACCGTACGACGTCACGTTCAACGATGGCTTCGGCTATTACCTCGTCACCGATCCCGAAGCGCTGAGCGACACGGCCACGGCGCTGTTCCGTTCATGGCTGATCGAGCAGTTCGGCTCCGATGCCCGGCCGCCAGTCGCGACCGCGGACCGCAAGGCCGGAAACGCCACTGGAGTCCAGCAGGAATGAGCGAAATCGAATCGAGCGGTGCTCGTCGCGGCACGGGTCGCCGTCGTCCTGCTGCGGCTGTGTCGGCCGCACCGGCACCCGAGCGGTCGCGCGCGTACCGGCACCTGGTCAATCCGTTCGACCATCCGCGCATTTACTCGGACGACCAGGTCGCGGCGATCCACGTGGCGGCACTCACGTTGCTGGAAAACCAGGGCATGAAGGTGCTTTCGGCCATCGGGCGGCAACGCTACGCGCAGGCGGGCGCGAAAGTCGACGAGGCGACGCAGGTCGTGCGCATCGACCGGGGTCTCGTCGCCAAGGCGCTGGCCACGACGCCGAGCGAGTTCACGTTCCACACCCTGAATCCCGAGTTCAACGTGCCCATTGGCGGCCGGCACGTGTGCTTCGCGCCGACGTCGGGTCCGCCCAACATCATGGACATCCACAACGGTCGCCGCGCCGGCACGCTGGAGGATTACTGCAACCTGATCAAGCTCTGCCAGAGCTTCGACGTCATCCATTCGCTGGGCGGCGCGGTCGAGCCGCAGGACAGCCCGGTGCAGGACCGGCACTACGAAACCACGCGCGCACAGCTGCTGCTGTCGGACAAGGTACCGTTCCTCTATGCGCGCGGCTCGCGCCAGATCGCCGACTGCCTCGAGATGATCCGCATCGCGCATCGCGTCAGCCCGGAGGAGTTCAAGCAGCGGCCGTACACGTGGACGGTGATCAACACCAATTCACCGCTGCAGCTCGACATCCCGATGGCCGAGGGCATCGTCGACATGGCCGAGGCCGGGCAGGTGCTGATCATCACGCCATTCACGCTGGCGGGTGCGATGGCACCGGTGACGATCACCGGTGCGTTGACGCTGGCGCACGCCGAGGCACTTGCGGGCATCACGCTCGCGCAGAGCGTGCGGCCGGGGACGCCGATCCTGTACGGCAGTTTCACGTCCAACGTCGACATGAAGTCGGGTTCGCCGGCGTTCGGCACGCCGGAGTATGCCAAGGCCGCGTTTGGCGCGGGTCAGCTGGCGCGCTACATCAAGGTGCCGTGGCGCTCGTCGAACGCGACGGCCTCGAACACGCCCGACGCGCAGGCTGCCTACGAGGCCCAGATGAGCCTGTGGGGCGCGCTCATGGGCGGCGCCAACTTCATGCTGCACGCGGCCGGCTGGGTTGAGGGCGGACTCTCGACGTCCTACGAGAAATTCATCATGGACGTCGAGATGCTGCAGATGTTCGGCGAGCTGTTCCAGCCGGTTGGCGCCGAGGCGTCGGACATGGCGCTCGAGGCCATCGCGGAAGTGGGCTACGGCGGGCATTTCTTCGCCTGCGGCCACACCATGGAGCGCTACCGGACGGCGTTCTACACCCCGCTGATTTCGGACTGGCGCAACTACGGGGCCTGGTCGAACGACGGCGCGAAGACGGCGACGGAGCGCGCCAATGCGGTGTACCAGGAAACGCTGGCGCGCTTCGTGGCCCCGGAACGCGACCCGGCGCTGGCCGAGGAACTGAACGCGTTCGTCGACCGGCGCCGGGCCGAAGGCGGCGCGCCGCCGATCACTTGAGCGGCAGCACGCGCGGATAGCAATCATCACGGCCGGCATCACGCCGGCCCAGACCTCAGCGGGAGCGGAGCGGTATGCGGAACCATGTGCAGGTGGCGGTGATCGGTGGCGGCGTCGTGGGCGCGAGCGTGCTGTACCACCTCACCAAGGCGGGCTGGAAGGACGTCCTGCTCATCGAACGGGCGGAACTCACTTCGGGTTCCACCTGGCACGCCGCGGGCGGCATGCACACGGTCAACGGCGATCCCAACGTCGCCAAGCTGCAGCAGTACACCATCGAGCTGTACAAGGAGATCGAGGCGATCTCCGGCGTCTCGTGCGGCGTGCACATCACGGGCGGCCTGATGCTCGCCGGCACGCCCGAGCGCGTCGACTGGCTGCGCATGGCGGTGGCGCGCGGCCGCTACCTCGGCATGGACCTGCAGCTGATCTCGCCGGCCGAGGCCAAGAAGATCTATCCGCTGCTGGAGGAGAAGCACTTCCTCGGTGCGATCCTCGACCCGATCGAAGGCCACGTCGATCCCTACGGCGTCACGCACGCGTACGCGAAGTCCGCACAGATCGCCGGCGCCGAGATCGTGCGCCAGAACCGGGTGCTGGACACGAAGCCGCGTCCCGACGGCACCTGGGACGTCATCACCGAGAAGGGCACCGTGCATGCGGAGCACGTCGTCAACGCCGGCGGCCTCTGGGCGCGTGAAGTCGGCCGCTTCGTCGGGCTCGAGCTGCCGATCCTCGCGATGGAACACCAGTACTTCATCACCGAGGACCTGCCCGAACTGAAGGGCCAGAAGGAACTGCTGCACGTCATCGACTTCGAGGCCGAGATCTACATGCGGCAGGAGCGGCAGGGCATGCTGCTCGGCACGTACGAGCGCGCGGGCGTGCCGTGGTCGCCGCAGACGACGCCGTGGGACTTCGGCCAGGACCTGCTGCCGAACGACCTCGAGCGCATCGCGCCGAGCGTCACGGTGGCGTTCGAACACTTCCCGCGCCTCGAAAGCGCGGGCATCAAGAAAGTCGTCAACGGGCCGTTTACGTTCGCACCCGACGGCAACCCGCTGGTCGGTCCGATCAAGGGCCTGAAAAACTACTGGGTGGCGTGCGGCGTCATGGCCGGGTTCAGCCAGGGCGGCGGCGTGGGCCTGTCGCTCGCGAACTGGATGGTGGAGGGCGACCCGGGCGCCGACATCTGGGCCATGGACGTCGCACGGTACGGCGACTGGGCCAATCGCCCCTACACCAACGCCAAGGTGCGCGAGAACTACTCGCGGCGCTTCCGCATCCGTTTTCCAAACGAGGAACTGGATGCTGCGCGCCCGCTGCGCACCACCCCGATCTACGAGAAGCTGCAGTCTGAGAACGCCGTCTTCGGCGACTACTGCACGCTCGAGCACCCGCTGTGGTTTGCGCCGAAGGGAACGCCGGCGAAGGAAGATGCGACTTTCCGTCGCTCGAATGCCCATCCGCACGTGGCCGCAGAATGTCGCGCGGTGCGCGAGACCTGCGGCCTGATCGAGATTTCCAACTACGGCAAGTTCGAGATCACGGGACCCAAGGCCGCAGAGTGGCTGTCGAAGATCATGGCGTGCAAGGTGCCGCCCGTGGGCCGCATCGCGCTGTCGCCCATGCTCAACGACCGTGGCCGCTTGATCGGCGATTTCACGATGTGCCGCGTTGCGGACGAACGCTTCTTCGTCGTCGGTACGTATGCGGCCGAAGTCTTCTACATGCGGTGGTTCGAGCAGCACCTGCCGCCGACCGGCGTCTGCGTGCGACCCTGCGCGATGGAATACCTCGGCCTGTCGGTGGCGGGTCCGCATTCGCGCGCAGTGCTGCAGAAACTCGTGGACCACGACCTGTCGACGGCTGCATTCCCGTTCATGTCGTTCGCGCAGATGGACGTCGGCATGGTGCCGGCGCTGGTGGGCCGCGTCTCGTTCACGGGCGAGATGGGTTACGAGTTGTGGGTGACGTCGGAATACCTGCGCGCCCTCTACGACCTGCTGCACGACGCGGGCAAGGCGCACGGCCTCAGGAACTTCGGCGGCCGTGCCCTGAATTCGCTGCGGCTGGAGAAGAGCTTCGGCAACTGGGCGCGCGAGTTCCGTCCGATCTACGGCCCGTACGAGGCCGGCCTGGGGCGCTTCGTGCATCTCGACAAGGGCGACTTCATCGGGCGCGCGGCCGCGGTGGTAGAAAAGGCGAGTGGCGGTGTGCGCAAGCTGATCACGCTGGCCGTCGACGCGAAGGACGCGGATGCGATCGGCGACGAGCCGATCTGGCACGGCGACAAGGTCGTGGGCTGGGTGACGTCGGGTGGCTACGGCCACAGCGTAGGCAAGTCGATCGCGCTGGGCTACGTCGACAACGCCGTGGCGGGGGAGACGAACGGGTTTGCAGTGGAACTGATGGGCGAGCGCCGGGCAGCAGTTCGCAGCGCGGAGGCACTGTTCGACCCGAAGGGTCTGCGGATGCGTACCTGAGGTGTGCGATGTTCGGGCAAGTGATGACAGGGTCACCCTGAAATGACGAGCCATGCGCTGCGACTCTTCGCCATGGCCCCGATCGTCGTGGCCGCCATGCTCGTTGCCCGGCCAACTCCCGTCATGGCAGCGCCCCCGCTCGGCATCGACCTCGACGATTTCGATGCCTCGCGCCAACACGTGGCGCTGCCGGACGGCATCTCGCTCGCGTATGTCGACACCGGGCCGCGCGACGCGCCGGTCGTCCTGCTGATCCACGGTTACACCAGCAACGCCCGTGGCTGGGTGCCGTTGCTGCCCCACCTGGATCCGTCGCGCCGTTACCTGATACCGGACCTGCGGGGACATGGCCAGTCGAGCAAGCCGGATTGCTGCTACGACCGCACCACGTTCGCCTACGATCTCCGGTTGCTGCTCGACGCCCTGCACGTCGAGCGCGCCGACGTGGTTGGCACGTCGCTCGGCAGCCTCGTCGCGCAGGCCTTCGCCGAGAACTGGCCCGAGCGCACTCGTCGACTCGTGTTGCAGTCCTCCACGGGCGGGCCTCTGCCTGCATGCGAGTCCGAACCTGCCGGCGAGGCGGTCTTCGATTTCCGCAACGCGATCCTGGCGCTGCGCGATCCGATCGACCCGGAATCGCCGTTCATGATCGCGTGGTACACGTCGACGGCTCCAGTGGACGCTGAGTTCCTGCGCCGGCAGCGACGTGACGCTGCAGCAATCCCGGTCCGCGTCTGGCTCGCGATCCTCGACCAGGGCCTGAACCTGCGCGACCTGCAGGCCGACCTGCCACGGATTCGTGCGCCGACGCTGCTGCTCTGGGGCGGCAAGGACAATCTGTTCGGTGCGCGGGATCGCTGCTCGTTGCGCAAAGCCTTGCCCCAGGCCGAGGTCAGGCTGTTCGAGGGCCTGGGCCACAACGCCTACTGGGAGGATCCGCGGGCCGTCGCGGCCGTGATCAATCCGTTCCTCGCCGCGAAGTGATGCGCGGGCCGTGCGGCGCCCCTATCGCGGCCGCGGGGCGTCCGCTGAGCCCGCACCGCGCCGAGGCTGGCGTTCGGCCGTAGGCGGGCGCCCGAAATGGCTGCGGTAGCACTTCGAGAAGTGCGGCGGCGACTTGAACCCGCACGCGGTGCTGATGGCCATGATGGGCATCGAGGTCTGCACCAGCAGTTCGCGCGCGCGTTTCAACCGCAGTTCCAGGTAATAGCGCTTGGGCACACAGTTGACGTGCCGCTGGAACAGGCGCTCGATCTGGCGCCGCGACAGCCCCGACTGGCGGGCAATCTGCTCGAGCGGCAGCGGGTTCTCGATGTTGGCTTCCATCATCGACGCCACCGCGATCACGCTGCGATGCACGTTGCCGACCTGCGCGCGCAGCGGCACGTACTGCCGGTCGTCGGCGTCACGGATGCGCTCGACGATGAACTGCTCGGAGACGCGCTGCGACACCTGCGGACCGAGTTTTTCCTCGATCAGGTTCAGCATCAGTTCGAGCGGGGCAACTCCACCCGAACACGTGTAGCGGTTGCGATCGATCGTGAAGAGGTGGTCGGAGAGCAGCACGCGAGGAAACTGCTCCCGCAGCGCCGACAGGTTCTCCCAGTGGATGGTGGCGTGGTAGCCGTCGAGCAGGCCGGCCTGGGCCAGGGCATATCCGCCTGTGCAGAGCGCGCCGAGCGGCATGCGGTTCGCGGCGAGCCGTCGCAATGCCGTGACCAGCGCCGGGGAGACGGCCTCGCGCACGTTGACCCCGCCGCAGACGAAAACCAGGTCCACGTTCGTCACGTCTGCGAGCTTGGTCGTCGGCGTCATCATCAGGCCATTGCTTGCCGTGGCCGGTTGCCCGTCGAGCGTCACGACCAGCCACTCGTAGGCGTTCTGTGCCGAGACGCGGTTGGCCATCCGCAATGGTTCGATCGCGTTGGCGAGCGCGATCATCGAATAGTCCGGCAACGTCAGGAAGGCGTAGCGCGTCTTGCGGTCAGTTTCGACGGACAACTTCACTCGCGGGACTCCCGCCGGTAGCGGACCGGTTCAGACGAGTATAGGAGTCGCTGACGCATTTGCATAAGGTCCTGTCGCAAACAGAGTGTTGGTGGTCGGCTCCGTTGTTAAACTGCGACGATTGACTGTCGCCCCTGCGGGAGATTTCCTGGCATGGACGCACGGCCGTCGGAGGGGATCCCGGATGAAATCGCATGCGCGCGTAGTGGTCATCGGCGGCGGCGTGGTGGGCGTCAGCACGCTCTATCACCTGACGAAGAAGGGCTGGTCCGACGTGGTGCTGCTCGAGCGCACCGAACTCACCGCCGGCTCGACGTGGCACGCGGCAGGGCTGCTGCCGCTCTTCAACATGAGCTACACCGTCGGGCAGTTGCACAAGTATTCCGTCGACCTCTACAAGCGACTGCCCGCCGAAACGGGCCAGGACGTGAGCTTCCACGTCACCGGCAACCTGCGTCTCGCCACCTGCCGCGACCGCATGGACGAATACCGGAAGTATTGCGGCACGGCCAACACCATCGGCGTGCCGTTCCAGTTGATCTCGCCCGCCGAGGTCAAGGAACTTTGGCCGCTCGTGAACCTCGGTGGCGATGCCGATACGCCGGCTGTCATCGGCGCGCTCTATCACCCCGACGACGGCCACATCGCGCCGGCCGACCTCACGATGGCGCTGCGCAAGGCCGCACGCTCCGCGGGCGCCGAAATCAACGAACAGACCGAGGTGACCGCCGCGGTGCAGATGCCGGGCGGCGAATGGAAGCTCACGACGAACAAGGGCGAGATTACGGCCGAGCATGTCGTGCTCTGCACCGGCAACTACGCTCGCCAGACGGGGCGCATGTTCGGCCTCAACATGCCGGCGATTCCAGTCGAGCACCAGTACATCGTCTACGACGAGTCGCCCGAGCTGAAGGCGTATCGCCAGTCGGGCGGCCGCGAGCTCGCGGTGCTGCGCGAGCCGGACCAGTCGTATTACTTCCGCGAAGAGCGCATGGGCTGGATCCTTGGGCCCTACGAGGCCGGTGCGCCTGCGCGCTTCGCCGATGGCGTGCCGAGCTGGTTCGGCAAGGATCTCTTCCCCGGCGAACTCGAGCGGCTGCTGCCACATGTCGAGGCGGCGCAGCGTCGTGTGCCGGGGCTGGAGCGGTGTGGCATCAAGGACATCGTCAACGGCCCCATTGCCTACACGCCGGATGGCAGCCCGCTGGTCGGACCGGCATGGGGCAAGCGCAACCTCTGGATCAACGAAGGCCACAGCTTTGGCATCACGGCTGCCGGCGGCGCGGGCTGGCAGCTCGCCGAATGGATCGTCGAAGGCGAACCCGGCATCGACATGCTGGCGGTCGATCCGCGCCGCTTTGGCGCCTACACGAGCAAGCGGTACCTCGTGGCGAAGAACGAAGAAGCCTATCGCGACGTCTTCACGATCCACTATCCGGACGAGGAGCGGCACGACGCGCGCCCGGCGAAGACCAGCCCCGTCTACGACAAGCTCAAGGGAATGGGCGCTGTGTTTGGCCAACGTTACGGCTGGGAGCGCGCGAACTGGTTCGCGCCGCAAGGCGTCGAGCCGAAGGACGTCTGGAGCTTCCGCCGCAGCAACTACTTCGAGCACGTCGGCAACGAATGCCGGCGGCTGCGCGAGAAAGTCGGCGTCATCGACCTCACGCCGTTCACGAAGTTCGAAGTGACGGGCGCGGGCGCCGAAGCCTGGCTCGACGGCCTGGTCGCGAACAAGGTGCCGGTGAAAATCGGCCGCATCGCGCTTTGCCACGCGCTTACCAAGCGGGGCGGAATCCGCACCGAATTCACGATCACCAAGCTTGCCGACCAGCACTATTACGTGGTCAGCGCAGGCGCCGCCGAGCGCTACGACTCGGACTACCTGCAGAAGCGCCTGCCGGCCGATGGCTCGGTCACGCTGCGCAACATCACCGGGTCACGCGGTGTCTTCGTGCTGGCCGGGCCCCGCGCGCGTGACGTGATGGCCAGGCTGACCGACGTGCCACTCGACAACAAGTCATTCCCATGGCTGACGGGGCAGGTGATCGAAGCGGGTCTCGCCACCGACGTCTACGCGCTGCGCGTCAACTTCGTTGGCGCGCTCGGCTGGGAACTGCATTTTCCGATCGAGTACGCCCACGGCCTGTTCGACGCGGTGTTCGCGGCAGGCGCGGAGTACGGCATCGGCATGGCCGGCATGCGCGCCATGGAGTCGCTGCGCATGGAGAAGTCGTACCGCATGTGGGGCAGCGACCTCACGCGTGACAACACGCCGCTCGAGGCGGGGCTCGCTCGCTTCGTGCGCATGGACAAGGGCCCGTTCATCGGCCGCGAGGCGCTCGAGCGCCAGCAGCAGGCGGGCGTGCCTCTCAGCTTCGTCACGCTCGAAGTGCATGGCGTCACCGATGCGGATCCGCTCGGCAACGAGCCGATTTTCAGCGCGGATGGCCTGCTGGTCGGCCGCGCCACGTCGGGTTATTACGGGCACTGTCTGCGCAAGAGCCTGGCCATCGGTTACGTGAAGCCCGAGTTCGCGGCGGTCGGGACCGAACTGGTGATCGAGGTGCTGGGCGAGCGCAAGCGCGCGACGGTGCTGGTCGATTCGCCTTACGATCCCCAGAACGCCGACCTGAGGGCCTGATGCGGAAGTTCTCCGGCTGGACACTGCTGCGTGAAGCGTTCGGCGGCCAGCAGGGCTGGCAGCCGCAATGGCGTCGCGTGACGCCACAGCCGGAATACGACGCGGTCATCATAGGTGGCGGCGGTCACGGCCTCGCGGCCGCGTATTACCTCGCCGCCGAGCACGGCATCACCCGCACCGCAATCCTGGAGAAGGGCTGGATCGGCGGCGGCAACACGGGCCGCAACACGACGATCATCCGCTCCAACTACCTGTTCGACGAAAGCGCGGCGCTCTACGACCACGCGCTCAAGCTGTGGGAAAACCTGTCGCAGGTCCTGAACTACAACGTGATGTTCTCGCCGCGCGGCGTGCTGATGCTGGCGCACACCGTGCACGACGTGCAGGTGGCGAAGCGCCACATCCACGCCAATCGCTGCAACGGTGTGGACAACGAGTGGCTCACGCCGGAGGAGGCCAAGGCGTACTGCCCGCCGCTCAACATCGAACACAACATCCGTTACCCGGTGATGGGCGCGGCGCTGCAGCGTCGTGGTGGCACCGCGCGGCATGACGCAGTGGCCTGGGGCTACGCGCGCGCCGCCGACGCACTCGGCGTGGACATCATCGAGAACTGCGAGGTCACCGGCCTGGTTCGGGATGCCTCCGGAGCGATGGAGGCCGTGCAGACCTCGCGCGGCTTGATCCGCTGCCGCCGTGTCGGCGTCTCGGCGGCCGGCAACACCAGCGTGGTCCTGGGCCTTGCCGGCGTGCGGTTGCCGCTCGAGAGCTTTCCGTTGCAGGCGCTGGTGTCCGAGCCGGTGAAGCCTGCGGTTCCGTGCGTCGTGATGTCGAATTCGATCCACGCGTACATCAGCCAGTCCGACAAGGGCGAACTGGTGATCGGCGCCGGCACCGACGCTTACACGAGCTACACGCAGCGCGGCGCGCTGCACGTCAATTCGCACACCCTCTCGGCCATCTGCGAGCTGTTTCCAGCGTTCCGGCGCATGCGCATGCTGCGTAACTGGGGCGGCATCGTGGACGTCACCCCGGACCGTTCGCCGATCATCGCCAGGACGCCCGTGAAGGGCCTGTACGTCAACTGTGGCTGGGGCACGGGCGGCTTCAAGGCAACTCCGGGTTCGGGACACCTGCTGGCCTGGACGATGGCCAGGGACGAGCCGCACCCGATCAACGCGCCGTTCACGATCGAGCGGTTTCGCGACGGTCACCTCATCGACGAAGCCGCCGCCGCAGCGGTCGCTCACTGAGCCGCGCCATGCTGCTGATCCACTGTCCTTACTGCGGTCCGCGTCCGGAACTCGAGTTCGCTTACGCCGGCCAGGCGCACGTGGCCCGGCCCGACGATCCGTCGGCCACGTCCGCGGATGACTGGGCGGAGTTCCTCTACCTGCGCAACAACACGCGCGGCGTGCATGCCGAGCGATGGCGTCACACGCGTGGCTGCGCGCGCTTTTTCAATGCCTTGCGGGACACGACGACGGACCATTTCCTCGCGACGTACCGCGCGGGCGAACCGATGCCCTCGGTGCCCGCCGGAGACAAGGCGTGACCGGGCGCCGAGTCGAGGCCGGCGGCCGCGTCGACCGCTCGCGCGTGGTTCGCTTCACGTTCGACGGCAAGACCTACGCGGGTTGCGCCGGCGACACGCTGGCGTCGGCGCTGCTGGCCAACGGCGTCAAGGTCTTCGGGCGCTCGTTCAAATACCACCGGCCGCGCGGCTTGCTGGCCGCGGGCTCGGAGGAACCGAACGCGCTGGTGACCGTGATGCGCGACAGTGCGCGGACAACGCCCAACCTGCGTGCAACGCAGGTGGAGGTCTACGACGGGCTCGTCGCCGCCAGCCAGAATCGCTGGCCCAGCCTCGGGTTCGACGTCCAGGCCGTCAACGACGTGCTGGCGCCGCTGCTGCCCGCCGCGTTCTATTACAAGACTTTCATGTGGCCGCGTTCCGCATGGCACAGGCTGTACGAACCGGTCATCCGCCGCGCTGCCGGGCTCGGCGAAGCGCCGACCCAACCGGATCCCGATCGCTATTCTCAGCGCTTCGCCCATTGCGACGTGCTCGTCGTCGGCGCCGGGCCTGCGGGCCTCGCTGCGGCGGTCGTGGCCTCCGCTGGCGGCGCGCGGGTCATGCTCTGCGACGAGCAAGCGGAGTTCGGCGGTTCGCTGCTGGACGAGCCGGCGGCAGCCATCGATGGCAAGCCGACGGCGCAATGGCTCACCGAGACGCTCGCCACTCTGCGTTCGCGCTCGAACGTCACGCTGCTCACACGCACAACGGCGTTCGGGTACTTCCCGCACAACCTCATCGGGCTGAACGAACGGGTCAGCGAGCACCTCCCGGCCTCGTCCGCGGGCACGCTGCGCGAAAGGCTGTGGCAGGTGCGCGCAGCCCGAGTCGTGCTGGCTACGGGCTCGATCGAGCGTCCGCTGGTGTTTCCGGGCAATGACCGACCCGGGGTCATGCTGGCCGCCGCTGCACGCACGTACCTCAATCGCTATGGCGTGGCGGTCGGACAGAACGTCGTCCTCGTGGCCGGGTGCGACGCGGCGTACTCGACGGCGCTCGACCTCCGCGCCGCCGGCGTGCGCGTAGCCATGATTGCCGATACGCGCATCGGTGCTGCGGGTGCCCCGCTCGACATCGCCCGCCAGGCCGGGATCGAAGTCGTGACCGGGGCCACCGTGCTCGGCACGCGGGGCCGTCTGGGCATTCGCGAAGTCACGATCGGCCTGCTCGCGAACGGGTCCATCGGCGGCACGCGCCGCGTCGAATGCGATGCGCTCCTGGTGTCCGGCGGCTACACGCCGAGCGTGCATCTATTTTCGCAGTCGCGCGGCAAGCTGGAGTGGAGCGAAGCGCGCCAGGCCTTCCTCCCTGCGAAATCGGCAGAACCGGAGAGTTCTGCCGGCGCATGTCGCGGCATCGACGGCTACGAAGCAGCGCTGAACGACGGCGCGCAGGCCGGTGCCGCTGCCGCTGGCGCCACGGGCCATTCGACCGTCGCGCCGGAGTTCCGCGTCATGGCTCGGGAGTTCAGCCCGCACGGTCTGCCGGGCGCGCTGCCGCAGGCCAATCACCTGCGCCCGTCGCGCGCGTTCGTGGATTTCCAGAACGACGTGACGACCAAGGACCTCGCGCTTGCCATGCGCGAAGGCTTCGAGTCGATTGAACACGTCAAGCGCTACACGACGACGGGCATGGCGACGGACCAGGGCAAGACCTCGGGCATGAATGCGCTGGCGATCGTCGCCAACGAACTGGGCCGGCCCGTGCCCAAGGTCGGCCTGACCACGTTCCGCATGCCGTACACGCCGGTGACGTTCGGTATCTTCGCCGGTTACGACCGGGAAGACCTGTTCGACCCGGTGCGGACGACGCCCACCCACGACTGGGCGACAGCCCAGGGCGCGGTGTTCGAGGACGTCGGCCAGTGGAAGCGTGCGCGTTACTTCCCTCGGGCCGGCGAGGACATGCACGCAGCGGTCAATCGCGAGTGCAAGGCGGTGCGCACGGGCGTCGGCATGTTCGATGCCTCGACGCTCGGCAAGATCGAAGTCGTGGGTCCGGATGCAGTGACGTTCCTCAACCGCATGTACGTCAATGGTTTCTCGACGCTGGCAGTGGGCCGCTCGCGCTATGGCGTCCTGTGCCGCGACGACGGTTTCATCTACGACGACGGTGTCATTGCGCGCTTCGCCGAGGACCGCTTCCACGTTACGACGACAACGGGCGGCGCGGCGCGCGTGTTCGCGATGATGGAGGACTACCTGCAGACGGAATGGCCGGACCTCAAGTGCTGGCTGACGTCGACGACCGAACAATGGTCGGTGATCGCCGTGCAGGGGCCCCGTGCCCGCGAGGTCCTGGCGCCGCTCGTCAGTGAAGTCGACCTGTCGGCGACGGCGTTGCCGCATCTCGGGGTCGTGGCAGGCCGTATCTGCGGCGTGCCGATGCGCTTGTTCCGCATGAGCTTCACGGGTGAGATTGGTTACGAGGTCAACGTGCCGTCCGATTACGGCCTGGCGGTCTGGGAAGCGATTCACGCCGCCGGCCAGCCGCACGGAATCGTGCCTTACGGTACCGAGTCGATGCACGTCCTGCGTGCCGAGAAGGGCTACATCATCGTGGGCCAGGAGACGGACGGTACCGTCACACCGGACGATGCCGGCCTCGGCTGGGCGATTGGCAAGGCCAAGCCCGACTTCGTCGGCAAGCGCTCGCTCGCCCGCGAGACGATGCACGTGGCGGATCGCAAGCAGCTGGTCGGGTTGCTGACCGTCGACCCCAAGGTCGTGCTGGAGGAGGGGGCGCAGCTCGTCGCCACGCCCGGTCAACGCGCCCCGATGAAGTTGATCGGGCACGTGACCTCTTCGTATCACAGCGCAGTGCTCGGCCGCTCGATTGCGCTGGCGCTGGTGCGCGGCGGCCGTGCGCGCATCGGCGAAACGCTGCACGTGCCGATGCCAGGCGGGGAGATCGCCGTGCAGGTGACGGCGCCGATGTTCTACGACCCCGAGGGAGCGCGCCTGCATGGCTGATGTCGCGATCCGCCGCACCGTCGATTTGCCCGGGGCCGGGTGGCTCGGCGCAGCGATGCCCGCATCACGCTTCGTGTTCCGTGGCGACGCCGCGGCACGCGCGGCCGCTGGACAGGGCTTCGGCATCACTCTGCCCGAAGCGGCCTGTCGCGCGGCCACTGACGGCACGCGTGCTGCGCTCTGGCTCGGCCCGGACGAGCACCTGTTGCTGGCGCCGGACGGCGAGGGCGCAGCCATTGAGCGGGAACTGTCGCAGACCCTCGCAGGGCAGGCGCACTCGCTCGTCGACGTAAGTCATCGCCAGGTCGGGTTCAGCGTGACCGGTCCGCATGCAGAATGGCTGCTGGAATCGCAGTGTCCGCTGCCGCTCAACCCGCGGGACTTCCCGGTCGGGATGTGCACGCGCACCGTCTATGCCAGGGCCGAGATCGTATTGTGGCGGCCGGCCGAGCAGGTCTTCCACGTCGAAGTCTGGCGCTCGTTCAGCCGCTACGTCGTGCAGCACCTGCACGAAGTGGCCAGGGAGATTGCAGGCGACCGCTGAGGGCTAGCCCTTGAGGCGCGCGTTCTCCGGGTCGTACAGCGGCTCGCGTCCGACGACTGCGCGGCGGCGCTCCCCGAGGATCTCGATTTCCAGCACCTTGCCGGGCACTGCCAGGTCCGCGCGCAGGTAGGCGAGAGCGATGCTCTGCTTGAGCCGGTAGCCGTAGCCGCCCGACGTCACGAGACCCACCTGCACGTCGCCGTCGTAGACGATCGACACGGCGGCAGCGTCGGCATCGGTCGCCTCCACGAGCAACGGCACGAACCGCTCTTTTGGCCCGGCCTCGGCTTCGCGTCGCAGCGCGGCCTGCCCGATGAAAGCCGCCCGGCTTCTCCAGCTTCACGAACCGGTCCAGCGACGCCATGAACGGCGTGTACTCGGTCGTGAGGTCGCCTTTCCAGGCGCGATAGCATTTCTCCAGGCGCAGGCTGTCCATCGCGTACAGGCCGTAATCCGCGATGCCAAGTGGCTCGCCCGCTGCCCAGATCAGGTCGTAGACCGAGAGCACGTGCTCCGTGGGCACGTGCAGTTCCCAGCCGAGCTCGCCGACGTAGTTCACGCGCAGGGCGATGGCCCTGGTGTAGCCGATGTCGATCGTGCGCACCGACAACCACGGGAACGCCTCGTTCGAGAGGTCGGCCCGGGTGAGTTGCGCCAGCAGTTCGCGAGACTTCGGACCGACCACGATCAGCGAGCCGTAGCGCGCGGAGACGTTGTCGATGCGCACCGAGCCGTCCACCGGCAGGTGCTCGCGCAGCCAGTGTTCGTCGTGGCGCTCGCCGGCCGCGGCGCTGATCAGCCAGTAGCGGCCGTCCCCCAGGTTCGTCAGCGTCATTTCCGTGACGATGCCGCCCCTGTCGTTCAGGAAATAGTTGAGCGCCGTGCGCCCCGGCTTGGGCACCACGCCGGCGACCATGTGGTCCAGCCAGGCAGTCGCGCCAGCGCCCGACACTTCGAACTTGGTGAACCCCGGCAGGTCGAGAACGGCGACGCGCTGCTGCGCGGCCTCGCATTCCCGCTTGATCGCCGCGTGCCACGCAGGCCGGCGGAACGAAACCTCCGGCTCCGTGGGATCACCGGGCCGCGGGAAATACACCGCGCGCTCCCAGCCGCCGCGGGCCCCGAACTTCGCGCCCTTCGCGGCGAGCCGCAGGTTGGCGGGCGAAGCCTTGGCGGGGCGACCTGCCGGCCGTTCCTCGGCCGGGTAGCCGATGCCATACTCGTGCTGGTACGTCTCGATCGCTTTCGCCAGCACGAACTTGTCGTTGGCGTACTCGAGATAACGCCGCGAGTCGAGCGGCCACACGTCCCATTCCGGCTGCCCGTGCGCGACCCACTCGGCAATGATCTTGCCGGCACCGCCAGCCTGCGCGATGCCGAACGTGAACGCGCAGCAGTGGTAGAAGCCGGGCAGGCCCGGAGCCGGCCCGATCAGCGGGTTGCCATCGGGGGCATAGGGGATCGGGCCGTTGATCACTTTCTTGACGCCGGCCGTGCCGAGGATCGGCACGCGCTCGCAGGCCGCCTCGATGTACTTCTCGAGCCGGCCCAGGTCGTCGTCGAACAACTGGTTGGCGAACTCGTCGGGTATGCGGTCCAGCCAGTGCGCGGTCGCCTGCCATTCGTAGGGACCCAGGATCAGGCCCTGGCGCTCCTGGCGCATGTAATAGCTGACGTCGGGATCGCGGAGCAGCGGCAGACGCGCGGCGCCACGCTCGACGAGCGCCGGAATGTCCTCGGTGATCAGGTACTGGTGCGACAGCGTGACGATCGGCAGGTACTCGCCGACCATCGCCGCAATCTCGCCGCCCCGGTAACCGGCCGCGTTGATGACGGACTCTGCCTGGATCGTCCCCTTGTCCGTGTGCACCCGCCATTCGCCAGAGGGCATGCGCTCGATCGACGTGACCCTGGTGTTGCGGTAGATCTGCGCCCCCGCATCGCGCGCCCCCTTGGCGAGCGCCTGCGTGAGTTGCGCCGGATCGATGTCGCCGTCGTACGGATCGTAGAGGCCGGCGAGGATGTCGCCGGTCTGCACGAACGGATGGCGTTCGACGATCTCGCCCGGGCTCAGCATCTCGAATTCAATGCCCTGCGCGTGCGCCTGCGAGACGACGTGCCGGAACTCGTCGACGCGATCTTTCGTGTGGGCGAGGCGGACGCTGCCGGTGACGTGGTAGTTGATGTCGTAGCCGACCTTCTCCGCCAGCGTCGAGTACAGCTTCGTGCTGTGGCGCTGCAGCTTGAGCACGTTCCAGGACGTGGAGAAGTTGGGGCAGTTGCCCGCGGCGTGCCAGGTGGAGCCGGCGGTGAGCTCGTCGCGCTCAATCAGCACGACGTCGGTGAGTCCGAGCTGGGTGAGGTGGTAAAGCGCGCTGCAGCCGACGGACCCGCCGCCGATCACGATCACCCGGGCATGAGTTTTCATCCTGCGCTCAACTCCTGATGCGCTCGTTGCGCGGGTCGTACCAAGGCTGGGTCTGCACGCGGCAGGCATGCCGGCGGCAGGCGACTTCGACTTCCCAGCGGCCGGAGGCCAGCCATTCGGCCGTGACGCCTTCGTCGCAGCTCACGTAGCCCATGCCGATGGACCGTCCAAGGCGGTGGCCCCAGGCGCCGGAGCGTATGGAGCCGACGATCGCACCGTCCCGCACGATCGGCTCTTCGTGGTAGAGCAGGGGAGCGGAGTCGGAGGCGTCGTCGAGCATGACCTGCACGAGGCGTCGCTTGAGCGGGCCCGCCGCCTTCTGCGCGAGCAGCGCATCGCGACCGGTGAAGCCGCCGGGCTTGTCCCAGGCCACCGTGAAGCCGAGGCCGGACTCGAGCGGTGAATCCTCGTCGCCGATGTCGTGGCTCCAGTGCTTGTAACCCTTCTCGACGCGGCAGGCGCCCATTGCGTGGTACCCGGCATGCTTGAGTCCGAGAGGAGCGCCCGCTGCCAGCAGCTGCTCGTAGACGTCGAGGCAGTGCTCCGCCGGCAGGTACAGTTCCCAGCCGAGTTCGCCCACGTAGGTGATGCGACTCGCGCGAACCCTTGCATAACCGATCTCGATCTCGCGCGAGTGCCCGAACGGATGCCGCTCGTTAGACAGGTCCGCGCCGGAGAGCGCCTGCAACAGTTCGCGGCTGCGTGGGCCCATTACGCCGAGCATGGCAACGCCTGAGGTGACGTCCGTCACCGTGCAGTGCGCATCCGGCCGCGCTGCGAGCGCCTGCCGCAACCAGGCGAGGTCGCGCGTCTGGCAGATCGCCGACGTGACTACCATGAATTCCCGCTCGGCCAGGCGGGTAATCGTGAGGTCGGCCTCGATGCCGCCGCGGTCGTTCAGCCACTGCGTGTAGACGATGCGCCCGGCCGGTACGTCGACATTCGAGGTGGACAGCTGGTTCAGCACTGCGCAGGCGTCGCGCCCCTGCACCATGAATTTCGCAAAACACGTCTGGTCGAAGAGTCCGACCGCGTCGCGCACGGCCTCGCATTCCGCGCGGCAGGCGTCGAACCAATTCTGGCGGCGTAGGAGTACTCGTACGCCGGCTGCGATCCGGGTGCCGCATACCAGTTCGGCCGCTCCCAGCCAGCGGTCTCGCCCATGCACGCACCCGCAGCCACGAGCCGGTCGTGCAGGGGAGTGCGCCGTGCGCCGCGCGCAGTCTGGTACTGGTAGTACGGCCAGTGCATCGCGTAGAGCAGGCCGAGCGTCTCCACGGTGCGGTCGTGCAGGTAACGCTTGTTGGCCTGGAACGGAACGATGCGCCGGATGTCGACATCGGCCAGGTCCATGGGTGGACGCCGGTCGCGAATCCATTCAGCCACGACCTTGCCGGCGCCGCCGCTCGCCGCGATGCCGACGGAATTGAATCCTGTCGCGACGAACAGGTCACGAACCTCCGGCGTCTCCCCGATGTAGTAGCGATCGTCGGGCGTGAAGCTCTCGGGACCGTTGAAGAACAACGCGATCCCAGCCGTGCCCAGTGCCGGTACGCGCCGCACCGCGGCCTCGAGGATCGGTTCGAAGTGATCGTAGTCTTCTGGCAGCGAGTCGAAGCAGAAGCCCTCGGGGATGCCCTGCATGCCCCACGGCTTCGCGATCGGCTCGAAGCAGCCCATCAGCAGCTTGCCGGCGTCTTCCTTGTAGTACGCGCACTCGTCCTGCACGCGCAGCACGGGGAGGTTGCCGGGCAAGCCGTCGATGGGTTCGGTGACGATGTAGAAATGTTCAGCGGCGTGCAGCGGCACGGCCACGTTGATGTCGGTCGCCAGGCGATGCGACCACATGCCCGCGCACAGCACGACGGTGTCGGCAGCAATGTAACCGCCATCGGTTTCCACGCCGACCGCCCGGCCGCCTTCGACGCGGATGCGCTCGACCCTGGTGTTCTCGAAGATCTTCGCGCCACGCTGCTTCGCGCCCTTGGCCAGCGCCTGCGTGGTGTCGATCGGATTGGTCTGGCCATCCTTGGGCAGGAAGATCCCGCCGACGACGTCGCTCACCTCGAGCAGCGGCCAGCGCTCGTGGATCTCGCCCGGCGTCAGTTCGTCGATACGCAGGCCGAAGGTCTTGCCCATCGAGGCGCCGCGCTTGAGTTCCTCGAGGCGGGCAGCCGTCTTCGCCACGCTGATCGAGCCGTTCTGCTTGAACCCGGTGGCCTGGCCCGTCTCGGCCTCGAGCGAGTGGTACAGGTCGGCCGTGTACTTCGCGAGTTCCGTGAGGTTGCGCGTGGCGCGCAGTTGCCCCACCAGTCCGGCAGCGTGCCACGTGGTGCCGCACGTCAGCTGCTTGCGCTCGAGCAGGACGACGTCGGTGATGCCGATCCGCGTCAGGTGATAGGCGATCGAGCAGCCGGCAATGCCGCCCCCGACGATGACGACGTTCGCATGCCCCGGTAGTGCCATCGACGCCGGTCCGGAATCAGCGCGAACCGACCCGCCGGACCGCAGCCGAATCGAGCGGCGGCAGCATGTGCGCCCGATCGAGCTTCACCGGGAAGCGGCGACGGATCTCGGCATCGACGGCCTCGGCGACGTGCGAGGGAAAATTGTGGCCGAGGATTTCTTCGACCTTGGCCATGGCGCGCTGGCATACGTCGAGCGCGCCCTGCTCGGTCCATTCGTTGGGACTCTTGCGATCGCCAACGCCCGGATAGAGGTACTCGGTCTGCATCAGCTGCAGCGTCTGCTCGCTGCCGAGGAAATGGCCAGGGCCGTTGAGGCAGACGTCCTTGATCGTCTCGAACGAGAGCCGCTCGTCGCTGACCTCGATGCCTTTGATCGTGCGTTGCGTCGCGCCGATGATGTCGTTGTCGATGACGAGGCTTTCGAGCGAGAAGCCGAGCAGGCTCGCGTGCATGCCGGCCGACTCGTAGATCATGTTGGCGCCGGCATTGCCGACGAGCGCATGGTTCAGCGCCTTCTCGGCGCCGGCCTGGCCGTCCGGCAGTTTCGAATCGGTCATGCCCGACGCCGTGCCTCCGGTGAGGTCGTAGAAGTGCGCCATCTGGCCCGCCGCCGCCGAGAGCAATGCCTGCTCCGGGCTGCCACCGGACATCGCGCCCGTGCGCAGGTCCGAAACGAAGCACCACGTACCGAAGATTGCAGGGTGGCCGGGCTTGATGGCGTTCACGTACACCAGGCCCGCGAGGACCTCGGCGACTTCCTGGGCGAGGGCGCCTGCCAGCGCGGCCGGCGCCGTGGCGCCCGCCTGGCCTGCCGAAAGCAGCAGCACGGGCATGCCGCCGCGCACCGCGACTTCGAGGCACTTGCAGGCGTCGGTCGCGAACTTCATCGGCGGCACGACGAAGCAGTTGGACTGGCTGACGAACGGTCGCTCACGCCACTGCTGCTCGCCACCGGCGATCATGTGCAGCATCTCGAGCGAGGCCGTGACGTGCTCCGGCTGCACCCAGCTGCTGCCCACGTGCTTCGTCGTGGACGACACGGCGGCGTAGCAGGTGTTGAAATCCATCTCGAACGGATCGGGAATGTCGCGCGGCACGACCGCGCGCTGGAAGAAATGGATGTGCTCCATCACGTCGACGATGCGGCCGATGTCGAAGAGATCGCGGATCGTCGATTCACGGTACCCGGTGCGGGGGTCGACCATGTTGACGGCGGCCCCCGCCGTGCCGAAATAGCTGCGCTTGCCCCACGGTTCGAGGTCGTGCCGGGGATCCTGCCCGTGCAGCACGAAATGCCGCGCCGCCTTGGCCAGGGTGTCTTCCACCAGCGCGGCCGGAAACAGCAGCCTGCCGTTCTCGTTCAGGATGCATCCGGCTTTCGTCAGGATCTCCACGCCGCTCTCGGGCGCGTCGGCCAGGCCCACCTCGGCCAGCAGGCGCAGGGCCGTCCGGTGAATCTTCTGGACTTCGTCGGCTGTCAGCGGCTGGTAACGGCCGGATTCCATGCCGGGCTTCACCGGGCGCAGGTGGTCGGGCAGGGGGCCCGCGCGCTGCGCCCTGCGGGCGTCGCGCCCGGACGGCCGGCGGGCCGGGGTCGGGGTTTCTGTCACGTACCACTCCGTAGGTTGCAGCGACGGGCACGAGGACCTGCCCGGGCTGCCGCAAGACTCGCACAAAAGCGCGGCCAGCCGCCTAAAGTTTTATCTACCAACCGGGAAAAGTTGTCGCACTGGCGGGGTCATTCGGCCGGTTGCGGCGGCGCCGAAATCGCTAAACTTGCGGGCCGGTCGCCGCGCCCCGCGGCCCGTGAACAGACGAGGTTCCCATGTCCGTACCGCAAAGCCGCGCCGACTGGCATCGACTGGCCGCCGAGCTGCGCTATTCGACCGGCCACTTCATTCATGGCGAGCACGTTCCGGCGCGGACAGGGCGATTCACCGTCGTGAATCCGGCGACGACTGAGCCGCTGTGCGAGGTCGCGGCGGGGGACGCCGCGGACATCGATGCCGCGGTTGCCAGCGGCAGTCGAGCCTTCAAGGACGGCGCCTGGCGGCGCATGGCGCCCCGGGACCGCCTGGATGTCCTGAACCGGCTGGCGACCCTCATTGAAAAGCACACCGCGCGCTTCACGCTGCTCGACTCGCTGTGCATGGGGAAGCCGGTGCGCGACATGCTGGCCGTCGACGTGCCGCAGTCCGCCCTGACCTTTCGCTATTTCGCCGAGCTGTCCGACAAGGTGGAAGGTACGGTGACGGCGACCGCGGTCGATGCTTTTCACTACACGCTGCGCGAACCGCTTGGTGTCGTCGGCTGCATCACTCCCTGGAACTACCCGCTGATGCAGATCGCCTGGAAGATCGCGCCGGCGCTCGCCGCAGGAAATTCCGTGGTCCTGAAACCGGCGGAACAGGCCCCGCTGTCGGCGCTGCTGCTCGCCGAGTTGTTTGTCGAGGCCGGCGCTCCCGCAGGCGTACTCAACGTCGTCAATGGGTTTGGTGCGGACGCCGGCGCTCCGCTCGCGCTGCACGAAGACGTTGCCAAGATTTCGTTCACGGGCTCGAGCGTGACGGGCAAGAAGATGCTCGTCTACGCCGGCCAGTCGAACATGAAGCGCGTCAGCCTGGAGTGCGGCGGCAAGTCGCCGCAGATTTTCCTCGCCGACCTCGAAGACCTCGACCGCGCCGTCACCTACGCCATCAACGGTATCTTCGGCGTCATGGGCGAAGTCTGCAGCGCCGGTTCACGCCTGCTCGTGGACCGGAAGATCGCCAAGGAGTTCACCAAACGCTTCATTGAACGGGGACCGCGATCCTACGTCGCCGGCGACCCGCTCGACCCGGCCACCAACATGGGGCCCCTGGTCACGCGCAAGCAGCACGAGCGTGTGCTGGGCTACATCGCCAAGGGTCGCGAGGAGGGGGCGACGCTGGCTTTCGGCGGCGACGTGCCGGACCTCGCCGGCTATTACGTCAACCCTACGCTGTTCACGAACGTCGACAACCGCATGACGATCGCGCAGGAAGAAATCTTCGGACCGGTCGCGACACTGATCGAGGTCGACGGCCTGCAGGATGCCTTGCGCATCGCCAACGACACGATCTACGGCCTCGCCGCATCGGTCTGGACCACCGACCTGCGTTCGGCGCATGAAGCCGTGCGCGGGCTCGAAGCGGGCACGACCTTCGTCAACTGCTTCGATCACGGCGATCCGACTTCGCCGTTCCTCGGCCACAAGCAGTCGGGGCAGGGCGGCGACAAGTGCCTCGAAGGCCTGCTGAGCTACACGCAGTTGAAGTCGGCGTGGATCCACCTGGGGTGATGCAATGACGGCTTCCGACGACCTGATCTCGCTGCGTCCGGACACGGAACAGTCCGCGCGCGACTTTGGCGTGGCGAGCGACATGACGGTGCCGGCCTTCTCGCAGCACAGCGAGTACGTGCCCGACCGCGACGACAGTTACCGGTTCGACCCGGACACCACGCTCGCGATCCTCGCGGGCTTCAAGCACAACCGCCGGGTGATGGTGCAGGGCTACCACGGCACCGGCAAGTCGACGCACATCGAGCAGGTGGCCGCCCGGCTCAACTGGCCGCTGATCCGCATCAACCTCGACGGCCACGTGAGTCGCATCGACCTCGTCGGCCGCGACGCGATCGTCGTCAAGGATGGCCGCCAGGTGACCGAGTTCCGCGAAGGCCTGCTGCCGTGGGCACTGCAGCGGCCGATCGCGCTGGTGTTCGACGAGTACGACGCCGGCCGCCCGGACGTGATGTTCGTCATCCAGCGCGTGCTCGAAGCGAGCGGCAAGCTGACGCTGCTCGACCAGAACCGCATCATCAGCCCCCATCCGTACTTCCGGCTGTTCGCGACCAGCAACACGATCGGCCTCGGCGACACCAGCGGCCTGTACCACGGCACGCAGCAGATCAACCAGGGCCAGATGGACCGCTGGTCGATCGTCACGACGCTCAACTACCTGGACCACGACGCGGAAGCCGCGATCGTGCTGGCGAAATCGCCGGCCTACGACACCACGGACGGCCGCCGCACGATCATGGCCATGGTCCGCGTGGCCGACATGACCCGCAACGGCTTCATGAACGGCGACATTTCCACGGTGATGAGCCCGCGCACCGTCATCGCCTGGGCCGAGAACGCCCAGATCTTCGGTGACGTCGGGCGCGCGTTCCGCGTCACCTTCCTCAACAAGTGCGACGAGCTTGAGCGACCCACGGTCGCCGAGTTCTACCAGCGTGCCTTCGCCGCCGAGTTGCCGGAGGCGATCACCCGCGTGAAGGTCGTTTGAGCAACCGACCCCGCCAGGCACCGCCCGCGCCGGCAGAACTCGGCGAGCGAGCGTTGATCCAGGCGACGCGCGCGCTGGCGGGCGTCAAGGAACTCGACGTCAGCTTTGGCCCGTCGGTGCCGGGTCAGGCGGCGACGGCGGTGCGACTGCCTCCCGTCAAGTGGCCCCTGACCGAAGCGGACGCGGCGCGTGTTCGCGGCCACGCCGATCACCTGGCGCTTCGCAATGCGTATCACGACCCTGTCGTGCATGCCCGGTTCCGGCCGACGGGCAGCCGCGCACGCGACGTGTATGACGCCGTCGAGGACATGCGTTGCCAGTCCCTGGGCGGCAACGTCCTCGCCGGGGTCGCGCAGAACCTCACGGCCGCGCTCAACGACACGTTGAGCCGCAAGACCAGTGCGGCTCCCTACGGAGCACGTCCCGCGCCGATGGCGCAGGCGCTCGCCTTGATGGTGCGGGAGCGTCTCACGGGTCTGCCGCCGCCGCCCGCGGCCGCTGAACTGATGGTCCGCTGGCAGGATGACCTGCGCCGCCGCGCGGCTGCGAGCCTCGAGCAACTCGCGGCAAGCGTGGGCGACCAGCGGCAGTACGCGTTCGCGATGCACGAACTGGTGCAGGACCTCGACCTCGGCCATGAACTGGGTGCCGCGGCCGAGCGACGCAAGGCGGCATTGACCGCGCTCGACGTCGTTCGCGCTGCTGCGTCCGACGACGGCGACGGGGAGCCGGCGGCGGTCAAGAAGCAAGCGGGCACGCTGGAGCAGGACGCGCCGGAACTCAAGGCGGGCGACGTGGTCGGCTCGCGCATGGGCAGCCAGGACGAAGCCGAGCGACGGCCCGAAGCCGAGCCGACCGGCGAGCGCATGCAGCGCGAGCCGATGCACGACGACTCGGATCACCCGAACCGGCACTACCGGATCTTCACGCAAGCCCATGACGAGATCGTCAATGCCGGGGACCTGTGCGTCGATGAGGAACTGGCCCAACTGCGCGGCCACCTGGATCGCGAATCGCGCGCGCTCCAACCGGCGGTCTCGCGCCTGGCGATCCGGCTCGAGCGCCTGTTGCTCGCCCGGCAGACACGGCGCTGGCAGTTCGATCTTGAAGAAGGCGTGCTCGACGCGGCCCGCCTGGCGCGCGTGGTGACGGACCCGCTTGCGCCACTTGCCTTCCGTGAGGAATCCGACACGGACTTCAAGGACACCGTCGTCAGCGTACTGCTCGACAACTCGGGTTCGATGCGCGGCCGGCCGATCATGGTGGCCGCCCTGTGCGCCGACGTGCTGGCGCGCACACTCGAACGGTGCGGCGTCAAGGTCGAGATCCTGGGTTTCACGACGCGCGAATGGAGTGGGGGGCAGGCGCGTGAGGACTGGCTCAAGGCAGGCCGGCCATCCGCACCCGGGCGGCTCAATGACCTGCGTTACATCGTCTACAAGCCGGCCGACGTCCCGTACCGGCGTGCGCGACGGCACCTCGGCGTGATGCTCAAGGAAGACCTGCTCAAGGACAACATCGACGGCGAGGCGCTGCTCTGGGCGCACGAACGGCTGCTGCGCCGCAACGAACAGCGCCGGATTCTCATGGCAATCTCGGATGGCGTGCCGCTTTGCGAGGCCACCCTCTCGGCGAATCCGGGCGGTTACCTCGAGCAGCACCTGCGCAACGTCGTAAAGTGGATCGAAACGCGCTCGACGGTCGAACTGGTCGCGATCGGCATCGGACACGACGTCACGGACTTCTACCAGCGCGCGGTTGCGATCCCCGACATCGAACAGTTGGGCAATGCCATGATCGAGCAATTGGCGGACCTGTTCGTCGAGCCCGGGGCAGGCCAACAACCCGGGGCCAGCAGGAGGAAGCGCGCATGACGAGCGAGACTCACCGCGGCTCGTGCCTGTGCGGCGAGACTGCCTACGCAGTGCGAGGTCCATTGCGCAGCGTCGTCGCCTGCCACTGCACGCAATGCCGCAAGCAGACCGGGCATTACCTGGCCGCCACCAGCGCTGCCGTCGCAGACTTCGACCTGCTGCGCGACGCCCATGTGCGGTGGTACCGGTCCTCACCCACGGCTCGGCGTGCCTTCTGTTCCAACTGCGGTTCGGTGCTGTTCTGGCAGTCGGACGCGGCGCCCGACCGCATCTCCATCACGGCGGGCACGCTCGACGGGCCCACTGGCCTCGTCACCGAGGGGCACATCTTCTGCGCCGACAAGGGCGACTATTACGTGATCCCGCAGGAAGGTTACCTGCGCGCACAATGGACCGATTGAACGAGTCCCGCAGTTGATCGCATGATTCCTCGAACCATGAAGGCGGTGTTGCTCAAAGGCCACGGGGGCTTCGAGCAACTCGACTACCGTGACGACGTGCCCGTCCCGGCTCCGGCGGCCGGGGAAGTGCTGTTGCAGGTAGGCGCAGCAGGCGTCAACAACACGGACATCAACACGCGGATCGGCTGGTATTCGAAGTCCGTGGCGGCAGACACGGCCCAGGCAGCCCGGCAGGCCCCGCAAGGCGCGGACGATTCAGGCTGGGCCGGCACGGCATTCGTCGTTTCCGCGCATCCAGGGCGCGGACGCGTGCGGGCTGATCGTCGCTGTCGGTGCGGGCGTGTCGCCGTCGCGAATTGGCGAACGCGTGCTGGTGGATCCCGTGCTGCGCGCCGCAGATGGCGACCTGGCAGGTGTGCAGTACCTGGGTGCGGACCGCGACGGCGCCTTCGCCGAATACCTGACCGTCCCCGCGCCAAACGCGCACCGCATCGAGAGCACCTTGACCGATGCACAACTTGCGTCGTTCCCGTGCGCGTACTCGGCTGCCGAGAACATGCTCGAGCGCGCTGCAGTCACCGCGCACGAAACAGTGCTCGTCACCGGCGCCTCCGGTGGCGTGGGTGCCGCCGTGGTCCAGCTGGCGCGCTTGCGCGGCGCCCGCGTCATCGCCATCACGGCCCAGGACAAGGCACTGGCAGTGCGGGAGAACGGGGCGCACGAGATCATCGAACGAGGCGTTGATCCAGTGTCGGCGCTCGGCCGGGAAACGGTGGACGTTGTTGTGGATGTGGTCGGCGGCAAGGCGTTCCCGGCTCTGCTCGAGGTGCTCAAGCGGGGCGGGCGCTACGCCGTGGCAGGCGCGATCGCGGGTCCGATCGTGCCGCTCGACCTGCGCACGCTGTACCTCAAGGATCTGCGCCTCCTCGGCTGCACCGTGACGCCCGAGGGCGTATTTGCGCGACTCGTGGACCTGATCCAGATGGGCCGACTGCGGCCGGTGGTGCGAGTAACCTATCCGCTGGCCCACATCGCCGCAGCGCAGTCCGACTTCCTCGCCAAGGCACATGCGGGCAAGATCGTGCTGCTGCCCTGAGCCGGAGAACCGTTTGCGCAACAAGATCGACCTGCGAAAGCTGCCGCCGCTGAACGCCCTGAAGGGCTTCGAGGCCACCACGCGCCGTGAGAGCGTGCGCGAGGCGGCCGAGGAGTTGTGCCTGACCCACCCTGCCGTCAGTTACCAGATCCAGGTGCTCGAGCAGGATCTTGGCGTGCCGCTCTTTTCGCGCACGGGACGCTCACTGGTGCCGACGGCAGAGGGACGTCTGCTGTACAAGCACGTGCGGCTTGCGCTCGAGACGTTGATCGAAGGCGCCGAGAGCGTGCGCCGCACACGGGCCGGCACGCCGCTGCGCGTGCAGACCTACGTGACGGCCTCGATCCGCTGGCTGGCGCGCAAGTTGCCGGATTTCGTGGCGAAGTACCCGGAGACCCGGCTGCAGTTGAGCACCTGCGCGTTCGACTGGGATTTCGATGAATCGAGCGCCGACGTCGGCCTGGTCTATTGCCCTGAAGCACCGGGTCCCGAATACCGCTGGGTTCCGCTGTTCGAGTACACGCTCAAGCCGGTCTGCAGCCCCGCGCTGGCCGCTAAGCTGGGTCCCGAACCGACGCCTCTCAAGTTGCTCGAACAGCCGCTGGTCGAGATCTATTCCGAGCAGCACAACTGGGACATCTGGTTCGAGGCGGCACAGTTGCAGTACTCGACGCGGCCCGCGATCGTCGTCGACACGCTCGCCGTGGCGCTCGAGATCGCGCTGGAAGGTCGGGGCGTCGCGCTGGTCAACGGCCCCTACGCCGAGGACGATCTGGCCGCGGGTCGCCTGGTGCAACCCGTGCAGCACCAGGTGACGTGCGCGGGCGCATGGGGGTTGATCTGCCGGCAGGACGCCTACGCCAGCGAACGCGTGAAAACGTTCATGGACTGGCTGGCCGGGGAGGCCACGATTTCAGCCTCGCCGTCATGAACGCGGCTTACCGCGCCAGTTCCTGCGGATAGAGCCGCTCCCACAGCGGGCACTGATGCGCGGCGCTCGCATCGAACATGCCGACCTTGCCGGGTTCGAGTCGCAGCGCCTGGCGCGTTTCGTTGAACGACTTCCAGTCAGGCAGGCCCGCGCCCGAAGGACGACCTGTGCGTGCGAAGTTGCTCCAGTACGCGACCATCTGCGCTGCCAGCGCCTGCTGTGGTGCCGCCAGCGGCGGACCGTCGAGCACGCTCGTGTTGGAGAAGCCTGGGAACTGGTAGGGCATTTCGGCGGTATGGACGGCCCCCAGTTCCATGCCCGGGTTCTGCATGACCGGCGGCGCTGCCGGGTCCGAGAACACATACTCATAAACCGGCACCCAGCGCGACGCGAGCCAGGCCGTGCGCAGGAACCGGCAGCCGTTGAGTGCGCCGGACGGCATGAAGTCGGACATCACGGTGCCGAGCGCCGTCGGCGGCGACGAAAAGCGATCCACCGGGTAGGCAGCGAGCACCGTCTCGACGTTGTCGCCATAGAGCGCGCGCAGCCGGTCCTGGTAGTTGTCGCGCGTGATCTTGCCACCGGCGGCCAGCTCGTAACCGACGTAGAGGCGCATCTCATGGCTGGTGCCGCCGTTGAGGATCGGCACCCGCACGAAGTTGCCGGTGGTGAACGCCGCGGCGCTCTGCTGCGGCACGGTGCGGTTGCCGTAGATCGGCGCGAATGCACGGTAGTCGTCGCCGGCCACGACGGTGCCTGCATCAACCAGTTCCTTGACGGGCTTGCTGCGCAGGCACTGCAACGCATTCGGTCGGTCATCGCAGCCGACTCGGCGGGCCAGTTCGAGGCCTGTCTTCCAGGCTTCGGTCAGGCTGCGCAGTTCGAGGCTGCAGCCCGCGCTCTGGATGATCGCCTTGTGGAACAGACCCGTCGTGCGTTCTGGCGAGATGAGATGCATGCAGACACTGGCGGCGCCGGCTGACACGCCACCGATCGTCACGTTGCCGGGATCGCCGCCGAACGCAGCGATGTTGCGCTGGACCCAGCGCAGGGCCGCGCGCTGGTCTTCGAGCGCGTAACCGCCATTTGCCTCGGCGCCGAACGACGGGTGCGCCATGAATCCGAGCGGGCCGAGCCGGTAGTTGACCGACACGACGACGAGATCGCCTTCACGAGCCAGGAATTCGATCGGATACAGCTTCGTCGAGCCGCCCACGAACGCGCCGCCGTAGAACCAGACCAGCACTGCGCGCGGGCCCGAATGCGGCCTGGTTGGAACCGCCACGTTCAAGTGCAGGCAGTCCTCGACGTTGCTCTCCTCGGTCAGGTTGAAACGCCGAGCCTGCGGACAGGCATCGCGAACCTGGACGGCCTCGAGCACGCCCAGCCATGGAACGACCGGGGCCGGCGGTTCGAAGCGCAACTCGCCGACCGGCGGTGCGGCGAACGGAATGCCCTTGAACTCACGCACCCCATCGCCGGTCACGCCGTGAACGATGCCTTCCGTCGTCCGGACGGTGAGATTTGTATCGTCGCCGGCCGCAGCAGCGGCAGCGCTGCCGAATGCTGCTGCGGCCAGCAGGCCGCTGATTGCGGCGAGCAGGACCTGCCACCAGGTGACTGATGCCATTCGTTCCACTCCTGGCAGAGATGCCACGCGCGACTTCAGGATCGCGTTTTCGTGCGCAATGAATCCCAGCTGGCGTCGCCGGTCCAGCCGCCGTCGACTGGAAGGCTCACGCCATTCACGAACGCGCTGCGCTCGTTGTCGGCGAGGAAGGCGATTGCTGACGCGACGTCGGCCGGTCGCGCGAACCGGGCCATCGGCACCCGGTCGATGATGTCGTCGTCGGTGTACGCGCCGGTGCCCATGTCCTTGACGTCCATTTCCGTCTTGATCCAGCCGGGGCACACCGCATTGACGCGAACGCCACGACCGCCCCATTCACCGGCCAGCGTCCGCGTCAGGCCGATCAGGCCGTGCTTCGATGCGTTGTAGGCGGCACGGTGGATGATGCCGCGCAGCCCGGCCACGGAGGCCACGTTGACGATGCTGCCTGAGCGGCGCTCGAGCATCTGCCGGCCCAGGTGCTTGCAGAGCAGGAATGGCCCGAGCAGGTTGATGTCCATGACTCGCTGCCACTGTTCGGCCGTCGTGTCCTCGGCCGGCATGATCAGGCTGATGCCGGCGTTGTTGACCAGCACGTCCGCAGCGCCGTGCGCCCTGGCGACATGCGCCGCCAGGGATACGACAAACGCCTCCGACGCAACATCACCGACCAGCCCTTCCGCGCGCGCGCCACCTGCCCGGACGCAAGCGACCGGGCCGTCGAGCGGCTGCACGTCGGTCATGACGACCTGGTAACCCAGCGTCGCGAGCAGCTGCGAGGTTTCAAACCCCACGCCCTGCGCCGCACCGGTCACGACCGCCACCTTCGTGCTCATGCATTCGTCTCCAGTCACCCTTGCTTGATGCTGCAGGGCAAGGCATGGATTCTGCCGCAAGCCGGGTTTTCCCGGCCGGAAAAAATCGATGCGTGGCGGGACGATCCGCTGCCTTACACTCAGGGCGAACACAGGGAGAGCGGGGGATCATGCAGAACAAGGCGACCCTGGCCGGGCGTGCGCCGGCCGGCCTGGTGGTCATGCTGTCGATCGCGTTGATGGTCAACTACATCGACCGCGGCGCGATCGCCACTGCCGCACCGCTGTTGCAGAAAGAACTCACGCTCTCACCTAGCGAGATCGGCTGGGTGCTCGCCGTCTTCTACTGGGCCTATGCGCCGCTGCAGCCGGTCATGGGCTGGCTCGCCGACCGCATCGGGCCCGCAATCGTGCTGGCCGTCGGGTTCCTGCTCTGGAGCCTGGCGACTGCGGCGACCGGCCTGGTCTGGGGGCTCGCTTCGCTGGTCGTGCTGCGACTGCTGATGGGTGTCGGCGAAGCCACGTTTTACCCGAGCGCACTGAGCCTGCTCTCGCGCAACGTGCCGCCGACACAGCGGGCCGGTGCCACTGCGACGATGCAGTTCGGCGCGGTGCTCGGCCCGGCGATCGGCACGCTGCTCGGCGGCATGATCATGCTGCACTTCGGCTGGCGCGCCATGTTCGTGGCGATGGGGTGCGCATCGCTCACCTGGCTGTTCTTCTGGCGCCGTCGACTGGCCCTCGAGCGGGCCAGCCACGTGGCGGCCAAGGCCGCCGACGTGGAATCGGGCGGCATCGATCCGCCGTACTGGCTGATCCTGCGCCAGCGCGCGTTGTGGGGCGGGATGATGGGCACGTTCTGTTCAAACTACGCGTTCTACTTCGTGTTCTCGTGGCTGCCGCTGTACCTCGTCAACGAACGCGGGCTCTCACTCGAGCACATGACGCAGGCCGGCTTCGCCTTCTACGTGGCGGACGGCGCCAGCATCCTGCTGACCGGATACCTGCTCGACCGCTGGGTCAGGAGCGGCGCGAGTTTCAACCGGGCCTACAAGACCGCGCTCGCCTTGAGCAGCCTCGGCGTCGGGTTGTGCCTCATCGGCAGCAGCATGGTGACCGGTCTCGTCGCCGCCACTGCGATCCTGCTGCTCACCGGGGTCCTGGACGGTCTCAACAGCCCGTCGAATCCATCCGTGACGCAGACTTTTGCCGGGCCGCGCGCCACCGGGCGCTGGATGGGGATCCAGAACGCCGTCGGCAATGTCGCAGGAATGACAGCGCCTGTCGTCACTGGATACCTCGTTGAATACACCGGGCACTACACTTCGGCGTTGATCGTCTCGGGCGTGGTTGCACTGGGCGGCCTGGTCGCCTGGCTCGTCGTCGTGCCCGAGGTGAAGCCAGTGGACTGGGACGCAGAGTTCGCCCGCCGGTCGCCCGGCGCGGCAACCGGTTGAACGGACGCTCTTCGAAACCGAGGCAGACGCGGCATGCGGCAGATTGACGAACCGGCACGTGCAATCGATGTCGTTCATGAGACCGAGGTCCTGGTCGTCGGCAGCGGGCCGGGCGGCCTGGCCGCTGCACTTGCAGCGGCACGCGCCGGTGTGCGCACGACGCTGCTCGAGCGTCACGGCTGCTTCGGCGGCAACATCACCCAGGTCGGCGTGGAAGGCTTCGCCTGGTACCGGCACGAAGCCACCGTGGACAGCGAAGGCATCGGCCCCGAGTTCGAGGAGCGCGCCAAGGCCATGGGCGCGGCGATGCCTGAGCCGCAGTCGCTCAGCCATGCGCTCGACGCCGAGATGTTCAAGTACGTTGCCGACGTGCTGGTGCAGGAATCAGGTGTCGAGCCGATGCTGCACCGGACCTTCGTCGCACCGATCGTCCGCAACGGCGTGATCGAAGGCGTCATCACTGAGAGCAAGGCTGGCCGCGAGGCTATCCTGGCGAAGCGCGTGATCGATGCCACGGGCGATGCCGACGTGGCCACTCGCGCGGGCGCACGCGTGCACAAGACGCCGCGCGAGGAAATGATGTCGGTGTCGGTCATGTTCTCGATGACCGGCGTCAACAAGCAGCGCTTCATCGACGCCGTGAAGGCCGACCCGCAGACCTACAACGACTGGAAGGGCGGCGGCGAGTGGCAGATCGAGACCACGGGCAAGGAGGACGACATGTTCTCGCCCTTCCTGCGCAAACCGTTCAAGCAGGCGGTCAAGGCGGGCGTCATCCCGGCCTCGCTCGCCACGATCGCGGGCACCTGGGGCGCCGTGAGCGACCAGGGCGACCTGACGTACCTGAACCTGATTCACCTGTCGGCCGACGGCACCGACCCGGCGGACCTCACGCGCGGCGAGATGGAAGGGCGCAGGCAGGCCGTGCACGCGGTTGAAGCGCTGCGGCAGTTCATGCCAGGCTGCGAAGGCGCCAAGCTGCGCAACTTCGGCATGACGCTCGGCATCCGTGACACGCGCAAGATCGATGCGCTCTACAACATGACGGCGCACGATGTGCGCGAGCAGGGCCGGTTCGAGGATTCGATCGGCATCTTCCCCGAATTCATCGACGGCTACGGTCTGCTGATCCTGCCCACGACCGGACGCTACTTCCACGTGCCGTACCGCTCGCTCGTGCCGCAGGGCGTCCAGGGTCTGCTGGTCGCGGGCCGCAGCATCGGCGGCGACAAGGTTTCGCATGCCGCGGTGCGCAACATGATGTGCTGCGCGGTGAGCGGGCAAGGCGCCGGCACGGCCGCTGCCGTCTCGCTCAAGCTCGACCAGCCATTCGATCGCCTCGACATCGGCCAGGTGCAGGCGGAACTGCGGCGACAGGGTGCACGCCTTGCCTGACGCACGCCAGCCCGCGGCGGTGGCCCTGCGATGAGCGCGCGGCACTACGATTTCGTCATTGTCGGCGGCGGCTCGGCCGGCTCGGCCCTGGCCAACCGCCTGAGCGCCGACCCGGGCACGAGCGTCCTCGTGCTCGAGGCAGGCCGCACCGATTTCATCTGGGATCCGCTGATCCACATGCCCGCGGCACTCTCCATGCCGATCGGCAACCCGCTGTACGACTGGCGCTATGCCAGCGAACCCGAACCGCACATGAACGGCCGCCGCGTGCACCACGCGCGCGGCAAGGTGCTCGGCGGCTCGAGCAGCATCAACGGCATGATCTTCCAGCGCGGCAACCCGCTCGATTTCGAGCGCTGGGCCGCCGACCCCGGCATGCAGTCGTGGAGCCATGCGCACTGCCTGCCGTACTTCAGGCGCATGGAAACGTGCACCGCAGGCGCCGATGCCTGGCGCGGCGGGGACGGCCCGCTGGTGCTCGAACGTGGTCCGGCGACGAACCCGCTGTTTGATGCGTTCTTCCTTGCGGCGGAAGAGGCGGGTTACCCGCGCACCGATGACGTCAACGGCTATCGGCAGGAAGGTTTCGCACGGTTCGACCGCAACGTCCAGCGGGGCCGGCGCTTGAGCGCAGCGCGCGCGTACCTGCACCCGGTCATGCATCGACCGAACCTGATCGTGCGTACGCTGAGTACTGCGACACGCGTGGTCTTCGAGGGCAGGCGTGCGGTCGGCGTCGAATATGCGCAGAAAGGGCGGGGAACGCGGATCGTCCGCGCCGGCGAAGTGATTCTCTGTGGCGGCGCGATCAATACGCCGCAGCTGCTGCAGCTATCGGGCGTCGGCAACGCGGCATGGCTGCAGCCGCTGGGCGTCGACGTAGTGACCGACCTGCCGGGCGTCGGCGCCAACCTGCAGGACCACCTCGAGGTCTACGTACAGTTCGCCTGCAGGCAACCGGTCGCGGTCGACCCGCACATCTCCTGGTTGCGCAAGCTGGGCGTCGGCGCCGAATGGCTGTTCAAGCGTTCCGGCATCGGCGCCACCAACCACTTCGAGGGCGGCGGCTTCTGCCGCAGCAACGACGACGTGGATTACCCGAACCTGATGTTCCACTTCCTGCCGATGGCGATCCGCTATGACGGCACCTCGCCGTCCACGGGGCTCGGCTACCAGGTGCACGTCGGCCCCATGTATTCGGACGCACGCGGCACGGTTCGCATCCGTTCGCGCGATCCGCGGCAACCGCCCGCATTGCAGTTCAACTACCTGTCGACGGACCAGGACCGCCGCGAATGGGTGGAAGCCATCCGCGTGGCGCGGCGAATCCTCAACCAATCGGCATTTGCCGAGTACAACGGCGGCGAGATCTCGCCGGGGCCGCGCGTCGAGACCGACGCGGAGATCCTCGACTGGGTGCGGCGCGACGCCGAGACGGCGCTGCATCCGACCTGCACCGCGAAGATGGGCACGGGTCCGGACGCCGTGCTGGACCCCGGTTCGATGCGGGTGCACGGCGTGGACGGCCTGCGCGTCGTCGACGCCAGCGTCTTCCCCTACGTGACCAACGGCAACACCTACGCGCCGACGATGATGGTGGCCGAGAAGAGCGCCGACCTCATCCTCGGCAACACGCCATTGCCGCCTGCAGACACGCCATTTTTCCGGCTCCGGGACGGCAGCCCGCTGTATCCTCCCGGCGATCCACGCAACTCGAGCGGAGCAGGGGCATGACGGCGCAGGTGATTGACGGCAAGCTGATCGCGGAACGGACGCGGGCGGAGGCGGCCGCCGGCGCGCTCGAGCTCAAGGCCCGCACCGGCGTGGTTCCGCACCTCGCGGCCGTGCTCGTGGGCGACGACCCCGCCAGCGCCGTCTACGTTCGCAACAAGCAGATCGCGTGCGAGAAGGCCGGCTTCAAGAGCACGCTGCATCGGCTCCCCGCCAGCACCGCACAAGCGGAGCTGCTGGCGCTCGTGCAGTCGCTGAACGCGGACCCCGGCGTGCACGGCATCCTGGTGCAGCTGCCGCTGCCCAAGGGCATCGACACCACACTGATCCTCGACGCCGTGCTGCCCGCGAAGGACGTGGACGGCTTCCACCCCGAGAACGTCGGCCTGATGCAGCAGGGACGGCCCCGCTTCCTGCCGTGCACGCCCGCGGGGGTGATGCGCATGCTGCAGGTGTCCGGCATCGAGACCAGCGGCAAGCATGCCGTCGTCATCGGCCGCAGCGACATCGTCGGCAAGCCGATGGCGGCGCTGCTCTCGCAGAAGGGCGCGGACGCGACGGTCACGCTTTGCCACAGCCGCACCCGGGACATCGGCGCGTACTGCCGCGCGGCGGACATACTCGTCGCTGCCATTGGCATCCCGCAGTTCGTGAAGGGCGACATGGTCAAGCCGGGCGCCGTCGTCATCGACGTGGGGATCAACCGGGTCAACGACAAGCTCGTCGGTGACGTCGATTACGTGCCTGCCGCGCAGGTGGCGTCCGCCATCACGCCAGTTCCTGGCGGCGTGGGCCCGATGACCATCGCCATGCTGCTCGCCAACACGCTGCGCGCCGCGATCAACCTGTCGGGATCAGCCCGCCGCTGAGACGGTTCCGGCGGGCGGCTGCAGCATCTGCGCCGCGGCCAGCGCTTCCGGCTGCAACCCGGCGCCACCGTCCCTTGCGTGCGCAATCATCTGCGCGCGCATGCGCGGGTCCCAGAACTTCGTCATGTGTGATGCGATCTCCCGCGGCGCTGCGTCCGGGCCCGCCTCCGACACAAAGAAGTCGGCGATCTGGTTGGCCATCGTGACGAGGTAGTCGACCTTCATCGTGGCGCTTCCCGGCTCATTGCCGCGTGCGCGACGAGGCCGTTGCGCCGCGCAACAGGCCGAGCTGCTGCTCGTTGTTTTCGCGGAAGCGGCGCTGCCACTCGGACGGCCGCTGCACCTTCACGGCCTGCACGGCCGTGACCTTGTACTCAGGGCAGTTGGTCGCCCAGTCGGAGTTCTCCGTCGTGATGACGTTCGCGCCCGAATCCGGGAAGTGGAATGTCGTGTAGACGACTCCAGGCTGCACGCGTTCGGTAACCACCGCCCGCAACACGGTTTCGCCGGCGCGGCTCGTCACGCCGACCCAGTCGCCCGTGCCGATGCCGCGGTCCTCCGCGTCCTGCGGATGGATCTCGAGCACGTCTTCCTCGTACCACTGGCTGTTGGCCGTGCGTCGTGTCTGCGCACCGACGTTGTACTGCGTGAGTACGCGGCCGGTGGTCAGGATCAACGGGAAGCGCGAGTTGACGCGCTCGCGGGTCGGCACGTATTCCGTGACGTAGAAGCGGCCCTTGCCGCGCACGAACTGGCCGATGTGCATCGTCGGCGTGCCTTCGGGCGCCGCGTCGTTGCAGGGCCACTGGATGCTCCCGAGCCGGTCGAGCTTGTCGTACGAGACGCCCGTGAACGTGGGCGTGAGCCGCGCGATCTCGTCCATGATCTCGGACGGGTGCGTGTAGTTCATCTCGTAGCCGAGCGCGCGGGCAAAGCCGACGGTGGCTTCCCAGTCGGCGAGGCCGGCGAGCGGCTGCATGACCTTGCGCACGCGCGAGATGCGACGCTCGGCGTTGGTGAAGGTGCCGTCCTTTTCCAGGAACGACGAGCCCGGGAAGAAAACGTGGGCGTACTTCGCGGTCTCGTTCAGGAACAGGTCCTGCACGACCAGGCACTCGAGCGCGGCCAGGGCGGCGGTCACGTGCTGCGTGTTCGGGTCCGACTGCGCCATGTCTTCGCCCTGCACGTACAAGGCCTTGAAGCTGCCGTCGAGCGCCGCCTCGAACATGTTCGGGATGCGCAGCCCCGGCTCCGGTTCGACCGTCACGCCCCATTCGGCTCCGAACAACTCGCGCGTGCTCGCGTCCGACACGTGGCGGTAACCCGCCAGCTCGTGCGGGAAGGAACCCATGTCGCACGAGCCTTGCACGTTGTTCTGCCCGCGCAGCGGATTGACGCCGACGCCCTCGCGGCCGAGGTTTCCCGTCGCCATCGCCAGGTTGGCGATGCCGAGCACCATCGTGCTGCCCTGGCTGTGTTCGGTGACGCCGAGACCGTAATAGATGGCCCCGTTGCCGCCGGTCGCGTAGAGGCGGGCGGCACCGCGCACCTGCTCGGCTGGAACGCCGGTGACCTCGGCCAGGGCTTCCGGCGAGTTCTTCGGCTGCGACACGAAGTCGCGCCACTTCTGGAACGGGCCTGGCTCGCAGCGCTCGGCCACGTAGGCCTCGTTGACCAGGCCTTCGGTGACCACCACGTGCGCGATGGAATTGATCAGCGCGACGTTGGTGCCCGGACGCAGCGGCAGGTGGAAGTCGGCCTTGACGTGCGGGGAACGCACGAGGTCGATGGCGCGTGGATCCGCGACGATCAGCCTGGCGCCTTCGCGCAGCCGGCGCTTCATGCGCGACGCGAAGACCGGGTGTCCGTCGGTCGGGTTGGCGCCGATGACGAAAATGACGTCGCTCTTCTGCACGGAATCAAACGCCTGGGTGCCGGCGGATTCGCCCAAGGTGTGCTTGAGACCATAGCCGGTCGGCGAGTGGCAGACGCGGGCGCAAGTGTCGACGTTGTTGGTGCCGAGCGCGGCACGCACCAGTTTCTGCACCAGGAACGATTCCTCGTTGGTGCAACGGGAGGAGGTGATGCCACCGACCGATTGCCGGCCGTACGCAGCCTGGATGCGGCGGAACTCGGACGCGGCGTACTTGAAGGCCTCGTCCCAGCTGACCGGCTGCCAGGGATCCGTGATCTGCCTGCGGATCATCGGCGTGGTGATGCGATCCGCGTGCGTCGCATAGCCGTACGCAAAGCGGCCCTTGACGCAGGCATGGCCACGGTTGGCCTTGCCGTCGCGGCTCGGCACCATGCGCACGACCTGCTCGCCCTTGACCTCCGCCTCGAACGAGCAGCCGACGCCGCAGTAGGCACACGTTGTGGTCACTGCTCTTTCCGGCCGGCCGATGATCGCGAGCGGCTTCTCGCTGAGCGCCGCCGTCGGGCACGCCTCGACACAGGCGCCGCAGGAGACGCACTCGGACTCGAGGAACGGCTCGTCCTGGCTGGCGACCACGCGCGACTCGAACCCGCGGCCTTCGATCGTCAGGGCGAACGTGCCCTGGGTTTCGTCGCAGGCGCGCACGCAGCGCGAGCAGGCGATGCAGAGAGACGGATCGAACTGGAAATACGGGTTGCTGTCGTCGCAGGGCGCACCCTGGTGACTGGCACCATTGAATCCATACGGGCTCGTGGTGACGCCGAGGTCCGCGGCCACGCTCTGCAGTTCGCAGTGTGTATCGGCCGGGCAGCCCTTGCAGTTGAGCGGGTGATCGGACACGTACAGTTCGACGACGCCCTTGCGCAGCTGCCGAAGCTTCTCGCTCTCGGTGCGCACCTTCATGCCCGGTGCGACGAGCGTAGTGCAGGAGGCCGGGTAACCCTTCTGGCCCTCGACCTCGACCAGGCAGACGCGGCACGAGCCGAATGCCTTCAACGTCTCTGTGGCACAGAGCTTCGGGATCGCTCCGCCGGCCGCTGCGGCCGCCCGCATGATCGACGTCCCGGCCGGTACGGTGACCTCGGCGCCGTCGATGGTCAGCGTGACCGCTGCGCCCTCGGCGGCAGGTGTCCCCGCGTCCTTTCGATTGATGGCAAACATCCAGTAGCTCCTCGTGCCTCAGCGGTCGCGAGAAAAATCGCCGGGAAAATGCTTCACCGCGCTCATGACGGGGTTCGAGGCCATGCCGCCCAGGCCGCACAGTGAGCCGTGCTGCATGGTTTCGCAAAGGTTCTCCAATTGGGCGAGGTTCGCCTTTCGCTCGACACCCTGCAGGATGCGGTCGATGACCTCGACGCCGCGCGTCGAGCCGATGCGGCAGGGCGTGCACTTGCCGCAGGACTCGATCGCGCAGAACTCCATCGCGTAACGCGCCATGCGCGCCATGTCGACGGTGTCGTCGAAAGCGACGATGCCGCCGTGACCGACCAGCGCACCGATCGCGGTGAACGCTTCGTAGTCGAGCGGCGTATCGAACTGCGATTCGGGCAGGTAGGCGCCCAACGGGCCGCCCACCTGCACCGCGCGGATCGGCCGGCCGCTCGCCGAGCCGCCGCCGAAGTCGTACAGGAGTTCGCGCAGCGTGACGCCGAACGCCTTCTCGACCAGCCCGCCATGCTTGAGGTTGCCGGCCAGCTGGATCGGCAGGGTGCCGCGAGAACGACCCATGCCGTAATCACGATAGAACGCGGCGCCACGCTCGAGGATGATCGGCACGGATGCGAGCGAGATCACGTTGTTGATGATGGTCGGCTGGCCGAACAGGCCCTTGATCGCCGGCAGCGGAGGGCGGTAACGCACTTCGGCCCGCTTGCCCTCGAGGCTTTCGAGCAGCGCGGTTTCTTCGCCGCAGATGTAGGCACCCGCGCCCATGCGCACTTCGAGTTCGAAGGCCTTGCCGCTGCCGCAGACGTCGGGACCGAGGTAGCCGCGTGCCCGCGCAACGTCGATCGCTTCGCGCATGGCGTGGCCCGCGTGCGGATACTCGCAGCGCAGGTAGATGTAGCCCTTGGTGGCGCCAACCGCGATCCCCGCGATAGTCATGCCTTCGACCAGGCACAGCGGATCGCCTTCCATGAGCATGCGGTCGGAGAAGGTGCCGGAATCGCCTTCGTCGGCGTTGCAGACGACGTACTTCTGCACGGCGTGTTGTTCCAGCACCGTGCGCCACTTGATGCCGGTGGGGAAAGCAGCGCCGCCGCGGCCGCGCAGGCCGGACTCGAGCACCTCGTCTACGATCTCGGCACCGGCCATGCCGAGCGCACGCTTCAGGCCCGCATACCCGCCGTGCGCGACGTAGTCGTCGAGATCGACCGGGTCGATCACGCCGACGCGCGCAAACGTGAGCCGCTCCTGCTTGGCGAACCATGGCAGGTCTTCGACGCGGCCGAGGCGTAGCTCGTGGGGTGCGGCCGCAAACAGGCCGGCCTTCACCAGTTCCGGGACGCGGTCCGCTGTCAACGGGCCGTACGCAATGCGCTGGCCGTTCGCGTCCTCGACTTCGACCAGCGGCTCCAGCCAGACCATGCCGCGCGAGCCGACGCGCTTCAGCGTGATGCCCGTGCCCCTGGCGGCGGCCGCAACCTGCAGTGCCGCAGCCGTCTCGTCTGCACCCAGGGCTTGCGCCGCCGCGTCACGCGAGATGTAAACGCGCACCGACATCAGCGGTTCCGCCACTCGGCCAGGATGGCCTCGAGCCGTTCCGGGGTGACGCGACCGTAGAGCTTCTCGTCGACCATCACGGTGGGCGCCGCCGCACAGTTGCCGAGGCAGTAGGCAGCCTCGAGCGTGAAGACGCCGTCAGGACTGGTGCCGCCGTAGTCGACGCCGAGCTGCTGCTTCACGTGCTGCTCGGTACGCTCACAGTGCATGGCCTGGCAAGCCTCGGCGCGGCAGACCTGCAGCACGTGCCGGCCTGGCTCGTGCTGGCGGAAGTAGTGGTAGAAACTGACGACGCCGTGCACCTCGGCGCGCGAGAGATTCAGCGCAGCGGCAATGCGGGCCACGTGCCCAGGTGCAATGTGGCCGAGCGCATCCTGCACGGCGTGAAGAATGGGCAGCAGGGGACCGGCCATACCGGCGTGCTCCGCCAGGATGCGTTCCAGGGTCGAGTCGTTGTCGAACTCAGTCGCTGCCATGCACCAGGGTCCCCCGTGCCGCCACTGGGGCGACCTCTGGCCGATGTTACGGCCTGCAGAATCAGAGGGCTACCGGTGCGACGACCTGTGTTTACGGCGCCAGGGCCGGTGCCGGCCCATCGAATTTCGGCATGGACCGGCAAGTCAGAAACTGGCGCTGGGACGCGCGGCCACACGCTCGCGCCAGTCGGCCAGGTGTTTCAGTCCGGCATCGGCCGGCCGGAACTTCACCAGCTTGGCGAATTCGAGTCCGCAGAACGCCGTAATGTCGGCGATCGTGAAACGGTCGCCCGCCATCCATTGGCGCCGCGAGAGCATTTCGTCGAACAGGCCCGCCGCCCAGACCATGCGCTTGCCCTGTTCGGCCGCATAGTCGGCGAACTGCGGGTTTTCGAGCGGCAGCAGGCCCGGGTGGGTGTGCCGCACGTGATTGGCGACTGCCGCCAGCAGCGTGAGTTCGACCTGGCGATCCGCCATTTCGATGAACGCGCGCTCCTCCGCATCCACACCCATGAGATTCGGATCCGGGTAAAGACTTTCCAGGTAGCTGCAGATGGCCCGCGACTCGGCCAGGAAGCGGCCGTCGTCGAGTTCGAGCACCGGCACGCGCGCGACCGGGTTCATCGCCGTGAACTTTGCGCTGCGATGCTCGCCGGCGTTCAGGTCGTAGAGCACGCGCTCGATGCCCGTGATGCCTTTCTCGGCGAGGAACATGTCGACGCGACGCGGATTTGGTGCGCGCGACGAAGTGTGCAGTTTCATGACGCTCGTTTCCTGTCCTGCCAGTCGATGGTGGTCACTCTGAGTCGGGCGCGCCGGCGCCCGTCACGATCATCTTGCGCGCGTCTTCGATGAACCTGCGCGCCTTTTCCGCATCCTCTTCGGAGCCGCTCAGCTTCGAGGGCGGTTGCAGGATGCCGACCTGCACGGCGGGGCGCGCGCGGATCTGCGCGGTCCAGCGCGTGAGGTGCGGCAGGTCGTCGAATGGCACGCCGGACCACTTTGAGGTGCGCACCCACGCCCAGTTGGCAATGTCGGCGATCGAATAGTCGCCGGCCAGGTACTCGTTGTCCGCCAGGTGGCCGTCGAGCACCGTGAACAGCCGCTTGACCTCGGCATGGTAGCGGTCGATCGCCGGCTGGATCTTCTCGGGAAAGTAACGGTAGAAGACGTTGGCCTGACCCATCATCGGCCCGATGCCGCCCATCTGAAACATCAGCCACTGCAGCACGCGCGAGCGGCCCTTGGCGTCCGCCGGCATGAGCTTGCCGGTCTTCTCGGCCAGGTAGATCAGGATCGCACCGGACTCGAACACCGCGAAGTCGTCCGCGTCGTGGTCGATGATCGCGGGGATGCGCGCGTTCGGGTTGATCTTGAGGAACCAGGGTTCCTTCTGCTCGTGCTTGGTGAAGTCCAGGACGCGCATGTCGTAGGGCAGCGCAAGTTCCTCGAGGGCGATCGAGATCTTGTGGCCGTTGGGCGTGGCGGCCGTGAACAGTTCGAGCATCGGGCAGGGCTCCGGCCGGGCGTAGGGATCGGCGGCAACCGAGCTTAGTCGATCCGTGCTCCGCGCCCAACCACGTGCCAGGAAGTGCGCCACCTGCGACGAAGGGAGCGGGTCGGCGGCCGGATCGGGATAAAATGTCGCTTCAGGAGGACCACCCAATCCATGCTCAAGTTCCTGCTGTGGCTGTTGCTGCTCGTCGTCTGTTGGCCGCTGGCCATCCTGGCCGTATTGCTGTGGCCGATCGTGTGGCTGGTCTCGCTGCCATTCCGGCTCATCGGCATTGTCGTCGAGGGGGTGTTCGGTTTTGTCCGCTCGCTGGTCATGCTGCCGGCGCGCGTGCTCGGCGGGGGACCGGGTCGGGCATAATCCGCCCGGGCCCCGGTGGCGGAACCGGTAGACGCTGCGGACTTAAAATCCGCTGGCCGCAAGGCCGTGCCAGTTCGAGTCTGGCCCGGGGCACCAAACCTGGATCAAAATGCCGCTGCAACGTATCGCACGTGTGGCGGCTGGTTTCAGTGATAGCCCTCGCCGGGCTTGAGCTTGCCGCGAAACACCCAGAACACGAACACCGTGTAACCGAGCACCATCGGCAGCAACAGTGTGGTGCCAATCAGCATGAACACCTGTGAGCCCACGTAAGCGGCGGTGTCCCAGATCGTGAGCGTCGGCGGCACCAGCCACGGTGCGTTCGAGATCACGAGCCCAGCGTAAGCGAGCATGAAGATGCCGACGGCAGCGAGGAACGGCTGCAGCGTGCGGCCGTCGCGGATGCCGCGCCAGCAGACCCAGGACAGCAGCAGCGTGGCGAGCGGCACCGGTGCCAGGTAGAACAGGTTCGGCAGGCTGAACCAGCGTTCGGCGATGCGTTCGATCATGAGCGGGGTCCACAAGCTGACGATCCCGACAAACGCCATCAGGAACACCAGCAGCCTTGGCGCCATCTTGCGCGCGCGTACCTCGACCGGGCCTTCGGTCTTCATCATCAACCAGGTTGAGCCGAGCAGCGCGTAACCTGCGACCAGCCCCAGACCGCACATCAGCGAGAACGGGGTAAGCCAGTCGAACGCGCCGCCCGCGAACTGGCCATCGACCACGGTGATGCCCTGCAGCAGGCCGCCCAGGATGATGCCCTGGCTCAGGGCGGCGACCGTGGAGCCGGCCGCGAAGGCGATGTCCCACTTGCGGTGACGCGGCTTGGCGACCCAGCGGAACTCGAACGCGACGCCGCGGAAGATCAGGGCCAGCAGCATCAGGATCACGGGCAGGTATAGCGCCGGCATGATCACCGCGTAGGCCTTGGGAAACGCGACCCAGAGGCCACCGCCCCCCAGGATCAGCCAGGTCTCGTTGCCGTCCCAGAACGGCGCCACCGAGTTCATCATCTGGTCGCGGTCGGCCTCGCTGCGAAAGTACGGGAAGAGAATGCCGAGACCGAGGTCGAAGCCGTCGAGCACGATGTAGAGGGCAACCGCCGTGCCGAGGAGCAATGCCCAGATCACGGGCATCGTGTACTCGAGGCCGGTCACGGCCTGCCTCCATCTGCCAGCGCGTCACGGGCGGCGCGTTGCGCAGCGCCAAGTGGCCGGTTAGGCAGCGTGGCCTCAGGTGCGTGCGATGTCGGTGTCGGGCCTTTCTGCAGCAGTCTGCGGATGTAGAGCACGCCGACCCCGAACACTGCGCAGTACACGAGCACGAACAGCGCCAGCGAGATCGCGACGGTCGAAGTCAGGATGGGCGAGGTTGCCTGTGCCGTGCGCAGCACACCGTAAATCACCCACGGCTGGCGACCGATCTCGGTGACCATCCAGCCGGCCAGGATCGCGACGAAGCCGAGCGACCAGGTGTACCCCACGGGGCGCAGGAACCAGCGCGAGTCGAACAGGCGGCCGCGCCACCACAGCCACGCACCCAGCAGCCCGATGACAATCATGAGCATGCCGATCCCGACCATGATGCGGAACGAGAAGAACACCGGCCATACGGGCGGCCGGTCATGCGGCGCGAAGTCCTTGAGCCCGGGGAACAGGCCGTTCGGGTCGTGCGTGACGATCAGGCTGGCGCCCTTCGGGATCGCGAGTTCGAAGTGGTTGCGTTCCGCTTTCGCATCCGGCAACGCGAACAGCACGAGATCGGCGGGTTTGCTGCCATCCCAGTGTGCCTCCATCGCTGCCACCTTGACCGGCTGGTGCTCGGCGGTGTTGAGCCCGTGCATGTCGCCGATCAGTAGTTGCAGCGGCGCGAGCACGGCCAGCATGCCGACACCCATGCGCGCCATGGTGCGGCCTTCCTCGACGAACCGTCCCGCCAGCAGGTAGCGGGCGCCGACGGCGAGCACGACCAGCGAGGTCGTGAGGTACGCCGCCACGAGCATGTGGGTGAAGCGATACGGGAAGCTGGGATTGAACACGATCTCGAACCAGCTCACCGGAAACGCGATGCCGTCGCGTATCTCGTAGCCCGTGGGCGTCTGCATCCAGCTGTTCGCGGCGAGGATCCAGAAGGCGGAAATCGTGGTGCCGACGGCGACGATGACGGCCGACAGCGCGTGGAGCCAATTCGGCACCCTGTCGCCGCCGAACAACATGACACCGAGGAACGTGGACTCGAGGAAGAACGCGGCAAGGACCTCGTAGCCGATCAGCGGCCCGATGACGTTGCCAGTGACCTCGGAGAATCGACTCCAGTTGGTGCCGAACTGGTACGACAGCACGATGCCGGACACGACGCCCATGGCGAAGGAAACCGCGAATACCTTGGTCCAGAATCGCGCCAGCGTACGGTAGTGCTCGCGCCCTGTGCGCAGGTGAGCGAGCAGCAGCGTCGCGATGAAAGCCGACAGGCCGATCGTGAACGCCGGGAAAATGATGTGGAAGCTGACCGTGAACGCGAACTGGAGGCGTGAGAGCAATATGAGCGCGTCGGGGGCGAGGTCCATGAACAAGATATACGCGATTCAGCGTGCGTGCTCCGCCTCAGTGAATCCGGGCCCCGCCAGGCGCCGGATGCGGCGAGGATCAGTCTGCCATCTGCGACGAGCCGACCTTGGTGTCGAGCGCTATGCCCGCAAGTTCGTAGCCGCGGCGGAAGTCCTGAACGTGGCGGTTCATCCACGACTCGGCCTCGTCCGGCTTGCGCTCGCGGATGGCCTCGACGATGCATCGCTGCGCGACGAGGATGCGCGTGCGGCCCTGCGGCACGCGATCGATCATCCGTCGCAGGGAAGGGGCGAGCAGGCGCGTGACCGGCTGCATGGCCAGCTGCAGCACGCGATTGCCGCTCAGGTCCGCCAGCTTGCCGAAGAACTCGACGACGTGGCCCACCGCGCCGTCCGCACTGCGGGCCGTCTCGACGGCAGCGATGATCGCTTCGAGTTGCACGACGTCGTCGGCAGTGCCGGCTTCCGCGGCGAGTGCCGCGACGCGCGGCGCGACGGCTCGCATTGCTTCCCAGAGTTCGATGAACGTGACGTCGTCGAGCGCGAGTGTCCGGCCGACGCGCGATGCGGTCTCGGCGTGCCCCGGGCGCGTCACTCGCAAGCGCTTGCTGCCTCCTTCACGACCGACGAGACCAGCCGATTCCAGGCGCCGCAGCGCTTCGCGGACGGTGGAACGGTGCACGGCGAACTGCTCCGCGAGTTCCGTCTCGGTCGGCAGCGGATCGCCCGGACGCAGGCTGCGCCGCAGGATCTTCTGCTCGATCACGGTGGAAATCCGGTGCGACGCCGGCTGGCGGGCAAGCGGCTCGAAGAGGGGGGCCTTGTAAGCTGGCGTCGGCTCGGTCATGGGTCGTCCCGATTGACTAATAGTCCGATTGTCGGACAATATAGGCTCCTCTTTCAGGCCACGCAAGCTCCGGAGACCACGCGATGTTCGATTTCGACTTCGGCCTGGGTGAAGACATCGACCTGCTGCGTGAAGCGGTGCGTGGCTTTGCCGCGAGCGAGATCGCGCCGCGCGCAGCCGAGATCGACCGCAGCAACGCCTTCCCGATGGACCTCTGGCGCAAGCTCGGGGACCTGGGTCTCCTGGGCATCACGGTCGCCCCGGAGTTCGGTGGCAGCGGCCTCGGTTACCTCGCACACGTCGTCGCGGTGGAGGAAATCAGCCGTGCATCCGGCAGCGTCGGGCTGTCGTACGGCGCGCACTCCAATCTTTGCGTCAACCAGATCCACCGCTGGGGCACGCACGCTCAGAAAGAGAAATACCTGCCCCGGCTCGTCAGCGGCGAGCACGTCGGCGCGCTGGCCATGAGCGAGACCGGCTCCGGTTCGGATGTCATGAGCTTGCGGCTGCACGCCCGCGCGCAAGGCGACCGCTACGTGCTGAACGGCAACAAGATGTGGATTACCAACGGCCCGGTCGCCGACACGCTCGTCGTGTACGCGACGGTCGACCCCAGCGCCGGCACCAAGGGTGTCACGGCGTTCCTGGTCGAGAAAGGCTACCGAGGTTTCTCGACCGCGCAGAAGCTCGACAAGCTCGGCATGCGCGGTTCCGACACGTGCGAACTCGTGTTCGAGAACTGCGAGGTGCCTGCAGAAAACGTGCTGGGCCAGGTCGGGCAGGGCGCCCGGGTGCTCATCAGCGGCCTCGATTACGAGCGGGTCGTGCTGGCCGGCGGTCCACTGGGCCTGATGCGCGCCTGCTTCGACATCGTCGTGCCGTACGTGCACGAGCGCAAACAGTTCGGCGCGCCGATCGGCACCTTCCAGTTGATGCAGGGCAAGCTCGCCGACATGTACACGACGCTCAGTTCCTGCTGCGCCTACGTCTATGCCGTGGCCCGCGCCTGCGACGCCGGCAGGACCACGCGCATGGACGCGGCGGCCTGCATCCTGCTCGCCTCTGAAAAGGCCACGCAGATGGCGCTCGATGGCATTCAGGCGCTTGGCGGCAACGGCTACATCAATGATTACCCGACCGGGCGTATCCTGCGCGACGCGAAGCTCTACGAGATCGGCGCCGGCACCAGCGAGATCCGCCGCATGCTGATCGGCCGCGAACTGTACGCCGCGACGGCCTGAAACGGACCGGGAGAACGACGATGCCAATGGGCGGGCTCTACTACGAGCAGTTCAGCGTGGGCCAGCGGTTCGAGCACGTCCTGCACCGCACGGTCACCGAAGCCGATAACCTGATCTTCAGCGCGCTCACGCACAATCCTGCGGCCCTGCACCTCGACGAGGAGTCCATGAAGTCCTCGGAGTTCGGCACCCGCATCGTCAACAGCTGCTTCACGCTGAGCCTGATGGTCGGCGTCTCCGTGGCGGACACGACGCTGGGCACCACCATCGCGAACCTTGGCTGGGACGAAGTTCGATTCCCGAAACCGGTCTTCATCGGCGACACGCTGCGCACCGAATCGACCGTGCACGAGATGCGCGAGAGCAAGTCGCGGCCGGACGCGGGCATCGTCACGTTCATCCATCGCTGCTTCAACCAGCGCAACGAGCTAGTGGCGGTCTGCAAGCGCATGGCGCTCATGAAGAAGCTGCCCGGGGAAACCGACTGATGCGCTCCATGCTGTTCGTGCCCGGCGACCGACCGGAACGCTTTTCCAAGGCGATCGCGAGCGGCGCCGACGCGGTGATCTTCGATCTCGAGGATGCCGTGACGCCAGGCACGCGTCCGCAGGCGCGCGTGGACGTTGCCGCCGGCCTGCGCGCGGCACAGCGATCGATTCCGCTGTGGGTCCGGATCAACCCCGTCCAGACGGATGACGCGCTGATCGACCTGGCGAGCGTCGTCGCGGCCCGGCCTGACGGCATCGTGCTGCCGAAAGCCCGCAGCGGCACCGACCTGCTGCAGCTCGATCATTGGCTCGAAGCGCTGGAGGCCCAGCATGGTCACGCGCGTGGCTCCATCAAGGTGATTGCGCTGATCACGGAGACGGCCAGTGCCGTGCTCAACTGCGCCACGTTCGGGTCGCCACCGCCGCGGGTCGTCGGCTACACCTGGGGCGCAGAGGACCTTGCGGCCGACGTGGGCGCGTCGACCAATCGGACGCCGGACGGCGAGTTCGAATTCACGTTCCGTATTGCGCGTTCGTCCTGCCTGCTGATGGCCGCGGCTGCGGGCGTCGCCGCCTATGACACGACGGACATCGAGTTCCGTGACGTCGCCGCCGTCGAACGCCGCGCGCAGGCCTCACGCCGGGACGGATTCGTCGGCAAACTCGCGATTCATCCCGCCCAGCTCGCCCCGATCCACGCCGCGTTCAGCCCGACGGCGGATGAAGTCGCGTGGGCACGCCGGGTGCTCGAGCTGATGTCGATGACGGGAAGCAAGGGCGCCGTGGCACTGGACGGCAGGATGATCGACCGACCACACGTCAAGCAGGCGGAGCGCATCCTGGCGGCGCTCGACCGCCGCTGAACGAAGCCCGCTGCGCAGAGGGAGTCACTGACCATGAGCGTGCTGCAGACCCGGATTGACCGGCATGGCCCCGAATTCTCGGCCAATGAAGCCGTGAACCGCGCGTTGGCGATCGAACTGCAGCAGCTTGCCGCCAGGGTGCGTGAAGGCGGTCCTGCTGCCGCCCGTGCCCAGCATGAAAGCCGCGACAAGCTGCTGGTACGCGACCGCATCGACCGGCTGCTCGACCCAGGCAGTTCGTTTCTCGAGATCGGTCAGCTGGCCGGCCACAACCTGTACGACGACTGGATTCCGAGTGCCGGGATCGTCGCCGGCATCGGCCGCGTGGCCGGGTTGGAGTGCGTCATCGTCGGCAATGACGCGACGGTCAAGGGCGGCACCTATTACCCGATCACCGTGCGCAAGCACCTGCGCGCGCAGGAAGTGGCGCTCGAGAATCGACTGCCATGCATCTACCTGGTCGACTCCGGCGGCGCCTTCCTGCCCCGGCAGGACGACGTGTTCCCGGACCGCGAGCATTTCGGCCGCATCTTCTACAACCAGGCGCAGATGTCGGCGCGTGGCATCCCGCAGCTCGCCGTCGTCATGGGCTCGTGCACGGCAGGCGGCGCCTACGTGCCCGCCATGTGCGACGAATCGATCATCGTGCGCGAGCAGGGGACCATCTTCCTCGGCGGCCCGCCGCTGGTGCAGGCGGCGACTGGCGAACGCGTGGATGCGGAAACGCTCGGCGGCGGCGACGTGCACGCGCGCCAGTCGGGCGTGGTCGACTACCTGGCGGACAATGACGCGCACGCGCTGTGGATGGCGCGGCGCCTGGTCGGCAACCTGAACCGCAGCGGATCGAAGCCGCCGCCCGAGCCTGCGCGTGCCCCGAAGTATGCGACGGACGAACTCTACGGCATCGTGCCGCGCGACACGCGTCACCCCTACGACGTGCGCGAAGTCATCGCCCGCCTGGTCGATGCTTCGGAGTTCGACGAGTTCAAGGAACTCTACGGCACGACGCTGGTGTGCGGCTTTGCCCGTCTCGCGGGCTACCCCGTCGGCATCGTGGCCAACAACGGCGTGCTGTTCTCGGAAGCCGCGCTCAAAGGCGCGCACTTCATAGAACTGTGCAACCGCAGGCGCGTGCCGCTCGTGTTCCTGCAGAACATCACCGGCTTCATGGTCGGCCGCAAGTACGAAGCCGGCGGCATCGCGCGCGACGGCGCCAAGATGGTGACGGCGGTGGCCTGCGCCTCGGTGCCGAAATTCACGGTGATCATCGGCGGCTCGTTCGGCGCCGGCAATTACGCGATGTGCGGCCGTGCCTACGGTGGACGTTTTCTCTGGACCTGGCCCAACTCGCGCATCTCGGTGATGGGGGGCGAGCAGGCCGCGACGGTGCTCGCCATCGTCAAGCGCGAAGGCCTGCAGCGTCGCAAGGAGGAATGGTCCGACGAGGACGAGCGCCGCTTCCGTGAGGAGATCCGCAGCCAGTACGAGACGCAGGGTCACCCGACCTACGCGAGCGCGCGCCTGTGGGACGACGGCGTGATCGATCCTGCTGATACCCGTAGCGTGCTCGCACTGGCGCTCGCAGCATCGACCTGTCGCCCCGACGAGGGCGAGACTCCCTACGGCATCTTCAGGATGTGAGGCCCGGCATGCTCAAGAGCGTCCTGATTGCCAATCGCGGCGAAATCGCCTGCCGCGTCATCCGCACCGCCCGCCGGCTCGGCTTGCGCACGGTCGCCGTCTATTCCGAGGCCGACCGCGACGCCTTGCACGTTCGCCTCGCCGACGAGTCCGTCTGCATCGGTCCCGCCGCGGCGCGCGAGAGTTATCTCGACGGCGCCAGGATCCTGGCAGTCGCAAGGGAACGCGGCTGCGAGTCAATTCACCCGGGATACGGCTTCCTGTCCGAGAATGCGGATTTCGCGCGCGCCTGCGAATCGGCAGGCATCGTGTTCGTGGGGCCGCCCGCTACCGCGATCGATCGCATGGGTTCCAAGAGTGAAGCGCGCCGCCTGATGGCGTCCGCCGGCGTGCCGGTGCTGCCGGGTTACGACGACGAAGACCAGTCCGACGCGAAGCTCGCCGCGGCCGCGCAGAATCTCGAGTTTCCGCTTGTTGATCAAGCCGACCGCTGGCGGTGGCGGCAAGGGCATGCGCATCGTCCGCGCCGAGGGTGAGTTCGCCGAAGCGCTGGCGGGCGCCCGGCGTGAAGCCGCGAAGTCGTTCGGCGACGACCGGGTGCTGCTCGAGCGATTCGTCGAGAAGGGCCGCCACGTCGAGATCCAGGTCTTCGCCGACGCGCACGGCAATGCCGTGCACCTGTACGAGCGCGACTGCTCGCTGCAGCGCCGGCACCAGAAAGTCATCGAGGAGGCGCCTGCGCCTGGCCTGAGCGATGCCATGCGCAACGCGATGGGCGCCGCTGCAGTCGCTGCGGCAACGGCCGTTGGCTACCGGGGCGCGGGGACCGTCGAGTTCCTGTTCGACGGTCGCGAGTTCTATTTCCTCGAGATGAACACTCGACTCCAGGTCGAGCACCCGGTTACCGAGATGATCACGGGCCTCGACCTCGTCGAATGGCAGCTGCGCGTGGCTTCGGGCGAGCCCTTGCCGCTGGCGCAGTCCGCGATCCCGCGCCGCGGACATGCCGTCGAAGCACGGCTGTACGCGGAAGATCCCGAGCGTGGCTTCCTGCCTTCGACGGGCCGCTTGTCGCGCCTGCGCTTCCCGACGGCGATGCCCGACGTACGCATCGATGCCGGAGTCGAGGAGGGCGACGAAGTCACCGTGCACTACGATCCGATGATCGCCAAGGTAATCGTCTGGGCGCCCGATCGCGCGGCAGCGCTCGAGAGGCTGCAGCAGGCGCTCGAAGCCACCGAGGTCGAAGGCGTGCGAACGAATGCGCGTTTCCTGTGGCAGATCCTCGGCGCACCAGCGGTGCGCTCTGGCGACGTCAGTACCCGACTCCTCGAAACCGACCCCGCGCTCGGCCGCGGCGTCGATGCGCAGGAAATCAACTCAGCGTGGCTCATCGCGGCGGCGGCACGCCTGCATTCGCTGCCAGGGGACGAGCGCGGCCACGCTCATTTCGCTGCCAGCCCGTGGGAAGCCGCCACGGGCTTTCGCCTCAATGGCCCGGCGAGCGTCCGCGTCGCGCTGCGACTGGACACGGCGGGCGCGCCCGCATCGATTGCGGAATCGGCGCCGCAACGTCACTGGCTGTCGTTCCAGCGGGAGCAGGGCGCGATCGCCGTCGTGCTCGACGGAGCACCGCACCGCGTCGACCTGCGCCGCCCGGCGCCCGGACTGCTCGAAGGCTGCATCGACGGCCATCCGGTCCGCGCACGGGTCGAGGCCGATCACGACCGGCTGACGGTGCGTCGCCAGTGCCTGCGCTTCGATTTCGTCGAAGACACGGGTGCCGAGCACCGTGTCTCGGCCGAGCACGAGGGGCATTTCCGCGCGCCGATGCCAGGGCATGTGCTGGATGTCCGCGTAAAGGCGGGCGAGCTGGTGGTCAAGGGCGCCGTGCTGCTGGTGCTCGAAGCCATGAAGATGGAGCATTCGCTGGCTGCCCCGTGGCCGGCAAAAGTTGCAGAAGTCAAGGTGCAGGCCGGACAAAGAGTCGAAGAAGGAACGGACCTCATACGGCTGGAACCCGCAGAATGACTACGGCAATCACCGACCTTGGAATGAGTCTGTTTTGCTAGACTTCGCGCGCAATCCGCCACCCGGCAACGTGCATCAGGGGGCGGCGAAGTCAGGCGAATCGCGCGGAGGCGGGATGGCATTCGACGGGGCCTTGTTCGAGGCCCGCGAAATCAATGCGTGGCGAGGCGACCGGCACATCCTGCGTGATGTGTCCTTCTCCGTCCGCTCCGGCGAGTTCCTCAAGGTCACGGGCCCCAACGGCGTCGGCAAGACGACGCTGCTGCGAGTGATCTGCGGCCTGCTGCCTGCGGAAACCGGCGAACTGCTCTGGCGCGGCAAGTCGATCCGTGGCCGCCGCGACGAGTTCAATTTCGAACTGGGCCACCTCGGCCACCTCAATTCCCTCAAGGGCGACCTGACTGCGCGCGAGAACCTGAAGTTTCTGGCCGGCCTGCGCACCTCGCTCACCGCCGAGACCATCGACGCGACCCTCGACCGGGTCGGCATCCTCTCCCGCGGCGACCTGCCGGCCCGCTCGTTGTCGGCTGGCCAGAAGCGCCGGCTGGCGCTGGCCCGCCTGCTGCTGGCGGATGCGGCACTCTGGATTCTCGACGAACCCGTGACCAACCTCGATGTCGCCGGCATCCAGCTGGTCGAGGACCTGATCGTCGATCACGTGCAGAGGGGCGGCATGGCGATCGCAGCGGCCCACCAGCGGCTGCTCGACGACGCGCCGTTTCTGCACCGCCTGGAGCTCGAACCATGACCCAGCGCACGCCGACCATCGCGGCGGCCAAGCTGGTTTTCCAGCGCGACATGACGCTCGCCTGGCGGCGCTGGGACGAAGTCGCCCAGCCGCTCATCTTCTATGTGGTCGTCACCACGATGTTCCCGCTCGCGACCACGCCGGACCTGTCCGCATTGCGTGAAATCGGCGGCGGCGTGGTCTGGGTCGCGGCGCTGCTGGCATCCCTGCTCGCCCTCGAAGCCCTGTTCCGTGCCGACGTCGAGGACGGCACGACCGAGCAATGGGTGCTGTCCGGACAACCACTCGGCTGGCTGCTGCTGGCCAAGGTGGCGGCCCACTGGGTCCTGACCGGGCTGCCGCTGGTGATCATGGCGCCAATCGTGGGCACGGGCCTCGGCCTGCCGACCAGCGCCTGGGGCGTCCTGATGCTTTCGCTGCTCCTGGGAACCGGTACCCTGAGCGTGCTGGGCGGCATCGGTGCCGCCCTCACGGTGGGCGTGCGCCGGGGTAGCGTGCTGCTGTCGCTGCTGGTGCTGCCGCTCGCCATGCCGCTGCTGATTTTTGGTGCCCGAGCGGTGGCTATGCAGATGGACGGGGATTCCCCGGCCGGTCCGCTGCAACTGCTGGCGGCGATCTTTTTCATGGCGCTGAGCCTGGGACCGCTGGCAATGTCTGCGGCGATCCGCATCAGCGTCGAGAATTGACAAGTATTTGACGCAATCGACTGAACGCAACGGACGTTGACCGGTCAAGAGGGACAACATGTCGTGGACCTGGTTCCATAAGCTCGCATCGCCGCCCCATGCCTACCGCATCCTGGGGAACCTGGCGCCGTGGTTCGGCTGGGCATCGCTGGCCCTGATCCTGGTCGCCACCTGGTGGGGCCTGGTCAAGGCGCCCGCCGATTACCAGCAGGGGGACGGGTTCCGCATCCTCTACGTCCATGCGCCGAGCGCCTGGATGTCCATGTTCACGTACGTGGTCATGGCGGTGGCGGCGGGCGTTGGCCTGATCTGGCGCATCAAGCTGGCACATGCCGCTGCGGCAGCCTGCGCTCCGATCGGCGCCTCGTTCACGTTCCTGGCCTTGGCAACCGGCTCGATCTGGGGCAAACCGATGTGGGGCACGTGGTGGGTCTGGGACGCCCGGCTCACCTCGGAACTGCTGCTGTTGTTCCTGTACCTGGGCTACATGGCGCTGCGGGCTTCGTTCGACGACCCGCAGCGGGCCGACCGGGCCAGCGCCGTGCTGGCGCTGGTCGGCGTCATCAACGTGCCGATCATCCATTACTCCGTGGAGTGGTGGACGACCCTGCACCAGCCCGCAAGCGTGACCAAGCTCGATAAACCGTCCATCCAGATAGCGATGCTCATTCCGTTGTTCATCATGATGGCCGGTTTCCAGCTGTATTTCGGCTGGGCCATTTCCCGCCGTTTGCGCGGCGAGATCCTGCGCCGCGAACGCAACGCGAACTGGCTTAAAGAAGCGAGTTAATTCATGGATTTACAGAAGTTTCTTGAGATGGGGGGTTACGCGGAATACGTGTGGCCCGCCTATGGCCTGACCGCCCTGGTCCTGCTCTGGAACTGGTGGGCGGCCCGCCGCTCCGAAACCGAAGCCCAGACTGCCGCCATGCGGCGCACCGAACTTGCCCGGGAGAATCGTTCATGACACCGCGACAGAAGCGCATGGTCACCGTCGTCGCCATCCTGGCCGGCGTCGGTATCGCCACGGCCTTTGCCTTGAAGGCGTTCAACCAGAACCTGCTCTACTACTACAGCCCGACACAGATCAGCGCCGGCGAGGCTCCCTCGAGCCGCACGTTCCGCGTCGGCGGACTGGTGCAGAACAACAGCGTCAAGCGCCAGCCGGGCAGCCTCGAAGTCACGTTCGTGCTGACGGACTTCCAGAAGGAAATCCCGGTCAGCTACACCGGCGTACTGCCGGACCTGTTCCGCGAGGGGCAGGGCGTCATCGCCCGCGGCAAACTCGATGGTAGTCGCTTCGTGGCCGAGGAAGTCCTTGCCAAGCACGACGAAAACTATATGCCGCCCGAAGTGGCCGACAGCCTGAAGCCGCACATGGACGCGGCGAACAACGCGCCGGAAAGCAATACAACCGCGACTGCCCCGGCCCCTGGCAGCACCTGACCGCTACTGACCGATACACGCCCCGTCATGGAGCAACCACCGCATGGTCATTGAACTCGGCTTGTTTGCGCTGATCCTCGCACTGCTGTTGTCCTGTGCGCAGGCCTTCTTCGGCCTGGTGGGTCCGGCGGTCGGCAACCGCCGCTGGATGGCGGCCGTACGTCCTGCGGTCGCCGGGCAGTTCGTGTTCGTCGCGCTGTCGTTCGCGGTGCTGGCGTACGCCTTCTACGTGCACGATTTCTCCGTCCTGTACGTCGCCAACAACTCGAATTCGGCGCTGCCTGCGCTCTACCGCTTCTCTGCCGTGTGGGGCGCGCACGAAGGCTCGCTGCTGCTCTGGGCGCTGTCTCTGTCGGCGTGGTCCATAGCGGTGGCCGTTTTCAGCAAGAACCTGCCGGAGTCCTTCGCCGCCCGGGTGCTCGGCGTTCTGGGCTTCATCAGCGTCGGCTTCCAGGCGTTCGTCCTGTTCACCTCCAATCCGTTCGAGCGCTTGATTCCGGCCGCAGCAGATGGCCAGGACCTGAATCCGCTGTTGCAGGATTTCGCGCTCGCCATACATCCGCCGATGCTGTACCTCGGCTACGTCGGGTTCTCCGTGGCCTTCGCCTTTGCGGTGGCCGCGCTGCTGGAAGGCAAGCTCGATGAAAAGTGGGCCCGCTGGACACGGCCATGGACAACGCTCGCATGGATGATGCTGACCGGCGGCATCGCGCTCGGCAGCTGGTGGGCGTACTACGAACTCGGCTGGGGCGGCTGGTGGTTCTGGGATCCGGTCGAGAACGCGTCGTTCATGCCCTGGCTCGTCGGCACCGCGCTGATCCACTCGCTGGCGGTCACGGAAAAGCGCGGGCTCTTCAAGAGCTGGACGTTGCTGCTCTCGATCATTGCGTTCTCGCTGAGCCTGCTCGGCACGTTCCTGGTGCGTTCGGGCGTGCTGGTCTCGGTGCATGCCTTTGCCAGTGACCCTGGCCGCGGCCTGTTCATCCTGGGGTTCCTGGGCCTGTGCATTGGCGGCTCGCTCGCGCTGTACATGTGGCGCGGTCCGGGATTGCGCACGAAAGGCGGCTTCGATGGCCTCTCGCGCGAGTCGTTCCTGCTCTTCAACAACATGTTGCTGCTGGTCACCACGGCGCTGATCCTGATCGGCACGCTGTACCCGCTGTTCCTGGACGCGCTCAACATGGGCAAGATCTCGGTCGGCCCGCCGTACTTCAACCTGGTGTTCCTGATCCCGACGCTGCCACTCATGGCATTGCTCGCGATCGGCATGCACAGCACCTGGAAGCATTCCAAGCTCGAGGCGAAGCGCAAGGCGCTGCTGACGATGCTCGCGATCTCCATCGTTGCGGGCGTCGCCATTCCGATCTTCTTCTACGGCGGTTTCAACCTGATGGCGACCGTGGGCCTGACCGCGGCATTCTGGGTGATCCTGTCCGCTCTCTATGAACCGTTCCAGCGCCTGCGCAACGGCCAGTCCCTGTCGCGCGGCGTGCTCGGCATGACCGTGGCGCACCTGGGCGTCGCGATGTTCTGCATCGGCGTCACCGTCGTGCAGAGCTACCGCATCGAGAAGGACGTCGCGCTGAAGCCGGGGCAGACGTACGAGCTGCAGGGCTACAGGTTCGCCTTCGACAGCCTCTCGCAGGTAGCCGGGCCCAACTACGACGCGGTGCAGGCGCATTTCACGGTGTTCGAGGGCGACAGGGAAATCGCCAAGCTGCACCCGCAGAAGCGCATCTACCGCGTGCGGACGATGCCGATGTCGGAGGCCGGCATCGAGGTCGACTGGAATCGCGACCTGTTCGTCGCCATGGGGGACGACCTGGGCGAGGGCGCGTGGAGCCTGCGCATGCAGTACAAGCCCATGGTTCGCTTCATCTGGTTCGGCGCGCTGGTCATGGCCATCGGCGGCTTCATTGCGATCACGGATCGCCGTTACCGCACGAAGAAGGCCGAGGCAGACGTCAAGCTCGGCGCCGGCCAAGCGGCGAAAGCCTCCTGAGATCGCTGGGAATCCGCCATGCTCAAGTTTGGTCTACCTCTTGCATTGTTCGCGCTGCTCGTCGGGTTCCTGCTCGTGGGGCTGTTCCGCGATCCGTCGTACGTGCCTTCGCCGTTGATTGGCAAACAGGCACCCGAGTTCACGCTGCCCAGCCTGCAGGACGCGACCTACCCGGTCGCATCGAAGGAACTCCTCGGTCGCCCGTGGGTATTGAACGTGTGGGGCACCTGGTGCGGCGGTTGCCGTCAGGAGCACGACACGCTGCTCGCCATCGCCAGGACCAATGCGGTTCCGCTGATCGGCCTCAACTGGAAGGACGACAATGCCGCGGCGGAGGAATGGCTACGGACCCTCGGCAACCCCTACTCGGTGGTCGCGTCGGATCCGGAAGGCCGCGTCGCGATCGATTGGGGCGTGTACGGAGCGCCGGAGACGTTCCTGATCGGTCCGGACGGCACGGTGCTGTTCAAGCACATTGCTCCCATGACGATGGAAGTCTGGACCAAAGAATTCCTGCCGCGCATCCAGGCGGCCAGTGCTGGCGCAACGTCGGCCAAGGGTTGAACAACATGCTGCTGATCATTCCTCGTTTCCTGCGGGCGACCTTGCTCGCGCTGCTGTGCGCCGCCGCGGTGCCTGCGCTCGCGATCGATTACGAACGCGCGTTCGACGATCCGGCCATGCAGGCTCGGTACGAACACATCAACCGCGAGCTGCGCTGCCTCGTCTGCCAGAACCAGACCATTGCAGACTCGAACGCCACGCTGGCGCAGGACCTGCGCCGCGAGGTGCGCGAAATGCTGGCGGCGGGCAAGTCGGACGACGAGATCCGCACCTTCATGATCGAGCGCTATGGCGACTTCGTGCTCTATCGGCCGCGCATGACGCCGGTCAATTACCTGCTCTGGGCAGCGCCCGTGCTGCTGCTGCTCCTTGGTACGTTCTTAGGGCTCCGCTTCATCCGCAAGCAGGCCGCGCAGGTGAATGACGACAGCCCGGAGGCTGGTAAATCGTGATGAGTGCATTCGTCGTAGTAGTCGTGCTGATGGTGCTCGCCGCCATCGCGCTCGTGAGCTATCCGCTCGTCAAACCTCTGCCGGCCGCAGTCAAGGGCGAACCGGTCGCAAAGAAGGCCGCACCGTTCGCGTTCGCACTCGCGGTGGGCATCCTGCTCGGCTCGATCGGCCTGTACGCGAAGGTGAACAACTTCCCGTGGGACAGTCCCATGTCGGCAGCACCGTTGCCGGCCGGCCACGGCGCCGCGGGGGCGGCCGGGACGATGGACCAGGTGACGGCCTCGCTCGAGGCGCGACTGGCGAAGAACCCGAACGATCTCGAAGGCTGGCGCATGCTCGGTCGCACGTACCTCGTGAATGGCAACGCGGCGAAAGCCGCGGAATCCTACGAGAAAGCCAATTCGATGTCGCCGCAGAAGGACATCGCGCTGGAACTCGACCTGGCCGAGGCCCTGGTCCTCACGGACGACCCGGCAGTACAGCCGCGCGCGAGAGCGATCGTCGATGCTGCGCTGATCGCGGACGCCGGCAACCAGAAGGCGCTCTGGTACCTCGGCGTGATGGCCGCGCGTGCCGGCGACAACGAGACCGCGAAGAAGAGCTGGACCAAGCTCCTGGAAGGCAACCCGCCGCCGGAAATCCGCGACGTCATCGCGAACCAGCTCAAGGAACTGGGCGTCGAAGTACCGGTAAGCACAGCGCCGGCGACGGCCGCCGGTGGCATGGGTGGCGGAATGGGTGCGGGCCCGATGGGTGGTGGTGCCGGGATGGGAGGCGAAGTCGCGCCCAAGGGCCGCACGATCCGTATCAGCGTCAAGGTCGATCCGGCCATTGCCGCCAAGGTGAAGCCCGGCGTAACGCTGTTCGTCGCTGCACGCGAGCCGGGAATTCCGGGTCCGCCGATTGCCGCAACGCGCATCGCCACGGACGACTTGCCGGCCACGGTGGTGCTCAGCGACGCCAACACGATGATCGAGGGACGCGATCTCTCGTCGGTAAACGATGTCGAGATCGTCGCGCGCGTCGCGTTCGGCGGGACGGCCGTGACTGCCAGCGGGGACCTCATCGGGCGAGCCGTGCAGAAGAAGGGTGGCGGCGAGAATCTCGACGTGATCATCAACCAGGTCCAGCCTTGAGGTGACGCCCCGCACCGTCCACCTCAGGCTCGCAAAATCGCCCTCGACGCTGGCGACCTATCCGCGCGTACTGCTGACGCGCCGACCCGACCTGCTTTCCGTCCAGGAACCGACTGAGTTCGAGGTCCGGCTCGACAAGGTGCAGATCGACGCCAGGAGCGTCGCCAGCTACGCGGCGGTCTGTGCCTTCGACGCCTCCGACGTCCGCAACGGCTACGTGCCGATCACCTACCCGCACGTGCTCGCCATGCCGCTGCACCTGCGGATCATGGGCCTTGCGTCTTTTCCGCTGCGTCCGATGGGCCTGATCCACCTGTCCAACACGATCGCCCAGCCACGCGCCCTGGAAGCGGGCATGACGGTGAACATCGTGGTGGCCGCGCGCAATTACCGCAGGCTGGATGCAGGCCTGGCGTTCGACATGGACACGGACCTCGTGCGGGCGGGACAGACGATCTGGCGCGAAACCTGCGTCTTCATGGCGCGCTGGCCGGACTCGGTACAGCGGACAGGCGGACGGCCGCCGCGACCGCCGAAGGCCCCCAAGGACAGCCAGGTGCTCACCGAACTCGACGTCGACCTGGCCCGGGCGTGGAACTATGCGCGCGTGGCGCGCGACTTCAACCCGATCCACCTCAGCGACCGTGCGGCGCGCTTCTTCGGCCTGCGCGGGGCGATTTCGCACGGCATGTGGTCGCTGGCGCGCAGCCTCGCCGAGCGCCCGATGGACCCTCCACCGCTCGATTCGCAGCTGGAAACGCAGTTCCTGACGCCCGTGCAGCTGCCTGCGCGCGTCAACATCAAGCAGTGGGTCGAAGACGGGCAGGCCAAGCGGGCGATGTGCGACGTCCGCACGGGACGCGTGCACATGTATGCCTACTGGATGCCGGCCGCGGCAACCGTGGCGGAGCCGGCTAGCGCGACTTGACCATCAGCGCGTTGTCCACGCGCTTCACGCCGTCGATGCCGGCCGCAACCCGGCCGGCCTTTTCCTTCATCGCCTCAGACGCCACGAATCCGGCGAGCTGCGTCACGCCGTCGTGCGTTTCGACGTTGATCTGCAGGCTCTTTACGTCGGCAGCGTCCATGAGCGCTGCCTTGACCTTGCCCGTGATCATGCTGTCGTCGAGCTTGGTCCCCAGCGACGTGCCCGGCGCGAGCACGAGGCTGTTGACGACTTCCTTTACGCCAGGCACGCCCTCGGCGACCTTGGTTGCTGCGACTTTCTCGGCCTCGGAGCGCGCGAAACCGCTCAATTGCACGACACCCTGGTAGCTGTCGACGTTGATGCGGGCAGCACTGGTGTTCCGGTTGTCGAGCAGGCCTGCCTTGATCGTCGCCGCGATCGTGGAGTCATCGACGGTGCCGGCTGACGTCGTCTGCGCAGGGGCGGGGCTCGCAAGCAGGAGTGCAAGACTGGCAGACGTGGCAACGATGAACTTGTTCATGCGGTCGGCGACTCCCGGCAGGCGCACGCGGCGCCGTGTATTCGATCACCACATTGTAGTCGACCTGCGCGGTGGAAACGCTGCGCGCTGCATGTGATCATGACCGGATGGTCCACCCGCGCGTACTCGACCTCGCAGGCAGCTGTAACTTCCGTGACTGCGGTGGTTACGAGACCGCCGATGGCGGTCGCGTGCGCTGGGGCCGGCTGTACCGCTCGGGACTGCTCGCGCGGCTGACGCCTGAGGCTACGATGCAGGTGCAGTCGCTCGGCGTGCGCGCGGTCTGCGACCTGCGCCGCACGGCCGAACGCGGCCTGCATCCCAATCCGCCGCTCGGCAACGACGTGCGTCGCTTCGAGTGGGACAGCGAAGCCGAGTCGTCACCCATCCGCGATCGGGCCTTTGCCGGCGCCGTGGACCCGGCTGAAGTCCACGCGGCCATGCTCAAGATGTACGAACGCCTGCCATTTGCGTTGCAGCCGCGGCTCGCCGGCGTCTTCGCCGCGCTGGATCACGCGGGGCCGGGAGCAACCATCGTGCATTGCACGGCGGGCAAGGATCGCACGGGCGTCGCCGTAGCACTCGTACTCGATTCGCTCGGCGTGTCCCGCGACGTCATCGTCGAGGATTACGCGCTGACCGATACGGCCGTAGACCTGCGCGCCCAACTGCTGGGGCGTGGCCGCACCGGCGCCGGCCTGGCCGCAACGGCGGAGTCAATCCTCGCGCTGTCGCAGGTCGCGCAGGAAGCCATGCTCGCGGCCAGGCCGGAGTACATCCGCGCGAGCCTTGCGGCCGTCGAGGAGCGGCACGGCTCGGTGCGTGCGTACCTGAACGAAGAACTGGGCGTCGACACTGCCGTGCTCGAGCGGCTGCGCGACCGATTGATCGAATGAACTCTGGACGACATCCCATGCGAACCCGAACGCGACGATTCCCAGGCCTCCTTGCCGTTCTGATTTGTGCCGGCAAGGCCGGCATCGCGACGAGTGCTGCTGCACCGCAGTCATACCCAGGCGAGGCCGGGTTCCGCGAGCTGTACCAGGAGCTCGTCGAAACCAACACGACACTCTCCGTTGGCAGTTGCACGGCGGCGGCCGAGAAGATGGCGAGTCGACTGCAGCGGGCAGGAATGCCTGCACCCTCGATGCAGATACTTGCGCCTGCAGAGTTTCCCAAGAGCGGCTCCCTGATCGCTTCCTACCCCGGCAAGGACGCCAGTCTCGCGCCGATCATGCTGCTCGCCCACATCGACGTGGTCGAAGCGCGCCGCGAGGACTGGGCCCGCGACCCGTTCACGCTGATCGAGGAAGACGGGTTCTTCTATGCGCGCGGGTCGAGCGACGACAAGGCGATGGCTTCGATCTTCACCGACCTGCTGGTGCGCTGGAGCGAGCATGGATACAAGCCGCGGCGCGGAGTCACGTTGGCGCTGACGTGCGGGGAGGAAACGTCCGACCACTTCAATGGCGTGAAATGGCTGCTCGAGACCCAGCCCGCGCTGATGAAGGCCAGGTTCGTCCTCAACGAGGGCGCCGGCGGATTGCTCGATGCGGACGGCCGGCACCTGTCGCTCGACGTCCAGGCGGGCGAGAAGGTCTACCAGGACTTCACGCTCGAGGTGACGCATAAGGGCGGCCACAGTTCCCGCCCGACGCGCGAGAACCCCATCAACCGGATGGCTGCGGCCCTCACGCGACTTGCCGCGTACCAGTTTCCGGTCAGCCTCAACGACACGACACGCGCCTACTTCCTGGCGCAGGCCGAGATGGCGACGCCCGAAGTTGCCGCCGACATGCGGGCCATCGTAGCCGATCCCGCAAATGACGCCGCGGCGCAACGGTTGTGGACGGCCAACCCGAGCTGGAACGGAATGCTGCGCACGACCTGCGTAACGACGCAGTTCGAGGGCGGCCACGCGCCCAATGCACTGCCCCAGCGCGCGCGTGTCAACGTGAACTGCCGCATCCTGCCGGGCGTGCCGATGGAGCAGGTGCGCGCAGACCTCATTCGCGTGCTCGCCGACGACACGATCAGCGTGAATTTTGGTGACGAAATGGGGCTCGCCGCACCGGCACCGCCCCTGACCGCCGAAATCATGGAGCCGGTCCGGGCAATCGCCAAATCCATATGGCCCGAGGCTCGCGTGGTGCCGACGATGTCCACCGGCGCGACGGACGGGAGGTTCCTGAACGCGGCCGGGATCGCCACGTATGGCATGTCCGGGGTGTTCTCGGACGCGGCCGGCAGTGGAGCACACGGCCTGAACGAGCGGATTCGCGTGCAATCGCTGCTGGACGCGCGCCGGTTCCTGCACGAACTGGTCACGAGCTACACTCGGCATTGAGCGATCCCGACACACAGGAGCAACCAGAATGGCGTACGTCGATGGTTTCGTGGTTCCAGTGCCGAAGGTCAGACTGGCGGCTTACCGGACGATGGCCCGCAAGGCTGGCAAGGTCTGGCGGGAGTACGGCGCGCTCGATTACCACGAGTGCGTTGCGGATGACGTTGCCGTCGGCAAGCGCACCTCGTTCCCTCGTAGCGTGAAGCTCAAGCCGGACGAAGTCGTGGTGTTTGCCTACATCGTCTACAAGTCGCGCCGGGACCGCAATCGGATCAACGCAGCAGTAATGCAGGATGCTCGGCTCAAGGCGATGATGGATCCGAAGACTATGCCGTTCGACGCGAAACGCATGTTCTGGGGCGGATTCAAGACGCTCGTGCAGCTGTAACAGGAGACGCCGTCCGCATGAAAATCTCAGCCGTCCGCATCAAAGCGTTGTGGCTGTTGCTGGCGGCCTTGATGCTGTCTGCCTGCGCCTCCATGCCGAGCAAGGATCCGCTGCAGGTCAGCGTGGCCGGGATCGAACCGATGCCGGGCGAGGGCATGGAACTGCGCCTGCTGGTGAAGCTGCGGATCCAGAATCCCAACGACGCGCCGATCGAGTTCAACGGCGTCGCGCTCAACCTCGACGTCATGGGACGCGATTTCGCGAGCGGCGTGAGTGACCAGGCCGGCACAGTGCCGCGGTTTGGCGAAGCGATCGTGGCGGTCCCGGTCACGGTCTCGCTCATGCGCATGGCGCGCCAGGTCATCGGCATGCTGGACGGCAAGCCGGTCGACAAGGTCACTTATTCGCTCAGCGGCAAGTTGAACGGCGTGAGCCTGTTCGGCACGCAGCGTTTCTCGTCGAAGGGCGAACTCGAACTGCCCAAGGGTGCAGCGCCCGAGACCGGCGCGCTCTGAGTCCGCGGCAGCGTATCCAGATGTCGAACGGTCACATCAAACTGCTGCTGCCGGACCTCGAGGCCGAAATCCTCGGCGAGGCGCTGGAACTCTACCTGAGCACGCGACCGGCGCCGGTCGACCACCGCTTCGAATACCGTTACCGCGCCGCACAATCCGTGCTCGACGTGCTGCAACGGACACGGCCGGAGGAAGACGATCCCCTGCCGGGCCGCCGACGGCAGGCGGTCGAGGACTGACGAAGTGAGGCTGCCCGGCCCTGACCTGCTCGGCATTTTCGCGGTGGACGTCGCGATCGCGACGGACCATCACGTGGTCGACACGGGCCCGTACCGCCTGGTCAGGCATCCGTCCTACGCCGGAGCCATCCTGGCGTTTGCGGGTTACGGCATCTGCCTCGGCAACTGGGTTTCGCTGCTCGCCGTGACCTTTCCGGTCGTCCGCGCATTCCTGCTTCGAATCGGGGTCGAGGAGCGGGCACTGCGTTCGGCCCTTGGTGACAGCTACCGCGAGTACGCCAGCCGCACGCGCAAGCTGGTTCCGTTCGTATACTGAAGCGGCAAGTCTCCGCGCGACAAGGACTTCCAATGCCGCTCTCCGTGCTGTTTCCCACCCGGATCTATTCCGCGCGCCTGCAGACGACTGGCGCCGAAGCCTTCAATGCACGCCTGCTGCACGAATGCGCCCAGTACCGGGAGGACGATGCAGCGGGGAGGGCGTGGTCGAAGGATCGCTACCCCGGCGGCTACACGTCGTACGGATCGCTGAACCGCATGCACACGCTGTCGCCGACGTTCGCACTGCTGGGCAGGAAACTGCACCGGCACGTGATGGCCTTCGCGCGCGCCCTCGAGTACGACCTCGAGGGCCGTGAACTGGCGCTGACCGACTGCTGGATCAACATGATGCCGCGCGGGGTGACGCACGGCCTGCACCTGCATCCATTGTCGACGATCAGTGGAACCTACTACGTACGGACTCCAAAGGGCGTGCCCGGTCTCAAGCTCGAGGATCCGCGACTGGACCGCTACATGGCCGCGCCACCGCGTCTGGCCGGCGCAAAGCCCGAGAACCAGCCCTGGGTCACGATGCCGGTCGCCGCCGGCACCGTGCTGCTGTTCGAGAGCTGGCTGCGGCATGAAGTGCCGCCAAATCCGGTCAAGGCCGAGCGCGTAAGCATCAGCTTCAACTTCAACTGGTTCTGACCGGCGGCCGCCCGAGGAATCCCCATGAACAGCCGCATCCCCATCCCACGCGACCCTGACGACGACTACACGGCCGCCATGGCGGCGAAGCGGCGTGACTTCGTGACGTCCCGCTCCGGGACTTCGCTGGCGCATACCGGCTCGTTCTCGATCGAACCCAAGCAAGTCGCCGGCAACATCGAAAACTTCATCGGCGTGGCACAGGTGCCGATCGGACTTGCGGGCCCGCTGCGAATCAACGGCGAGTACGCCGCCGGCGATTTCTACGTGCCACTCGCCACCACGGAAGGCACGCTGGTGGCCAGCTACAGCCGTGGCATGCGCCTGCTCACCGAATGCGGCGGCGTCACGGTCACGGTGGTCAAGCGCTCCATGCAGCGCGCACCGGTCTTCGAGTTCACGGATGCCCGTGCAGCGCGTGAGTTCGGCCAATGGCTGGTAGAGCATTTCGACGGCATCCGCGCCGCAGCGCAAGCCACGACGCGCGTCGGCAAACTCACGGACATCGAGCAGTACGCGGTCGCGAACCTGCTGTACACGCGGTTCAATTACACGACGGGCGATGCAGCCGGGCAGAACATGACCGGCAAGGCGACGCTGGCGGCCTGCGAATGGATCAGGGCACAGCACCCTCGGCACCCGTCGTACATCCTCTCCGGCTCGATCGACACGGACAAGAAGCACTCGGCGATGAACACGCTGCGCACCCGCGGCCGTCGCGTGATCGCCGAGGCGACCATCCCCAATGCGGTCCTGCAGCGCCTGATGCGCGTCGACACGGCGACCCTGTTCCGCGCGCGGCAGGTCAGCCAGGCGGGCTCGTTCATGGCCGGCTCGTCCAGCAATGGCCCGCACGCGGCCAACGGCATCGCGGCGATGTTCATTGCCACCGGGCAGGATGCCGGCAACGTGGCCGAGTCGCACGCCGGCATCACCTACACGCAGCTGCTCGAGAACGGCGACTACTACTGGTCGGTCACGCTGCCGTCGCTGATCGTCGCGAGCTATGGCGGCGGCACCGGACTCGGCACGCAGCGCGAATGCCTGGAAATGCTGGACTGTTACGGACCCGACAAGGCGGATCGGCTGGCGGAAATTGTCGCCGCCGTGGTGCTGGCCGGCGACGTATCGCTTGGTTCGGCCGTACTGGCGGGGGACTGGGTCAGCAGTCACGACCGGCTGGGACGCAACCGGCCCTGAGCCGGCAGCACCGCCGATTCGTCCTGCACCCCGTCCCGGGATATATTGCCTCGCGGCCGCAGCGGCCGAACGCAAAGGACGAGGGCGGAATCGAATGACGCGACCCGTGAGTACCCCGTGGCTGGTTGGCGCCGCTGCCATTGCAGCTGCTGTGACGTTCTTCGTCATGCAGGGCCAGGTCCGCTCTGCCAACGAGCGGGCGGCACTGCTGCAGGATACGGTCACGGAGAGCGAGCGAACGCTGCTCGGCTTCACGACCTACGTGCGCTACCTGCAGGAAGGCAAGAAGCAACTCACGGCGCAGCAGAAGTTCCTCGCCGCGACGGTGCGCCAGCCGAACGCCGTCACGCTGGTGATCGACCAGTCGGTGCTGGGCTTCCATTCCACCGGCACCGTCGCGATCTGGTACTCGGTCGAGTATTCGTTCGGTTTCGAGCTTGCCCCGGACAAGTACGACGTCAAGTCCGGACCGGACGGCATCCAGGTGGTCGTCGGCAAGCCGCGGTTGGTGGCCACACCCGCCGTGACCGATCTGAAGTACAAGGTGCTCTCCGGCGGCCTGCTGACGGACGAGAAGGCCGCCGCGCTCAAGTTGTACGCCGAAGCAGCGAAAAGCGCGCAGGCCCGCGGCGAGCGCATGGCGAGCGAACCGGCGATCATGGCGCTCTGCGAAAGACAGCTGACGACTTTCCTGCGCAACTTTTTGCTCAAGCAACCGGACGTCAAGACCGTCCCACACATTGCGGTCGTCTACCGCTGATCCGCGCGGTGCACGCCCCAGGAGAATCTCAGTGAGTTCCATTCCCAGACTGATCCTAGCTTGCGCGCTCGTCGTGCCAGCTGTCACGGCCGCGGAGGGTCTCGCTGCCGTCGCCGACCTCAAGGGTTGCACCAATGCCGCGATCTCCGGCAAGGCGACGCTCCAGGAACAGATCACGCCGGAGGGCGTCAAGGAAGTCACGGTCGCGCTCAGCGTCAAGGGCCTGCCGGATGGCAAACATGCCGTGCACATCCACGAGGTGGGGTCGTGCGAGCCTTGCGCGGCTGCGGGCGGCCATCACGATCCCGGTCCTGCCGGCCAGTCGCGACCGGATACCTCTGCCGATACGGTGCCGGCCACGGACATCAATCATCCTTTCCACATGGGTGACCTGATCAACCTGGACGTGAAAAATGGCGTGGGCACGCTCAGGCACACGACCAACCGCGTCACGCTGGCAGCGGGTCGTCTCAGCATCTTCGACGCGGACGGCAGCGCGATCATCGTGCACGCGCAGGCCGACACATACTGCGACCAGGAATCGGACCTCAAGAAGGGCTGCGCGGGCGGTGCCCGTGAGGCTTGCGGCATCATCAGGCTGGTCAAGTGAGCCGGGCAGGGCAGATGCTGACGGTACACCACCTCGAAACCTCGCGCTCCCAGCGCATCCTCTGGCTGCTGGAGGAACTGGGCGTCCCCTACGAACTCAAGATTTACCGCCGCGACAAGGCGACCCGGCTGGCGCCGCCGGAACTCAAGGCCATCCATCCGCTCGGCAAGTCGCCTGTGATCACCGACAACGGCCAGACGATCGCGGAATCCGCTGTCATCATCGAGTACATCGTCGAAAAGTTTGGCCACCTCGGCCAGGGCGAGCTTGCTCACCTGCAGCCGGCCGCCGGGTCTCCGGCCTACTGGCAGTCCCGGTACTGGATGCACTACGCCGAAGGCTCGCTGATGAACTGGCTGGTGATGAAACTGGTCTTCAGCACGATCCCGAAGCGGCCGATGCCGTTCTTCGCCAAGCCGATCGCAAGAGGACTGTGTGAGAAAGTCCAGGCGACACTGATCGATCCGAACCTGAAGAACTCGCTCGACTTCATCGAGGGCCACCTCGCGAAGAACGCGTGGTTCGCGGGCCCGGAACTGAGCATGGCGGATTTCCAGATGAGCTTCGCGATCGAGGCCCTGTTGTCGCGCTCGGGCGCCGGGAGCCAGTACCCGCACATCGAGGCATACCACAAGCGCATGCGCGCGCGACCGGCATACCAGCGGGCGGAAGCGAAGGGCGGACCGACGCTCATGGCGACCTGAAGTCGTCGTGGAGCTGAACGTCACCTGGCGAGCCGGTGCCTGTCGATGCCATCGGCGAAGTCTGCGCGCGCGGGCATTCCGTTGAGTGACTGGTGGGAAGATCCGCGCGAGCGACCCGAACCAGTCGCCGTGCCACACACGGAACTGTCGGCAGACGCGCTGCGGGGCGTGATCGACAATTTCGTGCTGCGCGAGGGCACTGACTATGGCGACCGGCAGGTGCCGCACGCGCAGAAAGTTGCACAGGTGCTGCAGCAACTCGAGCGCGGCGACGCCCGCATCATGTTCGATCCGCTCGACTCGAGCGTGACGATCGTCGTGGTTGGTCCGGGCAGAAAACGTGACGTCTGAGCGTTAGACTCTGGAAAGCAGAACTGGAGAATGCCGCGCATGATCCCCGTCAATTCCTCGCTCTTTCGGCGCGACGACCAGGACGCAAGCCCGGCGCGCCGCACCTTGCAATACCTCGCTGCGCTTACCGCAATCATGGCCCTCGCCGTCCTGTACATCCCCGCGGCCGTCGCCCAGACCTACACGGTCAAGGTTCACCCGACGCTGAACGGCCTGGACGTGAAGATCGAGCCCGTCTCCCAGACGGCGATGCTCGTCATCAAGCTGACCAATGCGACGGACCAGAAGGTCCGCTGCAAGTTGCGCTACGACGCCTCGCCCCAGACACCGTATCGATCGAGCGTAAATGTCGGGCCCGGCAAGACTGAACAGAGTGTCTTCCGCGCCCAGCGGAAGTGGTTCAATGTGGACGTCTACGTCGAGTGCGAGGCAGCGAAGGGTTAGCTGAGCGTCGATTGCCTGGCATCACCGGATGCACGGCACAGGAGAATGGGCCTTGGAAGCAGGCGAGTTCGAATACGTTGGATTCTGGCCGCGGGTCGGCGCATCGCTGATCGACACCGTCCTGGTGACGCTCATCTGCGTGCCGCTGGTGACTTCGATCTACGGCCGGGACTACTGGACGTCGGACGCCCTGATCCATGGCCCCGCGGATTTCCTGATCAACTGGATCCTGCCGGCGATCGCGATCCTGCTGTTCTGGATCTACCGGCAGGCCACGCCGGGCAAGATGGCGATTTCCGCGCAGATCGTCGATGCCGCGAGCGGCGCCAAGCCCACCACCAGGCAACTGATCGTCCGTTACCTCGGCTACTACGTTTCGACCATCCCGCTGTTCATGGGCCTCGTCTGGGTGGCCTTCGACAAGCGCAAGCAGGGTTGGCACGACAAGCTGGCGGGCACGGTGGTCGTGCGCAAGAGGAAGTAGCACAACCATGGCCGGCGCCAGCCTCCTCGCATTGCTCGACGACATCGCCAGCATCCTGGACGATGTCTCCCTCCTGACCAAGGCCGCCACCAAGAAGACCGCAGGCGTGCTCGGCGACGACCTTGCGCTCAACGCGCAACAGGTTGCAGGCGTCAGGGCGAACCGCGAGCTGCCGGTCGTGTGGGCCGTGGCAAAAGGCTCGCTCGTCAACAAGGCCATACTGGTGCCAGCGGCGCTTGCGATCAGTGCCATTGCGCCGTGGGCAATCATCCCGCTGCTGATGGCCGGCGGCCTGTTCCTGTGCTACGAGGGATTCGAGAAAATCTGGCACCGGCTCACGCATCGCGAGGTTGTCGACGAGCACCGCAAGGAGCTGCGGCAGGCGCTCGCGGACCCTGAACGCGACCTGCGCGCCGTTGAACGGGACAAGATCAAGGGTGCCGTGCGGACCGACTTCATCCTGTCCGCTGAGATTATCGTCATCGCACTCGGCACCGTGGCAGCCGCGACCTTCGGCGTGCGTGTCGCGGTGCTCGTCGGCATCGCCATCCTCATGACCGTGGGCGTCTATGGACTGGTTGCGGGGATCGTGAAAATCGACGATGTGGGCCTGTACCTGAGCCAGCGCAAGGGCGACGGCGCGCTGCACGCCATGGCGCGCGGGATCGGGCGCGGCCTGCTGGCGTTCGCACCATGGTTGATGAAGCTGCTGTCGGTGCTGGGAACCGCGGCGATGTTCCTCGTCGGCGGCGGCATCCTGGCGCATGGCATTCCGTGGATCGAACACTGGGTCAAGGGCATCGCCAGGCGAGGAGCAGGGCTGTCCGGGATCGAAGCCGTGTTGTCGGCGCTGACTCCCGTGATGACCAACATGGTCGTCGGGGTCGTTGCAGGCGCGCTTGCAGTCGCGATCCTGGAGTTGGTGCGAAAGGTCCGGCCCAGCAAGGAGAGCAAATCGTGAATTGCCGCTTGCAAACCAGCGCCAGCAGGCGACGAGGCCGGTTCCGGCCCGGATACCTGGCGCTCGCGGCCGTCGCCGCCGTATGCATGACAGACGTGCCACGCGCGGCGGCCGACCAGCCGACGGTTCCGGACGCGTTTGAGGCGTGCGCGTCCTGCCACTCGTATGAAAGAGACGAACCCGCACAGGAGGGGCCGCCGTTGTGGGGTGTGGTCGGACGCAACGTCGCCAGCGTCGCAGGGTTCGACTATTCGCCAGCCCTCAGGGCTCTTGGGGGAACCTGGGATCGTGCGAGGCTCGACCAGTTCCTGAAAAACCCCAAGGCGATGGCGCCCGGAACCCTGATGAACCTGGGCGGAGTTTCGAATGCCGACGAACGTGCGGCGGTGCTCGACTTCCTGGAAAAGCTTGCAGCGGAAGAAGCGCCGGCAGCAGTCGCCGGCGACTGAGTAGTCGCGGCCGCATCAAGCATGGCTTCGCTGAACCGATAGCGGTCGTCCTGTGGGCATCCGCCAGTTCCGCGTTGGTTCATATTTGACATAATATACATTATGCGTACACATGAGATTCGACCACGCCAAGCCTGTTGGGCCCAACCGGCCTCGAGCCGTCGGGCCTTCGCTTGCTTATTCTTGCCTGACGATATCGACTGAGATCTCCACCGCCGGCATCGTTCCTCGCCTGGCCGGTCATTGTGGTCGTGAATCGGGCCGAAGACGCCTCCAGGCTCAATGTTTGCCATCCGCATTCGAAGGTGACCACCTGTCATGCCCGCGATCTCAGGGCCCAGGTCAATCGTTGCAAGCAAGCTCACACTGACACCCTTCGTTTCAGTTGCGACCTCTTTGTGGCTCATCGCGCTCTCCGCTCGGATCTTCCAAGGCCTATCTCTGAATGGACCGCAGATGTCAGGCAATGCCGTCGGACTACTGGTGTTTGCCAGTCGGAGGTCTGCTGATTGAGCAAGGGGCGTTGACTGGCGGTCCTAATAACAGTACTGTGCTTCCACAAGGTACTGTTCTTATAAACTATGACTGCCGAACCCAAGCTTGCCCCAATCCGCAAAGGACTCCTCGAGTTCCTGGTGTTGAAGATCGTTGGCGCAAGGAGCGTGTATGTGCCGGACATCCTGCGCGAGCTCGCCGGCACGGAATTCGCCACCCAGGAAGGCACGCTCTATCCCCTGCTCAGCAAGCTGCGGCGTGAGGACCTCGTGCAGTATGAGTGGCAGGAATCGGATGCGGGACCACCGCGCAAGTACTACCGGCTCACGGACACCGGTCGCGCGCAGCTCGCAGCGCTCGACGACTACTGGAACCTGATCAACCGCACGATCGCGAACTTCGGACACTGAACCATGCAACGCATCGCCACCACCGTCCGCCTCAATCGCAGCGTTCTCCAGTTCGACGACGAGGCACATGCGCGTCTGGAACGGTACCTCGCCGAGTCGACGAGCCTGCTCGAGGCAGATCCAGACCAGCACGAAATCCTCGCAGACCTCGAACAGGCTGTGGCTGACCAGTGCACGCGTCGCCTGCGTCCGGAGCAAACCGTCCTGACGCTGGCTGAACTCGCGCCCGCCCTCGAGGAGATCGGGACGGTGCAGGCGCCAGGCAGCGGTCCCGCGTCTTCGGCGCCGCCGCGCGAGACGACGCCGCGACTGCTGCAGCAGGTCAGCGAAGGTGCGGTGATCAGCGGTGTGTGCCTGGGCCTCGCGCGCTACTTCCGACTGGACGTGACGCTGCTGCGGGTGGTTTCCGTGCTGCTGTTGCTCGGCACGGGCGGCGCCATGGTCCTCGTGTACTTCGGCCTGATGCTGCTGCTGCCGTACGCGCCGCTGGAAGCGGGCGGCGCGCCGGTCCGGTGGCTCCCGACAAGATGCCGCGCATTCATGTCATACCTGCGTGCCAAGCTCGGCGTCGAGCGGCCGGGCAAAGTCGCGGCGTGAGTTGCCCAGGCCTGTAAACCGGTGCCCGTCTGAGGGCGAACGGTTAGTGATGACGGCTCACCGCACTTCAGGACCGATGTCGCGACTGCTCGATGCCTCGATCCTGCTGTCCTTCGATCGGACCGGGTATCGGCGGCACGCCGCCGCGTTCGACCCGACGGATCTGCAGGTGGATCTGGCGGGGCGAGTGTGCCTCGTGACCGGCGCCAACTCAGGGATCGGCTTGGAAACCTCGCTCGCGCTCGCCGCGCGGGGTGGCCGCGTGTGGATGCTGTGTCGCAATCGGGAACGTGGCCTGGCCGCAGTCCGCGACGTGCGATCTCGGACGGGGTCGCGACGGGTGCATCTGGGCGTGATCGACGTCTCTGCTGCGGCGTCGATCCGGCGCTTCGTGCGCAGCCTTAAAGTGCCCGTGGTCGACGTGATCGTGCACAACGCCGGTGTCCTGCCCGACGAGCGTACGGTCACTGCCGATGGGCACGAGCTCACGTTTGCCACGCACGTCATGGGGCCTTGGCTGCTCACGAGACTGCTGCTGCCACGGCTGCGCAAGTCGCGCGACGCTCGAGTCGTGTTTGTCTCCTCGGGCGGCATGTATACGCAAGCGCTCTCGCTGAGTGATTGGGAGTGGCGCGATCGTCCCTACGACGGTGTCGTCGCCTACGCGCAGACGAAGCGGATGCAGGTAGTGCTTGCCGAGCTTCTCGCCGCTGAACTCGAAGACAGCGGCATCTGCGTGAACGCCATGCATCCCGGATGGGCGGACACACCGGCTGTGCGTACGTCCCTGCCCCGCTTCTGGAATGTCATGCGGCGCGTCCTGCGGACCCCGGCGGAGGGCGCGGACACCGTGGTGTGGCTCGCCGCGAGCCCGGCGGCTCGCGGCCAGTCGGGGCGCTTCTGGTTTGACCGTAAGGCGCGCCCTACTCATCTGCTGCCCTGGACCCGCGAGCGCCGCCGGGAGCGGCAGGCCTTGCAGAGACTGTGCGAACGGTTGAGCTGATGGTCGAAGCTCCACTGAGGAGCGATCGGCAGAATGCGCGCCACGGTATTCGATTACGGCTGGCTCACGTACGATGACGAGAGATCGGCGCCCTCGTCGATCGTGCGGCTGAGTAAAACGGAATAGGATGACTGTCAAAAACGAGGCGGGTACGCCGATGCGTGCGGCGGCCACCAGGATTTCACGCCGGCCGCTTCACGACTGCCGATGGATCGGTTTGACGAGTTCTTCAAGCTCGAGGCGTATCGGATCTTCATCGAGGGTGCGTACGCCTGCGGGTTTGTCTGCCGCGACTTGAATCCCGACAACCCGCTCGAATCCGAACGCACGCGTGCCGTGGAGGCGATTGCCGGTTGGACGTTTGCGCAGCTCAGGCAGTACGTGCATTACCTGGTTCGACACGAGCGCTGGGCCGACGGGTACTCGAGCCCAATCTTCGATTCGCTCACCGAGGGGCATCTGCAGCGGGTGGCGGATCGCCTCACAACGGACGATTCGCTGTAGCTGCGTTTGATGCAGCCGTGGGTATGAACCATTGGCGACACCGCGCTGCAGAGGACGATTGGACCAAGTGACCGGCCGCAGGAATGACACGGCCGACAGACTTGCCAGTGTCTCAATGTCGAGCCCGGCTATAAACATGCGCGTCAGGCGCTTGTGGACGCCGCCGCGCGGTAGCATACGACCCGGGGCTTGTGCCCGCGCAACGCGTGGAGTATCGGTGAAGCGAGTAAGCACTGACGACAACGGGCCGCCGGCCGGCCGGCTCGCGGCGATGCTCATGTGCGTTTGCGTCGCCTGCGCCGCGTTTCCGGCGCTTTCACATGCGGCCGAGAGCGCTGCCGTGGAGGCGCCGGTGAAACCCCGACCGCGCATCGGCCTCGTGCTCGGCGGCGGCGGCGCGAAGGGCGCGGCGCACGTCGGCGTCCTGGACGTTCTCGACGAACTGCGCATTCCGGTCGATTGCATCATCGGCACCAGCATGGGCGCGCTGGTCGGCGGCACGTACGCCTCCGGAAGGAGCGCGGACGAACTCGAGGCCGCAATCCGGGCGATCTCCTGGCAGGACACGATCGCCCGCCGCGGAATTCGCAACCAGGTGCCGATGCGCCGCAAGCTCGTCGGCGGCACCTACAGCAACAGCCTGGAGTTCGGCGTGCGTGACGGCCGCCTCATCGCACCGACTGGCCTGATCAGCTCGCAGAACGTCGACCTGACGATCCAGTACCTCGTGGGGCGCAGCCGCGGCGTCACGGAGTTCGACCAGCTGCCCATCCCCTTCCGCGCCGTGGCCACGGACATGCAGAGCGGCGAGATGGTCGTGCTCGACCGCGGCGACCTGGCGCTTGCGATGCGCGCCAGCATGGCCGTGCCCGGCGTGTTCTCGCCGGTGAGCATGGACGGCCGCATCCTCGGCGACGGCGGACTCACTAGAAACGTCCCGGTGGACATCGCCCGGCAGACCTGCGCCGACGTGGTGATTGCGGTCGCCGTGCCGAATCCCACGCCCACCGCCGAAGACCTGCGCTCGCCGCTGACGATGATGTCGCGCACCCTCGACGTGCTGGTCGGCGCCAACGAAAGGCAGCAGCTCGACACCCTGGGCCCCGACGACGTGAAGATCGTGATCGACATGGGAGACATCGGTTCCGCATCGTTCGACCGCATCAATGACGCCATTCCGCTGGGGCGTGCGGCGGCGCTGGCACACCGCGCCGAGCTCGCGCGGTATACGGTGACCGAGACCGAGTACCTGGCCTGGAGGGAATCCGCCGCCCGCCCCGGCCGTGAGAAGGTCACCCTTGCGGGTGTGAACCTGCACGGTCTCGAGCGTGCGAACCCAGAGTTCATCCGGCAGACGTTCGGCCTGCAGGCCGGAGACGTGGTCGACGGGCGCCAGATGGCAAATCGTGCCACCGCCGTGTTTGCGCTCTCTGATTTCGAGCGCGTGACCTACTCCTTGTCGGGAGACCCGGCCCGGCCGACCCTGGACATGCAGCTACAGGAAAAATCCTGGGGTCCGCACATCCTGCGCTTCGATCTGGGCTTGTACATGGGTACGGACGAGAATACGGCGTTCACGATCGGCGGCGACTACCTGCAGACCTGGGTCAATGATCGCGGCGGCGAGCTGCGCGGCTCGCTGCGCCTGGGCCGGACGTCTGGCCTGGAGACCTCCTTCTACCAGCCACTCGATGCGGCCCATCGCTGGTTCGTCGAGCCGGGCCTGGTGGCGCAACGATCCCTCGAGGACCTTTTCGATGACGGCGACGCCGTGACGCGCTATCGGTTTTCGTCTGGATGGGGCTACGTCGACGCAGGACGCGTCTTCGGCAAGCGCGCCGAGCTGCGCGGAGGCATCCGCTCCGGCGTCCAGTCGGCCACGCGGGAAATCGGTTCCCAGGACTTGCCCGAGATTTCGAGCGAGGGCTACGGCGGCTTCTCCGCCCGCTACACCTACGACACGCGCGACCGCGATGTGCTCTGGCAGCAAGGCATGGTTGCCCGCGTGAACTATTTCCGTAGCGAGGAAGCGCTGGGAGCTGAAGCACCGTATGACCGTTTCGAGGGTACGGCCACCGTGGTGTTGCCGTTCCGTCGCAACGTCGGCTACCTGCGCGTGAGCGGCGGCTCGTCGTTCGACACCGTGCTGCCCTTGTACGACACGTTCAGCCTCGGCGGCCCGGTGAGCCTGCCCGGGCTCAGCATTGGTGAGTTGCGCGGCTCCTCGTACTGGAGCGCGCAGGCGTCGTACCTGCAGCGGATCGCGGACATCAGCTACGTGTTCGGCCAGTCGATCTACGCGGGCCTGACGCTCACCGCTGCCGACATGAGCGGCCGGATCGACGGCGTCAACGCGCAACCGACGTATTCCGGGGCTTTCGTGCTGGCCGGTCGCACGCCGCTCGGGCCCCTGTCGCTGTCACTCGCCGCCACCACCGAAAGCGACTGGCAGCTCGTGCTGGGACTGGGGCGGCCGATCGAGGAACGCACGATCAACGACCTGAGCTGGTGAGCACAAGGCCGGCGACATGCCGGTAACACGCGTCAGCGGCCTCCGAAGCGATACATCGCGCCGACGTTGACGCTGAAGACTTCGTTGTCATGAAAGCGCACGTCGTTGTCTTCCTTGCCCCACAGCATGCTGCCCACCGCATGCCAGCGCCCGCTCGCGGCCGGCAGCCTGTAGAACAGGGTCGTATCGATGGCAAACACATCGGCGTCAGTCTTCGCGCCGAAAATCGGATTTCGCGTGTCCTGGCTGCTGCTGCCATAGGCGACGTTGCTGGCAACCGAATAGCCCTGCCCGAGGAATACATAGCTGAGCTGCAGGCGATACCCGTCGCCGCTCATCGCCTCGCCGTCGCGGTCGTTGACCGAATAGCGGAGCAGCGGTCGCAGCAGGTGGCGCGTTCCGTCCCCCAGCTTGTACAGGTACGAGACGTCGAAGGCGTACTGATCGCCGTCGCGCCGCAGCAGGTCCTGGCAGTCGGCGTTGCAGGTAACGCTGAGAACGCCCTGCCCGCTGCGCTCGCGCTCGATCGCCACATCGCGGTACGTCACCGTGAACTGGAAAGCCGTGCCCATGATCCGGTCCCATTGCACTCGCATTCCGCTGGAGTCGCGATCGGTTTCCTCGCGATCGACTCCCTCCAAGTACGGGTCTTCCCAGGTCTGTGTCGGGATCCCGCTGAAAACGTAGCCAACCTGCAGCACGCCCGGGTTGCCCATGTCCTTGCGCACACCCGCCTGCGAGACGCCGTCCAGCGTCACCGCGTCCTCGATCGAAGTGCCCAAGAATACCTGCCACTGATTCTCAAACGTGTAGTTGACCTCGCCGGTGAATATCGGGTGCACGGCATCGTCGCTGCGCGGCGCATCGTTGACCGAGCCGATCTGCGGTCGGCCGATGTCAAGGATTCCATTGCCGGCAACGACGTTGCTCTTGAGGTCCGTGTAGCCCACGCCGCCGACCACGAAACCGCGCCAGCCCGGGGTCTCCGGGATGGGCTCGATTGCCGACGCGAGCGGCGCCATGGCGCCGGCGCCCAGGGCCAGGATCAACGACAAGGCATGTCTCGACTTCATTCGCGCAGCTCCAGGTCAGTCAGAACGAGAAGGAGATGCCCGCGAGCGGCCCTTGCTGTGTCAGGTCGTACCGCTGGTAATTCCTGCCATTGCCATCTTCGTAGTCGTAGCCAAGCGCACGATAGCCGACGAACCAGCCGAACCGGTCGGTGTTCTGGCGGCGGACGGCCGTGAGTATCTGCCAGGTGAGGTCCGAGCCGACGCCGAACCCGCCGATGTCGCCGCGCAGACTGTACGTCCATTTCCCGGCAAACGGGAGCGCGTAGGACAGGCCGACCAGGGGGTCGATCCAGTCGGCGTCGCGGCTGGCGCGCTGCCGCTGGTTGAGCACACGCACTTCCAGGTCGGTCGAAAGATCAAAGTAGGCGAGCGAAAACAACCCTTCCAAGTACGGTCCGAGGCGCCGCCCGGCGGTCGCCATCACCGTGAGCTGGTCGGTGCTCAGGTCGCCTCGGACCTTCTCGCGCGGGCCGCTCTGGTTCACTCCCAGGTTCATGTAGGTCACGTCGCCCTCGAACGACCACACATCGTTGTCGATGCGGTAGGCGGCCATGGCGCCAAACTTGAGCGCGTCGAACACGTCGGAGATGCTCATGTCGATAGGCAACTCCAGGTTGCCGAGCTGGACGTCGCCATCGATTGCGGCGCCCATGCCGTAGATGAATACGGTCTGCTTCCAGTCGCTGGAGGCTTCCTGCGCCTGTGTCGTCGTCGCCGCCACCAGGGCGACGCACGCTGCGACTGCGGAAAAAACTTTTCGCATTGTGAACACTCCTTCTGAATCCCGTTGCTGGAGTCGCATGACATAGCCGGGGCCGATGCAATTGGCCCGTAATTTTGCTGGAAGGCTACCTGTTCGTGTTGCGAAAGAACAGCCGGTTGGACGAAGCCCGATGTGAACAGCCGTTGCGTTGAAGTTACGGACTTTGGCGTGCTAGCCTCGCCCGCGCGTCATACACCTCAAGATTGGGTCGCAAATAACCGTGGACGCGCTGTGCGCGAGTCACCAACACCACCTCGGAGCGTCAACATGATCCGCTTTCGTAGCTTGCTGCCACTGTTGCTCGTGCTTTGTTCGGCTGCCCTTGCCGGGTGCGCCAGTACGCGGCCGGCCATGCCCGACGAATGGGACGGCCTCGTCCGGCAGCCCGGCACGCGGCTCAACGCCGTCTTCGTCAAACCGGATGCCGAAATCGTCGCCTACAGGAATGTGCTCCTCGACCCGGTGGAGGTCAGTTTCGCCCGCAACTGGGATCCGAACCGCGGTGGCCGCAGCCAGGTCGGCAGGCTCAATGCCAGCGACATGCAGGCGATCCAAGCCGGCCTGGCGGATTTGTTCCGCGAGACGTTCCGCGCCGAACTCGCCAGGGGCGGCTATCTGCTCGTCGACGAGGCTGGACCGGACACGTTGCGGGTCACCGCCGCCATCGTCGACCTGTACGTGACCGCGCCCGACACGATGTCGGCAGGTCGCTCACGCACCTACACGGCCAACTCGGGGCGCATGACCCTGGTCGCCGAACTGCGCGACTCCGTGACCGGTGAAATCCTGGCCCGGGCGGTCGATGCCCGCAGCGGCCGGTCCACCGGAGCATGGGACATCACCAACCGGGCGACGAACACGAACGACGCGCGCCGTGCGATGGGAATCTGGGCGAGAGCGTTGCGCGAGGCCCTGGACGAGATGTACGGTCGGGCGAAGTAAACCCCGCGACCCAGGGGTCGGCCAAACGGCCGGCCCCTGCGCATCAGAACCGGTCGTTGATCGTCACGCCCAGGCCGATCGTCGTCTGCCGCCAGTCGTAGTCGATCATGCTTTCACCGTAGCCCGTGAAGACCTGGAGGTAGCCGCGCAGGGGTCCCAGCAGTGGACGCGTGGCCCAGGTGAACTGGGCCGCGCCCTTGCCGGTGTCGAGGTTGCCGCGACCCATCAGCGTAAAGCTGTTGTCCCGCCACTTGTAGATGCCCGTGATCTCGCCGTGGCCGTAGTAGTCCAAGATGTCTGGGTTGTCGTCTTCGTAGTCCGCCTCGGTAATGCGAGTCCACGCCCGGGCGAGCAGGACGAAGTTCTCCCGTTCGACGCCGGCTTCGACGAACAGCCGGTCCCAACTGCGCGAGATCGGATCGGACCGCCCGTTCGACTGGTGGGTATACCCGAAATTGAGCAGGTTCCAGTGCCAGCCGCCGAACTCGACGCCGGGACGGAAGCTGCCGAAGACCTCCGGCATGTAGTTGGTTTCGCGGAACGGCCGCGAGATGTCCGGACTGTAAAGCTGCCACTGGCTCTGCTGCGTGTAGGCGAACCACAGTCCCCAGCGGTGGTCGTCCGTGGTCAGCAGCCGCCCCTTGATGCTCAGCTGGAACTTGGCCTCGACATTCTCGAAGTCAGCTTCTTCATCGAAGGCATTGAACAACGGGTCGTACGGCGCAGTGTTGACGTCCGTCGTGTAGCGGCCGAACAGGAGATAATTTGGCTGGTGCAGGCGCAGGTACGCCGGCTTCGAGTCGGGCAGGAAGCCCCAGGTCGTGTCGATCAGCGAAGCTGGTTGCGGTGTGGCCGGGGCGGCTTCTGCCACAGGCACCGATGCGGCAGAAGCCTGCGACGCCGCCGCTGGCGCTTCCTTTTCCACCGCGGCGCCGATGGCGACATCGAAGCAGGCGAGCCGCTCGATGGTGTCCTTGATTGCCAGGCACTTTGCGCCGGGCGTTTCGGCCCGTGCTGCACCTGGGCCGACGACTGCACCTGCCAGGACCACGATCAATCCTGGCAGGCGCGCGTGTTGCCTGCCTGACGGCGGCATCATGCTAGTCGTTCGATCAAAGCTTCAGACGGGTAATCCGCGAGCCGTCGACCGTGACGCCTGCCATGAGCCCCTGGTTCGAGAGCACGTAGCCAATGACTGGCTGCTGTGCCGTGGCGCTGGTCACCTGGGCATTCGCGCCGACCGACAACATGGTGATCGATGCATCAACCCCGGCAGTCCAGCCTTTGCTGGCCTCGAACCGCGCCAGCGCGTCGTCCGTCATGAACAACAGGAATACTGCGGTGGATTGGGCGCCAGCCTGCAGCCCGAACGAGCCGCCCGTCGTGCGGTGGAAGCTGACCGTCTTGCCGCCCTTGCGCAGGGCGCCATCGCCCCTCCAGGCACCAAAGACGAACCCGGCCTCGAGCACGGACGGGAACACCAGCACGCCCCGCGCCCTGTTGACGAGCTGCTGCGCACCTGGATCCTGCCGGTACAGGTTGGCCAGTGCGTTGTCGACACCGGAGTCGATGCTCTGGCGGCGCGTGGCGGGGTCGCTGGAACCCGGGCCCGTCGTGGTGCAGCCGGTGGCGAGGACCAGTACGCCCATCAATGCGGCAAGGAAATGTCTCTTGTTCATCGTCAATACCTCTATTCAAACTCAACCGTCGGGAGGCCGGATGTCCGGCCTCCACCGTTTAGCAAACCGCGACCTCATCCCGCATCCGGGGATCAGTCACCGCACAGCAGGCGCATCCGGCGCTCGGCGCGGTCGAAGTCGGCGTCCGTCGCCGCGTTCAGCAACTGGTCCTTGGCGGCAAGGCAGGCGTCCGCTTCCGCCCTGTCCGCCGCCGACGCCTGCGCGTTGGCGGCAGCGTTGCAACGCGCGTCGTCGGCGAGGCGAATGTTATTGAACTGTCCGCGCTCGACGGAGACGCAATCGCCGACGCGCAGTCCGGCCTGCTCGGTCACGATGCGGATCGTGTTGGTGCCACCGATCAGGACCGTGTACTCGAACCCGGTCGAGGAGCCGGCTGCGCTCGCCAGGCGGCTGCCGACGGCCGCGCCGCCAACGCCCCGCAACGCTCGATTGCTGCGCGACTGCCCGGAACCCGAGGCGACGCCGAGCGCGCCACCCACGATCGTGCCCGCGGCATTGGCGCCCTGGTTCTCGATGTTGACCTGGCGCACGGCCGTGATGCGGCCGTGGGTCACCGTGGTCTGTGCATTGACCTCACCCGCCACGAGGACGGCGCCCAGCAGCGCGATTGACCCGACAAGACTCCAGCGCATGTTCATTGCTTCTTGCTCCTGAATTGTTCGAACGTAGGGCGACGGGCAAGGTGCGCTTGCCTCAGGCGCGCCAACGGCTGCACGCATGGCTGCCAGCCTGATGAATCGGACGGGCCGTGAGTGCCTGCTGAACCGCGCAACGCTTGTCGCGCTGGATACGATAGCAGCGATCCGGAAAGGGTGGGGGAAAATGAATTGTTGCGCGGGTGCGACGCGGGGCAAGTCCAGTAACCCGGTCGCCTCCGCGCCGGTCCGCAGGCGCGGTCACGGCATTGTCACAGGATCATCAAGGCTGCGTTCGATGCGGTTGCGGAGCCTGCGCGCCACCACCAGCTGCGCGTACGGAACCCGCTACGCTGCGATTGCAGGCGGCAACAAGACGGCTTAGGGTAGCGGCTTGCTGGTTATGTGGAACAGTTGCGGCGCCTGCATGGCCGCCACGCTGGGCGTGGCTATCGGGAGCTACGCGTCCTACTGCTGTCTTAAGTCCGCCTTGAATCAAGCGCAAGCATCGATAGGGAGCCGCCCAGTGTCATTGAAGTCTGCTGCCAAGCGAACGGCCAGTCCGCCGGGAACGACCACCCTCCTCGCGCTCGCCATGCTGGCACTTCTCTCTGCCTGCCGAGGCGGCGATGAAGCCCCGGCGGCCGAGGTGCGGCCGGTCCGCGTGGTGACCATCGAGACACGAGCCGTCGGCGACACCCTTGTGCTGACCGGCAGGGTGCAGGCCCAGACCGAAATCAACGAATCGTTCCGGATCGGTGGCAGGCTGATCGAGCGAAACGTCGAGATTGGCGACACCGTCCGCCCCGGCCAGGTGCTGGCGCGGCTCGACCCGCAGAATGAGGAAAGCAACCTGCAGGCCGCACGGGCGCAACTCGTTGCTGCGCAGGCGCAGCTCGTGGAGGCTCGCAACAACCACGCCCGGATGCGCGACCTGGTGGCCGAGAACGCCGTATCGCGCGCGGCGTTCGACCAGGCGGTCGCGGTGCTGCAGATGGCCGAGTCGCAGGTGAACTCGGCCCGTGCGAGCGTCAACCTCGCGGAGAACCGCCTGAGCTACACGCAGTTGAACGCCACCGCCGCGGGTGTCGTCACCGCGCGCGGCGCCGAGCCCGGCGAGGTGGTCGGGGCCGGCAGCATGGTCGTGCAGGTGGCGCGAGAAGGCGCGCGCGATGCCGTATTCGACGTGCCGGCGCAGGTCAAGGACAGCGCAACACGCAAAGTCGGCGTCACAGTCGCGCTGGTTGACGACCCGAAGGTCACGGCGACGGGTACGGTGCGTGAGGTTGCGCCTCGCGCCGACCCGGTGACTGGCACCTTCGCCGTTCGCGTGCAGCTCATTGACCCGCCGCCGACGATGCGTCTCGGCAACACGGTCACGGGCCGCGTCAAGCTCGACGCGTTACCCGCAATCCAGATTCCGGCCGCGGCCCTGGTACGCGCCGACGGCGGCACTGCGGTGTGGGTGTACGACGCCAAGGCAGGTACCGTCGCCGCGCGCAGCATCACCGTAGCCGGTTCGAATGCGACGACGGTGCAGGTTGCGTCCGGCCTGAACCCCGGTGACATCGTGGTCACCGCCGGCGTGCAGACCCTGCGTCCGGGACAGAAAGTCCGCCCGCTGGAGACCCCGCAGTCGTGATCGGTCCGAACCTGTCGGAATGGGCACTGAGCAAGCGCTCGCTGGTCGTCTTCCTGATGATCCTCGCGGTGATCGCGGGCACATTGTCGTTCAAGAGTCTCGGCCGCGGCGAGGACCCGGCCTTCACCGTGCGCACGATGGTCGTTGCAGCCGGCTGGCCTGGCGCCACGGCGGACGAGACGCTCCAGCAGGTGACCGAGCGGCTGGAGCGCACTCTGCAGGAAACCCACTATCTCGACCGGGTGCGCAGCTACACGATCGCCGGCCAGACGACGATATTCATCGACCTGAAGGGCTCAACGCCACCGTCGGCCGTGCCCGACGTCTGGTACCAGGTGCGCAAGAACATCGGCGACATGCGCGGCACGCTGCCGCAGGGCGTGGTCGGGCCCTTCTTCAACGACGACTTCGGTGACACCTTCGGCATCATCTACGCCTTCACCGCCGACGGCTTCAACTTCCGCGAACTGCGCGACTATGTGGAAGCTGCCCGCTCGCGGCTGCTGCACGTTCCCGACGTCTCCAAGATCGAGGTGCTCGGCGCGCAGGACGAGCAGATCTACCTGGAATTCTCCACCGAGCGACTGGCCGGACTGCGCCTGAACATGGGGGCCATCCTCGCCACGCTGCAGGCCCAGAACGTCGTCCGCCCGGCCGGCACCATCCAGGGCGAGCGGGAACGCGTGTTCCTGCGCGTGAGCGGCGCCTTCGATTCCGCGGCCGCCATCGAATCGGTCAACATCGTCTCGGGCGACCGCATCTTCCGGCTCGGCGACATCGCCACCGTGCGGCGCGGCTTCGTCGATCCACCGCAACCGATGTTCCGCGTCAACGGCAAGCCTGCGATCGGACTGGCGATCGCCATGCGCGATGCCGGCGACATCCTGGCGCTCGGCGAAAACGTGCGCAAGGAAATGGCCGACATCAAGGCCGGCCTGCCGGTCGGGATCGAGCCGACGCTGGTGGCCGACCAGGCGGTCACCGTGGATACCGCGATCAACGAGTTCCTGACCTCGCTGTGGCAGGCGATCGTGATCATTCTCGCCTGCAGCTTCGTCAGCCTCGGCGTGCGGCCCGGAACGGTGGTCGCGCTGGCGATCCCGCTGACGCTGGCGATCGTGTTCGCGGTGATGGACATCGCCAACATCGACCTGCACCGCATCTCGCTGGGCGCGCTGATCATCGCACTGGGCCTGCTGGTCGACGACGCCATGACGACCGTGGATGCGATGCTGCGGCGCCTCGGCGCCGGCGATACCAAGGACGAGGCGGCGACCTTCGCCTACCGCACCCTGGCCGCGCCCATGCTGATCGGCACGCTGGTCACGATCGCGAGCTTCGTGCCGATCGGCTTCGCCAAGAGCTCGGCGGGCGAGTACACGTTCTCGATCTTCTCGGTGGTCGGCATCTCGCTGATCGTCTCGTGGCTGGTGGCCGTGATCTTCGCACCGCTGCTCGGCAAGGCCATCCTGAAGCCGCCGAAGGTCGAAGCCGATCCAAAGCCGAGTCGGGTCGAAAAGGCCTACGGCAGCCTCCTGAAAGGCGCGATCCGCATGCCATGGCTGACGATCGGCGTCACGCTCGGGGCATTCGTGGTGTCGCTGTTCCTGCTGCGGTTCGTGCCGGCACAGTTCTTCCCGGCATCCGACCGCCCCGAGCTGACCGTGGACATGACGCTGCCGCAGAGCGCGTCCATCCACGCGACAGAGGCGCACGTCGAGCGCATGGAGGCGATGCTCAAGGGCGACCCCGACGTCGACCACTACAGTGCCTACGTCGGCCGGGGCGCGATCCGTTTCATCCTGACGCTGAACGTCCAGCTCGCCAATCCGTTCTTCGCCCAGTTCGTGATCGTCGCCAAGGATGTCGAGGCCCGCGAACGGTTGCATGCGAAGCTCGAAAAGCTGCTGGCCGAGGAGTTCCCCGACGTCGTCGGCTACGTTTCGCCGCTCGAACTCGGGCCGCCGGTCGGGTGGCCGCTGCAGTACCGGGTTTCGGGTCCGGATCCGGATGAGGTGCGCCGCATCGCACTGGAACTGGCCAAGGTCGTGGGTGCCGAGCCGCGCGCACGTCACGTCAACTTCGACTGGATGGAGCCGGCGCGGCAGTTGCGAGTCAACGTGAACCAGGACCAGGCGCGCCAGCTGGGAATCAGCTCGGCGGCCCTGGCCGGCACGCTGAGTACCGCCATCTCGGGCACGACGGTGACCCAGGTCCGCGACGGCATCTACCTGGTCAACGTAGTCGCGCGCGCCACCGACGCCGAACGCGCGTCGTTCGAGACGCTCAGCTCGCTGCAGGTCGCCACGCCCGGCGGCCGCATGGTGCCGTTGCGCCAGTTCGCCACCTTCTCCGAGGAACAGGAGCTGCCGCTGATCTGGCGGCGCGACCGGGTTCCCACGCTTACGGTTCGTGCGGACGTCATTCCCGGTGTGATGCCCGACACGGTGGTTGGCGAGTTGACACCTAAGATCGCCGAGTTCTCCGCCAAGCTGCCAAGGCCGTACAAGGTCGTCACCGGCGGCTTGTACGAGGAGAGCGCGGTTTCGCGTGGCTCGGTGTTCGCGGTGGTGCCGTTGATGATCGGGCTGATGCTGGTCATCATGATGTTCCAGCTGGTGAGCTTCCGCCGGCTGGCCCTGGTCGTGGGCATCATGCCGCTGGGACTCATCGGCGTCGTGCTGACGCTGCTGCTGTTCAACCGGCCGCTGGGCTTCGTCGCCATCCTGGGCGTGCTGGCATTGATAGGCATGATCGCCAAGAACGCGGTCATCCTGATCGTGCAGATCGAGACCGACCGTGCCGAAGGCAAGGGCGTGTACGACGCTGTGGTCGCGTCGGCGACGGGGCGCATGCGGCCGATGATGCTCGCGGCAATGTCGACCATCCTCGGTCTGCTGCCGATCGCGCCCACCGTATTCTGGGGCCCGATGGCCTTCGCCATCATGGGCGGCCTGCTGGTCGCGACCATGCTGACGCTCGTGCTGCTGCCCACCTTGTACGTGGCGGTGTTCGGG
>CAVOSA010000030.1:0-138884 GCA_963698735.1 uncultured Gammaproteobacteria bacterium | reverse complement strand
GTCGCGCACAAGGAATACCGATTCATCTACCCGGCGCTGCCGCTGGTCCTGTTGCTGGCCGCGCTCGGTTCCGCGGAACTGTGTGGTTGGATTGCGAGGTGGCGAATGCATAGGGGGCTTCATACAACGACGCTGGTCGTAGCCTGTCTTGCATGGATCGCCGGGTCGATCAGCCTCGCCATCTCGCCCGCGATGCGGTTGGAATGGACGCGCGGCCGCGCGGGCGTCGAGCTGATGGCACGGGCGGGCAAGGAGGCGCACTGCGGCGTGGGACTGCTCGCCGCCTGGTCGTGGACCGGCGGCTATTCGTCGCTGCATCGGGCATTGCCGATCTACCTGCTGGACTGGGACCGCAGTACCTGGAATACCGAGGCTTTCGATGCCTGGATCCTGCCCAGCGGCGTGCTTGACCCGAAGCGTGCAGGGTATCGTCTCGTGCAGTGCGGTCCGCAGAACGCAGCGGGCGCGACGGACCTTTGTCTATGGGTGCGCGGCGGCGAATGCGACGACTCCAACGCAACCAACGAAGCCCAGCGCGTGCTGAACGCGAGCGGGCAGTGAGCGCTATGCCGCGAACCTCACATCCTGGTGCGCTCTGCCTTCGGGTCATAAAGCGGCCTGGCCGACACGAGCGCTGGATACAGCTTGCCGGCAATCTCGACTTCCCACGTTCCAGACGCCAGGTAGGCCTCGTCCACGGTCTGCTTCGGCTCGAGGAACGCGAGCCCGACCGCGCCGCCGAGCGTGTGGCCATACGATGCGGCTCTCACGTATCCGACCGCCTTGCCGTCGCGCCGCACGATTTCCGCATGGAACATCTGCGGCGCGGGATCCCGGACCAGCACCGACACCAGCCGCCGCTGCAACGGACCCTTCGCCTTGCGCGCAAGTACTGCTTCCTTGCCGATGAATCCGTCCGGCTTCTTCAGGTCCACCGCGAACCCAAGCCCGGTCTCGTACGGATCGTCGGTGTTGTCGAGGTCGTGCCCGAAGTCGCGATAGCCCTTCTCCATGCGCAGGCTGCCGAGCGCGCGCAGGCCTGCATGCACGACTCCAAACTCGGCGCCCGCTTCGAGGACCTTGTCGTACACGTGCACGGCCTGGTCGGCCGGGATGTACAGCTCGTAACCAAGCTCACCCAGGTACGTGATGCGTATGCACAGCGCACGCGCAAAGCCGATGTCGATCTCGCGGGCGGCGCGGAAGGGGAATGCTTCGTTCGATAGATCCACGCTGGTGAGCTTCTGCAGCAGCTCGCGTGAGCGAGGTCCCTGTACGTTCAACTGGCCGTACCCGGACGTGACGTCGGTGACGAAGGCATGCGCGTCGTCGGCGATGTTGCGCTTCATCCAGGTCTCTGCATGGCGGACCATGGTGTCAGTCACCACGACGAAGAACCTGTCGTCAGCCAATTTGGTCACCGTGAGATCGGCTTCCAGCCGGCCTTCCGTGTTGAGCCACTGCGTGTACGTGATCTCGCCGGTCGATCCGTCGACATGGTTGGCCGAGATGCGGTTCAGGCACTTGCCCGCGTCGCGACCCTGCACCACGAACTTGCCCATGAACGACATGTCCATGAGGATGACGTTCTCGCGCGCCGCGCGGTGTTCCGCTGCCCAGCGCGACCACCACGCTGGTCGCCCCCAGGTGTCGGGGCCCGGGTCGACGACCTGGCCTGCGCCGGCATACCAGGCAGGACTCTCCCAGCCGCTGGTCTCGATGAAGTACGCGCCTTGCGCGGCCAGCCGATCGTGGAACGGCGAGCGTCGGGCGTCGCGCGCAGTCTTGAGTGAATGCGTCGGGTAGTGGCACTTGTAGACCATGCCGAGCGATTCGACCGTGCGCGAGCGACGGTACTCCGGGTTGGCCTGGTACGGCAGCACGCGGTCGATGTTCATGCCGGTAACGTCGACGTCGGGCAACCCGTTCATGATCCAGTGCGCCATGACGCGGCCGAGGCCGCCACCCGTGAGGATGCCGATGGAGTTCAGTCCCGCCGCGACGAAGTAGCCGCGCAGTTCCGGCGCCTCCCCGACGATTGGTTTGAGGTCGGGCGTGAAGCTCTCCGGGCCCGCAGAAGAACTTCTTCATGCCGACCTGCGTCGTGATCGGCACGCGCGCCATCGCCGTCTCGAGGAACGGTGTCATGCGCTCCCAGTCCGGCGGCAGGTCGGCGTACGGCAAGTCCGTCGGGATGCCTTCGATCTTCCAGGGCGCGCACACTGGCTCGAACAGGCCGACCATCAGGCCACCGCCTTCCTCGCGGTAGTAACCGTAGGCGGAAGGATCCTCGAGCACCGGCATGTTCGGCGGCAGGTCCTTGATCGCCTCGGTGATCAGGTAATAGTGCTCCGCGGCCTGGTTCGAGATCGCGACACCTGACATCGCGCCGAATTCGCGCGCCCACATGCCGGCGCAGTTCACGACGTAGTCGGTCTGGATGTCGCCGTAGGGCGTGCGCACGCCGCTGACGCGCCCGCCCTTCTGCAGCACGCCGGTGGCCGGCACGCCTTCGAAGATCTTCACGCCGCGCATCTTCGCGCCCTTGCCGAGCGCCATCGTGACGTCCACCGGATTCACCCGGCCGTCTTCCTTCACGTAGAAGCCGGCCTCGATGTCGTCCACCTTCGCAAGCGGAAAAAGATCCTGTACTTCGCGGGGCGAGATCTCCTGCACGTCGATGCCGCAGTAGCGGTTGAAGGCAGCGACACGGCGGAATTCCTCGAGGCGATCCTTGTCGGACGCGACCTCGATGAAGCCGATCGGCTTGAAGCCGGTGGCCTGCCCGGTTTCGGCTTCGAGCCGGCTGTACAGGTCGCGCGTGTACTTGCGGATCTCGGTGGAAGTTTCCGACGTCGATCCGTACGTGACCATGAGTCCGGCCGCGTGCCACGTGGTGCCGGCCGTCAACTGGTGACGCTCGAGCAGCACGATGTCTTTCCAGCCCAGCAGGGCGAGATGGTAAGCAGTGGAGGTGCCGATGACGCCGCCACCGACGACGACGACGCGGGCGTGCTGGGGAAGAGAGGGAGGTGTAGACATGTTCTGGTCCCGAAGGTGCGTGCGAACCCGTGTATCCGGGTCCTGCCGGCCCTGGCGAAGAATACCCGGTTCTCAGCACGGCCCGTGATCGTGGGATTGTGTTGAATGCCGCTCGCCAACGTGTCGCCAGTTACGCTGGCTCCGGCCCATGGCCGGGCCCGCGTTTTCACTGCTGGCGTGTATCATCCAACGCTTTGGACGACGCAGCGGCTGCCATGCCTTGCAACGGTCGGATTCTGCTGGCATTCCTCGCACTGAACCCGGCAGGTCTGGTCGCCGCCGACCTGCTGCTGACCAATCTCGTCGTTTACGACGGCACCGGCAGGGAGCCCTATCACGCGGACGTGCGCGTCGAAGGCGACAGGATCGCCGCCCTGGCGCCACACCTGGAACCGAAGCCGGGCGAGACGGTGCTCGACCAGCGCGGGCTCGCGCTTGCACCCGGCTTCATCGACATGCACAGCCACGGCGACGGTGATCTCGTCGACGACCTCGACGCTGGGGCGGTCTCGCGCCAGGGCGTCACCACGATCCTCGTGGGGCAGGACGGCGAATCCAGGTTTCCGCTGCGCGACTACTTCGCCGGGCTGAGCACGAATCCGCCCGCGATCAACCTCGCGAGCATGGTGGGTCACGCGACGCTGCGCGAGCAGGTGCTGGGCAAGGACCTCTACCGCCCCTCCACGCCGCAGGAACTCGCGCAGATGAAGACGCTGCTCGCGCGGGAGCTGGCGGCAGGGGCGTTCGGGCTGTCGACCGGCCTCGAATACGAGGCGGCGCACTTCGCCACTACCGAGGAGGTCATCGACCTCGCCAGGGTCGCCGCAGATGCCAGGGGCTTCTACATCAGCCACGTCCGCGACGAAGCGAGCCGAACCTTCGATTCGTTCGACGAAGTACTGCGCATCGGCCGCGAAGCGAAGCTGCCAGTGCAGATTACCCACATCAAGATGGGCTCGACCTCGGTCTGGCACCAGGCAGCGAAGCGTATGCCGGAGTACTTCGCGCGCGCCCGGCGGGAAGGCGTCGACCTCAAGGCTGATGTCTATCCCTACACGTTCTGGCACTCGACGATTCGCGTGATCGTGCCCGACCGTGACTTCTTCAATCCGGCGAAGGTCGAGCAGGCGCTCGCGGAAAACGGTGGCGCGCAGAACATCCGCATCGTGAACTACGAGCCGGAGGCGGCGCTCGCCGGCAAGACGCTGGCCGAGATCGCCACACACTGGCAGGTGACGCCGGTCGAGGCCTACATGCGCATCGTCAAGACCACGGGCGGTGCGGACGGGCCGAACGAGCAGGACGTCAACGTACTCGGCACCTCGATGAGCGAAGACGACGTGCGCTGGTTCATCGCGCAGCCGCAGATCATGTTCTGCACCGATGGCGAGCTGCATGGCGCGCACCCGCGCGGCGCGGGTTCGTTCCCGAGGATCCTCGGCTACTACGTGCGCGAGGAAAAGCTGCTGCCGCTCGCCGCCGCGATCCACAAGATGAGCGGTCTGCCCGCCGCGCAGCTGGGCCTCGAGGATCGCGGGCGGATCGCGCCCGGGTACGTGGCAGATCTCGTCGTGTTCGACCCGGCCACGATCATCGACCGATCCACCGTGGAGAAGCCGCTGGAGCCTCCGGTCGGCATTCCGGGCGTGATGGTGAGCGGCGAGTGGGTGGTCCGGGAGGGTGCCATGACCGGCAAACATCCGGGTCAGGTCCTGAGGAGCCGGGCGTTCAAGCCCTGAACGGCCCGCTGAGCAATACACGGCAACCGTCGATGCTGCTACTGCGCAAACCATACCTGCTCTATCTCGGCGACGCCGCGCTCAAGTCCGACTGCAAGACGGCCTTCGGACTCCGTGACTGGTGCCGGGACGACGTGTTGGGCGAATGGTCGCACCCGGCGGCGCGTGTCACCCTCGACCTGCCTCGCTTGTCTCCGGCCGAGGCAGCGCTGCGGGGTGCAGGCTCGATCGTCGTGGGCGTCGCGCCGACCGGAGGAGTGCTGCCGGAGCACTGGCAGGATGACCTTGAGGCGGCGCTCGCGGCAGGACTCGATGCAGTGAGCGGCCTGCACACGCGACTGACGTCGTTCCCGCGGCTGGTGCGCGCGGCGGAGCAATCCGGCGCACGGCTGGTGGACGTGCGCAATCCACCGAGTGCGTACGCGGTCGGCAGCGGGCGCAAACGCACCGGCAAGCGCGTGCTCACGGTCGGCACCGACTGCGCGCTCGGCAAGAAGTACACGGCGCTGGCGCTCACACAGGCGCTGCAATCGAAGGGCGCGCAGGCGACGTTCCGCGCCACCGGCCAGACCGGAATCATGATCGCGGGTAGCGGCGTGCCGATGGATGCCGTGGTCGCCGATTTTCTCGCGGGCGCGGCCGAGGCGCTCTCGCCTGACAACGATCCTGCGCATTGGGACGTGATCGAAGGCCAGGGTTCACTGCTTCATCCCGCGTATGCCGCGGTGACGTTGGGCCTGCTGCACGGTTCCCAGCCTGACGCGATCGTGCTGTGCCACGCTCCCGACCGCGTCACGATCGAGGAGTACCCCGACTACCCGATACCGCCGCTGCCGCAGGTGATCGACGACTACCTCCGCGCCGGACGACTCACGAACCACAACATCCGCTGTGTGGGCGTGAGCATCAACTCGTCCACGCTCACAGATGACGAGTGGCAGCGCTACCGCGCGCAGCTCGAGCACGAACTGAAACTGCCGGTGTGCGACCCGCTGCGCGGCGGTGTCGAAGCCCTGGCAAACTCGCTGCTGGCCGGATGATCGAAGTCGCCACCACGATCGAACACTGGGAGATGACGGAACCGTTCGTCACGGCGCGCGACGCGATCACGCACATCCCGGTCCTCGTCGCGCGGTTGCAAGGCAGGCGCGGTCACCAGGGATGGGCCGAGGCCGCGGGCGTCGATTACGACGGCGAAACACCGGAATCGATGGCGGAGCAGATCCGCGCCCTGCGTGACTCGCTGCACGACAAACTGACCGGCGAGGAACTGCTCCAGCTGTTGCCGGCGGGCGGGGCGCGCAACGCGCTCGATTGCGCGCTCTGGGACCTGCGCGCCAAGGAAGCCGGCGAGCCGGTCTGGAAGCTCGCCGGTCTGCCACCACCGCATGCGGTGACGACGGCCTTCACGATCGGTCTTGGCGACGAGGCCGACACGCGGCGCAAAGCGCTGCAGGCGCGGGACTATCCGCTGCTCAAGCTCAAGGTCGATGCCGGGCGCCACGTCGAGACGGTGCGCATCGTGCGGGAGGTACATCCCGCGGCGCGCATCATCGTCGATGCGAACCAGAGCTGGACTCGGTCGCTGCTCGAGGAGCTGCTGCCGGAAATGCGCCGGCTCGGCGTGGAAATGATCGAGCAGCCGGTGCGTCGCGGCGAAGACGAGACGCTCGACGGCATGCGCAGTCCGCTGCCGCTGGCGGCGGACGAGTCCTGCACTGATCGCGGCTCGCTCGCCAGCCTGGCCGGCCGCTATCAGTGCGTGAACATCAAGCTCGACAAGTGTGGCGGGCTCACGGAAGCGCTCGCCATGTGCCTGGAGGCGCGACGGCTGGGTTTCGGCCTGATGGTCGGCAACATGTGCGGTACTTCGCTGGCCATGGCGCCGGCCTTCCTGATCGCGCAATCCTGTCTCGTCACGGATCTCGACGGCCCACTGCTGCAGCGGCTCGATCGCGACCCCGCGATCCAATTCAGGCGTGGCGTGATGCAGACGCCGGACACGGCGCTCTGGGGCTGATTGCACAGGACAGCAATGAATTCACCTGCCGTCCGTAAGGCCTGGTCGCGACCGCAGCTCATGGCGCTTGCCATGATCGCGGTGGCATTGACCGGGTGTCAATCGACTGGCCCGGTGCATGTCACCGTGCCGCAAGAGCGGCTCGTGCCGCTCGAATCGCTCGCCATGCCAGTCGGCGCGGTGGAGAACCGGGCCGTTTCCTTTACGAACAAGCGTTCCGCCTTCTATTACACGCAGACCCATCGCAACGATCATCCGGAGCACGCGTACTTCCGTGGGTTCAACATCGCGGGGCGACGAATATTCAGCGACTACCGGCTGAAGGTTGATGGCGCGTACCTCGATCCGCAGCGGGCGACCGCCGTGGTCCGGCCAGACGCGCTCATCCGGACCTATCCGCAGGGCATCACCGAGACGCTTCGCCTCTTCGATCAACAGGACGTGGTCGAAGTGCAGGTCACGGGCACTGCGGCGGACATTGAGCTGGAACTGTCAGGCGACACCGTCACCGCCGCTGGCGCTGAAAGCGGCGTTGACTGGTACGCATCCAGGCAGGACGCGAGCGCAAAGTCGCAGGACAGCATTGCCGTGGGTCGCCGGGGCGACCGCTTCCTGATCGCCGTTGGCCCGACGCGCGAATCCGCTCGCGCTTTGTTCGAACAAGCTGCGACCAACGTGACGGACTGGGAACGCGAGCGCCACGCGCGTCTCGTCGACGTCGTCAGCGACGATCATTACCTCTGGACGGACGATCCGCAGCTGACCGCCGCGTTGCGCTGGATCCAGCTGACGACCGACTCGCTGGTGACGCGCCAGCGCGGCGACGGCATCTATGCGGGCCTGCCGTGGTTCAACGAGTACTGGGGTCGCGACAGCTTCATCTCCCTGCCCGGCGCCACGCTGGTCACGGGTCACTTCGAAGAAGCTCGCGCCATCCTCGTCTCCTTCGCGCAGTTCCAGGATCTCGACCGCACCTCTCGCTTCTACGGGCGCCTGCCAAACATCGTGAAGCCTGGCAGCATCGACTACCACACGACAGACGGCACGCCGCGCTGGGTCATCGCGCTGCGCGATTACGTGCGCTACTCGGGCGATCGCTCGATCGTCACCGAGCTGTATCCGAACGTGGCGGCCAGCATCGAAGGCGCGCTGGCCAACTGGACAGATGCGTCCGGTTATCTCTTCCACGCAGACAATGAGACATGGATGGATGCGCGTCGCGAGCCGGACAAGGCCTCGTACTCGCCACGCAGTACGCGAGCCAATGACATCCAGGCGCTGTGGTACGAGCAGCTGCGGGCGGGCGCTGAGTTTGCAGGCGCAAACGACGACACCGCGGCTGCCGCACGCTGGCGCGCAGCAGCTGAACGTCTGCGGGAAAATTTTGCCCGGGATTTCGTCCAACCGGGCACGACGCGGATCGCCGATCATCTCGACGCTCACCACGTGCCCGACTTCCAGGTGCGGCCGAATGCATTGTTCGCCCTGCAGATGATCGACGAGGACGCCTCGGCCGCAGGCGCGGCGCGCGAGGCCTGGGAAGCGCTGGTCTATCCGTGGGGCGTGGCGACGCTCGATCAGGGCGATCCCAACTTCCACCCGTACCACGTTGCGCCGGAGCACTACCACAAGGACGCCGCCTACCATAACGGCACCGTCTGGCCCTGGCTCAACGGCATCGCCATGCAACGCATGATCGAGCTGGGCCAGACAGAGCTCGCATGGACATTGTTCCAGGACACCAGTGCCATCGCCCTGCAGCGCGGCGTCGTCGGCGGACTGCCCGAAAACCTCGACGCGTATCCCCATCCTGGCGCCGCATTGCCTCGCCTTACGGGAACGTTCCTGCAGGGATGGTCGAACGCTGAGCATCTCCGGGTCTGGTACCAGGGCTTTCTCGGGATCCAGCCCGGCATGGAGCGAGACGAACTGCGCCTCGCCCCGCGCTTGCCGCAGTCCTTCGGAGTCGCGGACTTCACCGCGCGAATCGGCATCGGCGTGCTGCAGGCGCGATACGACCATGCGAACGGCGCGAGACGCTACACGTGGCGGATCGAAGGCCAGTCGGTCAACGTCATTGTCGACATCGCCCCGTTCGCGGTTGGATCATTCAGCGTCGAACCCGGTGACGCGTTGATCGCAGAGCAACGGCAGCAAGGGCTGCACGTGCGCCGGATTGACAGGAGCGGCGCCGAAATGGAGAGCGTGCTGCTCGAGCCTGCCAGCGAACGCCTGCAGCGACAGGAGCGTCTCGACGCTATCCTCGCGGGCACCGATTTCGCGCGACCCGGGATCGCAGATGCGCACCCGGTGATGCAACAAGTGAGAACGCCATGACGACCGCCCCGGAAGCCAGCGCTGCGCCGCCAGTTTCCTACTCGCTGCCCAGGACGAACGCGAAGGTACTCGGACTGCTGGAGCCGTACCTGGCCACGGCCGGTCGCGTGCTCGACATCGGCGCGGGCGAAGGGTACCTGGCGAGTCGAGTCCACGCCTTGATCGCCAGCAAAGGCTACCCGGCAAGACTCGAGGCCTGCGACCTGTTTCCAGAGAACTTCCGCGTGCCGATAGTACCCTGCCACGCGATCAACCTTCACGGCGGACTGCCCCTGGAGAACGCGAGCGTCGATCTCGCCTATTCGGTCGAGGTGCTCGAGCACCTCGAAGACCAGTTTCTGTTCTTTCGCGAGGTGCACCGGGTCCTGCGTCCCGGTGGCCGGTTCGTCCTGACGACACCCAACGTCCTGAGCCTGACCTCGCGCGTGCGCACGCTGCTCGCGGGATTCCCGGAGTTGTTCGGTCCGTTGCCGATCCAAGGGTCCGATCCGCAGCACGTCGGGGGTCACATTCACCCGGCATCCGTGTACTTCATTTCGTACATGGCCGAGAAGGCCGGATTCCGGGTTACGAGTTGCTCGACGGATCGCGTCAAAGCCGGTTCGCTGGGTCTGCTGGCGCTGTGGCCCTTCGTGAAGCTCGGCTCAGCAATCGTTGCGATGCACGTCCGCCGCAAGACACCCGCGATATTCGCCGAAAACGCGCAGCATCTCGCGCGCATGAATTCGTTCGCGGTCCTGACCGGGCGAACGGTGATTCTGGAAATGGAGCGGCGTTGAGTTGCCGGCGCCCGCTCACCGTCCGTAGATTCCCCGCCCGTAGAAGTACGCGTACCGCTCGAGCGCAAGGGACAGTGAAATAGCCGGTCGCGCGCCAATGGCCGGTTCGCCGGTCGCGTTTTCCGAGGTCTGCCGCCAATGTCGATCAGCCGTCGCGATTTTCTCCTGCAGTCCGCGATCGTTGCCGGCGCCACCCTGGCCGCGGGCCGGCGCACCTGGGCGACGACCGACGGGGCCGACGTGATCGTGATCGGCGCTGGCCTTGCGGGCCTGCAGGCAGCCTGGATTCTCGAGCAGAAGGGCTTCAAGGTGCTCGTCCTCGAAGGACGCGACCGCGTCGGCGGACGTGTGCTGACGTTCTCAGGCGTGCAGGGCGCACCCGAAGCCGGTGGCAACATCATCTATGGCGACTACCAGCGCCTGATGAACGTCGCGACGCGCGTCGGCGTCCCGCTCGAAGACCAGGTTTCGCGGCTGTCAAAGCACTCGAAGTTCACGCTGGTGCTCGACGGCAAGCCCATCAGTCGTGACCAATGGCCGGATTCGCCTCGCAACCCCTTCCCGCCGGCGCTGCGTGAAATGATGCCGTGGCAGTACGTGCCCCTCGTCACCAGCCAGGAGAACCCGCTCACGACGACCGACGGGTGGTACGACCCGAAAAACGCTCCTCTCGATGTCTCGATGCGCGACTTCCTGCGTGCCCAGGGCGCGACGGAAGACATGATCAAGCTTACCTACGACACCATCCCGACGTACGGGCTGAACGCGAAGGACATCTCGGCGCTCATGATGGCGTACGTGTCGGCCTTTACCCTCGCACAGAAGTCCGCAAAGCCGGTGATGTTGCAGGCGAAAGGTGGCAACGCCAGCATTCCCGCGGGCATGGCCCGGCAGCTCAAACAGGAAGTGCGCTTCAACCAGACAGTGAAGGCAGTGGAATCGAACGACGCGGGCGTGACGGTGCGCACCGCCGACGGTGGCCGCTACTCGGCCCGGGCCGTCATCTGCGCCGTGCCGTTCACGACGCTGCGACGCATCGATCTCAAGCCGAATCTCGACGGCATCCAGGCACGCGCGGTGAAGTCGCTGCCGTACCAGCCCATCCACCAGGTCGCGCTGCAGGTCTCAAGGCCCTTCTGGGAGGACGACAAGCTGGAGCCCTCGATGTGGACCGATTCCCCGATCGGGCGCGTCTCGGCGATCTATCACGAGGCGCAGGACGAACAGGTGTCGAGCCTGGTCGTGTCCGCGTTCGGACCGGGCGCGCGTCATCTCGACCGTCTCGGCAAGGAAGGCGCAGCGCGCTATGTGATCTCGCAGATCGAACAGATGCGACCGGCTGCCAAAGGCACGCTCAGCGTGACCGGGCAGCATTCATGGGAGCAGGATCCGTTCGCCGGCGGTGCGTGGGCGTACTTCAACCCCGGCACCGTCACCAGGTTCCTGCCGGCGATGTGGCAGCCGCGGGGGCGCGTGCATTTCTGCGGCGAGCACACCGCAGTTGCCGCGCGCGGCATGGAAGGCGCGCTGGAATCAGGGGAACGTGCGGCGGTGGCGGTGGCCAGGCAGATTGCCTAGCGGCGCCGGGCATGGCTCACGCCGCACGGATTCGCAGGGCAGAAAGCCGGCGGGCGACCGCAGTGGCCGCCCGCCTTTCGCATCCAACCCCAGCCGCGATTACTTCTTCGCAGCCTTCGCGTCCGCGACGGCCTTGTTGACCTGGATCATCGCGTCTTCGGTCGCTTCCCTGATGCAGCGATCGATCGTCCAGCCGTCGACCGGTACGTCGACCTTGATTTCCTTGCAGGATGAGGCGGCAGCCTCCTTGACACGCTTTTCGAGCGTCGCGGCGCCGGCCGCCGTCGTCAGGTCGAGGTCCGCATAACTGACACGCGAGCGGATGGTCAGCTCCTTGATCGGCGCGCCGATCGGCGACTTGCCGACCGTGATTTCACGGACGGCTTCGACCGTCACGACTTCCATGGCTTGGGCGTTGACACCCTGGCTGGCCAGGGTGCAGCCGGCGGCGACCGCCAGCAGAGCGAGCTTAGTGACTTTCATTCGAAATCTCCGTTAGGTCCCGGCGGACCGGACTTCGGACCCGCCCAATTCCTGCCGGGCAAGCTTAAGACGTCGTCCAAAAGCAACGCATCCGTGACGTTACGGACGGGGAAAACACGGACTCTGGGCACCCCAACGTTCGCTTTTGCACGTCCGGAACGGGTCCAGAAATGGATGTTACGCTATTGGCAAGTGATGCTGGCGCGACGAGGCCGACGCGATCCGGTCCAGGGGGAGGTGTCATGGCGGAGGCGAAAACCAAGCCGACCAGGGTGAGCGTCCGCTCGTACCTGGACGGTATCGCGAACGAGTCTCGGCGCCGGGACTGCGAGACGGTCGCCGCCATGATGAAGACGGTGACGAAGTGCGAGCCCCGCATGTGGGGTCCAAGTATCGTCGGCTTCGATACGTATCACTACAAGTACGAAAGCGGCCGGGAGGGCGACATGTGCGTGGTCGGCTTCTCCTCGCGCAAGACCGACCTGGTGGTCTACCTGGTGTCCGGTTTCGAGGGCGCGGAAGACCTGCTGGAGAACCTCGGCAGTCACAAGCTCGGCAAGTCCTGTCTCTACATCAGGCGGCTGTCGGACGTGAAGCTGCCCGTGCTCGAGAAGCTCGTTGCCCGGTCGGTCAAGGAAACGAAGAGGCGCTACCCGTGAATCGCGTAACCGGCATCGGCGGCATCTTCATCAAGGCTCGCAACGCTGAGCAGCTGCGCGACTGGTATCGCCGGCACCTCGGCATCGACATCCAGCCCTGGGGCGGCACGTCATTCAAGTGGAACGGCCCGGACAATCCCGCAGGCGTCGGCTCGACGGTCTGGAGCATCTTCGAGGACGCGTCGACCTATTTTGCGCCGAGCACGGAGCGCTTCATGGTCAACTATCGCGTCGCGGACCTGAAAGCCGTGCTCGAGGAATTGCGGGCGGAAGGCTGCGACGTGGACGAAAAGGTCGACGAGTCCGAGTACGGCAAGTTCGGTTGGGTGAACGATCCGGAGGGCAACCGGATCGAGCTGTGGGAACCGCCCGCCGGGTGCTGACCCCGGGCTGCACTCGCTGACGGAACCGGAATGCTCGAGCTGCGTCCCTCCTGCGAATGCTGCGACGTCGACCTCCCGCCCGACTCGCCGCTGGCACGCATCTGCACGTTCGAATGCACGTTCTGCGCGACCTGCGCCGAGCGCAAGCTGAACGGCACGTGCCCGAACTGCGGTGGGGAACTCCTGCCGCGCCCCCGACGGCCCGCATCGAGGCTCGCCACCAATCCGCCTTCGACCGTGCGGGTGTTCAAGCCAGCCGGTTGCAGTGCGCCGGTCGCCACCGCCGCATCGACGCGAGCACCGGGCTCCATCGCCGTCCGCCGCGTTGGTCCCCACGAGTCCGCGCTCATCGAGCCATTGAGCGACTTGCTGATCGATGCCGTGCATTCAGGCGCGTCTGTAGGATTCCTCGCTCCCGTCACCCGCGAGACTTCGTACCGCTACTGGAGTGGAATCCTGGCGGCCTTGGGCGACAGCCTGTTGCTCTGGGTCGTCGAGTCGAACGGCCAGGTCGTGGGGTCGGTGCAGCTCGCCCTGTGCGAAAAGGAAAACGGTCGCCATCGGGCAGAAGTGCAGAAGCTGTTTGTGCTGAGGTCGGCTCGAGGGCTGGGTATCTCGACCTCATTGATGCAGGCCGTGGAAGCGGCAGCGCGCTCGCAGCGGCGATCCCTGCTCGTGCTCGATACCCTGCTTGGCTCGCATGCGGAGAACGTCTATCGGCACCTGGGCTGGCAGCGCGCGGGCGAAATCCCCGATTTTGCCGCCGCGCCGGATGGCGAACTGTTCCCGACCGTCTATTATTTCAAGCGGCTCGAGCCCTGAGATGTGGCGCCTGCTCGAACTTCGCGTGCCGCCGGTCGTCCTCACGTTGGTCGCAGCGTCGCTCATGTGGCTGCTCGCCCGGACCACGCCGGGCTTTGTCTGGCCTGGCGGGCTGCGGGCGATCGGGGCAGTGACGCTGTTCATCGGCGGCATTGCCGTCGCCATTGCCGCTGTGCGCGAATTCCGCGCCGCACGCACTACCGTGAATCCGCTGCAGCCCGCTGCCGCGTCGTCGATGGTCCGATCGGGCATCTACCGCCACACGCGCAACCCGATGTACCTGGGGCTGCTGCTGGTGCTCGCCGCATGGTCCGTCTGGCTCGCTAGCCCGGCTGCCGTGGCCGTCCTGCTCGTCGTGGCCGTCTACCTTGACCGGTTTCAGATCGTGCCCGAGGAGCGCGCTCTTGCCGGCCGATTCGGCCGGGAATTCGACGAGTACCGGCGCACGGTGCGGCGCTGGCTCTGAGTTCGAGCCCGAAGCCCGGTATCATGCCGGGCCATTTTTCCGACACGCATTTGTGAGCCGCATGCCCGCAGTACGTACGACGCTCGCCGCCATCGTCATCGCCAGCTTGGCAATCACCGCGGCGGTCGCGGCGGCCTCGGACGCAGTCCCTCCCTCGGTAGCAAAGATGCAGCAGGCCGCGCTGGAAGACCGGCGCGCCTACGAGACGCTGCGCTCACTGACCGAGGAGGTCGGCAATCGTTTCGCTGGCACGGCGAATGACCGGAAAGCCGTCGAATGGGCGATGAAGACCCTGCAGGCGCAGGGCTTCAGCCAGGTGCGCTACGAAAAGGTCACTGTGCCGAGGTGGACACGCGGCACCGCCAGCGTACAGCTGCTCGGCGAAAAGCCCGTGGAGCTCGCAGCGCTCGCGCTCGGCGGTTCGATCGGAACAGGCGAGCAGCCGGTCGAGGCCGACATCGTTGCCATCACCACGGTCGACGAACTCCAGCGGATGTCCCGCAGCGACGTCGAGGGCCGGATCGTGTTCCTCTACGACCGCATGCTGGAGACGCGCGACGGCATGGACTACGGTCCCACGGCGCGTAACCGGAGGGAAGGCGCGATCGCCGCGGCCAAGCTCGGTGCGGTCGGTGTCGTGATCCGCGCCGTCGGCAGTGAAGACGAGGACCGGCCCCACACCGGCGGCATGCGGTACGCGAACGGCGTGCCGCGCATTCCGGCGTTTGCCATCGGCAACCGCGGTGCCGATCGTGTGCTGGACGCGTATGCGCGCGGTCCGGTGCGCATGCGATTGTCGAGCACCGCGCGTTGTGAAGCGCCAGCCGTCAGTGCGAACGTCATCGGCGAGATTCCCGGTCGCGGGCTCGGCAACGGCGCCGCCGAAGAATTCGTGCTGCTCGGCGCGCACCTCGACTCCTGGGACGTCGGCACGGGCGCGCAGGACGACGGTGCAGGGGTCGTCACCGTCATCGAGGCGGCGCGGCGCGTGGGCGAGATGCCGCAGCGACCGCAGCGCACGCTGCGCGTCGTGCTGTATGCGAACGAGGAATTCGGCCTGTCGGGCGGCGAGCGGTACGTGCTCGAGCATGAGGCCGCGCTGCCACGGCATCACTCTGCCATCGAGGCCGATCTCGGCGCGGGTCGCGTGTTCCGTTTTGAGTCGAAGGTGCAACCTGCGGACGTAAGGGGCGTTATCCGCATGGCGGACCTGCTGCGCCCGCTCGGCGTGCCCTACCAGGGCAACGACGGCGGCGGCGGGGCGGACATCGGTCCGCTGCGGGACCGGGGACTGCCCGTCTTCGAGTTGCAGCACGATGCCTCGAAGTACTTCGAAATCCACCACACCGACGCCGACCGCATCGATCGCGTCGTCCCGGGCGACCTCGCGTTCAACGTCGCGGCCTACGCCACCGTCGCCTGGGCGCTTGCCGACGGCCCCGCCCTGTCCAAGGGCGACCGCACCTGGCCGGCCGCGGAGGAGAGCGTGCATCCCTGCGAGTGGCAGCCGTAAGGCGACTCGACAAGCCGGCACCGCATGACCCACGCAGCGCTGATCCTGCAGCAGCCCACCGGTCCAGCACGGCAGCTAGTGCTGCTGTGTCACGGGCTCGGCGCCGACGAAGAGGACCTGCGGCCGGTTGGTGAACGCCTGGCTGCGGAATTTCCGCAGGCGCTGGTGGCCAGCCTGCGCGCGCCGCATCCGGCCAGTTCAGGCTTTGGCTACCAGTGGATCTCGCCGGACGACCTCGACGATGCCAAGCGCATCGAACGTGTGGCCACGGAGCTGCCCGGATTGGATGCGACGGTCCGGCAGTGGCAGCGACAATCGGGGCTGGGCCCCGAAGCCACGGTCCTGGTCGGGTTCTCGCAGGGCGCGATGATGGTGCTCGAGGCCTCTGCCCAGGCTGGGGAAAATGCGCTGGCGGGCCGCGTCGTGGCGCTTGCCGGCCGGTATGCCCAGTTGCCGGCAACGAATCCCGGCGACACGACCCTGTTTCTCGTCCACGGCAAGGCAGACGCGGTCGTGCACTATGGGTTCACCGTGGAAGCGGCCAGGCACCTGGTCGCCCTGGGCGCCGACGTCGTCGCCGACGTGATCCCGTTCCTCGGCCACGAGATCGACACCGCCGTGCTGGACCTGGTGGTGCGGCGGCTGCGTACCCATGTGCCGAAGCGACATTGGGAGGCTGCGCTGCGACAGGGCGTTCCCCCGGCAGGGGGCGGGACGCAGTAGGATATGCGCCGAAAAGCGGCCCCCCGCCCAAGGAAACACACACGATGAACTCGCCGGCCACGTCCCTGAGAGCTGCAGAGCCCTCGCTCGTCAGCTACACGCACTGGATGTACGCGCTGCATGCGGCAAGCGCGCTGATCGGCATGTTCGGCTCGGCCTTCATCGCCACGGCGTTCATTTTCGGCCTGCCGTCCATCGTCGCGGTGGTGATGAACTACATCCGGCGCAGCGACGCACGCGGAACGTACCTCGAATCGCATTTCACCTGGCAGCTGCGCACGTTCTGGTTCGCTGCGCTGTGGGTCGCGGTCGTGTTCCTGTTGTCGCTGCCGCTGTTCTTCGTGCTGGTCGGGTTCGTCACGTTCCCGATCGGCATCTTCGTCATCGGCGTCTGGGTCATCTACCGCGTCGCGCGCGGCTGGCTCAAGCTCAAGGACGGCCAGCCCGTCTGATCGCGCGTCAGTCTCTCTCAAGTCTCAACAATTCGGAGTCGCTCATGGTCGTCGCAGCGGACAAGGTCGTGCTGATCCACTACACCCTCACCAACGACGAGGGCAAGGTGCTCGACAGCTCGTCGGGCGGCGAACCGCTCGCGTACATCCAGGGGCACGGCAACCTGATCCCGGGCCTCGAGCGTGAACTCGAAGGCAAGTCGGCGGGTGCGAAGCTCAGCGTGAAGATCGCGCCGGCCGACGGCTACGGCGAACACGACGCCGGCCTGGTGCAACGGGTCCCGAAGCGCTCGTTCGGCAACGTCTCGAACCTCAAGCCGGGCATGCAGTTCCAGGCGCAGACCTCCGACGGCCATGCGCGCGTCGTGACGGTCACCGGAATCCAGGGCGACATGGTGACCATCGACGGCAATCACCCGCTCGCGGGCGAGCACCTGAACTTCGAGGTCGAGATCACCGAGGTCCGCGCAGCGACGCAGGAAGAACTCGAGCACGGGCACGTTCACGGCCCGGGCGGTCACCACCACTGAGCAGCAGGAAACGGGGGACGCTCACCGGGTGAAGCAACCAGGCGAGCGTCCGCTGGTGTCGTTCAGTCGACGCGGAGCACGAGTTTTCCCTGCACGTGCCCGGAGCGGGATCGCTCGATCGCCGACCGGCCCGCGCGCAACGGAAATTCCTGCTCGATCGAGCAGCGCAGGCGGCCCTGTGCCACGTACCCCAGGTACTCGTCCACGACCCCGGCGTCGGGCTTCAGCATCACCCCGTGGCGCTGCACGCCGCCAAGCCGGTTAGTGATCGGGTCGAGCAGAAACGTCGCCGGCCCGGGAACCGTCGTGACGTAGTGCCCCGTTCGGGCCAGCAGTTTGCGCTGTGCGGATCGCGGGATGCTGGGCACGCAATCGAGCACGGCGTCGAAGCCGCCGGGCCATTGCATCACCGGCTCGTGCCGATAGTCGATGCAGGCGCTGGCGCCGAGTTGTCTTACGAAGTCGTGGCGTTCCGCACTTGCCGTCGCCGTGACCACCGCGCCGCGCGCTCTGGCAACCTGAACGGTCACGTGCCCGACGCCCCCCGACGCGCCGTTAACGAGCACCTTGCTGCCCTTGGCCACGCGTCCGAGATTGCAGACCGTCACGGCGGTGGCGCCGACACATGCCAATGCTGCCGCATCCTGAAACGTGAGCATGCCCGGCATGCGGTAGACGGATTCCGCCGGGAGGGATACGAACTCGGCGAACGTGCCGCCGGCTTGCGTGAATGGATCGACGAAGCCGAAAACGCGATCGCCGCGGGAAACGTTCGTCACGCCGGGTCCGACCTCCGCCACTTCGCCGGCGAAATCGGAGCCCATCGTGCGCGGCAAGCCACCCCGGACCAGCAGCCGGAAGCTGCCGGTCGCGATCTTCCAGTCCACCGGATTGACACTGGCGGCGCGGACGCGAACGAGAACTTCGCCGGCTGCGGGCACCGGCATGGGCACCTCCTCGAGCCGAAGATCGCGGAGGTCGCCGAACGAGTGGTAGCGCAGCGCCAGCAAGGCAAGTCACCTTCTGTCCGGGCAGGGCCTAGTAATTTTCCCGTATGCCCCGTCGGACATTCCGGAAGCACGGGAAACGCGATGGTAGCAATCTGTGCTCCGTACGTTTTTCCTCCTGCGTGAAACATTGGCCGGCTGCCGCAAGGTTCGCCGGCCTCTTTTTTGTGCCTAGTTCACCACCGGCAGGCGGAAATCGCTGTTGAGTGCGGCGAGGGTCGGCGGGTCGCGGCCGTAGACGTCGTTGCGGAAGATCACCTGCCCGTCAGGCCGCGGCTGTGCGGTCCAGTACAGCAGCAGCACGGGGACTGGCTGCTTCAGGTTGACCGTCTTGGTCTCTCCGGTCGCGACCAGTTGCTGCATCGTCTGCTGGTTCCACTGCGGATCGTTGAGCACGAGTTCCGCCAGCTCGAACGGCTTCTGCACGCGGATGCAGCCCGAGCTGAACATGCGCTGGTCCTGTTCGAACAGCGATTTTGCCGGCGAATCGTGCAGGTACACCAGGTACGGGTTCGGGAACATGATCTTCACCAGGCCGAGCGCGTTGTTCGCGCCCGGGTCCTGCCGGAACTGGTACGGCGGCAAGCGGCTCGGCCCGTACTGGTGCCAGTTGACGGAGTACGGGTTGACCTCGCGCCCGCTGCCGTCGAGCACGCGAATGTTCATGCGCTTCAGCGCGCCTGGATTGCGCTTCAGGTCCGGCAGCTTGTCCTTGACGAGGATGCCAGGCGGGATCGTCCAGGTCGGGTTGAATACCACGTAGGTGATCAGCGAGCGGAAGACGGGCGTTTCCCGGCCGTCCTTGCCGACGATGACCCTCGACGTCCAGATCGGTTCGTCGTTGCGGAAGTACGAGACGTAGAAGCCCGCGACGTCCACCAGCACGAATTCTCCCTTCATCTCGTGCAACGTCCAGCGTGCCCGTTCGAGGTTGATGCGGATCTGGTCGATGCGCTGCGCCACCGGCACGTTCATCGCCGCCCGCGTGCCCGGGCCGATCGCACCGTCCGCCGTCAGGCCGTGGCGCTCCTGGAACGATTTCACCGCCAGCTCCAGCGCCGGGTCGTAGAGATTGGGGTCCGCGGGTGTTGCCGTGTCGGACTGCGCAACGAAGTCATGCGTGACCAGCAGGCGCTTGCGCAACACGGGCACGCGCGGGTCGCTCATGCCCGGCTTCAGCGTTGGGCCATCCGGCAGCTCGGGCCAGCCACCGGCCGCGGCGATGGCACGATATTCCTTCAGGCGTTCGCGCCCGCGCTGGTACCAGACGTGCGAAGGACGCGCGCGCTCGAACGCTTCGCGAATCTCTCCGGCGGCAAGCCGCTCCGAAAAGCGCTGCAGCCCCTGCTCGATGCCGGGCGTCGGTCGCCGCGAAAAGTTCCACTGCGAGCTGAGCTTCACCGGGTCCACCTTGCCGACGAAGACGTGGTACAGGCCGAGCATGAACGCGTCGGTGGCCAGCAACTCGAGGTCCGCGCGATCCTGGTTGGTAAGCTGGGTACCCATGCGCACGTCCAGGCGGTACGACTGCAGCGCCTCGAAGTGGTAGTCGTCAGGGTCGAGCCCGTCGTTACGCAGGTCGTCAATCGCCGCCACCAGCTCGTCGAGCTTCGCAACGTCTTGCCACGCCGGCTGGAACTGCTGCGATTCGTAGTACAGAGAGACGAGTTCGTCGGCGATGATCCGCGCGCCGCGCACATCCTGCTGGTCTTCGTAGCGCAGGTGGTCGATGCGTTCGCGAATCGCCTCTGCCAGCGGCGACGATACGGTCGTTGCCACCGCAGCCGGGGCAGGCGTGACGGCAGTCTGCTGCGCAGAGACCGGCGACAGGTTCAGGGCGGACAGGGCCAGCGCGGCAACGAACCCTGCGGCGTAGCGGTGAGTCATGTGATCGGTTTCCTCATGCTGGTTGTCGCGACGGATTTCCGTGCGGACAGTCTCGCGCAGACACTGCTGCGCACCGTCCACGCAGCCGGCCTAGGCGCGAGTGATCTTCGCCCGCAGGTCGTAGGCATCCGAGCCCGTGACCTGCACGTGAGCCCAGTCGCCGGCCCGTAACTTTCTGCCTGGCTTCGCAATGCGGACGACGCCGTCGATCTCCGGTGCGTCGGCCGCGGAACGCGCGATCGCGCCTTCTTCGGGGTCCACATGATCGACCAGCACTTGCATCCGCTGTCCGACTCTGGCGGCCAGCTTCTCGGCGCTGATGGCGGCCGCCACTTCCATGAAGCGCGCGAGCCGCTCCTCCTTGACTTCTTCCGGCACCGGTCCCGGCAGCGCGTTGGCTGCGGCGCCGTCGACCGGCGAATACTTGAAGCAGCCGACGCGGTCGAGGCGCGCTTCGCGCAACCAGTCGAGCAGCAGTTCGAAGTCGGCTTCGGTCTCGCCCGGGAAGCCCACGATGAACGTGCTGCGCAGCGTGATGTCGGGGCAGATTTCGCGCCAGCGGCGAATGCGCTCAAGCGTGTTCTCGGCGTGCGCCGGACGCTTCATGAGCTTGAGCACGCGCGGGCTGCCGTGCTGGAACGGAATGTCGAGGTACGGCAGGACCTTGCCGTCCGCCATCAACGGAATCACGTCGTCGACGTGCGGGTAAGGGTACACGTAGTGCATGCGCACCCACGCGCCGAGTGATCCCAGCGAACGCGCGAGGTCGACGAACTTCGCCTTCACCGGCCTGCCGCCCCAGAACCCCGTGGCGTACTTGAGGTCGGCGCCATACGCGCTCGTGTCCTGCGAGATCACCAGCAGTTCCTTCACGCCGGCTTTCACCAGGCGCTCGGCTTCGAGCATCACCTCGCCGATCGGGCGGCTGGCGAGGTCGCCGCGCATCGATGGAATGATGCAGAACGTGCAGCGGTGGTTGCAGCCCTCGGAAATCTTGAGGTACGCATAGTGCCGCGGCGTGAGCCGGATGCCCTGCGGCGGCACCAGGTCGACGAACGGGTCGTGCAGCGGCGGCAGCTGCTCGTGCACGGCCTGCACCACCTCTTCGTATGCGTGCGCACCGGTCACCTTGAGTACGGTCGGGTGACGGTCCGTGATGGTCTCCGGCCGGGCGCCAAGGCACCCGGTCACGATCACTTTGCCGTTGCGCGCCAGCGCCTCGCCGATCGCGTCGAGCGATTCGTGTACGGCGTCGTCGATGAAGCCGCATGTGTTGACGACGACGAGGTTCGCGTCCTCGTACGTGCCGACGACGTCATAACCCTCCGCGCGCAGGCGGGTGAGGATGCGTTCGGAATCCACCAGCGCCTTGGGGCAGCCGAGGGAGACGAAGCCGATGCGTGGAGGCGTGGCCACAGGGAATTGGAAAAGGGTCAGGGGATACGGATCAGGGGGGGTAGGGGTCTGGTGTCAATTGAAAGCGGCTTCGCCGCTTGTCACCTCCCCCGCCGCGGCGGGACAGGTCGGCCACAGGCCGGGTGAGGGCATTCTAAGGCAATATGGAACGGTTCCACAGGAGGTCGCCGATGGCCGAGATTCGACGCAGCCAGGACCGGGGCTATGCCGACCATGGCTGGCTCAAGTCCTATCACTCGTTCGCCTTCGCCGGATACCACGACCCGCGGCACGTCCAGTTCGGGCCGCTGCGCGTGATCAACGAAGACCGCGTCGTGCCGGGCGCCGGATTCGGTACCCATGGCCACAGCGACATGGAAATCATCAGCTACGTGCTGGACGGCGAGCTGGCGCACAAGGATTCCACCGGCACCAGTTCAACGCTTCGTCCCGGCGACGTGCAGCGCATGAGCGCGGGCAGCGGCGTGCGGCACAGCGAGTTCAATGCCTCGAGTGAGCGGCCTGTGCACTTCCTGCAGATCTGGATCCTGCCGGACGTCGTCGGGATTCCTGCCGATTACGAAGAAAAACATTTCGCCGCCGACAGGAAACGCGGCCGTCTGTGCCTGATCGCTTCGCGCGGCGGCGCAGACGGATCCCTGCGTATTCACCAGGACGTCAACGTTTACGCCGGGCTGTTCGATGGGCCCGAGCACGGCGCGCTGGCAGTGGCCCCTGCCCGCCGCCTCTACGTCCACGTCGCGCGCGGACGCATCACGGTCAACGGCGAGGTTCTCGAGGCTGGCGATGCGCTGAAACTGACACACGAGTCCCGCCTGGATCTCACCAGAGGCAGCGCCGCCGAGGTGCTGGTGTTCGACCTGCCGGGCTAGAACGCGCAGCCGCCCCCGCCGCAACCGCCGCCGCCACACGGCCCGGTGTCGCACGGCCGTTCGTACCCGCTACCGAGCGAACCGGCGTGCACGACGCCGCTGGCGCCGATGAGTTTTTCGACTTTCGCCTTGCCCGACGTGCCTTCGAGCGGAATACCGGCTCTGCGGCAGAGTTCGCCCCAGGTCGAAACCTGCTCGGCCATCTTATGGCTGACTTCGACGACGCGACCGTTGGCGGGACAGTGGTAATCGTAGGTGGGCATGGCGATTGGGCTGGTCAGACGAACTTGCTGCCGGAATTCTAGCGCACCGGCCCCGGGGTTGTGACCGTGGTCATTGGCGACGGAGGTACAGCCGGTCGTCGAAGCTCATGACCCAGCGGGGGCGATAGACCACCGCCATGCCGATGATCGTGCCGTTGACGACGGCTTCGCCGAAACTCATGAACGGCAGGATCGCGAAATACTCCGGCCCCGCGTGCAAGGCATCGAGCGTTCCGCTGGCCGCCATCAGCGCCACGCGCACCAGGCCTGCAAGGTTGAAGGCGAGCGCCGCGCCCAGGAAGGTCGTGACGAAGAAGTAGATGAAGTAGTTGTGCGGCAGGCGCGCATGCACCAGTTCGTGGAACCAGGCCGTGAACAGCGCCGGCACGGCGGCCATGCAGAGCAGGTTGGCGCCGTACAGGCTCCAGTCGGCAACACCCACGAACGAGAGCACGGCCAGCACGAGCGCGCCGGCCACGATGGCAAGCTGCCACCCGTGCATCAGCGTGAGCGCCGTGACCAGCAGGAAGCGCACCGACAGCCCTGGCGTGATGCCTGCTTTCATCGACCAGACGACGACCAGCAGCGCCATCGAGCCGAACCATACCCACTGCCGCTCGCGATCACCGAGCCAGACACTCCACGGCGCACTGTAGAGCGCGATCGCAAGCGCCAGGCCGCCGAGCGCCGAAGCGACAATGCTGGCGCCGCCGTTCAACAGCCCGGCCTCGATCAGCATTACGCCGGTCGCGGCCCGCGCGGTTGCGGCGGGAGCGCGCCGGTGAGCTGCTGACCGAACTCCGGCGGCACGCTGCGGACGTGGATGTCGTGCTGCGGGTACGGTATCTCGATGCCTTCCTTCGCCAGCGCTTCGTACACGCGTGCCGTCATCTCCGTGCGAATGGTCACCCAGTCGCCGAAGTTGTCGGTCCACGCCCGGATCCCGAAATCGAGCGAGCTGGTGCCGAAGCCCTTGAAGACGATTGCCGGCACCGGCGCGGGCGAAATGCCGGGTGTGCCCTGCGCCACCTCGCGCAGGAGGGTCAGCACGCGGCGCGGGTCGGAGCCATAGGCCACGCCGACTTCCACGTCGATGCGACGGTTCATGTCACTCAGCGTCCAGTTGATCAGCTTCTCGGATAGCAGCGTGCCGTTGGGCACGACGACGTCGGCTCCCTCGAACGTGGTCAGCGTCGTAGCCCGCATGCCGATCGCGCGCACCGTGCCCGACGTGCCCGACACTTCGACCACGTCACCCGGCTGGATCGGGCGCTCGAACATCAGGATCAGGCCCGAGACGAAGTTGTTGACGACGTTCTGCAGGCCTAAGCCGATGCCGATGCCGAGCGCGCCAAAGACGAGCGCGAACTGCGAAGTCTCGAATCCCGCGGCTGCGAGCGCCACCATCAGGCCGACCAGCACCAGGCCGTAGTAGCTCAGCGTCGAGACGCTGTTGCCGACGCCGCGCGGCAGTTCCATCTTCGGCAATACCTCATCGCGCAGGATGACCCGCACCGTGCGCGCGACCCAGAATGCGACGTAGATCGAGACAAAGAACAGCAGGATGCTGCCGAGCGTCACCGAGATCTGCCCGATCTCGAGCGGGTGGGTGAGGATCGCCTTGGCGGCACCGAAGATCGGCCGTGCGATGCGGAACTCGTTGAGCATGACGACGATCCACGCCACCAGCGCCGCGTACATCACGAGTTTGTTCAGGCTTGCCAGCAGCGGCCCGGCGTGCTGCGTGATCACGCTGAAGCGCGTCATCTCGCGCCGCGCCAGCAGCAGGCTGAGGATCGAGGACACCACGTTCGCGCCGGCATACAGGGCGAGGCCCACGTACGCGCTGTCGAGCACCGCGCCCGTCAGCATCTCGGCAAGCGACACGTTGCCGACGACATTCGCGATGATCGCCGTGAGCAGGGCTGCCACCGCGAACCACGCGGCTGCACGCACAATGCCGTGGGGTGCCGGGGTACCGGACCGCTCGTGCCGGCTCTTCGACGAGACGAGCAGCCAGACCAGCACCGCGGCCGTGACCAGCGCGATCCCGAGCGTATAGAGACGGTAGTACAGTGGCTGGCCGAGCAGCAGGATGCTCAATCGGTACATCAGGTACAGGATGGTGCCCACGACCGGCCAGCGACCAAGCACCTCGAACACCCGCTGCGGCAGCAGGCGCAGCACCGGAACCAGCGCCAGCAGCAGCGCTATCTGGTGCAACACCAGGGGTGCGTCCGGGAAAAAGAACAGCACCCCGATCAGGACGAGCAGCAGCCACGCCGAGACTGGACGCTGGAGCACCTTCTGGGCCGCCTGCATGGTGGGCTCCGTTGCCACCGTCTTGCGGCTGCGCCAGCTCAGCCAGACCAGGATCGGCAGCAAGGCCAGCGCCCCGAACTTGTATGCACGCACGCGCGACTGGTTGGCGGCGCCCCACTCTTCGACAAACGCCGTCTCGAGGCGCAGGCCGGATGCCGTGCCCTCCAGCTCGGAAGTGGTGAACCCGGTGTCGCCCCACGCTTTCCAGACGGGCGCCGCATCGGTCATTCCAAGCCGGCGATCGTAATAGACGATCGCAGCGTCGACGCCTTTCCTGCCCGCGTCGATGCTGGACTGCACGGTGTTGGCGCGCCGGCGCAGCTTCAGCTGTTCGTCGAGCGGTTGCGACAGCGCCTGCTCGGCGAGCGTGAACTGCCCGATGATCACGTTGACGCGATCGGCCAGCGCCGGTGTGACGCCGCCCGCAATCATCGCATCACGCGTCGCCTCCCAGGCGCCGCGCCGCCTGGCGAGCTCCGCTGCATCCTCCGTGTATGAACTCGTCGTGCCGTCGAGTTCGGCTCGCCAGTCATCGAGTTCGCGCTGGTAGAACTTCCAGTGGTTGTCGAGACTTTCGAGCCGGATGGCGGAGAGCTGCTTCAGGTCCTCGTTCTCGAAGGCCTTCGACAGCTTGACGATCCCTGCGGTAAGTGCGTCGAGTTCCGCGCCGAGCTTCTTGCTCGGGTCCTTGCCCTTGGTCCGCAGGATGACGTCCTGGGTGAAGCGCTCGTCGACGTCCGCGCGCGCCGGGATGTCGCCGGCGGCGACCGGTTCCGGCGCGGTCGACTTCGGCGCGTCTGCGGTGGGTGCTGCGGGCTTGGTTGCGCCGGCCAGCAGTCCCGCCTGGGCGTTGGCGGGCGCGCTGCTGGCAAGCAGCAAGCCGAGCAACGCGCCGGCGGCGCGAGTGGAGAGATGCGAACGCAGCAGGCGATCCAGCGTCGTCATTCGAGGTTTCCGGCAGACGGGACGAGCGGCATTGTCGCACCTGTGCTGGCGCCGTCCTACCGGGACGGTCGCCTGACGATGGTCCGGCTCTGGCAAAATGCACCTCCCACCGGCACTGGCCATCGGGCCACGGCCAGTCCAACCCGCAGAAGTAATCCAGATGCACGAGATGCTCGCGTCACTGATCCAGTGGTACCTGGCCGCCCTCGACCAGGGGGGCTATCTGCTGATCGGGCTGCTGATGGCAATGGAAAGCTCCATCCTGCCGGTGCCGAGCGAGTTCGTGATTCCGCCGGCCGCGTATCTCGCGCACTCCAAGGGCACCTTCACGCTGACCGGCATCGTGATCGCGGGCACCGTCGGTTCGTGGGTCGGGGCGAGCGTGATGTACTGGGCGTCGTACCTGCTCGGCCGCCCGCTGCTGATGAAATACGGCCGCTACGTGATGATCACGCCGGAGAAGATCCAGCGGGCCGAGGTGTGGTCGTCGCACTACGGCATGGTCGGCGTCTTCATCTCGCGGTTACTGCCCGTCATCCGTCACCTGATCGGCATTCCCGCCGGCGTCGTGCGCATGAACTACTGGTGGTATTCGCTCGCGACGATCCTGGGCTCCGGCCTCTGGTGCGCGGTGCTGTGCTGGGTCGGCGTCACGGCCGGTCAGGACGAGCAGCTCTTGCAGGGCAACCTGCACCGGATCACGCTCTGGGTGGGCGGCCTGATGTTGTTCCTCGGCGCGCTCTACTATTTCTTCGTGCACCGGCAGATGCGCCGGTGATCCGCCAGCAGCCATGACCAACGCTGCCTCGCCGCCGACCGGGACGGGCACCGTCTCGTCGCCGGCGAGCCCGCCGTTGCCGGCGCAGAAGCGCGATCCCGCAACAGGGCGCACCGTCATCGACTATCGCGCGGTGGCGATGCTGGCGCTGCCTCTGATGCTGAACAGCAGCCTGCAGGCGGTCATCAGCCTCACCGACACCTGGTTCGTCGGACATGTCTCGACCACCGCCATGGCCGGAATGGCCGCGGTGTACTGGGTGGTGCTGCTGTTCCTGATGCTGGTCGGTGGCGTCGGCCTGGCGGTGCAGACGTTCGTGGCGCAGGCGGAGGGCGGGCGCCGCTACACACGCGCAAGTCATGCGACCTGGGTGGCGCTGACCGCGAGCGCGCTCACGCTGCCGTTCTTCGCCTTGCTCGCCTGGTCGGGGCCGTTGTTGTTCGCGCCGTTCGGCCTGGCAACCGCTGTTTCGGAGCAGGCCATGGCGTTCTGGCAGCCGCGCATGCTCGGCGCGCCGCTCGGCGTCGGGCTCTGGGCGCTGCTTGGGTTCTTCAACGGCATCTCGCGGCCGCGCATCGCCGTGATGACGACGGGCCTCGTCGCGGTCGTGAACGCGCTGCTCAACTGGCTGTTCATCTTCAAGCTCGACGGCGGCATTGCAGGCTCGGCGTGGGCCACCAACGTCAGCATGCTGTGCGGACTCGTCTATGCGCTCCATGTTTTCCTCGGCGACGAGCTGCGTGCGAAGTACAAGTCGCACCTGACCTGGCGGCCCGACCTGAGCAGTCTCGCGCGCCAGTATCGACTCGGCCTGCCGATGGGCGCGATGTACGCAGCCGACCTGTTCGGCATGGCGCTGTTCCAGCTCATGCAGGTGCGGCTTGGCGCGGCCGACGGGGCCGCGACGCAGATCGTCATGATGCTGACGTCGATGTCGTACATGCCGGGCATCGGCATCGCGCTTGCCGGCACGACGCTGGTGGGACAGTCGATCGGCGCGGGCGACCGCGACTGGGCGCGGCGCCTCGGCAACGCCATCATCGTGCTGACCATGGCGTTCATGGGCACGCTCGGCGTGCTGGTCGCGCTGCTTGGGCCATGGTTGCTGCCCACTTTCATGAACGCCTCGGATCCGCTGACCGCGGACGTCGTCCGCATCGGCGTCGTGCTGCTGTGGATCGCGGCCGGTTACCAGATCTTCGACGCGCTCAACCTTGGCAGCGGGTTTTCCCTGCGCGGCGCGGGCGACGTCAAGGTGCCGGCGGTCCTGTTCTTCGTGTTCGCGTGGGGCGTGTTCGTGCCGCTCGCGCACTCCCTGTCGTTTGCGCCCGGAGCCGGGTGGATCGACTTCCTGCCGCAGTTCGGGCTCGGCGCAGCCGGCGGCTGGGCGGCGATGCTGGTGTACGTGGTGCTGCTGGGCAGCGCGTTGTTCCTGCGGTGGCGGTCGAGGCGCTGGCAGCGAATGCGAATCTGATACTTCTTCTGCCATGCGGGACCAGGCATACGTGAGGGTGCAGACGTCTGATCCGGGGCATGACAGCACGAGCTTCGACCGGTCGACACGCAGCTCCTGGGAAAGGCGCCGGATCGAACACGCGAGCGAGAGGCATGTGAAATCGCGCCTTTCCGCTGCTGCGCAAGGTCGCCCAGGCGCGTGACGTCAGAGCGCCGATCCGGCATCGTCCTGACGGGATCATGTCTTCCTTTCCGATCTCGGCAGGACGACGCCGCGTGCGGACGTCTAAGACCCTCACCCGGACTTCGTCCGACCTCTCCCGGAAAAAGCGGGAGAGGTGAGATCACGCCGCTTTCGGCACCGGCCCGTCGATCGCGTGCAGGATCGCGTCCTCGACGCGCTCGAGCCACACGAACGTCAGTTCCTTGCGCACGCTGTCCGGAATGTCGTCGAGATCGCGCTTGTTGCGCGCCGGCAGCATCACGGTGCGGATGCCCGCACGGTGTGCGGCCACCGTCTTTTCCTTGATGCCACCCACGGGCAGCACCAGGCCACGCAGGCTGATCTCGCCCGTCATGGCGACGTCGTTGCGCACTGTCCTGCCCGTCATCAGCGACACCAGCGCCGTGTAGAGGGCGACGCCCGCGCTCGGGCCGTCCTTCGGGATCGCGCCCGCCGGGATGTGCACGTGCACGTCCATCTTCTCGAAGCGCGTCGAGTCCACGCCGATCGACGCGGCCTGCGACTTGAGCAGGCTCAGCGCCGCTTGCGCGCTCTCCTTCATGACGTCGCCGAGCTGGCCGGTGAGGATCAGCTTGCCGCTGCCCGGAATCAGGGTCGCTTCGATGAACAGGATGTCGCCGCCGACCGGCGTCCACGCGAGGCCCGTGGCCACGCCCGGCACGCTGACCCGCATCGCCACTTCGTTCTCGAATTTCGGTGCGCCGAGGATGTCGCGCACGTCGTCCGCTTCGATGCGCACCGACATTGCCTTGCCTTCGGCAACCCGCACTGCGACGTTCCGCAGCACTGCGCCGATCTCACGTTCGAGACTGCGACAGCCCGCCTCACGCGTGTATTCGCGCGCGATCGCGTGCAATGCCTCGTCGGAGACGGACGCCTGGTCCGGCTTGAGGCCATTCGCTTCGAGCTGGCGCCGCACGAGATAGCGGCGCGCGATTTCCACTTTCTCTTCTTCGGTGTAGCCCGTAAGTTCGATGATCTCCATGCGGTCACGCAGCGGCCCCGGGATCGTGTCGAGCTGGTTCGCCGTCGCAATGAACAGCACCTTGGACAGGTCGAACGGCACGCCGAGGTAGTTGTCGCGGAACGTGGAATTCTGCTCCGGATCGAGCACTTCGAGCAGCGCCGACGCCGGATCGCCCTGGATGCCGTGGCCGAGCTTGTCGATCTCGTCGAGCATCAGCACCGGGTTGCGTGTCCCGGCCTTGCGGATCGCCTGGATGATGTTGCCTGGCAGCGAGCCGATGTAGGTGCGCCGGTGACCGCGGATCTCGGCCTCGTCGTGCGTGCCGCCGAGGCTGGTGCGCTGGAACTTGAGGCCGACAGCCCGCGCGATCGACTGGCCGAGCGAGGTCTTGCCCACGCCGGGAGGGCCGACGAAGCACAGGATCGGGCTGCGGCCTTCGGGGTTGAGCTTGCGCACCGCGAGGTACTCGAGGATGCGCTTCTTGATCTTCTCGAGGCCATAGTGGTCGGCGTCGAGGATGCCGCGCGCACGCTCGATGTCGATCGACTCGGAGTCGAGCTTCGACCACGGCAGCGCGAGCAGCGTGTCGAGGTACGTGCGCGCCATCGAGTACTCGCCGCTCGCCTCGTTCATGCGCTCCAGGCGCTTCAGTTCCTTGCGTGCATGCTCCTCGACCTCGGCCGGCATGCCGGCCTTCGCGATGGCATCGGCCAGTTCTGCGGTTTCCTCGCCTGCGGTTTCCTCGCCGAGCTCTTTCTGGATCTGCTTCAACTGCTCGCGCAGGACGTACTCGCGCTGGCGGTCGTCGATGGCTTCCTTGGCCTGCTCCTCGATCTGGCGCGAGAGCCTCAGTACCTCGACGCGGCGCGTCAGCAGCGTCGAGACGCGCTCGAGGCGCTCACGGATCTCGGTGACCTCGAGCAGTTCCTGCTTCTCGGCCGGTTTCACGTCGAGGAAGCTGGCGATGGTGTCGGCGAGTGCGGCGGGCGACTCGATCGCCTGGATCGAGTTCGCGATCTCGGCCGGGGCCTGGGGCAGCAGCGTGATGGCTTCGACGGCCTTCTGCTTCAGGTACAGCGTGCGCGCTTCGACCTCCGGATGCGAAGCCCCGGTGTCGTTGAGGTATTCAACCCGCGCGACCAGGTACGGGAAGCCACCGACGGCGTCGAGCACGCGGAAGCGTCGCTCGCCCTGGCACACCAGGTGATGGGTGCCATCGGGTGCGGTCACATAGCGCACGATCGTGGCGGCGGTGCCGATGCGGTGCAGGTCGTCGAACGACGGATCGTCGGCCTGCGGGTCTTTCTGCAGCAGGAATCCGACCTTGCCTTCTGTGCGCACGGCTTCCTGGGCCCCCGCCACGGTCTTCTCGCGCTTGATCGCGACCGGGAGGATCACCCCCGGGAACAGCACGAGGTTGCGGACCGGCAGGATGACCAGCATGTCGTCCGGCAGACCAGGGGCCTTCGTCGCTGCGACGTCGTTCGTGGCCGGGGCGATTGCCTTGGCTGCTTCTTCGGAATGGTTGCTCGTCGTGGTCGTCATGTCGTTACCTGTCGGTGGGGTCATCGACGGCGGGCCAGCAGCAATTGCAGGCAGCCATCGGCGAGGCGCTGGTCCGTCAGGTCCCATTGACCCGGGCCCAGTGCCAGGCGGCGCTCGAACCGCCCGTAGGGAATCTCGAGACGCTGCAGCGCCGTGCCGACGGGCCGGTTCGGCAGCGTCCGTTCGCCCCGGATGACGAGTTCACCCGGGCCGAGAATCAGTTCCATGCGGTCTGCCGGGACCCCTGGCAACGCCACCTCGATCAGCACCTGGTCGGAGCCGGCGTAAACATCCACCGGGGGTTCCCAATGGGGTCGCTGTCGGCGGTCGGCAGGCTGGGCGGCCAGCCGGAAGAACTGCCGCTGCAGGCGGTCGGCCTGGTCCAGCCTGTCCACCGCCTCGGCCCACATCCATGAGCGCACTTCGCGTCGGTTCATGGTCGCGCCTGCCTGTCTGGTTTCCGCATGTGCCACGTAGTGGGGGCACCCGCTGCCGATGCAACCATGGCGCGGTTTCTCGCGCCTCCTAACCGGGGAATGCCGCGAGACAATTCATTAATAAAAATGAATAACAAGATAACGACAGCTACAAAAAGATTATATTGATCAATAAAAACTGTTCTATGTAACCTGCCAGTGGGTCGCGCTCTGGGAGTCCATGTCCCCTTCCTCCTCCCCCCTTGCTCCCCGTATCCTCCGCGCGTGCCAGAACGCCCCGCTCCCGCCCGCCAGTTCGATGCCGACTTCTACCGTCGCTTTTACGTCGACCCGCGCACGCGCGTGGTCACGAAGACGGAAATGGTCCGCCGGGCGGACCTCGTGGCGGCCTTCGTGCGCCATGGCGAACTCAAGGTGCGTTCGATTCTCGACGTGGGGTGCGGCCTCGGCCTGATGCGCGACCAGTTGCTGCGCCACTTTCCAAAGGCGCGCTACACCGGGCTCGAGGTCAGCGAGTACCTCTGCGGAAAGTTCGGCTGGATCCAGGACTCGATTGCGACCTTCGAGTCCGCGCGGACGTTCGACCTGGTGATCTGCTACGACGTGTTCCAGTACCTGCCGTCGCGGCCCGCCGCAGCCGGGCTGCGTAACCTGGCGCGGCTGTGCGAGGGGGTGCTGCACTTCGGGGCCCTGACGCTCGAGGACTGGGAACTCTACTGCGACAAGCGACGCACGGACCGCAACGTGCACATCCGTCCGGCCGACTGGTACCGCCGCCGGCTCGCGCGTTCTTTCATCAATGCAGGGTCCGGCATGTTCGTCCGCCGCGGTGCGCCGATCCACCTGTGGGAGCTGGACCAGGTCGAAGTGCTGCGCTCCCGCCGCGGCTAGTTCGCCTACAATGCCGGCTCTTCGTCTTCCGCGAACTGGTCCAACGATGCCCGTTTCGAGCCTCTCGCTTCGCTTGCTGATCCTGCCGGGCCTGGCGTTCGCAGCGCTTTCGGGCTGCGCCAGCCAGAACCCCTGCGGCGACAATCCCGAGTACCTCCAGGCGCGGGACAGACCGCGCCTGCAGCTGCCGGAAGGGGTCACGGGCAGCGAGCGCCTGAGCGGCGGCATGGTGATTCCGCCGGCTGCGCCGGATCCTGCCCAGCTCGATCCGGCACCGAAGTGTCTCGACCAGCCACCCCCGTACTTCGGCAAGAAGGCGGTCGCGGCCGGCTCGGCCGAAGAAGCGGTGTACGTGTGGGCGGCAGCGTGGTCCAACCGCAAGCCAGACCAGGTGGCAGCGTTCTACTCGCCCCAGTTCCAGACGGCGGAGAAAGGCGGCGCGGCTGCGTACATCGAAGAGCGCAAGGCCCAGGTCGCGAGCGGACAGGCACCCGACCCGCGCCTCGACGAACTGAAGGCCGCCGACGCCGGGCCGGATCGCAAGACCGTCACGTTCGTGCAGCGCTTCGGCAAGGACGCGTACCTGAAGGAGCTCACGCTCGCGAGGGATGCGCAGGGCTGGCGCATCGTGGCGGAGCGTACGCTGCAGAAACTTTGACGCCTGCCGCCGACCCGACGAATAACAAGACGCGGCCTCGACGCCTGCGCGACCGAACGGAGTCCTGACGTGAGAAGCACGGCCCTGCTCAGTGGAATTGCCCTCCAGCCCGGCACCTTGCGTGCCGTCATGCTCGACCGCCTGACACGCTCGCTCGGCAAGGACCCCGAATCCGCCACGCAGCGGGACATCTACGATGCGCTTTCGCTTGCGGTGCGCGAGGAACTCGCGGCGCGCTGGCTCTCCACGCAGCGCCGTATCTCCCAGGCAGGCGTCAAGCGCGTCTGCTACCTGTCGGTCGAATACCTGCTCGGCCGCTCGCTGATCAACGGCCTGGCCAGCCTCGACGGCGATCTCGTGCAGGAAGCGCGGGAAGCCCTGGCCGAACTCGGTTACGACCTCGAGCGCGTGGCGCAGGAAGAAAACGATCCGGGACTCGGTAACGGCGGCCTTGGCCGCCTCGCGGCCTGCTTTCTCGATTCGCTCGCGACCTTGCAGTATCCGGCCGTCGGCTATGGCATCCGCTACGACTACGGCATCTTCACGCAGGTCATCGACGACGACGGCCGCCAGCGCGAGATCGCGAGCACGTGGATGCGCGAGCGCAGCCCGTGGGAAATTGCCCGCGACGACGCACGTTACGTCATTCGCTTCGGCGGCCGCTGCATCGGCACGCAGGATGCAAAAGGCCGCACGCGCTACCGCTGGGTCGAGACGCGCGACATCTGGGCCGTCGGCTTCGACCAGCTGATCCCGGGCAACCGCAGCCCGACAGTCAATCACCTCCGGCTCTGGACGGGCCGCGCCATCGCACCGTTCAACGTCGAGGTGTTCAATGCCGGCCGCCACGTCGAGGCGTCGTGGGAGCAGGCCGAGGCGAAGAACGTCTCGCGCATCCTGTACCCGGACGACACCACGCCGCAGGGCAAGGAACTGCGCTTCAAGCAGCAGTACTTCTTCGTCAGCGCCAGCCTGCAGGACATGCTGGCGCAGCACCTGGCGGAAGGCCGTGCGTTCGACACGCTGCCCGAGGCGCTGTCGATCCAGTTGAACGACACGCACCCCGCGCTGGCCATCCCGGAACTGATCCGGCTGCTGGTCGACGAGCACGAGGTCGAGTGGGAGCAGGCCTGGAACATCACGCGGCGCGTGTTCTCGTACACCAACCACACGCTGCTGCCCGAGGCGCTCGAGGTCTGGCCGGTGGCGTTTTTCGAGCGGATCCTGCCGCGCCACCTGCAGATCATCTACCTCATCAATCGCGCCTTCCTCGACGAGGTTTCAGCGCGATGGCCCGCCGACCCCGAGCGCCGCAGCCGCATGTCGCTGATCGACGAGGGGAGCGGGCGCCAGGTCCGCATGGCGAACCTCGCGGTCATCGCCAGCCATACCGTCAATGGCGTCGCCAGGCTGCACTCCGACCTGATGACGAAGACGATCTTCACGGACTTCGCCCAGCTTTACCCCGGCCGCTTCACCAACGTCACCAACGGCATCGCCGTGCGGCGCTGGCTCAAGCAGTCCAATCCCGGGCTGTCGTCCCTGATTACGCGCCACCTCGGGCACGCCTGGGAGAACGACCTCGAGGAACTCGAGCGCCTGCGCCACGCCGCCGACGACCCGGAGTTCCGGCGCGAATTCCGCGAGATCAAGCTTGCCAACAAGCGCCGCCTCGACGCCGAGGTGCAGCGGCGCGTCGGCATCGACCTCGACGTGCACTCGCTGTTCGACGTGCAGGTCAAGCGCATCCACGAGTACAAGCGCCAGCTGTTGAACCTGCTGTACGTGGTGACGCGCTACCACAGGCTGAAGGCGAACCCCGATGCGTATGCCGTGCCGCGCACGGTGATCTTCGCGGGCAAGGCGGCGCCGGGCTACGTGATGGCCAAGGGCATCATCAAGCTCATCAACAACGTTGCGAGCGTCGTCAACGAGGACGCCGGCATCAACGGCAAGCTGAAGGTCGTCTTCCTGCCGGACTACGACGTTTCGCTGGCGCAGCGGATCATGCCGGCTGCCGACCTCTCGGAGCAGATCTCGACCGCGGGCCTCGAGGCCTCTGGCACCGGCAACATGAAGCTCTCGCTGAACGGCGCGCTCACCATCGGCACGCTCGATGGCGCCAACATCGAGATCCGCGAACAGGTCGGCCCCGAGAACATCTTCATCTTCGGCCTGCAGGCGCACGAAGTGACCGCACTGAAGGTGCACGGGTATGCACCGGAGAGCTTCGTCGCGTCGAACCCCGATCTCGCGCGCACGCTCGACCTGATCGACTCGGGGCATTTCTCGCCCGCCAACGTGTTCGACGGCAAGCCGATCGTCGGGCGCCTGCTGAGCGACGGCGAACCGTACTTCGTGCTGGCAGACTTTGCCGCGTACGCGAAGGCGCAGGATGAAGTGGACGCGCTGTACCTGAAGCCCGACGAGTGGAGCCGCAAGGCCGTGTTGAACGCGCTCAGCATGGGCACGTTCTCGAGCGACCGCAGCATCCGCGAGTACGCCGAGAGAATCTGGCGCATCAAGCCCGTGCTGTAGGATTCAGGGGACAGGGTTCAGGGGGCATTGAAATCGAATTCATCGCCACTCTTTGTCGGCTTATCCCTATCCCCTGACCCGTAACCCCCGTCGCCACGCTAGACTCCTGGTGTGGCCGCAAGAACTTCCCTCAACGCCGCGGACATCGACGCGCTGATCAATGCCCGTCATCCGGCGCCTCGCTCGGTGCTGGGGTACCACGAGTACGCGCGCAAGAATGACGCGCCCGTGTGCGTCGTGCGTGTGCTCGAGCCCGACGCGGTCTCGGTCAGGGTCCGCTGGGACGGCGAGGCCGGCGAGGGCTTTGAACTCAAGCAGGTGCATGCCGCCGGCCTGTTCGAAGGACGCGTACCGCATCGACGTCCACTGCCGCCCTACAAGCTGCACGTGCGCTTCGCCAGCGGCGTCGAGGTCGACAAGCACGACGCGTACTATTTCGCGCCGCAGCTCTCGGACTTCGACCTCTACCTGTTCGGCGAAGGCAACCACTATTCGATCTACTACAAGCTTGGCGCGCATCCCGCCGAACTCGACGGCCTGGCCGGCACGCGCTTCGCCGTCTGGGCGCCCAATGCCGAGCGAGTGAGCATCGTCGGCCCGTTCAATCTCTGGGACGGTCGCAAACACGCGATGCAGACGCGCGGCGGATCCGGCATCTGGGAGCTGTTCGTGCCCGACATCGGGCCGGGCACGCTCTACAAGTTCGAGATCCGCGCCAAGGGCGGGACCACGGTGCTCAAGTCCGACCCGTACGGCTTCGCGATGGAGCTGCGCCCGGGCACGGCCTCGATCGTGGCGTCGCTCGACGGCTTCGAGTGGCACGATGCGGACTGGATCGAGACGCGCGCGAAAACGCCGCATCACGAGCGGCCGATCAACATCTACGAAGTGCATCCGGGCAGCTGGCGCCGCGACTACAACCGCGAGCCGCAGTTCCTGAACTGGCGCGAGATCGCCGACGAGCTGATCCCGTACGCGAAGGACCAGGGTTACACGCACCTCGAGCTCATGGGCGTCGCCGAGCACCCGTTCGACGGCTCGTGGGGCTACCAGGTCGTGGGCTATTACGCGCCTAGCTCGCGCTTCGGCTCGCCGCAGGATTTCATGCACTTCGTCGATCGCTGCCACCAGGCCGGCCTCGGCGTGATCATCGACTGGGTGCCCGCGCATTTCCCGCGCGACGAGCACGGCCTGGCGAACTTCGACGGCTCCAGCCTGTACGAGCACTCAGACCCGCGTCTCGGCGAGCACGCAGACTGGGGCACGAAGATCTTCAATTACGGCCGGCACGAAGTGCGCAATTTCCTCGTGGCCAACGCGCTCTACTGGCTCGACCGCTATCACGTCGACGGACTGCGCGTGGATGCCGTCGCTTCGATGCTGTACCTCGACTACAGCCGCAAGGCGGGCGAATGGGTACCGAACCGTTACGGCGGCCGCGAGAACCTCGACGCGATCGACTTCCTGCGGCAGCTCAACACGGCAGTCGGCCGCGATTTCCCGGGTGTGATGACCTTCGCCGAGGAGTCGACGGCGTTCCCCGGCGTCACGCAACCCGCGCATCTCGGCGGCCTCGGTTTCCACTTCAAGTGGAACATGGGCTGGATGAACGACACGCTGCGTTACGTCGAGCACGACCCGGTGCACCGTCGCTTCCACCATTCGCTGGTCACGTTCTCGTTCGTGTACGCGTGGTCGGAGAAGTTCGTGCTGCCGATCTCGCACGACGAGGTCGTCCACGGCAAGGGCTCGCTGCTCGACAAGATGCCGGGCGACGCATGGCAGAAGCGCGCCAACTACCGCTGGTTCCGCGCGTACATGACCGCCCATCCCGGCAAGAAGCTGCTGTTCATGGGCAGCGAGTTCGGCCAGTGGCAGGAGTGGCGCGAGCAGCACTCGCTCGACTGGCACCTGCTCGAGCAGCCGGAGCATCGCGGCCTGCTCGATCTCAACCGCGAACTGAACTGGCTTTACCGCGAAAACCCGGTGCTGCACGCGAGCGACACCGACCCTGCCGGGTTCGGCTGGATCGACCTGCACAACGGCGACCAGAGCATCTTTGCGTTCCTGCGACGCTCGCCCCAGCACCCGGAGCGGCCGCCGCTGCTCTGCGTTTTCAACTGCACGCCTGTGCCGCGCGATGCTTACTGGCTCGGCGTGCCGGAGGCCGGCAGCTACCGCAAGGTGTTCGACAGTGACGCCGCGCGGTTCGGCGGCTCCGATTACAACCGGCAGGACCGTGTCGTGGCGCAGCCGGTACCGTGCCAGGGCTACCCCTGTCACATCCGGCTCAACCTGGCGCCGCTCGGCGCGTTGTTCTTCCAGCTCGACCGTTGAGCCAGCAGATGCGCATGCGCCCGTTCGGCCAGACTGGCCTGCAGGTCTCCATGCTCGGCTTCGGCGCACTGCAGATCGGCAATCCGGCGCTCGCGGAAACGCATGTCGCGCGCGTGCTCAACCACGTGCTCGACTCCGGCCTCACGCTGATCGACACCGCGCGTTCCTACGGGCTGTCCGAGGAGCGCATCGGCCGTCACCTCGCCGCGCGTCGTGACGAATTCGTGCTGTCGACCAAGGTCGGTTACGACATTCCCGGGCTGCCCGACTGGACCCATGCAGCCGTCGTTGCGGGCATCGACGCCGCACGCGACAGGCTGCGCACCGACGTCATCGACATCGTGCACCTGCACTCGTGCGGGCCGGACACGCTCCGCGCCGGCGAAGTGACGCGCGCTCTCGGCGACTGCGTCCGGGCAGGAAAGATCCGGGTGGCAGCCTATTCGGGTGACGATGCGGCGCTGCGTGTCGCCGCAGGCAGTGATGTCTTCCACGGTTTCCAGGCTTCCGTGAACCTCTGCGACCAGCAGGCACTGCCGGTGCTGCGTGCGGCGCGGCAGCGTGGCTGCGGCACGATCGCGAAGCGTTCGCTGGCGGGTCGGGCCTGGGCCGGCGGGGTGCCAGTCGACGAGGCCCAGGCGGGATACCGGGTCCGCTTTGCAGCGGTTCGTTCCGCGCTGCAGCCGGGGATCGCCGACTGGGACGCTTTCGCGCTGCGCTTTGCCGCTTTCGCCGACGGCGTGGACAGCGTGATCGTCGGCGGCGCCAGCACGGCCAACGTCGATCGCAACGTCGCTGCCGTGAGCCTCGGCCCGCTTGCAGCGGAGGAGCAGCGGGCCGCGCACGCCGTGTATGCAGCCCACGCCCGCGAGTGGGGAGGGCTCGTCTGATGCGGGAGTTCGACCCGAGCCTGCAGGATGACGCGACCTCCGACGTCGCACCGGTAGCGCCCCGCCTCGAAGCCGGTTCGCCCCAGCTTCTCGGTGCCAACTGGACGGGTCGCGGCACCAATTTCGCCGTGTTTTCCGCGCACGCCGATCGCGTCGAGCTGTGCCTGTTCGATGCTGCGGGACGCGAGGAAATCGCGCGGCTCGATCTGCCGGCGCGCACCGGCGACATCTGGCACGGGTTCCTGCCGTCGCGTTTCGGCGGACCGGGGCTCCAGTACGGCTACCGCGTGCACGGGCCGTACGACCCGGCGCGCGGACATCGCTTCAATCCGGCCAAGCTGCTGCTCGATCCGTGCGCGCAGTCGCTGCGCGGTCCCTTCGAGTGGCATCCGGCGCTGCACGGAGCCGTGCGCGGCCACGACGACCGGCCGTCGCCAGAAGACAGCGCGCCGTACGTTCCGCGGGCCGAGGTCGTCGACGGCAGCTTCGACTGGGCCAAGGTCCGCTCGCCGAACGTGCCCTGGCGCGACACGATCATCTATGAAGTGCACGTGAAGGGCTTCACGCAGCGTCACCCGGCGGTGCCGCCGCACCTGCGCGGCAAGTATCTCGGCCTGGTCGAGCCGCCGGTGCTCGAGCACTTCCGGCGCCTCGGCGTGACGACCATCGAGCTGATGCCCGTGCAGGCGTTCGTGAGCGAGGAGTTCCTCGCGCAACGCGGTCTCGCCAACTACTGGGGCTATAACTCGCTGGCGTGGTTCGCGCCCGAGCCGCGCTACGCCGTGGACGATGCGGTCACTGAGTTCAAGACGATGGTGCGGGCGCTGCACGAGGCGGGGTTCGAGGTCATCCTCGACGTGGTGTTCAATCACACGGCCGAAGGCAACGAAAAGGGGCCGACGCTCGGCCTGCGTGGCTTCGACAACTCGGTGTACTACCGGCTGCCGGCAGGCCACCGCGCGCAGTACGTGAACGACTCGGGCTGCGGCAACACGATCAATTTCGACGAGCCGGCAGTTCGTGCAATGGTGATCGACTGCCTGCGGTACTGGGCCACGGAAATGCGGGTCGACGGCTTTCGCTTCGACCTCGCACCGATCCTGGGCCGCGGCGCACACGGCTTCAGCCGCGCAGCGCCCTTTTTCTCGGCCCTGCGTGCCGATCCGCAGCTTTCCTACCTGAAGATGATTGCCGAGCCGTGGGACATCGGCCCCGGTGGTTACCAGCTCGGGTCCTTCCCCGTGGGCTGGGCGGAGTGGAACGACAAGTATCGCGACACGGTCCGTGCCTTCTGGCGTGGCGACCAGCCGCTGGTCGGCACCTTCGCCGAGCGCTTCGCGGGCTCCAGCGACTTGTTCCGTGCCCGCGGCCGCAAGCCCACGGCGAGCGTCAACTACGTCGCGGCCCACGACGGTTTCACGCTGCACGACACCGTGTCCTACACGGGGCGCCACAATGAAGCGAACCTCGAGGGCAATCGCGACGGCCACGAGCACAACCTCAGCGCGAACTACGGCGTGGAAGGTCCGACCGAAGATCCGGCGATCCTGGCGACGCGGGCACGCCAGTCGCGCAACCTGCTGGCGACGGTATTCCTCTCGCAGGGTGTGCCGATGCTGCTGGCCGGGGACGAGTTCGGCCGCACCCAGCGCGGCAACAACAACGCCTACTGCCAGGACAACGAGATCAACTGGGTCGACTGGACGCTCGCGGAGCGCAATGCGGCGCTGGTCGCCTTCGTCCGCCGGCTGGTCGACCTGCGCAAGTCCCGTCTCTGGCTGCGCCGCGACACGTTCCTCAAGGGCACCCAGCGCGGCGCGGACACCAAGGACGTGACCTGGCTGCACCCTTCAGGTCGCGAGATGACCGAGCCGGACTGGAACGATTCCAGCCTGCGCTCGATCGCCGTGCTGCTGAACGGCGCCACTGCGCGCAGCACCTCTGGCGGCGACCTTCTCGTCGTGTTCAATGCCGACGACGCGTCCACGCAGATGACGTTGCCGGCGCCGCCGGCAGGCGCGACGTGGGGTGTGCTGTTCGACACCAGCCACGAGTCGCCGCCGCGGGCAGCGGCCAGCCTCGCGGCAGGCGCCCGGCTCGCGGTCCGGGCCCAGAGCACCGTGTTACTCGAATCGCGGGTGTCCTGACCGGTATCCCGTACTTGCGGCGGTCCTGTCGGTAGGGCATCGTCGCGTCCGCCAAATCGGACGGTATTGAATGCTCGACTCATTGCTCGACCAGCTCGCGAGACAGCGCGGCATCGGCGACGCGTATCACAACTATCGCGGCGACCTGCTTCACGTAACGCCCGCGACCAAGACCGCCATCCTCGCAGCGATGGGTTGCCCGACCGAAGACGTCGCGGCGATCGAACGCGCGCTGCGCGAGCATGACGCCGGACGCCTGCGCTCGCTGCTGCCGCCGGTGGCTGTCATCCATCCCCATCGCGTCGGCGTGACCATCGCAGTCCCGGCCGACGAACTCGGGCAGGTCCTCGACTGGCAGATTACCTTCGATGGTGGCCGCAAAATCAGTGGGCGGGCGCGCACCGGCGAGCTGCAGGAACACGAGCGCCGCGAAGTCGATGGCCGCTGGCAGACGCGGCGCGAATTGCCACTGCCTGCAGATCTGGAGCATGGCTATCACTCGTTGCGCGTGACGGTGGAAGGCGGTACGAGCGGCGAATGCGCGCTCGTCGTCGCGCCACTGCCGTGTTTCGAGCCGCAGGTCCTGCGCGACGGCGGCCGGCTCTGGGGTGTCGCGGTGCAGCTCTACACCTTGCGTTCGTCGCAGAACTGGGGCATCGGTGATTTCGGCGACCTCGCCGCCGTCGTGCGCCGTTGCGCGCAGCAGGGCGCAGCGTTCATCGGGCTGAACCCGTTGCACGCACTGTTTCCCGGTAATCCATGGCAGTTCAGCCCTTACAGCCCGTCGTCGCGGCACTTCCTGAACGTGCTCTACATCGCCGTCGAGCAGCTGCCGGAGTTTGCGGCCTGCGTCGAGGCGCGCGCCGTCGTGATGGCGCCCGCCTTCCAGGCGGAACTCGCGCGGCTGCGGGCCACGCCGAACGTCGACTATGCCGGCGTGGCGCGCGCCAAGCTGCCCGTGCTCAAGCTGCTGTTTTCCCATTTCCGGCGCGAGCAATCGGCGCAGGCAGCGGAGCGCTCGAGCCGGTTCCGGGCCTACGTTGACGAGCGCGGTGAATCGCTGCGGCGGCACGCGCTGCACGATGCGATCGACGAGCACCTGCGCGCGGCGCTTGGCGACAGCTGCTGGGGCTGGCCGGTGTGGCCCGCAGAGCTTCGTGATCCCGCGCAGCCCGGTGTTGCGGCGTTCGCACAAGCGCACGAGGAGTCCGTCGAGTTCCATGCCTGGCTGCAGTGGCTTGCGGACGATCAGCTCGGCGAGGCACAGAGCCTCGGCCGCGGGCTCGGCATGCCGATCGGCCTCTACGGCGACTACGCTGTCGGCGTCAATCCGAGCGGTTCAGAGACGTGGTCGGACCAGGCGCTGTATCGCAAGGGGGCGGGCGTCGGCGCGCCGCCGGATGCGCTGGCATTGAAAGGCCAGGACTGGGGCATCCCGCCGCAGGACCCGAACGTGCTCATGGCGGAGCAGTACCGGCCGTTCCGCAACCTGATCGCGGCGAACATGCGGCACTTCGGTGCATTGCGGCTCGATCACGTGATGGCGCTGTTTCGCCAGTGGTGGGTCCCGGTCGGCCTCGGTTCGACGGACGGGGGCTACGTGCACTATCCGCTCGATGACCTCATGTCGGTGCTCGCGCTCGAAAGTGAGCGGCACGGCTGCCTGGTCGTGGGCGAAGACCTCGGCACGGTGCCGCCAGAAATGTCGCATGCGATGAACGATCGCGCCGTGTACTCGTATCGAGTGCTGCTGTTCGAAAAGCACAGGGACGGGCGCTTCCGCGAGCCGCGCGAATATCCGCGCCGCGCAATCGCGACCGTCACCACGCACGACCTGCCGACGTTGAACGGCTACTGGTCGGCGAGCGACGTCGAACTGCGCCGCCGGCTCTCGCTGTACCCGAGCGAGGAGATGCGGCTGCAGGTGCTGGCAGAACGCGTGCGCGATCGCACGGCACTGCTCGCGGCGCTGGCTGCCGCGGGACTCGAAGTGGACGGTTGCGATGGCTCCGGGTCGTCGTACAGCCCGGAGCTGTCCCGCGCGATCCATATCTTTCTCGCGTTCAGTGCCTCGGCGCTCGTCGTGCTGCAGGCCGAAGACCTCATCGGCATGCCGGACCCGGTCAACGTGCCCGGCACCAGCGACGAGCACGCCAACTGGCAGCGCAAGATGGCCTGCGATCTCGACGAGTTGTTCGGCCGGCGAGTCGGTTCGTGGCCTGCTGCGTGACGTCCACTCCGCACGAACCGGCGGCCTCGTCAGGGTTAATCCCTAGTTTCAATGTTGCGCCTCAACAACATTGATTCATTATTCAATGAATACGTTTGCACGCCATTGCATGTGGTTTTGCCGCGCGACTACGATCCCGTGTTGGGTGAGCACTACACCTTTTTCTAACCAGGGGGCTATCGTGGCCAAGCATCTGCAGTCCGGCGACAAGCGCGCCGCTGATCGTTTCAGTTCGATTCTTTACCCCACGCGCCGCACCGCGCTGTCGCTTGCGATTGCAGTCGCGCTGGGCATGCCGGGCATGCTCCAGGCGCAGACCGCGCCCGCCGCCGAGGGCGAGCTCGAAGAAATCGTCGTGACCGGCATCCGCGCCGGTATCCAGAGCGCGATCGCGGTCAAGCAGGAGTCGATGAGCATCGTCGAATCGATCTCCGCTGAAGACATCGGCAAGCTGCCCGATACCAGCATCGCTGAATCGATCTCGCGCCTGCCCGGCCTCACGTCGCAGCGCGCCGAAGGCCGCGCCTCGGCGATCAGCCTCCGCGGCACCGATCCGGGCTTCACCACCGCGTTGCTGAACGGCCGCGAGCAGGTCAGCACCGGCGACAACCGCAGCATCGAGTTCGACCAGTACCCGTCTGAGCTGATCAGCCAGGTCGTCGTCTACAAGACGCCGGACTCGCGGATCATCGGCCAGGGTCTCGCCGGCACGATCGACATGCGCACCGTGCAGCCGCTCGACTACGGCAAGCAGGCCATCGCCCTGAACCTGCGCGGCGAATTGAACTCGAACAACAACCTCGGCGCCGACTCGGACGACACCGGTTATCGCGCGAGCTTCTCGTACATCGACCAGTTCATGAACGGCACGCTCGGCGTAGCCTTCGGCTACGCGCACCTGGACTCACCGCTCGCCACGCGTGGCTTCGGCACGTACGAGCCCTGGAACGCCTCGGCGAATGGCGGTACCCCGACCAACAACCCTGGCGTTGCGCCGGGCAATTACACGACCGGCGGCATGAAGGTCCGTGCCGACATGGGTTCGACGGTCCGTGACGGCCTCATGGCCGCCGTGCAGTTCGAGCCGAACGACTTCTACAGCACCAACGTTGACCTCTTCTACTCGACGATGGAGCAGACCAACAACGCGCGCAGCCTCGAGGTCAACCTCGGCGGCTATCCGGCGCCTTGCTGCGACGGCACCTTCCCCTCAGGCACAGTGTTCGGCTTCTCGAACACGACGGTCCAGAACGACACGGTGGTCGCGGGCACTGTGAACACCGTGCTGCCGCTCGCCCGCAACTTCCTGTTCACCACGGACGACGAGATCCTGTCCACCGGCTGGCGCAACGACTTCACGTTGAGCGACGAGTGGTCGCTGATGGCCGACGTGAGCTACTCGAAGGCCAAGCGCGAGCAGCGCCAGCCCGAGATCAACGCCCAGTATGCGCAGCTGCCGGCCAATGGCAATGCGCCGCGCAACCAGTACGACACCGGCACGTTCCAGTTGCGCAACAACAGCAACATGCCGTCGCTCTCCTTCACGCGCGACTACACCGATCCGACGCAGGTTCTGGTCGGTCCGACGATCTACGGCGCCGGCTACACCAAGGCGCCGGAGGTCGAGGATGAACTCACGGCGATTCGCGTCGACGCGACGCGGACGGCCGACATGTGGTGGTTCGAAGACCTGAGCTTCGGCCTCAACTACAGCGATCGCACGAAGGACAAGATCTCACCCGAGACGGGACTGAGCACCATCACTGGCAACGCGGTATCCGTGGCTGACCAGTACGTTCTGAGCCCGACCAACCTCAATTACGCGGATGCGGGCAGGGCACTCGCGATCAAGGTGAATGGCGTCCTGCGCGAGTACTTCAACCCGATCGTGTACGGCACCCCGGAGACGCTGCCCTACCTCGCGCCCAAGTTCTGGGACGTCGAGGAAAAGGTCTGGACGGGCTTCCTGCGCGGCTCCCTGAATCACGACCTCTCCGACAGCGTTACGCTGCGCGGCAACGTAGGCATCCAGATCATCAACACGGACCAGAGCTCGGGCTCGTTCCTCGCTGCAAACGCCTACACGCCTGCGCAGGAAATCGTTCCGACGTCGGGTGGCAAGACCTACACGGACTACCTGCCGCAGATCAACCTGGCGTTCATCCTTCCGGACTCGCAGGCGGTCCGCGTCGGTGTCGCGAGGGAAATGGCCCGTGCACGCATGGACCAGCTGAAGGCGACGGAGGAAAGCGGCTACAACCGCGCGACGGGAATTCCGGGCGGCAGCGCCGGTAACCCTGAGCTGGATCCGTGGCGCGCCTGGGCGTTCGACCTGTCGTACGAAAAGTATTTCTACGACAACAAGGGCTACGTGTCGGCCGCCACGTTCTACAAGGACCTCTCGAGCTACATCTATACGCAGACTGTCGAAGCCGACTTCTCGGACCTGCTTGCGGCGACGCCGCCGGAGTTCTTCTGCACAAACCCGCTCGATCCGGCCACGTGCATCACGCCGACGACGACCGGCAACCTGTCGCAGCCGGTCAACGGCAACGGCGGTTACCTGTGGGGCATGGAGTTCGCGGTGTCGGTTCCGTTCGACATGTTCGCGGATGCGCTCGACGGCTTCGGCGCGATCGTGAGCTACTCGTACACGGACAGCGACATCGAAATCGAAGGCTCGATCAGCTCGGTCGGGAACGACAACATCCCGTTGCCAGGCCTGTCGCAGGACGTGTGGAACGCGACGCTGTACTACGAAAAGTATGGTTTCGGCGCCCGCATCGCGACGCGCTATCGCTCGGAGTACATCGGTGAAGTCACCAACTTCGCGAACGAGCGTGGCCTGCGCTTCGTCGACTCCGACATGATCACCGACGCGCAGTTGAGCTACACGTTTGGCGGCAACATGCTGGAAGGGTTGCAGCTCCTGTTCCAGGTCAACAACCTGACCAACGAGCCGTACATCGCGTACTCGGAGAACAAGGCGCGCGTCCTGGACTACCAGGAATACGGCACGCAGTACCTGCTCGGCGTGAACTACAGGTTCTGATCCTTCCGACGTAACCCGTGCCGGCTTCATGCCGGCACGGTGTTCGCTAACTCAAGCCCCCGCCGGTTCGCTGGCGGGGGCTTTTTTCGTGTCAGCCGTTCTGGCGCGTGCGACGCTCAGTGAGAACGCGAAGCGACCGCAACCGGGGTTCCCGCGCCGTCATCGCCCGCCACGCTGCGCCACGCGATCGCCGCCAGCGCGAGACTCACGGCGCCGATCAGGAAGATCGAGCCCTTGTCCTCGACGCCACTGATGAACGTGCCGACGCCGAGGCTGACCACGAGCTGCGGCAGCACGATCGAGAGGTTGAACACGCCCATGTAGAGGCCGATGCGCGCCTGGTCCACGCGTTGCGACATGATCGAGAACGGCAGGCTGACGATCGCCGCCCAGCCGATGCCCATCACCGCCATGAGCAGGTAGAGCGCCGCCGCCGAGTGGGCGAAGAAATACACCCCGGCGAAACCCGCGGCCATCACCACGAGGCAGGCGGAGTGCACCTTCACCACGTCGTACCTCTTGGCGAGCGGCAGCAGCACCAGTGCCGGCAGCACCGCGGCGACCGCATTCAGCATCAGGAAGCTCATCGACAGCACCCGACCGGTGGCATCGTTGCCCAGCTCCGGGAAGCGCTGCTGCACGAACGCGATCATGTAGACGAACATCGTCTGCACGCCAATCCAGCTCAGCGAATTGGCCGCGAGCACCTTGCGGAAGTCGACGAGGTCCTGCCGCGCGAACTGCACGCCGCGGCTGCGCGCCGTGAGTGTCTGCCAGAACAGCAGCGCGGCGAACGCGACGCAGGCCGCCTCAAGCCACAGGCCGGGCGGCTGGATGCCCGTGAGCTTGAGGCCCATTGCGACGACGTCGTACAAAAGGAACGCCCACAGCGGCCGGATCAGGTGCAGCAGGTGCGACAGGCTGGTCTTGTGGGTGGCTGCCGTCGAATCCGTCGTCCCGGGCAGCACGCGCGGCTCTTCGATCAGCAACGCCGGCAGCACCGAGAACAGCACCACCAGGCCTGCCGCAAAGTAGATCAGCACGAAATTGCCGAAGAACGCACCGATCGCGTACGCGAGCACGCCGAACGAGCCGGAGACCGTCTGCATCCACGTATAGCCGCGCGTACGCGCGATACCTTCCGGCGTGACGTCCGTGATGAGTGAGCGTGTCGGGTTGAAACTGACGTTGATCGAGAGGTCGAGCGCGAGCGCGACGGCGATGGCAACGCCGATGATGGCGTCGAAGCCGAGCTTCTGCGAGATGACCCCGATGTATGGCAGCGCGAGGATCATCAGCGCCGCGAGGATGCCGCCGATGATGATGAACGGCCGGCGCCTCCCCCCCCAGAACCAGACGCGGTCGCTGATCACGCCGATCAGCAGCTGGCCGATGATGCCGGCGAGCGGACCCGCCGCCCACACCAGGCCGATCTCGTGGATGTCCAAGCCGTACTTGGTCGACAGAATCCAGCTCAGCACCGAGATCTGCACCGACAGGGCGAACCCCATGGCGGTGGCCGGCAGCGTGAGCAGGATCAGGAATGGCGTCGACAGCCTGCGCTGCATGCCGAGCATCGTGTTCTCCCCCGAGGACGTCCAGCGTTCCGCGGCTCAGCTCGTTGCGCCGCGGCCCGGAGTGTAATGCATCGCCTGCGGCGGCGCGCCCGCGGGTTCAGCCGCTGGCGCGGAACTCACGCGGGGTCATGCCGTGGCGCAGTCGGAACTGCCGGTTGAAATGCGAGAGCGTTGCGAAACCGCACTCGCTGGCCACCGCAGCCACGGGGCGGTCGGTCAGGCGCAGCTTCAGGCAGGCTTCACTGCAGCGCACATCATTCACGTACCGCGTGAACGTCTTGCCGACCTCGCGGTGAAAGAAGCGACTGAATGCGGCCGGGGTGACGTGCGCGATCCGCGCCGCGTCCGCCACGGTCAGCTCACGCGCGAGGTGACGATGAATCCAGTCGAGCGTCTGGTCGATGCGCCGCGTCTCAGGCCGGTCGGTCGGAGGGAGCGATGGTCCGCCTAATGGACTGCTCGCCAGCGTGTGGAAGTCGCGCTCGTGTGCGTCGAGCAGTCCGAGGATCTCGATCCATCCCGCCAGCCGGGCGATGGCACTGGACGTTCGCATCCGCACCAGTACGTCGAGGATGAGGTCGCGGCCGCTGCCCACGATGGCCAGGCCGTGCCTGGCACGCGCCACCAGCGGTCCCAGGCGCGCGAGTTCCGGCAGCTGGGGCAGGGTAAGCAGCTCGGGCGTGAACTGAATGACGGTTGCCGCGACCGGCGCCGCAACTCGACGCTTCGAACTCACCCAGGAGTGCGCGACGTTGGAGCCGAGCAGCACGAGGTCGCCGGCGGCGAAGGGCGAGGCGTCGTCGCCGACGAAACGCAGCCCCATGCCGGCCTCGATCCAGGTGAGCTCCAGCTGGCGGTGCCGGTGGCGCTCGCCGCGAAACGCGTCGATCTCGAAGTGCAGGAACCGGAACGTGCGATCCGGATGGCTGACCTGTTCTTCACTGACCCGCATAAGCCGATTCTGACGCTATTCAGAGTCAGAAAACAGTCGGTTCGGGTCCACCGGGGCAAACACCCGTCCAGTCCGACTCCCGAAACTGAGTCCAGGCCCTTCACGCAGAGTCCGGCCATGCAGCACGCCGACTGGTGGCGCGGCGCCGCCCTGTACCAGATCTATCCGCGCAGCTTCCAGGACAGCGACGGCGATGGCGTCGGCGACCTCGCAGGAGTGCTCCAGCGTCTCGACTACGTCGCGAGCCTCGGTGTCGACGGCATCTGGCTGTCCCCGTTCTTTCCATCGCCGATGCGCGACTTCGGTTACGACGTCAGTGACTACCTTGGCGTCGATCCGCGCTTTGGCACGCTCGACGACTTCGACGCGCTCGTCGCCAAGGCGCATGGGCTCGGCCTCCGTGTGATCGTCGACCAGGTCTGGTCGCACACGGCCGCCGAGCATCCGTGGTTCCAGGAAAGCCGCACGAGTCGCGATAACCCGCGCGCCGACTGGTACGTGTGGGCCGACGCACGCCCCGACGGGTCGCCACCCAACAACTGGCAGAGCTGGATGGGCGGGTCCGCGTGGCGCTGGGAGCCGCGGCGTCGACAGTACCACCTGCACAACTTCCTGCCGCAGATGCCGGACCTGAATTTCCATTGCCCTGCCGTGCAGGACGCAATCCTCGAAGTCGCGAAGTCCTGGCTCGAGCGCGGCGTCGATGGGTTCCGGCTCGACACCGCGAACCTGTACTTCCACGATCGCGCGCTGCGCGATAACCCGGCACTGCCGCCGAACGAAGCCGGCGATTCGCCGGTGCTGATGCAGCGCCACCAGTACAACGCGAACCAACCGGAGACGTTGCCGTTCCTGGGGCGATTGCGTGCGCTGCTCGATCGCTATCCGGGTCGCATGGCAGTCGGCGAAATCGGTGGCGCGGAAAGCCTGCCTCGCATGCTCGAGTACACGCGCGGCTCGAGCCGGTTGCACACGGCATACTCGTTCGCGTTGCTCGGCGACCGGCACGATCCTGCCTACATCGCTGCGTGCCTCGCACCCTGGGAAGAGGACTCGACGGGCGGCGCACACGCCTGGCCCTCCTGGGCAATGTCGAATCACGACGCGCCACGCGTGGCCTCACGCTGGGGCGCGGGTGGAAGTGGTTCGTTCGCTTTCGGTGGCGCCGAGACGCTGGCCACCGTCACCGATCAATCGGGCCCCGGCGCAACGCCGCACCTGCACCTCGCTCTGCTCGCCGCGCTGCGCGGCACGATCTTCCTGTACCAGGGCGAAGAACTTGGCTTGCCGCAGAGCGAGGTCGCCTTCGAGGACCTGCAGGATCCGTTCGGCAAGGCTCACTGGCCCTTGAACAAGGGCCGTGATGGATGCCGCACGCCGATGCCCTGGGAAGCCGCGGCGCCCCATGCCGGATTTACGCGCGGCATGCCGTGGTTGCCCCTCGATGCCGCGCATCGGGTGCTCGCGGCAGATAGGCAGGAACGGGATCCGTCATCGACCCTTGCGTTCACGCGCACGCTGCTTGCATTGCGCAGGCAGCATGCGGCGCTGCGACTCGGCAGCTTCGACGTCGAGCGGGCCGACGACTCGCTGTTGATCGCGCGGCGCCGGCACCAGGACGACGTCCTGTGGCTGGCCTTCAACTCCGGTGCGGCTGCGCGACAGGTGCCCACACCGAACGGCGCACGCGAAGCAGTCCTGACGGTGCAGTCGGCGAGGGTGCAGGGTGCTCACGTCGACTTGCCACCGCACTCCGCCGTGTTTCTCCAACTGGCCCCCTGATCGAGACCCATCGCGATGACCATCGATGTCGACAGTCATTACCCGTTGACGGCGGACCAGGTCGCATCCTTCCGCGACAACGGGTTCATCAAGCTGCGTAACGTGTTGTCGCGCGCAACGCTCGAATACTACGGCCGCGAAATCACGCGCCTCACGATCGCGCTCAATACCCAGGACAAGCCGCTCGAGGAGCGCTCGACGTACGACAAGGCTTTCCTGCAGGTCATGAATCTGTGGGAGCGCAGTCCGCTGGTCGGCCGCTTTGTCATGGGCCAGCGGCTTGCGCGCATCGCGGCCGAACTGCTGGAAGTAAAGGGCGTGCGCCTGTACCACGACCAGAGCCTGTACAAGGAACCCGGCGGTGGCATCACGCCAGCGCACGCTGACCAGTACTACTGGCCGCTCGTGTCCGACCGGACGGTCACGGCCTGGATTCCGCTGCAGGCGGTGCCCCCGGAGATGGGCCCGCTCGGCTTCTTTGCACGCAGCCAGTCGGTCGAGTTCGGCCGCGAACTCGGTATTTCCGACGAGAGCGAAGCCGCGATCAGCGCCAACATGGCGCGCCACGGCTTCGAGTACATGAGTGGCGGCTTCGACCTCGGCGAGGTCAGCTTTCACCTCGGGTGGACGTTTCACAAGGCGGGCGCCAACACGTTGAACCGCCCGCGCTCCGTCATGACGGTCATCTACATGGACGCGGCGATGCGACTCGCTCCCGCGCTCAATGCCGCGCAGGTCAATGACCACGACCAGTGGTGTCCAGGCGCCGTTCCCGGCGCGGTCATCGCTACCCACAAGAACCCGGTGATCTGGCCCCTCCCATGAACACGGTTGTCGCTCGCAGGCCAGTGGAACACATCAGGTGACCGCAATGACACGCAGGGATTTCGTGCTGGCTGCTGCAGCCTCCGTCGCTGGTGCGCCAACGTTCGCAGCCGGTGTGGACGTGCAGCCATCGTCTGGCCGAGCGCAGCCCGCTGCAGCAGACGTCTTCGAGCCCGTTCGTGCCGGTCCGGCTACGAGGCTGCGCCGCTTGCCGCTCGGTTCGGTGCGTCCACGCGGCTGGATGCTGGCCCAGATGCAGCAGGACCTGGATCAAGGGTTTGCTGGCCGGCTCGACACCCTGAGTCCGCATGTCGCCAGCGACCTGTTCGCACACCGGCTGGCCGCTGCGAACGGTCAGCTCGCGTGGTGGGACGCCGAATCGCGCGGCAACTGGCTCTGGGGCTACACGCTGCTGGCCCATCTAGCCGACGTGCCGCAGCACCGGGAGCGCGCCGACGCGCTGGTTCACTCGTTGCGCGCGACCCAGGACGCAGACGGCTACCTCGGCATTCACACTGCCGCAGTGCGCTACCGGACCGGCGACGTCGAGAACGGCGAGCTCTGGGCGCAGTCGCGTGCGCTGCTGACCCTGTTGTCGCACCATGAATTGACCGGCGACGCGGCCAGTCTCGATGCCGTGCGCCGAGCCGTCGACCTCACGCTCGAGCAATACGACCGCGTGGAGTCGCCCTTCGGACGCAGGTCCACCACAGACGACCGCACCGGCGTCACGCATGGCCTCTGCTATGTCGATGCGCTGCAGGCATTGCACGAGGTCACCGGCGAGGACCGCTATGCCGCCGCCGCCGCGGACCTTCTCCGTGACTTCGACGCATGGCCTCTGCCATTTCCAAACGACGACTTTGCCGCGGCCAACCTCGCCGACCCGATGCGGGGCCTGCACGGCCACGCCGTTCACACCGTCGAGCACCTGCGTGCGGTCGCGTTCGGCAGCCGGGACGAATCACGGTTGCGGTCGGCCCTGCACAAACTGCGCTTGAGCACGACGCCGAGCGGCGCAGTCATCGGCGATGAGAGCCTGCACGGACTGCCGCATCCGCAGGCGGGCTACGAGTACTGCTCGCTCACGGAACTCGTCTTTGGACTCAGTCGTTGCGCGCAGACCCTGGCGGATCCAGCGCTCGGCGACTGGCTGGAGCGCGTCACGTTCAATGCCGCGCAGGGCGCGCGCACCGCCGACGGCAGGGCGCTCGCCTACCTTTGCTCCGACACACGCCTCGATGCGACGGCCCACCGACCCGACAGTTACTCCCTGCTGAATGGCAAGCATGGACGCTACAAGCTCTCGCCTACTCACGACGATATCGCGTGCTGCTGCAACCCGAATGCCACGCGGCTGTTGCCGCACTACGTGTCGTCGATGTGGCTGGGTCGCACCGACTCACCTGGCCTGGTCGCACTCGCGTATGGGCCCAGCCACTTGCGCACGACCATCGACGGCATGGCGTTCAACATTCTCCAGGAAACGCTGTACCCGTTCGAGGACCAGGTTAGATTCATGGTCGAGCCCGCGGCGACTGCCCGATTGACCTTGTGGCTGCGACGACCGGCCTGGGCGAACGCATTCCGCATTGACGGAATCGAGGCGGTAGAGAAGGACGGCTGGATCGTCATCGACCGTCAGTGGCAGGGTCGCACGTTCTTCACGTTGCGCTTCGACCTGCCGGTGCGCGCAGAGGCATATCCGGCCGGCGAAGTCGCGGTGCTGCGCGGTCCGCTGCAGTTCGTGCAGTCGATTCCATATCGCACGCAAGAACTGCCGGTTCAGGCGCGAGCGGACTGGCCGGATGCCGAACTGCTCGCCGATGACCGTGCGCCGCTCGAAACGCTGCCGATCGTCGATACCGCGCGCGCTGACCTGGGCTTCATGCCCGAGCGCGTCGCGATGGCCGCACCGGACCGGCCCTGGCACGAGTCGCCGTTGCGGCTGCGCAGTGATGGCGTCACGCTGGTGCCGATCGGCTGCGCGCCGCTGCGGCGGGCAGATTTCCGTGCTCGGTCAGGCCATGGGGAGCACAAGGCGTGACCACGGTTCACCACACGCAATGGCCATTGCAACGCCTTGCAGCGGCGCTCGTCCTGTTCGCCTGCGCCGGCGATTCGATCGCCGCCGAGACCTACACGCGCTACGTCGATCCCTTCATCGGCACGGATGGCACGGGTCACGTCATGCCGGGTGCGTCGATGCCCTGGGGCATGGTCGCGCCGAGTCCGGACATGGCCACGACGGGGTGGAGCTACACCAGCGGTTACCAGTACCGGACGCCGACGATGCTCGGCTTCTCCAACACGCACATCAGTGGTGCCGGCATTCCGGAGCTTGGCGACGTGCTGCTGCAGCCGGCAGCTGGCACGCGCTGGTCCACGGCCACCACCGACTTCGCCGGCAAGTACGACAAGTCGTCAGAGGCGGCGCATCCCGGCTACTACACCGTGAAGCTTCCCGGGCACGGAGTGACGGTCGAACTCACTGCGACGTCGCGGGTTGCCTTCCACCGCTACACGTTCAGCGACGACGGTCGCGTGCAGGTGCTGCTCGACCTGCAGCACGGCCTGCTCTATGGCGATGGACCCCGCGTGAAAGGCGCGAAGTCGATCGTCGATGCGAGAACGGGCGAGGTCAGCGGCACGGTCCACACGCGCGGCTGGACGGATCGCGAAGCCTCTTTCGTCGTGCGCTTCGATCGACCGATCGTCGTGCAGCAGCAGTTGCCGCCGCGGCCCGGCGAACTGGCGCCGCGCTACCTGCTCGAGTTCGACCTGGGTGATCGACGCATGCTCGAAGCGCGCGTGGCTCTCTCCACCGTCGACGTGGCGGGTGCTCGCCGCAACCTCGCGACTGCTGACGGGCTCGCGTTCGACAGTGCGCGAGCACAGGCCGACGCCGCCTGGAATTCACTGCTCGGCCGGATCGAGATCGAAGCCGGCACGCGCAAGAAGCGAATCTTCTATTCGGCGCTGTATCGTACGCTGCTGCACCCAAGCGACATCGCCGACGTCGACGGTCGCGTGCGTGGTCCGCGGGGTGAAGTGATCCAGGCCCCGGGCGGGCGTTACGACAGCACGTTCAGCCTGTGGGACACCTTCCGTGCCGTGCATCCCTTGTACACGCTGGTCTACCCGGAACGCGTGACGGGCTTCGTCACGACGATGCTCGCGCACCACCGGCAGCAGGGGTACCTGCCGCTCTGGACCGCCTGGGGGCGCGAAACACACACCATGATCGGCAACCCGGCCCTGCCCGTGATTGCGGATGCCGTCACCAAAGGCTTCGGTGGCTTCGACCGCAACGAGGCCTTGCGCGCGATGGTCGAATCCTCGACACAGGAGCGGCCTGGCGTGCCTGCCTGGGCCCAGGGCTCGTGGAAGCTGTACCTGCGCTACGGCTACCTGCCGTTCGACCTCGAGGGCGGCGAGGCCGTGTCGAAGACGATGGAGTACGGTTACGGTGACGACGCGGTGGCGCGTGTCGCCAGTGCAGTCGGCGATACGGCGACCGCCGAGTCGTTCTCGCGGCGCGCCGACGGCTGGAAGCTGCTCTTCGACCCGTCCACGCGCGTCGTGCGTGGCAAGGACTCGCAGGGCCGCTGGCGTGAACCGTTTGACCCGCTTCGCCCGACGTCGCCGTTGAACAATCCGGGTGATTACACGGAAGCCAATGCCTGGCAGTACACGGCGACACCTGCGCTGCACGATCCGCTCGGATTTCGCGACATGCTCGGGGGGGCGAAGGGCCTGGAAGACTGGCTCGACACGTTCTTCTCGTTGCCGCTGCCGAACCCCGACAAGCACCTCGGCCAGGAAGCGATGATCGGTCAGTACGCGCACGGCAACGAGCCGAGCCACCACATCGCCTGGCTGTACTCGTACACGGACGCGCCTGGGAAGGGCGAACGCCTGGTCGAACGCATCGCGCGCGAGTTCTACACCGATCGCCCGGATGGCATCATCGGCAACGACGATTGCGGCCAGATGAGCGCGTGGCTCGTGTTCGCGACGCTGGGTTTCTATCCGGTGCAGCCGGCCAGTGGCACGTACGTGGCGGGGGTGCCGCTCGTGCCGAGCGCCAGGGTCCACTTGGCCGCAGGGCGCACGTTGTTCATCGAGCGCGCGAGCACTGGTGGCGCAACGCTGAATGGCAAGCCGGTTCCACGCACTGCGATTCCGCACGCGGCGCTCGTGGCCGGTGGGACGCTGCGTCTCGGCCCCGACTGAGCCTTAGCTGATGTGCGTGCCGCATGCCGCGGCACGACTTCAGCGTCCCAGCAGGAACACCAGCGGCTGGTCGACGCGCAGTCGCCACGCCTTCTCGGAGTGCTCGGCACCCTCGAACTTGCGCGTGATCCAGTTCCGGCCTTCGCTGTAGCCCGCCTTGCGCAGCATCTCGTCGGCCCGCTTCTGGAACGGCTCATACGAGGCGTCGAGCGTCGCCGTGCCGTAGTCGAACCAGTACTTGTGCGTTGCCGGATCCGGCAGGTGTGCCCCGAAATCGTCGAGCGCGACGCCGTCGCCCGCAGGCCAGTGCGTCGAGACGCAGCCGGCACCGCCATACACGTCCGGGTACTGGCTCATCGCGTACTGCGAGATCAGGCCACCCATGCTCGAGCCCATCACGTACGTGTTGGCGCGGTCCGGCAACGTGCGATACGTCGCGTCGACGAAGGGCTTCAGTTCCTTCACCAGGAACGCGAGGTAGCGGTCGGAGATGATTTCCTCGGGCTTCACGTCGTCCGCGCCAGGCACGTTGAAGTCGACCTTGCCCTGCACGGCGCGTTGCGGCATGTACTCTTCGCGCCGCTTCGGCGTGTTCCAGACCCCGACGACGATGGCTTCGCGCACGGCCCCTTTCACGATCAGGTCCGTCATCACCTCGTCGACGGCCCAGTCGATGCCGCCATACGACGTCGCGGGATCGAAGAGGTTCTGCCCGTCGTGCATGTACAGAACCGGGTAGCGGTTGCCGGAATCCTTGCCGTAGCCGGGCGGCAGCCACACGTCGACGTTGCGCGATGCGACGTTCGCCGAGGGCATGTCCGCGTACCGCACCAGCGTGCCGGTAATTCCCGGACCAGTCAGCGGGGCAGGGACCGGCATTTCACCGGCGAGCACGAGCGGATGCGTCGTCATGAGCGCGGCGGCCAGCAGGGCCCTTGCTGCAGCAGACATCCCGTCACCTCACTTCAGTTCCAGGATCGTGGCTGAGCGGGCCGGTACGGCGACTCCCCGGGCCAGCTCGTGCGACTGCTTCGAGAGCACGTCAGTGCCCGTGGTCGCCGTGCCGATCATCTCGTGGAAGCGCTGCGTGTCGAGAGTCTGCGCGGCATCGCCGTTGTTGACTACGACCATGACTTTCTGCGCGTCGTTGTGTCGGAAGTAGACGTACACGCCCTCCATCGGCACGTAGTGGGTCAGCTTGCCGCCACGGATCGCCGGCGCAGTGCGGCGCCAATGCAGCAGCTGGCGGGTGTAGTCCTGCATGGCGCGCTCGCCGTCGTTGAGCCCCTGGCCGGTGAAGGCATTCTTCGCGTCGCCTGCCCAGCCGCCGGGAAAATCGCTGCGGATGATGCCGTGGTCTTCGGTGCCCTTGTTGCTCATCAGCACCTCGGTACCGTAGAAAATCTGCGGGATGCCGCGCGTGGTGAGCAGGAAAGCGAGTGCCATGCGGTTCAGGTCCTGGCGTTCGCCGAGCGCCGTGAGCATGCGGCTCATGTCGTGGTTGTCGTGAAAGGTGACCAGGTTGTACGGATCGGGGAAAACGCTGTCTTGTGCGAGCACCTTGTAGATGCGGCGCAGGCCGGTACCCCAGCCCTCCGCTTCCTTCAGGCCCATCGCCACCGCTTCCTGCAACGGAAAGTCGAACAGGCTCGGCAGGTACGACACGTAGCCATCCGGCGGATTGCGGCCGCGTTGCCAGTACGCGACCGTCGTCGGGTTCGAACTCCATTCCTCGCCGACGATGTTCAGGTGCGGGTACTCCTGCGTCACGCGCCGCGACCATTCGGTCAGGAATTCGCGGTCGGAGTAGGAGTAGGTGTCGACGCGGATGCCGGATAGCCCTGCGTATTCGACCCACCAGAGGCTGTTCTGGATCAGGTACGTCGCCAGGTGTGGATTGCGCTGGTTCATGTCCGGCATCGTCGCGACGAACCAGCCGTCGGAGAATTTCCTGCGATCCTCGGCCGTGGCGTGGATGTCCTGCAGGGTCTCGCGCACGTGCGTCGTGGCGACGAACTGGCTGTCGTTGTTGAACCAGTCGCGGCTCGGCAGGTCCTTCATCCACCAGTGCGCGGAGCCGCAGTGGTTCAGTACCATGTCCATGATCATGCCGATGCCGCGCTGGCGAGCGGCGGCGGTGAGCTGGCGGAAGCCTTCGTTGGTGCCCAAACGCGGGTCCACCTTGTAGAAGTCGGTGATCGCGTAGCCGTGGTACGTGACCTCGGGCTGGTTGTTCTCCAGCACCGGGTTCAGCCAGAGCTGCGTGTACCCCATGCGCGCGAGGTAATCGAGGCTGTTCGAGATGCCCTTGAGGTCGCCGCCATGGCGGCCGAGCGGCTGGGCCCGGTTCACGCCATCGGGCATGCCCTTCACCGTGTCGTTCGACGGGTCGCCGTTGGCAAAGCGGTCGGGCGTGATCAGGTAGATCGTGTCCTGCGGCCCGAAGCTCGCGCGTTCCGCCGAACCTGGTGCACGGGCGTTCAGCATGAAGGTGTGGCTGGCGGCCTTCGAGCGTCCCTTGCGGAAGTCGATCCTGAAGGATCCCGGCCGAGTTTCCGGCGCGATCCGCAGGTTCACGAACAGGTAGTTCGGGTTCCCGATGCGCTCGGCACCCACGAGGGTGACGCCAGGGTAGGAGAGTTTCGGCTCCAGTTCAGCCACGCGGTCGCCGTGCACCAGCAACTGCAGCCGGTCGTCCTTCATGCCCACCCACCAGGACTCGGGTTCGATGCGCTCGATCCGGTCGGCCGCGAATGCCGACGTCGAGGCGATCGCGAGCCACACCACCGCCAGCCATTTCCTGATCATCCGGGCAGTCTCCTGTGCAGGAGTCGAAGTGAATCATCCCGGGCGCCAGGGCCACAAGATACTGAATACGTTTGCACTGAACGTCGGGCCGGGAGTCGGCCCCCGGTCATTGCTAGACTGCCACCCGCTTCGGGGGAAGCGGCGATCGATGGCCCGATCCGGTGGCCGGCGTCGCTGCCTGCTCGCCGAGTGGCAGGGGAGCCGTTCATGAATGTTGCATCGCGCCGCGCCCAGACCCTCTTCGCTTTGCTGCTATTGGCAGCTGCCGCGACCGGGCAGGCCGCAGGGGTCCGCTCGCCTGACGGGCAGACGGCCGTCACCGTCGACGTCGACAAGAACGGCGCGCCGCGCTATGCCGTGAGCCGCAACGGCACGCAGATCATGCCGGCCGCATTCCTCGGCATGCGGTTTCAGTCACAGCCGGCGTTTGACGACGGCTTTCGCGTCGCGGGCACCTCGACCGCGGCCCGCGACGAGACCTGGGAGCAGCCCTGGGGCGAGCGCCGCTTCGTGCGCGACCGCCACAACGAGCTGCTGGTGCACTTCGAGTCGGCGACCGGTACCGCCCGCAGGTTCAGCGTGCGCGTGCGAGTGTTCGACGACGGCTTCGGCTTCCGCTACGAGGTGCCGCAGCAGCCGGGTTACGACGCGGTCAATATCACCGATGAGCTGACGGAGTTCCGTCTCGACGGAGACCAGACCAGCAAGATCACGGCGTGGTGGATTCCGGGCCGACGCTGGAATCGATACGAGTACCTCTACAACACGACCCCGCTCGACGCCGTGCACATGGCCCACACGCCGCTGACGGTGCGCCTGCCGGACGGCCTGCACCTGAGCTTCCACGAGGCCGCGCTGGTCGATTACGCGGCTTACGTGCTCGATCATCGCCGGCCGGGTGTGTTCCGCACCAGCCTCACGCCGTGGTCCGACGGCATCCGCGTCAAGACGCACACGCCATTCAAGACGCCCTGGCGCACCGTCCAGATCGCGCCGAACGCCCCGGAGTTGCTGAACTCGAGCCTGATCCTGAACCTGAACGAGCCGAACGTGCTCGGCGACGTCTCGTGGGTCGAACCCGGCAAGTACGTCGGCATCTGGTGGGCGATGCACATCAACCAGGCGACGTGGGGCTCAGGCCCGAAGCACGGCGCCACCACGGCCGAGACGAAGCGCTACATCGACTTTGCGGCCGCTAACGGTTTCCAGGGCGTGCTGGTCGAGGGCTGGAACGTTGGCTGGGACGGCGACTGGTTCCACAACGGCAAGCTGTTCAAGTTCACGCAGCCGCACGCCGATTTCGACCTCGAGGCCGTCACGGACTATGCGCGCAGCAAGGGCGTGCGGCTCGTCGGCCATCACGAGACCTCGGCCGACGTCGGCAACTACGAGCCGCAGATGCCGGCAGCGTTCGCGCTGTACGAATCCGTTGGCGTGCGGCAGGTGAAGACCGGCTATGTGGCGGATGCGGGCGATGTGCGCCGCATCGACGGCAACGGCGTCGAAGTGCACGAATGGCACGACGGACAGTTCCAGGTCGGTCACCACCTGCGCGTGCTGCGCACGGCCGCGCAGCACAAGATCAGCATCAACGCCCACGAGCCGGTGAAGGACACGGGCCTGCGCCGCACGTACCCGAACTGGCTTGCGCGCGAAGGCGCGCGTGGCCAGGAATACAACGCATGGGGTAACCCGGTGAACCCGCCTGAGCACGTCGCGATCCTGCCGTTCACGCGCCTGCTGTCCGGACCGATGGACTACACGCCAGGGATCGTCGACCTCGATGGCTACGATCCGCAACATCGGGTGCCGCACACGCTTGCCAAGGAGCTGTCGCTCTACGTCGTGCTCTACAGCCCGGTGCAGATGGCAGCTGACCTGCCCGAGAACTACGCGAAGCACCCGGACGCCTTCCAGTTCATCAAGGACGTGCCGACCGACTGGGACGAGAGCATCGGTCTTGCGGGCGAAGTCGGCGACTACGTCGCGATCGCCCGCAGGCAGCGCGGCAGCCCTGACTGGTTCCTGGGGGCGCTGACCGACGAGAACCCGCGCAAGCTGTCGTTGAAACTCGACTTCCTCGACCCGAAGACACGTTACGTGGCCGAGATCTATCGCGACGGACCGCAGGCCGACTGGCAGGCTCGTCCCTACGACCTGGTGCTCGAGAAGCGCAAGGTGACCGCGGCGGATACGCTCGACCTCGCGCTCGCGAGCAGCGGTGGAGCTGCCATTCGCTTCAGGCCGGTACGATGAGCGCAGCGGCAGCGCCAGGAGTGAACCCGTGAAGATCCGCATCCTGCTGGTGCTCGTGTCGCTGCTGGCGAGCGTGCTGATCGGTCTGGCGCTCGCCGCTCGCGGGGGCAGCGCCACCCGCACGTCGCAGCACGACGACATCGTCATCGGGCTGTCGATGGACACGCTCAAGGAAGCGCGCTGGCAGGCCGATCGCGACATGTTCGTGCGGCGTGCGGGCGAACTCGGCGCGAAAGTGCGGGTGCTCGCTGCCAACAGCGACGACACGGTACAGATCAGCGACGTTGAGAAGCTGATCACCAGCAAGGTCGATGTGCTGGTCATCGTTCCGCACGACGGCAAGGCGATGGCGAAGGCCGTCAACATGGCGCACGATGCTGGCATCCCGGTGATCGCCTACGACCGCATCATCCGCGACAGCGACCTCGACCTGTACGTGAGCTTCGACAACGAGCGCGTTGGCGAGCTGCAGGCGCAGTTCCTGCTCGATCACCTGCCTACGCCCGGCAAGGGCCGCATCGTCCGCATCTACGGCGCCAAGACCGACAACAACGCGTCGCAGTTCAAGCGCGGGCAGGATCGGGTCCTCGAGCCCTTGATCAAGAGCGGCGACATCCAGGTCGTGCACGAAGACTGGGCGGAGGACTGGAAGCCCGAGAACGCCAAGCGCATCGTCAACGCGGCGATCACGGCCAACGGCGCACGCATCGACGCCGTGCTCGCGAGCAACGACGGTACTGCGGGCGGCGCGATCCAGGCGCTGAGCGAGGAAGGCCTGGCTGGCAAGGTGCTCGTCACCGGCCAGGACGCCGAGACCGTGGCGCTGCAGCGCATCGCCGTCGGCACCCAGGCGATGACGATCTACAAGCCGCTCAAGACGCTGGCGCGCGGCGCCGCGGAACTCGCTGTGCAGATGGCGTCGCGTCGCGTCGTCGTCGCGAAGCAGACGGTCGACAACGGCCACGGCCCGGTGCCGTCGGTGCTCTACGACGTCGTCACGGTGACCCGCGACAACATGCTCGAGACCGTGGTCCGCGACGGCCAGGCCAGCTATGACGATGTGTACCGCGGCATCCCGCAAGCGCAGCGTCCGCCGCGGCCATGAGCGAAAGCGCCGTCCTCGAAGCAAGGTCGGTCGTCAAGCGCTTCGGCGCCGTGACGGCGCTCGGTGGCGTGAGCTTCGACCTGCGTGCAGGCGAGGTCCACGCGCTCTGCGGCGAGAACGGCGCGGGCAAGTCCACCTTGATCAAGCTGCTGGCGGGCGTGCATCCACACGGCAGCTATGAAGGCCAGATCCTGGTCGACGGCCGGACGGCAGAGTTTCGTTCGACGCGCGACGCTGAGCGTGCGGGCATCGCCATCATCCACCAGGAACTCGCGCTGTTTCCCGACATGACCGTCGGCGAGAACCTGTTCCTCGGGGCTTTTCCCCAGCGGTACGGCCGGATCGACTGGGATGGCGTTTATGCGCAGGCCGCCGCCACCCTCGCCGAATGCGGCATCCAGCTCGATCCAGCCGCCCGCGTTGGCGACCTCGGCGTCGGCCAGCAGCAGCTGGTCGAGATCGCGCGTGCCGTCGGGCGCAAGCCGCAGGTGCTGGTGCTTGACGAGCCCACCGCAGCGCTGTCGCGGCACGAGATCGACACGCTGCTCGAACTCATTCGCCGTTTGCGCGGACGTGGCGTCGCCTGCGTGTTCATCTCGCACAAGCTCGACGAGGTCTTCGCGATTGCCGACCGCATTACCGTGCTGCGCGACGGGTGCGCACAGGGTACGCTCGCGGCCGCGGCGACCGATGCCGGCGAAATCATCCGCAGGATGGTGGGTCGCCGCATCGAGGACCACTATCCGCGCCGGCAGTCCGAGGCTGGCCGGACGCTGCTCGCGCTGCGCGATGTCGACGTCCAGGCGCCGCAAGCAGGGCACCTTGCGCTGAGCGGCATCAGCTTCGAAGCCAGGGCCGGTGAGGTGCTCGGCATCGGCGGCCTGATGGGGGCCGGTCGGACCGAACTGCTGCTGCACCTCATGGGCCTGTGGGGCACGCGGACTGCGGGGTCGGTCGAGCTCAACGGCCAACCGTTCGCAGCACGCAACCCGCGCGAAGCGCTTGCCCACGGTCTCGCGATCGTCACCGAGGACCGCAAGCGCTACGGGCTGGTGCTGCCGCAGGGAGTCACGTTCAACGTGTCGCTCTCGTCGTTGCGCAGCCTGCGCCGCGGCCCGTTCGTCGACCGCGACAGCGAGGCAGCCCGCACCAAGTCGATCGTCGAGGACCTGCGCATCAAGGCCCAGAACCTGGAACAACCGGTCGGCACGCTCTCCGGCGGCAACCAGCAGAAGGTCGTGCTCGGCAAGATGCTGCTGACGCAGCCCCGGGTCCTGCTGCTCGACGAACCGACGCGCGGGATCGACGTGGGCGCGAAACTCGAAGTGTATGAGCTCATCAATCGGCTGACGGCGGCGGGCCAGGCGATCGTGCTGGTTTCGAGCGAGCTCGGCGAACTCGTGGGCATGAGCGACCGCATCGTGATGTTGTGCGAGGGTCGTATCGGCGGCACGTTCGATCGTTCCGAGGCAACGCAGGAACGCCTGCTGGCGGCGGCGATGGGCCGTCTCGAGCGTGCCGCATGAACCGCTTCGCGACCCGCGAGCTGTCGATGCTGGTGGCGCTGGTCGCGATCTGGGCGTTCTTCGCCTGGCAGGAGCCCGTGTTCCTGTCGGCGCGCAACCTGTCGCTGCTGTCCGTGGAACTCGCGGTCACTGCCGTGCTGGCGCTCGGCATGCTGGTCGTGCTGCTGCCGGGCCAGATCGACCTCTCGGCCGGCAGCGGCGTCGGGCTCGCGGGCGCCGTGGCGGCAGTGCTCGTCTTCTGGCACGACGTGCCGGCCCCCGTGGCGTTGCTGGTCGCGACGCTCGGCGCGGTGCTGGTCTGGTCGGCGATGGGCGCACTGATCGCCATCGAGCGGATTCCGGCCTTCATCATGACGCTCGGCGGCCTGCTGGTGTTCCGCGGCCTGCACTGGCTCGTGATCCGGAACCAGACCGTGCCCGTGGTCGAGGGTGGCAGCGAGAACATCTATTCGCTGCTCACGACCTACTACCTGCCGCCCGCCGCCGGCTACGTCCTGGCCGGACTGGCAGTGGCCGCCATCGTCGCCTCCGCCCGCAATGCACGGACCCGGCGCCTGGCGCACGGCTTCGAGGTCGACGACAGCGAACTCACGTTCCTGAAGCTGTTCGTGCTGGCACAGCTGGTGTTCCTCGTCGTCATCGTCACCAACGGCTATCGCGGCATGCCGGTCGCGCTGGTCATCCTCGGGCTCGTCGCCGTGCTCGTGCACCAGCTGGTAACCAACACGCCGTTCGGGCGCTACCTGTATGCCATCGGCGGCAATGAAGAGGCGGCGGTGGTGTCGGGCGTCCCGGTGCGCACGACGATCATCGGCGCGTATGCGCTGATGGGCGGCATCGTCGCACTCACCGGCTTCATGCAGACCGCGTATTCGGGCGCGTCCACGTCGACGGTCGGCTCGCTCATGGAGCTCGATGCGGTCGCTGCCTGCGTCATCGGTGGCACCAGCCTGCGCGGCGGCCGCGGCACGGTCCTCGGGGTGCTGTTTGGCGCGCTGATCATGGCGAGCCTGCTGAATGGCATGACGCTGATGGCCGTCTCGCCCGAGGCCAAGTACATTGCCCGCGGCGCGGTGCTCGCGCTCGCCGTCTGGCTCGATCTGCGACTGGGAAAAGACAGGTGAACGAATGCGCAAGACCAAGCCGACGCTGAGTTTCTGGCAGATCTGGAACATGTGCTTCGGATTCCTCGGAATCCAGTTTGGTTTCGCGCTGCAGAACGCCAACGTGAGCCGCATCTTCCAGTCGCTCGGCGCCTCGATCGACGAGTTGCCGATGCTGTGGCTCGCGGCGCCCGTCACCGGGCTGATCGTGCAGCCGATCATCGGCTACATGAGCGACCGCACCTGGGGCCGTCTCGGCCGTCGCCGCCCGTACTTCCTGGTCGGCGCGCTGCTCGCCACGGCCGCGCTCGTGGTCATGCCGAACAGCCCGTACCTGTGGGTCGCGGCGGGCATGCTGTGGATCCTCGACGCATCGATCAACGTCTCGATGGAGCCGTTCCGCGCCCTCGTGGGCGACATGCTGCCGGACAGGCAACGCAGTCGCGGCTATTCGATGCAGAGCTGGTTTATCGGGATCGGCGCGGTGGTGGCGTCCGCGCTGCCGTGGATCCTTGCCAACTATTTCGACGTCAGCAACGTTGCGGAACCCGGCCAGCTCCCGGAATCCGTCAAGCTTGCGTTCTATCTCGGCGCTGTCGCGTTCCTGGGCGCGGTGCTGTGGACCGTGTTCTCGACCAGGGAGTATTCGCCGGCCGAGCTGGAGGCGTTCGCGGGTCCGGAAGTCGCGCCAGCGCACGCCACGGAGTTCGCGCGCACTCCGGAGCAGTACCGCAGGTCCTCCTTCGGCTGGATCGGAGCAGGCCTCGGATTCGCCGCCATCGTGGCTACCTCTGGCTGGGACAAGCAGCTGTACGTGCTCGGTTTCGGCCTCGCGGCCTTCGGCGCGCTGCAGTTCGTCGCCGGCGGTCGGCAGGCGCGTGGCAGGACGGACGGCGTGCTGCACAGCATCGTCAACGATCTCTACCTGATGCCCACGGTGATGAAGCAGCTCGCGGTCGTGCAGTTCCTGTCGTGGTTCGCGCTGTTCGCGATGTGGATCTACACGACCTCCGCGGTCACCGAGCACCACTACGGCACGACGGATGCGGCGTCGGCGGCTTACAACGAGGGAGCGAACTGGGTGGGCATCCTTTTCGCCGCGTACAACGGCTTTGCCGCGCTCGCCGCGCTGTTCATCCCGAAGCTCGCCGAAATGCTGGGCCGGCGCAAGGCGCACCTGGTCTGCCTGTGGTGCGGTGCGCTCGGCCTGGTTTCGATCCGCTTTATCGAGGACCCGCGTCTGTTGCTGGTGTCGATGATCGGCGTCGGCATCGCCTGGGCATCAATCCTTTCGCTGCCTTACGCGATGCTCTCGCAGGCCGTGCCGCCGCGAAAGATGGGCATCTACATGGGGATCTTCAATTTCTTCATCGTGATCCCGCAGATTCTCGCGGCCAGCGTGCTCGGCATCCTGGTGCGTGTGCTGTTCGGCGGGCACAGCATCAACGCGCTCGCGCTCGGCGGCGTGCTGATGGTCCTGGCGGGGCTGGCGACGCTCAGGGTGGACGACCGCGAAGAAGCCTGATCGATGGAGGGTGGCTGCGAGCCGCCGATCCGCTCAGGCGGCTGGGCTGCCGCAGGAACTGCGGATGACCAGGTTCGGCTCGATCAACGCGGATTCGACGGGCTCGCCGGCCGTCATCCGCAGCAGGTTGTCGACCAGCATGTCCGCCGCCCGATGCGTGTCCTGCTGCACCGTCGTCAGCGACGGAATGAAATGCGCAGCCGCGGCGATGTCGTCGAACCCGACCACGGCCACGTCGCCCGGCACGGAGCGGCCGCGGTCGCGCAGCAAGCTGATCGCGCCCATCGCGATGAGATCGCTGGCCGCGAAGACGCCGTCGAACGGCACACCCGAAGCAACCAGCGCGGACGCCGCCTCATGGCCCGCCGTCTCGCTCGACTGGGCCTCGACCAGCAGCGCCGGATCGGGTTCGATGCCCGCTTCGCGCAGTGCTCGCTCGTAGCCGCTGTAGCGCGCCTGGAACTCCGGCCATTGGTCGGATGCGCTCCCGATGAAGGCTATGCGCCGCCGGCCCAGCCGCAGCAGGTGCCGCGTCGCCTGCAGTCCGCCCGCCGTGTTGTCGGTGCGGACGTAGCGACCCGGCGTGCCGTCCACGTCGGGGCCCCAGATGACGAAGTTTGCTCCCGCGTCTGCCAGCTTCCGCAACCGCGGCATCGCAGTGAGGTAGTCGCCGTAGCCGAGCAGGATCAGGCCGTCCGCGCGGTTGCTGAGCTCGTAATCCGTGTGCCAGTCGTCGCTCAGCTGCTGGAAAGACACGAGCAGATCGAGCCCGCGTCGCGCCGTGGCGCGGGTGATGTGACCCAGCATCGAGAGGAAAAATGGGTTGATCTGGGCGTCTTCGGGCGATTCCTCGAAGAGCAGCAGCGCCAGCGTGTTCGAGCGGCGCGTGCGCAGGCCGGCAGCACGTCGGTCGGTGCGGTAACTGAGTTGCCGCGCGATGGATTCGATGCGCTCGCGGGTTTCCGGCCGCACCAGCGGGCTGTTACGCAGGGCGCGCGACACCGTGGCCTGCGAGACCTCCGCGAGGCGGGCGATGTCGCGTGACGTCGGTCGGGTGTCTTTCATCGATTCCCCTGCAAGCGGGCGCACGCTAGCACGCGCCCGGTGGGGCATCAACGATCCGGCCCGTAGTGACTAGCGTCGGCTGAGCCGATCGCTCTCGGGCTGCCAGACGCCTGTGCCGTCCGTGCACGCGACGGTGAGTCCTTCGCTCAATCCAAACGAGCCGTGTGCGATCAGGCGGAAACGACGACAGCCGTCGTCGCCCCGATCGGCGTCGACTGGCGTCAGCTGATACGTCATGCGTGTATTGGGATTGGTCCAGCGGACGCTCTGGCCATTGTCGGCCAGCTCCAGCGCGTGTCCGACGCACGAGCGGTCGGTCTTGTCCATGCGCCGCCCGACCTCCGCGCCGATCGCGGCACCGACGACCGTGCCAACGACGATCGCCACGTCGCGCTGGGGACTGCCCTTTGCAACTTCGGCGCCGATTGCGCCACCGGCAACGCCGCCGACCACGCCGCCCAGGACCTGGCCGATGCGCCCACGGTCGCATGAACCCGCGCGCACGCCGTAGTCGTATTCCCATTCCCGCCCGCTGTGGCCGGCGTAGGACGGGTCGTTCTTCTTGCGCCAGCCATGGGCCGGAGCCCAGTCAGGCGGGGCCGCAAGCGAGGCACATGGCACGGCCAGAACTGCAGCGAGCCCGGCCCCGCGCGCGATCGACTTGAGTGATTTCATCGAAACCTCCTCGGCTCGTCACCGGTGGCGTCCGGTGTGGACACGCGAGGGACGCTAACGCCGCCGGCCGCGCGAGACATGCCCGGAGTCCGGATGAGTGACACCCGTCACGGCCGCGAGTAGCGTTAAGTCAAACCCGGAGGATTCCGCATGCCCGACGCCAACGCCGCCAACGCCGGCTTCATCACCCTGGGCGGCGACCTCCGCGTGCCGCGGCTTGGGTTCGGGGCCATGCGCGTCACGGGGGAAGGCATCTGGGGCGAGCCGCCTGATCCGGACGCAGCGCGCCGTCTGCTGCAGCGGGCCGTCGCCCTCGGCGTGCGTTTCATCGACACCGCCGACTCGTATGGGCCTGCAGTCAGCGAGCGCCTGATTGCGGAGGCGCTCTACCCGTACCCCGCCGATCTCGTGATCGCGACGAAGGGCGGCATCGTCAGGCCCGACCAGCCGAGCTGGGTGACGGACGGCAGGCCGGAGCACCTGCGCCTGGCCTGCGAAGCGAGCCTGCGCCGGCTGCGGCTCGGGCGCATCGACGTGTACCAGCTGCACGCCATCGATCCGCACGTGCCGCTCGAGGACTCGGTCGGGGAACTCGCGCGGCTGCGGCAGGAGGGCAAGATTCGCCACGTCGGCGTGTCGAATTTCAACGCCCGGGAGCTGGAGCGCGCACGCCGTATCGTGCCGGTGGTTTCGGTGCAGAACCGTTACAACTTCGCGTACCGCGCGTCGGACCCGGTGCTGGAGGTCTGCGAACGCGATGGAATCGCATTCCTGCCCTGGTCGCCGCTCGCGCAGGGCCAGGGCGACGCCCGCCGCCCGGAGCGAACGGAGCTGGAACGCCTGGCCGTCGCCCGGGGCTGGTCCGTGCCGCAGGCGTCCGTGGCGTGGTTGCTGGGGCGATCGCCGGCCATGCTGCCGATTCCTGGCACCTCCCGGATCGACCACCTCGAGCAGCTCGTCGCGGCCGCGTCTTTCGATCTGCCCGGCTGAGCCCGTCCCGGCCGGTCGCGAACCCCCCCCCCGCCTGTCGGTGCCCCGGCACCGCGATTGATTCCGCCCGCCACCGGCGTCTAACCCTGTGACTACCCGGAAGCGGGGGTCTGCTGCTGCCTGTGTCTACCTGCCGGGGTTCTGAATGACTTCGACCATCAAAAATGCCTTGCGGCGATTCGCTCCGTGGATCGCGCTGGTGACCGTCTACCTGGTACTCGGCTTCGTCGGGCGCGTCTTCCTGTGGCACAGCTTCGGCTCCGAGGCCGATGTCGGCGCGTCGCGGCTGCCGTACGTGTTGACGGCCGGCTTCGTCAACGACCTCATCGAGAGCCTGTACCTGTTCGCGCCGCTGGCGCTCTACATCCTGCTCGTGCCGGACCGCTGGTTCCGTTCCAGGGCCAACCGCGTGCTCCTGTACGGCGGCACCGTCGCCACCATCGCGGGCCTGCTCTACCTGACGGCGGCGGAGTGGTTCTTCTTCGAAGAGTTCGACGCCCGCTTCAACATCGTCGCGTACGACTACCTCGCGTACCCCACTGAAGTCTTCACGGACATCTGGGACGCGTACCCCGTGATGAAGGTCCTGCTCGTCGCGGTCACGATCGGTTCGATCGCAGCCTTCTTCCTGCGCGGGACATTCGCGACGGCGTTCCACCAGGTCGTGCGCTTCCGTGAGCGGCTTGCCGTGTTCGTGCCGTTTGCCGCGGCGCTCGCACTGGCCATCGCGCTGTACCCGACCAATGCATTGTCGACGTCCGCGAATCGCGTCGAGAACGAACTGCTGCAGAACGGCCACAGCAGCTTCTTCCGTGCGGCACGCACCAGCGACATCGACTACGAGGCCTATTACGTGAGCCGCAAGCCGGCTGCCAATCTCGAGAGACTGCGCCGGGAACTGGAGCCGGACGGCGCTCCGTTCACGCGCCTGGCCGACGGCCGGCTCGACCGCCGACACGCCGCGCGACCGGACGGGCTGGGCAAGCTCAACGTGGTCGTGGTCTCGAGCGAGTCGTTCGGCGCGGAGTTCAGCAAGCTGCACGGCTCGCAGAAGGACTGGACGCCGTACTTCGACGCGTATGCGAAGCAGGGCCTCTGGTTCGCCCACACCTATGCGTCCGGCACCCGGACCGTGCGCGGACTCGAGGCGATCACGGCTTCGTTCCCGCCGATCCCGACCGTCTCGATCCTGCGGCGCCCCGGCAACCAGGGCATCGCGACCTGGGGCCAGGTGATGAACGAACTCGGCTACCAGAGCAGCTTTCTCTACGGCGGCTACGGCTATTTCGACGACATGAACTCGTTTTTCGCAGGCAACGGGTTCCAGGTGCTCGACCGCACCGACATCGAGAACGTGCGCTTCGAAAACGTCTGGGGCGTCAGCGACGAAGACCTGTTCGACCGCGCCATCCAGCATTACGACGAGCAGTACGCGAGCGGCAAACCGTTCTTCTCGATCGTCATGACCACGTCGAACCACAAGCCGTTCACGTTCCGGCCGGGCCTGGAAAAGGAAGGCATCAAGCCCGAGGGCGGCGGACGCCAGTCGGGGGTGCGCTATGCCGACTACGCGCTGGCGTACTTCCTGCGCCAGGCGGCGAAACAACCGTGGTTCGACAACACGGTGTTCGTCGTCGTCGCCGACCACGGCGCGCGGGTCTACGGCAAGGCCGAGATTCCGCTCGAGACCTATGAAATCCCGCTGATGATCTATTCGCCGAAGCACCTCGCGCCGCGACAGGTCGACACGCTCATGACGCAGATCGACATCGCGCCTACGGTCCTCGGACTGCTCGGCCTGCCGTACGAGGCGCCGTTCTTCGGCGTGGACATCCTGCACGAGCCGCCCGGCCATTCACGGATTGCGCTCTTCAGCCACAACCACGACATTGCGATCCTGCGCGACAACGAGCTCGAAGTGCTGGGCCTTGGCAAGACGCACGAGTCCTATCACTTCGATCCGGCCGCAAACACCTTCACTCGCGACAAGGACGTGACGGACCTGCTGCCGCTCGGGATTGCCTATTTCCAGACCGCGGCCGACCTGTTCAAGAGCCACAGCTACGAGTGAGGCTGCGCCGTAATGGATTCCCGGCCGGTCTGCGGCTATCGTGCCCGTGCTGGCGTTGATTCGAACTGACCAATCACCCCTGGAGTGAACGACATGGGCAAGGGCATGGACCGGAAGAAGGAAACCAAGAAGAAGCCGGCGAAGACCAAGGAAGAGAAGCGCGCCGAGAAGAAAGCCAAGAAAGGCTGAGCGTGCTGGCCGGGGTGACGGTCCTGCGGGCCGGCCACCCCGCGCGCGATCGGCAGGTCACTTGCCGGGTTTGCGCTTCGGGCCGGACGGCCGCCGTTCGACGCTGGTCGGCACGCGCGGCAGGCCAGTGTGCTGCGTGCGGAACGGCTGCCCTGCTTTCGACTTGGCTGCCGGCTTTCGCTGGCGTGCCGTCGTCGCGGCCGCCGGCTTGCCGGGCCTGCGGTTGACTTCGTGCGCACGCCCCGTGCCGATGGGCTGGTAGGTCGGCACCAGCTGGTTCCTGCCGTTGCCAATGAGGTCCGAGCGCCCCATCTGCCGCAGCGCTTCGCGCAGCAGCGGCCAGTTGTTCGGGTCGTGGTAGCGCAGGAACGCCTTGTGCAGGCGGCGCACGCGCGTGCCCTTCGGGATCTCGACTTTTTCCGAACTGTGCGAGACCTGGTGCAGAGGATTCTTGCCCGAGTGGTACATGGCGGTGGCCGTCGCCATCGGCGAGGGCAGGAACGCCTGCACCTGGTCGGCGCGGAAGCCGTTGCGCTTGAGCCAGAGCGCGAGTTCGAGCATGTCTTCGTCGCGCGTTCCCGGGTGCGCCGCGATGAAGTACGGGATCAGGTACTGCTCCTTGCCCGCTTCCTTCGAGTACTTGTCGAAGAGTTCCTTGAAGCGGTCGTACGTGCCCACACCGGGCTTCATCATCTTCGACAGCGGGCCTTCTGCAATCGCTTCCGGGGCGATCTTGAGGTACCCGCCGACGTGGTGCTGCGCCAGTTCCTTCACGTACTCCGGTGACTCGATGGCGAGGTCGTAGCGCACGCCGGAAGCGATCAGGACCTTCTTGACGCCCTTCAGCTCGCGGGCGCGCCGATACAGCCTGATCAGCGGCGAGTGGTCGGTGTTCAGGTTCGGGCAGATGCCCGGGAACACGCATGAGGGCTTGCGGCACGCCGCCTCGATTTCGCGCGACTTGCAGGCGACCCGGTACATGTTGGCGGTGGGTCCACCCAGGTCCGAGATGACTCCGGTGAAGCCCGGGACCGTGTCGCGAATCGTCTCGATCTCGCGGATGACCGAGTCTTCGGAACGGTTCTGGATGATGCGGCCCTCGTGCTCGGTGATCGAGCAGAAGGTGCAGCCGCCGAAACAGCCGCGCTGGATCGAGATCGAGAAGCGGATCATCTCGTAGGCGGGGATCTTCGCGTCGCCGTAAGCAGGGTGCGGCACGCGCTGGTACGGCAGCTCGTACACCGCGTCCATTTCCTTCGTGGTGAGCGGAATGGGCGGCGGGTTGAGCCACACGTCGGTGTCGCCGTGGCGCTGCACGAGGGCGCGCGCGTTCCCGGGATTCGCTTCCAGGTGCAGGATTCGCGACGCGTGCGCATACAGGATCGCGTCGTTCGCCACCGCTTCGTACGACGGCATGCGGATATAGCTGCGCTCGCGGTCGACGCTCTTCGGCGTACGCCGATGAAAGCGCAGCACGATGTCGCCGGCGCGCGCGGCGCCGGCTTCGGGTTCCGGGTCGGTCCGGAAGGCCGTGCGCGGCATGGACGCCGCGCCCGGAGCCCCCATGGATGGGTCCACGGCGTCCTTCCGGACCGACCCGGAACCCGGAGACGTGTCGTCGCCTGCGCCGGTGCGCAGCACCCTGTCGCTTGTCGGCTCCATCGCATACGGATCGACCGGCGGCGCCAGCGGCCCCGGCGTGTCGAGCGTCGTCGAGTCGATCTCGGCCCAGTCCTCGGGCATGACCTTGCGCACGAACGCAGTGCCGCGCAGGTCGTCGATCGACTCGATCGGCTTGCCCGCCGCGAGCCGGTGCGCGATCTCGCAGATCTGCCGCTCGGCATTGCCGAACACCAGCAGGTCGGCCTTGGCATCGAGCAGCACCGAGCGGCGCACCTTTTCCGACCAGTAGTCGAAGTGCGCGATGCGGCGCAGCGAGGCCTCGATGCCGCCAATAACGATCGGCACGTCCTTCGCGGCTTCGCGGCAACGCTGCGAATAGACGATCACGCAGCGATCAGGTCGCGCGCCGCCCGCACCGTGCGGGGTGTAGGCGTCGTCGGTTCGGATGCGGCGATCCGAGGTGTAGCGATTCACCATCGAATCCATGTTGCCGCCGGTGATGCCGAAGAACAGGTTCGGCCTGCCGAGCTTCAGGAAGTCGCGCGTCGAGTGCCAGTCCGGCTGCGCGATGATGCCGACGCGAAAGCCCTGCGCTTCGAGCAAGCGGCCGACGATTGCCATGCCGAAGCTCGGGTGGTCGACGTAAGCATCGCCGGTGACCAGGATGACGTCGCAGGAATCCCAGCCGAGCGCGTCCATCTCCTGCCGCGACATGGGCAGGAATGGAGCAACGCCAAAGCGCTGCGCCCAGTGCTTGCGGTAGGAGAACAGTTCGCGGGGGGCGGGTTGCATCGGCGTGCAGTCTAGACGGCTTGGAGCCATTCCTGAATGGTACCGGGCTGGATCCGCGCTTGCGGGCCTGAGCATTGCCTGCCCCCAATTCGAGGCCGAACCGTTCCTTGAAGTGTGAACCGGCCCTAGGTGACTGGCTCCGCCGTTGTCGCCCGCTTGTCGTCGAGCGCTTCTGCCCGGCGTGCCACCTCTGCCACGGCACTATTCACCAGTGGGCTGTACAGCGGCAGGTGGGCGTACCAGTACAAGAGCCCCCAGAGCCCGGCCGGGTGCCAGTAGGCACAGAGTTCCACCACGCGCCGGTCGCCGCTGAGCGCTTGCCCGGCGGCCGGCGTGAAATCCGTGTGCCCGCCGCACGCTTCGGCGTGCGCGCCACATCGGCGCCGCAAGGAGACTCGCCATGGAAATCGTAGGACTCGTGATGCTCGGGTCGATCATTCTCTATTTGCTGCAACAGGTCGATGGTCTGACGGCATGATCCGATGAATGAGAGGGCAGAGGCGGCCGCGCCGTCAGCGTGGCCGGCCCCTCACCCGCGGCGAGCAAGTATTGCCGCGAGTGCCGGCGCGAGATCCGGGTATTGGAACTTGAATCCGGCATCGAGCAGACGCCTCGGCAACATTCGATCACTCACCAGCAGCAGGTCGGACATTTCTCCGAACAGCAGCTTCAGCGCTGCCGCCGGCACGGGCACCACCGTTGGACGACCGAGCGCCCGCCCCAGCGCGGACGTGAACTCCGCGTTGGTGACCGGCGCGGGCGCGCTGGCGTTGAAAGCGCCGCGCGCCGTAGGGTTCTCCAGCAGCCACTGGCAGATCGCCGTCATGTCCTCGCGGTGGATCCAAGGAAAGTACTGGCGCCCCGTGCCCAACCTCCCGCCGCCGCCGAGCCGGAAGGCCGGCAGCATCTTCGCCAGCGCCCCGCCGTCACGATCGAGGACTACGCCGATGCGCATCACGCACACGCGTATGCCCAGCGCAGTGGCCTTTTCGGCTTCCCGCTCCCAGGCCGCGCACAGCTGGTGAGTGAAGCCAGGCGTCGGCGGCGTCTCCTCCGTGACAGGCCGGTCACCCTGCTCGCCGTAGTAGCCCACCGCCGAGGCCGACACCAGCGTGTGCGGCCGCTGGCGCGCGCGGCCCATCCACTCGACCAGTCGTAACGTGGTACTCACCCGCGAATCCAGCAACAGCTTCTTGCGGTGCTCCGTCCATCGCGAATCGCCGATCGGCGCACCCGCGAGATTGATCACCGCGCCGAACTCGCCCGGGACGAGGTCGTCGAGGCGGGTCACGGCCGTCGTAACGCCCTGGGGGAGTTTCGGATCCGACTGCCGCGTCAGGATGACGACCTGATGCCCCGCCGCCGCCAGCCGGGGGCAAAGTGCCTGGCCGACGAAACCCGTGCCGCCCGTGATGAGAACTCGCATCGTGATCACCCCGGATCGTGAAGGAACCTGCTTCGCACACCGTCCACGGCATTGTGCGCGTGATCCGGAGCGCAGTGCGAACGCGCGCGGCGCGCATTCTGGTGATCGCTCTTCATGCTGGCCGAATCTCACCGGCTTCAATTCCCGGGATGTGATTCGCTTCATTGACCACGCAACCGCCGCATGGTCTAGTCGAACGACGATTCCCGGACGGCCCGATGCATTCCATAGCGAGAACCCGACTGATCGCTGCCTCCGTGCTGCTGCTGACACTCACCGTCAGCCGCGCGGACGTGCCGACCGCCGAGCAGGACTGCCGGAACCGGAACGCGGCACTGTGCGAGACCGCCGGCGTTGAATTCGTGGTCGACGGACCGTGCCCGTCCACGGCGAAGACGATCCGTCCCCCGGGCCTCGAGAACTGCGACGCCAACGCTGCGCAAGTCACGCGGGAACCGGCCCTTTCGCCCGCGGGCAATCCTGCGACGAGACCCCCTTCGACCCCCCGTGACGACCTGGCGAGGTGGGGACGGGTCGAACGTTGGCTGCTGCCGGCATTGATGCTCGTGGGTGCAGCGCTGGTCATCGGCGTTGCCGCCTGGGCGTTCCGCCGGCACCACAGGAATCGCACCGCCGGTGATTCGACCCGCAATACAGGCCGGCCGGTCGTTCAGCTCGTCGCCGCAGCGACGATCGCCATACTGCTCGCCTGGCAGGCCGCGGGCGCAGCCTTCAATCGCATTTTCGCAAGCTACGACAATCACGACACCGCGGCGCCGTTGCTGATTGCAGCGCCCGTGGCATTCGCGGTGTTTGTTCTGCTGTTGCCGGCCGTCTTTGCAGTCAGCACGTGGCTGCTGCGCCAGCTGGGCAAAGCGTTGCGAACGGGCCCGTAAGGCGCCGGACGCAGCCGACCGGCAGGGCACGGCGCGGACCAGCAGCGGTGCGGCGACCTGCATGATCCCCTGCTGCGATCTTGGGTCCCTTCTGCATTTCCCGATGATCAAGCGTCCAATTCCAGGCCGATCCGTCCGCGCAACCGCTGCTAGCATGAGCCTCAGGGCTAAACGATTCCCAAGGAGACTGAGACATGAGCGAACCCACCATCGCCGCCAAGGCGCCGATCGTCGTCGACGTCGAGGCCGGCAAGACCTACTGGTGGTGTGCCTGCGGCAAGAGTGCGCAGCAGCCATTCTGCGACGGTTCGCACAAGGGCTCGGAGTTCACTCCGGTGAAATTCCAGGCCACGGAGTCGAAGCAGGCGTGGTTCTGCGCCTGCAAGCACACGGCCAAGCCGCCGTTGTGCGACGGCTCGCACAAGAAATTCTGATCCGCGACCCAGCCGAGCAGGGCAGGGGAGAACCGGCTCTGCTTCAGCCAGCGATGACTCGTCATTGCGCTCACTGTCTTTTCTGTCACGATCGCCGGCATGGTCTCCGCCACCACGCCCACCAACGTGCTGATCACCGGCGCCAACCGCGGCATCGGCCTCGAGTGCGCCCGGCAGTTCGCCGCCAAGGGCTACCGGGTCATCGGCACCGTTCGTGATCCTGCCGACGCCAGCGAGTTGTCCGCGGTGGCGGACCGCGTTGAGCCACTCCACTTGACGGACGCGGCGAGCGTCGCGGCCCTCGCGCACCGCCTGCACGGGGTGGCCATCGACATTCTGGTGAACAACGCCGGCGTGTTCGACCCTAACGACGTGACCGTGGACACCGTCGACTTCGCCGTGATGGAGCAGACGCTGGCGGTGAACACCCTCGGCCCGCTGCGCGTCACCCAGGCGCTGCTGCCGAACCTGCGCGCGGGCAAGCGCCGGACCATCGTCAACCTGTCCTCGCAGCTCGGCAGCATCGCGGACTCGAGCGGCCGCTGGTACGCCTACCGGGCGAGCAAGGCGGCACTGAACCAGATCAACAAGACCTTGAGCGCGGAACTGGCGCCGGAAGGGTTCATCTGCGTCGTGCTGCACCCGGGCTGGGTACGCACCGACATGGGTGGCGCCGGTGCCACCTATTCCCCGCAGGAAAGTGTCGGCGGACTCATTGCCGTGATCGCGAAGCTCGGGCCGAGCGACACGGGTCGCTTCTACGACTTCAAGGGCGCGCCGATTCCCTGGTAACACGCGCGCCCAGCGCGCAGCAGCAGAGGCGTTCCCATCGTTAGTCGTCGGCGCGCATCGATTCGATCGGCGTCAGACCCCCGCCAGCCACTCGAAATCCGAATCCGCCGTCTCAGCCGTCGCACCGTGCCGGTGGGCGCACGCCGCAATCAGCACATCCGTCGCCGGCACCGACACGCCGGCGGCGCGAGCACGACGTGCCAGCTCGCAGGCTGCCGTGCACATCTCATCGTCGACCGCGGGCTCCGGCAGCACGCCCTCGAAGTCGCGCAGAATCCTGCGATCGTGATCGCCGTGGCGTTCAAGGACCTGGAGCGAGCGCTGGGTCTGTTCGTGCATGCACTGAGCCACGAATCCGGACCCGTCAGCGCCGAGGCCGCGGGTTCCGAGCAGGCGGCGAGGCGGCTCGTCTGCGAGGCCTACGCCACGATCAGTTATGCGGCCGACGAGCAGATCAACGAATCACCGGTCTGCTTAGGCCCAATCGGCAGCAGTGCTGCCGTGATCGGTCGCGCGGAGACGGTGATGCCGCCAAGGATGAACTGCGCGAGCGCTGCAAGAAGATCCAGAACGTGCGCGCCAACGTCTGGTTCAATGGACTGGACGCCCGCAACCGCGGACGCGCGCAGGTCAGCGCCGAACTGCCGCTGCTCTACCCGCTCGGACGCTCGCAGGAGATCCCGGAGATCAAGTGCCCAGCGGCTGCGGAGGAGGGCGCCGCACTTGCCAGCCGGCAACGCACCGGCAAGCTCGAGACCGAACCGTTCCTCGACACGCTGCCGGTCTACCGCTACCGATCCGAATATCGCCAAGGACGCGGTCGCTGAGCACGCCACGAGTCCGGCAGCCTGGGCCCACGCGACCAGACGTACCCGTCTTGATAGAGATCACCTTGAGGACGTTGCGGTAGTCGTGTGCGACGTTGCCGCGTTGAGGCGGCCAACACGGCTCGATCTGAGCGAACGGCGCGTGTGTCAGTTACCTGCGCGCCGTAGATCAAATCGTGTGAACCGGCCCTAGGCGACTTGCTCCGCCGTTGTCGCCCGCTTGTCGTCGAGCGCTTCTGCCCGGCGTGCCACCTCTGCCACGGCGCTATTCACCAGTGGGCTGTACAGCGGCAGGTGGGCGTACCAGTACAAGAGCCCCCAGAGCCCGGCCGGGTGCCAGTAGGCACAGAGTTCCACCACGCGCCGGTCGCCGCGCTCCCGGATGTTGAATTCCTGCAGGCCCGACCCGGGTGCGCGCATCAGCATCGACAGCGTCAGCCGCTCGTTGGGCTGCATGCCGAGCACGCGCCAGCCGTCCACCACGTCGCCCATGCGCAGCGTGTCGGGATCGCGGCGGCCGGTCCGGAAGCTCGGGCCGCCGATCAGCCAGTCGAACGCGCGGCGCAGCCACCACAGGGGGCGATACGAGAAGAAGTCGCCATCATGGCCGAACTGCTGCAGCACCTTGAACAGCGCCTCGCGGGAAGCGCGGGTCTCGTGTTCGCCACAGAATTTCTTGGCGTAGAACGAGTAGCGCGGGTTCCAGTCGCGGCAGGCGATGGACCCCTCGACCCAGCGTGCGGGCATCTCGTGGTTCTTCTCGGCCTGCAGCGTCACGGCCACCGACTCGCGGAAGGTAAGCAAGCGCTGCGGCACGAGCTCACGCATCTCGCGGCCTTCGCCGATGTAGTCGTGCGCGAGTCCCTCGACCAGCGACATGGCCGTGGTCGGTGGCACGGAGGTGACGAAATACAGCCAGTAGCTGGAGAGCTTCGGCGTGAGCACGGGCACGGGAATCACGATCGGCTTCCTGCCGACGAACTCCCCGTAGATTTCCATGATCTCCTGGTAGGTGAGCACATCGGGCCCAGCGATCTCGAGAATCCGGTTGCCTGCGAACGGCAGGTTCGCAGCAGCGATCATGTAGGTCAGCACGTTCTCGAGGGCGATCGGCGTCGAGTGCCGTCGCACCCATTTCGGCGTGATCATGACCGGGAGGTGGTTGACGAGGTCGCGGATGACCTCGAAGGCCGCCGAGCCGGGTCCGACGATCATCGCCGCCTGCAGCTCGATGACCTGGATCGAACCCTCACGGAGTGTGTCGCCGACGACGGCCCGGCCTTCCATGTGCCGGGAGAGCTTCTCCTTCGGCATGATGCCGCCCAGGTAGACGATGCGCCGCACCCCCGCGGCCTCGCACGCCTGCCGCGCGTTTTCGGCCGCCCGGCGCTCGACTGGCACGAAGTCGCCGCCGCTCCACATCATGTGCACCAGATAGTAGACGACATCCGCGCCTTCGAGCACAGGACCGAGCGTCCCGGGTTGCAACACGTCTGCCGACCAGCATTCGACGCCCGGCCATTCGCGGGCCTCGAGCACCGCGGCGCTGCGCGCGACCGCACGCACATGCCAGCCGTGGGCGCTCAACGCCGGCGCCAGATTCGAACCCATGTAGCCGCTCGCGCCGAGGACCACGGCGATCGGTCCGCGTGAGGATCGCGAGGGGCTGCGATGGGTGCCATCCATGGAACCTGCCTGTGAATCCTTCATTGCGTACTTCTCGAATAAAGTGGTGGTGAGTCCGCGCGGCTGAGCTGTTCACTGGAGAGCCTCGATTACATCACGTGTACTGATCCTCGAGTATTGGGGACAGCACCTGAGCTCTCGTCCATAGTTGGCGACCTTGGACCGTCATATCAAAGGCCGGGCTGAGCGAAGCATCTGCCCAACGAGCTCTGCTGCGATGCGACTTGCGAAGATCAACCACAAGCTTCGCGCCAGAGATCTGGACAGCAACCACTACCCGAAATCGACAATTCAAGGAGACGATGGATGATGCGTACTGCAACCCCGCCCGCCGATGCTTTGGTCGCTTCCCTCAGGGCCATTGCCGACCATAGCTTCGACTCGATCATGATCACCCGTGCTGGCAAGGGCTCGCCGATTGTCTACGTCAACCGGGCATTCACTGCCCTGACCGGCTACAGCGCCAAGAGCGTGATCGGAAAGTCGCCGGTGCTGCTGCAGGGGCCGGCGACCGAACGAGCCCCCCTCGATGCACTGCGTCGTTGCATGGAAAAGGGCAAGGTTTTTGAAGGTCGCGCCATCAACTACGACAGCAAGAAAAGACCTTTCGTCATGCATTGGCGCGTCGTGCCCGTCAAGCTGGCGAAAGGAAAGCCCGCGGAGTACTACATCGCCATTCAGCGCATGGGCAACTCGGGGTGAGAGGTCTCAGGTTTTCGGGTTTGCGTGTAAGCCGCCGACGCAAAGCCTGCTGGCGGGGCTCCATGACAGTGCACTGCACGGAAGGGGCAGCCAGCGACCTCGACAAGGTGGCGGCCGACGTCGCCGGCACCCCGGTGGAACTTGCCGCAACGCGGTGACACTTCCTGGCGACCGAACCCGGGCTGCGGCTGGATCGAATCCAGCAAATCGCACAGATCGAAAGAGTCGGCAGGAACCGTCGCTCCCCCAACGACAGTTCCGGATTGCCCCGATCAACCCAGGAGAGTTCCAATGTCCACATCGTTCGGCTTTTTTCGTCTGCGCGCTTTGCTGCCGCTTGCCGCGCTGCTGACCGGCGCACTGGCGTTCCAAGGCGCCAACGCCTACGAGGCCAAGGCCAAGGCGCCCGCTGACATCGTCGACACGGCCGTGGCGGCCGGCAGCTTCAAGACGCTGGCCACTGCGCTCACGGCTGCCGGTCTCGTCGAGACCCTCAAGGGGCCTGGTCCATTCACCGTGTTCGCGCCGACGGACGAGGCGTTCGCCAAGCTGCCCGCCGGCACGCTCGAGTCGCTGCTGAAGCCTGAGAACAAGGCGAAGCTTGCCGGCATCCTCACTTACCACGTCGTAGCAGGCAAGGTGATGGCCGCGGACGTCGTGAAACTCACCAGCGCGAAGACCGTCAATGGCCAGTCTGTCAGGATTGCGGTGGACGGCGGCAAGGTCAAGGTCGACGGCGCGAACGTCGTCAAGACGGATATTGCCGCGAGCAACGGCGTCATCCATGTCATCGATACTGTGCTCCTGCCGAAGTAGGGTTCTGAATGGCGCAGCCGCCCCCCTTAGTGGGGGGCGGTGTGCGGCGGCGCAGTCAATGCAGAGCAAGTCGGATGATCGCCCCTCGGTGCACCTTGAGACCGCCGTCATGAAGTTGGAGCGCCACGCGCCGTGAGATCTGCACGACCGGTGTATCGGCTCTTGATCGTCGCGGGCAATGTGCTCACCGTGATCGGCTGCACTGGCTTGCTGCTCGCAGCGACGGGACTCATCCCGGCGCAGTCATTTGCGGTCGGCATTTCGTCGGGAATCCGTGTGATCGGTTCCCTGGCCATCGCCGGATGCCTGCTGAGCGCCGTTGGCTACGGGTTCGAAGAGTATCTCGAGAAGTAATTCAGCCGGAGGACTCAATGTTCAGGAAATCGGACTACTTCATTCTCTTGGCCGTGATGATTTCATTTTCCATCTCGGCCTATCTATGGTTCATCGCGCAGGACCGTGAGCAGGCGATCTTCACCGCAATCTGGATTCCGGCAATCTTTGGCTTCGGAATCTACTTCAAGCTGGCCGCCTTGCTGGCAAGAAAGCAGTCATGACCATCAATCTTGGGTTCTGGGGCTTCGTCGTCTTCGTGCTGCTGGTCATCGGGCTGGTCCTGACCGTCCGCGAATTCCGCACGCTCAAGTGAAGGTACGGTCACGCTGACTCCATGCCTTTTCGGAGCTTCGCCGACCCGGTTCCCCGACACTGGAGGCTCAAGATGGCCCGAACCCCCCGCTCTATCCCGGCAGCGCTCGCGCTCGTCGTCGGCCTGCTGTTCGGCGATCAGGTGATGGCGGACCAGTGCCCCGCCTTTCTCAACCATGACTTCAAGAAGCTGCGCTCTGAACAAAGCGTCAACCTCTGCGAGGCGTACGCTGGCAAGCCGTTACTGATCGTCAACACCGCGAGCCACTGCGGCTACACGCCGCAGTTCAAGGGTCTCGAGGCGCTGAACCAGAAGTACCACGCACGCGGGCTCGCGGTGATCGGCTTCCCATCGGACGACTTCAACCAGGAGGCGAAGCAGGAGGCCGAGACCGCCGAGATCTGCTACATCAACTACGGCGTGACCTTCACGATGCTCAGCCCCTCGGTGGTGACCGGCAGGAACGCGAACCCGGTCTTCAAGGAACTCGCCCGCAAGTCCTCCGAGCCCAACTGGAATTTCAACAAATACCTGGTCAGCGCCGACGGCCGGGTCGTGCATCACTTCGACAGCAAAGTGAAGCCCGACTCCGTACAGCTCAACCAGGCGATCGAGAAACTGCTGGAGTAGGGGGTGCGCTGGACCCGTGCACTCCTCACCTGCGACTCTGGTTTCAAGCAGTTATCGCTGGTCGGTAGAGGCAGACGGGTGACGCAGCCCGCCACCGCTCCCGCAATCATCATTCGTGTTCATCGCGGGTTGATTCCCGCGCCGCCGGTGCGCCGCCCGGTTCCGGCAGCAGCGACTCGTGCACTGGTCGGCCGCGGCCTGCTTGAAAAATGGTTGTCAACAACCCCGCAGGCAGCGTGGTGTCCCTCTTTCTCCGGGTCAGGCCATGGTGGCTACGCCAGCGTGTGGTAGACCTTCTGCACGTCCTCGTCCTGCTCGAGCTTGTCGATCAGCTCGAGCACTTCGGTGGCTTGCGGCTCGCCGAGTTCGGTCGGGGTCGTGCAGATGTACTCGTGCTCGGCTGAGATCGGGTTGATGCCGCGCTCCTCGAGCGCCTTCTGCATCGCGCCGAAGTCCTCGAACAGGCAGCGGGCGACGAGCTGCGGTTCGCCCTTTTCGCCGGTGCTCTCGCCGAACTCCTCGAGACCGTGGTCGATCAGGTAGAGCTCGAGGTCGTCCTGGTCGATCCCTTCCGGGTTCAACCGGAACACGCCCATGCGCCGGAACTGGAAGGCGACGCTGCCGGAGGTCGCGAAATTACCGCCGTTCTTGTTGAACGCATTGCGCACGGCGGCCACCGTGCGCGTCGGATTGTCCGTCGCGCATTCGACCAGCACGGCGACGCCATGCGGCGCGTAGCCTTCGTAGATGACCTCTTCGAAGTTAGCGGCATCGCGCCCGGAGGCGCGCTTGATTGCCGACTCCACCTTGTCCTTCGGCATGTTGACGGCGCGCGAGTTCTGGATCGCGCGGCGCAGCGCCGGGTTCGTGTCGGGGTCCGGGCCGCCCTTCTTGACCGCGATGGTGATGTCCTTGCCGATGCGGCTGAACTGCTTCGCCATGCGGTTCCAGCGCGCGAACATCGCGTGCTTTCTGACTTCGAAAATGCGTCCCATGGTTGCTCGATTGACTCTGGCCCGGGCGGGGCGGGGAGGGCGCGCAATCTACCTGAGCGGGCGGCACTTAGCACGCTGCGGTGGGCTGTCCGATTTGTTGCCCATTTTAAAAAAACTCTAACCAGAGATGCCTATTGAGTTCGAATAAGATCAGTTAATACAATTGCACTTATAAATCGACTTGCGATGCGAAAGCAGGTGGCGACATGAGTTTCCCGCGCATGCTCAGGCCAGTGTGTGTTGTTGCATGCATTTGCGCCCTGTTCGCCGTGCCCACCCAGGCAGGGGAGTCCACCGCAGCATGGGACGAAGCCAGCCGCGCGCTCGCGGATCAGCTCATGAGCGAAATGAAGGCCGAACTCGGACAGGCAATGCAGCAGGGCGGACCGGTCGCCGCCATCGAAGTCTGCAGGACCCGTGCGCCCGAGATCGCGGCCCGGTTGTCCTCGTCCTCTGGCGCGAGCGTGGGTCGCACGGCACTTCGGCTGAGGAATCCGGCGAACGCGCCCGACGACGTCGAGCGCGCGGTCATGGCTGGATTTGCGACCGAGCTGTCGAAGGCATCGCCTCCGGGGGAGCCACCCGAGGCAGTGATGGAGTTCCGTTCGACGCAGGGTATCGAACGTCGATACTTGCGTGCGATCGTCATGCAGCCCGTATGCCTTACGTGCCACGGTGCAACCATTGCTCCCGAAGTGGCGGCAGCCATCGCCAGCGAGTACCCGCTGGACGCCGCGACAGGATTTGAATCCGGCCAGCTGCGCGGCGCCGTTACGGTGAGATGGCCGGCGGCCAAGTAGCGTGGGCCTCTACCATCACTGCGTGTTTCCGTACCTGCTCGACTTCGCCATGGGCAGCCGGGTCTTCGACAAGCCGCGGCGGCGCACGCTGTCCCGGGCGTCCGGTCGAATTCTCGAGATCGGCTTTGGCACGGGCAGGAACCTGCCGCATTACCCCTCCGGCGTGCACCGCATCGAGGCGATCGATCCCGACACTGACCTCGATCGTTTCTCGCTGCCCCGCATCGCCGCGTCCAGCGTCGCCGTGGACTTCCATCACCTGAATGCGGAGCACCTGCCATTCGAGGGCGACAGCTTCGACACCGTGGTCTGCACGCTGACGCTGTGCTCGATCCCTGACGTGGTGCATGCACTCGGTGAAGTACGGCGCGTGCTGAAACCGGGCGGACAGTTCCTGTTCCTCGAGCACGGCCTGTCTCCCGACGCGAAGGTGGCCCGTTGGCAGCATCGGCTCAACCCGCTACAGAATCGCGTCGGCGGCGGCTGTCATCTCATCCGGGACACGGCGCAGCTGGTGGCAGGATCAGGCCTGCAACTGCGCGATGCCGAGCACTACTACCTGCGGCGAGTGCCGAGGTTCGCCGGCTACATGACCGAGGGGTCAGCGTACAAGGTCTGACCGCGGCCTGTGTGCCAGATTGTTGTTGAAATGAGACGACACTCTCCGCGCATTTATTCGTATGCGTAGTTTTTGCGCTGCAAGGTGACGCTGCGCAGTAAACCGCGTACAAAGCCGACAGCCGCAAGCGGGGGAGACCGGGCGGCAGACCAGATGGAAGGCCCGACCGGGGGACGATTGCGGGCCGTCATGGAAGACGTCGAGATGGAAAAGCCGCGATTCGCCAAGCGTGTCGCGGCTTTTTCTTTGGGGACACGCCGCTGGCCGCGACGAAGCGTGCGCAGCGCAGGGTGAAACGCACAGCCCGGCGTTCCCGCGCTCGCGGCGTTCCCTTAGACTCGAAAACGATGGCCTGCAAAATCCCGTGCCTGGCCGTATTGCGGGGCCGCGGGAGTCGAGGAGAACCGATATGAGAATGGTCGCACGGACCCTGGGGCTGCTTGCCCTTGGTCTGGCCATGGCAGGCTGCAGCATCCAGCACCACGACGACGACTCCATCTCGAAGCAGTTCGGCTCGGACTACTTCGGGGCGGGCGGTGCGCTGAACCTGACCGACCCGATCGCGGGCGATGCCTTTCTCGCCGGCGGGCACGTCACCACGGCGAGCGAAGTGAAGGGCGACCTCATCGCGGCCGGCGGCGAAGTGTCGATCGGCGGCGGCATTGGCGACGATCTCTACGTCGCGGGCGGTGAAGTGCAGGTCGACGCGATCGTGGCAGGCAACGCGCGCGTCGCCGGCGGCGACGTCACACTCGGGCCAGCGACGGTCGTTGCCGGCGCCTTGTCGCTGACCGGTGGCCGCATCCACTTCGAAGGCAACGCACACGATTACCTCCAGGCGTCTGGCGGCAGCGTTCACCTCGATGGCGTCGTGCAGGGCGACGCTGAAGTGCGCGCGGAAGAGATCGACATCGGTCCGAACACGCGCATCGACGGCAAGCTGATCGTGCACAGTTCGCGCGAACCGGTGATTCCCGAGGGCGCGCAGATCGCGGGCGGCGTCGAGTTCCACCAGGCCGACGTCGGCCGGTACGTCGACGGCCACGATACTGCGCAGGACATGCGCACGGTGGCGCACGGCGTCGGTTCTTTCCTGTGGATGCTCGGCGTGTTCGTCGCGGGCACGCTCTTCATGCTCGCGTTCCCGGCGTACTCGTCGCGGGCGGCGCAATGGATCGGCCGCGAGCCGCTGCGCAGCCTCGGGCTCGGCTTCGTGATCCTCGTCTGCCTGCCGGTGCTCGTCGTGCTGCTGCTGGTCACGATCGTCGGCATCCCGCTCGCACTGATCATCCTGATGCTCTACCTGCTGCTGCTGTTCCTCGGCTGGGTCACCGTGGCGATGTTCATCGGCCAGAAGGTGCTCGGGTTCATCCGCAGCGCGGAACCCGTGACCACCGGCTGGAAGCTGTTCGCGCTGCTGCTCGCCGTGATCGCCTTGTGGCTGGTCGGGCAGATCCCGGTCATCGGCTGGTGGATCAGGTTCGCGGCACTGTTGCTCGGCATTGGCGCCCTGGTCTGGCAGGGCTGGCCGCGGCGTGACGAGTCGCTGCGAGGTGCGACCTGAGCCCTGAGCCGCGGCGGCGACCGTCGGTCATCATCATCGACCCCGTCGACGGCGGCGGTGACGCCTGGTCGCCGGTCGGCGCGGCGGCTACCTTCGCCACCGTCGCCTTCGTGCTGTGGCTGTTGCTGAGCGCGTCCACGGGCGACCACTGGGTGCCGATCCTCGACAGCGCCAACCTCGCCTTTCATGAAGCGGGCCACCCGATCATCGGGCTGTTTTCGGAGCGGCTGGCGGTCTATGGCGGCACGCTCGGCCAGCTGGTGTTTCCGGTGGCGGCCGCCTGGCAGTTCTTCCGTCGCCGTCACACGCTCGGCTTCGCGCTCTGCGCGGCATGGGCCTGCGAGAGCTGGCTCAACGTGGCGACCTACATGGGCGATGCGCGCGCGATGGACCTGCCGTTGATCGGCGGCCTCGATCCGGAAACCCACCACGACTGGCGCGAGATATTCTCCCGCTGGGGAATGCTCCACCTCGACACGACCTGGGCAGCCGTCAATCGCGGCATGGCCTGGGCTGGCGGCGTGGCTATCTGCTGCTGGCTCATGCTGCGCTGGCGGGCCGGCCGGGAATGAGGAGTCTCGAACGATGATCGCGAACTACTGGCCGCACCTCGTGGCCGTGCTGGTGGGTGCAGGGTTGACGGTGCAGGTCGGCATGAACGCGACGCTCGCGCGGGTCATCGGCGCGCCGGTCTGGGCGGCAGTCACGAATTTCGGCGTCGGCCTCGTGGCGCTGGTGGCTTTTGCAGTGGCGCTGGGATCGCGCACGACGCCGGGATCGTTCGGGCAGGTGCCTGGCTGGGCCTGGCTGGGTGGCCTGTTGGGGGCTGCCTACGTGGCGTCAGTCACGGTGCTGGGACCGCGGCTCGGTGCGATGGCGCTGGTCGCGCTGGCACTCGCGGGACAACTGGGGGCCGCGCTGGTCGTCGACCGCTATGGCGTGCTCGGCTTCCCGCAGATCCCGATCACGCCGGTGCGGCTGCTGGGCGCCGGGCTGCTGCTCGTCGGCGCGCTGCTGGTGATGCGGCGCTGATCCGGTCTATTTCGCCGCGGCGGAACGCGCCGGGACTGCCCTCGCGATCTCACGTGCCATCTCGGTGATGATGCGCACGCCCTGCTCGGTCGAACCGCTGCGCGTTTCCTCAGTCACTGCGCCACGCCAGAGCAACCGGCCTGACTCGCGGTCGTCGATGAATATCAGCACCGAACCGTCGCGAACGCGCATCTCACGCGGCACGTACGAGGCCGGTGGCGGTTGAATCGCGCTCGGGCTGAGCACGGTCGTGGCCGATGGCGCGCCGATGCGCCTTGCGTCCGACGGTACGATTCGCTGCGTGCCCGCCACCTGGAAGCTGACGATCATGTCGGCCGCGGCGGCCGAGTCCACTTCCGAATACCCGCTGCGAGTCAGTTCGGAGACCACGGCAGCACGCACCTGCGATGTCGCCGTGGTGACCACCGACTGCTGGACCGAGACGGGGCTGCCGAAGTCTCCGCCCTTGAAGTAGAACGTATGTCGCGCCGTGACGTTGCCATCTGGAGCCGCGTAGCTGTCGACATCCCAATGCGTCGCGCAGCCCGCGAGCAGGGCCAGGGTTGCTGCCCACACGAACGTCTTACGCCGAGCCATCGTCGTCTCCTCGATCTTGCGTGCTGGAATTGTACCCTCCGGGACCATCGCCGGCCCGAACCTTCGCCGCTGGCAGGCGACTCCGGGGGAGTGCGCCTTTGCCGCGGAGTTGCAGCGCGAGGGCGTTTTGTGACGCAAGTCGACGGCCTGAGGCCGCGCGTTGGTGCGCGACCGCGGCGCTGGCGCATACTCCCGGGCAGTTAACATGTCACGGGCCCCGCGCTTGCAGCCTGGGGCTGCCCGGCATCACCTGATGGAGCTTTAGTCCCTCGATGAAGACTGTCCTGCTGGCTTACGAGCGCGACCAGGATCTCGCCGCGGTCGAGAGCGTGCTGCAATCGCGCGGTCACCGCATACTCAAGGCGCGATCCGGCGTCGAGGCGCTGGAGATCGTTCGCAACCAGAACCCTGACGCAATCGTAAGCGACGTGCTGCTGCCGCGGCTCGACGGCTTCGCGCTCTGCCGCCGCCTGCGCGAGGATCCGGCCTACCTGCACCTGCCGTTCGTATTGCATTCGTTCCGGGTCGAGGGCCCGAAGTACGAGGCCTTTGCCGCCGAAGTCGGCGCCCAGCGGTTCCTGCCGCGGGGCTCGACGCTGGAGGAACTGGTCGGCGTGCTCGACGAATCGCATTCCGGGTCCGGCACCGTGCGCATGCCTGCACTGGTGCCCGAACTGCTCGACCGGCGCGAACAGGACCGCCGTCGGCTGTTTGACCTGGAGAAGCAGCTGCGCGAGGTCGAGTCTGCCAACAAGCAGCTTTCGGCTGCCGAACGTGTCGCGCGCGAGCGCGCCGAGCACGAAGCCCGCGCCCGCGCGGAATTTGCGGCAGCGGAATCGGTTCGCATCCGGGAACTGCAGATCCGTATCCGCGACCTCGAGGCGGCACAACAACAGGCCGTCGAAGCCGAATCGCAGGCGCGCGGCGCCGCCGAAGAATCGCGCGCCGATGCGGGCAAGATCGCGGTGCTGGAAGCGCGGCTCAACGAGCTGCAGACCGTGCGATCACGAGTACAGTCGACGGCGAACGACGCGGAGCGGGCATTCGCTGCTCAACCCACGCCGACCTGGATCGTGGACATGGATTCGCGGCTGGTGCACACGGCCACGGACTCGGCGGCCGCGCTCGTCGGGCTCGACCCGGCCGCTCTGCGCGGGAGGCCGCTGCAGGAAGTGCTGCCCGGCGCGGAGTTCGCCGACGACGCGTCCCGCGAAGCGTTCGTGCACTGGCAGCGGCATGACGGCAGCGAGTCACGGCTCGAACTGCGGCGCGTCGCCACGAGTTACGCCGGGCGGGCCAGCTGGCTGGTCACTGCGCGTGACGTCACTGCTGAGCTGGCGGCGCAGGCCCGGGAACAGGAGCTGGCGGCGCAGGCAGACGCGCTGGACGCGGCGCCGGAGGCGTGCGGCGTCGTCGACGGCGAAAGCCGCCTGCGCTACGGCAATCGCGCACTGCTGTCCTTGCTCAACACGGACCGCGAACGGCTCGGGACCCTGACGCTGCAGATGCTGGAGTTCGAGGGCGACGGCGACGCCACGTTGCGCACCGTCGCCCGCACGGTCTCAGGCGCGTTGCGCCAGGAGCTCCGCTGGCGCCGGCCGGACGGCATCGTGCTCGATGTCGAAGTCGCGCTCGCGCCGGACCAAGCGGGCTCCAGTTTCCGCGTCTTCACGGCGCGCGACGTGTCGACGGCCAGGCGCACGGCCGAACGCAACCTGCGCGACCACGAACGCGTGAGCCGGCTGCTCGAACTCGCGCAGCGCTCGCACGCCCTCACCGAAACCGAGATCCTCGACCGGACGCTGCAGCTGGCGCAGGAACTCACGCGCAGCACGCAGGCCTACCTGTTCCTGCCGGTCGGTGACGCCACCACGCTGGAGATCGTGGCGCGGCGTGGCGGCCAATCGGACGAACCCCTGACGACACTCACGCGCTGGCGCGGACCGCCGCCTGCCGACACCGCACTGGCCGAGTGCGCAACGTCGCAACGACCGGTAATCCGCGACGCGACCGAAGGCACCTCGGCGCTGCGACAGGCGGGCCTGCCGGGCGCGTTGCACCGGCAACTCGTGATGCCGTTGCTGGACGGAGGCCGCCTCACCGGGGTGCTGCTGGTCGCCGACGCCGCGCAACCCTACGACGACGACGACCGCCGTCATGCCGAACACATTGCCGGCGCTGCGGCAAAGCTGCTGCGGCGCCGGCGGTCCGACGCCGAAATCGTCAGCGCCATGGATCACATGGAGCGCGTGATGTTCGGTGCCATCGAGGCGCTCGCGCAGCTGGCCGAAGCACAGGATGCATGCAAGACGGGCCGTGCCCGTCGCGTCGGTGATTACGCCGCGGGTATCGGCACGGCGCTCGGGCTGCCGGGACACACGGTGCGCGGACTCCGGGTCATGGGGCAATTGATCGACGTCGGCATGCTGCAGATTCCGCGCGAGCTGCTGTGGCGGCCGGGCACGCTCTCCGCCTCGGAGTTCGAGCTCGTCAAGACGCACGCCGAGCGCGGCTATGAAGTACTGCGCGACATTGAATTTCCCTGGCCCGTTGCGGAAACCGTACGCCAGCACCACGAGCGGCTCGACGGCTCGGGTTACCCGCGCGGCCTGAAGGGCGAAGAGATCCTGCTCGAAGCACGCATCGTCGCGGTCGCCGACGCGGCAGAAGCCATGCTCTGCGCAACGGCCGCACCGCGCGGCGCTGGCGCTGACGTCGTGCCTCGACGAGCTTCAGGCGCAGGCCGGACGCAGGTACGATGCCCGGGTCGTCAAGGCCTGCGCCAAGCTGCTGCAGGACGGACAGACGACGCTTGTTCCGGTCAACCAGGAAGGCGAGGTGCCCGCGGGGCAGCGAATCGCCTGAGGCGGTTCGAAAGATGCACCTGCAGTTCTATGGCGCGGCTGGCGAAGTCACCGGCTCCTGCCACATCCTGTCCGTGGGCGGCCGCACGCTGCTGCTCGATTGCGGCTTGATCCAGGGCGGTGACGACCCGGACACCCGCAATCGCGCGCCCTTTCCGTTCGAAGCTTCGAAAATCGACGCCGTGGTGCTGAGCCACGCGCACATCGATCACTGCGGCCGGTTGCCGCTGCTGCGCAAGCGGGGCTTCCGTGGCCCGATCTACGCCACGGCCGCGTGCCGGGACCTTGCCCGCATCCTGCTGGCCGACAGTGCGTTCATGGCGGAGCGGGAGGCCGAACGCTTCCGCCGCCGGCAGGCCGAACACGGCAACCGACGCGCGCGTGGATATCCAGAGCCGCTCTTCACGGTGGACGACGCGACGGAAACGTTGCGCCAGTTCCAGACCGTGGCTTACGAGCGCCCCACGACAGTACTCCCCGGCGTGACCGTCACGTTCCGCGATGCCGGCCACATCCTCGGTTCCGCCAGCGTGTGGTTGCAGCTCGAAGAGGCAGGGACACGGCGTCGCGTCGTGTTCAGCGGCGACGTCGGGCAATACGACTCGCCGATCCTGCGCGACCCCGCAGGCAATGGCGCCGCCGACGTCGTCATCATGGAAAGCACCTACGGCAACCGCCGGCACCGCGAGCGCAGCGACACTTTGCGCGAGTTCGGCGAGATCCTGCGCGAAGCGCGGCGCGGCGGCGGCAACGTGCTGATTCCCGCGTTCGCGGTCGGCCGCAGCCAGGAGATCCTCTACGAACTTGCCGCGCATTTCGACGAGTGGGGCGTCGGCGACTGGCGCGTGTTCCTCGACAGCCCGATGGCCATCGAGGCGTCGGAGATCTACTGGAAGCACCCGGACCTGTACGACGACGAGGCCCGCGCGGCGCGCCGCAGTGCGGACGGCATGCCGGCACTGCCGAATCTCAAGCTGTGCCGCACGGCGGAAGAATCGATGGCGATCAACCAGTTGCGGGGCGGCATCATCGTCATTGCCGGCAGCGGGATGTGCACTGGCGGCCGCATCGTGCACCACCTGAAGCACAACCTTGCGCACCGGGAGTGCAACGTCATCTTCACCGGGTTCCAGGCGGTGGGTACGCTCGGCCGCGCGATCGTCGACGGCCGCGAGCACGTTCGCATCCACGGCGAGCAGTACAGCGTCAACGCGCACATCCACACGCTCGGAGGATTCTCCGCCCACGGCGATCAGGAAGACCTGCTGCGATGGCACGCTGGCGTGGCTGGCAAGCCGCGCACCTACCTCGTGCATGGTGAAGCCGAAGGTGCCAGCGGCCTGTGCGATGCCCTGCGGCTGCGTGGCGTGCAGGCAGAGGTTGCGCAACCGTCGCTGCAGCTGGATCTCGCACAACTCGCCGGGCACTGACCGGCGCGCACCTGCGCGTCAGCTGCGCAACCCGCGCAGAGACGACGTTGCTGCGCGTCAGGTGTCGACGTCGAAGTGCATGGTGATGGTTGAACGCTGGGCCACGGGCTGGCCATTCACGACGCGGGGACGGAAGCGCCAGGCTGCGACCGCGTCACTCGCGGCGCCGTCGAACACTCCTCGCGGTTCGGCTGCAACCACCTGGATGTCGCGCACGGTGCCGTTCGGCGTGATCGTGAACTCCAGTTCCACCCAACCCTTCGTGCCATTGCGCAGCGCCTGCGGCGGATAGACGGGGTCGCGCGTCACGACGCGATCCAGCTGGTCGGCGGCGACGACGCCTGGTGCCATGGGTTCGCCAGCTGCGGGCGATGTCATGGCACTCTCGCTGGCGACGGCCGGCGCGACGATTGCGGCCGTCGGCAACGGGTTGGCGATCTCTCGCGCATAGCTTCGTGTCAGCGGACCCGGGGTGCGTACCGCGTTCGTAAACCGGGGTGCGAGCGGGTCCGGCTGCACGGCCGGCACGAAGGCCGGGGTGACTGCTGCTGGGGTGCGCGAAGCCCTGGACAGCGTCGTCACCGGCCCGGGCAGTGCGGCAAGTTCGGCTTCGATTTCCTGCAAGGTCTTCATACGCGCAACCGCAACGGTGGCGGGTGCGCTCATCGCCGTGGCTGCCAGCTGCGACTCGACCTCGGCCCGCTGTTCACGCGATAACTGGCGCGACGGTGTGTCCGGAGGATTGATGCGACTGGCGAGCGCCTGCGCCGCACGGTGGTCGGGGACGACGGCGAGCACGCGCTGCAACAGTCTCTCCGCCTCGGCCTTGCGGCCTGCGTCGGCTTCCTGCTGTGCACGTGCGAGCAGCAGGTCGATGGTGCGTCCCAGCGAGGTCCGGGCTTCTGGATGATCGGGCTGCGCGAGCAGCACCCCGTGGAACAGGTCGAGCGCGTTGCGGCCCTCCGGCGCCTCGAGCCTGCCGGCCTGCAGTGCGGCCCGGGCGCGCGACAGCACGGGATCGGCACGGACCGCCGTTGACGGGGCTGGCGCGGTTACCAGCGGTCTCGAATCTGTTGCGGGCAGCTCCGAGACGTCCGGAGAGCCCCCGATGAACAGTGGCACGGTCAGTGCGATGGTTGCGAGGCCGATCAGCACGAGGTAGCCGCGAGGCATGCCCGAGGCGGGGCGACGGAAGCCGCGCAGCAGCGGCAGCAGGGGATCGCTTGCCTGTCGGCCTTCGCGCCGTTCGACGTGCCGGCGGATCGCGGCCTGCAGGAACATGCCGGCGCGCCGCGCGCTCGTGGGCTTGTGCATGAATCGGTAGACGAGCCCGTGGCTGATCAACGGCGCGAGCAGGGGTTCGTCACCGCGCGTGCCCGCCACGCAGACCACGACGTCGGGGAACTGCTCCACGATCTGCTCGATGAGCATATCGGCGCGCGTGGAGACCGCGGCCATGTCGATGACGAGGACGCCGCACCGTCCCGTGATCAACAGGTTGGCTGCCTCCTCCGCCGAGCGCGCTCGCCAGACGGGGTTGCGTTCGCCGACGGCGTCACGCGCTGCCTGGAACAGTTCCGCGTCGGCCGAGAGCACCACCACGTCGACCAGCACCGCCTCCTGTGCCGGGATGGCGGGGGCGGCCGGAACCGCCTCTGGCCGGCGAGGCAAGGGCTTGTGCAGCATGATGCCGCCATTGCACGCCAAGCGCGCCGGACACTCCATGCCCAGATGCCAAAAACATGAAGCAATTCAAAAAAATACCCACGGCCGGTCGACCTTCCGCCAAAGGCCGCTTGTCGCGTTGCAGCAACAAAAGCCCCGGGTCTTTACTCGACATAATGTGGCCCCGCGAGCATGATCGACCACTGCTCCATCCGCGGCCGGGATCCCGGCCAGGAATTTTCATGCGGGGAATCGAATTCACGTCGCGCGTCCCTCGCCACAAGCGCCATGCGCTTGAGCGGTTGCTGTTCTTCAACGGCTGCCAGGAGCGTTTCGCACGCGACATCGTCCACGTGGTCGACCGCTATGGTCCGCCCGAGATCGTCGACGAAGACGAGGGGTTGCGAGTGCGGGTCGGCAGCCTCCAGGATGTGCAGTGCCTGTTCGCGGTCGACACGGTCACCGCTCGCCCGATCGGCGTCGCCGTGTACATGCGGGCCGACCTGGAGCACGTGACGGTGCTGCACCTGAGCCTGAGCGAGGATTACTGCGCCGGCGGCATGAACGAAGGCTCGAGCCTGCTGCTGCGGCTGATGGGCGAGGTGCGGCGCTCGTCGCGCCGCATGAAAGGCGTTCGGCGCCTCCATGTGCTCTACGGCGCACAGCGGCTGCGTGCGACCGCGCTCTGAACTTACCGTGACCTGGCCCCTGCTGGGGCGCCGAGCAGGTCGTCCACCATCGCCTTGATCGCCACGATCTGCGGCCCGCGCCGGGTCGCATATTCCTCGCTGCCGTACCCCCACCAGTCCCAGCAGCCGTTCGGGTTGAGGGGCTGGTAGCTCGGCTCGACCTGCGGGAACAGGACGACCACGTTGCCCGCGTCGGCGGCAGCAAGGTAGCCCGAGCGCTTCACGAAGGCGTCGTGCACGTACGACGAGCCCTGCTTGCAGCCATGGAAAGCGACGTGCAGGCGGCAGCCACCGGCCGGACCCTGGCCCGCGCAGGCGGCGGGCACGTAAAGCCAGCCGCGTGCTGCGAGCCCTGCGGCCCCGGCCGCTTGCGCATAGGGCGTCTGCGAGAACTTCACGAGCGTGCCCGGCGTCGCGGCCGCCGCCTGCGCCTTGAACGGGCCATACAGGTGTTCGAGCAACTGGCGCGCGCCGTCCATGCCACAGTTGCCGATGAACGGCGTGTCGGTGGCGCTGCAGGCCTGCAGGTCGCTGGCCGCAGCCGGAAAAGTGTGTCCCGCAGCGGCGAGGTCCACGCGCTTCACGCGACGAGGATCGACCAGCGTTGCGTAGTACGACTGCAGGGCGTCGACGACCGATTTCGCGACGACCGGGTCGGCGCCGCCGTGGAAGAGCCAGACGCGGTCGTTCGCGAGACCCGCGATCGGGTCGATGGCGTCGTTGAGCGCCAGCTCGCTGGTGAGGCTCACGAGCTCGTCCGCAGCGATCGGATCGTCGCCTTTCATGCAGCGGCCAAGCGCGTAGCGCAGCGAGTTCTCCGCACAGAAGTACGGGCCGGCAGCGATGACGCCCGCGCCGTTGACGAGCGCGGAATGCGCGACGTGGAACTGCACTGCCATGTAACCACCGGCGGAGATGCCGGAAACCGTGACGGATCCGTCCGCGATGGGCAGCGGCGCGAGTCGGTCGCCGCCGGCCTCGGGGCCAGGCCTGTTCTCGCCGCATCCTGCCAGCAAGGCGGCGCTGGCCAGCACTGGCGCCGCGAGCCGCGCAATTGCGGAGTTCGTCGACAACTTCAGCATGGGCAACTCGTGGCGCAGGGAGTGATCATTGTAGAGGCTTCACGGTGCCCGGCGACGGGGATCGCGATTGCTTGCGGCGGACTCGACTCGTTGCCGCACAACGGTTACGTTGTCACCACCATTCGCGGCGTCTGCCGCGAGACGCACAAGTCGGCCTACTGCCCCATGTTCTGCATGACCGTCGTCATCCCGCTGTTCGGCCTCGTCGTGGCGGTGCTGCTACTCTAGAGTCATGCGTCTGCCCGCCGGTGCCTGGTCGAACGCGGTGAGCATCGCCCTCATCGGGACGGTCGCCGTATCCCTGGCATCCGTGCTGGCGCCGCTAGGCTGGCCCTTCGAGCTGTTCGCGCATTTCCGCTGGCAGATTGGCGCAGCCGCGCTCGCCCTGTTGTTCGCCTCCCTTGCCCTCAGGCGCCCATGGATGATGGCCGTTGCCTGCGCTGCGCTGGCGCTGCAATGGTTGCCGGGCGCGATGCTGGCCAGCCGGGCGTCGGCTGACGCGGTCCCGGGCGCTTGCGGACGTGACGACTTGCGCGTCGTGACCGCGAACCTCTGGTTTGCCAGCACCGACCATGCCGCACTGCTGGCCTGGCTCACGCAGAGCAACGCGGACGTCATTGCCCTGCAGGAGGTTACGGCCGCGTGGGCCGCAGCGCTCGACGTGACGGCGCAGGCGTATCCGTACCGCAAGGTGCTGGCGCGGGAAGATCCGTACGGCATCGCCGTGCTGAGCCGCTGGCCCCTGGAACGGGTCGAGGCCGTCGACTTCGCGGAGGACGGCCTGCCGTCGCTGGTCGCCACCGTCGACATCGGCGGCCGGAAAGTGCAGGTGATTGCGTTGCACACGCATTGGCCCGTCGTTCCCGGCCTGCAGGCGGCACGTGATCAGGTCCTGGGCAGGGCGGCTGCGCTCGCACATTCGCATCCCGAATCGACGATCCTGCTGGGCGATCTCAACCTGACGCCCTATGCACCGGCGTTCGCGCGCCTGCTGGCGGAATCAGGCCTGCGCGACGCGCTCGAGGACGAAGCCTGGCGGCCGACGTGGCAAGCGGCGTTCTGGCCGCTCGCACTGCCGATCGATCACGTGCTGGTGCCAGCGGCGAGTTGCGGGATCGCGCACGAGATCGGCCCTGACGTCGGCTCCGATCACCGTCCGGTGCGGGTCAGGCTGCAGCTGCCGCAGCCGCAGGGGTAAGTCAGTTGTCGGTGTAATCGCTGTCGCGGCGGCCCAGCGAGTGCCGGCGGTTGTCCGTGGCCGAGGCTCCCCTGGCCGAACGCAATTCCGAGCGCCGCGAGCCGGCGCGGCGGTCGTCGTAATGCTGGAAGCGGCAGCTGCAGCCGTCGGGACAGCTGCAGCCTGCGAGCGGCAGGCGCGGGGCCTCCAGCGAGAGCAGCCGCACGCCTTTCAGCGCCGTCACCTGGGCGCAGCATTGCGGACCGGCAACGATGCTGACCGCGTGATAACGCAGGCGAACTGGTCGAGGTTTGCTGGGGCCGGCCATGTAAGTGGACTCCCTTCCCGTTCTTTGTTCTCGATTATGGCCTCAAGGTACCCGATCCGGAACAGGCCGCCAACTGGAGCGAGCCGGAGACTATTCCACGCTGAGAGTCTCGCCCGTTGGCGGCGCAAACTCGCGACAGCATTCGAGCAACCAGGCCCGGAAACGCACGACTTTCGGCAACGAGAAATTCGCCGGCGGCGCAATGAGGAACCAGGCGTTCCGCTGCTGAACGCTCGGCAGCATGGGTCGTGCCAGGCGCCCGGCGGCGATGTCCGCCGCGACCAGCGACCAGCGCGCCAGCGCGATGCCCTTGCCTTGCTCCACGGCCGCAAGCGAGGCCGCCGAGTCTTCCATGGGAGGTGTCGTGTCGGTACGTGTGGTGTCGCCGCCGACCCTGCGCAACCAGTCCTGCCAGGGCTCCGTCCGGCTGTGGATCAACGGGTAGCGCGCGAAATCCGCGACCGTCTCGATCGGGCCGAACCTTGCCAGCAGGGCGGGACTGCAGACCGGAAAAACGTATTCGTCGAGCAGGCGCTCGGCCTTGAGGCCTGGCCACTGGCCCGACCCGTACAGGATGGCCGCGTGGAAATCGTCGCGATCGAAATCCAGCGCGGCGCGCGGCGGCCCGAACCGCACCTCGATCTCGGGGTGCTGGCGGGTAAACTCTCCCAGCCGCGGCAACAGCCAGCGCTGCAGGAACTCGTTCGGCACGCTGAGATTGAGCATGCCGCCCACGCGTTCGCGCCGGATGCGTTCGACCGCGCGGCGCAGCTCGTCCAGGCCGCGCCGCACGCCTGGGAGCAGTTCGGCCCCCTCCTGGGTGAGGGCGACGGCACGGGTGTGGCGGCGGAACAGGGGCACGCCGATGTCGGCTTCGAGCGACTTGATCTGGGCGCTGACCGCGGCCGTCGTGACGCCGAGTTCCCGGGCCGCCGCGGTGAAACTGAGGTGGGCCGCGACGGCTTCGAAGACGCGCAGGGCGTTGAGGGGCACGCGGTCCGGGGGGGTCGCCATCGGCTGCCTTTAAGTGAAAGGACGATTAACAATACGGATGGAAGCCCCTGTAATCAAGGGGATCCCCGATCCGCTATCGAGGGAAACTGAAGAAATGAGGCGTTTCGCATGAGCGTCCCGAAGCCGTTGCAGGTCAACCCGGCAGGCCCCGCCGATACCCCGCTGCTGGTCGCCATGGTGCGTGAACTGGCGGAGTACGAGCGACTTCTCAACCACGTTCGAGTCACGCCGGAGGACCTGCATCGCGACCTGTTCGGGCCAAGGCCCTGTGCGGAGGCAGTCGTCGCGTGGGTCGACGACGAGGCCGTCGGCTTCGCGCTCTGGTTCCACAACTACTCGACGTTCGAGGGCCGGCCCGGCCTGTACCTCGAGGACCTGTTCGTGCGCCCCGCCTACCGCGGGCATGGCTACGGCGAGGTCCTGTTGCGGCACCTTGCCCGGCTCGCGCTGGAGCGGGGTTGCGCGCGGTTCGAATGGGCGGTGCTGGACTGGAACGAGCCCGCGCTCGCCTTCTACCGCAAGCTCGGCGCGGTCGCGATGGACGACTGGACGGTGCAACGCGTTGCCGGCGACGCGTTGCGGGCCCTCGCCGAAGGCAATTCACCACGGGGAATGCACGCATGAAACTGCAGCGAACGAACTACGCCACCGGCACGCCCTGGGAACCGATCGTCGGCTACTCGCGCGCCGTCCGGGTCGGACCGATGGTCTTCGTCTCCGGGACCACGGCGACCGGTCCGGACGGGAAACTGGTCGGCGCCGGCGATGCCGGTGCCCAGACGCGCCAGGTGCTCGCGAACATCCAGGCGGCCCTGGCACGGGCAGGCGCCCGGCTCGAAGATGTCGTTCGCACCCGCGTCTACGTGCGCGACATCACGCAGTGGGAAGCCATCGGCCGCGCCCACGGCGAGGTCTTCGGCGCCATTCGTCCGGCCTCGGCGATGGTTGAGGTGAGCGCACTGATCGATCCGGACATGCTGGTCGAGATCGAGGCGGACGCTTACCTCACGACGGCCACTTGAATCTGCGGCCCTGCAGCCGCCGAAAGCTCATGACATCCACCGAGGAACTTCCCGCCATGCGCAGAGTCCTGACGGCTGCCTGCCTGCCCGCCGTCGCCATGCTCGCCGCTTGCAGCAGCGCGCCGACCATTCCCGTTGCTGCGGATGTCGACCTGGACCGGTTCATGGGCGACTGGTACGTGATAGCGAACATTCCGACGCGCTTCGAGGTCGGTGCGCACAATGCCATCGAGTCGTACCGCATCGACCAGGATGGCAGCATCGCGACGACATTCACGTACCGCGACGGATCGTTCGACGGTCCTCAGAAAGTGATGCGACCACGCGGTTTCGTGCGCGAGGGCACCGGCAACGCGGTCTGGGGCATGCAGTTCTTCTGGCCGATCAAGGCCGAATACCTGATCGCCTACGTCGATCCGGACTACACTCAGACCATCATCGCGCGCAGCAGTCTCGACTACGTCTGGATCATGGCGCGCACGCCTGCCTTGCCGCCGGAGGAGTACGCGAGGCTGGAGCAGCGCGTGCGCGAACTCGGCTACGATATGTCGAAGCTGCAGCAGGTCCCGCAGCGCTGGGATGCAGGCGCCATCCGGGCGCAATAGACCGACTGCGATCGCGCAGTGGCAGCAGCCACGCGCACTCATCATCATCGCCAGGAGAGGCCACCCACATGCAATACGCGCCAGCTGAGCAAACGTATCCGGTACGCCATCACTGGCTCGCGCTGCTGGGAGTGCTGCTGGCTCCGCTGGCTGCCCTCGCTGGCGAGCCGGCCGCCAAGGTCGCCACCGCTCCTGCTGCAACGGCGACTGCGGTCGTGGCGCCCATTAGCCAGGAAGCCGTGCTGGAGCGGCAGGCGAAGCACGACAACAGCCTGTTCCTGCTGGACGTGCGCACGCCGCAGGAGTTTGCGGAAGGCCACGTGCCGGACGCGGTCAACGTGCCGCACGACCAGCTTGCCTCGCGACTTGCGGAAGTGCCGAAGGACAAGGACATCGTGCTCTATTGCCGGTCCGGCCGTCGCGCGGCCCTCGCGGCCGATGTCCTGGCAGCGAACGGCTACACGAAGTTGTCGCATCTCGAGGGCGACATGGCTGCGTGGACCCAGCAGGGCCGCCCGGTCGAGAAGCCTTAGCGTCGTATTGTTCGCGCGGTTCCTGAAAAGCGATTGGATGTCTGTTGCGATCAGGCGCCCAGCGCCTGATCAAGGTCCGCGATCAGGTCGTCGACGTGCTCGAGCCCGATCGACATGCGCAACAGTCCTGGCGGCGTGCGGCTGAGCGGGCCTTCCATCGACGCCCGGTGTTCGACCAGGCTCTCCGTCCCGCCGAGACTCGTCGCGCGCGTGAACAGCTTGAGCTTCGCCGCGACCGCCAGCGCCCGCTCCTTGCCGCCGGGGACTTCGGCCGACAGCACACCGCCGAACCCGCCACTCATTTGCCGCAAAGCGATCTCGTGCCCCGGATGATCCGGCAAGCCCGCGTAATGCACTTTGTCGACACGTGGATCGGCATGCAGGAAGCGTGCAATGGCCAGCGCGTTCGCCGCCTGGGCGCGCACGCGCAGCGGCAGCGTCGGCAGGCTGCGCAGCACCAGCCAGCAGTCGAACGGCGAGGGCACGCCACCCGCCGTGCCCTGGTAATCACGCAACGCGGCGCATTCAGGGCCCGAACTGCGAGCGACGACGATTCCGCCCAGCACGTCACTGTGTCCGCCGAGGTACTTCGTCGTGCTGTGCATCACGAGGTCTGCGCCGAGCGTGAGCGGCTGCTGCAGCACCGGGCTGGCAAACGTATTGTCGATGCCGACCAGCGTGCCCCGCGCGTGCGCCAGGTCGACCAGCGCGGCGATGTCGGCAACGCGCAGCAACGGGTTCGAGGGCGTCTCGAACCAGAGCAGGCTCGTCGTGACCGCCAGCGCCTGCGACACCTCGGCCAGGTTGGTCATGTCGACGAACTCGACGTCCACGCTCCAGCGCGGGACGATGGCGCGCAGCTGCTTCGCCGTGCCGTGGTAGCAGTCCGCACCGCAGACGATGCGGCCGCCGGGCGCCGCAAGGGCGAACACGGCGAGCGTCGCCGCGGATCCCGACGCGAAGGCCACGGCTTCCGTGCCGTGCTCCAGCGCCGCGATCGCGCGTTCGAGGGTGGTGCGGTTCGGATTGCCGCTGCGTGAGTAGTAGTACCCGTGGGGATAGCTGCCGTCCGCGCCGCGCTCGAAGGTCGTGGACAGGTGCAGGGGTTCACGCACCGCGCCAGTGGCAGCGTCCGGTTCGCGCCCTGCGTGGATGGCGAGCGTTTCGAACTTCATGACGCCTGTGGTGCCTCGTATTCCTGCAGACCGACGACGAGCATACCCGGTCCACCATGCGCGCCGAGCGCGCTGCCGATCGGTACGAGTCTCGCGTAGGCGACGTTGGGCAGGCTCAATTCCTCGAGCACCCACTGGCCATCGGCGGCGCAGTTGGCGTGGCCCACGATCATGCGGTAGGTGACGTCGTCACGCATGCGTCGGCGCACCCAGCGTGCGAATTTCGCCTTGAGATCTTCGCGGCCGAAAAGCACGCCGCCGGCGCTGACCTTGCCGTGGCGGTCGTTGTGCAGAACGGGCATCAATCGCAGCGCATCCGCGACGCGCTTGACCCAGCGTGGCACGCGACCGCCGCGTACCGCGTACTCGAGCGAGCCCGCGACGCCGTAGGACTTCGTGCGCGGCAGGATGGCGCGCGTCGCCTCGATGATCCGGTCGGCGTCGTAACCGGCCAGCGCGCACTCGGCCGCGTACATCGCGATGAGGCCCTGTCCCGCGGAAATGTTGCCGCTGTCGATCACGCTGATCTTGCCGTGCGTGGCGGTGCGGGCCGCCGCCGTCTGTGCCGCTGCGCAGGTGCCGCTCGCGCGGCTCGTCAGGCTGATCGAGACCACGGCGCTGTGATGCGAACCGAGGAATTCGAACTGCCGGCGGAAATCGCCGGGCGGCGGTTGCGAGGTCTTGGGCGGTTCGCCGCCCCGTGCGATCTCGGCATAGAACTCCTCGGAGCTGATGCCGACCTTGTCCAGGTAACTGCGGTCGCCAAAGTGCACGCGGACCGGGATCACGTGGATGTCGAGCCGGTCGAGCTCGTCGTCGGGGATGTCTGCCGCGCTGTCAGTGACGATCGCGACACGCCGGTCCTTCATGTGCGCCGAGTGCTGCTGGCGCTGCATGTCGTCTGCCTTCTCGCCGGCGACCGTGCCGAACCTGGCGGCAACCCGGAACACCTCGGCCGGATCGTTCACGTGGATGTGCACGCGCACCTTGTGCTGCAGGCCCGCGACCACGAGGCTGCCGCCAATCGCCGACAGCTGTTCACGCAGGTGGCGCCTATCCACGCGTTCTCCCGTGACGACGCATTCGGTGCAGTAGCGATAGGTAAGGTCCTCGTCCCCGCTGCCCGCAGTCAATTCTTCGGAGGCACTATCGATCACGGGCGCCGCGCTGCCCGCCGGCTCCGCCTCCGAGCCGCTTTCGAGGTAGTCGGTGACCCCTTCGATGAGTTCGACGAAGCCCTGCGCCCCGGCGTCGACGACCTGCGCCTTGCGCAATGCCTCGAGCTGGAACTGCGTCTGCTCCAGCGCCATCTGCGCGGCTGCCACACCCTGGCGCAGGATTGACCGGAAGTCCTGCAGGCCGTCCTTTCGTGCGCGCTGCACGGCGTGCGCGAACGCAGTGAGCACCGAGATGATCGTGCCCTCGCGCGGTTCGCTCAGGCTTTCTCGCGCGTAGGCGGCGCCGCCGTCGACGCCGGCGACGAAGTCGGCGGGATCGATCTGGTTGAGGTGGCCGACTCGGTCGCAGAGACCGAGGAAGAACTGCGCGAGGATCGCGCCCGAGTTGCCGCGCGCGCCATCGAGCGCGGCGTCCGCCACGCGCGTCAGCGTCTTGCCAGCGTGCCGGTCGGGCCACTTGCGCAGCGCGCCGAGCACCGCGTTGACGGTGAGCGCGAGGTTGGTGCCGGTGTCGCCATCGGGCACCGGGAAGACATTGATCTTGTTCAGGTACTCCTGACGCGACAGCAGGCGGAGGATGCCCGCCTGCAAGGCGAAGTTCAGCCGCAGCCCGTCGAGACTGTCGGCAGCTACAGCTGCAGCATTCACTCGCGACCGACTCCCCTCAGTTCAGTCGTTGGACAGCCGGAACCTGCTGCCCCGGAAACTCAGCACCGCGCCGTCGGGTGTGATCTGTTCGACGACGGGCCCTTCGGCCAGCGTGTCGCCTTCCTTGTACTTGCGCGAATTGACGAACACAAACCGCTGTTCTGGTTGCGTCGCATACACGTGGAGGTCCAGGTGCAGCACCGGCATTCCGCCGCGCGCCGACACTTCGTCCGCGCCGGGCATTGCCTCGGCGGCAGGTGCCGCGGTCGGCGCTGCAGCGGCTTGCGGCACCGGCGGCTCGGGCGATGGCGAATACGGCATTTCGGAGGCCTCGGGGACCGGCGCGTAGACCACCGAACCGCGGCGCACGTTGCTGTTCTTCACGACGGCCGCGGGTCCCGCAGGCACCTCGGCGGCCGACTGCAGGTCTGGCTCGAACTGCTCCGGAGTATTGCCGACCTCGTCCGCCAATGGGTTGCGACTGCCGGAGCTCGCCGGCTCGCCAGCGGCCACGCGAGGCGGTGCTGCACCCTGTGTCACCGGCGCCTGCGGCGAAGTCTGCGCGGCAGGCGGTGCGGTCAGAGTAGGGTTCTCCACGCCGGAAGTTGCGGTCGCCGGCGCGACGGCCGTCGTCGATGCCGCGGTGGGTGCGTCTGCCTTCTGTGCACGACGCAGCAGGTAAACGCCGACGGCAAGCAGGTTCACGACCAGCAGCGCGATCGCCGCGGCGGCCCAGACGTTCGTCTTCGGCCGGGCGACGGCGATCGGGACTTCGGCCAGGCCGGGCCCGGTCTGGCGCTGCCGCTCGTGTTCGGACTTGCGCAGGGCGTCGAGGATGAACGACATCGTTCAGCCTCCTGCCCGTGCCGGGACGCCGCCGAGCGTTGGCGAACCCGTGGGATTCAACACCGTGTCGAGCACGATCTGTGTCTGCACGCCTGCGACGCCGTCGGCGTTGAGCCGATGCTGCCGCTGGAAGTCCTGCACCAGGCGCGTGAGGTCTTCGTCGTAGAAGTCGCTGGCGGGCCGGGCTTCCGGCAGTCCCTGTGCGGCGCGCAGGTTGTCGCGCAGCCACCGGACCTCCGCGCCGCGCATGCCGGGGCCGAGCGACTTGGCCACTGCGAGCGGAGGGCGCCAAAGCAGCAGGAAGTCACCGAACCAGTAGCGCGAGATCGTCGCGATCGGCAGTACCTGCGTCTCGCTGCCCAGTTCGATCGTCGCGGCCTCGTCGGTCAGGCCCACCAGCAGCACCTGGTGCGTGCCGCCGACGTCGTCCGTCAGCGTGAGAATGGCGGGGCGGTTGAGCGTGCGTAACTGCGCCCACGAGCCCTTCTGAAACAGGCATTCGAGGCCCTGGGCCACGGCCTGTTCGCAACCGCGGCCGCGATTCGGCGTGTACGTAATGCTCCAGCGCGCGAAGAGCCGTGCCAGCGCAGCCTCGGTCGTCGTGTCGTTCGCGTTCTGCGCCAGCAACTGGTCGAGCGCCGGAACCGCCGGCGCAGCAACGGCAGCAGTGGCTGCGACCGCGGGTCCCGCGCCTGAAGCGGCGGCCGATGCTGCTGGCTGCCCTGCAACGACGGCTTCCGCCGGCACGGCGCCGCTCTGCGACGCATCCCGTCCGAACAGCGACCATGCTCCGAACGCCACGAGCGCCAGCGCGCCTGCAACTGCCCCAACGGTTGCCCAGCGCAGCCAGGGCGCGGGAATTGGACGCCCGTACACCTCCGACGCTGCCTGGCGGATGTAGGACGGACCGACGCGATGATCCTCGCGCGTAAACGCGCCGAGCAGCGCGCGGTCGCTGATCACGTTGATCACGCGGGGAATGCCATTGCTCAGGCGATGGACCTCGCGCAGCGCGCCAGGCGTGAACGCTTCGGTCGTCGCACCGGCGACGCGCATGCGGTGCTTCACGTAGCCCGCGGATTCGTCGATCGACAACGGGCTCAGGTGATACCGGCCCGTAATGCGCTGCGCGAGTTGCCGCAGGTCGGGTTGCTCGAGCAGCGAGCGTAGTTCTTCCTGGCCGATCAGGATGATCTGCAACAGCTTGGTCGTGGCGGTCTCGAGGTTGGTGAGCAGGCGCACCTGCTCGAGCGTCTCGAAGCTCAGGTTCTGTGCTTCGTCGACGATCAGCACGACGCGGCGGCCGCGCGCGTGGGCTTCGAGCAGGTAGTGCCCGAGCAGGTCCATCAGCGCCTTGGTGCTCGCACGATTCTCTGCCGGAACCTGCAGGTGCAGTTCCTCGCAGATCGTGAGCAGGAACTCCGCTGGCGTGATGCGTGGGTTAAGGATCAGCGCGACTTCCGCATGACCAGGCAGCTGTTCGAGCAGGCTGCGGATCACCGTCGTCTTGCCCGTCCCGACTTCGCCGGTCAGCTGGATGAAGCCGCCGGCCTCGTTGATGCCATACAGGAGGTGCGCCAACGCCTCGGCGTGCCGCTCGCTGAGGTACAGGTAGCGCGGGTCCGGCGTGATCGCGAACGGTTTTTCCTGGAGGCCGAAAAAGCTCGTGTACATGCGGGGTTAGGCCTGCCGTGACCGGCGGGGACGCCAATCATGCCTGATCCCTTCCCGGCGCTCACCCTTTGCGGTGTTCGGACGGCCACGGCGCGTCCCGGCAACTACAGGCTGCTACAGTGCCGGCTGCTCGTCGGGGTGAATCGCTTGTACATGCGCCGCCTGCTTCTGCTGGTCGCCGCACTGGTCCTGCCTCAACAGGGACTGGCGGAAGAACCCGCTCATCCGCGGCAAAGGCCGCTGACGAATCGCGTCTTCGAGCCGAGCCCGGCGCGGGTGGAGCGGGGGCGGTACCTGGCCGAGCACCTGCTGCAGTGCTTTGTCTGCCATTCGGAGCGCGACTGGAATGCCCCCGGCGCACCGCCAGTCGCCGGCAGGAAGGGGGCTGGAATGGTGGCCAGCGAGAAAGGCGATCGACGCATCGTCGCGCCCAACATCACGCCGGACGCCGAGACGGGCGCGGGCGCCTGGACTGACGACATGCTGGCCCGGGCCATCCGCGAAGGGATCGGTCACGATGGACGGGCGCTGCACCCCGCCATGTGGTGGTCTTCGTTCGCGGGGTTGTCGGACGAGGACCTTGCGGCCGTGGTGGTTTACCTGCGGACGCTGCCGCCAGTGCGCAATGCCCTGCCGGCGACGACGCTGCCCGACGATGAGCGCGCGAGCATTGCGACGGGACCCCGACCGATCAACGAGCCAGTCCCCGGTCCGGTGCCCGGCGACTCGAAGGCGCTCGGCCGCTACCTGATCGGCGTCGCGGATTGCGCCGGCTGCCACACCGCCTGGGAATCGCCGCGCAATCCTGGCTTGTTCGCCGGCGGCAACCAGATCCTGCGCGGCGCGCGCAGCGCATTCAGCAGCAACCTGACGCAGCACGAATCGGGCATCGCCTACCCGAAGGAGGCCTTCATCACCGTGATGCACACGGGCAAGGGCGGGTCGCTGCACCCGATCATGCCGTGGACCGCGTTCCGTGGCCTGTCCGATACGGACCTCGGCGCGATCTACGACGCGCTGGGCGATGTGTATCCGGTGGCGCACTACGTGGGCAACGTCGGCGAACCACGCCATTGCGCGGTGTGCGGGCAGGAACACGCGTTCGGCGAGCACAACCGTATCCAGCTGCCAGCGGGCGTTGCCGGTGGACGAGGCCGTGCTCGAGCGCCTGCCAGGAACGTATCGTTCGGAAGAACTCGACTGGACCATCGAGGTGCGTCGCGAAGCGGGCAGGCTGTATGCGCGCGAGAACGGTGCTGCGGCCGAGATCGAGTTGATCGCCCTGAGCGCTACCCGCTATTTCGGGTCCGGCCTGCTGGCGCCCATCGAGTTCAGGTTGCCGGCAGCAGGCGCAGCTACCAGCCTCGTGTCGCTGGAAATCGAACCGATCGCGCTCGAGCGCGCGCGCTGACACCTCACTCGCGCGGCTTGGCGATCGTACTCGCAGGCCGCAGCGCGACGCTGCCGAATCTTTCCCGCACGGCATCGACGGTGGCGTCCAGCTGCCGGTTGCGCGTGGATGCCGGCGCACCGAAGAGATCTGCCTGCACTTCCTCGCCCAGGTCGCTCACGCCGACACCGAGCAGTCGCAGTGCGGCGTGCGGTTGCGTGTGGCGCCACGCGTCGAGCAATTCGGCCGCGATGCGCGCGACCACGCGTGTCTCCTGGGTGCGCGGCTCGACCTGGCGCTGCCGGGTGTAGGTCGTGAAGTCGCCACGCCGGATCTTCACCGTCACGCACCCACCGGCCAGCTTCTTTGCGCGAAGTCTCGAACACGCCTTGTCGGCGAGCCGCTGGATCTCGGCGTGCAGCCGCGCGGGATCGGCGAGGTCGGTGTCGAACGTCTCTTCGGCACTGATCTGCTTCTCGTCCACGTCGGGCACGACGGGGCGGTCGTCGATGCCCGCGGCTCGTTGCTGCAGGCGCTCGGTGTAACGGCCGAAGACCGGACGCAGTCGCGACGGGCTTGCCTGGCGCAGGTCGCCGAGCGTGCGGATGCCGAGCGCCTCGACTTTCGGCGCGGTCTTTTCGCCGAGCCCGAACAGCTTGCGGATGGGCAGCGGGTCGAGCAGGCCGCGGATTTCAGCTTCGCTCACGATGACCAGACCGTCCGGCTTGCGCAGGTCGGACGCGATCTTCGCGACCAGCTTGTTCGGCGCGACGCCGACGGATGCGGTGAGCCCGGTGCGATCGCGGATGCGCCGCTTGATCTCGCTGGCGATGTGCTCCGCGCTGCCGAGCGCTCCGTGGCTCGCGGTCACGTCAAGAAAGGCTTCGTCGAGCGACAGCCCCTGCACCAGCGGCGTGAACTCGTGGAAGACCGCGAAGATCTGTTTCGACACGTCGCCGTAGTGGCCGATGCGCGGATGGATGACGATCGCTTCCGGGCAGCGCCGCAGCGCCTCGCGCGTAGGCATGGCGGAGCGCACGCCAAACTTGCGGACTTCATAGCTCGCCGCGGCGACGACGCCCCGATTGCCGCCGCCACCCACGATCACCGGCTTGCCGCGCAGTTCAGGGTTGTCGCGCTGCTCCACCGACGCGTAGAACGCATCCATGTCGACGTGCAGGATGGAGCGGGGTGCAGTCACGGGGCTGCCTGCGGCGCGTTACAGCGTCAGTGCGGTGTAGAACAGCAGTCCGACCAGGGTCAGGGTCATGAACACCAGGTAGCCGATGCCGAGCGTCGAGTACTTCAGCAGCGTCACGATGCGTCCCTGGCCGTAGACGCGGCGCATCGCCCGGTACAGGTAATACGGCACGTAGAACAGCAGGATGAAAAGCAGGAAGTTCTCCGCGGACTTCAGGATTCCTCCGATTCCCGTGCCTGCCAGCCCTTGCGCGAGCCGCGCGAGGACGACCACGACGATGCCGCTCAGGAAGAAGAACGCGTGGAAGTGCACGAAGAACAGCAGGTGCTCGACGTAGAAACGGCCGGAGCCGAGGTAGAGCACGTACATCACCACCGCGATCAGCGGCAGGAAGATGAACATCATCTTCGGGATGTTCTGGTACACCGCTCGCCCGAACGTCTTGGGGTCGTCCACGATCTTGCGGCACGTGTCGCGCAGCTTGTCCTCGTATTGCTTGCCTGTGGGACCAACAAAGTCGATCTTCAGGCTCTCGCTGCCGCACGGATCGTTGACGAGCCGTTTCACCGGCGCAACTTCCTCGGGCGATAACGACGAAAGTTCCTTTTCCAGGTCCGCGCGTGCCGCCGATCGTTGCTTTTCGGGGATGCGCTTGACGATGGAATCGACGATCTTCTGTCGCTCAGGATCGAGCCTGGTCTGCGCTGCAGGTGTGGCAGGCGCCTTTGCACCGGACGGTTGCGACGCGGTCGTCTCACCGTCACCCGGGGCGGGAGGTGCCTCTCCCGGTGCGGCAGCGTCTGCGCCCGGCGGCGTGATCTGCAGGCTGGCCCCGCCCTCCTTGTCGACGTTGAAAATGAGATCGTCACCGGGGCTGCCACCGAGCGACGTCAGCAGGAAGAACGCGACGCTCAGGATCAGGTACATGCGGAACGGCGGCGAATAGTACGTGCGCCGGCCGCGCAGGTACTCCACCGTCAGCGTGCCGGGCTTGAAGGCCAGCGGCTTGAAGGTGCGCCACAGGCGCGAGTCGAAGTTGGTGATGTCGCCGAAGAGATCGCGCAGCAGCGTACCGAGCGAGAGCACCCGCACCTTCGCGCGCTGGCCGCAGTGCGAGCAGTGCTGCCCACGCAGTACTTCGCCGCAGTTGAGGCAGTTCTCGGTCGAGAACGCGCCGCGGATGAATTCCTCGCGGTGCGCGAGCGTGCGGCGCTCGGACCGGAAGCGGTCCCCGAACTTCTCTACACCCTGGGCCCGCATCCGGGGCGCGTGGTCGCGCAGGTAGGCGTCGAGCGCCGCCTGGTTGCGCAAGCGGTACTGGACGATGCGCCGGATGCGACCTTCTGCCGCCGTGTCGTCGCTGAGGATCTCCGCCGACAGGAACCCGTTGAACTGCAGCACGTCCGCGATGTGGTCGCGCAGCCAGGTGTCGAACGGGCCTTCGATGGCGGCGTCCGCGTCGAGGTTGACCTCGTAGAGTATGGTTTCGTTATCGTCGTCGGCTGCCACGGCGCAAGGTTAACGCAAGCCGTGGCGCAGCAGCATGGCTTCGTGACGGGGCTTCCTGCCCGGCGGTACCATCCCGGCAATTCTGCCGCGCTGCCGCGCGAAGTCCCGGGGAACGACGGAGAGTTGCAAGATGGACCGGATGCTCCGAGTCAATGGCACCGATCTGCACGTGCGCATCGATGGACCGGACGGCGCGCCCTGGCTGGTGCTGTCGAATTCACTCGGTGCCGCGCTCGACATGTGGGACCTGCAGGTCATGGCCTTCAGCCGTGACTTTCGCCTCCTGCGGTACGACACGCGTGGGCATGGCGGGTCGGCGACGCCGCCTGGCCCATACACGATCGACCAGCTCGGCACCGACGTCATCGGCCTGCTCGACCTGCTTGGTATCGAGCGCGCGCACTTCTGCGGGCTCTCGATGGGCGGAGCGACGGGCATGTGGCTCGCCGTGCACGCGCCGGCACGCCTCGATCGGCTCGTCTTGTGCAACACGGCGCCGTGGCTTGGACCGCCCGAGGTCATGGATGCGCGCATCGCGACGCTCCGGCGCGATGGCATGGCCGCACTGGTCGAGGGCATCATCCAGCGCTGGTTCACCGCAGACGCGATCACGCGCCATGCTGTGACCGTCGAACGGATACGGCAGGCGCTGCTGCAGACGCCGCTGGCCGGCTACGTCGGTTGCTGTGAAGCCCTGCGTGACATGGACCAGCGCGCGGAGCTGGCGCGCATCGCGGCGCCGACGCTCGTCATCGCAGGTACGTTCGATCCCGGCACCGACGCCCGCCGCGGCGCGGGAGTGGGCGGCAATGATTCCGAATGCACGGTTCCTGGAGTTGCCGGCCGCGCACCTGTCGAACGTCGGCGCCGCAGCGCAGTTCAACGCGGCGGTTGCGACCTTCCTCACGCGACGTGAAGCCGCGTCGCCGCCGCCGCGCTCTTCGGTTCCGCCTGCACGGCAGCCATGAGTTCCTCGGTCGCGAAGTCGTCGACGTTGATGATGTCCATGACTTTGCGGTCGTACTCGCGCAGCGTCGCCGCCTCGTTCGCGTTGATGAGGCCGGCTGCAAGCGCCTGCTCTATCTGCCCAGGCGGATCGAGCGCCGTGATCCGTCCGGTCTTCACGCCCTCGACACGGATGCGCTTCTCGAGCGGTTCGGCCGCGACGGACAGTTCCAGCGCTTCCTGCAGCAGGCCGAGCTGGTTGCCCGGCTCGAGCGTGCGGTAGATGCCCGAGGCGAGACGGTCGCGCGTCGCGCTCGGCATCATCAACGGCTCGACGATTGCGCGGCCCAGCCGATCGCTTGCGGCGAAGTAGGTGCGCCCGCGCGGGAAGATCACCAACCGCATCGCGCCGGCGATGAAACGGTTCGGGAAGTTGCGCAGGAAGTCGTGCAGCTGCTCCTGTGCCTTGTAGAGCAGCGTGCGGCAGCACCATTCGACGAGCGGCAGGTCGGCCTCCGGCCGGCCCTGGTTCTCGTAGTGCTTCAGCACCATCGAGGCCATGTACAGCGACGACAGCACGTCGCCGAGGCGCGCCGACAGGTGTTCCTTCTGCTTGAGGTAGCCGCCGAGCGTCAGCATCGCCATGTCCGTCGCAAAAGCGAACTGCGCGCTGAACTTGTTGACGTGCTGGTAGTAGCGGCGTGTCGAACCGGTGTCCGGCGCGTCGGAGAACCGTGCGAACGTCGCGGCCATGACGAATGAACGCGCGGCGTTCGACAGCGTGTAACCGATGTGGCCAAAGAGGGCCTGGTCGAAATCGCGCAGGCTCTTGCCCTTGTCCTTCTCCTTGGCCGCGTTCATCTCGGCGAGCACGTACGGATGACAGCGGATCGCGCCCTGCCCCAGGATCATGAGGCTGCGGGTGAGGATGTTCGCGCCCTCGACGGTGATCGCCACCGGCACGACCTGGTAGCCACGGCCGAGGTAGTTCTTCGGGCCGAGGCAGATGCCCTTGCCGCCCTGCACGTCCATCGCGTCGTTCGCCACCTGGCGCGCGAACTCCGTGCAGTGGTACTTCAGCATCGCGGCTGGCACGGATGGCTTCTCGCCGCCGTCGATCGCGCCGGTCGTCACCGAGCGCGCGGCATCGACGATGTACGCGGCTCCCGCCATGCGCGTGAGCGCGGCCTCGACGCCTTCGAACTTGCCCACCGGCTGGTTGAACTGCTTGCGGATGCGGGTGTACGCGGCCGAAGCGAAAATGCCGGCCTTCGCGCCGCCCGCCGCGTTCGACGGCAGCGAGATGCAGCGGCCGACGGACAACTGCTCGACCAGCATGCGCCAGCCCTGTCCGGCCATCTTCGGTCCGCCGATGATGCAGTCGAGCGGCACGAACACGTCCGTGCCGGACAGCGGGCCGTTCTGGAACGGGATGTTGAGCGGGAAATGACGGCGGCCGATCGACAGCCCGGCGGTGTCGCGCGGGATCAGCGCGCAGGTGATGCCGTACTCGGTCTTGTCACCGCCGAGCAGCTGGTCCGGATCGTAGAGCTTGAACGCGAGGCCGACGACCGTCGCGATCGGCGCCAGCGTGATGTAGCGCTTCGAGAAGTTGAGGCGCAAGCCGATGACTTCCTTGCCCTCGTACGTGCCGCGGCACACGACGCCCGTGTCGGGAATCGACGCAGCGTCGGAGCCCGCGCGCGGCGCAGTGAGAGCGAAGCAGGGCACGTCCTCGCCGCGCGCAAGGCGCGGCAGGTAATGGTTCTTCTGCTCTTCGGTGCCGTAGTGGAGCAGCAACTCGCCGGGGCCGAGCGAGTTGGGGACCGCTACGGTCGACGAGACCGTCGCGCTGCGGCTCGACAGTTTCACCAGCACGCACGAATGCGCATACGCGGAAAACTCGAGGCCGCCGTACCGCTTCGGGATGATCATCGCGAAGAAGCCCTTCTTCTTCAGGAAGTCCCAGATCTCGGGCGGCAGGTCGGCGCGCCGGTGGGTGATGTCCCAGTCGTCGACCATGCGGCACAGCTCTTCGCACGGGCCGTCGATGAAGGCCTGCTCTTCGGCCGTGAGCTGCGGCGCCTTGGCCGACAGCAGCTTCGTCCAGTCCGGGCGGCCGGTGAACAGCTCGCCGTCCCACCACACGGTGCCGGCTTCGAGCGCTTCGCGCTCGGTGTCGGACATCGACGGCAGCATGCGCCGGTACGTCTTGAGGAACGGCCGCGTGATGAAGCGCAGGCGGAATGCAGCCACGTTCAACAGCGCCATCACGCCGAAGGCGAGCCACAGCGCCACCAGCCAGGGCGTCGCAGGCTCGCGCAACAGCGTGTACGCGAGGAGCGTGATGCCGGTGGCGAGCGTTGCCGCACGCAGGGACACGCGCTGATAGGCGAGATAGAGGGCACCGCCGCACAGGACCAGGAACCAGAGAGCCGTCATCACTGCTGCATCCTCGCGGTGGGCGGGGCGGATTGCCCTGCCAGAAGCCCGACTATGCCCCCGATTGCTGCACTGCCGCAATATCCAAATTTACCTGCGGGGTCAGGGACTTGTGGCTTTTCTCCCACGCCTGGGTCAGGCGGCGATGACAGCAGGGCGTTGTGCGGTGCAGTAAGCCTGACCAGTCAAAGACATAGCGGGCAGCATCGCGTTGGCCGTGGCGGCGGTGGCAAGCAAAAACGGCGGACCCGCCTGCACGGATCCGCCGTCTGTGGTCGCGTCAGTGGACGGTCAGATCAGGTCCTTGACCCCGTCGCGCTCCTCGAGCAGTTCCTTGTGGGTCGCGTCCATGCGCGCGCGGCTGAACTCGTTGACCGCGAGGCCCTGCACGATCTCGTACTTGCCGCCGCTGCAGGTCACGGGGAAACCGTAGATCACTCCTTCAGGAATGCCGTAGCTGCCGTCCGACGGCACGCCCATCGAGACCCAGTCGCCGGACGGAGTGCCGAGCGCCCAGTCACGGATATGGTCGATCGCGGATGACGCAGCCGATGCAGCAGACGATGCACCACGCGCCTTGATGATTGCCGCGCCGCGCTGCTGCACGACGGGAATGAACGTGTCCTTGTACCAGGCCTGGTCGACCAGCGAGAGCGCGGGCTTGCCTGCGACCGTCGCATGGTGGAGGTCGGGATACTGTGTTGCCGAGTGGTTGCCCCAGATGATGACCTTCTTCAGGTCGGTCACGTGCGTGCCCGTCTTCTCCGCGAGCTGCGACAGCGCGCGGTTGTGATCGAGACGGACCATCGCGGTGAAGCGCTTCGGATCGAGGCTCGGTGCGTTCTTCATCGCGATCAGCGAGTTGGTGTTCGCGGGATTGCCGACGACGAGCACGCGCACCTTGCGGTCCGCGACCGCGTCGAGCGCCTTGCCCTGCGCCGAAAAGATCTGCGCGTTGGCGAGCAGCAGGTCCTTGCGTTCCATGCCCGGACCGCGCGGGCGTGCGCCGACGAGCAGCGCGGCGTGGCAATCCTTGAATGCGACCTTGGCGTCGTCCGTTGCCACGATCTTGTTCAGGGTCGGGAACGCGCAGTCGTTCAATTCCATGACGACGCCCTGCAGCGCACCGAGGGCCGGCGTGATTTCGAGCAGGTGCAGGTTGACCGGCTGGTCGGGTCCGAGCATCTGGCCCGAGGCCACTCTGAACGCCAGCGCGTAGCCGATCTGGCCCGCGGCGCCGGTGATGGCGACGTTGACGGGAGTCTTCATGGGGGTTCTCTCTGGTGTTTTCGGGGCCCGGGCCGTCCGCAGCAGGTTTCGTCACCCGTCGCGCAGGCTCGGGATACAGCATTTTAACGCGCTGCAAAGCAGCCCATGCCAGAAAGCGGGGTCTGCCCGACGTCGTGAAGGACAAACGGGCTTGCATTTAGTTTAGTGTTGTAGTTAACTACAACACCATGGAAGCCCGCTCACGGATGAGATGATCACCATGCGGATGTCGGACAGGTTCTGGATTGCGGGACTTTCGGCAGTAGCCTGGTTGATTGCTGGGTATGCGGTCGCATCGAGGCCGGTGGCGGATCAGGCCATCGCGCCGCCGGCCCTCGATGCGCACGCAACCAAGGGCGATGTACGGGCTGCTTACCTCTGAACCGGACCGTACGCGGTGTTCTGCTACAGTAGAGCAGCGCACCACCTAGGCCCAAGCGCAAACCAGGCATGGACTCCCACTGGAACGACAACCAGCCGATCTATCGTCAGCTCCGCGACAAGGTCGTGGCGATGATCCTCGAAGGCACGCTCGCTGAAGGCGACGCGCTGCCGTCCGTCCGCAGCGTCGCCGCCGAGCACACGCTCAATCCCCTGACCGTGCTCAAGGGTTACCAGCAACTGGTCGACGAGGGCCTGGTCGAGAAGCGTCGCGGCCGCGGCATGTTCGTCACGACCGGTGCCCGCGTGAGCCTGATGCGGGACGAGCGCGAGAAATTCCTCGCGACGGAATGGCCCCGCGTGCTGTTGACGATCGAGCGCCTCGGCCTCGACGCCACCGACCTGCTGAAGAAGTGATTAGTGGGCACTGGCCCCTGTTCACTAATCGCTAATGACTAGGTTCTGCGGCCGAATCGTGTTGGCCGGCGCGAGGTATGCAGGTAGAAAGCGGACCTAGCCGCACTGGCGCTATCGGCCAGGAACGGTCATTGATCTCAAGCGAAAGGAAGTACAAGTATGGCAACGCCCCCAACCTTTTCGCATGTTGTATTCATGACGCGTCGCTTTGAGGAAATGAAGGCCTGGTATAGCAACGTATTCGGTGCAGAGGTCGTGCATGGGAACCCCGCCCTTGCCTTCCTGACTTATGACGATGAAAGCCATCGTTTCGCCATCGCCAATCTCGATGTGCTGAAGCCTGACACGCCAGCGGTTTCAGGCCCCGGCGAGATCGGCGTCAATCACATTGCCTACACCTACGCCTCAGCGGCGGACCTGCTCGAGACCTACGCCAGACTCAGGGAACAGGGCCTCACCCCCTACTGGCCAGTTCATCACGGCTTCACACTTTCTTTTTACTACCAGGATCCGGACGGCAACCGAATCGAGCTTCAGGTTGAGTCCTGCAATTCCGAAGACGCCTTCGACTACATGCGTAGTGAGGCGTTTGCAAAAAATCCTGTCGGGGTCGAAGTGGACCCTGAGGCGCTGCTGGCACGTTACCGCGCGGGTGCCAGCGAAGCCGAGTTGACAGCACGTCCCGACGGGAAGCCATCACCTATTCCCGCTTCCCATGGCTTGATCTGAACTCTACGACCCTAATGTGTCCGCTTCGGGTCGGCTTTCGCCGTTGACCGTCTCCTTTCCGGGCGGGCGGGCTGGCACCGCACGGTATGCCGGCATCCTGGCTGGTTGAAATGGTTCTCGTGGCTGGCGGCGCCGTGACTGTATCTCGACGTATTGACGACATGCGAGCGCCGGTCCAAACATCCAAAGGCACTCGATGCGAAGATCCTCAGGTGTCAGACCTCGTTTTTTCGAATCCCCCAGTGTGACGTTCCGGCCGGTTGCCGGCGTACCGATTCAGGAGCAAGTCGTGACCGTTTACAAAGACCAGATTCAAGGCCGCGTGAAAGAAGTGAAGGGCAAGATCAAGGAAGCCGCCGGCAAACTCGTGGGCAACAAAGAGTTGCAGGCAAAGGGCAAGGCTCTGAAGACTCGCGGGAAGGCGCAGGCGAAGTTTGGCGACGTCAAGCAGAAACTGAAGGCCACGAAGAAGAAGGCTGCGAAGAAGATCGGGAAGAAGAAAGCGGCAAAAAAGAAGTAACGCGGCCTGACTTCGGGCCACCGTTCCCGCGATTCCTGTGGGCGGAGAGGATCAGGGATTGTGGACGGTCCTTCGGACCTCGACACGGCCCTGGCGGACCGTGTCCTCCGATGCCGCCGTTGATCGGCGGCGGGTCTTGCGAGGGGCGCGGTTGTGATGTGAACAGCTTTCACGGCAGTGAGAGCTTGACGCGCAGCCATGCGCCGTAGCTAGCGAACTTCAAATAGCCACTTGAATCTGGCAGCTGTTCGATCTCGGCTGCGAGTACTGTGGTCTCGGTGGCGTGCTGTTCGCCGCGACTGACACTGTGGCCAGGTTCGGCGAAGAATCCACCTTTCCGCGTGCGTGACACCGTCGGCCGGATGACTTCACGTTCGCCAATGAGTTTGCTCGCGAACCTGGCGGTGCCGCCCTTCTCCGATGCGGAGCATCTGAGAATCAGGGTGTTGCTGCAGTTTTCGACGATGGCCTGCCGCTGAAACCAATCGCCAAGGGAACCAAATGCTGCATGGATGAAGCGGGATCAAGGCTGCGAAAACTGATGTAGTCGCGTTTGGTCGGTGTCTGCACGACCCTTATGGTTGCTACCTATGGCCAGACACGCAGCACTTCCAACTACTGGGCGGCAAACTCATGCGTTGCTGAGGTGATTGTGCCGCGCCAGTACGGCTTGCGCCCGCCTTGAAGCAGCCACGCGGCCTGCGCCCATTGCGAACATGGCGTTCGGGGGCCCGATGGCGCCTCCAATAGTGTCGGTTCTAATCGCTCTGCTGGTGCTGCAGGCGCCTGGATGCCTGGCCCCCGGTTGGCGAAGTCCCGGCTTGGCCGATGGGCCGACCCGAGGAGTCGGGAAGATTCCGTACGGTGGCACGATGGATTCGAAGGCGCCGGCCTTAGTCGAGCCGGTCCGGGTGGCGGCTCTCGATCCAGCGCAGCAGGAAGTAGTTGATCGCGCCGATCACGGCCATCCCCGCGATGAACGCTGGGTAGGCTGTGCGCCAGTTCTGAGGGCCCGTCATCATGCTCCATTCCGACATGCCGCCGACACCGGCGATCAGCGTCAACGGCATGAAGATGGTCGTGATCAGCGTCAGGCGCCGCACCGTGCGGTTTGTGCGGTTCGCCGCCCGGGCCATCTGGTTGTTGATCAGCGACAGGTACATCTCGGTGAGGCTGGTCACGATGTCGCGGTTCATCTCGATGAGCTCGAAGAATTTCGCGAGATGGTCGTAGATGTCACGGAAGTAGTAGATCGCGGCTTCTGTGATGAAAGGACAGTCTCGCCTGCAGATCTTAATCAGGACTTCACGTTCGTGATAAAGGCCTTTGCGCAGCGCGAGCAGCGCCCGTCGCAGGTGCATCAGGTCCTGCAGGTTGAACGCGGGCGCGTCGGCTAGCATTGCCTCCTCGGCGGCGTTGATGTCGTCCTCCAGCGCTGCGATCGCGCCGAATTTCCCGTCGACCGCGAAGTCGAGGATCGTGTGCAACAGGAAGTCCGGCCCTTTGCGCGCGGTGCCCAGTTCCTGGCGCACCCGCTCTTCGAGCCGCCCGTGAAAGCCGCGGTCCGTGTTCCCGCGGCCGCTGACCGAAACGAGATAATTCTTCCCGAGAAAGAAGTCCATTTCGTCGGTCGCCAGCCGCCGCTCGCCGTAGCCGTAGCTGTTGACGAGAACGAAGGTATTGTCGGGGAAAAGGTCGATCTTGGGCACCTGCTGATCGTCGAAACAATCTTCGATCGAAAGCGAGTGGATGCCGAGCGGGCCGACGAGCGCATCGAGTTGCGCACGCGTCGGATCGACATAGTCGAGCCAGACGTAGCCGTCCGCTGCGAGCGCGCCGAGCGCGGCTTCGAGCGAAGGCAACGCTTCGAGCCCACCGTCCGGCACAAGGTGAAAGAATCGGGCTTCTCCCACGACCAACTCCTCGTTGTTCACGACAGCGTGGTTGGCAACCAACCGATCTTAAACGCTTTCCGGCCCCACAGGTCGGTACGCCGGGGAGGCCGGGCAAGGATGCCTCCTGGGCCACCCCTTCTTTCACGGTATCGGTTGCCGGTGGTTGAGTGGAGTTGATGGTCGGGGCGAGGGCGGACGGTTGCGGGAAGTGGCGCCAGGGTGTGCCGTCAATGGCGACAGGCAGCAAACGGCGACCAAGGCTTCCCAGCGAGACACCGAGTGGACTCTTGATCCGGCGTGCGCCGGAGTCGCGCGTCCACTCGATGGTTCCTGCTCAGTCGTCAGATCGCGGTCCCGCGGGGCCGGCCGGTCTCGACTTACTTCCCGTCGCGATCAGAATCCCCAGGCGTCGCGCGTTCAACGAAGTCGCTGACGTGCTGCCAGGCGTCACGGGTCGCGTGCTTGGCGTTCTCCCACGTCAACCTGGACGTGCCTTTGACGCGGTCCCAATCGCGCATCAGCTCGGGTTCCGCCTGTTCGAACGAGCGGCCATCGTGGCGTCCGTACGCATCGACACCGTAGCGGTAGGCGGGGCCGTACTCGTCAAAGGAGGCCCCGCGGGTGACGTAGGGCCGACTCGAATAGTTCGTGCGCCAGTACGCTTCCTCGGCGCTGGGGTCGATTGCTTTGGCGATCTGGTTGCCAGCGACACCGCCGGCCACGGCGCCTGCCACCGCGCCGATCACCGTGCCCACCGGGCCCACCACCGTTCCCGCCAGTGCGCCCGCAGCGGCACCACCGGCCGCCGCGCCGAGCCCGGTTCCAACCGGATGCGCGCCGAGCGGACCCGGGGTCGGAGGCGGGTTCGCAGTCTTGTTCCGTTCGCGTTCCAGAGTGGTGCTAGTCATCTTCGTCTCCAATGAATGTTCCGAATGATCACGTCATAATCGACCGTGAAGCACGCGTGCGGATGCACAACGACAAGCGGTGGGGCGAATTGCTTGGAGTTGCGCGGAGTCTCATGCACGTGAACCACACGTACAGTCGCCAAGAGCGCATCCGAAGCAAGGGCTGCTGCCCTGCCGCCATGACCCGACGCGGTAGAGACAGTATCCGAGACCGTCTCCCGCTTGTCGGTGCGGTGGACAACGCAGGTGTGTTACGGCTGGTCTCGCTGACGAACCGAAGGGCTGGCTGTTTCGCAGTACGCGGGCTCGTACTGGCGAGCTGACTGAGAATGCCCTCTCCCAGGCCGACGTGTATCGGATGATCCGCCGGCGGGCGTTCGCCCAGGGATCCTGCCATGGGCGACGCACCGCGCCTTGCCGCGCATGGCGAATCATGAGTCCGCGCGCACCACCGGGCTGTATGACCGGCGGGACGATCAAGTGTCGCTGGATGAGGTGGAGCGGATACTGATTTGGGGCGTGGATCATGTGACTCCCTTCAGCTCAAGGGAGAGTCACATGGATACCGTCGAACATCGCTGCGGCCCGTGGAACAAAGGCAAACTGCTCGGCCAGAAACCGCCGCTGAAGCCCAAGGAAATCTGGGCGATCCGGATCAGGCTCCAGCTCGGCCACAAACTGCGCGACCTTGCCCTGTTCAACCTGGCCATCGACAGCAAGTTGCGCGGTTGCGATCTGGTTGGGCTGCGCGTCCACGATGTCGTCCAGGGCAGTCGGGTCGCCTCCCGTGCGATCGTCATGCAGAAGAAGACCCAACGCCCGGTCCAGTTCGAAATTACTGAGCAGACCCGGGACGCGGTCAGCGCCTGGATCGCGGGGGGTCGACTGACGCCGGAACAGTTCCTATTCCCCAGCCGCGTTTCGGCATCCCCGCACCTCTCGACTCGGCAGTACGCGCGGATTGTCGGGTTGTGGGTGAGCTCAATCGGGCTGGATCCGGCCGCCTACGGCACCCATTCAATGCGAAGGGCCAAGCCCACCCTGATCTACCGGCGTACCCGGAACCTGCGGGCGGTGCAGCTCCTGCTCGGGCACACCAAGCTCGAAAGCACGGTTCGGTACCTCGGCATCGAGGTCGATGACGCCCTGGAGATTTACGAGCAAACGGAGGTGTAGCTCGGCCGGCCGGGGAGCGACCGGCTCGAGCGACGGTCGCTAACCCGCCGGCTGCCGGCTAAAGTATTCTTGAACCGGCCGTTCGACGAACGGGGAAAATCGGCCACTTCCGGTCATTCGCGCTGATCTATTTTCCTGCCTCCGCGAGCTTGACTGTATACGGCATTGCCGTATATTCCAGAGATGTTCAGCTTCATCGAGACACGAGCGTTCACCAAGCTGGTGCTCGAGTACCTGACCGATGCCGAGTATGTGGCGCTGCAGTCCGCGCTAATCGCTGATCCAGAGGCCGGCCCCGTGGTCCCCGGTTCAGGAGGTGTCCGCAAGTTGCGCTGGGCTGCTCCTGGCCGAGGCAAGCGTGGTGGCTATCGCATCATCTATTACGTACGGCGAGCGAACGGGATCATCTGGATGCTGACGATGTACCCGAAGAACGTGGCCGACAGCATTCCGGCCCACGTCCTGCGGCAGATTCGTGAGGAAGTCGACAATGCGTAAGGCAAAGCGAAATATTGGGCAGGAGATTCTGGACGGGCTTCGCGAATTGAAGCGCGGAGAAGTAGGTCGCGTCATCAATGTGCCCGACGTGGCTTCCATCCGGGAGAAGACTGGCCTGTCGCAGTCACGCTTTGCAGCGCTGCTCGGTGTTTCCGTGCGAACGCTGCAGGACTGGGAGCAAGGCCGACGGGCGCCCTCTGGCGCGGCCCGGACGCTCTTGCTTGTTGCCGATCGCAATCCTCACGCGCTCCTCGACGTTGCGTAAGAATGGTGTGACCGCAGAGGGTCGATTGCAGTCTACGAACGCATCTGAAATGACGAAGAACGAGCCACTGCCACTCTTCGAGAGCAACCGCCGGCGAGTCATGAAATGCTTGCCCGCACTGCTTCTGGCCGGCGTGTCGATTCTGTTCTCGACCCGCATCGGTGAAGCGGTCGCGATCCCTGGCTGGGCCGTGGCCATCGCCGGCCTAATCCTAGGTGGCGGCACGTATTTCGCGTTGGCACGTCTATTCCGTTGTCCCAGTTGCGCATCGAACTTGCTTGTCCACGCCCAATTCCGAGAGCCAATCGGCAACTGGATCGAGACTGCATTGGCATACAAGACGTGCCCCAGATGCGGCTTTCGAAATGGCAATTAGTAGCGAGCCGAACGACCGCATCGGGTCGATCTTTCGCCTAGAAGGTCTGCTTACGGGAACGGTAAGATCGGCCAGGAGCAGTCAGTTGCGACGCAGACCTTGTGCTTCGCTGCGAGTGCGCTGCTACCGGATGAAGGAGCATCATTGGAAACGGGACCGCGGCAAAGGAATTACTCCTGGATAGCAGTAGCCATAGCGATCCTTGTCGCATTTCTATTGCGCGACAAAGTGCCTTTGCGTCAAATGCTCGTGATCCTGGCGGGCGTCACTGTGAGCATCTTTCTCGCAGAACCATGGCGAAGAAGCAGGTCGCGCAAAGTTGGCGAAAGGCTCGCGGCATTGGGCCTGAAGCCAGGGGAATATCCTCTCGAGGTGAAGGCCACATTGAAGCTCGAGGCTGATCCTGCGGAGGTCTTGGCAGCGTGCCACAAACTCTTCAATTCCTTACCAAATGCCGCTCCCAGCCGCACGCGGCTTATTTCAGACCGACAAGTCCGTTCTCGAACAAGATGCGGCGGACAATCCACGCTGGGGGAAATGGTTCGTGCGGAAGTAGCGGCTGCGGGCACCGCGACCATCTTGAAGATCGCTAGCTGTCCAGCGCTTCCGACGACGGTCGTGGACTCCGGACTCAATTTTCAGAATGTCGCACTCATTGTTCGTGGACTGGACCATCAATGGCCTGTGACAATTCTCGAGAGCAATGCGCCGGTCCGTTAGCGCGCTTTCGCGGAGTCCGCTTCGGGTCGAGACTGTGTGAAAACGCGGACCGCCCGGACGAGACGCATAATCCACTGTCAATGTCGCGGCCGTAGGTTCGATGCTTTTCGATTTAGGTAGAACGGATCACAAAGCATGCCACTGCCGTGAATTTGGCTTCGCGTTTTCACACAGTCTCGGTCGTGAGTAGCCGGTCGTAGGCGCGGTAATATCGGCCAGAAAAGGACCTTCGACCCAAACTTCAATGCATGTCCTAGCCGCATTCTTCATCGTGCTTATTGGTTGTGCGTCAGCAGTGGCGGCCGACGCTACTCGCGCTAGCTTTCGCGGAGTTGGGGCGATTCAGATCGGCATGACTACCGATGAGTTGGCCGTTGTGCTCGGACATCCGGTAGCGCCACAGGACTTAGACGAGGCTTCGTGCTTCTACGTTCCTGGGGTAGATAGCGCCTTCAGCGTAATGGTCATTGATGGCCGGGCTGTCCGAATTGATGTGGACAGCCCATCGATCGCGACGCTGCGGGGCGCTCGCGTTGGAGACAAAGCAGGCGTCGTGCGAGAGCTCTATGGTCGCGCCCTTGTGGAGCAGCCTCACTTCTACTTGGGACTGCCTGACTTGTACCTGACATACTTTTCCCGCGATCGCCGTTACGCTCTACGGTTCGAGACCCACGAAGGCGTCGTGTCCCGGTATTACCTCGGCTATGCCGAACCGGCGCAGTACGTGGAAGGTTGTAGCTGACGGGTGTGCGCGCGTTCTGTGCGACAGCGAAGGTCATGAGAGGGTCAATACTTGCCGGTCCGAATGCGGCATTGAAATTCAATGAATAGAGGCATGCCGATAGTCGAAAGCATTCCAGACGCCGTTGTCCGCCATGCCGGTCTTGTGATGATGCAACTAGCCTCGATTGCGTCGAATCTCGAAGACGGGGCTTTGGTATGCCCATTCGCGGTAGTCACGAAAGGAACGGATCGTCAGTCAATTGCTTTTGAAGCCGACACCCAGGACGAGGCGGTCGCGAAGGGATGGGCAAGCCTCGATCAGTGGAAGTCGCATGTCGATCTATGGGCGCTTGCCCGCGAGGGACTGGTCAAGTCGCCGCGCGGCAAAGACGACGTGCTTCTAGTCGCGGCATGGACGTTCGGAATGGCCGAGCCGGCGGTGTTTACGCAACGCTACGAGCGCACCGAACGCGGATTTCGTCTGCCTGGACCTGTCGCTGTGGACAGTCTCGCGCCTTCAGCAATTCAAGAAATTGTGGAAGCGTTTGCCGCCGGAATTGATGAGCACCCTAAGGCGCACCTTTGGAACGAGTGGAAAGCTTGTTCGCACGCGATCGCCTAGTATCGGCGCGATCGTCCGGTTTGGGTCGTTCTTTCGCCTTCGGGGTCCGCTTTGGGGGACGGAAAAATCGGCGATGTACAGACCCGTCGCCAGGTCCGGGCACGCATGAGAATAATTGAATGACGCGGGAAACGTTCGCCCTTACCGTAACCGTCTATCTGCTCTTCGCCATCCCGTGCGGCCTGATATGCGCGATCACCTGGATTCGGCACCGCACGATCGTTCGCCTGGGTTGGGCCGATCGACTCATTCTCATCCTGCCGTGGGCCATCTGGGCTTGCCTCGTCGTGAGCGGCTACCGTGACAAATCTTTGTCTAACGCTATTGAAGCGGCTCTGCTTGGATTAGCTTCCGGTTTGATCTTCTTGGTCCGCAGCTGGTCTATCCCGCACGTTCAGCGCCCGCAGTCGCAGTTGGCATTGGCGTCCTTGACAGCCAGCTCGCTTGCGGCGATTGCCGTATGGGCGCTCATTCCGGCATTGCCGGAATGAGACCGGACGACAGGCCGCTTCGGGTCGTCATTCCTCGTTGACCGTCTGCTTTGGGCGCACGGCACGCACTGTGTCGAGCCTCACCAACACGGCATGGTGACGGAGCCATGGAAGTTGCTGGCCGCGACGCATCTGCAGCGGGTCATGCGGTGTGACCTCGACGACGATTCTTGCGCCGTGTGAATTCTCGGGCTTTGACGAGAATTCACTCAGGCGCGGTCGATCAGGCGTTCGGTCCGGGTCTTCTGCGGGCGAGCGTGTCTGCCTTTCCGCTCGCCCGCAGAAGACCCGGATCGAACGCCCTTCAGACCGCCCGCGTGACGGCCAGCGAAGCATCGACCTTTGCTTCCGGCTGCACCACGATTGGCGGTGGCAGCACTTTGTACATCACCGGCGTCACCAGCCGTCCCAGCAGCGTCGACGAGATCAGGCCGCCGATGATCACGATCGCGAGCGGCGAGTAGAGCCCCGAGCCCTGGATCGCCAGCGGCAGCAGGCCGCCGATGGCCGTCGCCGACGTCAGCAGGATCGGCAGGAAACGGATTTCGCCGGCCTGGGTGATCGCGTCGTCGAGCGGCACGCCCTGTTCGCGCAGCTGGTTGGTGAAATCGACGAGCAGGATCGAATTCTTGATTTCGATGCCGATCAGGGCGACCAGTCCGATGGTCGCGGTGAATGACAGGTCGTATCCCGCCAGGAACAGGGCAATGAAGCCGCCCGCCATGCCGAGCGGGATCACGCCCGCGACGATGAGCATCGAGCGGAAGCTGCCGAACTCCAGCACGAGGACGGCGAGGATGCCGAACACCGCGACGAGCACGGCCGTACCGATGCCGCCGAAGCTCTCCTGCTGAGCTTCGAGTTCGCCGCCCGCGCGGATCGAGTAGCCCGGCGGCAGTTCGAGTGCCCGCAGTCCCTTGAGCACGTCCTGCGTGACCTCGGCCACGTTCCTGTCCGCGGTCGCGTACGCCGTCAGCACGTATTCGCGCAGGCGATCGTGCCGGCGGATCGCGCTCGGCGCCGTCGAAAACCCCGGGTCCGTGAGCTGGCGCAGCGGCACGGGCTGCCCGCTGGCCGAAGCAACCTCGATGTAGTCGAGCGCCTGCAGCGTCTGCCGGCCCTGCATCGGCAGGCGCAGCGTGATGTCGTACTCGTCGCCATCCGGCTCGCGGAACCTGCCGACGGTGAGGCCTGCAACCGCCGCGCGAACCGTGCGGTCCACCTCGACCGGCGCGACACCGAACAGCGCGGCCTTATCGGAATCGATGCGCAGGTCGAGGTCCGTGCGCAACCGGCGCGCCGGGTTGTCGACGTTGCGCGTGCCGGGCGTCGCCACCATGATTTCCTCGGCCTGGTTCGCGAGCTTCTGCAGCTCGTCGAGGTCCGGGCCCACGATGGCGATCTCGATCGGCGCATTGATCGGCGGGCCGTTGCGATAGCTCTCGACGATGATCCGTGCGCCAGGGTAGTTCGCGAACGTCTGCCGCAACTCCTCGAGCAGGCGCGGGGTGGCGCGTGGATCGTACTGCTTGAGTTCGACGAAGACCTCGCCGACGTTCGCCTTTTTCTCTTCCGGGAAAATGTTGTAGTAGACGCGTGGATTGCCGCGGCCCACGTTGGCGAAGACGTGCTTCACCTCGTCGCGCTTCTGCAGCTCGGCCTCGATGAAGCGCATGGCGCGGTCCGTGTCGGCGAGGCTCGCGCCGGTCGGCGTCTCGATGGCGATCCGGAACTGCGGGATGTCGGCGCTCGGAAAGAGACTGAACCCCATCAGCGCCGTGAGGCCGAACGCAGCGAGGACAAACGCCAGCGCGGCGAGCAGCGTCCGCTTCGGTGCGCCGAGCGCGACGCGCAGTGCAGGGCCATAGATGCCGTGGATCACGCGCATCAGCCCCTGCAGCGCCTTGTTGCCCGTGTGCGCCTGCCCTTCCGACTTGAGGAGGCGGCTCGCGAGGAACGGGATGACCGTCAACGCGACCAGCAGTGACGCGGCGACCGTGAACAGCACGGCGGCGGGCAGCGACCGGATGAAGATGCCGGCGCCTTCAGGCAGGAACAACAGCGGCAGGAAGGCGAACAGCAGCGTGGCGGTGCAGCCGACCACGGCGAGCGCGATCTGGTCGGTGGCGGCGATCGCGGCCTCGACGCGCGAGTAACCCGCGCGCAGGTAGCGTTCGATGTTCTCGACGACGACGATCGAATCGTCCACCAGCAGGCCGAGCGCCAGCACGAATCCGGCAATGGAGAGCTGGTTCAGCGAAAAGCCCGAGAAGTAGAGCGCTGCCAGGCCGATCGACAGCGAGAGTGGAATCGAGATCATCACCACGCCGGCGGCCCGCATGCCGAGCGGTATCAACGTGAGCAGGACCAGGCCGATGGCGATGGCAAAGTCCAGGCCGAGCCGGTTCAGGCGGTGGGCAACGTTGCGAGTCTGGTCGAAGCCGCGCTCCAGCCTGACGTTGGGCGGCAGCGTGGCCTCGAACGCGTCGAGCCTGCCCTCGAGCCCCGAGCGCACGTCGAAGACGTCCACGCGATCCTTGGCGCTCGCGGCCACGAAGATCGCGCGCTGGCCGTTGTAGCGGCCGATGTACTGCTGTTCGCTCGTGTCCCAGGTGACGTCGGCGACGTCGCGCAGCCGGACCACCCGGCCGTTGCGGCTGGCTACCACCGTGTTGCCGATCTCGTCGAGCGAGTCGTAGCTGCCCGAGGTCTTGAGGTTGAACTTGCGCAGGCCCAGGTCGACCGAGCCGCCCGGGATCGAGGCGTTCTCGCCACGCACGGCAGCTTCGACCTGGCCGAGTGAAATGCCGGCGCGCCCCATGCGCTCGAGATCGACGGCGATGCGCACTTCCGGCTCAGGCAGCGCGAACACTTCGCTGCGCCGCACGCCGGGCAGCGTCTCGAGATCGTCGCTGAGCGCGCGTCCCAGGGCGTCCAGTTCGCGGTAGCTCGCATCGGCGCTCACCAGCGCGACCTGCATGATGTTGACCAGGCCCGAACCCGTGCGCCTCACTTCGAGACTGGCGATGTCTGGCGGCAGGTCGGCACGGATGCGATTGACCTCGCGCACGACCTCGTCGTACTTCTCGTCCGGGTCCTGGTCCCAATGGAATTCGACCTGGATGATGCCGACGCCGTCGAGCGAGCGGCTGTCCATGCGCTTGATGTCGTCGAGTTCGCTGACGGCGTCCTCGATCGGATCCACGATCAGGCGCTCGATGTCCGCCGGATCGGCCCCCGGGTAGGCCACGACGATGATCGGCACAGGCGCGTGGAACTCGGGATCCTCCGCACGCGGGATGTTCTTGAGCGAGGTGTAACCGACGCCGAGCAGGAGTCCGAACAGCAGCAGCGTGAACTGCCAGCGCCGGACGGCGAATTCCCAGAGCCGCACGGATCAGCCCCGGTCGTCGGCGACGACGCGCACGGCCCGCCCGTCCGTGAGCCAGGCCGCGCCGTCGGTGATCACCGGTTCGCCCGTCACGAGCCCGGCGGTCACGACAACCTGTTCGCCGAGGATCGGGCCGAGCGTGACATCCTTGCGGCGCGCGACGCTTGCCTCGCGGTCCAGCACGTAGACGGTGGCGCGCTTGCCGTCGGCATCGACCAGTGCCGTGATGGGCACGACCGTGGCGCTCGACGCGACGTCCGGCAGCTGTGCGAGCGGCAGGGCCACCTTGGCGACGAGCCCGCGCGCGAACCGCGCCCCCTGCGGACTGACTTCGACCTCGACTTCGAAGGTGCCCGTCATGCGATCGGCCGATGCGCCGATGCGGGTCACCTTGCCCGGGAACACCCGGCCGGGGAACGCGTCGAACGTCACTTCTGCCGCAGCGCCCGCTTCCATCCGCACGAGATCGCGGTCGGAGAGACCGACACGCACGACCCAGCCGGAGGTCGTCGAACCGAGCACCACCACGGGTTGTCCCGGCTGCACCAGCTCGCCGCCTTCGACCATGCGCTCGAACACGATGCCGTCTGCCGGCGCCTCGATGCGTGCGAAGCGAGCGTTGAAACGTGCGGAGTCGAGACCCGAGCGCGCGACGTTGTAAGCCGTGGTCAGGTCCTGGACCTGCTCCTCGGTTGCGACCTCGTCGGCGCGCAGCTGTTTCGCCCGCTCGAGATCGCGGCGGGCCTTCTCGACGCCTTCGGCCGCCTGCGACACCGAGGCATCTACCTCCGCGCGCTTGAGTTCGGCGAGTACCTGGCCCTTGCGGACCGTGTCGCCCGACTCGACGCGCACCGCGTCCACGACGCCGCCGACTTTGAACGAGAGCCTGATTTCGTCGCGCGGCGCCAGCACGCCCACGGCGCGCGTCTGGTGCGCCACGGACACGCTTTCGACGGGCACGGCGCGCACGGCCGCAGGCGGCGAATCGCCCGCTTCCTGTTTCTTGCCCGAGCCGCAGCCGCTCGCCGCAGCCATCGCCGCCACGGCGAACAACACCTTCCATGCTGGCTTCATCGCAGACGCTCCTGGTCCACCCGGCGCGCGTCGCCGATGGAGAATTCGAGTTCGGCGAGGCGCGCGAGGTATTCCGCGCGCACTCTCGTCACGTTGAGCTGGGCATCGGTTGCGGCGCGCCGCGCGTCGATGAACTCGGCCTGGTTGATCTGGCCAAGGTCGCGCTTGCGGCTGGTGATCCTGAACGCGCCCATCGCGGCCTCCGTGCGCTTGGCCGCGGTGTCGAGCGAGGCTTCCGCCACGGCGAAGTTCTCGACCGCCTGCTGCACTTCCAGCCGCACGCGCTGGCCGGCCAGCTCGCGCGTCGCACGCAATTCGTCGGTGAGCGCACGCGCCTCGCGCAGCGCTGCCTGGTCGGCACCGCCACGGAAGGCATTGAAGCGCAGCACGAGCGACGCCAGCACGTAACGGTCTTCATCGTCGAAGCCGTAGTCCGTGCCCTGGATGCCGGCCTCGGCGCCGAACGCGAGCGAAGGCTTGAATGCTGCCCGCGCGAGATCCTGACGGGCTTCGCCCACGGCGATCGCCTCGTCGAGGCTTTTCAATTCCAGGCGGCGCTCGGTCGCGAGATCCTGCAGCTTCTGCGAATCGACCTGCCTGCCGGCCAGCACGGACAGCAGGCGGGCGCGGAACCGCTCGATGGTCTCGACGTCGAGCGCTGCATTGGGCAGCGGCTGCGCCAACGGTGCGTTACGCAGCAGGTTCACGTAGCTCTGCGCGATGCGGACACGGCTCGCGGTGGCGAGGCGCTCCTGCTCGACCTCCAGCACGTCCGCCTCGGCGCGATACACGAGGTCGCGCGTGACTTTGCCGTTGCGGTAGAGGCTTTCGTTGGCCCTCAGGTTCTCGCGCGTGGCGTCGAGCGTGGCGTCCAGCACGACCACCGCCTGCTGCGCGGCGATCCAGCGGTAATAGGCCTGCTTCACGTCGCGGATCACCTGCGAGCGCAACGCCCCGAGATCGGCCTCGGCGCGGGCGGCGTCGGCGCGGCCTGCATCCACGACGGGACCGATGCGCGGCTCGTAGATCGGCTGCTCGAGCAGCAGCTTCGTTTCCTGCTCCTGGTCGCGCAGGAAAGCGATCGATTCGTTCTGCACGCGCGGAAACTGCGGTGGCTGGCCCTGCGCCACGAGCATCTGGTCGAGTGTCTCGTAGACGGGGTTCAGCAGGTCGCCGACCGGGAACTCGATGGTCCGGCCACCGTCGGCGACGCTGTAGCGCGCCGAAAAATCGATCACGGGCAGGTAGCGGGCGCGGGCCTGGTCGAGCGCCGCGAGCCGTTGCTGCACCGTGGCTCCCGACGCGCGAAGTTCGAGGTTGGCGGCGAGCGCCTCGTCGATGACCTGCTGCAGGCCTTCTTCCATGGTGACCAGCGGCTGGGCGCCGCGGGTGGCAGTCGGCGTTGCCGGCGCAGGCTCGGCCACCAGTGCCGCGGGAAGAAGTCCCGCGACACCCATTGCCGCCAGCAGTGCGAACGCGCGATTCATGGCCGCAGCGCCCGTAGCGCGAGGCCGAGCCCGTGCTCGATGAACGACTGCACGGAGGTTCCCTCGTGCTCGATCTGGCCGCCCTTGGTCGACGCGATCTGGATCATGCCGTGCGTGAACGCCCAGAGCGTGAGCGCGGTGACGTACGGATCGCCGATGTCCGCGCGGATCGAACCGTCGGCGATGCCACGATTCAGGGAGTCGACGATCACTTCGTGGACACGATGACCGGCCGCCTCGCAGGCCACTTCGCTATGGGCGATACCCGCTTCGCATTCGACGTGAGCGTGCGCCTGGAAGCGGGCGCAGGCGTCGAAGTAATGAGGCGTCGCGACAGAGAACTCCACGTACGCGCGACCGATGGCCTCGACCTGTGCGATGCCCTTGGCGTGGCCTGCCTGTGCCGCGACGAAGCGCTCGCGCAGCGCATCGAGCGAACGCTCGACCAGCGCCATGTGCAGGTCGCTCCGGTCCTTGAAGTAGACGTAGAGCAGCGCGCGGCTCAAGCGCGCTCGACGGGCCACCTGGTCCATCGTGACGGCGTCCCAGCCGGTCTCGGCATAGAGCGCTTCCGCCGCATCGACAATCTCTGCCCGGCGGCGGTCCTTTTCTTCCTGGCGGCGTTCGGTGATGTACGTCATGGCTGACATCGTGATATGAGATTGACACAGTGTCAAACTGTAAACAAATGTTTAACGTGCCGATCGTCCCTGGCGATCAGCGGGATTGGCAGGTTCTGTTGGTTCCGCCCGAGGGGGATCCGACAATGCCTACCGTTCGAAACAGGTCCAGTACTGGATCATCTGCATCAGAGGAACTGCCATGCACCCGACCCGCAACGATCTGTCCGTCAAGACCCGTTCCAAGGTGGTAGGGGTCCTGAATGCTCGCCTCGCGGACGCGATCGACCTGCAGTTCCAGGCCAGGCAGGCCCACTGGAACGTGAAGGGCCCGAATTTCATCGCCCTGCATGAACTGTTCGACAAGATCGCAAGCGACCTTGGCGGCCACGTCGACGACATGGCGGAGCGCATCACGGCGTTGGGTGGCGTGGCCGAGGGAACGATCCAGGCCGTCGCCGGCCGCTCGAAGCTGCAGGCGTACCCGTTGGAACTGACGGAGGGCCGCGCTCACCTCGAGGCGCTGGCCGGCGGGCTCGCCAAATTCGGCAAGAACGTCCGCAAGGCCATCGACGAGACCGGCAAGGCCGGTGATGCGGACACGAGCGACCTGTTCACGGGCGTTTCACGCGACGCCGACAAGAGCCTGTGGCTGGTCGAGGCGCACCTGCAGGCCGACCGCTAGGCCCTCAATCCGGCCCTTACCCGCTGCGGCGGGGCAACTAACCCATCAGCAGCCGGCTTTCCGCCCGCTGCAGGTCCTCGGGCAGTCCCCAAAGCACGAGCACGTCGCCGATCTTGAGCCGCGTCTCCGGGTCGGGGTCGCGGCCCGTGATGCCTTCGCGTCGAATCGCGCTCACCGTCACGCGACCGCGCTCCAGCCCGAGGTCGCGGATGGTCTGGCCGATCGCGCGGGCCCCGGGCGGCAGCACGACCGTGTACAACTGCTGCCGGTTCTGCCGTTCCTCGCTCATGTCCTCGACGACCGGATTTTCCCGCCGCCTGAACACGCTGCGCAGGATCGCGTAACGTTCGTGACGGATTTCCTCGGTTGTCTCGAGCACTTCGGCCGCCGGAACACGCAGGAACAGCAGCACGTGCGAGACCAGCGCCAGGCTGGTCTCGAAGATACCGGGTACGACCTCCGTGGCGCCCGCGGCCTGCAGCGCCTCGAGCGGCTTGTCGTCCTCGGTGCGTACCAGGACCGGCACGTCTGCCCGCAGGCGGCGTACGGCGCGCACGATCCGGATGGCGGTCTCCGGCTCGTCGAAGGAAATCACCACCACCGACGCCTGGTCGAGACCGAGCGAGCGCAGCACCTCGGGATGGGTCGCATCGCCGTACACCACGGAGTCGCCCGCGAGGCGGGCGTCGCGCACGCGGAAAGGGTCGAAATCGAGGGCGATGAACTCGAACCCGCGGCGCTCGAGTACGCGCGCGAGGTTCTGTCCGACGCGACCGAAGCCGCACACGATGACGTGCGCCCGGCTGGCGATCTCGCGGGTTGCCGTCGTTTCCAGCGCCAGGTTCGACGGCTCGACCGGCGGCCGCCGCAGGATACGGTCGGCGATGCGCCCGTTGTAGCGCACGAACAGCGGCCCGAGCAGCATGCTGAGCGCCACCGCCGTCAGCAATGCCTGCACGATGCGGTCCTCGACGGCGTCGCCGCGCAGCAGCAGCGTGAGCAGTGCAAATCCGAGCTCGCCTCCCATGCTGACCGTGATGCCGGTACGCAACGCCTTGCGGGTGTTCGGCACGAACTGCCGGACGATGAGCGTCACGATGACGGCCTTGGTGAGCAGCAGGACACCGACGAACAGCAGCACGAGCGGCAGCTGCGCAAGCAGCAGCCGCAGGTCGAGCAGCATCCCGACCGAGACGAAGAACAGCCCCAGCAGGATGTCCTGGAACGGCTTGATCACCGCTTCGGTCTGGTGCTTGAACTCGGTCCCGGCCAGCAGCATGCCCGCGAGGAACCCGCCGAGAGCCATCGACAGGCCCAGCTGGTCCGTGCCCCAGGCCGCGAGCAGCGCCACGAACAACACCGTCAGCGTGAACGTCTCGGTGCTGCGGTGGCGGGAGATTTCGCGGAACAGCGGCCGCAGCAGCCAGCGGCCGACCACAAGCACCACCACCAGCGCGATGAGGCCGCGCGCTGCCATGCCCAGCAGCCACAACGGCCCAGGTACCTCGCCCGTCACGCTGAGCGCGGTGGCCAGCGCCAGCAGCGGCGCAAACGCCAGGTCCTGGAACAGCAGGATGCCGACCGCGAGGCGCGAATGCGTGCGCGCCAGTTCCATCTGGTCGCCAAGCTGGCGCAGCACGATCGCCGTGGAGGACATCGCCAGCGCGCCGCCAATGACGATCGCAGCGCCGGTCCCGACTCCGACGGCCACGGCCATGCCGCCGAACGCGAGGCCGCAGAGCAGCATCTGCAGGCCGCCGATGCCGAGCACCTCGGACTTCATGGTGACCATGCGTGCCAGCGAGAACTCGAGGCCCAGCGTGAACACCAGGAAGACGACGCCGATCTCGGCGAGCAGCTGCACCGAGGCGTCGCTCGGCACGAGCGCGAGCGCGTGCGGCCCAAGCACCATGCCGACGACGAGATACCCGATGATCGGCGGCAGCTTGAAGCGCCGCACCAGGCTCAGGACGAGCAGGGAGCCCGCGAGCAGGATCAGGATCTGGCTGAGGAAGTCGTGCGCCATCGGGCCTCACGCTGCTGATACGCCGATGCTAGCATTCCAGCGAGTCAATCCTGACCCGTGAGACCCGCAAGAAGCTCAAGCCGGCCGCCCAGTGCCGGATAGCCGTCCCTCATGCCGAGCCCTGCCGAATTTCACGCTCAAGTCGACGCCGGCGACGGGAACCTGCGCCTGGCGGGAGACTGTCGTACCACGGACCTCGGCGCGCTGGAAGCGTCGCTGCTCGCCTGGGCGAAAGCCGGTGCGCGCAGCATTGACCTGAGTTCCGCCGGCCGCTTCGATATCGGACCGGCATGGGTGTTGAAGCGCGCCTTCGCTGACACCGCGATGGCTCCGGAAATCCAGGGCCCGTTGCCCAGCCATTTCACCTACCTCGACGAGCTGCTGCAGGGCGCGAGCGCACGGACCCCGGCGGCCGCAGCGATGGAGCAGGAATCACCGGCGCTCGTCCGCATGGGTCGCGCGCTCGAGACTCGTGGCGAGAGCTGGTACGAAGCGCTCACCTACGGCGGCAAGCTCATTACCACGGCTGGCACCGCCTGGACGTCCTGGAAGCGGTTGCGCATTCCGTCCATCGTGCGCCACGCCTACGAGACCGGCTACCAGGCCGTGCCGGTGGTCGCCGTCATCGCGTTCCTGATCAGCGTGATCTCGGCGTACATCGGTGCGCAACAGTTGCGCCCGTACGGCGGCGAGATCTTCACTGTGGACATCGTCGCCATTGGCGTGCTGCGCGAGCTTGGCGTGCTGCTTACGGCGATCATGGTGGCGGGCCGCACCGGCAGCGCCTATGCGGCCGAGCTCGGCGTCATGAAGTTGAACGACGAAGTCGACGCGCTGGAATCGATGGGCATCGATCCGTACGAGGTACTGGTGCTGCCGCGCATCCTGGGGCTGGTCATTGCGCTGCCGCTGCTCACCATCGTCGCGGACTTCATGGGCCTGCTCGGCGGCGCCATGCTCACGCGCTACCTGATCGACCTGCCGTGGCCGCAGTTCTTCACGCGTCTCGACGAAGCGATCGGGCCGACCACGTTCTGGGCGGGCCTGGTCAAGGCGCCGGTGTTCGGTATGCTGATCGGCCTCACCGGCACGCTGCGCGGCCTGCAGGTGCGCGACTCGTCGCGCGAACTCGGGCGGCTCACGACCGTCGCGGTCGTGCAGTCGATCTTCCTGGTGATCTTCGCCGACGCGCTGTTCGCCATCTTCTTCCTCGAGATCGACTTCTGATGCCCGCCACGCCTGAAATCATCGTCGCGGTGCGCGACGTCGTGAACCGGTTCGGCACGCAGACCGTGCACGACGGCGTTTCCTTCGATGTCCACGCGGGCGAGGTGTTCGGCATCGTCGGCGGTTCCGGCAGTGGCAAGTCGGTGCTGCTGAAGACGATGCTGGGATTGCGCAGACCGGACCAAGGAATCGTCGAGCTCGAGGGCCGCGACATCACCCGCATGTCGGACACCGAACTGCGGGAAGTAAAGCGCCGCTACGGCGTCACCTTCCAGCATGGCGCGCTGTTCACGTCGCTGACCGTGACGGAGAACATCATCCTGCCGATGGTGGAGTCGCTCGATCTCGAAGAGGCCACGCTGCAAAGCCTGGCCGAGTTGCGGCTGCGCATGGTCGGGTTGCCGGTGGAGGCGGGGGCCAAGTTTCCCGCGCAACTGTCGGGCGGCATGATCAAGCGGGCCGCGCTGGCGCGCGCGCTCGCGCTTGACCCGGTGCTGCTGTTTCTCGACGAGCCGACCGCCGGCCTCGATCCCATTGCCGCCACCGCTTTCGACGACCTGGTGCTGTACCTGCGGCGCACGCTCGGCCTCACGGTGGTGATGGTGACCCACGATCTGGACACCCTCGCGCGGACATGTGATCGTGTCGCCGTGCTCGTGGACCGCAAAGTCATCGTCGATACGCTGGACGGCATCGTCCGCAACGAACATCCGTGGATCCAGGAATACTTCCACGGTGCGCGTGGCCGGGTGATCGGGCACGGCGCCGGGGGCAGCGCGCATGGAACGTGACGCAAGGTACGCCACGCTCGCACTGTTCGCGCTGGCGTGCATCGCAGCGGCGGTGGCTTTCATCTGGTGGTACTCCGGCCGTGGCGATCGCCGGGACTACCAGACCTACGAAATCTACTTCCAGGGCACGGTGAGCGGCCTCTCCAAGGGCAGCCCGGTGCGATATCTCGGCGTCGACGTCGGACGCGTGACTTCACTTAACGTCGACAAGCAGGATGCTGGCCGGGTCAAGGTGCAGGCGGAAATTGATTCCACCGCGCCAATTTCGGGCGGCACCCTGGCGAAGCTCGGCCTGCTCGGTCTCACCGGCCTGCTCTACATCGATCTGCAGCAGGATCCCAACGTACCCGCGTCTCGTCCGCTGGCACAGGGCACGAAGCACCCGGTCATACCATCGCGCAAGGGCACGATCGAAGCCTCGGCCGAGCGGCTGCCGGAGATTCTCGGGCAGGCCACGGCCGTGCTCGGGCGCATCGAGCGTGTACTGTCCGATGACAACGTGCGCTCGGTCGGCCAGACGATAACGAACATCGAGCGCGCTTCGGCTGATCTGCCCGCCACGATGGCGGAGGCGCGCGCTCTCGCCGCGGAACTGCGCGGCATCTCCAGTTCGACGCTCGAGCTGACGAACAGGTTGAACCAGACCTTGAGTAAGGCCCAGCCAGACTTGGAGGCGACGCTCGCGAGTGCCCGTATCGCATCCGACAAGCTGGCACGAACGGCCGACGGACTGGATCGATTGCTGAACGCGAACGAAGGCGGCCTCGGCAGGACGGCGGGCGCGAGCGTTGCCGAGCTGCAGCAGCTCATGATCGACGCGCGCGCCGCGAGCAATGAAGTGCGAGAACTCGCGCGAACGTTGCGCGAAAGACCTTCGAGCGTGTTGTTCGAGCCCCAGGCGGGTGGTGTGGAGATTCCCCGATGACGACGAGGACGGTCCGGTTCGCGCTGCTGACGTGTGCGTCGTCGGTGCTGGCGCTCGTCGCTGGGTGCGCGGACAACCTGCTCAAGTCGGACGTGCCGGCACCGGAAACCTTTCGGCTGGTCATGCAGGCAGAACCCGGTCAGATGCCGGCGGCATCCGCCGCGGGAGGTGTTGCCGCAACCACCGCAGCTGTTCCGCTGGCATTGGCTGTCGCACGACCGCGAGCGGCGGCGGCGCTGGATACCGATCGCATAGCAGTACTCGCGGCCGGCAGCCGCTTCGATTACTACTCGGGCGCGCGTTGGGCCGAGGCCGCGCCGCAGATGCTGCAGGGGAATCTCGTCGGCGCGCTGACGAGCGGAGGGCAGTTTGCTGCCGTGTTTGCGGCACCGGCGCGGGTACCGGCGGAGCTGCTGCTCGACGTCGAACTGCGGCGTTTCGAAGCGGTTAGCCCGGGCAGCGATGCGTCCGCGGGTCCGGCCCCGGTCGTGCACGTACAGGCGCAGGCGAGTCTCGTCGATGCGCGTCGCGGAGTGCGCGTCACGAGCTTCGTCAGCGAGGCCACGGTGCCCGCGTCGGATAATCGGCTGGGCGCCGTCGTGGCTGCATTCGAGCGCGCCAATGCGCAGGTAGTGCAGGACATCACCGCGCGCGTGCAGGCGGCGGCAGCGGCGTTGCCGGCGAACTAGCCAGGCGAGCCCGCCCGGCACAGCCACGCGACGCGCAGGCAAGAAATTCAGCGGGGCAGGATGTCCAGCCGCTGCTCGAGCTCGGCGCGATCCCCGATGATGAGGCAACCCTCCGGCAGCACCGCTTCGTCCAGGCCTAGCGCGCCCTGGCCCCCGACCCAGATCGGTACGTCGGGTCCCAGCACTGCGCGCATCGTCGCCAGCTGCGCCGGCAGTGCCGGCAACCCGTCCAGCAGGACCACGCTGATCGCGACCAGCGCCGCGTCCACTTGCCGGGCGTAGACGGCAATCTCTTCGGGCGGCAGGTCCGCGCCGAGGTAATGCACCTTGCAGCCGTGACTCGCACAGATCATTGCCGACATCAGCAGGCCGAGTTCGTGTCGCTCGCCCGGCAGCGTCGCGAACACGATCGAACCGCGGCGGGCGGTGCGGCCGTAGGTCTCGACGATCAGGCCGATGTGCTTCCGCACGCTGCTCGACACCATGCGCTCCTGCGCGATGGAGAACTGGCCGGAGTGCCAGCGCTCGCCGACTTCGCGCAGCAAGGGCTCGAGCACTTCGTCGATCAACTGCGCGGGTGTGAGCAGTGAGATCGCCAGCGTCAGCACCTGCTCGCAATCGGCGGCGGAGTAGCGCTCGGCTGCAGCGAGAATCCGCTGCGCAAACGCAGATGGAGCAGAGACCGGTGCGGTGTGTGCTGCCGGTTCGCGGAGCAGATCGACGAGACCCGGCTCGTCCATCCGGGCGAGCCGGCCGATCGGGTGGCCGCGCTCGGTGGCCTCCCGCAGGCGTCGCAGGTGCAGGACGTCTTCGGGCCGGTAGACGCGTCGCCCGAGTTCGTCCCGCTGTGGCACTACCACGCGATAGCGTCGCTCCCAGGCGCGGAGCGTCTCCACGGTGAGGCCCGTGGCCTGCGAGACGGCCTTGATCGAATACATGTTGCGGGGCGGCGACGTCAGGGAAAGAACGGGTCTAGCGACGGTCGCAACCAGCGACTTCCCGACAGTTCTCGCCCCGACCTCCGTTGGATTCACCCATGGACTGTCACGCCCGCCGCGCCGGTCAACCGGGCATCTTCAGGATCGGGTGCTCGCCGGTGGCCTGTCGCAACAGCAGTTCCAGGAAAGCGGTGCTCGAAATCGGCTCACCGAACAAGCGGCCCTGGCCCAGCTGGCAGCCGCTGTGCAGCAGGAAATAGCGCTGCTCTTCGGTCTCCACGCCTTCGGCGATGACCTGCAGGCCGAGGCTGCGTCCCATCTCGATGATGGTGCGGACGATCGTGGCGTCGTCCGGGTCGGTCGCGGCGTTGGTCACGAACGAACGGTCGATCTTCAGGGTGCTGATGGGAAACTGCTGCAGGGCACTCAGGCTCGAATAGCCGGTGCCGAAGTCGTCGATCGACAGGTGGATTCCCATGGACCGCAGTTCGTCGAGCAGCGGCAGCGTGCGCTCGGCGTCGAGCATGAGCGTCGTCTCGGTGATCTCGAGTTCGACGCAGGAGGCAGGGACCTTGTACCGCTCGAACACCGACCGGCAGCGCGGAATGAAGCTGGCCTGGTTCAGCTCCTTGAGCGACAGGTTGATGGCCAC